>NZ_BBPQ01000080.1:1957-38369 GCF_000787855.1 Streptacidiphilus anmyonensis | reverse complement strand
GCGGGCGGCTGCGCGCCCTGCGTGGGGGCGGGGCCGGGCTCGTAGGTCGGGGCGCCCGTGCCGTAGTGCTGCATGCCCGGGGTGGAGCCCGGGGTGAAGTAGGTGTCCTCGGCGGCGTAGTCCGTGCCGTAGCCGCCCTGGTCGGCGACGCCGGCCTCGAAGTGCTGGGAGGTGTAGCGGCCGGTCTCGAAGCCGGTCTCCTGCGGGTGGCCCGTCGCGGGCTCCCCGCCGCGGCCGTAGCCGCCGTACTCACCGGCGCCGGAGTAGTCGTTGCCCGGCTCGGCGCCGAACTGGGCGCCGAACTCCGAGCGGTACTCGGCGTCGAAGTTCTGCTCGAAGGTGCGGTTGCCGTTGCCGTACTCCTGGCCCGCGTACTCCTGGCCGCCGTACTCGCGGCCGGAGCCGTAGTCGCCGTACTCGGCGGGCGGCTGGCCGTTGCCACGGAACGAGGCGGGGGCGCCCTGCGCCGTGGGGTCGAGCGGCTCGCCGGTCTCCAGCGCGG
This sequence comes from Streptacidiphilus anmyonensis, assembly GCF_000787855.1. Classification (GTDB taxonomy): domain Bacteria; phylum Actinomycetota; class Actinomycetes; order Streptomycetales; family Streptomycetaceae; genus Streptacidiphilus; species Streptacidiphilus anmyonensis. The sequence goes on along the minus strand of NZ_BBPQ01000080.1, from coordinate 37,867 downwards.
CCGCGTGGCGGCGCTGGCCGAGGCGCAGCGAGCGCTGCACCGAGTCGAGGGCGGAGGCCTGGTCGCCCGCCTCCAGGGCCCGGTCGTAGCGGCTGTCGTCGAAGCCCAGCTCGCTCGCGGTGCGCATGCCCGGCATCTCGGCGCCCTGAGCGGACTCCGGGTAGATGCGGGAGACGGTGAACTGCTCCTCGGGCTGGGCGACGCCGCCGACCTGGGTCAGCCGCTCGGGCAGCATGACCAGGGAGGTGGTGCCGGCGGACTCGCCGGAGGGGCGCAGCTGGACCCGGATGCCGTGGCGCTCGGCCAGGCGGCCGACCACGAAGAGGCCCATCTGCCGGGAGACGGAGGCGTCCACGGTGGGCGGCTCGGCCAGCTTCGCGTTGATCTCCGCGAAGTCCTCGGCGGTGAGGCCGATGCCCTTGTCGTGGATCTCGACCAGCACGCGCTGGTCGGGCAGGCGGGTCGCGGTGACCCGGACCTTGGTCTGCGGGCTGGAGAAGGTGGTGGCGTTCTCCAGCAACTCGGCGAGCAGGTGCACGAGGTCGGTGACCGCGGGGCCGACGACGTCGGTCTCGGGTATGCCGGCCAGTTCGATGCGCTCGTACTGCTCCACCTCGGAGGCGGCCGCGCGGAGCACGTCCACCAGCGGGATCGGCTCACCCCAGGAGCGGCCGGCGTCCTCGCCCGCCAGAACCAGCAGGTTCTCGCCGTTGCGGCGCATGCGGGTGGCGAGGTGGTCCAGCTTGAAGAGGTTCTCCAGCTGGTCCGGGTCGGCCTCGTGGTTCTCCAGGTCCGTGATCAGCGCCAGCTGGCGTTCGATCAGACCGTGCGAGCGGCGCGAGAGGTTGGTGAAGATCGCGTTGACGTTGCCACGGAGCATGGCCTGCTCGGAGGCGAGTCGGATGGCCTCGCGGTGGACCTCGTCGAAGGCGCGGGCGACCTCGGCGATCTCGTCCTTGCCGTTCACCTGGATCGGGGCGACCGTCAGGTCGACCCTGCCGGGGTCGGTCTTGGACAGCTGACGCACCAGGTCGGGCAGGCGCTGCTGGGCGACCTGCTGGGCGCCGTCCCGCAGGCGGCGCATGTTGCCGATCATCGAACGGGCCACCAGCGTGGTCACCAGGCCGGCCAGGAGCACCGCGACGAGCACGATCGCGCCGTTCATGACGGCGTCGTTGCGGGCGCTGCTCGCCTCGGTCGAGGACTGGCTCACCGCGTCGGCGATCAGCTTCTTCTCGACGTTGCGCAGCGCGTCGAAGACGGCGTTGGTCTCGTTGACCCACAGCGTCGGCGTGACGCCCGCGGCCTTCGCGGCGTGCGGCGTCGGGGCGGTGTAGACGATCGCGACCATCTGGTCGATGGTCAGCGGCTTCTTGGCCTGTCCGCCGCTGGCCTGGGCCGCGGCCGCGGCCTGCTGGGCGCTGTTCTCCATGGCGGCCTGCACGTTCTGCAGGCCCTGGTTCAGCGCGGCGACGAAGGCCGGGTCGGCGGAGTTGGTGAACTCCTCCTGGGCGATGCCCTCGAGGTAGTAGTACGCGTAGGCGCCGAGCTGCTGGCTTGCGTAGGCCTGCGAGGCCGGGCTCTTCGGGTTGCCGTCCGGCTCGTACTTCTCCAGCAGCAGGTGCAGCACGATGGACTGCACGATCGAGTCGGCGTCCTTGGCCAGGGTGATCGCGTAGATCGCGCGGCCGTCGGAGTTGATGCTGCTGCCGTTGCCGAAGACGAGCTCGTTGTCGAGACCCTGGAGCGCGGAGGTGAGCGAGGAGTACTGGATCTCGGTCGTGGTGCCCGGTTGGCTGTAGTCCCTCTTCCGCATCGCGTCGATGCCCTGGAGTTCCTTCAGGGCGTCCGCGACGCGGGTCCGCACATGGCCGATGTTCGGCGCGCCGGCGGCCAGCTGCTTGAAGTTGGCGATCGCCGCGTTGGTCGTGTTCTGCAGATCCGTGACCGTCTGGTTCGGCTTCTGCGCCTCGGCCGGCGTCATCAGGTAGGGGAGCGAGCCGTTGCGTTCGAGGTCGATGTCCTCCTCGACCGCGGCCGCCGCCTCGACGAGCTTCGCCGTCTTCTCCGCGTCCTGGGCGTTCCGCCAGCTCGTGACCGAGCTCTGTACGCGCAGTCCGGCGAACGCCAGGGCTGCGACGACGGGAACCAGGAGGATCGCGATCAGCTTGAAGGGTAGGCGGCGGTTGCTCAGGGAGAGCCGACCTGCAGGCCGGACCTGGGGTGCGCTACCGGCACCTGGAGCTGCCTCGTTGTGGCTCACTCGACTCAACCTCTCGGCCGGGGCGGCCTTGTCGTGCATACCGGGGGTCATCCCACGGTGGCTGGCATTTCAGCACGGGCGAATGGCCTGGGCCAAACACCCTCCGCTTCACTTTGATCCTGGTGTAAAAGGGACATAAACACCCACGGGCGGCGAATGTCCGTGCCGCTGTAGGCGGAGCGTATGCATTCACTTACCGATGGTGAGAGCCGGGTGGGAAATGCGTGTCGAACCGTTATAGAAAGTTCAGCGCGCGGTCTTCCCCGGCCCCGGGACGACGACGTCGTCGCCGCGTCTGCGCGGAGTCTCGTCAGCGCAGTCTTGCGAGCAGCGCGTGCTCGACGAGCGTGATCAGCGTCGACTTGGCGCTGTCCCGCCGCCGGGCGTCGGTGGCGATGATGGGTGTGTCCGGCCCCAACTGCAGCGCCTCGCGCACCTCTTCGGGGCTGTGCGTGACGAAGCCGTCGAAGTTGTTCAGCGCGACGATGAACGGCAGGCCGCTGTTCTCGAAGTAGTCGATGGCCGGGAAGCAGTCGGCGAGGCGGCGGGTGTCGACCAGGACGACGGCGCCGATGGCGCCGCGGACCAGGTCGTCCCACATGAACCAGAAGCGGTCCTGTCCGGGCGTGCCGAACAGGTAGAGGATCAGGTCCGCGTCGAGCGTGATGCGGCCGAAGTCCATGGCGACCGTGGTCGTGGTCTTCCCGCCGACGTGGGTCAGGTCGTCGATCCCGGCCGAGGCCGAGGTCATCACGGCCTCGGTACGCAGCGGGTTGATCTCGGAGACCGCGCCGACGAGGGTCGTCTTGCCCACGCCGAAGCCGCCCGCCACCACGATCTTCGCGGAGGTGGTGGCCCGGGTGGCCGTGGCGGGGCTAGAGCTTGCGAAGTCCACTGAGCACCCTTTCGAGCAGCGTGACGTCGGGGGCGCCGCCGTTGTCGGCGGCGGCGGCCGGCTGGTGGATGGCGACCAGGCCCGCCTCGGCCAGGTCGGCGACGAGGATGCGGGCGACGCCGAGCGGCATGGGGACCAGGGCGGAGACCTCCGCCACCGACTTGACCTCGCGGCACAGGTCGACGATCCGCGCGTGCTCCGGCAGCAGCGTGCCCGAGCGGTACGCCTGGGGCGTGCTGGTGACCAGCGCCTCGATGGCGAGCTGGTAGCGCGGACGGGTCCGGCCGCCGGTCATCGCATACGGGCGTACCAGCGGCTGGCGTGCGCCGCCCTGGCCTCCGTGCGGTGTCGTCATCAGTCCTCCTAGTGCTGCAGCGGCCGTCGTGCCTTTCCGCGGCGAGGGTGGGTGGTGCCGTGTTGCGGGTCTGGCGTGCTGCGGTGCGGTGCTGCTTGTGCGGGGTGCTGCTGTGGGTACCGCTGGTCTTCTTCCGGAGTGCCGAGGCGCGAGCCGCGACACGAGTGGCACCGGAGTGTACGGGGCCGACGGCCCGTGAGTCCCGACCGGGTCGGGATTCACGGGCCGAGGTGGTCTATCTCTCATCCGTTCCACACCGGACCGACACCGCGTCAGTGCAGGAGACTGCCCCTGGAGTTCGGCGCGGAGGGCCGGGGTGAGCACGGTGCCGGCGCGGTCGACCAGGAGGGCCATCTCGTAGCCGACGAGGCCGATGTCGCTGTCGGGGGAGGCGAGGACGGCGAGGGAGGAGCCGTCGGAGACCGCCATGAGGAAGAGGAAGCCGCGCTCCATCTCCACGACGGTCTGGGTGACCTTGCCGCCCTCGAAGATCCGGGAGGCGCCCTGGGTCAGCGAGGTGAGGCCGGAGGCGACGGCGGCGAGCTGGTCGGCACGGTCACGGGGGAAGCCCTCGGACATGGCGAGCAGCAGACCGTCGGCCGAGACCACCACGGTGTGCGACACCCCGGGGGTGTTGTCGACGAAGTTGGTGATCAACCAGTTGAGGTTCTGGGCCGCCTGGCTCATCTGACTCATTGATCAACGCTCCTGGGAGTTGCTGCCGTACGGGCCGGAGCCCTGACCGGGACCGGACGAACCGGCGGCGCGGCCCTGCTGGATGCCGCGACGCAGGTTGGTGAGACGCCCGCGGACCTCGTCCGGGTTGCGGGAGACCTGCGGACCGGGAAGAGCCTGGGACTCCGCCTGGCCCGGGACCAGGTTGGCCTTCGGCACGCGGCGCGGCAGACCGGAGGGCATCACGCCGCCCGCACTCGGCTCGCGCACCTGCTCGGCCCGGCGCCACGTCTCGTCGTTGGCCGAGCTGCGCCACGGCGTCTGGTCGGCGTTCAGGCCGGTGACGCCGGTCGAGCCCGAGGGGCCCTGCACGGGACGGGCGGGCCCGCCGTCGGCCGGACGGCCGCCGAACTGGTCCGCGCCGAACTGCGCGGTGTCGAACTGACCGGTGGCCGAAGGGCCGCCGAACTGCTCGGTCCCGGAGACCGACGGGCCGCCCGCCTCCGCGCCGGAGACCTGCACGCCGCGCATCCGCTCGGCGCGACCGGCGCGGAACCAGGTGGTCTCCATCTGCTCGAAGATCGGCGACGGAGCACCGGAGTCGCTCGCCGGGGGCAGCGCGCGGGTGAGCGGGTCGGACGCGAAGTCCTGCTGCGACGCGGGCTGCGGCTGCGGCGGGACCGGAGCCGGCGGCACCGGACGGGCCGGGGGCTCCTCGTCGAAGCGCGGGCGGGCGAACTGCGCGGTGCTGTCACCGATGGCGTTCTGGCCGCCGAAGCCCTGACCGGCCGGAGCCTGGCCGCCGAGGGGGTGGCCGCCGTGGCTCTGCCCACCGAGGGCGTGGCCGCCGGGGCCCTGGCCGTCGTTCCGGCCGCCCGCGGGCGAGCCGTGCTGCGGCTGCTCGGCCCAGAGCGAGGGCTCGGGGCCGCGCTCCTGGCCGAAGCCGGCGTCGCCGCGACCGCCGGCCGCCCCGGGAGCACCCGGGACGCCGAACGGCTGCTGCTGGCCCGGCTGCTGGGGAGCCTGGCCCGGCATGCCGCGCTGCGGCAGCGGACCGGCGCCGGGCAGCGGCATGCCGCGGCCGTCGGTACGGCTGGAGTCGAAGCCACCGGGCTGACCGGTCGGCCCCGCCTGCGGGAAGCCCTGGCCGGCGTTGGGGCCGGTCGGCAGTCCGCGGCCGTCGGTGGGCTGGGCGCCGCGCTGCGGCAGGGGCTGGCCGCCGAAGGTGTTGTCCTGGCCGGCGTTGGGGCCGGTCGGCAGTCCGCGGCCGTCGGTCGGCTGGGCGCCGCGCTGCGGCAGGCCGCCCTGCGGGGAACCGGCGGGCGCGGAGCCCGCCGAGGAGCCCTGCGGCAGGCCCAGGTTCGGCTGCGACTGCTGCGGCAGCGTGGGACGGCCGCCACGGCCGTCGAGGCCGCCCTGCGGGCCGGAGGCCAGCGGCGTGCGCTGCGGACCGCTCGGCGCGGCCGGACGCTGCTGGCCCGCCGGAGCGGCCTTGGTGCCACCCGTCGCACCGGCGCGGCGCTCGGACACGTTGGTGACGTCGACCGGGAGCATGACCAGCGCGGTGGTGCCGCCGGAGTCGCTCGGACGCAGCTGGATGCGGATGCCGTGACGCAGCGAGAGTCGACCGACCACGAAGAGGCCCATGCGGCGGGAGACGGAGACGTCCACCACCGGCGGGTTCGCCAGGCGCTCGTTGATCTCGGCCAGGTCGTCGGGGGAGAGGCCGATGCCGGTGTCGTGGATCTCGATCAGCACGCGGCCGTCGGGCAGCGCGTGACCGGTGACCCGGACGCGGGTCTGCGGGCTGGAGAACGAGGTGGCGTTCTCGAGCAGCTCGGCGAGCAGGTGCACGAGGTCGTTGACGACGCGGCCGGCGACCTCGGCGGTCGGCACCGAGGCCAGCTCGATGCGCTCGTACTGCTCCACCTCGGAGGCGGCGGCACGGAGCACGTCGACCAGCGGGACCGGGCGGGTCCAGCGACGGCCCGGGTCCTCACCTGCGAGGACGAGGAGGTTCTCACCGTTACGACGCATACGCGTCGCGAGGTGGTCGAGCTTGAACAGCTGGGCCAGCTGGTCCGGGTCCGCCTCACGCGACTCCAGCTCGGAGATCATGGCCAGCTGACGCTGGATCAGACCCTGGGAGCGGCGCGAGAGGTTGGTGAACATCGCGTTGATGTTGCCTCGGAGCAGGGCCTGCTCGGCGGCGAGCCGGACGGCCTGGCTGTGGACCTTGTCGAAGGCTCGGGCCACGTGCCCGATCTCGTCCCTGGTGTCGATGCCGATCGGCTGGATCGTGACGTCCACGTCCTGCGGGTCGGACTCGGACAGCTTGCGGACCATCTCCGGCAGCGTGTGCTCGGCGACGTCCTCGGCGGTCTGCTGCAGCTTGGCCAGCGTGCGCACCATCGAGCGGGCCACCAGACCGGCGCCGAGGATGGCGACCAGGAGGACCGCGACGATCAGACCGGCGTTGGCGTAGGCGTCGGCCTGGGCCTGCGAGCGCAGGTTGGCGGACGTCGTGTTCAGCTCCTGGACCAGGAAGGACTCGTCCTGGGCCATCTGCAGCATCTGCGTGTGGGACTGCGAGTACCAGTCCTGCGCGGTCTCGGTCTCGTTCGAGAGCGGCGTGTTGGCGCTCAGCACCTTGGAGGCCCAGCGCTGGGCCTCGGAGATGTTGGTGTTGGACTGCCAGGCGCCGATCAGGTTGCCGGCCTTGCTCGGGCCGTACAGGGCGGTGAACTCCTGCTGCGAGGTGTTCGCGTCCGCCAGCGCCGCGGCGGCGTACTGCCGGTCGCTCGGCTGGATGACCGGCGTCGGGCCCGTCGCGCCCGGCTGCTGGTAGGCGAGCGCGCCGAGCAGCGTGGAGCGGACGATGGCCATGTCCTCGTGCCACTGCGTGAACGCCTGGAGCGAGCGGGTCGCCTGGACCAGCTGGAGGTTCGAGGAGGCGAGGGCCAGGTCCTGGGTCACCTGGGTCAGCGGGGCGATCAGGCCGTCGAACTCGGCGACGGTCTTCTGCAGGTTCGGGCCGGCCGTGGCGTCGGCCGTCGGGTACGCGAAGGCGTTCGCCTCGATCTGGCGCAGCTGCTGGAGCTTGGTCTGCACCGAGGTGATGTCGACGCCGTTGCCCGGCAGCTGGGTCTTGTCGAGCGAGTCGATCAGGTTGCTCAGCGTCTGGTGACGCTTGGCGGTCTGCGACATGTCGTAGAGGACCTGGCTGTTGCTCTGCACGCTCTGGCCCTGGATGCCGCTCGCGAGCGCCATGTCGTCGCGCTCGTTCTCGAGCGCGGTGGCGAGCAGGGTGGCGGCCTGGGCCACGTCACCGAGCTTGGCGACGCTGTCCAGCTGCTGCTGCGTCTGGATCGAGCCCTGGATGCGCAGACCACCGAGGACGATGGCGGCGACCACGGGGAGCACGAGCAGCGCGGTGAGCCTGGAGCGGATGCGCCAGTTGCCCAGGGAGAACCGACGGGTCCTGGCGGCCTTGGGCGGGGTCACCCGGCCGATCCGGCTCGCGCCGGCGGGACCGTCCTTCTGGTCGCCCTTGGCGTTCCCGGCGCCCGCGCCTGGTGTGGCGCCCGGGCCGGCGGTCTCGGGGCCGGGTCGGCCCGCGGCGGGTCCGGGGCGAGAGCCCTCGGCGGCGTGGGGGGCATTCGGCGACGGCTGCTGCTGACCAGCTGCTCCGCGGTCCGCCGGGTTGCCCGCGCCGCCGCCCCTCTTGATACGTCCCTGCACTAGCGTCGCAACCTCTGGACCAGGCGTCCCGCGCTGTGCGCAGCGGCGGAACGGTGTCGAGTTCTCGGAGGGCGTGGACCCCGGTCGGGTCCGAGCATCGCCCGGGTGGAGTCTGTCTCCAAGCTGCCGTCGAGAGCCCCGGTGCCGAGCTTCTGCTGGGTGGGGGCGGCTCCGACGGTCCGTGGCATTCCAGCACAGCCCCCGATCTCCAACAAGGGGCGACGCTCGGTAGCGAAGTGTGTCACCATCAGTGGTGCTGGTGTGACGCAATGTGCGAAATGGAGCCGGGGAAACCGTACGTTTCGGACATGCGTGCGTCCGAGCTGCGGGTCAGCGAGTGACGCCGCGTCATGATTTTGTCCGATATGGCCGTTATGTCCAACCTATGGATGCGGGCACAATGCCGTAACTGTCGGTTCTGGAGTGCGGGTAAGTGACCAACCTCACAGGATATGAGGTGGTGCCGAGCGCCTCTCCTGTGGAATGAGATCCTGGATGTGGGCACAGCACGTGGCCCCCTGCCGATCGAGACCAAGGTGAGTCACCGGTGACCTTCAAGACGACCATGAGCTTCCGTCCCACGGCCAACCCGCGCCGGACCCAGCTCGCCGCGCTGCCGGAGAACGGCGGCCCCGCGCTGCGCCAGTCCGCCGAGCAGCCCGCGGAGCTCCCGCAGCAGACGGCCAACCCCCGTCGCACCAACCTGATGGTCGCCCCGGCCGCGCGGGTCGCGGAGTAGCACGCGCCACGTCTCGACGAAGGGCCCCGCTTCGGCGGGGCCCTTCGCGTTCCCCCGACTAGTGTGGGTCGTGATCCATCCGTTCCGCCGTTCTGCTCCGAGGAGACGTCCGCACCGTGCGTATCGCCAGGTACACCCACGACGGCGAGGTCACCTTCGGCGTCATCGACGCCGAGGCCGAGACCGTCGCCGCCCTCGCCGGCCACCCGTTCGGGGAGCTCCAGCCGACCGGCGCCGTGCTGCCGCTGGCCGACGTGCGGCTGCTCACGCCGATGCTGCCGAGCAAGATCGTGGCCGTCGGCCGCAACTACGCCGCCCACGCGGCGGAACTGGGCAACGAGGTGCCCGAGGCGCCGCTCACCTTCTTCAAGCCCTCGACCTCCGTCATCGGCCCGACCGAGAACATCGCCTACCCGCCGTTCTCCTCCGACGTGCAGTACGAGGCCGAACTGGCCGTCGTCATCGGCCGGATGTGCCGCGAGGTGCCGCACGCCCGGGTGAACGACGTGATCTTCGGCTACACCTGCGCCAACGACGTCACCGCGCGGGACGTCCAGCAGCGCGAGGGCCAGTGGGCCCGCGCCAAGGGCTTCGACACCTCCTGCCCGCTCGGGCCGTGGATCGAGACCGACCTCGACGCGTCCGACCTCGCCGTCACCTGCACCGTCAACGGCGAACTGCGCCAGGCCGGCCGCACCTCGCAGATGGTCCGCTCGATCGCCGACCTGATCGTCCACATCTCCGACGCCATGACGCTGCTCCCGGGCGACGTCATCCTGACCGGCACCCCGGCCGGCGTCGGCCCGCTGCAGATCGGCGACGAGGTCGCCGTCACCGTCGAGGGGATCGGCACGCTGAGCAACCGCGTGGTCAAGCGTGGCTGACGGCGTCGCCGTGGCCGACGTCCCCGTCGAGGCGGGCAGGGGTGTCCTCTGGGACATCGACGACACCCTCTTCGACTACTCCGGCGCCGAGCGCGCGGGGATCCTGGAGTACCTGGCCGCCCTCGGGCTGCTGGACGCGTTCGCCTCCGCGCAGGAGGCGCACGTGCTCTGGAGTGCGGACATGGAGAGCGCCTACGAGCGCTTCCTGGCCGGCGAGCTCGGCTTCCAGGAGCAGCGCCGGGTACGGGTCGAGGCCTTCCTCGGCCGGATCGGCCGCACCGCCGAGGACCCCGACGCGTGGTTCGCCGGTTACCTGGACGCCTTCACCCGTCACCGTCGCGTCTTCGACGACGTGATACCCGCGCTCGACGCCCTGCCCGCCTACCGGCACGGGCTGCTGAGCAACTCCTCCAGCCGGTACCAGGAGGACAAGCTGGCGGCGATCGGACTGCGCGGACGCTTCGTCTCGCTCGTCTGCTCGGACGAGATCGGCTACGCCAAGCCCGCGCCCGAGGCCTTCCTGGCCGGCTGCGCCGCGCTCGGTCTGGCGCCCGGCCAGGTGGTCTATGTGGGCGACAAGCTGACCACCGACGCGCAGGGCGCCCTCGCGGCCGGCCTGCACGCCGTCTGGCTGGACCGGAGAGGGGTCGGGGAGGGCGTCGACGTGCCGCGCGTGCGGACCCTCGCTGACCTGCCGGAGCTGCTCCGGGTTATCGATTTTGGAGCGCCGCCCACCATCCGGTAGTGTTCTTCTTGTTGCGCCGCCCGGGAGGGACGGGGGAGACCGAGAGGTTCTCGCCAAGATCACCTGGACAGTGCGATGGGGTATGGTGTAATTGGCAGCACGACTGATTCTGGTTCAGTTAGTCTAGGTTCGAGTCCTGGTACCCCAGCTCACAATGAAATACAGATCTCGCCCCCGTTGTGTAGCGGCCTAGCACGCTGCCCTCTCACGGCAGTAGCGCCGGTTCGAATCCGGTCGGGGGTACTCGGTCCGCAAGGACCAACGCCCCCGTTGTGTAGCGGCCTAGCACGCTGCCCTCTCACGGCAGTAGCGCCGGTTCGAATCCGGTCGGGGGTACTCGGCTCGCAAGAGCCAACGCCCCCGTTGTGTAGCGGCCTAGCACGCTGCCCTCTCACGGCAGTAGCGCCGGTTCGAATCCGGTCGGGGGTACTTTTGGGGTATGGTGTAATTGGCAGCACGAGTGATTCTGGTTCATTTAGTCTAGGTTCGAGTCCTGGTACCCCAGCTCCGAAACGTACGAAGACCCGCAAGGGTCTTTTTTTGTTTTCCGGGACGTTTTCCGGTGCACGCGTGAAAGGGCGGACCGCCGTGGCGGTCCGCCCTGTTGACGGGGGGTCAGGCGCGGCGCAGCGCCTCGGTGAGGCGCGCGGCGGCCTCGACGATGGCCTGGGCGTGGAGCCGGCCGGGGTGCCGGGTGAGCCGCTCGATCGGGCCGGAGACGGAGACCGCCGCCACGACCCGGTTGGACGGCCCGCGCACCGGCGCCGAGACGGACGCCACTCCGGGCTCGCGTTCGCCGATCGACTGCGCCCAGCCGCGGCGTCTCACGCCGGACAGCGCGGTCGCGGTGAAACGCGCGCCCTGGAGGCCGCGGTGCAGCCGCTCCGGCTCCTCCCAGGCCAGCAGGACCTGGGCCGCGGAGCCGGCCTTCATGGGGAGGGTGGAGCCCACCGGGACGGTGTCCCGCAGGCCGGAGAGCCGCTCGGCGGCGGCCACACAGATGCGGAGATCACCCTGCCGCCGGTACAGCTGCGCGCTCTCGCCCGTCACGTCGCGGAGGTGGGTGAGCACCGGGCCGGCCGTGGCCAGCAGTCGGTCCTCGCCCGCCGCGGCGGCGAGCTCGGAGAGGCGGGGCCCCAGGATGAAGCGGCCCTGCATGTCACGCGTGACCAGGCGGTGGTGCTCCAGGGCGACCGCCAGCCGGTGCGCGGTGGGGCGCGCCAATCCGGTGGCCGAGACCAGCCCGGCCAGGGTCGCGGGGCCTGCCTCTAGCGCGCTCAGCACCAGAGCAGCCTTGTCGAGAACGCCGACGCCACTAGAGTTGTCCATGCCCTGATATTGCAGTCTCGGATCGCGAGACGCAAGTTCAATCTTCTGGGAACTGCGTCACTCTGGATGAACAGGGGCTTCCGAGGGGCTTCCTGGGGGCTCCGACAGGAGCTTCTGCCAAAGCACGCCATAGCAATCGACGGCTTGACCGGCGACGTCGCCGGTCGGAGGGACAGCGATGGGACGCACACTCGCGGAGAAGGTCTGGGACGACCACGTCGTTCGGCGCGCCGAGGGCGAGCCCGACCTCCTCTTCATCGATCTCCACCTGCTGCACGAGGTGACCAGCCCGCAGGCCTTCGACGGCCTGCGCCTCGCCGGCCGCAAGGTGCGTCGCACGGACCTCACCATCGCCACCGAGGACCACAACACCCCGACCCTCGACATCGACAAGCCGATCGCGGACCCCGTCTCCAGGGTCCAGTTGGAGACGCTGCGCGCCAACTGCGCCGAGTTCGGCGTACGCCTGCACTCGCTGGGCGACGTCGAGCAGGGCGTCGTCCACGTGGTGGGACCGCAGCTGGGACTGACCCAGCCCGGCACCACCGTGGTCTGCGGCGACTCGCACACCTCCACCCACGGCGCGTTCGGCGCACTGGCCTTCGGCATCGGCACCAGCCAGGTCGAGCACGTGCTGGCCACGCAGACGCTGCCGATGGCCCGCCCGAAGACGATGGCCATCACGGTGGAGGGCGAACTGCCCGAGGGCGTCACCGCCAAGGACCTGATCCTGGCCGTCATCGCCAGGATCGGCACCGGCGGCGGTCAGGGCTACGTCCTGGAGTACCGCGGTTCGGCGGTCCGCGCGCTCTCCATGGAGGCGCGGATGACCGTCTGCAACATGTCGATCGAGGCCGGCGCCCGCGCCGGGATGATCGCCCCGGACGAGACCACCTTCGCCTACCTCCAGGGCCGCGACCACGCCCCCACGGGCGAGGAGTGGGACGCCGCCGTGGCGTACTGGAAGACCCTGGCCACCGACGAGGACGCGGTCTTCGACGCCGAGGTCTTCATCGACGCGAGCGAGCTGACCCCGTTCGTCACCTGGGGCACCAACCCCGGCCAGGGCGCGCCGCTGGGCGCGAACGTGCCGGACCCGGCGTCGTTCGAGGACCCGCAGGAGCGCATCGCGGCCGAGAACGCGCTGACGTACATGGGCCTGACGGCCGGCAGCCCGCTGCGCGAGGTGAAGGTCGACGCGGTCTTCGTCGGCTCCTGCACCAACGGCCGGATCGAGGACCTGCGCGCGGCCGCCGCCGTCGTCGAGGGCCGCCGGATCGCCGACGGGGTGCGGATGCTGGTCGTCCCCGGCTCGGTGCGCGTCGCGCTCCAGGCCATCGAGGAGGGCCTGGACAAGGTCTTCACCGCCGCCGGCGCCGAGTGGCGCCACGCCGGTTGCTCGATGTGTCTGGGCATGAACCCCGACCAACTGGCCCCGGGTGAGCGCTGCGCGTCCACCTCCAACCGCAACTTCGAGGGCCGTCAGGGCAAGGGCGGCCGCACCCACCTGGTCTCCCCGCAGGTGGCCGCCGCCACCGCGGTGCTGGGCCATCTGGCCTCGCCCGCCGACCTGTCCGACGCACCGCAGCTCGTGGAGGCCTGAACCGCCATGGAGAAGTTCACTTCGCACACCGGCCGGGCCGTCCCGCTGCGCCGCAGCAACGTCGACACCGACCAGATCATCCCGGCCCACTGGCTCAAGAAGGTCACCCGCAACGGCTTCGAGGACGGCCTGTTCGAGGCGTGGCGCAAGGACGAGTCCTTCGTCCTCAACCGCCCGGAGCGTCAGGGCGCGACGGTCCTGATCGCGGGCCCCGAGTTCGGCACCGGATCCTCGCGCGAGCACGCCGTCTGGGCGCTCCAGAACTACGGCTTCAAGGCCGTCATCTCCTCCCGCTTCGCGGACATCTTCCGCGGCAACTCCCTGAAGAACGGCCTGCTGACGGTGATCCTGCCGCAGGAGACCGTGGAGCGGCTGTGGGCGGTCGTCGAGGCCGACCCGCAGGCGGAGGTGACCGTCGACCTGGAGGCGCGCGAGGTCCGCGCGGAGGGCCTCAACGCCCCGTTCGAGCTGGACGAGAACGTCCGTTGGCGTCTGCTGAACGGCCTCGACGACATCTCGATCACCCTCGCGCAGGAGGCCGACATCGCCGCCTACGAGGCCGCCCGACCCGCCTTCAAGCCCACCACCACGCCCGTCGGCTGAGCCTCCAGCAGCGCTTTTTCGCCACACCAAGGCAGCCCCCCGGTGTCCACCGGGGGGCTGCCTGCTGTCTTCCCCGTGACTGTGTGTAAGGTCAACGCCGGGCGCAGGCAGGAGATAACCGGCCACGAGTGGCACAATCTCCGCATGAGTCCCAGTGACCCGCCCGCGGGTGGCGACGACGCGGAGCTGAACGAGGAGGCCGCGGACGTCGAGCTCTACGGGCTGGTCGCACAACGACTCAAGGATGCACACGCCCGTGTGCGTGCTCTGGACGTGTCGGACGCGGAGAGGGCCGCGTTGACCCGTTCGTTGCTCATGGTGACGGAGGCGGCGAAACGCGATCTCCCGGAAGCAGCACGGAGGTTGGCGCGTTTCGTAGCGGACCTGGACGGCCCCGGGCCGACCGGTCGGACGACGGGCTGAAACCCGAATCCATTGCGACACAAGGGTGATGCGCCCGTTTGGTTATTGAAATGGCGTATATACATGCCTAACGTGCGAATTGCCCAGAAAGAATCTTCCGGGCAACCGTTTCCGAAGGGGAAGACGTGAACAAGGCGCAGCTTGTTGAAGCGGTGGCCGAGCAGCTTGGTGGCCGTCGCGCCGCCGCAGAGGCAGTTGATGCTGTGCTCGACACCATCGTGCGTGCGGTGACCGCGGGCGACCGCGTGTCGGTGACCGGTTTCGGGACTTTCGAGAAGGTGGACCGCGCCGCGCGGTTCGCCCGGAACCCGCAGACCGGCGACCGGGTCAAGGTCAAGAAGACCGCGGTTCCGCGTTTCCGCCCGGGTCAGGGCTTCAAGGACCTGGTCAGCGGCTCGAAGAAGCTCCCGAAGTCGGGCGTGGCGGTCCGCAAGGCCCCCAAGGGCTCGCTGACCCCGGGCAAGTCCGGCATGGTGGCCCCGGCCGGCTCCCCGGCCGCGAAGAAGGCCGCGGCCGCGGCCAAGAAGGCCACGGCGAAGAAGACCACCGCCACGGTCAAGAAGGCCGCCGCCAAGAAGACGACGGCCGCCGCGGCCACGGTCAAGAAGGCCGCCGCCAAGAAGACCACGGCGGCCAAGACCGCCACGGCGAAGAAGACCACCGCCAAGAAGACCACGGCGGCGGTCAAGGCCCCGGCGAAGAAGACGGTCACCGCGAGCACCTCCCGCCCCGCGGCGAAGAAGGCCACGACGGCGACGAAGGCCACCTCGGCGGCCAAGAAGACCACGGCCAAGAAGGCGACCGCCAAGAAGGCCGCGGCGAAGTAACCCGGCAGCACGTCGAGCACACCTCCCGCAGGGGCGCGCTGAACCACTCACCCGGTTCACCGCGCCCCTCGGCACGTTCCGCCGAGGCACGCCGGAAGGTGCACCGCCTCAGGGGCGCGGGGAACTGCGCGACAATCCCCCAGCCTTCGGCCGGGAGGCGCCCCCGTCCCACGCAGGTAGGACTCCGAACGCCCAGGGCCGTCCCCCCACGCGGGTGGTTGCTCGCGCCCGCGCGGCGGAGCCGCGGATTCGGCACAGCCCCGCGCCCCTCAGCGGTGCAACGTGTGCCTAGAACGTCTGCAGGGTGATGAGCGTGATGCGGCGGTCCGCGCCGTTGCCCTCGGTTTCGATGCGGACGCGCTGGCCCGGTCGCAGCAGCCGCAGGCCGCCCGCGTCGAAGGCCGCGGAGTCGAACGGCAGCGGGGTGCCGTCGTCGAGCAGCACCTGGCCGCTGCGACTGTCGGGGGAGTAGGTGTACGCGGTCGCCTGCATGAGGCCAAGCGTAGTCAGCGTGTGGCGTCCCGCGCCCAGGGCCAGCGCCACGCGCAGATCCGCGCCCGTGTCCACGTCCCGTCTCACGCTCGCGACGCCGTCGAGACGGAGCTCCACCGCGCCGGAGGCGGCATGCGCCGCGCGTGACTCGCCGCCGAAGACCGGCCGCAGCGCGACCCCCGCGGTAGCGGTCAGCAGCGTCGTGCCGACTCCCTGCGTGTCCGCCAGGAACGCCCGGGGGTGGGCCGCCGCCGCGGCGAGGGCGCGGGCCAGTTCGACCGGCCGCAGGGCCGGCAGATCCGCGGACATCGCCGCGACCGCCCCCGCGCCCAGCACCGTGCGCGCGTACTGGACTCCGTGGGCGAGTGCCGCGTTGAGGCCCGCCGCGGGCGTGTCGGGTATGACCGAGGCTCCGGCGAGGGCCAGGGCCGCGCCCGCGTGTTCGTCGTCGCAGACGGCCACGAGGCCGGCCACCGCCTCGCACTGCCGGACCGCGGCGACCGTGTCCAGGGCGAAGGCCAGGGCCAGCTGCGGCCGAAGCGACCCGACCGCGGGCGCGAGGCGGGACTTGCCCTCGGCCGGCGGCTTCAGCGGGATCACCACGGTCGTGTTCGGCGTCGTCATCGGCGCCCATTCTGCACGGAAGAGGCCCCGACCGGCGGGGGTGCCTCGACAGTGCCACGAGGCAGGGGCGACACTTGTGCGGTTGAACGTTAAGAATCACCGTCGCCCCCGCAGGGGACGGCGCGCAAAGGAGGAGTGCTCGTGCCCGGCTCCAGCACCAGGGCGGCGCGCCGCAAATACGGCTTCTGGTACCGCCTGGCGGCTCTGATCGCGAAGCCGCCGCTGTTCGTGCTGACGAAGCGGGACTGGAGCGGTTACGAGAACATTCCGGCCGAGGGCGGATTCCTCACCGCGATCAACCACAACTCGTATTTGGATCCGCTGGTCTACGGGCACTTCCAGTACGACTCCGGACGTCCCGCACGATTTCTGGCGAAGGCCGGCGTCTTCAAGCTGCCGGTGATCAAGCAGATTCTCCACGGGGCCCGAATGATCCCGGTGTACCGCGGATCCACCGACGCGACGCAGGCTTTCCGGGCCGCCATCGACGCCGTCGACTCCGGCGAATGCGTCGCGTTCTACATCGAGGGAACGCTCACCCGCGACCCGGACCTGTGGCCGATGACCGGCAAGACCGGCGCGGCCCGCGTCGCGCTGACGACCGGAGCACCCGTCATCCCGGTGGCCCAGTGGGGCGCGCACGAGATCATGCCGCGCTACGCGAAGGGCGGGAAGGGCAACCGCCGCTTCAAGCCGTTCCCCCGAAAGACCGTCAAGGTCGTCGCGGGCCCGGCGGTGGACCTCGACCGCTGGCGCGGCCAGGAGATCACCTCGACCGTCCTGCGCGAGGCGACGGACGCCATCATGGACGGCATCACCGCCCTGCTGGAGGAGTTGCGCGGGGAGAAGGCGCCGGCCGAGCGCTTCGACATGGCCAAGTCGCGTGCGGCCACCAGGGGCGGGACCGACGACGCCGCTGAGAGCGGCTCCCGGGGCGGCTCTGACGGGCAGAAGGAGAACGAGAAGGAGCCCGCCGAGTGACCACCCGTTGCGCCGTCTTCGGCTACGGCTCCTGGGGCACCGCCTTCGCCATGGTCCTCGCCGACGCGGGTTGCGACGTGACCCTGTGGGGTCGCCGGCAGGAGCTCGTGGACGCCATCAACGGCACCAGGACCAACCCGGACTACCACCCCGGCATCGAACTCCCGCCGAACATCACCGCGACCACGGACCCCGCGAAGGCCGCGGCCGACGCGGACTTCACCGTCCTGACGGTCCCCTCGCAGACGCTGCGCGAGGGACTGCGCGCCTGGGTGCCGGTGCTGGCCCGGGACACCGTCCTGGTCAGCCTGATGAAGGGCGTGGAGCTCGGCACGGCCAAGCTGATGAGCGAGGTCGTCCAGGAGGTCGCGGAGGTGCCCGCCGAGCGGGTCGCCGTCGTCTCCGGCCCCAACCTCGCTGGTGAGATCATGCGGCGGCAGCCGGCCGCGAGCGTCGTCGCGTGCGCGGACGAGTCCGTCGGCAGGCGCCTCCAGGCGGCGTGCCTGACCGGGTACTTCCGGCCCTACACCATCACCGACGTGGTGGGCGCGGAGCTGGGCGGCGCGGTGAAGAACGTCATCGGTCTGGCCGTCGGCATCGTCGACGGCATGGGCTTCGGCGACAACACCAAGGCCTCGCTCATCACCCGCGGCCTCGCGGAGACCACCAGGCTGGGCCTGGCGATGGGCGCCGACGCCCACACCTTCGCGGGGCTGGCGGGCATGGGCGACCTGGTCGCCACCTGCTCCTCGCCGCTCTCGCGCAACCACACCTTCGGCATCAACCTCGGCCGCGGGATGTCCCTGGCCGAGGCGACCGCGGCCATGCGACAGACCGCCGAGGGCGTGAAGTCCTGCGTCTCCGTCCTGGACCTGGCCAGCCGCCACGGCGTCGACATGCCCATCACGCAGACGGTCGTCGACATCGTCCACGGCGGCAAGTCGCCCCAGACCGCGGTCAAGGAGCTCATGGGCCGCTCCGCCAAGCCCGAACGGCGTTAGGGCACGGCCCCGCGCCTCGCCCGGAAGCCGCGCCGCGCGCCTGGCGCCTGTCGCGCGCGCCCGGACTGGACAGTGCGGGTAGTGTCCTACGGGATATGAGCACTAAGCCTTCCTCCCCCAGTCCCGCCGGAGGGCGCAAGCCCCGCGTCGCGGTCGTCTTCGGCGGCCGCAGCTCCGAGCACGCCATTTCCGTCGTCACCGCCGGCAGCGTCCTGCGCGCGCTGGACCGGGACGCGTACGAGGTGCTGCCGATCGGCATCACCCATGACGGCCGGTTCGCGCTCACGACCGACGAGCCCGAGCGGATGGCCATCACCGAGGGCAAGCTGCCCGACGTGGACCAGCTGGCCGAGTCCACCGAGGGCCAGGTGAACCTGCCCGCGAGCCCCGTCACCCGCGACGTGGTCTACGCCGAGCCCGGCGCGGTGCCGAAGGCGCTGGGCGAGGTCGACGTCGTGCTGCCGCTGCTGCACGGCCCGTGGGGGGAGGACGGCACGCTTCAGGGCCTGCTGGAGCTGTCCGGTGTGCCGTACGTGGGCTCGGGCGTGCTGTCCAGCTCGGTCGGGATGGACAAGGAGTACACCAAGCGGGTGCTCCAGGCCTTCGGTCTGCCCGTCGGCCCCTACACGGTGATCCGGCCGCGCGAGTGGGCCACCGAGGCCGGGCGTGCGGCGGCGGTCGCGCGCGTCGACGAGCTCGCGTACCCGGTGTTCGTGAAGCCGGCCCGGGCCGGCTCCTCCATCGGCATCACCAAGGTCGACGACCCGGCCGAGCTGGTCCGCGCGATCGAGTTCGCCCGCGAGCACGACCCGAAGGTGATCGTGGAGCAGGGCGTGAAGGGCCGCGAACTGGAGTGCGGCGTGCTGGAGTTCGAGGACGGACCGCGGGCCAGCCTGCCGGCCGAGGTGCTCGTCGGCGAGGGCTTCGAGTTCTACGACTTCGAGGCCAAGTACATCGACTCCAGCGACGTGCAGATCCCCGCGAAGCTCGACGCCGACGAGCTCGCCCGCCTCCAGGAGCTCGCCGTCCAGGTCTTCGAGGCGCTCTCCTGCGAGGGCCTGGCCCGCGTCGACGTCTTCCTCCAGGAGAACGGCGAGTACGTCGTCAACGAGATCAACACCATGCCGGGCTTCACGCCGATCTCGGCGTTCCCCAAGATGTGGGAGGCCTCCGGCATCGCCTACCCGCAGCTGGTCGACCACCTGCTGAAGGCAGCCCTGCGCCGTTCCACCGGCCTGCGGTAGCCGTCAGCTCAGGAGGCCACGCGCCGGAGGCGCTACGCGCAGGAGAACTTGCGGTCCCCGTCGAGCGGGCTCGCCTTGGCCACCGCCCCGGCGAGCTCGCTCAGCGGCGCCTGGCGGCCGGAGTACGCGCTCGGGACGTGGATCTCGACGATCGCCTGGAGGTCCACCGAGGAGAAGGTGAAGCTGTTGTCGGCCTGGTCGTGGACCGAGGCCCAGCAGACGCCGCCGACCTCGGCGCCGCTCAGGTTGTCGCCCTCGGGGTTGTAGTCCTTCGAGTGCGGGTCGAGCACGGAGGGCATCGCGGCCCCGCAGCGCAGCGTCACCGCGGGGTCGCCCCAGGCCGCGGTGTTCGGGCTGCCGGGGGAGGTGTCGCGGCGGGCGAGGCCCATCAGCGTCTGCGGCAGGGCCTTCTGCAGCGCCGCGCACTGCTGCGTCACGGCTCCCGTGGTGGTCGGAGCCGCGACGGACACGCTGCCGCTCCCGCCACCGCCGCAGGCGGTCAGCAGGAGGGCGGTTGCTGCGGTCAGCGCGAACGGCGCGGCGATCCTGGTCACCCCGAGATGCTAACGGGGAGCTACAAGTGCACCACCGGGCAGGTCAGGGTCCGGGTGATCCCCTCCACCTGCTGGATCTGGGCCACGACCAGCTTGCCCAGGTCGTCCACGGTCTCCGCCTCGGCGCGGACGATCACGTCATAGGGCCCGGTGACGTCCTCCGCCTGGACCACACCGGTGATGCGGGAGATGACTTCCGCGACGTTGGACGACTTGCCGACTTCTGTCTGGATGAGGATGTAGGCCTGTACCACGGTGGACCTCCGGCGGCTCGGATCGGGGATCTTGCGCAGGTTGTGGTTCCCCGACTGTGACGAAGGAAACGGGGGAAACGGGGAAACCGCCACGCTATCGTCCCCCGTCGTCTGCCGGGAGACCTCCTGCACCGCCGCAGGGCGTACGCTGCGCGCGTGAGGCGCATGCGTGCGCGCCCGCGACGACAGTGTGACCAGAGTGCCTCAAGGACAGTCAGACGAGATCCGGAAGGAAACCCATGCAGGTCGGCGAGCTCGGTGAGTTCGGACTGATCCGGGAGCTGACCTCCCGGCTGCCGCAGACCTCGGCCGTGGAGCTCGGTCCGGGCGACGACGCGGCCGTCGTCGCCGCGCCCGACGGACGGGTCGTGGCCACCACCGACGTGCTGCTGGAGGGCCGCCACTTCCGCCGGGACTGGTCCACCGCCTACGACGTGGGCCGCAAGGCGGCCGCGCAGAACCTCGCCGACGTCGCCGCGATGGGCGCGGTCCCGACGGCGCTGCTGCTGGGCTTGGTCGTCCCCGCCGAACTGCCGGTCACCTGGGCGCTGGAGCTGATGGACGGCCTGCGCGACGAGTGCCAGGTCGCGGGTGCGGCCGTGGTCGGCGGCGACGTGGTGCGCGGCGAGGCGATCACCGTCTCCATCACCGCGCTGGGCGACCTCCAGGGCCGCCGCGCGGTCACCCGCTCCGGGGCCCGCCCCGGCGACCGGGTCGCCGTCACCGGCTGGCTCGGCTGGTCCGCGGCCGGGTTCACCGTTCTGTCCCGCGGCTTCCGCTCCCCGCGCGCGTTCGTCGAGGCGCACCGGCGTCCCGAGCCTCCGTACCACGCCGGCCCGTCCGCTGCCGTGCTCGGCGCGACGTCGATGATCGACGTCAGCGACGGCCTGGTCGCCGACCTGGGCCATGTCGCCGAGGCCAGCGGCGTCCACATCGACCTGCACGCGGCGGACTTCGACATCCCCGCGCAGATGGCCGACATCGGCCAGGCGGTCGGCGTCGACCCGCTGCTGTGGGTCCTCTCCGGCGGCGAGGACCACGCGCTGGTCGCCACCTTCCCGCCCGACACCCAGCTGCCGTCCCGCTGGCGGGTCGTCGGCGAGGTGACCCGCCCGGCGAGCCTGTCCGGCACCGGCCGGGTCACGGTCGACGGGGCGGCGTGGGACCGCACCGGCGGCTGGGACCACTTCGGCGCGCAGGCGTAACACAAGGGTGGGGCGAAGCGTCCCTTTTTCTGCATAGGCTTCCCTTATGCGAATCGGCGTGCTGACGAGCGGCGGGGACTGTCCGGGCCTGAACGCGGTGATCCGCTCGGTGGTGCACCGAGCGGTCACCGAACACGACGACACCGTGATCGGCGTCCAGGACGGCTTCCTCGGCCTCATCGAGGGCCGCGCCCGTCCGCTCGCCCTGGACGCCGTCACCGGCATCCTCACCCGCGGCGGCACCGTCCTCGGCAGCGCCCGCGTGGCCCGCGAGCGCATGCGCGAGGCGGTCGCGGGCGCCGAGCAGTTGGCTGCCGCCATCGGCATCGACGCCCTCATCGCCATCGGCGGCGAGGGCACGCTGACCGCGGCCCGGATGTTCAGCGAGGCGGGCCTGCCGGTCGTCGCCGTCCCGAAGACCATCGACAACGACATCGACGCCACGGACGTGACCTTCGGTCACGACACCGCGGTCTCTGTCGCCACCGAGGCCATCGACCGCCTGAAGACCACGGCCGAGTCCCACCAGCGGGTGATGGTCGTCGAGCTGATGGGTCGCCACACCGGGTGGATCACCCTGCACGCCGGGATGGCCGGAGGCGCGCACGGCATCCTCATCCCGGAGCGGCCCTTCGACGTCGAGACGGTCTGCTGCATGGTCGAGGAGCGGTTCTCGCGCGGCAAGAAATTCGCCATCGTCGCGGTCGCCGAGGGCGCGCAGCCGGCCCCCGGCACGATGCGGTTCGCCCACGGCGGTACGGACGCCTTCGGACACCAGACCTTCGGCGGCATCGGCTCGCGCCTGGCGGGCGAGATCGCCCAGTGGATCAACAAGGAGTCCAAGCCGGTCATCCTCGGCCACATCCAGCGCGGCGGCACGCCCACGGCCCAGGACCGCGTCCTGGCCACCCGCTTCGGCTGGCACGCGGTCGAGGCCGTCCACAAGGGCGCCTACGGCCACATGACCGCGCTGCGGGGGACCGAGATCCACCTCGTCCCGATCGCGGAGGCGGTGGCGCAGTTGAAGAGGGTCCCGGAGGACCGCTGGACCGAGGCGGAGGCGGTTCTGTAGGGGCGGACGCCGCCCCTGAGGTCGTGCACCGACCTGCGGGAGCGAAGCCTAAGGTGGGGGCATGTCATCTGTCTCCACCACATCCGCTCCGCCCCGTGTGCTGACCATCGCGGGTTCCGACTCCGGCGGGGGCGCCGGGATCCAGGCCGATCTCAAGACCATGCTCGCCCTCGGGGTGCACGGCATGAGCGTCGTCGCCGCCGTGACCGCGCAGAACTCCGTCGGGGTGCAGGGGTACTGGGAGCTGCCCGTCGAGGCGGTCGTCGCCCAGTACCGGAGCGTCGTGGACGACATCGGCGTGCAGGCCGTGAAGACGGGGATGCTGGCGAGCGCCGAACTCGTGGAGGCCGTGGCCGGGCTGCTCGCGGAGCGGCCCGCGCCGGTCGTGGTGGACCCGGTCGGGGTGAGCAAGCACGGGGACGCGCTGCTCGCGGCCTCGGCGGTCAGCGTCCTGCGGGACCGGCTGCTGCCGCAGGCGACCGTGGCGACCCCCAACCTGCACGAAGTGGCGCAACTCACGGGCATCGAGGTGACCCGCGAGGGCGAGCTCTCCGACGCGGCGAAGGCCGTGCAGGACCTCGGGCCCGAGTGGGCGCTGGTCAAGGGCGGGCATCTGGAGGGCGACGCGGTCGACCTGCTGCGCGGGCCCGACGGGAGCGAGACGCTGTTCCGCGCGCCGCGGCACGACAACCGGCACACCCACGGCACCGGCTGCACGCTGGCCAGCGCCGTCGCGTCCTACCTGGCGCTGGGCCTGGACGTTCCCGCCGCCGTCGCCGCCGCGAAGGAGTACATCACCGGCGCGATCGAGGGCGGCTTCGCGCTCGGCACGGGCATCGGCCCGGTCGACCACGGCTGGCGCTTCCGGCAGTAGTAGAAGCAAGAAGCACGAGAAGCAGGAGAAGGGCAAAGCGAAGGGCCGGTCCACCCGGAGGTGGACCGGCCCTTGCGAAGCCGGAGGGGCAGCCGCCGCGTCAGCGGGAAACCTTGCCGGCCTTGATGCACGAGGTGCACACGTTGAGCCGCTTCGGCGTACGCCCGATCACAGCGCGGACCGTCTGGATGTTGGGGTTCCAACGACGACGGGTACGGCGGTGCGAAAAGGAGATGTTGTTGCCGAAGCCCGGCCCCTTGCCGCAGACGTCGCAGTTGGCAGCCACGGGAGTCACTCCAAAGACTTCAGATGCACTAACGGATCCAACCCCGAGGCGCGAACGCCGCGACAGCGGCTCGCACAGCTGTCCTGGGGGGTGGCCTGGAAGGATTCCAGGCAACCGGAGCAGCATACATCCGCTGACTCCGTAGAACGAAACTACCATGACGTGCCAGTGAACCCCGCATCGCCTCCGGGAGAGCGGCCGTGAGCGGGCTGCGCCGCCCGAGCGGCCCGATCGGGCGATAGCCTGCGGGGGAAGCAGCGAACACGAGGAGAAGACCCGGTGCCGCACACCCTCGACGCAGCGGCCGTGCGCGCCTGGTGCCGGCTCTCCCTGGCCGCCCTGGGCCAGGCGCGTGAGGAGATCGACGCGCTGAACGTCTACCCGGTGCCCGACGGTGACACCGGGACCAACCTCTACCTCACCGTCGAGTCCGCCGCCCAGCAGGTCGAGGCGCTGTTCACAGCGGGCGTGCCGGCCGGCGACGGCAGCGGCGGCGGCCCCGACCTGGAGACCGCCCTGCGCGCGATGGCGCACGGCGCGCTGATGGGGGCGCGCGGCAATTCGGGCGTGATCCTCTCGCAGCTGCTGCGCGGCGTCGCCGCGTCCGTCGGATCCGGTCCCTGCGACGCGGCCGCGCTGCGCCGCGCGCTGCGGCGGGCCGCCGACGCGGGGTACGAGGCGGTGGCCGTGCCCGTCGAGGGAACCGTGCTGACCGTCGCCGCCGCGGCCGCCGACGCCGTCGAGACGCTGCCCGAGGCGACCGGTCTCTCCGCCGTCGCGGAGGCCGCGTTCGACGCCGCGGGAACCGCCCTCGCGCTCACCCCGCAGCAGCTGGACGTGCTCGGCCGCGCGGGCGTCGTCGACGCCGGGGGACGCGGCCTGGTCGCCGTCCTCGGCGCGCTGGCCGACGCGGTCAGCGGCCAGTCCCCGATGGGACCGCTGGCGCTGGCCACCCCCCGCGCCACCATCGTGTCGACCGTGTCGACGCAGCCGGAGCGGCCCCGCGCCGCGGACGACCCGGACGGTCCCGCCTACGAGGTCGTCTACCTGCTCGACGCGCGCGACGAGGCCGTGCCGGGGCTGCGCGCCCGGCTCGGCGTCCTCGGCGACTCGCTCGTCGTCAGCGGCGGCGAGGGGCTGTGGAACGTGCACGTGCACGTCGACGACCCCGGCGCGGCCGTCGAGGCGGGCATCGACGCGGGACGCCCGCACCGGATCAGGATCACGCACTTCGCCTCCGCCGCCGCGGAGCAGTCGGCCGGTCACCCGGCCCACTTCGGGCAGCTCGACCCGGCGCGCGCGGTCGTCAGCATCGTCCAGGGCGAGGGCATCGCGGGCCTGTGCCGCGAGTGCGGCGCCACCGTGCTGTCCGCCGACCCCGACCGGGCCCCCAGCAGCGCCGAGATCGCGGCCGCGATCCGGCGCGCCCACGCGCGCGAGGTGGTGCTGCTGCTCAACGACGCCGAACTGCGCGCCGCGGCCGGCGTCGCCGCCGACCAACTGCGCGACGAGGGCGTCCGGGTCGCGGTCATCCCCACCCGCTCGCCCGTCCAGGGCCTCGCGGCGCTCGCCGTGCACGAGCCGGGCCGGCGCTTCGACGAGGACGTCGTCGCGATGACCTCCGCCGCCGGCGCCACCCGCTACGCGGAGCTGGCCGTCGCCGAGGGGGAGTCGTGGACCATGGCCGGGGTCTGCCAGGCCGGGGACGTGCTCGGCCTCATCGACGGCGACGTGGCCGTCATCGGCGACGCCGCCGAGATGGTCGCCACGGCCGCCACCGTGCTGGGCCGGATGCTCGCGGCCGGCGGCGAGATGGTGACGCTGATCGTCGGCGAGGACGCCGTGCCGGGCCTCGCGGACGCGCTCGTCGCCCATCTGCGGCGCACCAACCCGGTGGTGGACGCCGTCGTCTACGAGGGCGGCCAGGGCGCGGCGCCGCTCGTCGTCGGCGTCGAGTGACACGCCCTTTGCCCGGAGCTGTCCGACCGATGGTGCATCGTTGATCCTGTGTCCGCTCCCCAGTCCCCCCTCGACGAACCGCTGAAGAAGCTCCTCCCCTCCGGCGCCAAGCAGCTCGCGGAGGGGCTGGACCTGCACACCGTCGGCGATCTGCTGCACCACTTCCCGCGCCGCTACAACGAGCGCGGCGAGCTGACCAGCCTGGACTCGCTCGAACTCGACGAGCACGTCACCGTGGTCGCGCGGATCGAGAAGTGCACGCTGATCCCGTTCCGCGGGCGCAAGGGCGACCGGCTGGAGGTGGTGGTCACCGACGGCCGCGGCCGCCTCTCGCTGACCTTCTTCAACCAGCGTTGGCGCGAGAAGGACCTGCGCCCCGGCCGCAGCGGCATGTTCGCCGGCAAGGTCGGCGTCTTCAACCGCACCCGGCAGCTCACCAACCCGGACTACGAGCTCTTCGGCGACGGCGACGATCCGGACGCGCGGGGGGCCGCCGACCGTTTCGCGGGGCGGCTGATCCCCGTCTACCCGGCCACCGCCAAGGTCCCGTCCTGGCGGCTGGCCCTGGCCGTCGACGTCGTCCTCGACCAGATGACGTGGGACGAGGTCCCCGACCCGGTCCCCGCCTCGCTGCTCGCCGAGCGCGGCCTGATCCCGCTGCGGCAGGCGTTGGAGCAGATCCACCGCCCGCGCAACCACGCCGAACGCCTCGCCGCGCAGGCGCGGCTCAAGTGGGACGAGGCGTTCGTGCTCCAGGTCGCCCTCGCCCGCCGCCGCGCCGACGACGCCGCCCGCCCCGCCGTCGCCCGCGAGCCGCGCAGCGGCGCGCTGCTGGACGCCTTCGACGCGAAACTGCCCTTCACGCTGACCGATGGTCAGCAGCGGGTCTGCGCCGAGATCTTCGCCGACCTCGCCACCGAACACCCCATGCACCGCCTGCTCCAGGGCGAGGTCGGCTCCGGCAAGACCCTCGTCGCCCTGCGCGCCATGCTCGCCGTCGTGGACGCCGGAGGCCAGGCCGCGATGCTCGCCCCGACGGAGGTGCTGGCCCAGCAGCACCACCGCTCCATCGTGGAGATGATGGGCGAACTGGCCGAGGGCGGGATGCTCGGCGGCGCCGAGCACGGCACCAAGGTCACGCTGCTGACCGGCTCCATGGGCGTCCCGGCCCGCCGGCAGGCGCTGCTGGACCTCGTCAGCGGCGAGGCCGGGATCGTCATCGGCACGCACGCGCTGATCGAGGACAAGGTGCAGTTCCTCGACCTCGGTCTGGTCGTCGTCGACGAGCAGCACCGCTTCGGCGTCGAGCAGCGTGACGCGTTGCGGGCCAAGGCCGAACGGCCGCCGCACCTGCTGGTCATGACGGCCACGCCGATCCCGCGCACGGTCGCCATGACGGTCTTCGGCGACCTGGAGACCTCCGTCCTGGACCAGCTCCCGGCGGGCCGCTCGCCCATCTCCTCGCACGTCGTCCCGGCGCTCGAACGCCCCAACTTCCTCGCCCGCGCCTGGGAGCGGATCCGCGAGGAGGCCGGCAAGGGCCACCAGGCGTACGTCGTCACCCCGCGCATCGGGGACGAGGAGGACGAGAAGGCGCTGAAGAAGGCGGCCAAGGAGGCCGCCAAGGAGGGCGACGACCGCCGTCCGCCGCTGGCCGTCCTCGACGTCGCCGAGGAGTTGCGCGGGGGTCCGCTCGCGGGGCTCCGGGTGGAGGTGCTGCACGGCCGGATGGCCCCGGACGCCAAGGACGAGGTCATGCGGGCCTACTCGGCGGGGGAGGTGGACGTGCTGGTCGCCACCACGGTCATCGAGGTCGGCGTCAACGTCCCCAACGCCACCGTCATGGTCATCATGGACGCGGACCGCTTCGGCGTCTCCCAACTGCACCAGCTGCGCGGCCGCGTCGGCCGCGGCTCCGCGCCGGGACTGTGCCTGCTGGTGACGGACATGCCGGCCGCGTCCGGCGCCCGCCAGCGCCTCGACGCGGTGGCGGACACCCTCGACGGCTTCGAGCTCTCCCGCATCGACCTGGAGCAGCGGCGCGAGGGCGACGTGCTGGGGCAGGCCCAGTCCGGCGTGAAGTCCTCGCTGCGCGTGCTGTCCGTCCTGGAGGACGAGGACATCATCGCGGCGGCCCGGACGGAGGCGACGGCGCTCGTCTCCGCGGACCCCGAACTGACGGACCATCCGGCGCTGCGCAGCGCGCTGGACTCGCTGCTCGGAGCGGAGCGGGCGGAGTACCTGGAGAAGGGCTGACGACCCCTGGAATGTCAGTGCCCCCTGCGAGAATAGAGGTGTTGTGAACGGGGCCTGACCGGCCAAAACAACGTTCTCAGGGGGCACATCCATGGCGTTCCGTCACCTGAACGAGCTGCCGCTCGGTGACAAGGTCTTCCGCATCGAACTCACCAGTGAGGACGACCGCGAGGTCACCCTCACCCTCACCGGCTGGCGCGAGGGCCACGCGTCCGAGCCGATCGCCTCCGGCAAGCTCCGGCTGCCGGTGGAGGACACCGCGTCCCTCCGCATCGCGCTCAACCGCGCGCTGCGGGCCCTCGCCATCGTCGCCGACGTCTCCGAGCCGATCCCGGACCGGGACGTCCTCCGCGAGCTGTACCCGGGCCACGGCGCGCCGTGGGTCCCGCAGCACGAGGAGGAGTTGGTCCGTCGCTTCCACGACGGCGAGACCATAGCCCGCGTGGCGGCCCGCTTCGGCCGCACGCCCGACTCCGTCCGTACCAAGCTGCGCGAGCTGGGCCACGACCCCCGCCGCCCCGAGTACTGCCCGCCCGACGGCTGCCTCTCCTGGAGCCGCTACGCCAGCCCGAGCCTTCTGGGTTCGGTGAGCACGGAGGGGTAGTCGCAACCGCCCAGGGGCGCGAGGCTCTGCTGATGTGCGGCTCCGCCGCGTGGGCGCGACAAGCCACCCACGGAGCTGGTGGTCCGGACGTGCAGGCCCATCCGCACGGGGTGGTGGCCCGCGCAGTTCCTCGCGCCCCCGGGGTGTGCACTAGCGTGAAAGTGCACACCTTTCCGACCAGCAAGGACGCCGACCACATGACCCGCGTGATCGCCGGAGCCGCTCGGGGCCGACGCCTCGCCGTGCCGCCGGGGAACGGTACCCGTCCCACCTCGGACCGGGCGCGGGAAGCGCTCTTCTCCAGTTGGGAGGCGCTGCGCGGCTCCCTCGCGGGCGCGCGCGTGATCGACCTCTACGCCGGCTCGGGGGCCGTCGGGCTGGAGGCGCTCTCCCGTGGCGCCGCCCACACCCTGCTCGTCGAGGAGGACCCGGCCGCCGTCAAGGTGATCCTCGCCAACGTGCGGACGCTCTCCCTTCCGGGCGCCGAGGTCCGTTCCGGGAAGGCCGAGCGGGTCATCGCGGGCGCACCGCCGTCCACCCCGTACGACCTGGTGTTTCTCGATCCGCCCTATGCCGTCGCCGACGCCGAACTGCGGGAGATACTGGTCACACTCAGCTCGGAGGGCTGGCTCGACGGGGACGTGATCGTCACCGTGGAGCGCAGCACCAGAGGCGGCGTCTTCACCTGGCCGGAGGGCTTCGAGGGCCTGCGGGAGCGCCGCTACGGCGAGGCGACCCTTTGGTACGGCCGCGCCGCCGACGGAGCCGGCAAGGAAGCCGGCCTGTGAGCGAGGAGATGACGATGTTCCGCCGTGCCGTCTGTCCGGGGTCGTTCGACCCCATCCACAACGGCCACCTCGACACGATCGAGCGCGCCACGCGCCTCTATGACGTCGTCCACGTCGCCGTCCTGGTCAACCCGTCCAAGAAGGGCATGTTCAGCGTCGACGAGCGGATCGCGATGATCGAGGAGATCACCGCGGACTACGGCAACGTCAAGGTCGAGTCGCACCGGGGGCTGCTCGTCGACTACTGCCGCGAGCGGGACATCCCGGCGATCGTGAAGGGCCTGCGCGCGGTCAGCGACTTCGACTACGAGCTCCAGATGGCCCAGATGAACCACGGCCTGACCGGCGTGGAGACGCTCTTCGTGCCGACCAACCCCACCTACAGCTTCCTCTCCTCCTCGCTGATCAAGGAGGTCGCCACCCTCGGTGGCGATGTGTCCCATCTTGTCCCCGAGCTCGTCCTGCGCAGGCTGACCGAGCGGATCGCCGAACGGCGCTCACAGCCCGCGAACCCGTAGGACTGAGTACAGTTCGTAGCTCCAGTTCCGGCCGGTCCTACTGGTCCGGGCAGCCTCGTGGAAAGCGTGACCCCGGTGGACGTGCAGCAGAAGCTCGACGAGATCACCAAGCTTGTGGAAGGTGCGCGGTCGATGCCGATGTCGGCCTCGATCGTGGTCAACAGGGCGGAGCTGGTGACTCTGCTCACGGAGCTGCGTGAGGAGCTCCCCGGCGAGATCGCCAAGGCGCAGGAGACGGTCCAGTACGGCGACCAGGTCGTCGAGGACGCGCGCCGCGAGGCCGAGCGGGTGGTCGCCGCCGCGCACGACGAGCGGCAGCAGCTCATCAACGGGACCGACTACGTCACCGTGGCCCGGTCCGAGGCGGACCGCCTCCTGGCCGAGGCCCGTGCAGAGGTGTCCGAGCAGCGCCGCGAGGCGGACGACTACGTCGACAGCAAGCTCGCCAACTTCGAGGTCGTGCTGACCAAGACCCTCGGCGCCATCGGCCGCGGCCGCGAGAAGCTGCGGGTCGCGGGCGGCCCGGTCGAGGGCGAGGACGGCGAGGAGTTCACCCAGGACGCGTTCCGCTCGCCCAGCCCCGAGGTGGACGAGTACGTGGACGTGAAGCTCGCCGCGCTGGAGACCGCGCTGAGCAAGACCTTGGAGGCGGTCGGCCGAGGCCGCGACAAGCTGCTGGGCAAGCGGCCCATCGACGAGCTGGGCGCCTACCTGGCCGCCGCCGACGAGGCGGCCGGCATCGAGCAGGGCGACGCCCGCCAGGCCGCCGTCGCCGCCGAGCTGAACCGCCAGGGCATGATGTCCGGGTCCGACCAGCACGGTCAGCACGGCCAGGAGATGCCGCACCCGGACATGCATCCCGACATGCACCCGGAGATGCAGCCGCAGGTCGAGTACTGGCCGCAGCAGGACCCGTACGGCCAGCCGCAGCAGCAGCCCGTCTACGACCCGTACACCGGTGGGTACGTCGAGCAGCAGCCGGTCTACGACCCCTACGCCGGCGGCTACGCCGAACCGCAGCAGCAGCCCGTCTACGACGCGTACGGCCAGCCCGTCCAGCCGGTCCAGCACGCGCAGATCCCGCAGCAGCAGCCGCCGCACTACGCTCAGCAGCAGGAAGTGACCAGCTTCTTCGACACCGGCTTCATCGACGTGTCCAAGCTGCGCGAGTACGGCCAGGGCCACTGATCGTCCGCACCGGAGTTGGGTCGGGGTTCCGGCGTCGGGTATTCTGACCTCTCCGGCTTGATGTGCTGGTATTCGCTGCTGCCCGAAACCGAGCGCAGCGGCCGCCGAAGACCTGAGTGAAGGACAGACCCCTGAACCGCCTCGACCACCGCAACCCGCTCGTGTTCGACACACACGAGCTGGGCCGTCGGCCTGGGGCGATGCGGAAGGTGTCCCGCTCGGCCCCGGCGCCGGCGCACTTCGGCAACGAAGTGATCAGCGTCCCCCAGGGCGCGGACATCGAGCTGGAGCTCCGACTGGAGTCGGTCATCGAGGGGGTGCTCGTCACGGGCACCGCCGAGGCCGACCTCAAGGGGGAGTGCGTACGCTGCCTGGAGCCGATCGAGCGCGAGCTCGACGCGGACTTCCAGGAGCTGTACTACTACCCGGAGGCGGCCGACCGCTTCGGGGGAGTGTCCGAGTCCGACGAGGACGAGGACGACGAGACTTACCGTCTCGAGGGCGACCTGTTCGACCTCGAGCCGGTGCTGCGTGACGCGGTGGTGCTCGCACTGCCGTTGCAGCCGGTGTGCCAGGACGACTGCCTGGGCCTGTGCTCCGAATGCGGAGCACGACTCACGGACGACCCGGACCACCACCATGACGCCGTCGACCCCCGGTGGGCGGCTTTGCAGGGACTCTCGGCCGCATCGACCGCGACCGGTAGTGAAGAGGACAGCGTCACCCGGGAGGGTGCCGCCGAGAACCAGGAGAAGTAGCTGTGGCTGTTCCCAAGCGGAAGATGTCGCGCAGCAACACGCGTCACCGCCGTTCGCAGTGGAAGGCCACTGCTCCCGCGCTCGTGGCGTGCGACCGCTGCCACCAGCCGAAGCTGGGTCACATCGCGTGCCCGAGCTGCGGCACCTACAACCGCCGTCAGGTCCTGTCGGTCTGATCGGCAGGAGAACACCAGATGTCAGCGTCAGCATCCGCTTCGCACGCCGACACCGGGTACAGCGTTCTGGAGGGACGGCTCGGCTACACGCTTGAGCCGTCCCTTCTGACGCGTGCACTGACCCACCGCTCGTACGCGTACGAGAACGGTGGTCTTCCCACGAACGAACGCCTTGAGTTCCTGGGCGATTCGGTGCTGGGCCTGGTGGTGACGGACACCCTGTACCGCGTCCACCCCGACCTCCCGGAGGGGCAGCTCGCGAAGCTGCGCGCCGCGGTGGTCAACTCGCGCGCCCTTGCGGACGTCGCGCGGGGCCTGGACCTCGGCACGTTCATCAGCCTCGGTCGTGGCGAGGAGGGCACCGGTGGCCGGGACAAGTCCTCGATTCTCGCGGACACCCTCGAGGCCGTCATCGGGGCGGTCTACCTCGACCAGGGGCTGGACTGCGCCTCCGAGCTGGTGCACCGGCTCTTCGACCCGCTGATCGAGAAGTCCTCGAACCTCGGCGCGGGCCTGGACTGGAAGACCAGTCTCCAGGAGCTCACCGCGACCGTCGGCATCGGCGTGCCGGAGTACGTCGTCACCGAGTCCGGTCCGGACCACGAGAAGACGTTCATCGCCGCCGCTCGCGTCGGCGGGGAGGACTACGGCACGGGCTCCGGTCGCTCCAAGAAGGAGGCCGAGCAGAAGGCCGCCGAGAGCGCCTGGCACGCCATCCGCGAGAAGCACGGCGACGGAACCGCCCCCGCCGGCGGCTCCGGGGCGTCCACCACCCCCTCCGGCGACGCGTAACCCGGCTAGGCTGCCCGGATGCCTGAGCTTCCCGAAGTAGAGGTCGTCCGGCGCGGCCTTTCCCGCTGGGTCAGCGGTCGCACGGTCCGCTCCGTCGAGGTGCTGCACCCGCGTGCCGTGCGCCGCCATGCGGCGGGGCCGGACGACTTCGCCGCGCAGCTGCGCGGCCGGGAGCTCGGCGCCGCGCAGCGCCGCGGCAAGTACCTGTGGCTGCCGCTGCCCGGCACCGGCGTCTCGCTGCTGGGCCACCTCGGCATGAGCGGCCAGCTGCTGGTCCAGCCCGAGGGGGCCCCCGACGAGAAGCACCTGCGGATCCGGGTGCGCTTCGACGACCCGACCGGCACCGAGCTCCGCTTCGTCGACCAGCGCACCTTCGGCGGCCTCGCCGTCGAGGACGCGGACCCGAGCGACCCGGACGCGGCTCCGATGTCCCTCGCGCACATCGCCCGCGATCCGCTCGACCCGCGCTTCGACGACACCGTCTTCCTCGCCGCGCTGCGCCGCCGCAGCAGCGGCGTCAAGCGCGCCCTGCTCGACCAGTCGCTGATCAGCGGCGTCGGCAACATCTACGCCGACGAGGCGCTGTGGCGCAGCAGGCTCCACTACGACCGCCCGGCCGACACGCTGACCCGCCCGGCGTCCCAGCTGCTGCTCGCCTCCGCCCGCGCGGTGATGTCCGAGGCCCTCGCCCAGGGCGGCACCAGCTTCGACAGCCTCTACGTCAACGTCAACGGCGAGTCGGGCTACTTCTCCCGCTCCCTCGACGCCTACGGCCGCGAGGGCGAGGCCTGCAACCGCTGCGGTACGCCGATGCGCCGCGCGTCGTGGATGAACCGCTCGAGCTACTTCTGCCCCAAGTGCCAGCGGCTTCCACGGGTGCGATGACCCGTCAGCGCGGTGACCTCCGGCCCGCCTGACCCCGCGTCGGAAAACGCTCCGTCGCCGGTGAGAGACTTGCGCGCATGAGTGCAGAGGTACGGATGACCGCCTGGGTGCGCGGACGGGTGCAGCAGGTCGGCTTCCGTTGGTGGACGCGGTCCCGGGCGCTGGAGATCGGGCTGCGCGGCTACGCCTCGAACCTGGGGGACGGGCGGGTCCAGGTCGTCGCGCAGGGCACCCGCGAGCAGTGCGAGCAGCTGCTCGACCTGCTGCGCCACGGCGACACGCCCGGCCGCGTGGACGGTGTCACCGAATTGTGGGGCACTGCTGAGAGCGACTACGAGGGCTTCGCGATCCGCTGAGCGCACACCGGTGCGACGTGGTTCCACCCGGTCGGTCCATCAGGGATTTCCCGCGTGTTGCGCTTCTCGCCCTCGCGTGGTTGACTGCGCACCAACGAAGTCGCCGAGACACGCAGCGTGACCACACCGCCGCCCATGCCGGACGACTCAGGTAGCACGCTGTGATCGTGTTGACCGTCTGCGCGTTTGGTGAGACGCTGGAAACCCGCGCACCCGTACGTCCGCTCAGGGCTGATCGGCCCCGTACAGCCTTGCTCGGGCGAGCGCTCCGGTGCGGCCCACCTCACACGACCTCACTTCGCGGTCGGTCACTCAGCGTGGAGGACCATACATCATGGCAAAGGCGCTTCTCGGTTACGTCGGCGGACCCGACCCCCGACTGCTCGCCGAGATGCGGCGTCTCCAGCAGCGTGTCCAGGACCTGGAATCCGAGCTTGTCCGTATCCAGGCCGAGAACGACGCGTTGCAGGCCGTCGCGGACCACGAGCAGT
This sequence comes from Streptacidiphilus anmyonensis, assembly GCF_000787855.1. Lineage (GTDB taxonomy): Bacteria > Actinomycetota > Actinomycetes > Streptomycetales > Streptomycetaceae > Streptacidiphilus > Streptacidiphilus anmyonensis. Next base: position 3,427 of record NZ_BBPQ01000080.1, on the reverse strand, counting down.
TGCTCCGCATGGACGCAGCCCAGGCGGTGCTGGCCTGAACCTGACCTTTCCGCGTGGTCAGGAACAGTCGGCATCGTCACTGGATAGTGCAAGGGACGCCTCCTGGGCGTCCCTTCGTCGTTCCCGGCTCCCCGTTCGTCCCCGCATCGTTGACCCCTCAACCGGTAGATGCCCGTGACTCACACGGATGAAACCGAGCCGTCACCGGGCTCGGACGGCATCGGCGGTTAGGGTGTCCCCGAAAGGGACAGGAGGTCGGGGCCGGTGCATCTGAAGAGCCTCACGCTGCGCGGGTTCAAGTCCTTCGCCTCCGCGACCACGCTGCGCTTCGAGCCGGGCATCACCTGCGTCGTCGGTCCCAACGGCTCGGGCAAGTCCAATGTCGTGGACGCGCTCAGCTGGGTCATGGGCGAGCAGGGCGCGAAGTCGCTGCGCGGCGGCAAGATGGAGGACGTCATCTTCGCCGGCACGACCGGCCGCGCCCCCCTCGGGCGCGCGGAGGTCGCGCTCACCATCGACAACACCGACGGCGCGCTGCCGATCGAGTACGCCGAGGTCACCATCTCGCGGACGATGTTCCGCAACGGCGGCAGCGAGTACGCCATCAACGGCGACACCTGCCGGCTCCTCGACATCCAGGAACTGCTCTCCGACTCCGGCATCGGCCGGGAGATGCACGTCATCGTCGGCCAGGGCCAGCTCGACTCAGTCCTGCACGCCGACCCCATGGGCCGCCGCGCCTTCATCGAGGAGGCGGCCGGCGTCCTGAAGCACCGCAAGCGCAAGGAGAAGGCGCTGCGGAAGCTGGACGCGATGCAGGCCAACCTGACCCGCGTCCAGGACCTCGTCGGAGAGCTGCGGCGGCAGCTCAAGCCGCTCGGCCGGCAGGCCGCGATCGCCCGGCGCGCGGCGGTGATCCAGGCCGACCTGCGCGACGCGCGACTGCGGCTGCTCGCCGACGACCTGGTGACGCTGCGCAAGGCGGTCGAGGAGGAGATCGCCGACGAGATGGCGCTCCGGCTGCGGCGCAGCGGCGTCGAGCAGGAGCTGGCAGGTCTTCAGCAGCGCGAGGCGGTGCTGGAGGCGCAGGTCGCGCAGCTCGGCCCGGCGGTGGAGCTGGCCCAGCAGACCTGGTTCGACCTCTCGTCCCTGGCGGAGCGGGTCCGCGGCACGATCGGGCTGGCGGAGGCCAAGGTCCGGCACGCCCGCACCCCGCAGGGGGAGGAGCGGCGCGGCCGCGACCCCGAGGACATGGAACGCGAGGCGGCTCGCATCCGCGAGCAGGAGGCGGAGCTGGCGGAGGCGCTGGAGGAGGCGCAGTACGCGCTCGCGGAGACGGTGGAGCGCCGCGCCGAGCTGGAGCGCGAGCTCCAGGCGGAGGAGCAGGCGCTCCGCGCCGCGGCGCGCGCCCTGGCCGACCGGCGGGAGGGGCTGGCCCGCCTCCAGGGCAAGGTCGCGGCGGCGCGGTCG
>NZ_BBPQ01000080.1:0-1691 GCF_000787855.1 Streptacidiphilus anmyonensis | reverse complement strand
CTCCAGGGCAAGGTCGCGGCGGCGCGGTCGCGCGCGGCGGGCGCGGGCGAGGAGATCGGCCGCCTGGCGGAGGCACGCGACGCCGCGCTGGAGCGCGCCGCGGCCGCGCAGGAGGAGTACGAGACCCTCCAGGCCCAGTCCGACACCCTCGACACCGCCGACGAGGCCCGCGACGCGGAGCACGCGTCGTTGCGCGCGGAGCTCTCCGCCGCGGAGGACACCCAGTCCCGCGCGCGCGAGGCGCTGGCCACGGCCGACCGCGAACACGCCGCGCTGACCGCCCGCCGCGACGCCCTCGCCCTGGCGCTGCGCCGCAAGGACGGCACCGCCGCGCTCCTCTCCGCCACCGACCGCCTCGTCGGCCTCCTCGGCCCGGCCGCCGGCCACCTCACGATCACCCCGGGCATGGAGACCCCCCTCGCCGCCGCCCTCGACCGCGCTGCGGACGCCGTCGCCGTCTCCTCCCTCTCCACGGCCGCCGACGCCCTCCGCCTCCTCCGCAAGGACGACGCCGGCCGCGCAGCCCTGCTCATCGCCACCCCCTCCGAGCCGGCATCTCCCACGGCCGACACCCCCGCCCCGGGCGGTCCCGAGCGGGCGGCTGACGTGGTCGGGTCCGTCGCCGGAGGCGCGGACGCCGGCGACGCTCTGGCGGTGCGGGGCGTGGGTGGCTCGTCGGCCTCGCCGCAGGCAGCGGCCCCCGGCGGCTTCGCCGCGGCGGGCGGGTCGGAGGCCGCAGGCACGGCTGCCGCGGCGCTGCCGGGCACGGACGGCCCGTCGGCCTCGTCGCAGGCGACTGCCGCAGGCGGCCCCTCGGCCGCGCCGGGCGGTGCTGGGTTGCCGGGCGTTTCGACTGCGGGTGGCCCGCCGAGCTCGCCGCGGGCGGCTGCTTCCGGTGACGGCTCCGCTTTGGCGGGGGCTGTGGGCGTGGGCGGTCATGGTGCCGGAGCGCTGCCCGGCGGGGCCGTGTGGGCGGCTGAGCTGGTGTCAGGTTCCGGGGCTCTCGTCGGGTCCGTGCGCGCGTTGTTGCGCGGGTACGTCGTCGTGGAGGGGCTCGAGGAGGCCGAGACCTTGGTCGCCACGCGGCCCGACGTCGTGGCCGTCACCGCCGAAGGCGATGTGCTCGGCGCGGCGTACGCCTACGGCGGGTCCGCCGGGGCGCCGAGTGTGCTGGAGACGCAGGCGGCCGTCGACGAGGCCGAGGCCGGGCTGGAGGCGCTCGCCGCGCGGCGGACCGCGCTGCGCGAGGAGCTCGAGCAGGCGACCGCGCGGCGCAGGGAGCTCACCGCCAGGGTCGAGGAGGTCGCCGTCGTCCGACGGGCCGCCGAGAAGGAGAAGGCGGCCGTCGCGCAGCAGGTCGGACGGCTGGCGGGGCAGGCGCGCGGGGCCGCCGGCGAGGCGGAGCGCCTCGCGGCCGCCGCCGCGAAGGCGGCAGACGCCCAGGAGCAGGCCGCCATGGAGCTCGCCGAGCTCGAGGAGCGGCTGCTCGTCGCGGAGGAGCTGCCGGCCGACGAGGAGCCGGACACCGGCAGACGGGACCGGCTCGACGCCGAGGCGACCCGGACCCGCGCGGCCGAGATGGAGGCCCGGCTCTCCGTGCGCACGCACGAGGAGCGGGTCCGCGGGCTGGCGGGCCGCGCCGACGGGCTCGACCGCGCCGCACGCGCCGAGCGCGAGGCCAGGGCCCGCGC
>NZ_BBPQ01000081.1 GCF_000787855.1 Streptacidiphilus anmyonensis | reverse complement strand
TCCGGCCTTGTGCCGGAGGGGCTCTACTGCGTTTCCGGCAGGTTGTGGCGGAAGTCTCGCCAACTGTGCCCCAGGTCACGTTTCGGATCTGAGACCATGGACACCATGAAGGGACGCGTCCTGATCGTCGATGACGACACTGCTCTGGCCGAGATGCTTGGCATCGTGCTGCGTGGAGAGGGGTTCGAGCCGAGCTTCGTCGCGGACGGCGACAAGGCTCTTGCGGTCTTCCGCGAGGTCAAGCCTGACCTCGTGCTCCTGGACCTGATGCTGCCCGGCAGGGACGGGATCGACGTCTGCCGGCAGATCCGTGCCGAGTCCGGCGTGCCGATCGTCATGCTGACCGCCAAGACCGACACGGTCGACGTGGTGGTGGGCCTGGAGTCCGGTGCGGATGACTACATGACCAAGCCGTTCAAGCCGAAGGAGCTCGTGGCCCGTGTGCGCGCGCGCCTGCGCCGTGCTGAGGAGCCGAGCCCGGAGCAGCTGACCATCGGCGACCTGGTGATCGACGTCGCCGGCCACTCCGTGAAGCGTGACGGCCGCAGCATTCCGCTGACCCCGCTGGAGTTCGACCTCCTGGTCGCCCTGGCCCGCAAGCCGTGGCAGGTCTTCACGCGTGAGGTGCTGCTGGAGCAGGTGTGGGGTTACCGGCACGCCGCCGACACCCGCCTGGTCAACGTCCACGTGCAGCGGCTTCGCTCCAAGATCGAGCGGGACCCGGAGCGCCCCGAGATCGTCGTGACGGTCCGCGGTGTCGGCTACAAGGCGGGTCCGAACTGAGATGAGCGGTCAGGCCCCCGCCGCCCTGCCCCAGACGGACGGCGGGCGGTCGACCACCCAGCAGTCTCTGTTCAGCGCCCTGTGGCGGCAGCTGCGGAGACCGGCCCGGCGTGCCGTCGGGTTGTACCGGCGTTCCATCCAGCTGCGCGTCGTGGCGATGACGCTCGTGCTCTCGCTCGGTGTGGTGCTGCTGCTGGGCGTCGTCGTGATGAACCAGGTCCGCAACGGGCTGCTCCAGACGAAGATGCAGTCGGCCCAGACGCAGGCCGAGAGCGGGTTCGCGGCGGCCAAGACCGCTGCGGGGAGCCTGAGCGGGTACGCCCACAAGGCGGGCGGCAGCGCGTCCTCGCAGACCGGGGTCGGCACGGGTTCGGAGTCGCTTCCGGACGTCGGCGAGGTCATGAACGAGCAGGTCCAGACGCTGGCCACGAGCGGCGCCGGGTCCTACTACGTGGTCGGCCTGCCGACGAGCGGCGACTCCTCGAACGCGACGTCCCGGGCCATGCCCGCCTCGGGTGGGGTGGATCCGACGGCGACGATTCCGGGGGATCTGCAGCAGCGGGTGGCGGCGAACCCGGGCAACCCGGAGAGCGCGTACACCACCGTCACGTTCCAGAACGGGACCCAGAGCCAGCCGGGCGTGGTCATCGGCGAGCAGATATCGCTGCCGAACGAGGGGAACGGCCAGTACGGCGCGGCGGCCGTCAACGGCTCCTACCAGCTCTACTACGTCTTCCCGTTCAACCAGGAGACCAGCACGCTGAACCTGGTCACCGGCACGCTGGCGACCGCCGGGGTGTTCGTGGTGATCCTGCTGGGCGCGATCTCCTGGCTGGTGGTGCGGCAGGTGGTGACTCCGCTGCGGATGGCGGCGGAGATCTCCGAGCAGTTGGCCTCCGGCCGGCTCGAGGAGCGGATGAAGGTCTCCGGCACGGACGACATCACCCGCCTCGGCGAATCGTTCAACCGCATGGCCGGGGCCCTGCAGGCGCAGATCCGCCAGCTGGAGGAGCTTTCGCGGGTCCAGCGCCGCTTCGTCTCGGACGTCTCGCACGAGCTGCGCACACCGCTGACGACGGTCCGTATGGCTGCCGATCTGCTCTACGAGGCCCGCGAGGACTTCGGCGACCCGATGGCGGTGCGCTCGGCCGAGCTGCTGCAGAACCAGCTGGACCGCTTCGAGTCGCTGCTGGCGGACCTGCTGGAGATCAGCCGCTTCGACGCCGGGGCCGCGATCCTCGACTCGGAGCCCACCGACCTGCGTGAGGTCGTCGGTCGCGTGATCGACGGCGCCGGTCCCCTGGCCGAGCGCAAGGGCAGCGCGGTGCGGATCGTCGGCGGCGACGAGCCGGTCGTGGCCGAGTGCGACCCGCGGCGGATCGAGCGCATCCTGCGCAATCTCGTGGTCAACGCGCTGGAGCACGGTGAAGGCCGGGACATCGAGGTCCTCATGGCCACCCGGGACGGCGCGGTGGCGGTCGCGGTGCGCGACCACGGCATCGGGCTCAAGCCCGGTGAGGCGGCGCGTGTCTTCAACCGCTTCTGGCGCGCCGACCCGGCCCGCGCCCGTACGACGGGAGGGACCGGCCTCGGCCTGTCGATCGCCCTGGAGGACGCGGCCCTGCACGGGGGCTGGCTGCACGCCTGGGGCGAGCCGGGCGGCGGCTCGCAGTTCCGCCTCACGATTCCGCGTAGCGCGGGCACGGAGATCACCCGGTCCCCGATCCCGCTGGAGCCGGAGGACTCGCGCGGCAACCTCGGCCTGGACATCTCCGGCAGTCCGTATCGCCGGATGAGGCCCGCCGGTGCGACGGCGCTGCCGGCCGCTGGTGAGCTGGAGCCGGGCCAGGCCCAGCCGAGCCTGGGTCCCGGGCTCGGCGGTGTGCTCGGCTACGGTTCGGTCATCCCGGCGCTGCCCGGTCCGACGCGTGCCACACCGGCCAGCAATCCCGCTGATCTGGGCACTGTCTCCGGTCTCAGGGCGGGTTTCGCTCCCGGCGGCGCCCAGGTCGTCGTGCCCGGCACGGTGACGACCCGCACGGAAGAGGTGCGAACGGAAGAGGTGCGTGCGGACGAGCCCAGGGAGCCGAGGGTGCCGCGGGAGCGGCAGCAGGCGGACGGGTCGCACGAGGGAGAGGGAACGCGTGAAGAGGTCTGAGCGGTCGCGGCGCCGTGCGGTCCGGGTTGTGGCGCTGTCGGGTGCCGTGCTCGGCCTGGCCGGTTGCGCCACGATGCCGAGCAGCGGTCCGGCCGCCCTCGGCCCGACGGCCTCGGGCAACACGCAGAACACCCGGGTGGAGCTGATCCCGGTGCCGCCGGCCGACCAGGAGGCGCCGAACCAGCTGCTCTACGGCTTCCTGGACGCGCTGGGCAGTGACCAGTCGGACTACCGGACCGCGCGGCTCTATCTCAGCGATCCGAACTGGCAGCCCTCGGGCGCGGTGGACGTGCTGGACACGACCCCGGCGCTGCACCAGACGCAGTCGGGCTCCGATCCGAAGAGCTTCACGATCACCGCCAGCGGTACCGAGGTCGCCTCGCTGGACACGCACGGCTCGTACACGGCCGCTGCCCCCGGCACGACGGTCAACGTCGACTACCACTTCAAGATGAACGACAAGGGCCAGTGGCGGATCGTCGACCCGCCCGCGACCGTGCTCACCAGCAGCCGTGACTTCCAGCGGATATACCAGTCGGTCAACCTGTTCTTCCCCGCGGCGGCCGGCCACACGACCGCCGGCGTGAGCCCGCTGGTGGCCGACCCGGTCTACATCCGCGACCGCGTCGACAACCCGCTGCAGTTGGCGGCGCAGCAGCTGGTCAACGGACCGAGCACCTGGTTGCAGCCCGTCGTCACCTCGGGCTTCCCGGCGGACTCGTCGAACGCCAGGATCGAGCTGGACGCCAGCGCTCCCCAGGCCAAGGCGTACCTCTCGCTGGGGGCGGACGCGGACTGGAGTCCGGGCGCCTGCCAGATGATGGCGGCGCAGCTCTACGCCACACTCACGCAGGGCACCACGAACATCCAGGCCACGGCCACCCCGCCGACCTCGGTGGCTCTCTACCGTGACAAGAAGGGCCCGGCCGTCTGCGCCACGTCTTCGGAGGGCGGCTACAACCCCGTGCGCGTGGGCGCGACGACGGCGTACTTCCTCGGCGAGGACCACCATCTGCAGAGCGTCACGCCGGCGGTGGGCTCCACCTCTGCCGCGGTGGAGGACGTGCCGGGCAAGCTGGTTCCGGCGGGCACCACGATCGGCGCGTTCGCGGTCTCCCCGGACCCGGAGGGCAACGTGGCGTCCGTCTCGGCCGACGGCCGGGCGCTGTACGTGAGCAGTCTCCACGCCACGACCGCGCCCACGACGCCGGCGCTGCGCAGTGTCACGCCGGGCGCGCTCTCCTCGCCCAGCTGGGACGGGACCGACACGCTGTGGGCGGTCGACACCGAGCCCGACGGGACGACGCTGCGCGCGGTGACCAGCGGCACGTCCGTGCCGGTCGACGTTCAGGGCCTTCCGGCGGGGGCGACGATCGAGCAGGTCCGGGTGGCGCCCGACGGTGCGCGGATTGCGCTGCTGGTGAAGAACGGCGGCGACACGACGGTCGAGATCGGCCGGGTGCGGCACAGCCCGGCGGCCGACGCCACGCACCAGGTGCCGTCGCTGACCGTGGAGCAGTTGCGGCAGACCGCGACGGGCATCACCTCGATCTCGTCGCTGTCCTGGCAGGACGGTGACGGTCTGGTGGTCGTGGGTCAGCAGACCGGGACCACCAGCGTCATCCCGGTCGAGATGGACGGGAGCCCGTCCTCGCTGGGGACGATCCAGACGCTGAGCGGGGTCACCGACGTGACGACCCTGCCCGGAGACCCGCAGCTGTGGCTCCTCGCCACGGCGAAGAACGCCGACGAGGAGAACGAGGTCTTCTTCTCGCAGTTGACGGCGTTCCGCTGGCTGCCGATCACCACGTCCACGTCGACGAGCAAGGGCAGCGGGGTGCGCTTCCCCGGCTGACAGCCGGGAGCTGGGCCGGGAGCCGGGTCGGAGCCGCCGTGCGTGGGCGGCTCCGGCCCGGTGAGGTCATGCCGCCGCGACGACCGCCGCGGCCAGGACGTCGATTCCGGCGTCTGAGAGGGCGCGGGCCGCCTCGGCGAGGCTTGCTCCGGTGGTGACGAGGTCGTCGACGACCACGACGTGGCCGGTGTGGAGGAGGGCGTCGGCGCCGCGGGTGATCCGGAGCGCGCCGGCGAGGTTGCGGCGGCGCGCGGGCGCGTCGAGGCCGGCCTGGTCGGCGACGGCGCGGGCGTGGCGCAGCGCGGGCACGACGCGGGCGGGGACGCCGCGGGAGCGCAGCGACGCCGTGGCGGCGCGGGCGAGGCGCGTGGTCGGGTCGTGGCCGCGGGCGCGGGTCGCGGAAGCCGTGGACGGCATCGGCACCAGCAGCAGGGGGCGCGCGCCTTGCCGGTGGGGCGCGGGTGTCAGGGGGACCGCCGTGTGGACGGCCCGTGCGAGCGCGCGGCCGAGCGGTGCGGCGAGCCGCATCGCGCCGCGTTCCTTGTGGGCCAGCAGCGCCTGCCTGACGGCTCCGCCGTACGGCAGGGCGGCGTAGACCTCGGGCAGGCCGGCCGGTGGGTGGCCGGGCCTGGCGCGGCTCGGGTCTGGCTGTTCCAGCTGGACGCGGCAGGGCGCGCAGAGCTGCGCGTGCGGGCTGCCGCAGCCCACGCAGTCGGTGGGCAGGAGCAGGTCGAGCACAGCGTCGAGGGCGCGAATCGGTGACTGTTCCACGGAGCCTCCTCACGCGATCAGAGATACGGTCGGAGATACACACGGAAGGAGTGCCAAGAGTGCCCCGACCACCCCGATGACGAGGGCCATTCACGTGATGTTCATCCGAACGGGGGCAGCCACCGCGCGGGGGCTGTACAACGACCGCGCGCGCGGCGAATTTGGACGGCAGGACGTATGGCTCCCTGACTCGGGGACTTCAGTCCCGTGTCGGGCAGGCGAATTCCAGGGAACCGTTGTTCCATGGGGTTCCCACCGTTCCGACTGGGGATGAAGGGGACAGAGGGGCGGTTCCGCCCGACCCCCCGAGCGGGTGGGGCTGCGTACTCGACGGGCCCTGCGGACCTCTGGGTCCGCGGGCATGAAGCGCGAAGGATCGGAGTTCTGCGTGGACATCGTCGTCAAGGGTCGCAAGACCGAGGTTCCGGAGCGGTTCCGCAGGCACGTCGCCGAGAAGCTCGAGCGGATCAACAAGCTCGACGGCAAGGTGATCAGCGTCGACGTGGAGCTCTCGAAGGAACACAACCCGCGCCAGTCCGACCACGCCGACCAGGTGGAGATCACGCTCCGCAGCCGTGGCCCGGTGATCAGGGCGGAGGCGAGCTCCTCCGACCCGTACTCCGCGCTCGACCTCGCGTCCGCGAAGTTGGACGCGCAGTTGCGCAAGGCCGCGGACCGACGGCGGATCAGCAAGGGGCCCCGGGCGCCGATGAGCGTCGCCCAGGCGACCGCCGCGCTGTCGGACACGCCGGGGCAGGCGACGCCCGAGGAGCTGAGCCCGCCCAAGAGGACGATGCAGGGATCCGTGGCGGTGGAGGGTGACGGGCCGTTGGTGGTCCGCGAGAAGACCCACCCCGCCGCACCGATGGCGCTGGACCAGGCGCTGTACGAGATGGAGTTGGTCGGCCACGACTTCTACCTGTTCGTGGACTCCGACAGTCTGCAGCCGAGTGTGGTCTACCGGCGCCACGCCTACGACTACGGTGTGATCCACCTGAAGGTCGAGGAGTGACGGCCCGCCTGACGGCGCACCGGCACGAGTAGGACCGGCAATACTGCATGACAGAGGGTTCCTCCGGCACACTTCCGGGGGAACCCTCTTCGGGCGCGTGATCACGATCACCACAATGCGTGGAATCATGTCGCTGAAAGCCGCCCACGGAGGGGGAGGGACCGGATGGTGGAGCCGATCCGGGTACTGGTCGTGGACGACCACGCGCTGTTCCGGCGCGGACTGGAGATCGTCCTGGCCCAGGAGGAGGACATCGCGGTCGTCGGCGAGGCCGGAGACGGCGCCGAGGCTGTGGAGAAGGCGGCCGACCTGCTGCCCGACATCATCTTGATGGACGTGCGGATGCCGCGCCGCGGCGGCATCGAGGCGTGCACGGCCATCAAGGAGGTCGCGCCCAGCACGAAGATCATCATGTTGACGATCAGCGACGAGGAGGCCGACCTCTACGAGGCGATCAAGGCGGGGGCCACCGGCTACCTGCTCAAGGAGATCTCCACGGACGAGGTGGCCACGGCGATCCGCGCGGTGGCGGACGGCCAGTCGCAGATCAGCCCCTCCATGGCGGCCAAGCTGCTGACGGAGTTCAAATCGATGATCCAGAAGCGGACCGACCAGCAGGAGCTGCTGCCCGCACCCCGGCTGACGGACCGTGAGATGGAGGTGCTCAAGCTGGTGGCCACCGGGCTGAACAACCGGGACATCGCCAAGCAGCTCTTCATCAGCGAGAACACCGTGAAGAACCACGTCCGCAACATCCTGGAGAAGCTGCAGCTCCACTCCCGCATGGAGGCCGTGGTCTACGCGATGCGGGAGAAGATCCTCGAAATAGGCTGATCCGCTCGGCTCAGGCAGCCAGCAGCTTCTCCAGCGGGGCGCGCAGCGTCTCGTCGTGGAGCTGTTCGACGCGCACGGACGAGCAGCCGACCCACTGCGCGGCCTCGCGCAGCGCCTCGGCGAGAGCGGGGACGGCCTTGGCCGTGGTGAGCGAGACCTGACGGGCCACCAGCGTCGTGCCCTCGCGGGCCGGATCGACCCGGCCGACCAGCCGGCCGCCGGCGAGCAGCGGCATGGTGAAGTAGCCGTGCACGCGCTTGTCCTTGGGCGTGTAGGCCTCCAGGCGGTGGGTGAAGCCGAAGATCCGCTCGGTGCGGGCGCGGTCCCAGATCAGTGAGTCGAACGGGGAGAGCAGCGTGGTGCGGTGGCGCCCGCGCGGCTCGGCGGCGAGGGCGGCCGGATCCGCCCAGGCCCGCGCCGGCTGCCCGGACGAGCCGTTCCGCTCCCAACCGGCGACGCGGACCGGCGTCAGACCCGAGCCGGGCAGGGCGGCGGTGACCTGCTCGACCCGCAGCCGGTGGTAGTCGGCCAAGTCCTTCTCGGTGGCGACCCCGAGGGCCTGGCCGGACTGGAACACCAACTGCCGCAGGCAGGCGTCGTCGGCGGGCTCCGACTCCAGGAGCCCGGCCGGGACGGCCTGCTCCGCCAGCGCGTAGACGCGACGCCAGCCGCGGCGCTCCGCGCAGACCACGACGCCCGTGTCGAGCAGCCACTCGACGGCGATCTTGGACTCCGACCAGTCCCACCACTCGCCGCCCCGCTTGGCGCCGCCCAACTCCTTGGTGGTGAGCGGCCCCTCCCCCCGCAGCTTGGCGATGATCTCGGCGCAGGACCGCTCGGCGTCCTCCATGCGGTGCCAGCGGTGGCCACGGCTCAGGAAGGCGCGGCGCCGGAAGGCGAAGAGCGGCCACTCCTCGATCGGCAGCACGCAGGCGGCATGGGACCAGTACTCGAACGAGCGGTTGCCGCTCCAGTAGGCCGCCTCGACCGCGTCGCGCCCGACCGCGCCGAGCCGGGCGTAGGGGATCAGCTCGTGCGACCGGGCCAGCACGGAGATGGTGTCCAACTGCACCGAGCCGAGCCTGCGCAGCATCGCGCGCACCCCGCCGCGGCGGTCCGGCGCACCGAGGAACCCCTGCGCGCGCAGGGCGATCCGGCGGGCCTGGTCACTGGAGAGCTCGAGAGGTGTCGCCATGCCCGCAGCCTAGGGCGAAGCACTGACACCGTCAGCGGCACCGCTCACCGGATCGGGTGACCCGAATCAAACTCGCGTCCCGAATCTCACGCCCAGGAGTGGAGAAATCAGTGAGCGCCCCCTCCCGGCAGACCCCGCTCCTAGCCTGGTCCCGCAGCTGATCGAGCTGCCCTGTGGGGGCTTTCGGGGACTCCTTCGGATTCCTCGTCTTCCGATTTCTTTTCTGATTCTTCGGCGCGCGCGGTCAGTCCTGCGCGCGCCCGGGAGGGGACGACATGGGTCGCAGGACCCGATGGGCCGCCGCGTTCGTCGCGGCGGGGCTGCTGGCGTGCATGACGCCGGCGGCCGGGGCGCAGGCGGCGAGCGGCACGCAGCGCATCGACCTCAAGGTGCTCGTGGTCGACGACGGAGGCCCGTCCGTGGCCGCGATCGTCAACGAGCTCGATCTCACCGGCACGCCCTACACGCGGGTGAGCCTGACCGACGCGAACCGCCCGGTGATCAACGCCGCGTTCCTCAGCGGCACCGACGGCTCCGGCCGGGCGGAGGGGCGGTACCAGGCGGTCGTGCTGCCCAACAACGCGCCGTTCCCGGCCGGTTCGGCCGAGATGGCGGCGCTGCAGGGCTACGAGGCGCAGTTCGGCGTCCGCCAGGTCGACGCCTACACCTACGCCCAGCCCGCCGTCGGCCTCAACTGGGCCGCGAACCCCGGCTTCATCGGGGCGCTCGACGGCATGCAGGGCAGCGTCACGGCAGCGGGCCTCGGCGGGTCCTTCGACTACCTCAAGGGCGGCGTCCCCTTCGAGGACAACGACCCGAACGTGACGGAGAGCTACGGCTACCTGGCCACGCCGCTGGCCACGCAGGCGTCCGGCGCCTCGTTCACGCCGCTGGTGACCATGCCGATCCCGAACGGCGGGGGCGCCCAGGGCGTGCTCGCGGGCGAGTACGACCACGGCGGGATCTCCGAGCTGGTGCTCACCTTCGACTACAACCAGTACCAGCAGCAGTACCGGCTGCTGGCCCGCGGGATCGTCGACTGGATGACCCAGGGCATCCACCTCGGCTTCGACCGCGACTACTTCTCCATGAACGTCGACGACGTGCTCCTCCCCGACGACCGGTGGAGCTCCACGGCGAAGTGCACGCCCGGCGACGCCGCCTCCGCCTGCCAGGGCACCCCGGCCGCCTCCGAGATCCGGATGACCCCGGCCGACGTCAGCTACGCGGTGCAGTGGGAGCAGGCGCACAACTTCACCTTCGACTTCCTCTTCAACGGCGGCGGCAGTGACGACGCGACGCAGAACGGCAAGGTCGACGACCCGCTGACCGACGCGCTGCTGCAGGACAAGTCCTCGTTCCGCTGGGTCAACCACACCTACGACCACCCGTTCCTGGGCTGCGTGCAGAACACCGCGACGGTCCCGTGGTCCTGCACCACGGACGCGAGCGGGAACGTCTCGTGGGTCGACGAGCAGACCATCGAGAGCGCGATCAGCCAGAACGTCGCCTGGGCCACCCAGCACGGCCTCTCCGTCGACCGGACCGAGCTGGTCACCGGAGAGCACTCGGGGCTGAAGACGCTGCCGCAGCAGCCCGTCGACAACCCCAACCTGGCCCCGGCGCTGAACGCCGAGGGCGTGAAGTGGACGGGCAGCGACCACTCCCGCGAGCCCGACCAGCGGGCCGTGGGCAACGCGCTCACCGTTCCGCGCTTCCCGATGAACGTGTACTACAACGCCGGCAAGGTCGCCGACGAGGTGGACGAGTACAACTGGCTCTACACCTCCACCGCCCAGGGCGGCAGCGGCACCTGCACCGCCAACCCGGCGACGACCACCTGTCTGCCCGCCCCGCTGGACGAGACGACGGGCTACAGCGGCTACATCGTGCCGCTGGAGGCCCGGATCGACATGGGGCACATCCTCGGCGACAACCCCGATCCGCACTACGCCCACCAGTCCAACCTCGCCGAGGACCGCATCCTCTACCCGGTGCTGGACACCCTGTTCGCCACCTACGGCCAGCTGATGGCGGCCAACGCCCCCCTCGTCAACCTGCGTGAGTCCGCGATCGGAGCCGAGCTCCAGCAGCGCTCGGCCTGGCAGGCGGCGGTGTCCGCCGGCAAGGTCACGGCCTACCGCGTGGGCGGCACCGTCACCGTGCAGGCCCCGTCCGGGGTGCAGGTCCCGGTCACCATGCCGAACGGCACGGTCCAGCCGGGCCTGCTGGGCCTCGGCTCGACGGCCGCCGGCACCGCCTACGCGGGCGAGCTCTCCGGCTGGCTGTCGCCGAAACTGCTGCAGAGCGGGGTCACCCTCACGCTGACCTCCGCCGGCACACCCGCCGCTCCCGCTGCACCGGCCGCACCCGCTGCGGCGGGCACGAAGGCCGCCCCGGCCCCGACGGTCGCCCCGGCGCAGACCAGGCCGGCCCAGCCCGCGTCGGTGGCGCGCCAGGTGCCGCTCACCCCGGCCGGGGTGGCGCTCCTGCCGCAGGGGCGGAAGTAGCCGAGGCATCGCGGGGCACCGCAGGAACGGCAAGGAACGGCAAGGAACGGACGGACAGAGCCGTCGAGCACCACCGCCATCACCAGTCGCACAGACGGCAGAGCCAGGGCCCGGGACGCAACGCCCCGGGCCCTGGCCCGCCGCGAACGCCCGAGGGGGGCCGAGCCCGTATGAACAGCCCGGGGCCGCTTGAGGTCACCATGCTGACGGAGGGCACGTATCCGTACATCCACGGTGGCGTCAGCACCTGGTGCGACCAGTTGGTCCACGGGATGCCCGACGTCCGCTTCCACGTCCTGGGGATCACCGGCTCGGGCGCGGAGCCGGTGGTCTGGCCGCTGCCGAGGCAGGTCGCCTCGGTCAGCACCGTGCCGCTGTGGGGTCCCACACCGGGGGGTCGGGCCCCGCGCGGGCGGGCGCTGCGGCGCTTCCTCGCCGGCTACGAGCGCTTCCTGCTCTCGCTGCTCGATCCGGACTTCGAGCACCACTTCGCCGACGAGCTCTACCAGCTCTCCGAATTCGCGCTGACCGGCGGCTCGTTGACGGCCGCGCTGCGCACCGAGGGCGCACTGCGCTCGCTCCAGGGAGTCTGGCGGCTGCCGTTCCTGGCCACCAGCAGGGACCGGCCCACGCTGCGCGACGCGCTGGAGGGCACCGACCTGCTGGAGCACGCGCTGCGTCCGCTCGCCGTCCAGCCGCCCGCGCGCGGCGTCGCGCACGTCGCGACGGGCGGGCTCGCCGCGCTGCCCGCCCTGGCGGCCCGCCGCTTCCACGGCGTGCCGCTGCTCCTCTCCGAGCACGGCATCTACCTGCGCGAGCGCTTCCTCGGTTTCCGCAACCCGCCGTTCCGCCGTCCGGTCAAGACGCTGCTGCTCGGCTTCTACCGGATGCTCGCCACCGAGAGCTACCGCTGCGCCGACGTCGTCGCGCCGTGCAACCGGTACAACCGCCGCTGGGAGGAGCACGGCGGTTGCGACCCGCGGCGCATCCGCACCGTCTACAACGGCGTGGATCTGCGGCAGTTCCCCGTCGCCGGTCCCGAGCCCGAGGAGCTGACGCTCAGTTGGGCCGGACGGATCGACCCGATCAAGGACCTGGAGACGCTGCTGCGCGCCTTCGCGCTGGTGCGCGCCGAGCTGCCGCAGGTGCGGCTGCGCCTCTTCGGCGGTGTGCCCGCCGGGGGAGAGGCGTACCGGGCGCGGCTCGACGCGCTCGCTGAGGAGCTCGGGGTCACCGGCCGCGTCGTCTTCGAGGGCCGCGTCGACGCGGTCAAGGACGCCTACGCGGCGGGCTCGGTGGTGCTGCTCTCCAGCATCTCCGAGGGCTTCCCGTTCAGCCTGATCGAGGCGATGGCCTGCGGCCGGGCCACGGTCTCCACCGACGTGGGCGGGGTGCGGGAGGCGGTCGGCGAGACGGGCCTGGTCGTCCCCGCCCGCGAGCCCGGGGCGCTCGCCACCGCCACGCTGGCCCTGCTGCGTGATCCGGGACGCCGCGCCCGCCTGGGCGCCGCCGCACGACGCCGGGTGACGGAACGGTTCACCGTGGAGCGCACGGTGGCCCAGTACCGGGCCCTGTACGAGGAACTGTCCGGCGCGGGCAAGGAGGCGCGGCTCGCCTGCGCGGCGATCGGCGCCGAAGCCGTTCCGGTCAGCAGGGCCGTGCCCGTGGACGCCGACGGGGTCGCCGCATGAGCGGGTTCGTCGAACTCGTAAGGGGGTTGCGGCTCGATCCGGTGCCCGCGGCGTTGCCGCCGACGGCGGTGCGGCACGCGGTCGCGGAGGATCCGGCCGAGGAGATAGCGGTGCGTTTCGCCGAGGTGGCGGCCGGGGCCGTGCACGCGCTGGAGCTGGTCGCGGCGTTGGAGGCCGAGGGGCTCAGCGACGGTCAGATACAGCAGCGCTACGGCCGTCGCGACGCCTTCGAGTTGGGGGAGGAGCTGTTCCGGCGCGCCCACCCGAAGGGGCAGCGCGTCTCACGCGCCGTGCCCAAGCGGGTGCGACTGCGGTTGGCCCGCCGCCCGGCGCGCGCGTCCGCCTGGGGTGTGCCCGCGACGCGCAGTGCGCTGCGTGGTGTCCTGTTCGCCCTGCCGGGCCTCGCCTTCGTGCTGGCGGGGCCGCCGTCCGGCTCGCTGTGGTGCGCGGGCGCGGCGCTGCTGTTCTGCTGGAGCTGGAGCCAGGCGGTGGCCCACCTCGGCTATCTGCGGCTGGGCCGGGGCGAGTCGGTCGCCGCGGCGGGGTGTCTGGCCCGGGGCGGCGCGGCGGGCGTGGCGCTCTGCCTGCCGGTGGCGGCCGTCGCGGCCGCGCTGTCGGGTTCGCCGCCGGCGGCGGTCGGCTACGCGCTCGGGCAGGGGCTGTACTTCGCCTCGGCGACCGCGTTGCTGGTCCTCGGCCGCGAACGCGCGCTCGTCGGTGCGCTCACGCCGGTCGCGTGCGGCGCGCTGTGGCTGCTGGTCGCCCGGCCGGTGGGCCTGCCGGGCCCGCCGGGGCCGCTCGGTGCGCTTCTCGTCCTGCTCGCCCTGGTGTTGACGGTCCGGGCGGGCTGGCGCGAGACGGGGCGCGCCGAACCGTGGACCGGCGCGGGGAAGCCCGGGGAGCCGTCCCTGTGGCGGGACGCGGGCCAGGCGGGGGTGTTCGGTCTGGCGGTCGCCGTGCTGACGCTCGCGGACGTCGGGCCGACGACGGTGGCCCTGACGCTCAGCATGGGCGGTGCGGAGTGGTTCCTGGCGCGCTGCCGCGGGGCGATGGAGCTGGCTCTGGGCCGGGCCGGGGCCGCGCGGGAGTTCCACGGGCTGGTCCTCGGCGCGCTGCTGCGATGCCTCGGCGGCTACCTGCTGCTGGTCGCCGCGCTCGCGTGGATCGCCGAGCAGTGCTGGTCGGGGACCTCGGGGCCGGGCGTGGGCAGCCTGACGGCCCTGGCCGCGGCGATCTGGAGCGCGCAACTGCTCCAGTCCCTCGGCTTGCTCGGCCGGGCCGCGCTCGGGGCGTCCGCGGCGGCGCTCGCGCTGGTCGCGGCGCGGCTGGCGGGGGTCGACGCGGGAACGGCGCAGGCTTGGGTGGGCGTCGTCGCGGCGACGGCGCTGTTCACCCTGGCCGCGCTCGCCGTCGCCGCCGCCACCCGGCACCGGTGACGAGGCAAAGAAAGAAGTACATGAAAAGAATGCGGGCCAAGATGATCGCAACCGCCCTGCTCGGGGCGATGCTCACCGCCTGTGCGGGCGGACCGGCGACGGTCCCCTCCCGCTCCGCCTCCGCCTTGACCGGACCCGCAGGGTCCGACGCCGCCGACGCGTGGTGGCGGCCGCGGGCAGGGCTGAGCTGGCAGTGGCAGCTGACCACGCCCGTCGACACCTCCGTCCGGGCCGACGTCTACGACATCGACGCCGACGACAACGCGGCCTCCGTCGTCGCCGCCCTGCACCGCTCCGGACGTCGGGTCATCTGCTACGTCAACGCCGGGAGCTGGGAGCCGTATCGGCCGGACGCCGGAAACTACCCGAAGGAGTTGCTCGGCAGGCCCCTCGACGGCTGGCCCGACGAACGGTGGCTGGACGTCCGGCGGCTCGACCTGTTGACGCCGCTGCTGGCCCACCGCCTCGACGAGTGCCGCACGAAGGGCTTCGACGGAGTCGAGCCGGACAACATGGACGGCTACGAGAACGACACCGGCTTTCCGCTCACCGCCGCCGACCAGCTCGCCTTCGACCGCGCGGTCGCCCGGCTCGCCCACCAGCGCGGCCTGGCCGTGGGGTTGAAGAACGACTTCGACCAGGTGGCCGCGCTCCGGCCGGACTTCGACTACGGGGTGGACGAGCAGTGCGCCGAACTGCGCACGTGCGCGGCGCTGACCGCTTTCGTGAAGGCCGGCCGGCCCGTCTTCGACGCCGAGTACGCCGTGCCGACGTCGGCGTTCTGCGCGCAGACGCGGGGGCTGGGAATCAGTGCCATCCGTAAGCACCTGGAACTGGACGCATGGCGGCAGACTTGCTGAGGCGGGATTTCCGCTGTCCGATTTCGACCGCTGTCGACGCAAAAAGAATGCCACTCGTGCGGACGACACCATGCCCCGTGCTGACGGACCTCCCGGCAGCACGGGCTCCTCGCATACGATGGGCTCGCGGTGGCCTATTCGTTACCACCGCGAGCAAGGTGCCCGATACAGTCGCCCGGTCCATCCAGGCAAGGAGCCAGCCCACGTGTCCGTCTTCGACAAGATCCTGCGTGCAGGCGAAGGAAAGATCCTTCGCAAGCTCACGAAGATCGCAGAACAGGTCAACTCCATCGAAGAGGACTTCGTCAACCTCACGGACGCCGAGCTCCGTGCGCTGACCGACGAGTTCCGGGAGCGCCTGGCCGACGGCGAGACGCTGGACGACATCCTCCCCGAGGCCTTCGCCACCGTGCGCGAGGCCGCCAAGCGCACCCTCGGCCAGCGTCACTACGACGTGCAGCTGATGGGCGGCGCGGCGCTCCACCTCGGGTACGTCGCAGAGATGCGCACCGGTGAGGGCAAGACCCTCGTCGGCACGCTCCCGGCCTACCTGAACGCGCTGTCCGGCGACGGTGTGCACCTGATCACCACCAACGACTACCTGGCCGAGCGCGACTCGGAGTGGATGGGCCGCGTCCACCGCTTCCTCGGTCTCGAGGTCGGCTGCATCCTGGCGAACATGTCGCCGGCCGAGCGCCGCCAGCAGTACAGCTGCGACATCACGTACGGCACCAACAACGAGTTCGGCTTCGACTACCTGCGCGACAACATGGCGTGGTCGAAGGACGAGCTGGTGCAGCGCGGCCACAACTTCGCGATCGTCGACGAGGTCGACTCGATCCTCATCGACGAGGCCCGTACCCCGCTGATCATCTCGGGTCCGGCCGACTCCGCCACCAAGTGGTACGGCGACTTCGCCAAGATGGTGCAGCGCCTGAAGATCGACCGCGACTACGAGGTCGACGAGAAGAAGCGCACCGTCGGCATCCTGGAGGCCGGTGTCACCCGGGTCGAGGACTACCTCGGCATCGACAACCTCTACGACGTCTCGAACACCCCGCTGGTCGGCTTCCTGAACAACGCCATCAAGGCGAAGGAGCTCTACAAGGCGGACAAGGACTACGTCGTCATGAACGGCGAAGTCATGATCGTCGACGAGCACACCGGCCGTATCCTCGCCGGTCGCCGCTACAACGAGGGCATGCACCAGGCGATCGAGGCCAAGGAGGGGGTGGAGGTCCAGAACGAGAACCAGACCCTGGCCACCATCACCTTGCAGAACTTCTTCCGCCTCTACAGCAAGCTCTCCGGCATGACCGGTACCGCCACCACCGAGGCGGCGGAGTTCCACCAGATCTACAAGCTCGGCGTGGTCCCGATCCCGACCAACAAGACGCCGCTGCGCCTCGACCAGCCGGACCTGATCTACAAGTCCGAGCCGGCCAAGTTCGCCGCCGTCGTCGACGACATCGTGGTGCGCCACGAGAAGGGCCAGCCGGTCCTGGTCGGCACCACCTCGGTCGAGAAGTCCGAGTACCTCTCCCAGGAGCTGCGCAAGCGCGGCGTCCCGCACGAGGTGCTCAACGCGAAGAACCACGAGCGCGAGGCGCAGGTCGTCGCGCAGGCCGGCCGCAAGGGCTCGGTCACCGTGGCCACCAACATGGCCGGCCGTGGCACCGACATCATGCTCGGCGGCAACCCCGAGCACCTGGCCGCGGCCGAGCTGGCGCAGCGCGGTCTCTCCCCGGTGGACACCCCCGAGGAGTACGAGGCCGCGTGGGGCAGCGCCCTCGACAAGGCCAAGGACGCCGTCAAGGCCGAGCAGCAGGAGGTCCAGGACCTCGGCGGCCTGTACGTGCTCGGCACCGAGCGCCACGAGTCCCGCCGCATCGACAACCAGCTGCGCGGTCGTTCCGGCCGTCAGGGCGACCCGGGCGAGTCCCGCTTCTACCTGTCGCTGGGCGACGACCTGATGCGCCTGTTCAAGGCCGGCATGGTCGAGCGCGTCCTGTCGATGGCCAACGTGCCCGAGGACGTGCCGATCGAGTCGAAGATGGTGACGCGCGCCATCGCCTCCGCGCAGACCCAGGTCGAGCAGCAGAACTTCGAGATCCGCAAGAACGTCCTCAAGTACGACGAGGTCCTCAACCGCCAGCGTGAGGTCATCTACGGCGAGCGCCGCCGCGTGCTCGAGGGCGAGGACCTGCACGAGCAGATCGACCACTTCATCGACGACACCGTCGACGCGTACGTCCGCGACGCCACGGCCGACGGCTTCGCCGAGGAGTGGGACTGGGACAAGCTGTGGACCGCGTGGGCGCAGCTGTACCCGATCACCCTCAAGGTCGAGGACCTCGAGGACGAGGCCGGCGACCGCAGCGGCATCACCTCGGAGCTGCTGGCCGAGGCGGTCAAGGAGGACGTGCACGGCCGCTACGTCGAGCGCGAGGAGCAGCTCGGCGACACGGTGATGCGCGAGCTGGAGCGCCGGGTCGTGCTGTCGGTCCTGGACCGTCGCTGGCGCGAGCACCTCTACGAGATGGACTACCTCCAGGAGGGCATCGGCATGCGCGCTCTCGCGCAGCGCGACCCGCTGGTGGAGTACCAGCGTGAGGGCTTCGACATGTTCAACGCGATGATGGACGGGATCAAGGAGGAGTCCGTCTCCTACCTGTTCAACCTGGAGGTCCAGGTCGAGCAGCAGGTGGAGGAGGTCCCGGTCGCGGACGCGGTGCCGGCCCCGGAGATCCGCGCGAAGGGCCTGGACGCCCCGCAGCGTCCGGACCGCCTGCACTACAAGGCGCCCACGATCGACACGGCCGACGGCATCGTCGAGACGGACATCACGACGGACCTCGAGGACGAGCCCGAGGACGGCGACGGCCTGACCCGCGCCGAGCGCCGCAAGGCCGCCAAGGGCGGCCGTCGCCGCAAGAAGTGACCCCCAGGGGCGCGGGGCGCTGCTGACATGCGGCTCCTCCCCCAGCCTTCGGCCGGGAGGTGCCCCCAGCGTGGGCGCGAGCAACCACCCGGTGCGGACGGCCCTGCTCGAGCGGCGGGTCACCACACCGGGTGGCTTGTCGCGCCACGCGGCGGAGCCGCCGATCGGCACAGCCCCGCGCCCCTTGGTCGTGCAACTCACCAGCGTGACTCCAGTGCGGTGAAGCGCCAGGTCACGTTCTGACTGCGCCTCAGGGCACGGCACTCGAGCCGGAAGGCGAGGGTCTCGGTCCGGGCGCCGATGCGGACGAGGGCGGTGACCTCCAGGGCGTCGTGTCGTGGCGCGGAGTCGAAGACCCGTTGCAGCAGCGGGCGGGAGCCGTCCGCGCGGAGGCAGCCGAGGGCCCGCAGGGTGCGGACCCGGTCGTAGACGTCCTCGGTCGCGAAGGCCAGCAACTGCTCCTGGGGGCGCATGCCCGTGAGAACCTCCAGCAGCCGCTGCGCGTAGGCGCGGGCCAGCGGGTTCTGGGGTGTCGTGCACGGCGTGGGCCTGCGCCTGGCGCCGACACCGTGGAGGCGGCCGATGCGAACGTTGCCGGTGTGCGTCGTCATGGCAGACGTGTATCGGTGACGGATGGTGGCGAACAAGGATCTTCGCGGCGGCCGTGGTGACCCTGGGAGAATCACTTATCCGAGTGAAAAACATGCCCTGAGCTGTGGCGATGGACCGTGGGCCCGCCGGGCTGCGGTCACGTAGAGCGACGGAATGCCACTCGATCGATTACGTTGAGCGACCGGCGTCGCCGGGTCGCGTTGACGCCTTATCCTGAGCGCATGCGCGTCTACGTGCCCCTCACCCTGACCGGTCTTGCCAAGGCTCATGCCGACGGCGCCGTCGCGCCGCCGCCGTTGCGGGCCTATGCCGTCACGCCGGCGCTGCGCGAGTGGTACCTCAGCGACGACATCGAGGAGCTGGAGTACGCCGCGCTGGTCCGCGCCGCGCTGGCCTCGCTGCGGATGCTGGCCGAGGAGCCGGACGCGCCGCGGCGCCGGGTGGTCGTGGCGGCGGACGTGCCGGACGGCGCGGTCGCGCTGAACGTGCAGGCCGAGCACGAGGAGGCCGCCGCGCTGGGCGCGATCCGGCTGAACGAGCCGCTGCGGCTGGCGAAGGCGGCGTCCGTGCACGCCGACGCGGACGACGCCGACGTGCTGGAGGACATCGCCGCCGCCGCGATCGCGCTGGCCGCGGCCGACGCGGGGGACGAGGACGCGCGCTTCACCGTCGACGGCGCCGAGGACCACGAGCTGCTCTGGTTCGCGACGCAGGAGATTCCCGGGCTGTTGCCGTGATTGTCAGACCGGCCCGATAGCGTCCTGCTCATGCGCGCACCACACATCGTCTGGGACTGGAACGGCACCCTCTTCGACGACATCTCGGCGGTCGTCGACGCGAGCAACGCCGCCTTCGGCGAGCTCGGGCTGCCGCCGATGACGGTGGAGGAGTACCGCGAGTGGTACCGGATACCGGTCATCGACTGCTACGCCGACCGGCTCGGGCGGATGCCCTCGCCGCAGGAGTGGGCGCGGATGGACGCGGCCTTCAACGCGCACTACATCACACTGCGCGAGTCCTGCGGGCTGACCGCCGGCGCGCTGGAGCTGCTCGCCTCGGGGCGGTCGCAGTCGCTGCTGTCGATGTACGGGCACGAGGAGCTGGTGCCGCTCGTGCGCAGCTTCGGGATCGACGGGCACTTCCGCCGGGTCGACGGCCGGGACGGCGATTCGGGGTTGACGGGCAAGGGCCAGTATCTGGTGCGCCATCTGGTCGCGCTGGGCGACGCGGTGGATCCGGCCCGTACGGTGCTGATCGGCGACGTGCCGGACGACGCCGCGGCCGCCGCCGAGGCGGGCGTGCGGTCGGTGCTGTACACCGGCGGGGCCGGTTCGCGGCGCGGACTGTCGCGCATCGGGGTGCCGGTGGCCGACACTCTGGCCGAGGCTGTCCAGCTCGCGGAGCAGCTGGTCGCATGATGACTCTATGTCAGAAATGGACGGACCCGGCCGAATCGACGGGATCACCCGCGTTCCGGAGCCGCTGAACGAACCGGTCCACTCCTACGGCCCCGGCAGTCCCGAGCGGGTCCGGCTGGAGGCGCGGCTGGCGGAGCTGGCCAAGGCCACGGACGCGCCGCTGACGATGACGGTCGGCGGCGCCCAGCGCCTGGGCGGCGGCGAGCGGATCGACGTCGTGCAGCCGCACCATCACTCGGCGCGGCTGGGTGTGCTCGGGAACGCCACGGCCGAGGACGTGGGGCAGGCGGTGGAGGCGGCGCTGAAGGCCGCCCCGGCCTGGCGCGCGCTCTCGTTCGACGACCGGGCGGCGGTCTTCCTCAAGGCGGCGGAGCTGCTGGCCGGTCCGTACCGGGAGACGGTCGCCGCGGCGACGATGCTCGGGCAGTCCAAGACGGCGCAGCAGGCCGAGATCGACGCGCCCTGCGAGCTGGTGGACTTCTGGCGCTGGAACGTGCACTTCGCCCGTCGGATCCTGGCCGAGCAGCCGGTCAGCGGCCCCGGGGTGTGGAACCGGGCGGACCACCGTCCGCTGGAGGGCTTCGTCTGCGCGATCACGCCGTTCAACTTCACCGCCATCGCGGGCAACCTGCCGACCGCCCCGGCGCTGATGGGCAACACGGTGGTGTGGAAGCCGTCGCCGACGCAGACGCTCTCGGCCTGGTACGTGATGCGGGTGCTGGAGGCCGCGGGCCTGCCGCCCGGGGTGATCAACATGGTGACCGGGGACGGGCGGGCGGTCTCGGAGGTGGCGCTGACGCACCGCGCCCTGGCCGGGATCCACTTCACCGGCTCGACCGCGACGTTCCAGGCGCTGTGGGGGCGGGTGGGGCAGAACATCGGCCGCTATGCGAGCTACCCGCGCCTGGTCGGCGAGACCGGCGGCAAGGACTTCGTCCTCGCCCATCCGAGCGCGGATCCGGCGGTGCTGCGGACGGCGCTGATCCGGGGCGCCTTCGAGTACCAGGGCCAGAAGTGCTCGGCGGCGTCCCGCGCGTACGTCCCGCGCAGCGTCTGGCAGGCGATGAAGGGCGAGTTCCTCGACGAGGTACGGGCCCTGCCCGTCGGCGATGTGTCCGATCTGTCCAACTTCATGGGGGCGCTGATCGACGAGCGTGCCTATGCCAGGAACGTCCGCGCGATCGCCCGCGCCCGGGACGTGCACAGCCTGGACATCGTCGTCGGCGGGCACAGCGACGACGCCATCGGATACTTCGTCGAGCCCACCGTGGTGACCGGGACCGATCCGCGGCAGGAGATCTTCTCCACCGAGCTGTTCGGCCCGGTGCTCGCCGTCCACGTCTACGACGACGCGCGGTGGGAGCAGACCCTGGACCTGGTCGACGACACCGCGCCCTACGCGCTGACCGGCGCGGTCGTCGCCCAGGACCGTGCCGCGATCGCACGGGCCACCGACCGGCTGCGGTTCGCCGCGGGCAACTTCTACGTCAACGACAAGCCGACCGGCGCGGTCGTCGGGCAGCAGCCCTTCGGCGGGGGCCGGGCCTCGGGGACGAACGACAAGGCGGGCGCCGTGCAGAACCTGCTGCGGTGGACGTCCACGCGTTCGATCAAGGAGACGTTCCTGCCCCCGACCGACCACCGCTATCCCCACATGGGGTGAAGGCTCCGGGGCTCGAGTGAAGGAACAGGGTATTCCCCTTGGACAAGTCGTACAGCCGGTACCAAAGATCCTGACGCAGTGCACCGAATCGGCCCGGGACACGGTCTCCTACCCAAGTTAGGCTCGACCGGAACCACCGGGGCCGGACCGACCATCCCTCGCAATGAGGGAGGATAGGGACAGACCAGGTGGATCATGCGCAACTCCATGCAGATCCATGCAACCGCACCCACCAGGTCACGCAACGGCGCGCGACAGGAGCCAGATAGTCATGCAGACCCAGCTGGACGCAGCTAAGGCCGAACTGCTCAGCAAGGCGGCTCAGGGGGAGGCGCTCGGCAAAGGCGCCCTTGCCTCGTACCTGAAGCACTACTACCTGCACACGGCCCCCGAGGACCTCCTCGACCGCGACCCGGTCGACGTCTACGGTGCGGCGGCCTCCCACCACCGACTCGCCGGCAAGCGCCCGCAGGGCGCCGTCGAGGTCCGGGTCTACACCCCGACCGTCGAGGAGAACAGCTGGTCCTGCGGTCACACCGTGGTGGAGATCGTCACCGACGACATGCCCTTCCTGGTCGACTCGGTCACCAACGAGCTGACCCGCCAGGACCGCGGCATCCACGTGGTGATCCACCCGCAGATGGTCGTCCGCCGCGACATCACCGGCAAGCTCATCGAGATCCTCGACATGGACGCCTGCGACAAGAAGCGTCCCGCCGACTCGCTGGTCGAGTCCTGGATGCACATCGAGATCGACCGCGAGACCGACCGCGACGACCTGCGCGCCATCGAGTCCGACCTGCGCCGCGTCCTCGGCGACGTGCGCGAGGTCGTCGAGGACTGGGGCAAGATGCGCGAGTCCGCGCTGCGCCTCTCCGACGAGCTGCGCGAAGCCCCGCCGGCCGGCCTCGGCGAGCAGGAGGTCGCGGAGACCTGGGACCTGCTGCGCTGGCTCGCCGACGACCACTTCACCTTCCTCGGCTACCGCGAGTACGACCTGGTGCAGACCCCGGACGGCGAGGACGCGCTGCACGCCGTCGCCGGCACCGGCCTCGGCATCCTGCGCTCCGACCCGAAGGCCGGCGACTCCTCCTCCTTCGGCCGCCTGACCGCGCCGGCCCGCGCCAAGGCCCGCGAGAAGAAGCTGCTGGTGCTGACCAAGGCCAACAGCCGCGCCACCGTGCACCGCCCCTCGTACCTGGACTACGTCGGCATCAAGAAGTTCGACGCCGAGGGCAACGTCATCGGCGAGCGCCGCTTCCTCGGCCTGCTGTCCGCCGCCGCCTACACCGAGTCGGTCAACCGGGTCCCGGTCGCCCGCCGCAAGGTGAAGGAGGTGCTGGACGCGTCGGGCTTCAGCGCCGAGAGCCACGACGGCCGCGACCTGGTCCAGATCCTGGAGACCTACCCGCGCGACGAGCTCTTCCAGACCCCGGTCGACGAGCTGCTCTCCATCGCCCACTCGGTGCTGTACCTCCAGGAGCGCCGCAAGCTGCGCCTGTTCCTGCGTCAGGACGAGTACGGCCGCTACTTCTCCGCGCTGGTCTACCTGCCGCGTGACCGCTACACCACCCGCGTCCGGCTGCGTCTGATGGACCAGCTGATGCAGGAGCTCGGCGGCTCCGCGATCGACTACACCGCGTGGAACACCGAGTCGGTCCTGGCCCGCCTGCACTTCGTCATCCGCGTTCCGGCCGGCACCGAGCTGCCGCACCTGACCGAGCAGGACGTCGAGCGGCTGGAGGCCAAGCTGGCCGAGACCGCCCGCTCCTGGGCGGACGGCTTCAACGAGGTGCTGGTCCGCGAGTGCGGCGAGGAGCGCGCCGCCGAGGCGTCGCGCCGCTACAACAACGCCTTCCCCGACGGCTACCGCGCCGACTTCACCCCGGCCACCGGCGTCGCCGACCTGCGCCAGCTGGAGTCGCTCAGCGGCGCCGGCGACTTCCGGCTGAACCTCTACCAGCCGGTCGACGCCGAGAGCGACGAGCGCCGCTTCAAGATCTACTGGGAGGGCGGCTCGGTCTCCCTCACCGAGGTGCTGCCGGTCCTGTCCCGCCTGGGCGTCGAGGTGCTCGACGAGCACCCCTACGAGCTGCGCCGCACCGACGGCACGGTCGCCTGGGTCTACGACTTCGGCCTGAAGCTGCGCCCCGAGGTCGCCGACACCATCACCGACGAGAGCCGCGAGCGCTTCCAGGAGACCTTCGCCGCCGTCTGGACCGGCAAGGCCGAGAACGACGGCTTCAACTCCCTGGTGCTGCGTTCCGCCCTGACCTGGCGTCAGGCCATGGTGCTGCGCGCCTACGCCAAGTACCTGCGCCAGGCCGGTGTGGCCTTCTCGCAGGACTACATGGAGGACGCGCTCCTGGGCAACGTCCACGTCACCCGCCTGCTGGTGAACCTCTTCGAGGCCCGGCTGTCGCCTGCGCACACGCACAGCGCCGCCGAGCTGACCGAGGGCCTGCTGGAGGAGCTGGACTTCGCGCTCGACCAGGTCGTCAGCCTCGACGAGGACCGCATCCTGCGCTCCTTCCTGTCGCTGATCCGGGCCACCCTGCGCACCAACTTCTTCCAGCGCGACGAGAGCGGCGAGCCGCACGCCTACGTGTCGATGAAGTTCGACCCGCAGGCCATCCCGGACCTGCCGGCCCCGCGCCCCGCCTACGAGATCTGGGTCTACTCGCCGCAGGTCGAGGGTGTGCACCTGCGCTTCGGCAAGGTGGCCCGAGGCGGTCTGCGCTGGTCCGACCGCCGTGAGGACTTCCGCACCGAGATCCTCGGCCTGGTCAAGGCGCAGATGGTGAAGAACACCGTCATCGTGCCGGTCGGCTCCAAGGGCGGCTTCTTCGCCAAGCAGCTGCCGGACCCGCAGGCGGACCGCCAGGCCTGGCTGGACGAGGGCATCTCCTCCTACAAGACCTTCATCTCCGGTCTGCTCGACATCACCGACAACCTGGTCGCCGGCGAGGTCGTGCCGCCCAAGGACGTGGTCCGCCACGACGGTGACGACACCTACCTGGTGGTCGCCGCCGACAAGGGCACCGCGACCTTCTCCGACATCGCCAACGGCGTGGCGAACGACTACGGCTTCTGGCTGGGCGACGCCTTCGCCTCCGGCGGCTCGGCCGGCTACGACCACAAGGGCATGGGCATCACCGCCCGCGGCGCGTGGGAGTCGGTCAAGCGCCACTTCCGCGAGCTGGGCCACGACACCCAGAACGAGGACTTCACGGTCGTCGGCATCGGCGACATGTCCGGTGACGTCTTCGGCAACGGCATGCTGCTGAGCGAGCACATCCGTCTGGTGGCCGCCTTCGACCACCGCCACATCTTCGTGGACCCGAACCCGGACGCGGCGACCTCCTTCGCCGAGCGCAAGCGGATGTTCGACCTGCCGCGCAGCTCCTGGGAGGACTACAACACCGAGCTGGTCTCGGCCGGTGGCGGCGTCTTCCCGCGCAGCGCCAAGTCGATCAGCATCACCCCGCAGATGCGCGAGGCGCTGGGCATCGAGGCGGGCGTCTCCCGGCTGACCCCGGCCGAGCTGATGAAGGCGATCCTGCTCTCGCCGGTCGACCTGCTGTGGAACGGCGGCATCGGCACCTACGTCAAGGCCGCGTCGGAGAACAACACCGAGGTCGGCGACAAGGCCAACGACGCGATCCGCGTCAACGGCGGCGAGCTGCGGGTCAAGGTCTTCGGCGAGGGCGGCAACCTGGGCGCGACCCAGCTCGGCCGGATCGAGTTCGCGACCCTGGGCAACAGCGGCGCCGGCGGCAAGGTCAACACCGACGCCATCGACAACTCGGCGGGCGTGGACACCTCGGACCACGAGGTCAACATCAAGATCCTGCTCAACCAGGTGGTGACCGACGGCGACATGACGGTCAAGCAGCGCAACGCGCTGCTGGCCGAGATGACCGACGAGGTCGGCTCGCAGGTCCTGGTGAACAACTACGCGCAGAACGTGGCGCTGGCCAACGCGGTCGCCCAGGCGCCCAGCATGGTCAACGTGCACCAGCGCCTGATGCGCAGGCTCGTCAGCGAGGGCCACCTCAACCGGGCGCTGGAGTTCCTGCCGTCCGGCCCGCAGATGCGCGAGCGCGCGGCGGCCGGGCGCGGCCTGACCCAGCCCGAGCTGGCGGTGCTCCTCGCCTACACGAAGATCACCCTGGCCGACGAGATCCTCGCCTCGGACCTGCCGGACGACCCGTACCTGCGCGGCAAGCTGCACCGGTACTTCCCGCCGCAGCTCCAGGAGAAGTTCGAGAGCCAGATCGACGCGCACGCGCTGCGCCGGGAGATCATCACCACGGTCGTGGTCAACGAGACCATCAACCGCGGCGGCATGACCTTCGCCTTCCGCCTGCGCGAGGAGACGGGCGCCACCTACGAGGAGGTCGTGCGCTCGCACACCGCGGCCCGCGCGATCTTCGACCTCAAGGGCATCTGGCAGGCCATCGAGGCGCTGGACAACAAGGTGTCGGCCGAGATCCAGACGCGGATGCGCCTGCACGCCCGCCGCCTGGTCGAGCGCGCCACCCGCTGGCTGCTCAACAACCGGCGCCAGCCGCTCGACATCGCCGAGACCATCGCGGTCTTCCGCGAGCGGGCCAACCTGGTCTGGAGCAAGGTGCCGGAGCTGGTCCGCGGCTCGGACCTGGAGTGGTTCGAGGGCGTGCGGGACGAGCTGCTCGAGGCCGGGGTGCCGGAGGAGCTGGCGGTCAAGTGCGCCGGACTGTCGTCGGCGTTCCCGTCGCTCGACATCATCGAGGTGGCCGACCGGAACGGCGCCGACGTGCTGGAGGTCGCGGAGGTCTACTACGACCTCGGCTCGCGCCTGCAGATCACCGAGCTGCTGGACCGGATCATCGAGCTGCCGCGTACGGACCGCTGGCAGTCGATGGCCCGCGCGGCGATCCGCGAGGACCTCTTCGCGGCCCACGCCACGCTCACCGCGGACCTGCTGGGGCACGGCGAGCCGGGGGCGACGCCGGAGCAGCGGTTCCAGGCCTGGGCCGAGGCCAACGCGACGCTGGTCAACCGCGCCAAGACCACGCTCGACGACATAAGGACGTCGGAGTCGTACGACCTGGCCAACCTCAGCGTCGCGATGCGGGTCATCCGCACGCTGCTGCGGACCGGGTCGATGCGCTGAGCGATCGGCGGAAGTAACAGGTAACACGTTCGGGGGGCTCACGGCGCAAGCCGTGGGCCCTTCGGCTTGAGTGCGGCCACAATCTGATTGCAGTCAAGATCTGAACGCAGCACGACCCCTTGGCCAGATGTTGCCGTCAGGTTATGGTCCTGTCTCTGCAAGACCTTGCACGACCAACGCACAGCACGGCTCAACTGCACGGCTCTCACTGCACGGCGCGCACCCGGTCCACCCTCTTGGAGGCACGCAATGCAAGGAACGACCCTGTCCGGACGCCGCGCCCTCGCGGTGGGGGCGGCCGCCGCGCTCACCCTGCTCGCGGGCTGTTCCAACTCCTCCAGCAGCGGTGGAGGTTCCGCCTCCGCCACGCCTACTCTGACCGGTGACTGCGCCGCCTTCCAGGCCTACGCGGGCCACTCGGGCACGACGGTCACCATGTTCGCCTCCATCCTCAGCCCCGAGTCGGACGCGCTGGAGCGCTCCTGGGCGAAGTTCAGCTCGTGCACCGGGATCAAGATCTCGTACGTGGGCTCCAACGACTTCGAGTCCCAACTTCCGGTCCGCGTCAGCGGCGGCAATGCGCCCGACCTGGCGATCATCCCGCAGCCCGGCCTGCTCCAGCAGATGGTCAAGACCGGCAAGGTGGTCAAGCCGCCGGCGCAGACGGTCACGAACGAGAACAAGTGGAGCCCGATCTGGAAGTCCTACGGGTCGGTCGACGGCACCTTCTACGCGGCTCCGATGAGCGCGAACATGAAGTCGCTGGTGTGGTACTCGCCGAAGGCGTTCGCCGCGGCCGGCTACACCGTGCCGACGACGTGGTCCGACCTGATGGCCCTCAGCGACAAGATCGCCAAGGCGGGCAAGAACAAGCCGTGGTGCGGCGGCATCGGCTCCGGCACGGCGACGGGCTGGCCGGCGACCGACTGGCTGGAGGAGGTCGTCCTCGGCAAGTACGGCGGTGACGTCTACGACAAGTGGGTCAGCCACCAGATCAAGTTCTCCGACCCGCAGATCATCGACGCGATGAACATCGTGCAGAACTGGATGCACAATCCCGCCTGGGTCAACGGCGGCATCGGCAACGTCCAGTCGATCGCCTCGACGACCTTCCAGGACGCGGGCGCGCCGATCCTCACCGGCAAGTGCTCGATGCTCCAGCAGGCCTCGTTCTACGAGGCGCAGTGGCCCAAGGGCACGAAGGTCGGCCCGAACGGGGACATCTGGGCCTTCAAGCTCCCCTCGGTGAACCCGTCCATCCCGACCCCGGTCGAGGGCGGCGGCGAGTTCGTGGCGGCGTTCAGCAGCCGACCGGAGGTGCAGGCCGTGCAGAACTACCTGTCGACGACGGAGTGGGCGGAGAGCCGCATCAAGCAGGCGCCCGGCTGGGTCTCGGCGAACGAGGGCGTGGACCAGTCCATCTACACCGACCCGATCGACCAGCTCTCGGCGAAGTACCTGACGGATCCCTCGGCGACCTTCCGCTTCGACGCGTCCGACATGATGCCGGCCGCCATCGGCGCGGGCCAGGAGTGGAAGTCCTTCACGGCGTGGTTCGCGCAGAACCAGTCCGTGCAGAAGACCGCGTCCGACATCGACGCCGCCTGGCCCCAGTGAGCCGTTGCGCCAACCAGGGGCGCGGGGAACTGCGCGACAAGCCACCCACCCACGTGGCGGGCCGAGCGGACAGGGCCAGTCGCACAGGGTGGTTGCTCGCGCAGTTCCCCGCGCCCCTGAACTCACTCGCGTAGGAGCGGAAGGCTTATGTGGGGCGATACTTCGATCAAGCTCGGGAACATGTTCGGCGCCGTCGCCGGGTTCCTTGGCGTGCTGCTCCTGCTGTTCTACCTGGCCGGATTCGCGCGAGGGCGGCTCTCGCGCCGTTTGGCGATCCTGCTGCTGCTCGGCCCGGCCGTGCTCCTGCTCCTGGTCGGGATCGTCGTCCCGGCGGTGCGCACGATCTACCTGTCCCTCTTCAACGAGGACAGCACCAAGTTCCTCGGCGCGGGGAACTACACCTGGGCCTTCGGCGACTCCGACATCCACCAGGTGCTGCTCAACACCCTGCTGTGGATCGTCATCGCGCCGATCCTGACGACGGCCCTCGGGCTCGTGCTCGCGCTGCTCGTGGACCGTCTGCGTGGGCAGGCGGTCTACAAGTCGCTGATCTTCATGCCGATGGCCATCTCCTTCGTCGGCGCCAGCATCATCTGGAAGTTCGTCTACGACTACCGTGACCCCTCGCAGCCGCAGATCGGGCTGCTCTCCCAGATATGCATCTGGCTCGGCTGGCACAACCCGCCGAACTGGATCCTGTCGCACCCGCTGAACAACTTCCTGCTCATGATCATCATGATCTGGGTGCAGACCGGCTTCGCCATGGTCGTGCTGTCCGCGGCCATCAAGGCGATCCCGGAGGACGTCACCGAGGCCGCCGTGCTCGACGGCGCGCAGGGGTGGCGGCTGTTCGCCAACGTCACCATCCCGATGATCCGCAGCACGATCATCGTCGTGCTGACCACGGTGATGATCACGACGCTCAAGCTGTTCGACATCATCCGGACCATGACCGGCGGCAACTTCGGCACGCAGGTGCTCGCCAACGAGATGTACAACCAGGCCTTCACCGAGTTCAACAACGGACGGGCCGGCGCGCTGGCCGTCCTGCTCTTCCTGGCGGTGGTGCCGCTGGTCGCCTACAACGTCCGCATGCTGCGCAAGGAACGGGAGGTCCGCTGATGGCCTTGCTCACGCGGACGGAGCGGGAGCGCTCCGAGCCGGCCCGGAGCGCCCCGGCGCGCACGGGCGTCCGGCGTGCGCTCAGCAGCCCCCTGTCGAGCGCCGTGGTGCTGCTCGTGACGGTGGTCTGGACGGTGCCCACGCTCGGCCTGCTCGTCACCTCGCTGCGACCGCAGCAGGACGTCGCGCAGACGGGCTGGTGGGACTTCTTCGCCCACCCGCACCTGACCCTGGCGAACTACCACGACGTGCTGTTCAACGGCGGGTTCGGCGTCAGCGACGGGCTGATGCCGTACCTGGTGAACTCGATCGCCATCACCGTCCCGGCGACGCTCTTCCCGATCGCGATCGCGGCGATGGCCGCCTATGTGCTGGCCTGGATTCCCTTCAAGGGCAGCGACACGATCTTCTTCGTCTTCTTCGCACTCCAGGTCGTCCCGCTCCAGATGGCGCTGGTGCCGCTGCTCCAACTCTTCTCCGGCGGTGCGCACATCGGCGGGGTGACCGTTTTCCCCGCGGTCGGAATGGGCGGCACCTACGCGCCGGTGTGGATCGCCCACACGATGTTCGCGCTGCCGCTCGCCGTCTTCCTGCTGCACAACTTCATCGCGCAACTGCCGCGCGACCTCATCGAGGCGGCGCGCGTGGACGGCGCCAGCCATTTCCGGGTGTTCCGCTCCGTCGTCCTGCCGCTGGCCACACCGGCGCTGGCCTCGTTCGCCATCTTCCAGTTCCTGTGGGTCTGGAACGACCTGCTCGTCGGCCTCACCTTCACCGGCGGCGCGCCGGAGTCCGCGCCGATGCCCTCGCGTCTGGCGCAGCTGTCCGGCTCCTTCGGCGACCACTGGGAGATCCTGACGGCGGGCGCCTTCGTCTCCGTGGTGATCCCGCTCATCGTCTTCTTCTCGCTCCAGCGCTACTTCGTCCGGGGCCTGCTGGCCGGCTCGGTGAAGGGCTGAGCAGAAGGAGCAGAACGGCCTTTTACGCGGCCAACGACTGACAACCAGGGAAACAGAGACGTAACACGGGACCCGCTCCTACCTTCTCAATACCTCGAACCGGGGGTGT
Source organism: Streptacidiphilus anmyonensis (assembly GCF_000787855.1). Lineage (GTDB taxonomy): Bacteria > Actinomycetota > Actinomycetes > Streptomycetales > Streptomycetaceae > Streptacidiphilus > Streptacidiphilus anmyonensis. The sequence continues at coordinate 6,086 of NZ_BBPQ01000081.1, read as the reverse complement.
GGAAGGAGCGGGTCCCATGGCCGAAGCGAACAATGGCCGAATCGAGATCGAAGGCGTCACCAAGCGCTTTCTGACGCCTCGCGGTGAGGTCTTCACCGCGATCAAGGACGTGTCGTTCAGCGTCGAACCCGGCCAGTTCTGCGCGGTCGTCGGACCGACCGGCTGCGGCAAGTCGACGACGCTCGGCATGGTCTCCGGGCTGGACCGGCCGAGCGAGGGCACGGTCAGGGTCGGCGGCGAGGTCGTCGACGGCATCACCGACGGCGTCAGCTTCATGTTCCAGGCGGACGCGCTGCTGCCCTGGAAGACGGTGCTGGCGAACGTCGCCCTCGGCCCGGTCTTCAAGGGCGCGAGCAGGAGCGAGGCGCAGACCCGCGCCCGGGACTGGCTGCGCCGGGTCGGCCTGGCCGGCTTCGAGGACCGCTACCCGCACCAGCTCTCGGGCGGGATGCGCAAGCGCGTCGCCATGGCCGCCGCGCTGATCAACGAGCCGAAGATCCTGATGATGGACGAGCCGTTCGGCGCCCTGGACGTGCAGACCAAGGCGATCATGTCGAACGAGCTGCTGGGCCTGTGGGAGCAGAGCCGCCCCGCGGTCCTCTTCATCACCCACGACCTGGACGAGGCCGTCGCGCTCGCCGACAAGGTGGTCGTCATGACCTCCAGCCCCGGCACGGTCAAGGCGGTCTACGACATCGACCTGCCGCGCCCCCGCGGCTCCGTCCAGGAGATCCGCTTCGAGCCGCGCTTCCTCGAACTCCAGCACATGATCTGGGACACCCTGCGCGAAGAGGTCGAGCGCGCCTACGCCCGCACCGCCGGCGGTCCCGTCCAGGAAGGCAAGGCAGCATGAGCACCGCATCGACGACCACGACGGGCGGCACGGTCGACGCCGCCTCCGCGGGCGGGCAGCAGTCCGCCGTCGCCCGGGCCGCCAAGCGTGCGGTCCTGCGCCGGAGAGGAGCGGTCTGGGCGGCCCGGGTCGGTTTCGCCCTCCTCGTCCTCGGCGGCTGGGAGCTCGGCGCCCGGACGAACGTGATCGACCCGTTCTTCTACGGGCAGCCCTCGGGCATCTGGAAGAGCCTGATCAACCTGTTCCAGAGCGGAACCGAGTTCGGCTCGATCTACGCCAACATCTGGGTCACCATGCAGGAGGCGCTGATCGGCTTCGCCATCGGCGCGGTGGCCGGCGTCATCGTTGGCGTCGCCCTGGGGCAGAGCCGCTTCCTCGCCGACGTGCTCGGTCCGTACATCAAGATCGTGAACGCGATTCCGCGCATCGTGCTGGGCTCGATCTTCATCGTCGCCTTCGGTATCGGAACGCTGCCCAAGATCCTGCTCGCGGCGGTGCTCGTCTTCTTCGTGGTGTTCTTCAACGCCTTCCAGGGCGTCCGTGAGGTGGACCGCAACATCCTCGCCAACGCCAAGGTGCTCGGCGCCTCACGACTCCAAGTCACCCGGCACGTCATCGTCCCCTCCGCGCTGACCTGGATCATCGCCAGCCTGCACAGCGCGTTCGGCTTCGCCATCGTCGGCGCGCTGGTCGGCGAGGTGCTCGGCGCCCAGCAGGGCCTCGGTCTGATCATCAAGAACGCGCAGAACCAGTTCGACCCGAACACGGTGTTCGCGGCCATGTTCCTCATCTCCGCGCTGGTGCTCGTCGCCGAGTGGCTGATCGGCAAGCTCGAGCACTGGCTGCTCTCCTGGCGGCCCGCCGCCGCCTCCGAGGCGTCCAACGCCATCTGACGCGTCCTCACCCCCACCCCCACCCTCGAAAGGCTCGGCTTCCCATGCTCAAGCGCTCCGCGGTCATCGCCTCCACGCTCGCCCTGGCCACGCTCGGCGCCGCCACCGCGTGCTCCTCCGGATCCTCGGGCGGCTCCGGCTCCGCCCAGGGCGGCGTCCCCACCGTCAGACTCATGGTCGGCGGCATCGACAAGCAGATCTACCTGCCCTACCAGCTGGCCCAGAACCTCGGCTTCTACAAGAAGTACGGCGTCAACGTCGTGCTGTCGACCGAGCTCGACGGCGGCATCGGCGCCGAGGACGCGATGGCCTCCGGCCAGGTCGACATGGCCGGCGCCTGGTACAACCACACCATCGACTTCCAGGTGAAGGGCAAGGCCGTCGAGGACATCGTGCAGCTGTCCGGCGCCCCCGGCGAGCGCATCATGTGCGCGAACGGCAGCGGCGTGCACTCCGCGGCGGACTTCAAGGGCAAGACCATCGGCGTCACCGACCTGGGCTCGGGCACGGACACCCTGGTCAAGTTCCTGGCGGCGCAGAAGGGCCTGAAGACCGGCGACTTCACCCGCATCGGCGTCGGGGCCGGCGCCACCGTCGTGGCGGCGCTGAAGAACCACAAGGCCGACTGCGCGATCACCACCCAGCCGACGGTCGCCGCCCTGGAGAAGAAGAACATCGCCTACTCGGCCATCGACCTGGCCACCACCACCGGCGCGAGCGGCGCCCTCGGCGGCATGTGGCCGGCGGCGGGCGTGCTGGCCCGCACCGACTGGGTCAACTCGCACAAGGACGCGGCGCAGAAGGTCGTCGACGCGCTGGTGGCCACCATGCACTGGATCAACACCCACTCCGCGGCCGACATCGCGGACAACCTGCCGCCGGCGTTCGTCTCCAACGCCCTGGTGACCAAGGCCGACTACATCACCGCCCTGACGCAGGACAAGGGACAGTTCCTGCCCGACGGCATCATGCCGGCCGGCGGCCCGAAGACGTCCCTGGCGACCGAGATCCTGGCGGGCAACGCCACCTCCTCGGTGAACCTCGGCACCACGTTCACCAACGAGTTCGTCACGGCGGCGAACAAGCTGGAGGGCTTCACCACGACCACGACGCCGGCCGGCGCCAACGGCTGAGCCCACGCCTTGCCTTCGCGCTCCTCGCGCCGGGCGTCCGTCCTTCCGGGACGGACGCCCGGCGTTGGCGTGCGCGGGCCTCGTCAGCGTCGTCCGGGGGCGAAGGGGCCGTCCAGGGCGGCCCACTGGAGGAGCAGGACCGTCTTGCCGTCGGTGACGCGTCCGTCCCGGGTCATGGCGAGGGCTTCGGTGAAGGGCAGTTCGAGGACCTCGATGTCCTCGCCGTCCTCCTCCAGGCCGCCGCCGTCGCCGGTCCGGTCGGCCGGGGTGTAGGGGGCGGCGTAGAAGTGCAGGCGCTCGGTCACCGAGCCGGGGCTCATGTAGGCGTCGAGGACGTGGGTCAACGGGCCGAGGGTGATCCCGAGTTCCTCGGCGCTCTCGCGCCGGATCGCCGCCTCCGGGTCGTCGCCGTCCAGAAGCCCCGCGGCCGCCTCGACGAGCATGCCGTCCGGGTGGTCGTTGACGTAGGCGGGGTAGCGGAACTGGCGGGTCAGCAGCACGCATCCCCGCTCGACGTCGTAGGGCAGGACCACCGCGCCGTTGCCGCGGTCGTAGGTCTCCCGCTGCTGGGCGACCCAGCGTCCGTCGCGGCGCCGGTAGTCGAACGTCGTGCGGCGCAGCACGTGCCAGCCCTGGGAGGTGAGTTCGACGTCGCGGACCACGATGTCCGGGTTGCGGTCCAGGTCGCGGCCGGCCCGGTCGAGGCCGGTGCGGCCGCGGTGGTCGGGGGAGTCGACACCGGGGCGGGGGCCGGGGTTCACGCGGTCTCCTGCGGCGCGCGGTGCGGGATCTGGTCCACGTCGTGGTAGACGGGCAGGCCGCGGCGGCGGGCGTGGGCGACGTCCTGGTCGGCTCCGGCGGACTCGCCCGGGAGCCGCAGCACCGCGTCGCAGTGGGCGAGCAGGCGCTCGGCGGTCGGGTAGAGCACCTGGTCCGCGAGGGGATCGGTGGGGCCCGCGCCCGCCGAGCGCAGGACGGGCAGGGCGACCCACTCCCCGATCACGGGGATGTGGCCGGCGGCGAACACGGGCCAGAAGGCGCTTCGAGGCGGGCGAGGTTCGCGGCCATGGCCCGCGGGTCGCCGCCGGTGCCGGAGCGGTAGGGGCCGGCGATCAGGACGAGCATCGGCTTGTCGGTCATGGCGCGCTACGATACACGCAGAAACGTGCAAGAACAGGAGAGAACGCGGATGCTTGCTGCCGAGCGACGCGACCACCTGCTGGCCCTGCTCGCCCGCGAGGGAAAGATCGTCGCCAAGGACGTGGCCTCGGACCTGGGCATCTCCGAGGACAGCGTGCGCCGCGACCTGCGCGACCTGGCCGCCGAGGGGCTGTGCCAGCGGGTCTACGGCGGAGCCCTGCCCGCCTCGCCCGCCGTCGCGGACTACGCCGCCCGGCAGACCGTCACACCCGACGGCAAGCGGAAGGTCGCCGCGACAGCCGCCACGCTGGTGCGGCCCGGCAGCGCCCTGATCCTCGACGGGGGGACCACCGCGCTCGCCGTGGCCCGCGCGCTGGCGCCCGACCTGGACTGCACCGTGATCACGCACAGCCCGACGATCGCGGTCGCGCTGCTGGACCACCCCCGGGCCGAGGTCTTCCTGCTCGGCGGCCGCCTCTTCAAGCACTCGGCGGTCACCTGCGGCGCGGCGGCGGTCGAGGCCGCCCGGAACGTCTCCGCCGACCTGTGCCTGCTCGGCGTCACCGGCGTCCACCCGGAGGCCGGCCTGACCACCGGCGACGCGGAGGAGGCCGCGATGAAGCGCGCCCTGGCCGCACGGGCCGCGGACACCTACGTGCTCGCCTCGTCCGAGAAGATCGGCGCCGCCTCCCGGTTTCGCGTGCTGCCCTGGGAGGGCATCAGCGGGGTGGTCACCGACGTGGAGCCCGGCCACCCGGTGATCCGGGAGCTCACCGCGCTCGGAGTGACGGTCCTGGCGGCCGGCTGACGGCTCGGGGCGGTGACCCGCCCCTCGGTCCACCAGGCGCGGTGCTACACCAGGCGCGGCACGGGCGGTGCGCCGAGCGACTCCGCCGCCCGCTGGAGCGCGCTCGCCAGCAACGCCAGGTCCGTCGGCCCGTTGCCCAACTCCCGTACGGTGCGCGCCGCCGGAGGCTCACCCAGCGCGGACCAGTCCAGCGGGGTCACTGTCGGCCGCAGCGTCGCGGTGCGCGGGATGCGGCCGGTGACGCGGGCCGTCTGCAAGGGCGTCACCCCGCCGTCCGGGTGCCGCAGCAGGCCGCGACCGGGGGAGTCCTCGGCGAGGGAGGCCGCGTCGTCGACGTGGATCAGCATCGCGGAGGCCGTGGGGGAGTCCACCCGCAGGGCGATGCGCAGCTGGGCCGCCTCGTCCACGGCCGTGCCGGCGGTGTGTTCCGGGGACGCGGTCGTGACGGCCAGCCGGACGCCCAGGCGGGGGCCGCGCAGGGCGGCGTCCTCCAGGACGTGCGCGAGCGGGGTGCCGACGAGGGCGTCCCAGTCGTCGACCGCGACGACCAGGTGCGGAAGCGGCTCGGCCTCGGCGACCGGGCCGGGGGCGGGGACGCCGTTGGGGTAGTCGTCGGCGGGGCGCCGGGGCGGCGCCAGCCGCGAGAGCGCCCGCTCCGCGTGCCACGCGGCGAAGCTGCGGCCCTCCAACAGCCCGGCACGACGGTCGAGTTCGGCACTGAGCGCCCGCGCGGCCTCGCGCAGCGCGGGGCCGTCGGTGGTCGCCACATGGCCGACCACATGGGGGAGCTCGACGGCGGGGGCGAGGCCGCGGGCGGGATCCGCCTGCGGGCGGCCCTCGATGAGCAGCAGGCCCAGGCGGTCGGGGCGCTCGGCGACGGCGAGGGCCGCCAGAAGCGAGCGCAGCAGCTCGGTGCGGCCGGACTGCGGGGCGCCGCCGACGAGGAGATGGTCCGTCAGGTCGAGCGCGCAGCTGCCGTCGCGGGTGACGCCGACCGTCGCGGTGGCGATCTCGCCGGAGCCGATGCGCAGTTCCGCCCAACGGGCGGAGATCTTGGCGGGGGTGACCAGATCGAGGCCGAGCAGGTCGAGCAGCCGCGCGGCCTCCGGCAGCGCGGTGCGGCCGCCGCCGCGGCGGGCGGTCTCGGGCTCGCGCAGCGGCGCGAGGGCGCGGGCGAGACGTCCGGCCCACGCGGCGCCGACGGCGTCGAGGGCGACGCCGGTGATCAGCTCGCGCTCCGGCGCGGCGCGGTGCTGGCC
>NZ_BBPQ01000082.1 GCF_000787855.1 Streptacidiphilus anmyonensis | reverse complement strand
CCAGGCGGTCTCGTCCAGGATGTCCAGCAGGGTCCGGGCCGGGGCGGGGTCGGCTGTCGGCCAGACCGCTCCGACGGACCAGTCCGGTCCGGCGGACCGGGTCGTGCCCGGCTGGTGCCACAGCGGAGCCGTGACGACTCCCCCGCCAGAGACGGTGGGGTGGGTGGGCGCGATGAAGTTCTCTTGATCCACGTAAGTTCTCGCCGGGCGTCGGGTAGGGGTGGTTCTGCTCGGCGCCATGAGCGGAGCTTGTGGCGTCGGGACTGTAGACGAGTCAGGATCCCTGGTGGTTGTCCGCATCAAGGTGTGCAACTGGTAAAAACAGACCTACAGTCAGCCAAACGGGATTTCCAGGAGCACACGGGTCCCGCCCTGCGGCGCCGGCCTCATGTCGAAGCTCCCGCCCAACTCCCCTGCCGCCAGCGTACGGACGATCTGAAGGCCGAGATTTCCCGCGGTCTGCGGGTCGAAGCCCTCCGGCAGTCCGGAGCCGTCGTCGGTGATCGTGATGTGCAGCACACCGTCCTCGCGGCGGGCCGCGACCTCCACCACGCCACCGGTCTTGGGGCCGTAGGCATGCTCGAGGGCGTTCTGCAGGATCTCCGTGAGGATCATGGACAGGGGGGTCGCCACCTCGGCGGAGAGGATCCCGAAGCTGCCGTCGCGCCGGGCGGTCACCCGGCCGTCGGGCGAGAGCTCCATCACCATGGCCAGCACCCGGTCGGCGATCTCGTCGAAGGCGACCCGCTCGTCCAGGGCCATCGACAGCGTCTCGTGCACGATCGCGATCGAGCCGACGCGACGCACCGCCTCGTCGAGCGCGGCGCGGGCGGGCGCGGAGTCCATCCGGCGCGACTGGAGGCGCAGCAGCGCGGCGACGGTCTGCAGGTTGTTCTTGACCCGGTGGTGGATCTCGCGGATCGTCGCGTCCTTGGTCATCAGCTCGCGCTCGCGGCGGCGCAGCTCGGTGACGTCGCGCAGCAGTACCAGCGAGCCGATGGGCTCGCCCTTGGGCTTGAGCGGGATGGTGCGGAGCTGGACGACGGCCTCGGGGTGCTCGATCTCGGTCTGCCGCGGCGCCCAGCCGCTGGCCAGTTTGACCAGCGCCTCGTCGACCGGGCCGCGGGTCGGCGGGATCAGGTCGGCGGTGGTCCTGCCGAGGTTCAGGCCGACCAGGTCGGAGTTGAGTCCGAGCCGGTGGTAGGCGGAGAGCGCGTTGGGGCTGGCATAGGTGACGACGCCGTCGGCGTCGAGCCGGATCAGCCCGTCACCGGCGCGCGGCGAGGCGTCCATGTCGACCTGCTCCCCCGGGAAGGGGAAGGTGCCGTTGGCGATCATCTGGGCCAGGTCGGAGGCGCTCTGGAGGTAGGTGAGCTCCAGACGGCTGGGCGTGCGCACAGTCAGCAGGTTGGTGTTGCGGGCGATCACCCCGAGGATGCGTCCCTCGCGGCGCACCGGGATCGACTCCACCCGAACGGGTACGTCCTCGCGCCACTCGGGGTCACCCTCACGGACGATCCTGCCCTCGTCGAGCGCCATGTCCAGCAGCGGTCTGCGGCCGCGCGGCACGAGGTGGCCGACCATGTCGTCCTGGTAGGAGGTCGGGCCGGTGTTGGGCCGCATCTGGGCGAGGGAGACGTAGCGGGTGCCGTCCCGGGTCGGCACCCAGAGCACGAGGTCGGCGAAGGAGAGGTCCGAGAGCAGCTGCCATTCGGAGATGAGCAGGTGGATCCACTCCACGTCGGCGGGTTCCAGCGAGGTGTGGTGGCGCACCAGCTCGTTCAGGGAAGGCATGTGCCGAGCGTATCCGCCTGATGGCGGGGGCTTCCGCAGGCGGCTTCCGCCTCGTGCGGATTACCCCGGCCACTGGTCTGGACAACGCCAAATGGTCTAGTCCACAATCGAGGCAGCACCAAGGAGCGACCGTCTCGCGCATCTGCCCTGACCGCGTGGCCCCCGCTCCTCACCGTCGGTCGATCCGCCGCCGCCTCCCGGGCCCGCACACCCGCGAGCGCCGCCGGCGAACTCCTCCTCCGACGAGGCCGAAGGCCGCGGTGCCGGCGCGGGTTGAGGGTCCCGCCCCCGGCACTCGCGGCCTTTCGCCGTTCCCGCGGCCCGACGTCAGTTCCAGCTGAGCCGGTTGCTCAACTCCGTGTCCGCCGCCTGGGCGGCCGCGACGGGGTCCTTGCCCTCGAGGAACGGGGTGAGGAAGAGCGTGATCACCGGATTCGGAGCCGTCTCCACATTGCCCCAGGTCGGCAGGAGGGGGGTGTAGCCCGCGTAGGGGACGGACTTCGCCGCCGCCTCGCCGTAGGCGTTGCCGGACAGCGCGGTGTACAGGCTGGCGCGGTTCGGGAGGAAGCCGGAGGACTTCGCCATCAGCGCCTCGTTCGCGTCGTCGAGGGCGACCTTCAGGAAGCCGACCGCGAGGTCCTTGTCCGCGCTGTTCTGCGAGATCGTCAGGTTCGAGCCGCCGAGGAAGGTCTTCGCCGGCCGCCCGGCGTCTGCCCCGGGAATGGGGAACCAGCCGATCTGGCCGTTCAGGGACGGGTTGGCCGCGACGACCTGCGCGCCCTCGTAGCCCATGGCGATCATGCAGCCGACGTCGCCCTTGGCGAAGTCCTTCGCCTGGTTCGCCTCGTTGCCGTCCATCGGCGCCTGCCCGAAGGCCTGCAGCTTCTTGAAGAGCGCCGCCGCCTTCAGCGCGGCCGGGCTGTCGAGTTCACCCTCCCAGACTCCGTCGGACTGCTTGACGATCTGCGCGCCCTGGTCCTGCAGGAAGCCGTCGAAGGCGTACCAGTTCTGGCCCGGCAGCCACAGGGCGGAGGAGACGCCGCTGGTGCCCTGCAGCTTGGCGAGGTCGTCCTCCCACTCCTGCATGGTCTGCGGGGCAGGGCCGAGACCGGCCTTCTTCCAGAGCAGCTTGTTGTACATCACCACGCGGTTGCCCGCGTACCACGGCGCCGCGTACTGCTTTCCCTGGAACAGGGTCGAGGCGTTCATCGACCTGGTCCAGCCGCTCGCGCCCAGTTCGTGCAGATACGGGGTGAGCTGGAGCAGCCCGCCGTTGGCGGCGTAGTACGGGGTCTGCGTGTTGCCGATGTCGATCACGTCCGGCGGATCCACCTGGGCGAGCGCGTCGGTGACCTTCTGCTGGATGCCGGCCCAGTCCTGGACCTCGAAGTCGATCCTGGCCCCGGGGTACTCGCGCTGGAACTCCCGCTGGACGGCGGTCATCCAGGCCTGCTGGTCGTCGCCCTGCATCAGCCAGACCACCAGGGTCCTGCCCTTCCAGCTGGTCGGTGACGGGCTGCTGTGCCCGGCGGCCCCGATCCCGACCATGCCGCAGGCGCTCAGACCGAACGCGGCCACGGTCGAACAGATCCCGGCAGCGACACCACGACGTCTCATGTCCGCACCACTCTCCCCAATGGTCTCGACCAATTGCGGGAGTCTCACGGTGCCCGGAAGCGGCCGTCAAGGGAGTCGGAGAAATACCCGGCGAGCCGTTATCAGACCGTCACCCAGCGGCCGACTCGCCCCTATACGTTCCGATTCGGGGGATTTCCCCAAGGGGAATGGTCCAGTCCTGGCATGACCGCGCGGAGCCGTGGCCACCCCATGTCAAGCATTGATAACGGCTTGGAAGTGCTCCACCGAGAGCCCTTGACGGTCCTCATTGGTCCATGCCAATCTCCGTTCACTGGTCTACACCAATCAGGTAGCTGCGTCGGAGCGTTGGGCGCCAGCGCCTCCACCCGCACCCCCACTTCCGGCACGGTCAGGCTTCGGAACCCCTCCGAGAACAACCGGTGCCACATTCGTTTCTCCCGCAGGAGGAAGTTTTGAAGCGCAAGATCGCTGCAGCCGCCGCGCTGGCGACCGTTCTCTCCGTTGCCGCCTGCTCCTCTTCGTCGTCGACCTCCGGCTCGTCCTCCCAAGGCACGCTCTCCACGGACGGCAAGGGCAAGACGATCACCGTCTGGATCATGCAGGACGCCCAGAAGGGCTGGCCGGACGTGGTCAACGCGGCGGTCAAGCAGTTCCAGGACGAGACCGGCGCCAAGGTCAACATCGAGTGGCAGAACTGGCCGAACTACAGCACCAAGCTGGACACGGCCCTGCTCTCCGGCAACGCCCCCGACGCGCTGGAGCTGGGCAACACCCAGACCGCCAAGTACATCGCGGCCGGCTCCTTCGTCGACCTGACCTCGGTCAAGAGCAAGTTCGACAACTCCTCGTCCTGGCTGGACTCCCTCGCCGCCTCCGGTGAGAGCGGCGACGGCACCAAGACCTACGCCATCCCGTACTACGCCGGCTCCCGCGTCCTGATCTACCGCAAGGACCTCTTCGCCGCGGCCGGCGTGACCACGGCGCCCACCACGCTGGACGAGCTCCAGGCCGACCTGGCCAAGGTGAAGGCCAAGAACGCCTCGAACCCGAACTTCTCCGCGCTCTACCTGCCGGGCAAGGACTGGTACACCGCGGTCTCCTTCGGCGCGGCGGACTTCGGCACCAGCGGTGTCATCGCCAAGAGCAGCGGCGGCAAGTGGACCGGCACGCTGAGCGACCCGAACTTCGTCAAGGGCATCCAGACCTGGGCCGACCTGCAGAAGAACTACTCGGTCGGCGGCGCCACCACCGACGAGAACAACCAGGACGCGCTGATGGCCAAGGGCAACATCGCCGCCATCGTGGGCAACGGCTGGGAGGTCGGCTCGGTCTCCGCCCCGGCGGCGCAGGGCGGCAACCCGGCGCTCGCCAGCGTCCTGGGCGAGGTGCCGCTGCCCGGCGCCACGGCCGACGCCCCGACCCCGGCCTTCCTCGGCGGCTCCGACCTGGCCGTCCCGACCCACGCCGCCAACCCGGGCCTGGGCGCGGAGTTCCTGCGCATCTTCACCAACACCGCGCAGCAGACGACGCTGGCCAAGTACGCCATCCCGAACAACAAGACCCTCGTCCCGGCCTACGAGGCCGCGTCCCCGGCCAACAAGGCGACCGGTGAGGCGGCCATGGGCAAGACCTGGTTCATCCCGAACAGCCCCTACTGGAGCCAGGCCTCCGACGAGGTCGCGCTGCAGAACGCGCTGAGCGACATCGCGACCGGCAAGGACGCGACCAGCGAGCTCACCACGGCGCAGACCACCATCCTGGCCGACCTGAACGCGGGCTGATCGACCAGATCTCGGATCTCGCACGGAGCGGGCGACCGGTGTGCTCAGCCGGTCGCCCGCTCCGCCCGGGGCGGGTGGGAAGGACCTGAAGATGAGTGTGATGGAAAGCGACCGCGTGCCGGCCGCCGCTGATGAGCCGAAGGCCTCGAAGTCAGCACGCGGGGGCGTGCGCATCCGTGGGAACTACGTCCCCTATGTGCTGATCGCCCCTGCCGTGGTGGTGCTGGTCGGCGTGCTGGCCTACCCCCTGGTGGACCTGTTCGTTCTGGCCTTCCAGAACGTGAACGACTACCTCCACCTGTCGGCGCCGTCGCTGGTGAAGTTCATCGGCTTCGACGGATTCACCAAGGTGCTCTCCAGCGCCGAGTTCTGGCAGGCGACCGAGCGGACCGTGCTGTTCACGCTGGAGGTCGTCACCGCCTCCATCGTGCTGGCTCTCCTGTTCGGCCTGCTGCTGCAGCGGGTCTCCAACTGGGCCAAGGTCACCGTCGTCACCTCGCTGATGTTCGTCTGGGCCATCCCGCAGATCGTGACCGGCACCGTCTTCCGCTGGCTCTTCGCCAACACCGGCGGCGTCGTGGACTACCTCCTCTACCGAATCACCGGGAACACGGGCTGGCGCACCCACGACTGGTTCGCCGACTCGAACCAGGGCCTCTACGTCGTGGTCGCGCTCGCGGTGCTCTGGGGTGCGCTGCCGTTCCTGGTCATCGGCCTCAACGCGGCCCTGACCCAGGTGCCCAAGGAGCTCGTCGAGGCGTCGAAGCTCGACGGGGCGAACGGCTGGCAGACCTTCCGGCACGTGGTGCTGCCGGTGATCAAGCCCTTCCTGGTGCTGTGCACCGCCCTCAGCTTCATCTGGGACTTCCAGGTCTTCGGCCAGATCTGGGCGCTGCGTCAGAACTCGCCGGAGGAGGGCTACCGCGTCCTCGGCATCTACCTCTACCAGCAGGGTCTGGGCAGTTCGCACTACAGCACCAGCGCCGTGATCTCGATCCTGATGATCCTGCTCATGCTGGCGGTCCTGATCTTCTACATCCGCCAGGTCATCAAGATCGGAGAGCAGGACTGATGTCACTCAGCATCAAGCCCGGTCGCGTCCAGCCCGGCGGCCTGCGACGCAGCCGTGAGGACGACGCCGTCGGCCGCCGCCGGTGGGCGACCCCGATCTGGAACGCCGTCGCCGTGCTCTTCGCGGTCGTGATGTTCTTCCCGATCTACTGGATGATCATCACCCCGATCAAGACGGGCAAGGACCTGCTCAGCGTCGACCCGACGTTCTGGCCCACCGGCTTCGACACCGCCAGCTTCAGGACGGTCTTCACCGACCCGAACTTCCTGCCCGACATGCGCAACGTCGCGATGATCACCATCGGCGCGGTCGCCATGGGCCTGGCGGTGGGCTTCCTCGGCGCCGTCGCCGTGGCCCGGTTCCGCTTCACCGGCCGCAACTTCTTCATCGCGGCCATGCTCGTGGTGCAGATGGTCCCGCTGCTGTCGCTGGTCATCCCGATGTTCTTCATCCTGAAGAACATCGGCCTGTACGACCAGGCCTTCGGCGTCATCCTGGCCTACCTGGTCTTCACCATCCCCTACGTGGTCTGGACGCTGCGCTCCTTCATCGTCAACATCCCCAAGGAACTCGACGAGGCCGCCCTGGTCGACGGCTGCACGCGCTGGGGCGCCTTCATCCGGATCATCCTGCCGCTGACCGTTCCCGGCCTGATCACCACCGGCGTCTTCTGCTGGATCCAGGCGTGGAACGAGTTCGTCATCGCCAACATCCTGCTCTCCAGCAACGACCAGCAGACCGCGATGGTGTGGCTGACCGGCTTCTCCTCCACCCCGACCCACGGCGCCGACTACGGCTCGCAGATGGCCGGCGCGCTGATGGTCTCCATGCCCGTGATCATCCTCTTCGTCATCTTCCAGCGTCGCGTCGCCTCCGGCCTCACCGCCGGCGCGGTCAAGGGCTGACGTGCCGGGGGTGCGCGGCGCGAGTCCCGCTCAGCCCGCCCCGCGCACCCCGCCATCGCCCTCCGACGCCTCAAAGCCCTGTCAGGGGCACATCAAGAACCCTGTGAGGGAAGGAACCATGACCAACCCCGGCCCGGACACCGTCCAACTGCTCGCAGACGCCGGTGCGGTGCTCCAGCCAGGCTTCTCCGGTCTGACGGCTCCCGACTGGGTGCGCCGACACCTGGACTCGGGGGAGCTGGGCGGCGTGGCGCTCTTCGGACGCAACATCGCCGACCCCGCCCAGGTCGCCGCGCTCACCTCCTCGCTCTACGCGCTCAACCCCGACGTGCTGATCGCGACGGACGAGGAGGGAGGCGACGTCACCCGACTGGAAGCCGTCTCCGGCTCCTCCTACCCCGGCAACCTGGCGCTGGGCGCCGTCGACGACGTGGCGCTCACCGAAGAGGTCGCCCGGTCCATCGGCTTCGACCTGGCCGCCGCCGGCATCAACCTCAACTACGCGCCGGACGCGGACGTCAACACCAACCCGGACAACCCGGTCATCGGCGTCCGCTCCTTCGGCGGCGACGGAGAGTTGGCCGCCCGGCACACCGCCGCCTACGTGCGCGGCGTCCAGTCGGCCGGTGTGGCCGCCTGCGCCAAGCACTTCCCCGGCCACGGCGACACCGCCGCCGACTCGCACCTGGGCCTGCCGCGGATCGACCTCACCGCCGCCGGCTTCGACGAGCACCTGGTCCCCTTCAAGGCCGCGGTCGCCGCGGACGTGAAGGGGATCATGACCGCCCACATCCTCTTCCCGGCCTACGACCCCGAGCTGCCCGCCACCATGTCCCGGGCGATCCTGCACGACCTGCTCCGCAAGGAGCTGGGCTACCAGGGCCTGATCGTCACCGACGGCATCGAGATGGGCGCCATCTCCGGCACCCACGGCATCGCCGAGGGCACGGTCAAGGCCATCGCGGTCGGCGCCGACACCATCTGCGTCGGCGGCGGGCTCGAGGACGAGGCCACCTTCCTCTACCTGCGCGACGCACTCCTGTGGGCGGTCCGCGAGGGCCGGCTGCCGGAGGAGCGGCTCCACGAGGCCGCCGAGCGCAACCGCGCCGTCGCGCGCTGGTCGGCGCAGCTGCGACGCGAGACCAAGGACTCCGCGGTGCCCGGCATCGGCCTGACGGCGGCACGGCGCGCCCTGCGGGTCCACGGGGCGCTCACCCCGCTGCGCGGTGTGCCGCACGTGGTCGAGTTCTCACCGGCCGCCAACTTCGCCGTCGGCTCGGAGACGCCGTGGGGCGTGGCCGGACCGCTGAGCGAGTTCCTGCCCGGCACGACCACCGCCCGCGTCGGCGCGCCTGCCGCCCGGCTGGAGACGGCGGGTCTGATCCGCACCGCGGTCGACGCTGCCGAAGGACGGGTCGACACCGAACCGCTGCTGGGCGCGGCGGTCGGGCGTCCGCTCGTGATCGTGGTGCGCGACCTGCACCGCCACCCGTGGATGCAGCGGGCGACGCTGGAGCTGACGGCCGCGCGCCCCGACGCCGTGGTCGTCGAGATCGGCACCGCCTACGGCGTCGACTCGGTGCTGGCCGACCGCGGCGTCACCACCTTGACCACCTTCGGTGGCGCCCGCGTCTGCGGCGTCGCCGCGGCGGAGGCGCTGGCGGGCCCGGGCGCGCAGGTCGCCCGGATCGCCTGAGCCGTCGCCGTCCGGGCTGCCAGTAGTCTCGGCAGTGCTTGCCGGGCAGCGCCGACGTGCCACCATTGGTCCCGCAGCAGCGTGCCGACGACGGCACCGGCGACCAGGCGAGGACCCCACCGAAAGGAACGAGAACCCGCGATGACGACGGATGGGGGCGTGGGCGTGGAAGCGCCCCAGACGCAGGAGAACGGCGGCACGGCCCGCGTCCCGAAGTACTACCGCCTCAAGCGCCATCTGCTGCAGATCACCCAGACCCAGGCGCCGGGCACGCCCGTCCCGCCGGAGCGCACCCTGGCGCTGGAGTTCGAGACGTCCCGCACCACGGTGCGGCAGGCGCTCCAGGAGCTGGTGGTCGAGGGCCGGCTGGAGCGGATCCAGGGCAAGGGCACCTTCGTCGCCAAGCCCAAGGTCTCCCAGGCGCTTCAGCTGACCTCCTACACCGAGGACATGCGCGCGCAGGGCCTGGAGCCGACCTCGCGGCTGCTGGAGGTCGGCTACATCACCGCCGACGACCGGCTCGCCGAGCTGCTCGACATCCGCCCGGGCGGCCGCGTCCTGCGGGTCGAGCGCCTGCGCCTGGCCAACGGGGACCCGATGGCCATCGAGACCGCGCACCTGAGCGCCAAGCGCTTCCCCGCGCTGCGCCGGAACCTGGTCAAGTACAACTCGCTCTACACCGCGCTCTCCGAGGTGTACTCCGTGCACGTCGCCGAGGCCGAGGAGACCATCGAGACCTCCCTGGCCACCCCGCGCGAGGCGGGCGTGCTCGGCACCGACGTCGGCCTGCCGATGCTGCTGCTCTCCCGCCACTCCTTCGACGGCGGCGGCGAGCCGGTCGAGTGGGTCCGCTCGGTCTACCGCGGCGACCGCTACAAGTTCACCACCCGCCTGCGTCGCCCGGAGGCGTGAGCCCGCGGCGTCGGACACCGACGGCGCACCAAAGACGTGGACGGCCCCGGCGCCCCGCTGCCATGCGGGGCGCCGGGGCCGTCCACGTCTTCGGTGCCGAAGGCGCCGTTCAGGCGCGGGACGGCGCCCGGCCCAGGGTGCGGATCGGGCGGGCGGCCAGCAGGGCGCAGGCCGTGAGCAGCGAGACCACCACGCCCACCATGAGGACCGGGTCAGTGCCGAACGCCCCGACGGCCGGGCCCGCCAGCGCGCTGCCGATCGGATACATGCCGACCGAACCCGCCACCTCGTAGGCGTGCACGCGGTTGAGCACCTCGCCCGGCACCTGGGTCTGCACACTGGTGGCCCACATGACGCCCCAGACGCCGATCCCGACCCCGACCACGACCTGGGCGGCGGCGAGCAGCCAGACCGGCCATCCGAGCACGATGCCGAGCGGGTAGAGCGGGTAGGCCATCATCGCCACCGCCCCGGCGGCCAGCGGGTGTGCGGGCTTGTAGCGGATCCCGAGCAGGCCGCCGGCCACGGTGCCCCCGCCCAGCGCACAGTTGATCAGACCGAAGGCGGCCGCTCCGTGCCTGGGCACGATGACGCTGGCGGCCACGGACAGCTGCGGTCCCCAGGAGAGCACCGCGTAGAACATCCAGATCACGATCACGCCCCAGAGCCAGCTGCGGGAGCGGAACTCCTGCCAGCCCACCGCCAGGTTGCGCCACAGGCTCTCGCCGGCGGGCGGGGCGGGCACCTTCCCGAGCCGGAGCGCGAACAGGCAGGTCGCGCTGGTCCCGTAGGCGACGGCGGAGATCACCATCACCCAGCCGGTGGCCCCGAGCCCGACCATGGCCCCGGCCAGCGCCGGTCCGCCCAGCCCGGTGAGCGCCTCGGAGGTGCGCAGCACGCCGTTGGCGCCCTGCACGTCCCGCGCCACGAGCGGCACGGTCGAGGAGGCGCCCGGCTGGAACATCGCGTTGGCGGTTCCGGCCACCACCAGCAGCGCGTACAGCTGCCAGAGATGGTCGATGCCGTGGATGAACAGGAGCGCGAGCAGCGTGTGGGCGGTGAGATTGGTCAGATCGGCGGCGATCATCAGCCGACGGGCGGTGAAGCGGTCGGCGAGCACCCCGCCGAACAGCACCAGCCCGGCGAACGGGCCCACCAGGAAGGCCATCGCGTACCCGGCGGTGCCCAGGCCGTACCCGCCGCTGAGCAGACCGGCCGACACCGCGACGGGCAACATGGCCCAACTGAGCAGGCCCGCGCTGCGGGCGGTGAAGTAGTACCGGAAGTTGCGGGACCAGATGGCCCCTTCGCCGGTCGCCGCGGCGCCGGTCGCCGCCTCGGCGGTCCCCGCCTCCCCTGTCGGCGGCGCCTCCTCGGGCCGGTCCTGGATCCGCGCGGACGTCGCCGCCGCGGCGTGGTCGGTGGAGCGTTCTTCCATGACAGTTCAGCCCTCGGGTCGTGACGCGCGGTCTTGGTGGGTGGGGTGGCGGGCGGGTGCGGGCAGTTCGCCCACGGGCACGAGTTCCAGGCCGCGTTCGAGCAGGCCCTCGAGGATCGAGGGCAGGGCCCGGACGGTCTGGCCGCGGTCGCCCGCGCCCTCGTGCATCAGCACCACCGAGCCGGGCCCGGCCGCCCCCAGGACCGTCGCGGCGATCCGCTCCGGGCCCGGCCTGGTCCAGTCGCGGGAGTCCACGTCCCACATCGTGAGCGTGGCGGGATGCCGCTCGAGGACGGCCAGCACCTCGGGGGTCAGCGCTCCGTACGGCGGCCGAAAGCGGGTCGGCGCCGCGCCGGTCACCGCAGCCACCGCCTCCGTCGTCCGGTCGATCTGCTCCCGTAGTTCGTCGGGCGTCAGGTCCGGCAGGAAGGGGTGCGACCAGGAGTGGTTGCCCACCTCGTGGCCGGCCGCGGCGATCCGGCGCACTTCGTCGGGCAGCGCCGCGACGTGGTGGCCGACGCAGAAGAAGGTCGCCCTGGCCCCGTAGCGCTCCAGGATCTCCAACACCCGGCGGGTGTGCACCGGGTCGGGGCCGTCGTCGAAGGTGAGCGCGACCCGGGGGCTGCCGCGGTGGCCGTGCTCCAGGCAGCGCCCGGCCGCCGTCAGCTCCGCCACGGTCCGCTCCCCGCGGCGCACGCCCTCGTGGAACTCCTCGGCGCGGCCGGTCAGGCTGCCTCCCTCGGCGGTCACCCGGGCCAGCGTGCCGGGGGCGGTCCACGCCTGCTCCGCCAGCCGTTCGGCCGGGACGGAGCCGAAGCGGGGCCGGGGCGGCAGCAGCCAGGGGTCGGCCCGGTACACCTCCAGACCGGCCGCCGTCATCGGGCCGTCGAGCAGCCCGTTGGTGCTGTCCAGGACCACGGCGGGCGCCTGCCCGTGGTCCAGGCCCCTGAGCCAGGCGATGAGTTCGGCCACCTCGGCGGCGCCCCAACTGCTCGGCTCCGCCACCCGGCCGCCCGCGCCGTCCACGACGTCGACCCGGTAGCCCGCACCGGTCCAGGCGATGCCCGCATAGCGCGTGGTCATCAGTCCCCCAGCGCGATCGCCTCGGCGACGACCAGCCTCTCGACCCCGCGCATGAACCGCTCCATCCCCTCGCGGCTCAGCACGGCCGGATCGGCGGTCATCGCGAGGGCCAGGGCGCCGGGAGCGGTCAGCACGTCCACCGCCATCGAGACGTTCACGCGCCGCGGGAACTGCGTCGGCCAGCTCAGCTCGGTCAGGCCGATCAGCTCGCTCAGCGCGGCCCGTGGCCGCTCGACGCCGTCGAACGGCCCCACCGCGGGGTCCCGGGTGTCGTTCCACCAGTACGAGTGGTCGGCCGCCTCGCCCCGTTCGACCAGCCGCGCCACCTCCCGGTCCAACGCCCACTTGTCGTAGGCGGCATGGCGGAACGCGTTGAAGGCGACGGACCGCGTCCGACGGACCGCGTCCCCGAAGTCCCGGTCCGCGTCGGTGAGACGGAACAGGGCCTCCTGCGCCACGGTGCTGACCGCCGCCGCGGCGGCGGGCTGGAACCGGTTGCCGACCACGACCTGGAACAGCACGTCGCTGCTCCCGGACATCCGGGCGAGCTGGTGCGAGGCCGCCCCCAGCAGCACGGCGGCGTCGCTCACCTCCAGCTCCTCCGCGACCCGACCGACGGCGACCGCCAGCGCGGGCGAGCACAGCAGCGCGTTGGGGAAGAGCCGGTCCGGATCGGCCTCCAGCTCGGGGGCCGCGGGCTCGTTGAATATCCGCCGGGGCCCGGCGGTCAGTTGGTCGCACCAGTAGCGGCGGGCTGCCTCGTCCCGGCGCCGGCCGAGCGGAGACGCCTGGAACTCCGCGGCCTCCAGCGGCTGTTGGGAGGGGTGCGCCAGGCGCAGCGACTCGGCGGACTCCCCCGACTCGATCGACCGCAGGTCGCGGAGGAGCCGGCCCAGCCCCCAGTAGTCCATCGCGGTGTGCGACCCCGTCAGCACCAGGCGGTGGACCGAGCCCTCGCACACCACGAGGCCGACCCGCAGGGGCCACTCCCGCGCATGGTCGAAGGAGCGCCCCGCCAACTCCGCGAGCAGGCCGGAGCCGACCGTCGCGGCGTCGGCCACGGCGCACTCCCTGACCTCGACCGGGAGCTCACCGCCGGCGTCCACCACCTGCTCCAGCCCGTCCCCGCCGTCCGACAGCAGCCGGGTGTGCAGGCTGTCGTGGAGCCAGAGCAGCTCCCGCAGGTCCGCGAGGACGCGGGACACGGGCCGGGGCGGGGTGACGGGGAGCTCGACCGGCAGGTTGTACCTGGGGGCGTCGTCGCCCAGCCGGGTGACGACCCCGTAGATCGCCCGCTGCCCCCAGGTGGCCGGTCCGGTCCCGGCCCGCGCGCGGTCCAGGGTGATCGTCGTCTGGTTGACCGTGGTCATCGTGTTCCCGCCGTCCCTTCGAAGAGCGCCACGTGGCTGCGGCCGGAACGCGGATCGGTGTCGCACAACACGATCCGCCGGTGGTCGCGCCGCCACTCCTGCCAGTGGTCGGCCAGCTCCAGCCAGAGGCTGGTGCAGTAGCCGCCCGGGGCCGCCCGATGCAGCGTGGAGTGCTCCGGGACGGGCTCGGTGACCCAGGGGCCCAGCACCAGCAGCGTGCCGTCCTCCCCGAGGTCACGGCCCAGGGCGTCCCGGCCGAGGGCGGCCTCCGCCGAACCGGCCGAGTGCGCCCGGACGAACCGGAGGCCGTCCCCGTCCGAGGCGCCGAGGACCAGCGCCGCGGCCGAGTCGACCAGCGGGGTCTCCGGGCTGGGCGGGGTCTCCCGGCCCAGCGGGAAGGCCGTCGGCAGGGTGGTCTGCTCCAGCACCGCCAGCACCACCTCCGCGGCGCGCCCCGCACGGTGGTACGCCGAGGCGATGCGCAGCGCGGTGAACGGCGCCGCCAGGCCCTGCTGGCCGATCGCGAAGTTGGTCGCCCGGCCGCCGAGGCGGTCGGTCAGGTACGGCGCGACGGCCGTGAACGGCACCACGTCCGGGAGGGCGTGGGCGACGATCAGCAGGTCCGGCCGGCTCGCGCCGACGCCGTCGTCGGCGGTGAGCAGGTCCGCGAGGTCGCGGTGGTGGACGTGCGCGCCGCGGCCGAGCAGCTCCTCGTCCGGCTTCTCGCCGAAGGGAGCGAGCAGGTCGCGGTAGTAGTCCAGCGCGGCCGGGCTGTCGCCCGGCCCCCGGCCCCGCGGCGAGCGCACCGCGGCGGCGGCCCGGACGGTGAGTCCGGTCATGACGCCCCCTCCTGATCGCGGAGCGCGGCCTCGACGTAGTCGGCGAAGGACCGCACGGTCCGCAGGTGGTCGATGTCGAGCTCCTCCGGGTCGACCGCGATCCCGGTCGCCTCCTCAACGGTCATCAGCAGCCCGAGCACGGCGAGGGAGTCCAGGCGCAACTCGTCGAAGAGCGCGGTCTCCTCGGTCAGCCCGGGAACCGGGCGCTCCAGGACGACGGTGAGCGCCTCCTCGATGACCGTCAGGATCTTCTGGCGTTCCATCAGGCCTCGCCCCCCGCCCGGTGGGTGATCACCATCGCGCCGAAGGTGGCCCCCAGGCCGACGGAGACCAGCAGGTAGTGCGCGCCGTCGACCAGGCGGCCGGCGTCCCGCAGGGTGGTGTAGTTGACGAAGACGTCCGAGGCGAAGGTGTGGCTGAAGCGCGGGACGTTGTCCAGGAACACCTTCTCCGGCGCCACCTGGAGCACCTTGATGGTCTGCCGCCAGGCGAGCTTGTTGACGTTGTGCGGGATCACCAGGTCGATCTCGTCGAGCGTCACCCCGGCCTCCGTCAGGGCCTGGTGGATGACCTCGGCGATCCTGGTCCCGTACTGCTCGCCGAACTCGGTGTTCTGCTCGGCGGTCAGCTCCAGCCACTGGGCGTACTCGCCCAGGGTCCGGGCGGCGAAGGAGCGGACCACGTCTCCGTCGCCGTCCAGGGTGATCAGGCAGGAGGCCGAGGCGTCCGCCATGATCGCGGTGTTCGGCACGTGCTGGACGATCGGCGAGTAGGCCTGCTCGCCGGTGACCATCAGCGCGTACGCGCCCTCGCCGCCCTCCGCGCGCAGCAGTTCACCGAGCACCTCGATGGCGCCCAGGCTGCTGACGCAGGCCTGGTGGCTCAGGCCGAAGGCCTCGGTGTCGCCGAGGCCGAGGTCCTCGCCGACCAACTGGGCGATGTCGACGTCGGCCGGCGCCACCGCCTGGGTGGTGTGGGCGTAGGCCAGGTAGTCGACCCGGCCGCCCTCCGGCAGGGCGGCCAGGGCGGCGCGGGCGGCGGGCCGCAGCAGGTCGAGCAGCGGGAGCTCGGGGTCGAAGCGCAGCGTGTCCAGGCCGTAGAACTTCCGGAACACGCCGAGTTCGGCCCGGCGCAGGCCCAGCCGCTCACCCATCTCCTCGATCCGCACGCAGCGCTCGGGCAGGTACGACTCGATCCGCTCCAGGGTGATCGGGCGGTCCGCGGTCGGACGGCTCATGAAGCCGTCGCCCTCTCGGCGCGGATCAGCCACAGGCGGTTGGCGCCGCGGCGGTCCCGGGGCTGGACGTCGTAGGGCCAGCGGCCCTCGCCGGCGCCGGGCTGGCCGGGCTCGCGCAGGTCGGTGACCTTCCAGCCGTTCGCGGTCAGGAACTCCTCCGGCTCGTCGGTGCCGAAGATCCACGGCGTGCCGTCGGCGGCCAGGGTGTCCAGGAACCGCTTCGAGAACGGACTGCGCAGCAGCGTGCGGCCGAGGATGTCGAAGGCCAGGTGGCTGCCGGGGGCCGAGGCCGAGGCGAGCAGGCGCAGCAGACCGGCGGCCTGCTCGTCGGTGAGGAAGAAGGTCAGCGCCTCGGCGATCCACAGGGTCGGGCGGTCGCGGTCGAAGCCGGCGGCCTCCAGGGCGGGCATCCACTCCTTGGTGAGGTCGGCGGAGACCTCGCGCCGGTCGGTGCGCGGCTCGGCTCCGAGGGCGTCGAGCCGGCGGCGCTTCTCGGCGATCAGCAGGGCGTGGTCGACCTCGTAGACCTCGGTGCCCTCCGGCCAGTCGAGCCGGAACGCGCGGGTGTCCATGCCCGCCGCGATCAGCACCACCTGCTGGATGCCGCTCTCCGCCAGGACGTCGCGGATGGCGTCGTCGAGGAACCGGGTGCGGATGGAGATGAACGGCAGCAGGCCGCCGCCCGCGTAGCGGTCGATCAGCTCGAAGCCCCGTGGCGCGGCCAGGTCCTCGGCGAACGGGTCGACGAAGAGCGCGTCGTCCCGTGTCGACTCCTGGGCGCGGGCCGCGGCCATCCACTGGGCGGTGTACGAGACTGCATCCATGGTGAAGACCCCTCCTCGGGATCAGGCGAAGAACGCCTTCTCGATGGTCGCGAGGGTCTGGAAGTCCTCGATGTCGATGGTGTCGAAGTCGATCTCGACGCCCGCTGCGTCCTCGATGGTGTAGACGAGTTCGACGAAGGCGAGCGAGTCGACCAGCCGGCTCTCGATGAGGTCGACGTCGGCGGCGAGCTCGGTGCGGTCGGGGTGACGGCCGAGGATCCAGTCCCGGACCTTGTCGATGCCTGCGGAGCTCATGGCGTTCCCTTCGGAAGTGGGGAGGTGGTGGCCGCGACGGCGACGGCGAAGCCGCCGTCGTGGCTGATGCTGACGTCGATCGGGCCGAGCCCGGCGCCCCGGGCCAACTCGGCCGCCGCGCCGGAGAGTCGGACCCCGGGGCGGCCGCCGGGACCGCGCAGGACCTCGATGCCCTGCCAGGGGACGGGCCTTCCCACGGCGCCGAGAAGCTTGAAGACGGCCTCCTTGGCGGCCAGTCGTCCGGCGATCCCGGCCAGGTCCGGGGCGCCGTCCGGCGTCCGGGACACGGCCAGCTCGTCGGCGGAGAGGAACCGCCTGAGCCTCGGCTCGACGCCGGGCTCCAGCAGCGTGCGGACCCGGGAGAGCGGCACGAGGTCGACGCCGATCCGGGGACGGGTCACGACGGGTCGGCGGCGGCGCGCACGGCGGCCAGGGCGGCGTCGAGGTCCGCGCCGAAGTGTTCGGTCAGCACGGCGAGCCAGCGCTCCAGCCCGAAGGCCACGCAGGAGGTGTAGGCGTGCTCGCCGGACTCCAGCCGGATGCCGCACCGCTCGCCGAAGAAGTTGCGGTGGGTGTTGACCGAGGCGATCGCCAGATCCCCGTACTGGAACTCGTACTTGACCGGGCTGAGCTTCTGCATCAGGGCGCGGCCGTCGTCGCGCTGGAAGAACGGGTCGCCGGCCGCCTCCCTGCGCAGGTCGATCCCGAGGGCGGCGGCGAAGGACTGGATCCGCTCCGTGAAGCCGGCCAGCACCTGCCGGGTGTGCTCGTAGGCGCCGAGCGCGACGATCTCGCGCATCTGGAAGCTGGCGAGGCGGCGCAGCCCGCCGTAGTGGTCCTCGTTGCGGAAGCACCGGTTGACCAGGGTCACCAGGGTGTCGTCGGCGACCTGCTCGCCCTCGTGGAAGAGGTACGCGCCGTAGCAGGTGGCGTGGGACAGTCCGTACCGTGCCTCGCTCACCGCGCCCGCGCCGAACCGGCCCTCCACGGGCTTGAACCGGTCGTCCGCCAGGTCGAGCGAGCCGGCCACGAAGGCGAGGTGGGGGAAGTTGGTGTAGACGTCGAACTTCTCCAGGTCGGTCACGGGGAAGAGCGGCGGGGCGCTGATCTCCTCGGCTCCCGCCGCGAGGCCCCAGCCGGCGAAGACCCGGTCGAGCTCCTTGACCAGCCGGGTGGCCTGCGGGCCGAGGATGGCGAGGGCGGGCGCGCCGTCGCTCCCGGTCAGGCGGTTCATCGGATGAGTCCCGTCCTCTCGAGGTACTTGGCGGTCTTGCGGAAGGTGCGCTGCTCGGCCTCGGCCCGGGCCGGTGACTCCATCAGGGCCCGGCGCAGCTCGTGCGGCTGCTCCAGGCCGGCGTCGCGGTAGACCTGCGGGTGGTAGAGCGAGTCGAAGCTGTGCTTCATGTAGCGCCGCAGGTAGGCGGAGATGTCGTCGAGTTCCTGCTCGGTGGCGGTCTGCCGGAGGTCCTGGTGGAGCAGGTCCACCAGCTCGCGGCCGAAGGCGATGTGGCGGGACTCGTCCTGGTGGTGGATCCGGTTGATGCCGCGGATCGTCTCGTGCAGCCGCTCGTCCACGGCCATCGCCGAGTTGAAGTGGTCGACCAGCTCCTCGAAGATCAGGATGCGGGCGAACACGAGCAGGCTCTGGATCTTGGGCGAGGGCGCGGCCCCCTCCGCGCCGGCCGGCTGACGGTAGATCCTGCCGCCGTAGCGGAGACAGAATTCGGCGAAGAACCACATGTGCTCGTTCTCCTCGCCGATGAAATGGTGGAAGAACTCCGAAGGCGTCTCGAAACCGGCGGTGTGAATACGGCCGACGACCTCGATGAGCAGTTCCCTGATTCCGTGCACGTTGAGGCTGTAGAAATTGATGCTCTCGTGCTTGGAAAGCGTGTGGAGCTGTTGCGGCGTGAGCGTCTCGGCCCATTTCGTCCCGTACGTGGTGGTGAGCTCGGGGCTCATCCACCACATGTCCTCGTCGAGCCGGTCCGGCCACTCGAACAGCCGGTACGGGTTGTAGTAGTCGTCGATCGACTTGGTGGCGAGCCGGTCCAGGATTCCCCGGAACCGGTCGTTCCTGTCGATCGTTTCGCTGACCATCGCGCGCTGTCTCCGTTCGCTTCGGGAGCCCCTGGCCGATTCCAGCGTATGGATCTCCGAAGCGGCCTCTCAATGCCCGAAACCGGCTGCCGAATTCGGTCAGCGGAACGCGGCGAGCTCCGTGCGCAGCGCGGCGTTCTCCTGCTCGAGCCTGGCCAGGCGCTCCCGCACCGGGGCCAGCACTTCCGCGAGTTCGCGCTGGCTGTAACGGGGGGTGATGTGGTTCTGGCAGTTCCAGGCGAACGCCTCGACGCGGATGGTGACGAGGTGCTCGACCGTGCCGTCGGTGCGCGGCGAGCGCAGGAGTTCGGCCAGCGCGGGATCCTCGCCGGCCGGCACGGCGGTGGCGTGGCCGAACAGCTTGAGACGGGCCTGACGGGCGTGGTCGATGAAGAGCAGGGCGACCCGGTCGTCGCCGCGCACGTTGCCGGTGGTGATGTACTGCCGGTTGCCCCTGACGTCCAGAAAGCCGAGGGTGCGCTCGTCCAGGACGTGGACGAACCCCGGCGGGCCGCCCCGGAACTGGATGTACGGCCAGCCGGTCTCGCCCACGCTGGCGAACAGGAAGCCGTCGAGGCCGCGGATGAAGTCGGCCTCGGAGCCGGTGAGCGGCTCGGCCTCGTCGGCGGGCTCCCGCAGGCGGCGGGCGGCCGCCGTGGCGCTGCCCATCTCCTCCTGGACCCGGCGGACCGCGGCGGTGGAGGCCAGTTGGTCGAACCTGCTCATGCGGCGCTCCCCGTGGCCGCCTCGGCGGGGCCCGTGGCGAGGCCGGCCGGCCTCGCGTCCGTGTCGACCAAGCCGGTCCGCGCGGCCAGCACGCCCGCCTGGAAGCGGCTGGTCGCCGACAGGTCCTGCATGATCGTGGCCACGTGGCGGCGGAAGGTCCGTTCGGACATGCCCACCCGGCGCGCGATCACCTCGTCCTTGGCCCCCGAGGCCAGCAGGTCGAGCAGGGTCGCCTTCAGGTCCTCCAGCGTTCCGGCGTAACCGGCCGCGCCGGACTCGAAGTCGAAGGCGGACTCCCAGACCCGGCCGTGCAGTCCGGCCAGGAAGGCCGCGACCGCGCCCTGGTAGACCACGGCGATCGCGTCGCCCTCGCCGGCCGGGATGAAGGCCGTCTTCCGGTCGAAGACCAGGAAGCGGTCGCGCACCTCCTTGGTGCTGCGCACCTGCCCGCCCGCCTTCAGGAGTTCGCCGATGTGCGCGCGGGTGTCGGAGTCACCGCGGGCGGTGTGCGGGTAGAGGATCCGCCCCTGCGCGCCGCGCCGCAGCGCCTCCAGCACCAGCGGACGGGCCAGCCGCAGCTCGCGGGTCTCCTGGGCCACGCAGGGCTGCATCACCAGCACCTCGGTGGTGCAGCCCTGCGCGGCCTCCAGCAGCCGCAGCTCGATCTCCTCCCGGTCGTCGGTGATCACCACGGGCTCGGCACGGGTCCTGGCCTGCTTCTCGAACGCCGCCACGAAAGAACTCAGCTGCCCCTTGAATCCGGCGAGTCTGCGACGTCTTTCGAGGATCTCCCGCTCCAGCGGGACCAGCAGCTCCATCTGGGCGGCGTCCGGACTGACCGCGACCATCCGGTCGGGGCCGCCCTCCGCCGACTTGACCAGGCGTAGTTCACGCAGCACGCCGACCGCCTGCTCGGCGCGGTGCGGCGGGACGCCCAGCTCCTCGGCGAGCCCGGACAGGCTGAAGTCGGCACGGCCGACGGTGCGTTCGTAGAGCGCGACCACGAAGTCGTCCACCTCGGCGCCCTGCTGGAGGGTCTGGCGTATGGTCGGTGCCGCGAATTCCATCGTCGTCTCATTCTGCTCGCGCGGGTGATGTCGGCATGAGGAACGGTCGTGCGGTGCGACCACCGTATGAAGCCGGTCTGGTCGCGCCCCTGGAGCCGGACCAGAGTGGACCGGCAGCCCCCGAAGGCCCGATGCCGACCGGACACACCCGCGCTGACCTGCTGATCCCGCGCCGCGCAGGGATCCGGCCCGCAGGAACCGGCAGAACCGGGGCGACTGCCCGAGCAGTTGTCCTGCCGCCTGCAACACCGCCGTCATGTCGCCGCGCCCGCCGCACCGGACCCGCCGCCGTTCCCCGGCCGTTCCTCAGCCGTTCCTCAGCCGGAGGGGCAGGGCTCCCCGTCGCGAACGAGCTCGGCCACGTGCGAACGGTGCTCGGCCGCCTCGCGCAGCCGTCCGAGCTTCCAGCAGATCGGCCCGGGGTCCGCGGAGTCGGCGGCGGTCCGCGGCCCGTCGCCGCGGCCGGCCAGCTCACGGGCCTGGGACAGGTAGTCGTAGGCCTCCCGCATGGCGCCGTTCTCCTGGTGCGCCGCGCCGATGCGACGCAGCGCCAGCGCCTGGCCGTCCAGCCAGCCGGCCCGTCGCGCGAGTTCCAGCCCGCTGCCGAACAGCTCCAGGGCCTGCGCGTTGTTCGCCAGCGCCCGGTGGCACTCGGCCCGCCGCAACTGGGCGGCGGCCTGGGCGCGCACCTCTCCGTCGGCGATGGCGGCGAAGAGGCTGGCCGTGGCGACCTTGAGACAGTCACCGGTGTACTTCCCCGCCGAGAGGTAGCTGTGCAGGCTCTCCGCCAACCGCCAGGCGACATCGGTGAAGCCGGCGCCCGACGCCTGGAGGACGGCGCCCGCCAGGTTCTCCCGCTCGCTGTCCAGCCACTCCGCGGCCCGGGCCTGGCCGGAGAAGACCGGCCCTGCCGAGGGCGGCACCGCGACGGACGCGCCCGCGGCGGACCGGCTCCCGACGGACCGGCTCCCGGCGGACCGGCTCCCGGCGGACGGGCTCGCGGCCGGCTCCGCCGGGTAGAGCAGTCGGGCCGCCGCGTCGGTGTGGTGGAGGTACCAGTCGAAGAGCCGCTGCCGGGCGGCGTGCGTCTCCTCCCTGCCGACCAGCTCGCGGGCGTAGGAGCGGAGCAGGTCGTGCAGCCCGAACCGGCCCGCCGCCCGTTCCTGCGCCAGATGGGCGTCCGTCAGGCTCAGCAGCAGTCCCGCCGCTTCAGCCGGGGTCGTGTCCGCCAACGCCGCGGCGCCCTCCACGGTCAGGTCCGCGCCGGGCATGAGGCTGAGCAGCCGGAACATCCGCTGGACGGCAGCCGGGAGCGCGCGGTAGGAGAGGTCGAAGGCCGCGCGCACCGTCGAGCGACGGTCCCCTTCGACGTGGAGCCGACTGAGCACGTCGTCACCCGTCAGCTCGGCGCAGAAGTCGGCGATGCCGGCGTTGCGGGCCAGCAGATTGGCGCCCGCGATCCGGATGGCCAACGGCAGCCCGCCGCACGCCTGCACGAGCCTGCGGGCCGCATCCTCCTCGGCCGCGACCCGGCAGCCGCCGATCGTGCTGCCGAGCAGCTGGCGGCCCTCGTCCGGGTCGAGCACGTCCAGGCCGAGCCGTCGGGCCCCGTCGCTCGCGACCAGCCCGGCGAGCCGGCTGCGGCTGGTGATCAGCACCGCGCAGCCCTGGGCGCCCGGGATGAGCGGCCTGACCTGCTCGGCGTCGCGCGCGTTGTCGAGCACGATGAGCATCTGCCGGTCGGCGAGCAGCGTCCGGTACAGCGCCGCGGCCTCGTCCTCGTCCGCGGGCAGCTGGTCGGGCGGGACGCCCAGGGCCCGGAGGAACTGTCCCAGGACGTCGCCGGGACGCAGCGTCGGAAGCGGGGAGTGGCCGCGCAGGTCGACGAAGAGCTGCCCGTCCTCGAAGTGCTCGCGACGCGCGTGCGCCCAGTGCATGGCGAGGGCGGTCTTGCCGACCCCGGGCGCGCCGACCAGCGCCATCACGTGCGAGCGCCGGGCCGGGTCGGGCGAGACGAGCTCGTCCAGCTCCTCCATCTGCGGTCGCCGCCCGACATGGGCGCCGGCTCTGGCGGGCAGCTGCGCCGGGAGCGGACTGCCCGTCATCGGACCGGCGAGCAGGGCTGTCGACGAACCCCCGAGGGGGCCGGCCGCCCGACCGCCGAGCGGACCGACGAGGGCGTCCGTCAGCGGATCGACGAGGGGGCCGTCGAGCGGGTGGGTGAGCGGATCGACGAACGGGCCCGCCGTCGAGTGCGTCGCGGGCGTGCGGTCGGCCGACGCGGGACGGACGGGACGGACAGGACGGGCGGGACGGGCGGGCCCGAAGGGATCGACGGGATCGACGGGGCGCTGCGCCAGGGGCAGTTGCTGACGCAGCACCGCCAGGTGAGCCTCCCGGACCTCCGCGCTGGGCGCGATGCCGAGCTCCTCGTCGAGCCGGTCGCGCAGCCGGCTGAACACGCCCAGCGCGGCGGCCTGCTCGCCGCAGCTGGCGAGGGCGCGGATCAGCCGGGCGTGCAGGCCCTCGTGCAGCGGCTCGGCGGTCACCAGGTCCCACAGCACCGGGACGGCCTCCTCGGGTCTGCGCAGCAGCAGTGCCGTGTCGGCGAAGAGCTGCACCGCCTTGAGACGCCGCTCGTTGGCCGCCACCGCGGCCGGATGCTGGCGCAGCGCCGGGTCCGCGTCCGCGAGCACCGGACCGCGCCACCACCGCAGCGCCTGCGCCAGCGCCTCGTAGGCCGCCCCGGGATCCGGCGCGCGGAGCAGACGCGTCGCCTGGACCAGCAGTTCGTCGAAGAGGCCGAGGTCGATCTGGTTCCGGGACGCCTCCAGCCGGTAGCCGGTGGGCGTCCGGAGCACGGTCGGCGGCGGGATGGTCCGCGAGCCACCCGATTCCGTCCGCGGACCGCCCGGTTCCAACAGCTGCCGGACCTGGCTGACGTAGGTGTGGATCAGGCTCTGGTGGGAACTGGGCGGCCCCGACGGCCAGAGGGTGTCGGTGATCTCCCGCTGGGTGGTGGGCTCGGGGTGCTTGAGCGCCAGCAGCCCGAGCAGGCGGCGCAACATCGGGCTGGTGACCGGGACGGGGGCCTGGCCGCGCTGGAGGGAGAGCGGGCCGAGGATCAGCAGACGCGGCCGGCCGGCGCCGCGCGGCGGCCCGGTGCGGGCGACGGCCAGCAGCTCGGCCAGCTCGTCTCCGGTGAGCCCCAGGGCCTCAGCCAGGCGCTCGAGGGTGCGCGGCTGGGGCCGCTGGACCCGGCCTCGCTCGATGTCGCGCAGCGCCCGGGTGCTGATCCCGGCCCGGGAGGCGGCGTCCTCCTGACTGAGCCCTGCCCGTCGGCGGAACGACTGGAGCCGTGCGCCGAACGGCCCCGGCTCGCCCGCCGGACCTCCGCGGGGAAGTCCACCGGCCGACTCCCTCTCTGACATGGCATCCCCCTCATCCGACGACCGCGACCGGTCGATCACGACCGGCGACGGCCCAGCGGCCGTGCGCGGCCGACTCAGCAGAGACTTCGTCAACGATCAGCTTGGACTAGACCAATGCCCCAATCAAGGGAGCGTCCATCCCGCGCCCGCCCCGATCGCGGGCTCCCCCAGCACATCTGCACGACCCCGCCACAGCGCGCACTCGTGACGTGGCCGCGGCAAAGGTCTAGATTCCCCTTGTTCCGTTGATCAACAAACCGTCAACGACGCAAGGGGGAGCCGCCGTCCATGTCCGAACCCTCCGCAACGCGCCCGCCGCTGGTCACACCCGTGCGCGTGGTCTGCGCGGTGCTGCTGGCCGCGCCCTTCGTGGCCCTGCTCTGGGTCGACTCCTACGCGACCGACAAGCCCGCCCTCATCGGGATCCCGTTCTTCTACTGGTACCAGCTCATGTGGGTGATCCTGTCCGCGTTGATGACCGGACTCGCCTACGTCCTGTTCACCCGGGAGGAGAGGCGACGCAAGGCGCTGCGCCCCACCCGCGGGGGTGAGCAGGCGTGAAGACCGACTGGATCGCGCTCTTCGTCTTCGTCCTCTTCTTCCTGCTGGTCACCGTGATCGGCTTCGTCGCCGCCCGCTGGCGCAGGGCGGCCGACGCCCAGCACCTGGACGAGTGGGGCCTCGGCGGTCGCTCCTTCGGCACCGTGGTCAGCTGGTTCCTGCTCGGCGGCGACCTGTACACCGCCTACACCTTCATCGCGGTCCCTGCGCTGATCTACGGCGTGGGCGCGCAGGGCTTCTACGCGGTGCCCTACACGATCATCGCCTGGCCGCTGGTCTTCCTGTTCCTGCCCAGGCTCTGGTCGGTGGCCCGCAGCAAGGGCTACGTCACCCTCGCCGACTTCGCCCGCGGCCGCTACGGCAGCAAGAGCGTCGCCGTGGCCGTCGCGCTGACCGGCATCCTCGCCACGATGCCGTACATCGCGCTGCAACTCGTGGGCATCCAGGCCGTCCTGGACACCCTGCACGTCGGCGGCGGCAGCAGCTTCGGCAAGGACCTGCCGCTGCTGATCGCCTTCGCGGTGCTCGCGGCCTACACCTACAGCTCCGGCCTGCGCGCGCCCGCGCTGATCGCCTTCGTCAAGGACACGCTGGTCTACGTCGTCGTCCTGGTCGCGATCATCTACATCCCGATCCGGCTCGGGGGCTACGGCCACATCTTCCACGACGCGGCCGCCGCCATGGCCAAGACCAACCCGGCCACCGGCAAGCCGCGCGGCTCGATGGTCCCCGGCGCGCAGGCGCAGTGGGCCTACGCCACCCTCGCGCTCGGCTCGGCCATGGCGCTGTTCATGTACCCGCACTCGGCGACCGGCGTGATGGCGGCCAAGGACCGGCTCACCGTGCGTCGCAACCTCGCGGTCATGCCGGCCTACTCGCTGATGCTCGGCCTGCTGTCGCTGCTCGGCTTCATGGCGGTCTCGGCCGGCGTCGGCAAGGGCGTCAAGGGCTACAACTCGCAGCTGGCGATCCCGCAGCTGTTCCAGCAGATGTTCCCGAGCTGGTTCGCCGGGGTCGCCTTCGCCGCGATCGGCATCGGCGCCCTGGTCCCCGCCGCGATCATGTCGATCGCCGCGGCCAACCTGTTCACCCGCAACATCTACAGGGACCTGCTCAGGCCGGACGCCACCCCCGCCGAGGAGACCAAGGTGGCCAAGCTGGTCTCCCTGGTGGTCAAGCTCGGCGCGCTCGGCTTCGTGCTCGGCATCGACAAGCAGTTCTCGATCAACCTCCAACTGCTCGGCGGCATCTGGATCCTGCAGACCTTCCCGGCGATCGTCGGCGGCCTGTTCGTGCGCTGGTTCCATCGCTGGGCGCTGCTGGCCGGCTGGGCGGCGGGCATGGCCTACGGCACCTGGAAGGCCTACGGCGTCGCCGCCGCCGGAAAGCCCGGCTCGCACTTCGGCGGCAGCTCGGCGAACATCCCGGTGATCGGCCAGATCGGCTACATCGGCGTCACCGCGCTCGTGCTCAACCTCGCCGTCGCGGTCGTGCTCACTCTGGTCCTGAAGGCCGCGAAGGCTCCGGAAGGCCTCGACGAGACCGTCGCCGCCGACTACGTGTCCGACGTCGGGGACACGCCGGTCGGCCGCGACACCGAGGGACCGGAGCACGGCAGGGACGTGATCGCCCCCGTCACCACCTGATGCGCCCTTAGAACGGGCCGTCCGCTCCCGCACACTGGAACGGCGGCCCGTTCGCACTCCCGCGGCGGGCCAGTCGATCCCCAGGGGGCGACACGTGGCACTGACCGACCCGAACCCGAGGGCGTTGCGCACCGCGCCCCGGCGGCTCTTCCCCGCGCTGCCGGGCCCGCTGTCGCTGACCGCCGTCCGGCACGGCCAGAGCACCGCGAACGCGGCCTTCCACGCCGCCGAGGCGGTGGGCGCGCTCGACGTGGGCATCAGCTGCCGCGACGCCGACCTCCCCCTCACCACGCTCGGCCGCGAGGAGGCCCGCGCGCTCGGCCGCTGGATCGGCTCCCGCAGCGGCGAGGGCCTGCCGCACAGCCTGTGGGTCTCCCCCTACCTGCGCACCCAGGAGACCGCCGAGCTCATCGTCGAGGAGCTGGACCGCGCGGGCCTGCCCCTGCCCGAGCTCTGCACCGACGAGCGGCTGCGCGACCGCGAGCTCGGCCTGTTGGAGATGCTCACCTCCGCCGCGATCGAGCTGCGCCACCCCGAGGAGGCCGCCCGCAGACGCCTCCTCGGCGAACTGCGCTGGCGTCCGCCCGGCGGCGAGTCCTACTCCGACGTGGCGCTGCGCCTGCGCAGCGCGCTGCGCGACCTGTACGAGACGGAGTCCGACCGCCGCGTCCTGATCGTGGCCCACGACGCGGTGGTGATGCTGCTGCGGCACGTCATCGACGACCTCCAGGAGGGCGAGCTCACCGACCTCTCCCGCACCGGCGCCGTCGCCAACACCTCGGTCACCCGCTGGCTCCGCGACGCCAAGGGCGCGCTCACCCTGGACTGCTGGAACATCCGGCCGCACCTGGCCGCCGCCCCCTGAGCCACCGGGTCAGACCGGGCGGAAGACCGTGCCGTCGATCGAGCCGACCGCGAGCGCGTGCGCCTGCAGCCCGGCGGGGTCGACCACCGCGGCGGCGCCGAGCCGGGCGGGCCGGTAGCTCGCGGGCAGCGCGTAGACGCGGATCAGGTAGTCGTCCGTGGTGCCCTCGGACGGGCAGGGCGGGGAGTAGGGCGCCACGACGTGTCCCGGTGGCGTCCTGCCCTCGGCGACGCCGCGGCTGCCGGCGGGGATGTCCACGACGTACCAATGGGTGTAGTCGCTCGCGGTCGGGTCCTCCATGTAGAGCGCGAACCACCCCGTCCCCGCCGGCGCGCCCGTCCACGAGAGCGGCAGGCCGGCTCCCGCCCCCTTGCAGGTGTACCGGTCCGGGATCGCACCGCCCTGGGTGAACGCGCTGCTGGTCACGGTCAGGCGGGCGGGCTCCCGGGCCCCGTCCGACCCGGTCGTGCGGGCCGCGGAGCTGCCGCAGCCGGCCAGCAGCAGCGTCATGACGGCGATCGGAACGGTTCGGCGCACGTGTCCCCCGGGGAGCCGAGCATGGATTGGTCTGGACCATCCTAGGGATCGGTGCGGCGTCGCGGGGCCGTTTCGGGAGCCGCCCCCGCCGGACCTACGCGGTCCGGCCCCGGCCCCGCGCGTGAGCCGCGACGACGCGGAAGTACGCCGGGTCGGTCACCCCGACCGGCCAGGTCACCGTCGTGCCCCGGTGCCGCGTCGGCCCGTAGGCGACCGCCAGGGAGAGCCACTCGCCGTGCGGCGCGCCGCGCGCCAGCCGCATGCGGACGGTGAGCGTCGCCGTCTGCCCCGGACGCAGTCGCAGGCCCCCGGCCGGGCCGACCGCGCCCGCCAGCTCGCCCAGCGCCGCGTTCAGCGGGACCGCCCGCCAGTGCCCGTCGAGCCGGGTCTCCAGCCGCACCGCGTCCGGACGCAGCGTCCTGTTGCGCGCGCCGTAGACGAGGACCGGCTCCAGCTGCCCGCACACGGTCCGGGCGCCGTTGTGGAGGCTCAGCCGCAGCGTCGACCAGCGGCCGCCGGCCGCGTACGCGGAGCGGACGCCCCTGAGCGTCACCGCCAGGGGGGTCGAGTGCGCCGCCCCGGCACACGCCCTGGGCACTCCGGGCACTCCGGGCACTCCGGGGCCGGTCGCGGCATGGACCGCCGCGTGTGCCGTCGCCGCCGGCAGCGCGATCGATCCAGCCATCGCGATCAGCGCGCAGACTGCCCCAGCCATCCCGACCGCCGGCCTCCCGCCGCCCCGTCGTCCGCCGCCGCGCCGTCCGCCGCCCGCTCCGCCGTCTTCTCCGCCGTCTCGTCCGCTCTGTCGCCACGTCATCACGCAACGACGATGGCACGTGACGGTCCGTCGCGCCTTCCGGCCGACCCCGGGCCGGGCGCGGCGCGGGCGTCCGGCACACTTCAGGGATGAGCATCGTCGTCCGCCCCGCCCACCCCACCGAATACGACGCCGCCGGTCACCTCGTCGCCGAGGCGTTCATCACCGACGGCCACACGGAGCGTGACGGCGACTACGCCAAACGCCTGCGCGACCCCCGGGACCGGGCCGAGAAGGCGGAGCTGCTCGTCGCCGTCGACGAGGCGACCGGCGCGGTGCTCGGCTCGGTCACCTTCGCGCCGCCCGGCTCCCCGTACGCGGACCTCGCCGAGGGCCGCGAGGGCGAGTTCCGGATGCTCGCCGTCGCCCCGGACCCGGCCGCGCGCGGACGCGGCGTCGGGGAGCTGATGGTGCGCGCGGTCATAGCCCGCGCCGCGGAGTTGGGGCTCCCGCGGATCGTCATGTCCTCGCAGCCGAGCATGGCCTACGCCCACCGCATCTACGAGCGGCTCGGCTTCGTCCGCACCCCCGGGCGGGACTGGTCGCCGATCCCCGGCATGGACCTGTTCACCTACGCCCTGGAGCTGGACGACTCGCCTGCGTGATGTCCCCAGGCCCGCCCGGGTGATCGAACGATTACTCGAAAGAACCAAGCGGCGACACAACATCTGGTGCTGCACGACGCGCTCGCCCCTAGATGTATGCTCATGCTCGCTGTCGACGCAGGGGAAGCCGGTGCGAATCCGGGACTGCCCCGCAACGGTGAGCGGCTGCCACGGCCTGGACGAAAACCGGCCCGCCGCGAGTCCGAGTACCTGCCGCCAGCACGCCCCGGCCTGCCCGGCCGTGGGCGCAGCAACGCCGGGCCTCGTGGGTGGGCCGACGGGTTGGCTTCGCGCTGCCCTGTTCCCGCCTGCCTTCTCACGCGGTCCGACTGAGCGACCCTCAGCCACCGGCCGCCAACGAGGAGCGTGCGCGTACATGACGGACACTGCCGTCCCCACCCTGCCCCAGCCTGCCCGGTCATCCGACCGTGGGCCCGACGCGGGCGGGGACGCCCCCGGCACCGCCCTTCTGGTCACCCTGACCGAGCGCTCCGCCGACCTGCCCGCCGTCGACCCCGGCCGCGTCGCGGCCGCCGCGCTGCGCGGACGCAGCGCCAAGGCCGACTACGCGGAGTTGCGGGGGCTCGCCATGGAGTCGGCCGCCGCGCTCATCGCCGAGGACCCGCAGTACTCGCGCCTCGCCGCCCGCCTGCTGGCCGAGGAGATCCGCGAGGAGGCCGCCGGGCAGGGTGCGACCTGCTTCGCCGCGTCCGTGGCCGTGGGCCACCGCGAGGGCCTGATCGGCGACGCGACCGCCGCCTTCGTCGCCGCCCACGCCGACGCCCTCGACGCCGTGATCGACCCGCACGGCGACGACCGCTTCGAGTACTTCGGCCTGCGCACCCTCTACTCGCGCTACCTGCTGCGCCACCCGATCACCCGCCAGGTCGTGGAGACCCCGCAGCAGTTCATGCTGCGCGTGGCCTGCGGCCTGGAGGTCGGCGGGGACGAGAAGTCCGTCGCCGAGGTCGCCGGGCTCTACGGGCTGATGAGCCGCCTGGACTACCTGCCCAGCTCCCCGACGCTGTTCAACTCCGGCACCCGTCACCCGCAGATGTCCTCCTGCTACCTGCTGGACTCCCCGCTGGACGAGCTGGACTCGATCTACAACCGCTACGCGCAGATCGCCCGCCTGTCCAAGCACGCCGGCGGCATCGGCCTGTCCTACTCCCGCGTCCGCTCGCGCGGCTCGCTGATCCGCGGCACCAACGGCCAGTCCAACGGCATCGTCCCGTTCCTGCGCACCCTCGACGCGTCGGTGGCGGCGGTCAACCAGGGCGGCCGGCGCAAGGGCGCGGCCTGCGTCTACCTGGAGACCTGGCACGCGGACATCGAGGAGTTCCTCGAGCTGCGCGACAACACCGGTGAGGAGGCGCGCCGCACCCACAACCTCAACCTGGCGCACTGGATCCCGGACGAGTTCATGCGCCGCGTCGACGCCGACGCCGAGTGGTCGCTCTTCTCTCCCGGCGACGTGCCCGAGCTGGTCGACCTGTGGGGCGAGGAGTTCGACGCCGCCTACGTCAAGGCCGAGCAGGCCGGCAAGGCCGTCCGCACCATCGGGGCCCGCACCCTCTACGCCCGGATGATGCGCACCCTGGCGCAGACCGGCAACGGCTGGATGACCTTCAAGGACGCCTCCAACCGCGCCGCCAACCAGACCGCGCTGCCCGGCCGCACGGTCCACTCCTCCAACCTGTGCACCGAGATCCTCGAAGTCACCGACGACTCCGAGACCGCCGTCTGCAACCTCGGCTCGGTCAACCTCGGCGCGTTCGTGGGCGAGAGCGGCGAGATCGACTGGGAGCGCCTCGACGCGACCGTCCGCACCGCCGTGACCTTCCTCGACCGGGTCATCGACATCAACTTCTACCCGACCCCCGAAGCCGGCACCTCCAACGCGCGCTGGCGCCCGGTGGGCCTCGGCATGATGGGCCTGCAGGACGTCTTCTTCAAGCTCCGCCTGGAGTTCGACTCCCCCGAGGCCAAGGCGCTCTCGACGAAGCTCTCCGAGCGGATCATGCTGGCCGCCTACGAGACCAGCTGCGACCTCGCCGAGCGTCTCGGCCGCCACGCCGCCTACGACGAGACGCGCGCCGCCCGCGGGCAGCTCCACATCGACCACTTCGCGGTCACCACCGCGTGGCCGGAGCGCTGGGACGCGCTGCGGGCCCGCGTCGCCGAGACCGGCCTGCGCAACGCGCTGCTGCTGGCCGTCGCCCCGACCGCCACCATCGCGTCCATCGCCGGCGTCTACGAGTGCATCGAGCCGCAGGTCTCCAACCTCTTCAAGCGCGAGACCCTCTCCGGTGAGTTCCTTCAGGTCAACCCCTACCTGGTGGCGGACCTGAAGAAGCTCGGCTTGTGGAACGCCATCACGCGGGAGGAACTGCGCGAGGGCAACGGCTCCGCGCAGGAGATCACCGACCTGCCGGAGGAGTACAAGCGCCTCTACCGCACGGCCTGGGAGCTCCCGCAGCGCGCGCTGATCGACCTGGCCGCCGCCCGCATGCCCTACCTGGACCAGAGCCAGTCGCTGAACCTCTTCATGGCGGCGCCCACCATCGGCAAGCTCAGCTCGATGTACGCCTACGCCTGGAAGGTCGGCCTGAAGACCACGTACTACCTGCGCTCGCGCCCGGCGACCCGGATCGCCCGCGCGGCCGTCCAGCAAACCCTGTCGGTGCAGGAGGCCGAGGCCGTCGCCTGCTCCCTGGAGAACCCCGAGTCCTGCGAGGCCTGCCAGTAATGACCACCAGCAAGAACAAGAAGAACATCCTCGACCCGGGATTCGAGCTGACGCTCCGTCCGATGCGGTACCCGGACTTCTACGAGCACTACCGCAACGCCATCAAGAACACCTGGACCGTGGAGGAGGTCGACCTCCACTCCGACGTCGCGGACCTGGCCAAGCTCAGCGAGGGCGAGCGCCACATGATCGGCCGCCTGGTCGCGTTCTTCGCGACCGGCGACTCGATCGTCTCCAACAACCTGGTGCTGACCCTCTACAAGCACATCAACTCCCCGGAGGCGCGCCTGTACCTGTCGCGCCAGCTCTTCGAGGAGGCCGTGCACGTCCAGTTCTACCTGACCCTGCTGGACACCTACCTCCCCGACCCGGAGGACCGCACGGCCGCGTTCGCGGCGGTGGAGAGCATCCCCTCCATCCGCGAGAAGGCCCAGTTCTGCTTCCGCTGGATGGACAGCGTCGAGAAGCTGGACCGCCTGGAGACCCAGGAGGACCGCCGGCGCTTCCTGCTCAACCTGATCTGCTTCGCGGCGTGCATCGAGGGCCTCTTCTTCTACGGCGCCTTCGCCTACGTCTACTGGTTCCGCTCGCGCGGCCTGCTGCACGGTCTGGCGACCGGCACCAACTGGGTCTTCCGCGACGAGTCCATGCACATGGACTTCGCCTTCCGCGTCGTCGACACCGTCCGGGCCGAGGAGCCCGAGCTGTGGGACGAGGAGATGGGCCGGCGGGTGACGGCGATGCTTGAGGAGGCCGTCGAGGCCGAGCTCCAGTTCGCCCGCGACCTGTGCGGCGAGGGCCTGCCCGGCATGAACACCGAGTCCATGCGGCAGTACCTCGAGTGCGTCGCCGACCAGCGCCTGGCGCGCCTCGGCCTGCCGATCCGCTACGGCTCGGAGAACCCGTTCGCGTTCATGGAGCTGCAGAACGTCCAGGAGCTGACGAACTTCTTCGAGCGTCGCGTCTCCGCGTACCAGATCGCCGTCGAGGGCTCCGTCTCCTTCGACGACGACTTCTAGACGCTTCTAGAGGCTTCTGGACGACGACGTCCAGACGACGGTCTCGTCTCCGTCAACGCCGAAGGGCGTTCACCCTTGCGGGTGAACGCCCTTCGTGGTCCCTTCGTGGTCCCACGGGGTCTCACTCGTTCGGAACGACCTCGTACCGCGGCGACTTCTCCTCCATCTGCCGCAGGGCGTCCTTGCGGTCGCGCTTGGAGAGCCGGTCGATGTACAGGTACCCGTTCAGGTGGTCGGTCTCGTGCTGGAGGCAGCGGGCGAAGAAGCCGGTGCCCTCGACGGCGACGTCCTTGCCGTCCCTGTCCTGCCCGCGCACCACCGCGAAGTCCGGGCGCGGCAGCTCGGCGTAGGCGCCCGGCACGGACAGGCAGCCCTCGTTGCCGTCGTCCAGGTTCCGCTGGGACGGCTCGAGGTCGTCCAGCACCGGGTTGACCACGACGCCGA
Source organism: Streptacidiphilus anmyonensis (assembly GCF_000787855.1). GTDB lineage: Bacteria > Actinomycetota > Actinomycetes > Streptomycetales > Streptomycetaceae > Streptacidiphilus > Streptacidiphilus anmyonensis. Next base: position 2,634 of record NZ_BBPQ01000082.1, on the reverse strand, counting down.
TGTGGCGGACGTTGTCGTCGTCCGGGCAGTCGTAGACGAAGACCCGCTGCGCGACCCCGATCTGGTTCGCGGCCAGGCCCACGCCCTCGGCGGCGTACATGCTGACGAACATGTCGTCGATCAGCGCGTGCAGCTCCGGGCCGAACTCGGTCACCGTGGCACACGGGTGGTGCAGGACCGGGTTCCCGACCACGGTGATGGGCCGCACGGTGCCACGCGAGGTGTCCGGCTCCTCACCGATCACCTGCTGCGGCGCTTCCAACTGCTCTTCCGACATGCTCTCGCCTTCGACTGTGCTCAGCTCTTCCGTCAAAGGGTACGTGGCGCCTCAGCAGACTTCCTCAAGATCCCGGTACGCCCTCCGGGCGGGCGCGGCCATCACCCAGCGGTCCAGCAGCTCGCCCACCAGGCCGGCCGGCGCGGCGAGACCGCACTCCCGCTCGGGGACCCACAGCTCACCCTGGGCATGGTGGCTCAGCCGGCCCAGCGGACCGTCGTCGTGCGGGTCGTGCGCCCCGCTGTGGCCGTCGTCGGCGGTCATGCGGCTCTCGCTGCACGCCCGGCAGAGCAGCCGCACGGACGAGGTCCAGTCCTCCGCCGCGTAGCCCGCCTCGGAGACCAGCCGCTCCAGCTCGTCGCGGTCGCCCTCCGTGGTCGCCTGCAACAGCACCACGTGCGTCGGAACGGGCGACGGCGCCCACAGTTCGATCTCGTCGAAGACGGGAAACGGCACGCCGTCCGCGACGCGCTCCCCGTGCGCGGAGCCGTCGTGGAGGACGACCTCGCCCCAGCGCCGTCCGGAGGAGGGCAGCGGGATGCTCAGCACCTCGACTCTGGCCGGGTCCAGTCTTCGGCCCCACACGACCTCGGACTCCCCCTCCGGGGACAGCCGCACCGGCGTCGTGCCGAGGTCCAGGCCGACCGGGCCGTCCCCGGACGGGACGCGCAGGCCGTAGGCCTGCCACGCGCGCCGGGCCAGCGCCCAGTCCTGCAACGCCGTCGCCGCGATGCCGAGGTTCCACCAGTCGGGTGCGCCCACGCCGCTGCCCCGGTCCAGCAGGGCGACCGCACGGAGCCCCGCGGCGCGCGCCTGGTCCCAGTCCCGGCGGAACTTGTGCAGCAACGCCAGGTTGAACCACGAGTCCGAGAGCCAGGGCTCCAGGTCCGTCGCCCGGACCAGCAATGCGCCGGCGTCGTCCAGCCGACCGTCCCCGATGAGCGTGAAGGCGCGGTCGGTGGTCTGCCGCCAGCTGGCGGACGGCCTCTGCCGTGCTCGATTGAAGATCTTCACCTCAGCCTGCCGCTTGTCGGTCCCCAGCACCCGGCGTAACCACTACGCCGAGGGCGTGCACACGTTGCGTTGCCACATCCACAGGTCGACACATGGACCCGCAAGGTCCTGCCTCTGCATCCAACCACGTGCACCCCCTTGCCCGCTGCCTACCCGACGATCCGTGGACAGACACGGACCAGGGCCTCCACCACACGAGGTTCGTAGTCACGCTCGGTTCCCGCTCGCAACTGGGCCAAGACCTCCTCGCGCCGGGCCGGGCCGGGGTCGTCACAGGCGAGGTCGTCGTAGGCGTTCACCACCCGGATGATCCGCGCGGCGAGCGGCTGCGCCTCGTCGAGACTGCCGTCCGGACGGCGGTACGGCTCCGCCGCACGGGCCACGATCTCGGCGACCTGCGGCGGCACCCCCGTCCTGCGGATCACCTCGCTGCCGAGCCGTCCGATCCGACGCTGCTCCTCGTCGTCCAGCAGCGCCGTCGCACCGCCCGGGATCGGGTCGACCAGCGAGAGCTGGCCGATGTCGTGCATCAGCGCGGCGTATTCGAGCAGCAGCAACTCCTGGTCGGACAGCGCGAGTTCGCGGCCCACACGGCAGGCCAGCTCGGAGACCCGGCAGGCGTGGCCCGGCAGCGTGTACCCGGCCACCTCGGTGGCCCGGGCCAGGCTCGCGATGGTCTGGCGCTGCGTCGCCCGGATCGCCGCATAGCGGCGGAACCCCGCCAGGGTCAGCAGCAGCGGCACCGAGAACAGCGGAAGCGCCCACAGGCCGATCTCACCCGCCGCGATGGCGATCACCACACCTGTGGCCGCGACCGCCGAACCGATCCGCAGCACCGCCGCCCCCTCGTCCCGCAGCGCCCGCCGCAGCGGCGCGTCGGAGAGCACGGCCGCCAGCGACACGTCGACCGCCGCGGACAGCGCCGCACAGGCCGCCACGTAGGCGGCGTACCCGGGTCCGTGCTCCAGACCGTGCCGCAGCAGCACGCCGCGGTTGTAGAACGGCTGGAACAGCAGCGCCGCGAAGCCGACGCTGAGCGCCCGCCGGGACACCGAGCCCCACTTCGGCCGCCTGCGCCGCAGCACGTAGGGCACGGTGCCGATCAGCGCCCCCGCCGTGCAGACGAGCACGACCTGCGCCACGCCGTGGTGGGTGCGCGCGCCGTCCAGGCTGCCGAGCAGGGCGTAGCCCAGCGCGCCGGCCGCCCCCAGCGGCGCGTGGTCGCGCTCCCCCGGTAGGGCCGTCCGTGCCAGCTCCCCGACGGCGACGAAGGAGCCGAAGGCGAGCGCGGTCCATGGCTCCACGAACCCGAACACGCTGACCCAGCCGAGTGAACCCAGCAC
>NZ_BBPQ01000083.1 GCF_000787855.1 Streptacidiphilus anmyonensis | reverse complement strand
CCCCGATTGGTCTGATCTGCGGTGTCGTCGGGCTCTTCCAGGTCCTGCGCAGTGGCCAACGCGGCAAGGGGCTGGCGATTCTCGGGATCGTCGGGTCCATTGTCTGGGGACTGGTCGTCATCAACATGTTTGCCATAACCAGCGGCCCCTCCCGACTGCCGGGAGGCGGTGTCAGTCACGCTCAGTACGCCGCTCTGGACGATGTGAGGACGGGCGACTGCTTCCTGTGGCCCAACCACACACTTCAGGCGGATGCGCCTGTGCAGTTGGTGCCCTGCGATCAACCGCACGAGGCCCAGGTCTACGGATCGAGCGACCTCACAGGATGGACGGACTTCACGGACGACGGCGCATTGCAGGCCGAGGCGCAGCGCCGATGCAACGCGGCAGCCACGAGGTATCCCACAGGCACGGGCATGGCAAACGAGGTCATCTACCCAGCCAGCCAAGGCTGGTTCACGGTCAGTCGGCAGGTCTCCTGCCTTTTCACGACCGTTACCGGGAGCACGACGACGTTCGTCCGTCCGCAGACCGGCAGCGGAAGCTGAGGGACCGTCCATGAGCCGTCAGAGGTTGGCCGGCGAGATTCGCTGAGCGGCATGCCACTTCCGGGCCAGGCGGAGCGGTGTCCAGCGGGGAAGCGGGAGAGCAGGTGGGGAAGAGCGCTGGCAGAGCCGAGCGGCGCGGTGCGGCGCGCCGAGCGCGGGCCTCAGCTGCGCTGCTTGCGGATCTCCTTGGCCCTGCGGTCGATGTCGGCCAGGAACCAGTCCGGCACCAGGCCGGTGGCCCGAAGGTGGAGGCGTTCCTCGTGGGTGAGGTTCTCCGAGGCCTGGTCGACGGCGAAGGCGTAGTCCATCTTCTGGTCGCTCATCTCGTCGCGGCGCATGTTGCCGCCCAGTCGCGCGGAGCCGCGGCCGCGTTGGGAGCCGAGCACGCCGAGCCAGCCGATCAGGCCGAGCTTGCGGGTGTGCTTGTCGACGTGGTCGCGGACGGCGAGCCAGCACAGCCGGTCGTCGTTGAGCTTCGGTACCGACGTCGGTCTCGACTGCTGTTTCCTGGCCATGGTCCCGCCCCCACGTTCGAAGATCGAAACGAGCACCAGCACGCTAGCACCGCGTTCTCCGTGGAGACAGGACACCAGCGGTCGCGGGCCGGGCCGGGCGGTGCTACTTGTTGGGGGAACCCCGTGGTACGGCCCGATGAGGTGATGGCGGTGGGTGCTGCCGGGAGTCCGTGGCCGCTGATTCACGCGGAGCGGGAGGCGTTGCTGAGCGACCTGGAGGGGGTCGGGCGGACGCCCGGGGTGTGGGGGACGCGGTCGCTGTGCGCGGAGTGGAGTGTGCACCAGGTCCTGGGGCACATGCTGTCGACGGCGATGATGACGCCGCCGCGCTTCGTGTTCGAGATGGCGAAGTCCGGGTTCAGGTTCCCGAAGTTCTCCGCCGCCGGGGTCGCGGAGTGGACGAAGGCGACGCCCGAGGAGACGCTCAAGGCGTTCCGGGCGGCGCAGGGGCGGACCACGGCGCCGCCCGGTCCGACGGAGGCGATGCTGGGGGAGGCGGTGGTGCACTCCGAGGACATCCGGCGGCCGCTCGGCCTGCGGCGGGTGTATCCCGAGGAGGCGCTGGTACGCACCGCGGACTTCTTCAAGGGGTCGAACCTGTTGATCGGATCGAAGAACCGGATCGCGGGGGTGCGGCTGAGGGCCGAGGACGTGGGCTGGACGCACGGGGAGGGCCCTGAGGTCCGTGGGCCGATGCTGTCGCTGGTGATGACGATGACGGGCCGCTCGGCGCATCTGGAGGACCTGGCCGGGGACGGGCTGGCGGAGTACAGCGCGCACGTGTCGGGGGCGTGATCCGCTGCCGGCGGCGACGAGGGCGGGACGGCCGCGCCTGCGGCCTCAGGCGCGGTGGGTCCACTCCGGCTCGACCTTGGCCCACTCGTTCTCCCAGGACTTCCACGCGCAGGCGTCGATGCGGTGCCGGGAGTAGGCGTAGCCGCCGGAGAGCAGCAGGACCGCGCCGGAGAAGACGGCCAGGGAGTAGGTCGCGGCGCTGCCCGCGCTCTGCACGGCGGGGATCGGGTCCGGCTGCGGTGCCTCCTGGGCGTTGACCCAGATGCTGACGTGGTCGCCCGGTGCGGTCGCGGGCGGGACCGGGGCCTGTTCGCGGTAGGAGTGGCCGGCGTCGGTCCAGGTGAGTGTGGAGATCCAGGTGTCGACGCCCGCGGAGACGGGCTGGGTCGCGGCGACGGCGTCGACCTGGTGCAGGCCGGCGGCCTGCTTGGCGGCTTCGGCGCGGCCGTCCGCGTAGAGGTGGAGGCCGAGCAGCACGGTGAGCGCGGCGGCGAGGGCGAGGGCGAGAGCGAAGACCACGCGCACCCAGAAGCGCAGCGAGTCCGTGCGGCGGTGCAGCGGATTACGGCGGCGCGGCACCGGCGCCTTCGGTTGTGGTGCTACCGACGGTGTGGCCATCCCACCGCCTCCCAACCGCTACGTCCACGAACGTCCATATGCAGTGGGGACACCGGACGCACCCGACCGCATCCGGTTCTATGGTCATGCCCTGGGGCCGGTGTTTCAACCCTTGTGACCCGTGCGACGGGGGTCGCAAGGAGCTGTCCATTCCGTTTTCGCGCCGAAGCCGCGGGAGTTGTCGATCAGGCGCAGCCAACTCGGCCGCAGCTCCCACAGGGCGGTCGCGGCCAGTGCCGCGCCGAGGCGTTCATCGGCTGTGACGAAGGGGAAGCGCTGCGTGTACGCGGCGAAGGCCGCGGCGCGTTCGGCGCTGTCGTCGGGGAGGCGGCGGACCAGGCCGCGGCCCTGGACGCCGGTCAGCTCGGTCCACTGCTGGCCGTCGGCCTGGGCGGTGAAGGCGGCCCGCGGATCGGCCGCGAGTCCGCGCCCGTGGCGGGTGGCGGGGGACGTGACGAAGACCAACGAGCCCCCTTCGGTGACCGCGTAGAGCACGGCACAGGCCTGGGGGCCGTCGGCGTCGGTGTAGGCGAGGGTCAGCGTGGTGAGCGCACGGAGGGCCGTGAGGATGGCCGTGGGGCTGGCCGTGGGGCTGGCGTCGTCGGTCGTCACGGCCCCCATGCAATCACGCTCACTCGGGGGCGAGCAGGCTCCAGGTCTGGTTCGCGCCCGCGTCGGCGGGCCACTGGAGGATCGAGGTGCCGTTCGACCGCCCGCTGTTGTTCAGGTCGATCAGCTGCCCGTCGTAGGAGCTGCGGAACTGCACCAGGTTGGGGCCCGCGTCCAGCACGGTCCAGCGGGAGTTGCTGTTGCCGTCGTCGTGGTACTGGATCAGCTGCGCGCCTTGGACGGTGGTCGGTCCGGGGATGTTGAGCAGCTTGCCGCTGTTCGCGTTGACGATGGTGACCGCGCCGCCGGACTGGGCGACGAAGGACCAGCGCTGGTCCGCCGCGCCGTTGTCCTGCCACTGCAGGATCGAGGCGTTGTCCGAGGTGGAGTCGTTGTTGACGTCCATCCGGCCGCCGGTGGCGCCGTTGACGATGCGGTACTGCTGGCCGGGCACGAGCACCGGCACCAGCTTCCACACCTGGGTGGCCGCGCCGTTCGCCGGCTGCTGGACCACGGCGGAGCCGCTGACGTCCAGGGCCTGGCCGTCCGACTTGGCGGTGACCGTGTAGCCGCCGGAGCCGTTCGGGGTGAACGTCCACTGGGAGTTGGCGGCGTGGTCGTCGGGGTACTGGATCAGCTGGGTGCCCGCGGTGGTGCTGCCGCCGGGGATGTTGGCGAGTTCGCCGCTGGCGACATCCGCGATCCGGTAGCCGTTGTTCCCGGCCGGGGCGAGCTGCCACTGCTGGTCCGTGCCGCCGGTCGCCGCCGCGGTGACCAGCGAGGAGCCGTTGGTGTCGAGGTACTGGCCGGTGGCGGCGTTGACCACGTTGTAGTGCAGCGTCGTGAACGCGTCGCCCGCCGCCGGGGTGATCCGCAGCAGGCGGGAGGCGTGGGCGGCCAGCGAGGCGGAGAAGGAGCCGGTGGAGCTGCCGAGGTCGGCGCCGCTCCACAGGTCCTGGACGTCGGCCGCGCCGCTGAAGCCGAGGTCGGCGAAGTGCGCGGTGGCGGTCGCGGTTCCGGAGCCGAGGTTGAACAGGGCGACGGTGTAGCTGCCGTCGGCGTTGGCCGCGCTCCACACCTGCTGCTGGGCGACCTGGTCCATCGGGTGGGCGGGGACGCCGGCCTGGTCGACGGCGATGACCCGGTCGTTGGTGAGCAGCGAGAGGTCGGTCGGGTCGAGGTTGGTGAGGTCGGTTCCGAGCAGCAGCGGCGCGCCCTCGATCGCCCACAGCGTCAGCTGCGTGCGGCGCTCGTCCAGCGTCAGACCGTCGTTGGATCCGTTGCCGACCTCGAGCGAGTCCAGGTCGTTCCAGCCGCCGGGGCCGGCGAAGGGGATCCACTTGGGCACGTCCGAGAAGCGGGCGGCGACGTTGTTCCAGTCGGTCAGCGGGTAGGAGCCGGAGCCGCAGTAGCACTCCACGTCGCCCTCGACGCGCCAGCCGTTGGCGTACTGGCGCCAGGTGGCGGCGTTGGCCGGGTCGAGGCTGTTGGACAGCTCCAGGTGGATCGGGCGGCCGCTCTGGTTCAGCGCCTGGGACCAGTGCTGGATGTCGGCGACGTCCCAGTCGCCGACGCCGTCGATCTTCAGGTAGTCGACCCCATAGGAGGCCAACTGGTCGGCCCAGGAGTTGAGATAGGCCTGCGCGGCGGCCGGGTTCTTGTTGTAGTCGATGTAGTACATCGACCCGGAGCCGTAGTTGTAGTTGGTCTCGTAGCCCGTGGTGTTGGAGACGATGTCACGGGCGTGCCAACTGGTGCCCTGGATGGGCGTGTTCTGGTTGTACGCGGCGACCGGGATGCCGGGGGTGAGGTACATCCCGAACTTCTCGCCGAGGTTGTGGACGTAGGAGCCCACCGCGCCCATGCCGTCGGGGAATCGGCTGCCGTCGGTGACCCAGCGGCCGTAGGAGTCGACGGTGTTCGCGGGGTTGAGGTACCAGAAGTCGTCCACGTTGACGTACCGGTATCCGTGGGCGAGGAGGCCGCTGTTCTTCAACGCCAGGGCCTGTGCCTCGATGTTCGCTTCAGTGGGATTGCTGCGGATGAAGCTCCAGCTGCTCCAACCCATCGGCGGCATCGGTGCGACGCCGTTCGACTCGGCATGCGCCGCATCGGCGCTGCCCGGAACCAGTCCGAGCAGCGCCGATGCCAGCACCGTGCAGCCGGTCAGTAAAGTGCGGACCCTTCGGTGCATGGTGACCCTTCCCTGACAGAAGTCAACAGGACCAAACGAAGTTCAACGCCATGGGCATTTCACAGGGTCCGCAGGCAGGCGTCAATAGGTGAGGCGGCGTCAGGTTCCGCTCAGGTCAGACCAAGCCGACGGTCAGCCGACGGTCAGGCGGAACGGTCCGGCCAGCACGCCGTAGCCGTCGTTGGCCAGGAAGTACACGTCGTAGCTGCCCGCGCCGCTCAGCTTGCTGGTGGAGAACGTGGCCGCGCCGCTCTGGTTCGGGGTGTAGGCCCAGGTGAGCGAGGACTGCGCGCCGGGCTTCACGCCGGCCGGGTAGATCCCGATCCAGTTCTTCGCGCTGACCTGCGCGGTGGACGGCAGCGAGTAGCGGAAGGTCACGTTGCCGCCGTTGCTCACCGCGTTGAGGTCGCCGGTCAGCGTCGGGGTGGTCGCGGTGGACGGGGCGAACGCGTCGTTCAGCGGCGTCGCGTAGGTGTCGTTCGCCGTCAGGCCCGGCAGGCCGAGGGCGGACTCGATGGTGCGGCCGACGCTGTAGTGGTCGTAGTGGGTCGGGCTGGTGGTGTCGGCCGGCACCGTGCCCTGCGAGCCCACCGCGACGGTGGCCACGTGGTCGTAGCCCTCGTTCTCGCTCTCGTCCCAGGTGAGCAGGATCAGCGAACGCTGCTGGGTCCAGGCGGGGGAGGACATGATCGGCGCGAGGGTCTGCTGGAGCCAGCCGTCCTGCGTCTTCAGGCTGGTGGAGCTGCCGTTGCCGGAGGACTCGCCGTCGTAGTAGTCGTCCGCGGCGATCCAGGAGAAGTTCGGCGTGGTGGCGGCCGACTTGAGGTCCGTGGTCAGCTGCGTGGTGTCGAACAGGTGCGCCGCGCAGCGGGCCTGGTTGCCGCTGATGTCGGTGTAGTTGATGAACGGCGCGTCGTCGGGCTCGTAGTAGCTGTCGGAGCCGCCGCTGGTCTTGTTGCAGGGGGTGACCATGCCCTGCTCGTAGGCCTTCCAGGTCTTGCCCGCGGCCTCGATCGTGTCGCCCAGGTTCCGCTCGGGCGAGTTGATGTTCGGGAAGTAGGTGGCGCCCTGGGTGTAGGTGTCGCCGCCCGCGATGGCCAGGTAGTTCTCGTCGCTGGGGTGGTAGACCGCGTGCGAGTCGGTCATCGTCGCGCCCTTGGCCATCAGGCTGTGGATGAACGGCGTGTCCGTCGGGTCGTTCATGACCTCGGAGTAGTCCGTGTTCTCCATCATGACGGTGAACACGTGGTCGTAGCCGGGCACCTGGGAGACCGGCGCGGTCAGCACCGGGGCGGCGACCGGGGTGTCCAGGGTCAGCGACAGGTTGTCGAGGTAGCCGGCCTCGTGGGAGGTGCTGAGGAACTGCACCTCGACCTGGATGTGCCGGGTTCCGGCGGGCACGGAGCCGGTGGCGCTGCGCGAGAGGAACTTGGTCGAAAGGCCGCGGTCGGTGGCGGAGACCGTCGGCAGCTTGGCGGTGGCGCCGACCGGGTTGCCGTTCGCGTCCTGGAAGTGCAGGCTCACGGCGACGTAGCCGCTGTAGACGGTCCAGCCGCCGAGCCAGCCGGACAGGTTGTAGTGCACGCCGCCGCCGTCGATCGCCGAGGCTGCGGAGGAGACGTCGACGTTCTGGCTCATCGAGCCGTCGCCGAAGTTGCCCGGCGCGAAGAACGCCTTGCCGGGGGTGTTGCCGTCGCTGGGCAGCCCGAAGGAGGCGACCGACTGGCACATGACGTTGATGCCGCCGGCCTGGGTGGTCCAGCCGGGCACGGTGGTGGCCGCACTCCAGTCGTTGGTGCAGTACCCGCCGGCCTCGGCGTCGCCGTTGACGATCAGGTTGCCGCTGGTCCCCGCCGCCTGGGCGGCAGGGGCGGGGGCGGCGAAGATCAGCGTGCCAAGGAGGGCGGTCAGGCCGCCGAGAGCGCTCCGGCGCAGTCGCATGGTGTACCTCGTCCCGTCGTGAGGTGGTGCTGGCTGTGCGTCATGGACGGGACATAAGTACAGGCCGACGTTGTCCTTCGGAAGAATGCGGACCAAACTTGATTGGACAAGTTATGGGACGGGCGGCTCAGACTTGACTAGACAAGCTTGACTAGACAAGTTTGCGCCAGGCGTAGGCGGCGGAGACCGGGACGCCCCGGAAGCGCTCCCACTTCGGCTTGCGCGCCACCCACGCGTCCCCGACCGGCTCCTCGCGCAGCTCGGCCAGCGTCCACCCGGCCGCGAGACCGGCCGCGACGTGGTCGCTCACGTAGTGCAGGTGCGTGGAGATCGCCGTCTCGGTGCCGTCGGCGGCGGTGAAGTGGGTCGGCATCCCGGCCGTCATGATGAACTGCGGGTGCAGCCCGACCAGCACGAACAGTCCGCCCGGCGCGGCCAGCCGGAACGCCTCGCGGTAGAGCGGGCGGAGGTCCGGCAGGTGCTCGTCGACCAGCGACGTGATCACCAGCGGGTAGGCGTCGCCGGGAAGCCCCGTGTCCGCGAGGTCGGCCTCGACCAGCCTCTCGTGCGCGCCCCGGGCACGGGCCCGGTCCAGCATCTGCGGGGTGAGGTCCACGCCGTCGACCGTGCCCACGCCCTGCGCGCGCAGCCAGGCGCCCGTGCGGCCGGTGCCGCACCCGAGGTCGGCGGCGCGCGGCAGCTCCCGCCAGCGCGGGACGGTGAGGGAGGCGAGGACGTCGACGTCCATCAGGTCCTCGACGGTGTCCTCGTAGCTGTCCACCCAGCCGGCGTAGCCGGTGCGGACGTCCACCACCGGATAGCCCCGGGAGTCGAAGTGCGCGCGGAAGGCGTCGGAGTGCCGGTCTGTCCGGGAACGACGGTCCGTCTGGGAGGGCTGGTCTGTCTGGGAACGAGGGGAATCGGCGACCATGTCCGCAGTCTCCGTGACCGCGACGGTGGCACGCGAGTCAATTTGCGGCGGCTCAGTCGCTCTCCTCCGCCTCCTCGGCCTCCTGCATCCACGGGTCCGGGCCCGGGTCGCCGCCTTCGGCGAGGACGGCGAGGCGGGCCAGGTAGTGCTCCCAGCCATCCTGGTGCGGCAGGCGGGCGTGCTCCGGCAGCGAAGAGTGGGTGAGCGTGAGCGCGGTGCCCTCCGCGTCCGGCGCGAGGTCGACCTTGACCTGGCTGCTGCCGGGCGGCACCGGGTCGCCCTCGTTCTCCCAGCCCCAGGAGAAGACGATCCGCCGGTAGGGCTCGACCGTGGTGAAGGTGCCGGCGGCGATCGCGTCGCCGACGACGCGCAGCCGGTAGACGCCGCCGGGACGCGGCTCGAAGTAGCCCTCGACGCCCTGCCAGGAGAGCCGGCGGTCGTGCTCGGTGAAGCAGGCGTAGACCGTCTCGGGCGGGGCCTTGATCCGCCGCTTGATGACGACGGCGCCCTCGGGGGTGATCGTCACGGCTCCGCCTCCTTGGCTCCGCGGCCTCCCCGTCGACTCGTTCCCATCCCACCACGGATGGCACGCCGTCGCGAGGCGGTTCCAGGCGGTTGCCGACACACTGGGCTGCGGCGTGCGCACCATCGCTCTTCGCCGGAGGAGATCCGTCCCATGCAGTACGAACCCACCCCTGTGGAGCTGGCCGACCGGCTCACCCGTGCCGCCCGAGGGCTGCAGGACCTCGCGACCGAGCGCCGGCTGGCGGGCAAGCGCGGGCGGCCCACGCCGTGCGGGCGCCTCGACGTCCACCGGCTGTGCGAGCACCTGCTCGCCACGATGGTCCGCAGCACCTACGCCGCCGCGAGGAAGCCCGTCCCCGAGGGCGCGCCCGTCACGCTGACGGACGCGCCCTGGCGGGTGTATCCGCCGGTCGTCGACCGGCTCGTCGCCGCCTGGTCGAAGCCGGCCGCGTGGGAGGGCGAGGGGGTGCGGGAGGGCGAGCTCGCGGTCCTGGAGCTGACCGTCCACGGCTGGGACCTGGCGCAGGCCACCGGGCAGGGCTTCAAGGCGGCGGACGACGTGGTCGCCACGGCCGCGGCGGCCGCGGAGCGGCTCGCCCCGCAGGCCCGCGCCACCGGCGCGTTCGGTCCGGAGCTGCCCGCCCCGGTCGGCGCCACCGCGCTGGAGCGGCTGCTCGCCTTCACCGGCCGCCAGGCCGGCTGACGGTCGGCGCAGGGCTGACGGCGGTGATCATGCTGGCTAGGGTGGCGGCATGTCGACACCTGACCGGCACATCGCGTTCGAGGCTCTGCACAACTTCCGTGACCTGGGCGGCTACCGCGCCGCCGACGGGCGGCCGCTGCGCTGGGGGCGGCTCTACCGCTCCGACTCGCTCGGCAAGTTGACCAGCGAGGCCGACCTGTCGGCGTTCGCGGCGCTCGGCGTGCGCACCGTGATCGACCTGCGCCACGGCTTCGAGATCGAGGCGCGCGGCCGCGTCCCCGAGCGGACCGGAGTGACCTGGCACCACCTCAGCATCGAGCACCGCCCGTACGACCAGGCGACGTTGGGACCGGAGGTCAAGGCCGGGCCCTACCTAGCCGAGCGGTTCCGGGAGGTCGCCGAGGACGGCGTGGCGGAGATCCGGCGGGCGCTGGACGTCATCGCGGATCCGGACTCCGGCCCGCTGGTCTTCCACTGCGCCTCCGGCAAGGACCGTACGGGCCAGCTCGCCGCCACCGTCCTCGCCCTGCTGGGCGTCGACGAGGACGACATCGTCGCCGACTTCGAACTCACCCACCGGATCCGCGCGCTGCTGCGCGCCTCGCACGTGGCCAACCACGGGAGCGAGCCGACCTGGCCCGACTACGGCCATGCGCCGGCGGAGGTGATGGAGCGCTTCCTCGCCGGTCTCACCGCCGACTACGGCTCGGTGCGCGGCTACGCGGAGAAGCGCCTCGGCGTGGACGAGGCCCTGGTCGAACGGCTGCGGGAGACCCTGCTGGAGCCGTCGGCGTAGCGGGACGCCGGGCGGTCGTTGACCTTCACCCTGGGGCAAGGCGCAGCATCGTCGGCATCGGGCCCGGGTCGGGCCCGGTGCGAGGAGGGCGGGACATGGCGGAGCCGTTGACCATCGGAGCCTTCGCGCGGCTGGCCGAGCTCACCCCGAAGGCGCTGCGGCTCTACGACGAGCTGGGGCTGCTGCGTCCCGCGCACGTCGACCCGGCGTCCGGCTACCGGTACTACGAGCCGGCCCAGTTGGAGCGGGCCCGGCTGGTCGCCCGGCTGCGTCTGCTCGGCATGCCGCTGGCGCGGATCACCTCGGTCTGCACGCTGCCGCCCGAGGCGGCGGCCGCCGAGGTCGCCGCGTACTGGGCGCAGGTCGAGCACGACACCGAGTCCCGACGCCGGTTGGCGCACCTCCTCGCGGACCATCTGAAGGGGAAGGAACCCGCCACGATGAACACCACTGTCCTCAGCCTGAGCTGCGCCGCCGCGTCCGACAGCGGCCTGGTCCGGGAGACGAACCAGGACACCGCCCACGCGGGCCCGGGCCTGCTGGCCGTCGCCGACGGCTACGGCCCCTCGGGCGCGCGGGCGAGCACACTCGCCGTCGACGCGCTGAAAGCCCTGTCGGGTCCGCCGGAGTCGGGTCTGCCGGCCGCCGTGGAGGCGGCGAACCGCGACATCGCCGGGCTGGACGAGTCGGGGACGACGCTCACCGCGCTGGTGTGGGCCGGATCCGAGCTCGCCCTGGTGCACGTCGGCGACTCGCGCGCGTACCTGCTGCGCGGCGGAGAGCTGTTCCGGCTGACCACGGACCACTCCCAGGTCCGCACGTTGGTCGACGAGGGCCGTCTGACCGAGGAGGAGGCCGCCGCGCACCCGCAGCGGGCGCTGCTGACCCGGGCGCTCGACGGACGGGAGGGCAGCGGCGTGGACGTGTCGACGCGTCAGGCCCAGCCGGGCGACCGCTACCTGCTCTGCTCCGACGGGCTCTCGGCGGTGCTGCCGGAGGCGGAGATCCGCCGGGCGCTGGTCGCGGCCGAGGACCCGGAGGCGGCGGTGCGGGAGCTGGTCGCGCTCGCGCGCAGGGCCGGCGGCCCGGACAACGTCGCCGCCGCCGTCGGGGACGTCGCGTAGGACGCGCGAGGGGCGCGGGGAGAGATCCCCGCGCCCCTCGGTCGTCCTGCCGACGCTCTGACTGCAGGCCCGGACTACAGGCCGAGCGACTTGGCGATGACCATCTTCATGACCTCGCTGGTGCCGCCGTAGATGCGGAAGACGCGGTTGTCCGCGTAGAGGCGCGCGATCGGGTACTCGAGGATGTAGCCGTAGCCGCCGTGCAGCTGGAGGCAGCGGTCGACGACGCGGCTGCAGACCTCGGTGGTGAACAGCTTGGCCTTGGCGACGTCGGCGGGGGTCAGGTCGCCGGTCTCGAAGGCCTCCAGGGCGCGGTCGACGACCGCCTGCGCCGCGTCGACCTCGGCCTCGCAGGCCGCCAGCTCGAACTTGGTGTTCTGGAACGACGCGACGGACTGGCCGAAGACCTTGCGGTCCTTGGTGTAGGCCACGGCCAGGTCGACGGCCGCGCGGGCGGAGGCGTAGGCGCCGACGGCGATGGCGAGGCGCTCCTGGACCAGGTTGTGGGCGAGGTAGGAGAAGGCCTTGCCCTCCTCGCCGAGGAGGTCCTCGACGGGGACCTTGACGTCGACGAAGGAGAGCTCGCCGGTGTCGGAGGTGCGCAGGCCGATCTTGTCGAGCTTGCGGCCGACCGAGTAGCCCGGGAGGGTCGTGTCGACGCAGAGGATGGACAGGCCGCCGCGGCGGTCCTCCGGCGTGGCCGGGGAGGTGCGCGCGATGACCAGGACCAGGTCGGCCTGGACGCCGCCGGTGATGAAGGTCTTGGCGCCGTTGAGGACGTAGTGGGCGCCGTCCTCGGAGAGCTTGGCGGTGGTGGTCATGCCGGCCAGGTCGGAGCCGGTGCCCGGCTCGGTCATGGCGATGGCGGTCATCATCTCGCCGGAGACGAACTTGGGGAGCCAGCGCTTCTTCTGCTCCTCGTTCGCGTACTCCATGATGTACGGCAGGCAGAGGCCGGTGTGCACGCCGGCGGAGCCGAAGCTGACGCCGGCGCGGGCGCACTCCTCGGTGACGACGGCCTGGTACTTGAAGCCGGTCATGCCCGCGCCGCCGAACTCCTCCGGCACCTCGATGCCGAAGACGCCCAGCTCGCCGAGCTTCAGGTAGAAGTCCTTGGGCGCGTGGCCGTCCTTCTCCCACTCCGGGTAGACCGGCACGACCTCCTTGGCGATGAAGTCGCGGATGGTCTCCCGGAACGCCTCGTGGTCCTCGGTGTAAACGGTGCGGCGCACGACGGCGCTCCTCTCCTGGAAAGCTTGTCGAACGAACGTTAAGTTAATGAGGAGTAGCCCTCCTGTCCAGACTGCCGCGATGTGAGAACGGGCGCACGTCGAAGCCCCGGGCGCGCAAGGTCGGCGCGTCCGGGACTGAACGAGCGCTCAGCCCGCGGTGGTGGCGGACGTGGCGGTGGGGGAGGTGGCGGCGGGAACGGCCGTGGGAGGCGAGGCCGGGGCGATCAGCTGCACGTCCGAGGCGCGGACGAAGGCGAGCCGGTGGTCGAACCGGATGGGGTAGTACTGCGTCGTCCCGATGACCACGGTGCAGGCCGCCGCGCCGGAGGCGTCCGCGCAGCCGAAGCCGGCGGTGAAGAAGTCGCCGCTCACCTGGGAGCTCGCGAGGTACGCCTGGCCGGGGGCGATGGTGTCCGCCAGCGGCGTGAGCTGCTGGGCCGGTGAGGCGGCGAGCGAGGCCAGGGCGGACGGGTAGGCGGAGGACTCGGGGTAGGCGCGGTCGAAGACCGGGATCGGCTGGTCGCCGGTCGGGGTGACCAGCGTCAGCGCGGCGCCGGCCGCCGGGTCGGGCACGAGGGTGTCGCGCCAGCCCGGGTCCTCGAACCAGGCCTCCTGGCCGCCGTACCAGACGCCGACCCAGCCGCCGTCGCCGCCCGCGTCCGGGGCGACCCCGGCGACGACGAAGGTCTGCCCGTACGCGGCCTTGTCGCTGTCGTCCGAGGCGGCGGTCGTGCCGCCGTTCAGCAGCGGCGCGTCCGAGGCGGGGGCATCGCGCAGGTAGACGAAGTTCGCCGGGTGCGAGGGGCAGGCGCGGCCCGCGCCGCCGCAGCCGGTGAGGTCCGGCTGGGTGATGCGGTCGTACGGCGGGGCGACGGTGACCGCGCCGCCCACCACCGGCTGCCGGTGCTGCCCGGTCAGCGGCGCGCCGACCAGGTCGAGCAGGCGGCTCCAGTCCCAGTACGGGGCCGCGTCGGCGTTCGTCGCGGAGCCGGAGTCGGAGGCGGTACCGGTGCCGGCGGGGACGTCGTCCTGGCCCAGCAGGTGCTGACGGTCCAGCGGGATGGCGAAGCGCGCCGCCAGGTAGCGGACCAGGGCGGCGGTGGACTCGTACGTGGACTCGGTGTACCAGGTGCCGGTGCGCAGCGCGAAGCCCTCGTCCTCGATGCCGATCGAGTGCGCGTCGACGGTCTTGCTGCCCGTGTGCCAGGCGACGTCGCGCGTGGGGACCAGCTGCGTCACCGAACCGTCGCGGCCGACGAGGTAGTGGGCGCTCGCGTGGGAGGTCGGGTCCTGGGCGAAGGCGATCGCGCCCTCGCGCGACCCCTCGCTGTCGTGCAGCACCAGGTACTGGATGCCGTCGCCGTCGGTCGGGCGGTCGCCCTGCGCGTAGTCGCCGTAGTCCGTCGTCGTGCCGCCCTTGGCTGCGCCGCTCTTGGTTGCGCTGCTCTTGGCTGTGCCGCCCTTGGCTGTACCGCTGTTGGCGTTCTGCCGGTAGGCGGCGGGCGTGAAGGTGCAGGCGAGGTCGGACGGGCACTCCGGGGCGGCGCCGCCGTCGCCCGCGGTGGCCAGGGCGGCGAGCGCGCCGGCCAGCTGCGGCGGGCGCACGACCGGAGCGGCCGGGAGCGACACCTGCTGGTTGTCGTCGGTGAGCCGGGCGGCGCCGCGACGGACGACGTCGTAGACGCGTGCCGCGAACTGCTGGCCGGCGGAAGGGGTTTCGGCCTGCGCGTAGGCGACGACGGCCGGCCACCACTGCGCCGGGTCGGCGGGCAGGGACGCCTGGGCGCCCGTCTGGGGGTGCAGTCCGCGCTCGTAGGAGGCGAGCAGGGCCGCGCCGCCGCGCACGCTCTGGCGCATGTCCGTCTTCAGCCGCTGGGCGGTCACCCCGGCCAGCGCCGCCGCAGTCTGCAGGGTGTGCAGCGCGGGCGAGGCCATGTCGATCCGGCGCAGCTCGGTCAGGGAGTGGGCCGAGGGAAGCCGCGGGGCGTCGCCGCCCGCTGTGCCGTCGACGTCCGGCTGGACGGACGCGGCGAGGTCACCGGGGGAGACCTGGGTCAGCCCCATCACGTTGAAGTTGCCGGTGGTGCTCGGCCGCCCGCCGTGGGACTCCCACAGCGTCTCCTCGTAGGAAACCGCCATCAGCACCTGAAGCGGCACGTGGAACTCGGCCGCGGCCTCGGTGAAGTCGTGCTGGAGCGCGGTCGAGGGCCGGGCGGGGACGCCGGGCCAGGCCAGCGAACCGACGGCGGGCGCGGCCGTCGGGGTGGGTCCCTTGACGCCGCCGCGGTTCGGGGCGGCCTCGGCGACCGCACCGACCACCAGCGCGCCGGCTGCGAGCACGACGCCCATGCCGATCCAGCGCCGTGACCGTCTGCGGACGTGTCGAGCCGTCAACGCGTGCCTCTGCAAGTCTGTCGATGCCGCCGTGGAGGATTCCGCACGGCCGGGCCTACGGATGGTGCAGCAGTGGACCTGATGGTTCGTGAGAAGTATCGGTCGCAAGTGAGCGTGAGGTTAGCACTGGTGGGGTCGGGCACGGTCCTCGGGGTGAGGCCGGGAGGGCTCGGAAGCGGGCTCGGAACCGGGCTCGGGACCGACGTGCGGCGCCCGCGAATGCGAGGATGTGTTCATGGCGGATGCGAACCTCTCCCCGAACGGGCCGCAGCAGGTGCTCGAGGCCGGCGACTACCGCGCGGTGATCAACGGAGTCGGCGCCGGGCTGCGCGCCTTGAGCCACCGCGGGCGGCCGCTGGTGGTCAAGCACCCGGTGGAGAGCCAGCCGCCGGGCGGGGCCGGCCAACTGCTGATCCCCTGGCCCAACCGGGTCCGCGACGGCCGCTACCGCTGGCAGGGCGAGGACCGTCAGCTGGACCTGAGCGAGCCCGCCAACGGCAACGCCATCCACGGCTTCACCCGCTTCCTGCCCTGGCGCGTGGTCGCCGAGGACGCCGGGCACGAGAGCGCCTACGTCCGCTTCGGCCTGCGGCTCTACCCGATGCACGGCTACCCGCACATCCTGGAGCTCACCGCCCACTACGAGCTGAACGAGGCCGGGCTGACGGTCGAGATCGCCGTCCGCAACCAGGGCGACCACGCCGCCCCCTACGGTCTGGGCGTCCACCCGTACCTGACGCTGGGTCGCGGCCCCGGCAGCATCGACGAGGCGCTGCTGGAGGTCCCCGCGGAGACCTGGCTGCCGGTCGACGACCGCATGATCCCGACCGGGGCGCGCGAGCCGGTGGCCGCCACCCCGTACGACTTCCGCAAGCCGCGCGCCATCGGCGGCACGCGGCTGGACACCGCGTACACCGGCCTGACCCGCGACGCCGACGGGCTCGCCCGGGTCCGGCTCACGGACCCGGAGCACGGCCGCGGCGTCGAACTGCGGCTCGGGGAGGGCCTTGGCTGGGTGCAGCTCTACACCGGCGACACGCTGCCCGCCGCCTACCGCCGCGCGGGCATCGCCGTCGAGCCGATGAGCTGCCCGCCGAACGCGTTCGCGACAGGCGAGGACGTGCTCGCGATCGAGCCGGGCGCGCGGGTCGCGCACCGATTCGGTATCGGCGCGCTCTGACGCCGCCCGGCGGGCCGGTCCGCGTCCTACAGTGGCCTCACACGCAGGTGAGGGCAGGTGGAGGGGGAGGGGCCCGATGGCCGAACGACCGCTGTGGGCGCCGCAGGAGCTGGACACGCCGGAGAAGATGATCGCGGAGGCGCGCAAGGCGTTCTTCGTCATCTTCGGGTTCCTGGTGGTGATCTGGGCGCTGCAGATCCTCAACTGGGTGGACAGCCAGCGGCTGTCCTTCGAGTACGGCGTGATCCCGCACGACACCGACCGCCTGCCGGACATCTTCGCTGCGCCGTTCCTGCACTTCAGCTGGGCGCACATCGAGTCCAACTCGGGCCCGCTGTTCGTCTTCGGCTTCCTGGCCGCCTACCGCGGCGTGGTGCGGTTCCTGTGGCTGACGCTGCTGGTGACCGTCACCAGCGGGCTCGCGGTCTGGTTCTTCCAGGGCGGCGACACGGTGGGCGTCGGCGCCAGCGGCGTGATCTTCGGGTACTTCGGCTACGTGGTGCTGCGCGGGATCTTCGACCGGCACCTGATCGACACCCTGATCGGGCTGGTCATGGCGGCCTCGTTCGCCTACCTGGTCACCATCGCGGTCCCCGGCACGCCCGGCGTCAGCTGGCTCGCCCACCTCGGCGGCCTGGTCGGCGGCATCGCGGGCGCGTGGCTGCTGCGCGACCGGCGGCCGAAGGCCGTCGCGGCGGCGGGCGGCGGCACTTCCGCGGGTGGCGGCCCCGGCCTTCCCGCGCCGACGGCGGCCCCCGCGGGGCGGCAGCCCGCGCTGCCGGGCGACCGCGCGGACCTGCACAAGGAGCTGGGCGACCTCGGCCTGCTGTGAGCCTGCTGGGAGTTTGCGGTGAGCGGCCGGTGAGGCGCTCATGAGCCTCCGATGCGCCGGCTGAGGAAAACTCCCAGGGAACTCACAGCGGCGGCGTAGCGCCACCTCATCGATTTCTCATCCAGCATCGGCACGGTGTTCCGCATGACCACCACTCCGGCCGATGCCTCCTCCGAGCTCCGCCGTCCCGACGGCACCCCCGTGCGGGTGCTGGTCGTCGACGACGAGGCGCCCCTCGCCGACCTGCTCTCCATGGCCCTGCGCTACGAGGGCTGGCAGACCAGCACCGCGGGCGACGGCGCGTCCGCGATCCGCGCCGCCCGCGACTTCCGCCCCGACGCGGTGATCCTCGACGTGATGCTGCCCGACCTGAACGGCCTGGAGGTCATGCGCCGCCTCCGCGCCGAGCAGCACGACGTGCCGGTGCTGTTCCTGACCGCCAAGGACGCCGTCGAGGACCGCATCGCCGGCCTGACGGCCGGCGGCGACGACTACGTCACCAAGCCGTTCAGCCTGGAGGAGGTCGTCGCCCGCCTGCGCGGCCTGCTGCGCCGCAGCGGCGCGGCCGCGGCGCGCAGCGAGTCGCTGCTGGTCGTCGGCGACCTGACGCTGGACGAGGACAGCCGCGAGGTCCACCGCGCGGGCACGTCGATCCGCCTGACGGCGACCGAGTTCGAGCTGCTGCGCTTCCTGATGCGCAACCCGCGCCGGGTGCTGAGCAAGCCGCAGATCCTGGACCGGGTCTGGAACTACGACTTCGGCGGCCAGGGCAACGTCGTGGAGCTGTACATCTCCTACCTCCGCCGCAAGATCGACGCCGGGCGCACCCCCATGATCCACACCATGCGCGGCGCGGGCTACGTCCTCAAGCCGGCCCCGGTGGAGACCGCCGCGACCGCGTCATGATCCGCCCCTGGTCGACCTGGCCCCTCCGGGTGCGGCTGGTCGTCACCGTCACGCTCCTGCTGGGGACGCTGTTCGGAGTCATGGCCACGGTGACGACGATCCAGCTGCGCGGCCATCTCCAGGGGACGCTCAGCGACCAACTCGACGACGCCCTGGGCCGCGTCCGCGGCAGCCTGGTCCACAGCCCCGGAGGCGGCGGCAACTTCATGCAGGCTCCGGGGATCCGTGACGCCGTTGGCGTCGCCCTCGACTCCGGCGGCCAGGTGACCAGCGGCATCGCCGGGTCGAGCGCGAGCCTGACGCAGAAGCAGATCAACGCGCTGCGCTCGGTGCCCGCCGACGGCGCCGCGCATGCCGTCGAGGTGCCCGGCCTGGGGAGCTATCTGGTCAAGGTCGACACCGGTGCTCCAGGGATGCCGGGGCCGCGCACCCCGATCGCGGTGGGGCTGTCGGAGTCCTACGTGTCCGGTCCCGTCGACGACCTCATCGAGACCGAGGCGGTGCTGGGCGTCGCGGGCGTGATACTGGTCGGCTTCGTCGGCTTCGGGCTGATCCGGGTCTCGCTGCGGCCGCTCGACCGCGTCGCGGCGACCGCCGCGCGGATCTCGATGCTGCCGCTGCACGAGGGCGAGGTCGGGCGGCTGAACCGGGTGCCCGCTCAGGACACCGATCCGAGGACGGAGTCCGGGCTGGTCGGGGCGTCGCTGAACCGGATGATCGACCACGTGTCCGCCGCGCTGGAGGCGCGGCACGCCAGCGAGACGCGGGTGCGGCAGTTCGTCGCCGACGCCTCGCACGAGCTGCGCACGCCGCTCGCGTCGATCAAGGGCTATGCCGAGCTGACCCGGCGCAGCCGGGAGAGCGTGCCGCCGGACGCCGCCTACGCGCTGGGGCGCGTGGAGTCGGAGGCGACGCGGATGACCGCGCTCGTCGAGGACCTGCTGCTGCTCGCCCGCCTGGACGCCGGGCGTCCGCTGGAGCGGGAGCCGGTGGACCTCGCGCCGCTGGTCGTGGACGCGGTGCGCGACGCGCACGCGGCCGTGCCGGACCACCGGTGGGAGGTCCGGCTGCCGGACGACGCGGCCGAGGTCGTCGGGGACGAGAACCGGCTGCGGCAGGTGCTGGTGAACCTGCTGGCCAACGCGGGCAAGCACACGCCCGCCGGGACCACCGTGACGGCCTCGCTGACCCGCGAGGACCGCTGGGCGGTGCTGGCCGTCGCCGACGACGGGCCGGGGATCCCGCAGGAGTTGCTGCCCACCGTCTTCGAGCGCTTCGCGCGCGGCGACGGCTCGCGTTCGCGCAAGGCGGGCAGCACCGGGTTGGGGCTCGCCATCGTCGCGGCCGTCGTCGCCTCGCACGGCGGGCAGGTGTGGGTGACCAGCGAGCCCGGCGAGACGGTCTTCACCGTCCGGCTGCCGCTGGAGACCTCCCCGGCCTCCGTCGTGGCCGTCGCCGCGACGGGCTGACGGCGGGCGCACAGGAACGGCACACGCGTCCGACAGCGTGCTCGGGGAGCGTAGGAGCATGACCGCTACGCTCCCCGAACCGACCGTCGACCAGCCTGGTCAGCCGCCGTCCGAGCGGCGCGCGGCGCGTGACCCGCGCTGGGCCAGGCCCGCGTTCCTGTGCCTGCTGGGCCTGACCGCGCTGCTCTACCTGTGGGACCTGGGCGCGTCCGGCTGGGCCAACCAGTTCTACTCGGCCGCCGTCCAGGCGGGCGCGCACAGCTGGAAGGCGATGTTCTTCGGCTCCTCGGACTCGGCGAACTTCATCACCGTCGACAAGCCGCCCGCCTCGCTGTGGGTGATGGAGCTGTCCGCCCGCGTCTTCGGCGTCAACGCCTGGTCGATCCTGGTGCCGCAGGCGCTGGAGGGCGTCGCCGCCGTCGCCGTGGTGTACGCGGCGGTCAAGCGCCGCCTGTCCGCCGGGCCCGCGCTGCTCGCGGGCGCGGTGCTGGCGCTGACGCCCGTCGCGGCGCTGATGTTCCGCTTCGACAACCCGGACGCGCTGCTGGCGCTGCTGCTCGCGCTGGCCGGCTACGCCGTGCAGCGGGCGCAGGAGCAGGCGCGCACGCGCTGGCTGGTGCTGGCCGCGACCTGTGTCGGCTTCGCCTTCCTGACCAAGACGCTGCAGGCGTTCCTGGTGCTGCCCGCCTTCGGTCTGGCCTACCTGCTGTTCGCCCCGACGGGGCTGTGGCGGCGGGTGCGGCAACTGCTGCTGGCGCTGGTGGTGCTGGTGGTCAGCTCCGGCTGGTGGGTGGCGGTCGTCGAGCTGACGCCCGCTCAGTACCGGCCGTACATCGGCGGCAGCCAGCACGACGACTTCCTGGAGCTGACCTTCGGCTACAACGGCTTCGGCCGGATCACCGGCTCCGAGACCGGCAGCGTCGGCGGCGGGGGCGGTGCGGGCGGCGGCATGTGGGGCGCGACGGGCATCACCCGGCTGTTCGGCGCGGAGATGGGCGGTCAGATCGCCTGGCTGCTGCCGGCCGCGTTCGCGCTGCTCGGGGCCGGGTTGTGGTGGACGCGCCGCGCGCCGCGCCCGGACGGGATGCGGGCGGCGCTGGCGCTGTGGGGCGGAGCGCTGGTGACGACCTTCCTGGTCTTCAGCTTCATGCAGGGGATCTTCCACCCGTACTACAACGTGGCGCTGGCGCCGTACCTGGCGGTGCTGGTCGGGCTCGGGGCGGGGCTGGTGTGGGAGCGGCGCGGGCAGTGGGCCGCGTCCGGGATCGCGGCGGGGGTCGTCGCGATGACGTGCGTGTGGGCGTACGTGCTGCTGGCCCGGAGCGCGGCGTGGTTGCCGTTGCTGCGCTGGACGGTACTGCTTCTCGGTCTGGCGGCGGCGTTGACGCTGGCCTTCGGGCCGCTGATCGGCCGTCGGCTCTGGGCGGCCGCGGCCGCTGCGGCGGTGCTGGCTTCGTTGGCGGGTCCGGCGGCGTACAGCGTCGAGACGGCGGGCACGGCGCACAGCGGCTCGCTGCCCTCCGCCGGACCGTCCGTGCAGGGCGCCGGCTTCGCCGGGTCAGCTGGCGGGCCAGGCGGCGGCGGCTTCCCCGGTGGGGCACGTGGCGGCACGCGCGGTGGCTTCCCCGGCGGGATGCCCGGCGGGATGGCGGGCGGCCAGGGCTTCGGGCGTGGTCAGGGGTTCGCCGGAGGTCAGGGCTTCACGGGAGGTCAGGGCGGCTTCCCCGGAGGCGGCAGGGGCGGTGGTGGTGGCGCGGGCGGCCTGCTGGACGGCAGCAAGCCGGGCGCCGCGCTGACGGCGCTGCTCAAGCAGGGCGCCTCCGGGCACACCTGGGTGGCGGCGGCGGTCGGTTCGCAGAACGCGGCGGGGTACCAACTGGCGAGCGACGCGCCGGTGATGGCGATCGGCGGGTTCAACGGCACCGACCCGGCGCCGACGCTCGCGCAGTTCGAGAGCCTGGTCCGGGCCGGGAAGATCCACTACTTCCTGGGCGGCGCGCTGACCATGGGCGGCGGCGGGGCCGGCGGCAGCAGCACCGGCGGCTCGTCCGACTCGGCGCAGATCGCCTCGTGGGTCGCCAAGACCTACGGTTCCCGGACCGTGGACGGGGTGACCGTCTACGACCTGACGAAGGCGAAAAGCTAGCGCGCCTGCCGGGAGTCTTTCCTTACAAAAGCGACAATGCGGGCAGAAGTCGATGCCGTCCACAGTGAAGGTCGCCCGTCATGGAGTTCCCGGCCCGTCGCCTCGCCCCCGCCGTCGCCGTTGCCGTCCTGCTCGCGCTCTCGGCCTGCACCAGCAGCAAAGGGGGAGGGAGCGCGGCCTCGTCCGACCAGGGCACCGCCGCTCCCGCCCCGAGCGTCAGCAACGACCTGCAGACCGACTACGAGAACACCGTCAGGGCGGTGCTGCCGTCGATCGTCCAGATCAACGCGGAGAACAGCCTCGGCACCGGCATCGTCTACGACACCAAGGGCGACATCGTCACCAACGCCCACGTGGTCGGCACCGCCACCAGCTTCCAGGTGCTGCTGTCGGACCAGTCCAACGCGCTGTCGGCGACGCTGGTCGCCAGCTACCCGGCCAACGACCTGGCGGTGATCAAGCTCAAGAACCCGCCCGCCAAGCTGACGCCCGCGGTGTTCGGCGACACCTCCAAGGTGGACGTCGGGCAGATCGTGCTGGCCATGGGCAGCCCCCTCGGGCTGTCCTCCAGCGTCACCCAGGGCATCGTCTCCGCGACCGGACGCACCGTCAGCGAGGGCAAGTCGGAGGAGAACCCCCAGGGGACGACGATCCCGAACATGGTGCAGACGAGTGCCGCCATCAACCCCGGCAACAGCGGCGGCGCCCTGGTCAACCTCTCCAACCAGGTGATCGGGGTCAACACGCTGGCGGCCGTCAGCAACGGCGAGAGCGGAGCGCAGGCGCCCGGCATCGGCTTCGCGATCCCGGCGTCGTCGGTGACCGATCTGGCCGACCAGATGATCAAGTACGGCAAGGTCGTCGACTCCGGCCGGGCCGCGCTCGGGGTCAGCGTCCGGACCGTGATCGTCACCAACAGCAACGGCAGCCAGACCTCGGGGGCCGGGGTGGTGACCGTGACCAGCGGCGGGCCGGCGGACAAGGCCGGGATCCAGCCCGGTGATGTGATCACGCAGGTCGACGGGTCGACGGTGGACAGCTCGCAGGCCCTGTCGACGGTCCTGGCCACGCTCAAGCCGGGCCAGCAGGTGCCCGTCGTCTACCTCCGCGACGGCGCCTCCAAGACCGTGCAGGTCACCCTCGGCACACTGTCGTAGTCACCCGGTCGGGCTGCGCGCGACGATGACGTGCACGACTCCTGACGGATCGTCAGATAGCGCGTAGCCTGACCGGCATGGAGAGCTTCCCCTGGATCATTTCGGTGGACGACCACACCGTCGAGCCGCCGCACGTGTGGCAGGACCGGCTGCCCGCCAAGCACCGCGAGCTCGGCCCGCGTATCGTCCGGGCCCCGCTCGCCGAGATGACCTTCGTCGGCGGGCGGTTCGCGCCGCGGATGGGAGAGCCGGGCAGCGACGGTCCGCTCGCCGACTGGTGGGTCTACGAGGACCTGCGCCGTCCGCTCACCCGCCTCGACACCGCCGTCGGCTACCCGCGCGAGGAGGTGCGGCTGGAGGCGATCACCTACGAGCAGATGCGCCCCGGCTCGTTCTCCATACCCGAGCGGCTCGCCGACATGGACGTCAACCACGTCCAGTCGGCGCTCTGCTTCCCGACGTTCCCGCGGTTCTGCGGCCAGACCTTCACCGAGGCCAAGGACCACGAGCTCGGACTGCTCTGCATCCGCGCCTACAACGACTGGATGGTCGAGGAGTGGTGCGGCCCGGCCGCGCAGGGGCGGATGATCCCGCTGGGCATCGTGCCGCTGTGGGACGCCGGGCTCGCCGCCGCCGAGGTGCGGCGCAACGCCGCGCGCGGCGTGCGGGCCGTCTGCTTCAGCGAGATACCGCCGCACCTGGGCCTGCCCAGCATCCACACCGACGACTGGGACCCGTTCCTGCGCGCCTGCGAGGAGACCGGGACGGTCATCGCCATGCACATCGGCAGCTCCTCGCGGATGCCCTCCACCTCGGCGGACGCGCCGCCCGCGGTCGGCTCCACCATCACCTTCGCCAACTGCTGCTTCTCCATGGTCGACTGGCTGATGAGCGGCAAGTTCGACCGCTTCCCCGGGCTGAAGATCATGTATGCCGAGGGGCAGATCGGCTGGATCCCCTACATCCTGGCCCGCGCCGACGTGGTCTGGGAGGAGAACCGCGCCTGGGGCGGCGTCGCCGACAAGGTGCTGACCCGTCCCAGCGAGCTGTTCGCCGGGCACGTCTACGGCTGCTTCTTCGACGACCCGCACGGCCTGCGCAACCTCGACGCCGTCGGCGCCGACAACGTCCTGTACGAGACGGACTACCCGCACTCCGACTCCACCTGGCCGCGCAGCCGCGAGGTCGCCGAGGAGCAGATGGGCCACCTGGCGGCCCCGGTGGTGGAGCAGTTGGTGCGCGGCAACGCGATCGGGCTGCTGGGGCTGACGCCGGAGGGCCTGTGGGCCGACGCGAAAGGGGTGGCCGGTGGCTGAGTTCGGGATCCAGCTGCCCGTCCAGGCGCAGAGCACGATGTTCGTCGAGCCCTGGGAGGCGCAGGCGGGGCCGGCCGAGCTGGCCGCCGTCGCGCAGGCCGCCGACCGGCTCGGCTACGCGTACGTCGCCTGCTGCGACCACGTCGCCATCCCGCGCCGCCTGGCCGGGCCGATGGGTGCGACCTGGTACGACCCGGTCTCCACCCTCGGATACCTGGCCGCGTCGACCTCGCGCACGCGGCTGCTCTCGCACGTCGCCGTCGCGCCGCTGCGGCATCCGCTGCTCAGCGCCAAGCAGTACGCGACGCTCGACCTGCTGAGCGGCGGGCGGCTGGTGCTCGGCGTCGGGGCGGGGCACGTGCAGGAGGAGTTCGAGACGCTGGGCGTCGACTTCCACCGACGCGGGGAGATCCTCACCGAGACCATCGCGGCCCTGGACGTGGCGCTGCGGGAGGAGTACCCGGAGCACGCGGGGCCGCGCTTCCCGTTCCGGGAGCTCGCGGTCAGCCCGCGTCCGGCCCAGACGCCGCGGCCGCCGATCTGGGTGGGCGGCTCCTCGCCCGCGGCGGTGCGGCGCGCGGCCGCGCACGCCGAGGGCTGGCTCTCCCAGGGCGACACCCTGGAGACGCTGCCCGCGCAACTGGAGCTGATCCGCTCGGTACGGGAGCGCGAGGGCCGCTCGGACGGCGGGTTCGTGGTCAACGCGATCGCGCCGCCGCTGTACGTCGGCGAGCCGGGCTGGGAGATCGGGCGGCGCTCGGTCGCGGGCAAGCCCGAGGAGTTGGCCGAGCTGCTGCGCCGCTACGTCGCGCTGGGCGTCACGCACCTGCAGCTGCGGCCGCGCAGCCGGGACGTCGCGGAGTACGTGGCGCAGCTGGAGCTCGTCGCGACGGACGTGCTGCCGCTGGTGTGAGGTCTTCCGTTGTGCGGACTCTCCAAGGAAACTGACGGACAGTCAGATATGGCACCCGAGGGGAGTCCGCACCATGAGCCACACTTCGACGACGCATACCTCGACGACGCAGACCTCGACGACACACGCCTCGACGACACGGGCCGGTGGCCGGCTGGCCGGCCGTACCGTCCTGATCACCGGCGCCGCCCGCGGCCAGGGCGAGGCGGAGGCCCGCCTCTTCGCCGCCGAGGGCGCGCGGCTGCTGCTCGGCGACGTCCTGGACGACCAGGGCGAGGCGTTGGCCAAGGAGCTCCAGCTGGAGCTCGGCCAGGACCGGGTCCGCTACCAGCACCTCGACGTGGGCAGCGAGTCGGACTGGACGGCGGCCGTGGAGACGGCGGTCTCCGCCTTCGGCAGGCTCGACGGCCTGCTCAACAACGCCGGCATCCTGCGCTTCAACGAACTGGTCGGCACGCCGCTGGACGAGTACCTCGCCGTGGTCCGGGTCAACCAGGTCGGCTGCTTCCTCGGCATGCGCACCGCCGCGCCCGCCATCGAGGCCGCGGGCGGCGGGACGATCGTCAACACCGCCTCGTACACCGCGCTCACCGGCATGGCGCTGCTGACCTCGTACGCGGCCACCAAGGGCGCCATCGTCGCGATGACGCGGGTGGCCGCGCTGGAGTTGGCGCCCAAGGGCATCCGGGTCAACGCGATCTGCCCGGGTGCGGTCGACACGCCGATGTCCGATCCGGCGAACGCCTTCGCGGGCGCGGACGGCGCGCCGGCGCTCAGTCCGGAGGACGCGGCGGCCATCGCGGCGGCCACGGCGGAGCTGTACGGCAAGGCCGTGCCGCTCGGCCGGATCGGCCGTCCGGAGGAGATGGCGCGGCTGGCGCTCTTCCTGACCTCGGCGGACTCCTCGTACATCACCGGCCAGCCGCTGGTCGCCGACGGCGGCTGGATGAGCGGAGTCTCCATCGGCTGACTCTTGACCGTGGTGGACGCCGGTGCGAGAGTCGGAAACGCAATCTGATGGATCGTCAGATACGGATGGGTGAACCTTCATGGAGTTCGGTGTCTTCATCCAGGGCTACGTGCCCAGAAGTCGCTCCCAGGCCGACCCGGAGGCCGAGCACAAGGCTCTGATGGAGGAGATGGACTACGTCGTCCAGGCCGACAAGGCGGGCTTCAAGTACGCCTGGCTCACCGAGCACCACTTCCTGGAGGAGTACTCCCACCTCTCCGCCAACGACGTGGCCATCGGCTACCTCGTCCACGCCACCGAGCGCATCCACGTCGGCTCCGGCATCTTCAACCCGCTGCCGAAGGTCAACCACCCGGTCAAGGTCGCCGAACGCGTCGCCATGCTGGACCACCTCTCCGGCGGCCGCTTCGAGTTCGGCACCGGCCGAGGCGCCGGCAGCCACGAGATCCTCGGCTTCCTCCCCGACGTGACGGACATGAACGCCACCAAGGAGATGTGGGAGGAGACCATCGGCGAGTTCCCGAGGATGTGGCTGCACGACGAGTACCCGGGCTTCTCCGGCAAGCACTGGTCGCTGCCGCCGCGCAAGGTGCTGCCCAAGCCGTACGGCAAGGCGCACCCGGCCATGTGGTACGCGGCGGGAAGCCCGTCCTCGTACGAGATGGCGGCGCGCAAGGGCCTCGGCGTCCTCGGATTCAGCGTGCAGAAGGTCTCCGACATGGAGTGGGTCGTCGAGAGCTACAAGCACGCGATCGGCGAGGCGGAGCCGGTCGGCGCGTTCGTCAACGACAACGTGATGGTCACCTCGACGGCGATCTGCGCGGAGACGCGCGAGGAGGCCCGCCGGATCGCCGTGAGGGGCGGCCTCAACTACCTCCAGTCGCTGCTCTTCCGCTACCACGACACCTTCCCGCGGCCGGAGGGCATCCCCGAGTGGCCGGAGCTGCTCCCCGAGTACAGCGAGGAGCTGATCCAGCTCCTGGTCGAGGAGGAGTTGATGATCTGCGGCGACCCGGACGACGTGCTGCGCCAGTGCAAGCGCTGGGAGTCCGCCGGCGCGGACCAGCTCGTCTTCGGCCTGCCGGTCGGGGTGCCGCCGGAGCAGACGGCGCAGACGATCCGGCTGATCGGCGAGCACGTGATCCCGAAGATCGACACCGATCCGGTGCACCGGACGACCCGTTTCCGGCAGGCGGCCTCCTAGGGCCTGTCCTAGGCGCGTAGGGGAGAGGAAACCATGCTCGACCACCTCATCAAGGGAGCGACCCTCGTCGACGGCACGGGCGCGCCCGCGCGCCGCGCCGACGTCGGCATCAGGAACGGGAAGGTCGCCGTCATCGCGGCCGCCGGCGCCTGCGAGGAGCCCGCCGCCCAGGCGGAGGACGCGACCGGACTCGTACTGACCCCCGGGTTCGTCGACCCGCACACCCACTACGACGCCCAGCTGTTCTGGGACCCCTTCGCCACGCCCTCGCTCGGCCACGGCGTCACCACCGTCGCCGGGGGCAACTGCGGCTTCACCCTCGCGCCGCTGAACCCCGCGCGGCCCGAGGACGCCGACTACACGCGGCGGATGATGGCCCGCGTCGAAGGCATGTCGCTCGCCGCGCTGGAGGAGGGCGTGCCGTGGGGCTGGTCGAGCTTCGGCGAGTACCTCGGGGCGCTGGAGGGGCGGATCGCCGTCAACGCGGGCTTCATGGTGGGCCACTGCGCGTTGCGCCGCCACGTCATGGGCCAGGACGCCGTCGGCGGACAGCCCACGCCCGAGCAGCTGGCGCAGATGGTCGCGCTGCTCAGGCAGGCCATGGCGGACGGCGCGTGGGGGCTGTCCACCACCCAGTCCTCGACGCACTCCGACGGGGACGGGCAGCCCGTCGCCTCCCGGCACGCGGGGCGTGAGGAACTGCTCGCCCTGTGCCGGGCGGTCGGCGAGGCGCCGGGCACGCAGATCGAGGCCATCGTCGCCGGGTGCCTGGACAGGTTCGCCGACGAGGAGATCGACCTGCTCGTGCAGATGAGCGCGGTCGCCGGACGCCCGCTCAACTGGAACGTGCTGACCGTCGACGCCGCCGTCCCGGACCGCGTCCCGCGCCAACTGCTCGCCTCCGAGCGGGCGCGCGCGGCGGGCGGGCGGATCGTCGCGCTGACCATGCCGATCCTGACGCCGATGAACATGAGCCTCGGCACGTTCTGCGCGCTCAACCTGATCCCCGGCTGGGGGCCGGTCCTCGGCCTGCCGGTGCCGGAGCGCATCGCGCAACTGCGGCGCCCGGAGGTACGCGAGGAGATGCTGCGCCGCGCCGACAGCCCCGAGGCGGGCGTCTTCCGCCGCCTCGCCGACTTCGGCCGCTACGTCATCGGCGACACCTACTCCGCGGCGAACGCGGGGCTCAGCGGCCGCGTCGTCCGCGACATCGCCGCCGAGCGCGGCCAGGACCCGTTCGCGACGCTGGTCGAGGTCTGCGTCAACGACGAGCTGCGGACCGTCCTGTGGCCGATGCCGACCGACAACGACCCGGCCAGCTGGCAACTGCGTCAGGAGACCTGGCAGCACGAGGACGTCCTGCTGGGCGGCTCCGACGCCGGCGCCCACCTGGACCGGATGTGCGGCGCGCCCTACACCACCCGGTTCCTCGGCGACTGCCTGCGGCGGCGGCAACTGGTGCCGCTGGAGCAGGCCGTGCGGATGCTGACGGCCGATCCGGCGGAGCTGTTCGGCCTGCGGGACCGGGGTACGGTCGCCGTCGGCCACCACGCGGACCTGGTCCTGTTCGACCCGGAGACCATCGACGCGGGCCCGGCGACGCTGGTCCACGACCTCCCGGGCGAGAGCCCGCGGTTGGACTCGCGGCCCGAGGGCGTGGTGGCGGTGCGGGTCAACGGCGTCGAGACGGTCCGCGAGGGCAAGCTGACCGGCGCGATCCCGGGGACGCTGCTGCGGTCGGGGCGGGACACCAGGACCGTGTCCACGCGGTAGCAGGGCGCGCGGTGGCAGGGTCGTTCAGCGGAGCAGGGTCGTTCAGCGGAGCAGGGCCGTTCAGCGGAGCAGGGCGCGGGCCATCCCGCGGCGCACCGCCGCGAGGCCCCGTACCACCTGCGTCGTGAGCAGCACCAGCAGGATGCCCGCCACGCACGTCGCGGCGATCTCCGGCACCGTCGAGATGTAGTGGCTGTGGCCGTTGTTCTCCCACAGCCTGTAGCCCGGCCAGCCGACGTAGGTCGGGAAGACCCAGTGGTACAGCGGGTACAGGGTGGCGCAGATGCCGACGCTCCACAGGGTCACCGCCAGGGTGAAGCCGAGCACGCCCATCGGCAGCAGCAGCAACGCGTAGAGCGCGGCACGCCAGTTGGCGCCGTTGCCCAGCATGCCCCGGATCCAGCCGAGGAAGCCGGGGCGCGGCGGCGCCACCGGCGTCGGCGCGGGCACGTCCTCGCCGAGGAGCACCCGGGCGCGCGCCCGCTCCATCGCGGCGAAGCCGCGGGCCCCGCCGACGCAGGCGACGAGGACCGGCAGACCGAGGAAGGTCATCGCGGTGCCGACGCCGAAGCACAGCAGGGTGAGGACGTAGCTGAAGGAGAGGACCCCCAACGGCAGGTCCAGTATCAGGTGCAGGGTCTCCCGCCAGGTCCGGCCTGTGAGGATCGCGGGGGTGCTCATGCCGCGGCTGCCTTTCGCTCGTCGCATCTCGTCCGGTGGCTTCCAGCCTGCCGGGCGCGCGCCGCGAGGGCACTGGGGCGTCTCGGTGTCCTGGGGGTGGGGACAGCCCTACCGGGCTCGGGCGACGGACCGTCATGAACGCGTCCGCGGCGGGGCGGTGCCGGACACGTCCCGGCGGCGGCCGCAGCCCGGTGGGGCCCGGGCTCCGGAGGGAGCGGGCAGGGCTGCGGCGGCCGGCCTGGGATGCGGGTGTCAGCCGTTGGTCTGGGCCAGGCAGAGGGTGACGTCGGAGGTGCCGCGGCCACCGGTCTGGGTGTAGACGACGGTGGCGCCCGCGACGTTCTTGCACTGGCTCTGGTCGTCGCCGCTGAAGGCCTGGACGACCTTGAACTGGGCGCCGGAGTCCGAGCAGCTGATGACGTGCAGGTCCGGGCTGGCGTTGGTGCCGTCGTTGTGCATGCAGTCGCCGGCCTTCGCGGTGTCCGCGCCGCCGCTCATCTGGTCGTAGATCCAGTAGCCGCCGCCGATGACGACCAGCAGGACGAGGCTGACCACGATGCGCATGCCGGCGAAGCCCGCGGCGCGACCCGCGCGGGCGCCCATGGTCGGCTTGGCCGGGGCCGGCGGGGCGGCGTAGCCGGCGGCCGGCGGGGCCGCGTAACCCTGGGGCGGGACGCCCTGGTTGGGGCCCGGCTGGCCGGGGTAGGCCTGGGGCGGGACGGTCGCGTTGGGAGCGCCGTACGGGTTCTGCGGGGCCTGGCCGTCCTGCGGGGTCTGGTACGGGTTCTGCGGCGTCGTCACTGGTGGGTTCCCCCGAGTCTGCTTGTGCGTGTGTTCGATACGAACGCCGCAGCCTAGTGATCTCCGGTGATCACCAGGCGACCCGTGCGGGGGAAGAGACCCAACCGAGGCTGTACAGCTCCTTAACCGTGATGAACATCTGCTCAAAGACGGAGAATCAGGCGGTTTCTGACGCCTTCCGGGTACTCCAGGGCAGCTCGGCGGTGACGACGGTCGGTCCGCCGAGAGGGCTGCGCACCACGAAGACGCCGTCCACGGCGCGGACCCGCTCCGCGAGACCGGCCAGGCCGCCGCCCGGCAACTCCTGTGCACCGCCCACGCCGTCGTCGCGGACCTGGAGCATCAGCCGGTCCTCGGAACGCCAGATCTCCACGCTCGCGCTGTCCGCGCGGGAGTGCTTGGCGGCGTTGGTGAGCAGCTCGCTGACGGTGAAGTAGGCGATGCCCTCGATTGCGGAGGCCGGGCGCTGGTCCAGCTCCACGTCCACGCGGACGCCGCCGGGCAGCGGGCTGCGGGCCGCGACCGAGGACAGCGCCGCGTCCAGGCCACGGTCGGTGAGCACCGCCGGGTGGATGCCGCGGGCGAGGTCGCGCAGCTCCCGCAGAGCCAGCTTCACCTCGTTGTGCGCGCCCTCGACCATGCGCGCGGCAGCCTCCGGGTCCTCCGTCAGCTTCTCCTTGGCCAGGCCGAGGTCCATGGCCAGCGTCACCAGCCGCGCCTGCGCGCCGTCGTGCAGGTCGCGCTCGATCCGGCGCAGGTCGGCCGCCGCCGAGTCGACCACCGTGCCGCGGTCGTCCTCCAGCTCGCGGACCCGCTCGGTCAGCCGCCCCGGGGAGAGCAGCGAGCCGACCAGCGCCCGGTCGACGGAGGAGAGGCCGTGGACGATCCACGGCAGCAGAGGGAACAGCACGACCGAGGCGACGACGGTGACGGTGAAGGCGACGATGCCCCAGGGCAGCATCACCAGGCAGTAGAGGGCGGTGCGCCAGGCCAGCCCGTCGCCCATGGTCGCGAAGACGCGCTGCATGGCGCCCGGCTTGCGCGGCTGCACCGGCTGCGGCTCCGGCACGTCCTCGCCCAGCAGCGCGCGGGCGCGCGCCCGCTCCACCCGGGAGAAGCCGCGCAGCGTCATCAGCACGCCGAAGAGCAGCCAGAAACCGACGATCGTGAAGAGCAGACCGATGCCGAGCGACAGCAGCGCCACCGTGAGCGCGAAGGCGAGGATGCCGATCGGGAGGTCGGTCAGCAGGTGGACGACCTGGCGTCCCAGCCGCCTGTCGAAGCGGGGGCGCCGCGCGGGGCGGTTCGGCTCATTCATGTGCCCAAGCCTGACCGCTCGCGGGGTCCGCACGCCATGGGGCAGGGAGGAGACCGGGGGTGGGGACAGCCCTACCCCGCGCCCGCGCGGTGCCGGTTCCGCCCCGGTTTGCGGTCCCTCGTGCCGAACCTGCGTCGAACCTGTTCCGAAGCCGCGTCGAACCCCGGCCGAAGCCTTCTCCGCGGGCCGCCGCGCAGGCCGGGACCGCCCATAGGGTGGGCGCGGTTCACAGGTCGAAGCCGCTGGGACCTAGACTCCTGCCCCGTAAAGGCAAGGATTGCGTTAAGACCCATACGACCCACCGACCACGGGTGACCCAGACGGAGGAGACCGACCATGCAGGCCGTGCAGGCACTGGCGGCATCTCGTACGGGATACTTCCACGCCTACTCCGTCGTCGGCCTGATGGCGCTGATCGGGATCCTGTTCGTCGGCACGGCCTTCACCGCCAACCGGCTGCTGCGGCCCTTCGCGCCCACGCCGGAGAAGCTGCTGGCCTACGAGTGCGGTGTGGACCCGGTGGGCGAGGGCTGGGCGCAGACCCAGATCCGCTACTACGTCTACGCCTACCTGTACGTGATCTTCGCGGTGGACGCGATCTACCTCTTCCCCTGGGCGACGGTCTTCTCCGGACCGGGCTTCGGGACCGGGACGCTGGTGGAGATGGGCGTCTTCATCGGCTTCCTCGCGGTGGGTCTGCTCTACGCCTGGAAGAAGGGTGTCCTGGAATGGTCGTGAACCTCGGAACCCCGGACCCCTCGCGCCCCGGTCCCGGCGGCTCGCTCGAAGTCCGCAGGCTGGGCCCGCTGGCCCGGATGGCGCCCGACCCGATCAAGGTCGTGCTGAACTGGGGCCGCCGCTACAGCCTGTGGTGCTTCAACTTCGGCCTGGCCTGCTGCGCGATCGAGTTCATCGCGGCGTCCATGGCCAAGCACGACTTCATCCGGCTCGGCGTCATCCCCTTCGCGCCCGGCCCGCGCCAGGCGGACCTGATGATCGTCTCTGGCACGGTGACGGACAAGATGGCCCCGGCCGTCAAGCGGCTCTACGAGCAGATGCCCGAGCCGAAGTACGTCATCTCCTTCGGCGCCTGCTCGAACTCGGGCGGCCCCTACTGGGACTCCTACTCGGTGACCAAGGGCGTCGACCAGATCATCCCGGTCGACGTCTACGTCCCGGGCTGCCCGCCCCGCCCCGAGGCGCTGCTTCAGGGCATCCTCAAGCTCCAGGAGAAGATCGCCCGCGAGTCGCTCGCCACGCAGTACCCGGTGGCGCCCGCGTCGGCGCCCGCTTCGGCGTCCGTGCTGTCGCGCCCGATCGTGCAGGCGCCCGCCGTGGACGGGGGCGAGAACGCGTGAGCTTCGACCGTTCCCCCGAGGACGTCAGCGCCGCCGTAGGCCCTTGGGCCACGGCCGCCGAGGCGTACGAGCTGCTGACGGTGGACGTGCCCGCCGAGCACTGGATCGAGGCGCTCACCGCCTGCCGTGACGGCCTCGGCCTCGCCTACCTCGACTGGCTCTCCGCCGTGGACGAAGTGGCCGAGGGCTTCTCCGTCTGCGCCCACCTCGTCCACGCGGGCGCGGGCCCCGCCCGGCACCTGCTGCTGCGCACCCGCGTCCCGCGCGACCGCGCCGTGCTGCCGACGGCCGTCCCCGTCTACGCGGGCGCGGCCTGGCACGAGCGCGAGACCTTCGAGATGTTCGGCGTCGGTTTCGAGGGCCACCCGCACCTGGTGCCGCTGCTGCTGCCCGAGGGCTTCGAGGGCCACCCGCTGCGCAAGGAGTTCGTCCTGGCCGCGCGCGTCGCCAAGGCGTGGCCGGGCGCGAAGGAGCCGGGCGAGTCCGACCACGCCCCGGCGGAGGGCGCCCGCCGCCGCATGCTGCCGCCGGGAGTCCCGGACCCGAACGAGTGGGGCCCCCTCAAGGGAACGCTGCCGCCCGCCCCCGAACGC
>NZ_BBPQ01000084.1 GCF_000787855.1 Streptacidiphilus anmyonensis | reverse complement strand
CCATGGTGCCCGCGAACGCGGTGTAGCTCGCCGCCGCCACGGCCGGAGCCGCTCCCGCGACGGAGCGCAGGTACACCCCGCTCCAGTCGCCGCCCGCGCCCTCGGCGAAGACGGCGCAGAAGCCCACCAGGCCGATCGCGAACGCCGAACGCGGCGGCAGGGCGAACCGCGGCGGCGCCTCCTCCTCCGGCTCCGGCCGCACGTCCAGCAGGCCGCGGCAGGCCGGCAGCGCGAGCAGTACCAGGCAGGCGGCCATGACCGGCAGGTGGACGGAGCCGGGCAGGGCGAGAGCGGCCGCCGCGATGCCGACGCCGGAGGCCAGCAGGCCGCCGACGCTCCACATCCCGTGCAGCCCCGACATGACGGACCGGCCGAGCCGTGCCTCCACCTCCACGGCCTGGGCGTTCATCGCCACGTCCGCGACCCCCGCCGTCGCGCCGTAGGCGAACAGCGCGAGGACCAGCAGCGGCAGGTTCGGCGCCAGTGCGGGCAGCGCGAGCGCGGCGGCGTAGAGGCAGATCAGCAGCCGGTTCCCGGCGCGGTGCCCGCGTGCGTGCAGCACCCGCCCCGCGAGCGGCATCGAGGTGAACGAGCCGATCGCGGGCGCGACCAGGGCGAGGCCCAACTGGCCCGCGGAGAGGTGGAGGTGGTCCTTGATCCAGGGGATCCGGGTGGCGAAGCTGCCCGCCGCCGCGCCATGGATCGCGAAGACCGCCGCGACCGAGGTCCGGGCCCGGCGCAGCGTCCGCGTCTCCTGGCCGTCCTGTCCACTCCCCATGCCGCCCCCAGCATCGATGCACCGATGGTCCGTACCAAGATCCTAAGGGCGGATTCCGCTTCCGGGACCCGATCGGTCAGCATGCGGACCGCGTGCGGAGGACGCACGAACCGGTGTGATGATCACTGGAGGCCCGCACATGCGAGAGGAAGTTCGCCATACGCCTCGCTTGTGCCATGCTACGAGTGACGAAGGGGCGGCAGGTGCGACAGGATGATCGGCACGTGAACAGCTATCGGATCGGCGAGGCCGCCGCTCTGCTCGGCGTCAGCGCGGACACCATGCGCCGCTGGGTCGACGCGGGCCGGCTCTGCGCGCAGCGGGACGAACACGGTCACCGCATCGTGCCGGGCCCCGAACTCGCCGCCTTCGCCCGCGAACTCGCGCGGTCGGAGACGTCCGAGGAGGGTATGCCCTCCTCGGCGCGCAACCGCTTCCGCGGCATCGTCACCGAGGTGATCCTCGGGGACGTCGCCGCGCAGGTGGAGATCCAGGCGGGGCCGTTCCGCGTGGTCTCGCTGATCAGCAGGGAGTCCGCTGAGGAACTGGGCCTGGAGCCCGGCGTGCCGGCCGTGGCTGTGATCAAGTCGACCAACGTCGTCGTCGAACGGACCTGAGCCGCGGTCCGTCCGGAGCCGACGTTCCCATCCTCCGTAGAGCCTTACAGCCGAAGAACCTTGGGGGTTCCCGTATGACCACTCGCTCCGTGCCGCGCCTGCGCCGCACCGCCGTCGCCGCCACCGCCGCGCTCGCCCTGCTCGGGCTCGCCGCCTGCAGCTCCTCGTCCTCCACTGCGGGCTCCTCCGGCTCGTCGGCCTCGGCCTCTGCGTCCTCCACCGCCTCCGGCGCGGCCGTCAGCGGCAAGATCACGGTCTTCGCCGCGGCGTCGCTGAAGAACACCTTCACCGAGCTCGGCAAGGAGTTCGAGGCCGCCCACCCGGGCACCACGGTCACCTTCAACTTCGGCGGCAGTGACACCCTGGCCGCCTCGATCGTCTCCGGCGCCCCCGCCGACGTCTTCGCCGCCGCGAGCACCACGACCATGCAGACCGTCGCCTCCAAGGGCGACGCGGTCGGCGCGCCCGTCGACTTCGCCAAGAACGAGCTGGAGATCGCCGTCGCCCCCGGCAACCCCAAGCACCTGACCACCCTCGCGGGCCTCACCGGTTCCGGCGTCAAGGTGGCGCTGTGCGCCAAGACCGTCCCCTGCGGCGCGGCGGCGGTCAAGGCTCTGGCGGCGAGCGGGGTCAAGCTCACCCCCGTCACGCTCGAGCAGGACGTCACCTCGGCGCTCAACAAGGTCGAGCTGGGCGAGGTGGACGCCGCGCTCGTCTACAAGACGGACGTGCAGGGCGCCAAGGGCAAGGTCACCGGGGTGGACTTCCCCGAGGCCGCCAAGGCCATCACCACCTACCCGATCGCCGCCCTCAAGGGCAGCGGCAACGCCGCCGCCGCGGCCGCCTTCGCGGCCTTCGTGGCCTCCTCGCAGGGCGAGCAGGTCCTCGCCGCGGCGGGCTTCCAGGCTCCGTGACGCCGTGACGGACGAGCACGACGCCAAGACCGGTGACGGCGACGAGAAGTCGTCGCCGGTCGAGGTGCTGACCGGCGGACCGCGCCGGTTCCGGGCCGCCCGCGTGTTCCGCGCCGCGCGCGGGGGGCGCGGCGCGGAACACGCGACGGGGGCTCCCGCGGGAGGGACTCGTGTGGCGTCGGGCGGGAGCGGGCGGCCGTGGGCGCTGTTCGTGCCCGCCGTCATCGGCCTCGCCTTCCTGGTGCTGCCGTTCGTCGGCCTGCTCGTCCGCGCGCCCTGGCGGTCGATGCCGGAGCTGCTCAGCGGCGACGTCGTCTGGCCGGCGCTGAGGCTCTCGCTCACCACGGCGACGGCCGCGACCGCCGTCTCCCTGGTGCTCGGCGTGCCACTGGCCTGGCTGCTCGCCCGCACCGACTTCCCCGGACGGCGGCTCGCCCGCACGCTGGTCACCCTCCCGCTGGTGATGCCGCCCGTCGTCGGCGGCGTCGCCCTGCTGCTGGTGCTGGGCCGCAACGGCATCATCGGCCGCTGGCTCGACAGCGCCTTCGGCATCACGCTGCCGTTCACCACGGCGGGCGTCGTCGTGGCGGAGGCGTTCGTGGCCATGCCCTTCCTGGTCCTCAGCGTCGAGGGCGCGCTGCGCGGAGCCGACACCCGCTACGAGGAGGCCGCGTTGACGCTCGGCGCGTCCCGCTTCGAGGTCTTCCGCCGGGTCACCCTGCCGCTGATCGCGCCCGGCGTCGGCGCGGGCGCGGTCCTGGCCTGGGCCCGCGCGCTGGGCGAGTTCGGCGCGACCATCACCTTCGCCGGCAACTTCCCCGGCACCACGCAGACGCTGCCGCTCGCGGTCTACCTCGAACTCCAGGACAGTCCGGACGCCGCCGTCGCTCTGAGCCTCGTACTCCTCGCGGTCTCCCTCGCGGTCCTCCTGGCCCTGCGCGGCCGCTGGACGACGGGAGCCCAGGCATGACGACCCCTCCGCCGGACTCCACATCGCCCGCCGCTGACGCGCAGGGCGCGGCTGGGGTGTCGGGCGACCCCGCACCGAACCCGGAGCAGCGGACGCGCGCGGCCGCCCCCGGGCCCGACGCGTCGGGCACGACCGACAGGCCGGGGCACCCGTCACGACCGGCCGCTGACGCGGCCAGGCCCGACGTGCCCGTGGGTGACTCCGAGCCGCCGCGTGTGGCCGCGTCCGGGGCTGCCGGGTCAGGGGAGGCCGGGGGGCCGGGGCACCCGTCACGGCCGGGCGCTGATGCCGCGGCTGGTGTCCACGCGGCCGGGCCCGACGTTCCCGTGGGTGACTCCGAGTCGTCGCGCGTGGCCGCGTCCGGGCCTGCCGGGTCGGGGGAGGCCGGAGGGTTGGAGCACTCGTCACGGCCGGGCGCTGACGCCGAGGGCGGGTTGCGTGCCGCTCCCGCGCTGGACGCGCGGCTGGTCGTGGACCGCGGCGTCTTCTCGCTCGACCTCGCGCTCACCGCCGCGTCCGGTGAGGTCGTCGCGCTGCTCGGCCCGAACGGCGCCGGAAAGACGACCGCGTTGCGCGCCCTGGCCGGCCTCACCCGCCTGACCGGCGGTCACCTGCGCCTCGACGGCACGCTCCTGGAGGACCCGGCGGTCCGCGTGTGCGTGCCCACCGAGCGGCGGCCTGTCGGCGTCGTGTTCCAGGACTACCTGCTCTTCCCGCATCTGTCCGCGCTCGACAACGTCGCCTTCGGCCTGCGCGCCCGCGGGCAGGCCAAGGCCGAGGCCCGGGCCCACGCGTACGAGTGGCTGGAGCGCGTCGGCCTCGCCGACCTCGCCCGCTCGCGCCCGCGCGCCCTCTCGGGCGGCCAGGCCCAGCGCGTCGCCCTCGCGCGGGCCCTCGCGCCCCGGCCGCGCCTGCTGCTGCTCGACGAGCCCATGGCCGCGCTCGACGCCCGCACCCGGCTGGAGGTCCGCACGACGCTGCGCCGCCACCTGGCCGCGTTCGAGGCGGTCGCGGTCCTGGTCACCCACGACCCGCTCGACGCCATGGTCCTGGCGGACCGTCTGGTCGTGCTGGAGGACGGTCGTGCCGTCCAGGAGGGCGCGCCCGCGGACATCGCCCGGCACCCGCGCAGCGACTACATCGCCCGGCTGGTCGGCCTCAACCTTTTCCGCGGCACCGCCGCAGGGCACGACGTCGCCCTCGACGCGGGTCCGTCCCTCGCCGTCGCGGACGCCGCCGACGGCCCCGTCTTCGCGGCGTTCCCCCCGGCCGCGGTCACGGTCCACCGTGCCCGTCCGGACACCAGCGCGCGCAACCAGTGGCCGGTGACCGTCGTCGGCATGGAACGCCACGGCGACCAGGTCCGCCTCGACCTCCTCGGCCCGCTGCGTCTGACCGCCGACCTCACCCCGGCCTCCGTCGCCGAGCTCGGCCTCCACGAGGGCAGCGAGGTCTGGGCCGCCGTCAAGGCCTCCCAGACCCGCGCCTACCCGGCATGACGACTAGGAGGACGTCGGGGACGGCGACGAGGACGGCGACGAGGACGACGCCGTGGGCTTCTGGAAGCCGGCGTCGGTGAGGACCTTCTGTCCTTCGGGTGACTCGACGAGCGCGACGAACTGCTGGGCCCCGGTGGGGTTGGGGGCGTGGGTGAGGGTGGCGATCGGGTAGTCGTTGATCGCCGAAGCGGCCTCGGGGAAGTTGACGCCGGTGACCTTGCCGCCGGAGCCTTTGACGTCCGTCTGGTAGACCAGCCCGGCGTCGGCCTCCTTCAGTTCGACCTTGGTGAGCACCGCGGTGACGTCCTGCTCGTAGCTGACGGGCGTGACCGTCACATGTCCGGTGGACAACGCCTTCTGGGCGGCCGCGCCGCAGGGCACGGTCTTGGCGCAGAGCACGACCTTGAGCGAGGACTTGGACAGATCCTGCAGCGTGGTGACGTTCATCGGATTGCCGGGCTCGACGGCGATCTCCAGCTCGTTGCTGACGAAGGTGACCGGGGTGCTCGCGGCATCCCCCTTGTCGGTGACCGTCTTCATGGTCGCCGGGCTGGCGGACGCGAAGACGTCGGCCGGCGCCCCGTTGACGATGCTGGCCGCGAGGGTGTCACTGCCGCCGAAGTTGAAGACGACATGGGTGCCGGGATGAGCGGTTTCGAACATCTTCCCCAGTTGGGTGAAGGTCTGTTGCAGTGAGGCGGCGGCGAAAACCGTGACTGTTCCCGTCACGGACGGCGAAGCCGAGGCGGACTGGTTTGCCGATGAACTGTTCGAACTGCTGGAGGAGCAGGCGCTGAGCGCCAGGAGTGCGGCGGCGATGACGCCTGCGGTGGTGGGGCGACTCACGTTCGGTTCTTCCTGTCGCAAGGGGGTGTCGTAGTCGTCCAGCCTAGAACGGAGCATGCCAGGCGACACGGGACATCAGCCTTGCATTAGCCCAGCTGAATGACGCCGCTCCCTCGCATCTGCCAGGCCTTCGAGAAGGGGGCTCGCACCTGCCAGGGGAAAGCAGGAATTGTCTGGGAATTGCTGGGGGACGCTCCGTCGTTTCCTGGCGAATGCCGTTTTGGAAGCCGTGGCCGGAGCGGGTCGGTAGAGTAATCGGTGAAAGGCCGGGAAATTCCGATCCTATTTTTTGCGAGGTCGTCCGTCATGACTCTGAGCATCCGCAACCAGCTGCCGGGCACCGTCACGTCCGTCACGCCCGGAGAGGCCATGGCGACCGTGAAGGCGCGGCTCGACGGAGGTCAGGACATCACCGCCGCCGTCACGGTCGACGCGGTGAAGGACCTCGGGCTGGCCGAGGGGAGCGCCGTGCGCGTGATGGTCAAGTCCACCGAGGTCTCCCTCGCCACCGGGCCGGTGACCGGCGTCAGCATCCGCAACCAGATCCCCGGCACGGTCACCGACGTCGCGACCGGCAACGCGATGGCGACCGTCAAGCTCTCGGTGCAGGGCGGCGAGCTCACCGCCGCCATCACCAAGGACGCCGCCACCGACCTCGGCCTCGCGGTCGGCTCCTCCGTCGTGGCGCTCATCAAGTCCACCGAGGTCGCCCTGGCCACCGCCTGATGCCGAGGGCCTGATGCCGACGGCCCTTTGCAGATGACCTGCTGCCGTCTTCGTGATCCCGTTTTCCCTGCCGTCCCGGAGCCCGGGTCGGGTAGGGTCGCTCCCGTGGACCTCTACTGGCACGCCGTCCTGCCCCCGCTGTGCGCCTGAACGGGCGCACCTGCTGACGGTCTGACTCGAAGCACACCCGGCGAAGACCGGGTTCCCTGGCGTGCGCCCGTTGCGAATCCGCTTCCCCGAACGGTTCTCGACAACGGAAGTCCACGACTGTGCCGAATCGCACGACTCCTTCTCCGCTCGACCCCACCTCCCGTCCGGCGGTCTCGACCACCGCCCACCCCCGCCCCCACCCGCACGCGAGCGGGCCCGACCTGCTGCGCGGGCCCGCGCCGATCCTCGTCACCTCCGTACTGTGGGGCACGACCGGGACGGTGGCGTCCTTCGCGCCCGCGGGCGCGTCCCCCGTCGCCGTCGGGGCGGCGGGGCTGGTGCTGGGCGGGTTGCTGCTCCTGCTGTCCAGCCGCGGCGCGCGGACGCTCCCGCGTCACTGCACCCGGGCGGAACGCCGGCTGCTGGCCCTCGGCGCGGTCGCCGTCGTCGGCTACCCGCTCAGCTTCTACCCGGCGGTGGCGCGCTCCGGCGTGGCCGTCTCGACGGTGGTCGCCCTCGGCAGCGCGCCGGTCTTCACCGGCCTGCTGGCGTGGCTGACCGGTCAGGCGCGGCCGACCGCCCGCTGGGGGCTCGCCACGGCCGCGGCCGTCCTCGGCTGCGCGGTCCTCGTCCTCGGGCCCGACCTCGCGTCCGGCACCGCGCCCGTCGACCTGCCGGGCGTCGCGCTCGCCACCGTCTCCGGGCTGTCGTACGCGGTCTACACACTGGTCGGCGGCAGGCTCATCGCGCACGGCCACGCCTCGGGCGCCGTGCTCGGCACGATGTTCGGCGCCGCGGCGCTGCTGGTGCTGCCCGTCCTGCTGGGCAGCGGCTTCGCCTGGCTGGCGACGCCGCGCGGCGCGGCGGTGGTGCTGCACCTCGCGGTGATCACCACCTTCCTCGCCTACCGGCTCTTCGGCTACGGCCTGCGGCGGACCAGCGCGCAGGTGGCCACGACCCTGACGCTGGCCGAGCCGGCGGTCGCGGCCGTGCTCGGGGTCGTCGTGCTGGGTGAGCGGCTGCCGTGGGTCTCCTGGTGCGGCCTGGTGGTGCTGGCCGTCGCGCTGGCGTTCCTCGTCGTCCCGGCACGGTCGTCCCGCGCGAGGCGCTGACGCCTCCCGGGCGGTTCGGGAGCACCCGCGTGGACCGGCGCGCCGTCATGCGTCGGTCCACGTCGCGTCCCAGGATGGAGCCCGAACGGACCGAGCGAGCGGTGATGCGGATCCCACGGAGGGGCGCGGCGCATGGGTGTGCGGGAACGGCTGCGGGAGCGGTTGAGGGAGCGACGGGCCTGGCCCGCGCGGCGGAGCGTCGCCCGGGTCCGGCTCATGACCGGGGCCGCGGTCGCGTTGGCCGCCGCGCTGATGGCGGCGTGCGGGAGCGGGAGCACCGCCGCGTCCAGCACGCCGGCGTCCGGGAGCCCCGGGGCCTCGGGGGCGGCCGCGGCCGCGGCTCCCAGCGGGACCGGGCTCGGCGCCGCGACGCACGGAAGCTCCGGCGAAGCCGTCGTCCGGTCGCTTCCGTCGCCCTCGGCGTGGAGGCAGGAGCGGCTCACGCGGGCCGTCTCCGCCCACGGCGGGAAGACGGCCACGGCCCCCGCCAACCAGGTCACCGCGCGCGTCGGCGCGATCTTCGCGCACAGCGGCACCGGCGACCACTTCTGCACCGGCAGCGTCGTGCAGAGCCAGGGCCAGAGCATGGTGGTGACGGCCGCGCACTGCGTCCACGGCGGCAAGGGCGGGAGCTACAACACCGACATCGTCTTCGTGCCCGGCTACCGCGACGGCGTCGAGCCGCAGGGCGAGTGGCCGATCCGCAGCATCGTGGTCGACCAGCGCTGGATCGACTCCACCGACCCGGACCTGGACGTGGCGTTCCTGGTGCTGGGCGCCGTCGACGGGAAGACCATCGCCTCGGTGCTCGGAGGCAACAAGCTCGGCGTCAACGCCGGCTTCGGACGCACCGTCGCGCTCACCGGCTACCCCGCGAACGCGGGCGAGCCGATCGCGTGCTTCAACACCACGACGCAGCAGAGCGCCTTCCAGATGAAGATCTCCTGCCCCTCCTTCCCCGGGGGCACCAGCGGCAGTCCCTGGCTCACCGGCTTCGACCGGCACACGCGCACCGGCACGGTCATCGGGGTCATCGGCGGCTACCAGCAGGGCG
Source organism: Streptacidiphilus anmyonensis (assembly GCF_000787855.1). GTDB lineage: Bacteria > Actinomycetota > Actinomycetes > Streptomycetales > Streptomycetaceae > Streptacidiphilus > Streptacidiphilus anmyonensis. Next base: position 24,834 of record NZ_BBPQ01000084.1, on the reverse strand, counting down.
GGGACACCCCGGACGTCTCCTACAGCCCGTACTTCGACGACGACGTGCTCGCCCTCTACAACCGGGCCGTCGCGGAAGGCGGTTGATCGGGCCCGTGCCGGCGCGCAGAGCCCCCGACGCTCTCCTGTCGAGCGTCGGGGGCTGCGGCTGCCGGCTGCCGGGCCGTCGCCTTACGGGGTCGGCATCTCGGCGTCGGAGACGGCGATGGCGATGCCGAGCGCCTGGGTGATGTGGCCCGCCGCGGCCATGACCCGGGCGGTGCCGATGATCGGGGCGACGGCGACGAGCACGTCCTGAAGCTCGGCGGCCGTCATGCCGGCGTCCATGGCCGGGCCCATGTGGGCCAGGTAGGAGATCGCCGGCGCGTCCATCGCCGCGAGCGCGGCGATGCGGGTGCACATGAGCGTCTTGGCGTCCAGGCCGCAGCGCTCGAGCGAGTCGACCGTCATGGCGGCCAGGGTGTCGAGGACGGGGGTGTCAGATGATGCAGTGGTCATGCGTGCCTCCGGTAGGTGCGTGGCCGACCGCACGGACCGCAGGGGCGCTCGTCGCTCAGCGGGTCGGCGGCTTGCCCCTTCGAAGCTAGGTGCATTCCGGGTGGGGCGCATGCCGACGGCGCCCACCCGGACGCCCGCCGGTCCCACCCGGAGGCCCGCCGGTCCCACCCGGAGGCCCGCCGGTCCCACCCGGAGGCCGGCCGGACGCCTACAGCCCCAGCAGCCTGCGGGACTCCTCACGCATCTCGACCTTGCGGACCTTGCCGGTGACGGTCATCGGGAAGGCGTCCACCAGATGCACGTAACGCGGGATCTTGTAGTGGGCGAGCTTGCCCGCGCAGAACCCGCGCACGTGCTCCGCCGTCAGCTCCGCCGCTCCGGGACGGAGTTTGACCCAGGCCATGAGCTCCTCGCCGTACCGCTCGTCGGGGACGCCGATCACCTGGACGTCCTCGATGTCCGGGTGGGTGTAGAGGAACTCCTCGACCTCGCGGGGGTAGACGTTCTCGCCGCCGCGGATCACCATGTCCTTGATCCGGCCGACGATCGAGACGTAGCCGTCCGCCGCCATCTCGGCCAGGTCCCCGGTGTGCATCCAGCCGTCCTCGTCGACGGCCTCCGCGGTGCGCTCCGGCTCGTTCCAGTAACCGATCATCACCGAGTACCCGCGTGTGCACAGTTCGCCGGGCGCGCCGACCGGGACGGTCGCGCCGGACTCCGGGTCGACGACCTTGACCTCGACGTGCGGGTGGACCCGGCCCACGGTTGCGACGCGGTGCTCCAGCGAGTCGTCGGGGCGGGTCTGCGTGGAGACCGGGGAGGTCTCGGTCATGCCGTAGGCGATGGTCACCTCCGCCATGCCCATCTCGGCCATCACCCGCTTCATCACCTCCACCGGGCACGGCGAGCCGGCCATCACGCCGGTGCGCAGCGTGGACAGGTCCCAGCGGTCCGGGTGGGCCTCCAACTGGGCGAGTTCGGCGATGAACATCGTCGGCACGCCGTACAGCACGGTGCAGCGCTCCGCCTCGACCGCGTCCAGCGCGTCCACCGGGTCGAAGAGCGCGCCGGGGACGACGATGCACGAACCGTGCGAGGTGGCGCCCAGGTTGGCCATCACCATGCCGAAGCAGTGGTAGAAGGGCACCGGCACGCAGACGCGGTCCCGCTCCGTCCAGCCCTGCACCTCGGCCACCTGGAAGCCGTTGCCGAGGATGTTGCGGTGGGACAGCGTCGCGCCCTTGGGGCGGCCCGTCGTCCCGGAGGTGTACTGGATGTTGGCCGCGTCGTCCGGGGACAGGCCCGCCTCGCGCTCGCGCAGCGCGGACAGCGGAACGGCGGCGCCGCCCTCGACCAGGGCGTCCCAGTCGGGAGTGCCGATGAACACCACCCGCTCCAGCTCCGGGCACTCCTCGCGGACGGCCTGCACCAGCGCGACGTAGTCGCTGGTCTTCACGCGTGTGGCCGAGACCAGCAGCTTGGTGCCGGACTGCTGCAGCGCGTAGGCTATCTCGTGGCGGCGGTAGGCGGGGTTGAGGTTGACCAGGATCGCCCCGGCGCGCGCGGCCGCGTACTGGGTCACCACCCACTCCGCGCAGTTCGGCGACCAGATGCCGACCCGGTCGCCGGCCTCGATCCCGGCGGCCAGCAGCCCCCGGGCCAGCTCGTCCACGGCGGCGTCGAACTCGGCGTAGGTCCAGCGGCGCCCGGTGGCGCGTTCCACGAGCGCGTCGTTGGCGGGAAACGCACGCGCGGTGCGGGCGAGGTCGGCGCTCACGGTGGCCTCGGGAAGCGGTGGCACGGACGTGCCTCGGCGGTGCGAGAGACCCGGATCGAGCTCGACGGACATGGGCGAGGGCTCCCTGTTCACGACGGGGTTTGATGGCTCGGAGCCTAGGGGAGTGGTGAGTTGGTGTCGACGGTTCCACACCGGAAGCGTGCGGCGCGGTCCGTGATCAAGATATGCGGAATGTGTGCGTATTCGTTGGACGAATACGCGTACATGTCAGTGGCATTTGCGCCATGATGGGTCCACGAATCCTCGCCCTCTTCATGGAGCCGACGACGTGGGACGTCACGCGAACGAACCATTGCCGCCTCCGGCGGTGACCCGCACCCATCTGCGGGTGCTCTCCACCCTCCTTGCGAGACACGCGGCGGAACTGCCCGACGAACGCCTGCTCGACGCGTCCGCCCAGGACGCGGTACGACTCCTGGCCTGGTCGACCTCGGCCGCGGCGCTCGCGGCGGCGGCCCTGGCGGAAAGCGATCCCCAGCAGGCCGTCCGCTACCGCAACCAGGTCCGCGACACCCTCGCGGAGGCCCACGCCCTCGCCTGGTATCCGGGGAGCGGCAATTCCTGACCGGAGCCTTCGCCGTGTTCACGGCGTGTGACCGATTTCAGGGTCTTCACCCCGTGTGTGGAAGCAGTCGGGTTTCGCCTGGTGTTTCCGCGCTTGTTAAATGTGCTTCGCGCTTTCAGTCCTTCGCGTCCTGCGCCACCGCTTCGCGGTAGAGATCGCCGACGCGGTCGCCGAAGTACGAGCTGTACGAGATGTCGTCGGTGTACCCGCCGGTCTCGAAACCGCCGATCACGCCGATGACGGTGCCCTCGTCGTGGGTCGGCCCGCCCTGGCCCGGGATCAGCCACGGGCTGCCGCTGGTGCCGTCGCTGTAACCCGTGCAGTCGATCCGCATCTGCGAGGCGCTGAAACGGTCGACCAGGTCCGAGCAGGTGATCGGCAGATCCGTCGAGCCCGGATAGCCCGTCATGGTGACGACGTGGTCGAAACCCTCGTCGACGGCGAGCCGGTTCGCCCCCAGCGTCTGCTCGACGGTGCGGCCGTTCACGGGCGCGACGAGGGCGAAGGCGACGTCCAGGTCGGGGTCGCCGCCGGTGGTCCAGGCGGGGTCCTCGAAGGTGCGGGTGATCGGCCACACGCCGTGCGGGGCCGTGCCGTCGCGGTAGCCCGGGATGAAGACCTTGTCGCCGTCGTCGCCGCTGAGGCAGTGCGCGGCAGTGACGATCATGTTGCCCTTGGGGCTGTCGATGACGCTGGCCGTGCAGTAATGGGTGCCGCCGAGGCCGCCGGTGAAGACGGCTCCCACCCGGTCGCTGACGCGGTCGGCGGAGGCGAGGTGGGAGGTGCCGAGCTCCCCGGAGGGGGAGGCTGCGCCGGTCGCGCCGGCCAGGGCCAGGGCCACCAGCCAGGCCACGGCCGCGACGGTGGGACGTCGACGCGGCGCCGGGGGCTCCGCCCCGTCGAGCGGGGCGGCGGGAGGAGCGCCGTCGGGGGCGGCGTCCTCTGCGGGGTGCGGTGCGGGGATCAGCGGGACCTCGCAGTGCGAAGGGGGGTTGGGCACATGCTGCCCTGACATCGCCGCTGGTCACAAGGTGCACCGGCGGGAATTTAAGGGACGGCTTGACATGTGACCGAAAGGTCACCTATTTTTGCGGGTGTGGACGAGGTCTTCAAGGCCCTGGCCGATCCCACCCGGCGCGCCCTTCTCGACGCGCTGTACGAGCGGGACGGTCAGACGCTCAGTGCGTTGGAAGCACGGTTCGAGACGAGTCGCTTCGCCGTGATGAAGCACCTCAGGCAATTGGAAGAGGCCGGCCTGGTCGTCACCCGACGCCAGGGCCGGGAGAAGCTGCACTTTCTGAACCCCGTCCCGATCCGGTTGGTCCACGACCGTTGGGTCAGCAAGTACGCCGAGCCCTGGGCGGCTGCGCTCAGCGGCCTCAAGCGCGATCTGGAGTCCACCATGGAGAAGGTCTTCGAGATCTACATCCGCACCAGCCCGGAGCGGCTCTGGCAGGCGATCACGGATCCGGCGATCCGCGCCAAGTACAACTTCGGCGCGGGCATGATCGGGGAGCTCGAGCCCGGCGCCCCGTTCACCATGTCGTCGCCCGGCGCGCCCACGTCCCTCGGTGAGGGCGTCACTCTGGAGGTGGATCCGCCGCGTCGTCTGGTCCAGACCATGACGGCGCTGTGGAGCGACGAGGTCAAGGCCGAGGGCACGTCCCGGGTCACCTGGGAGATCGAGCCCGTCGGCGATTCCTGCCGGCTCACCGTCACCCACGACCAGCTCCGCGAGGGCGCCAACGACCAGTTGTACGGCGGCTGGCCGATGATATTGTCGGGCCTGAAGACCTGGCTCGAGACGGGCGAGGTGCTGACCACCCCTGGCTCGCTGATGTACGGTCACGGCTGACGGGCGTCCCCCGTCCGCCGCACGGCCCCCGTGGTCCTCATGGACCAGGCGGACCGTGCGACTCGAGGGACTTTCGACCCTTGCGGGACCTTCGCCTCTTGGAGGAACGGCCGCGGCCGGAGAGGCTGGAGAGGTACAGGGCCCTGCCGAGGAACGGGGCCGCTCCCCGGATAGGAGGGACGATCCCCTTCCGTGACCGCACACTCCTCCGCACCCGCCGTGCTCACCGTCGACGCCGTCCTCTTCGACAATGACGGCACCCTGATCGACTCGGTGAGTTCGGTCCGTCGTTCCTGGGCCCGGTGGGCCGAGGAGGCCGGTCTGGCTCCGGAGCGGCTCGACGAGGTGGGCTACCTCGGTCGACGGGTCCACGAGGTGATCGGCGAACTCCTTCCCGAGGCGCAGGTGGCGGCCGCCGCAGCGCGGGTCCAGCAGCTGGAGCTGGCCGACGCCCCGAACAGCAGGCTGCTCCCGGGCGCCGAGGAGCTGCTCTCGGCCCTGCCCAGGGACCGCTGGGCGGTGGTCACCGCCACGACCAGGACGCTGGCCCTGCGCCGCTTCTCCACGCTGGGGCTGACCGTGCCGATGCTGGTCGGCGCGGAGGACGTCCGTCGCGGCCACCCCGACCCGGAGGCCTTCCTGACCGCCGCGGACCGCCTGGGGGTGGAGCCCGCCCGTTGCCTGGTCGTCGAGGACGCCCCCGCGGGCCTGGCCGCGGGCCGCGCCGCCGGCATGCGCACCCTCGCCCTCGCGACCAGCCACGAACCCGCCGACCTGGAGGCGGACGTCATGATCACCGATCTCTCCCAGGTCCGCCCCCTGGTCGAACGTGACGGCTCGTTGGCGCTGCTGATCGGCTGAGGGCCCGGGTCGTCGACCGGCGGGCGGTCCGGCGGGCGGTGCGGCCGGTGGATCGGCCGGTGGATCGGCGGACCGCCTGACGCCAGCTCAGCCGAGCGTGGCCAGATGCGCCTTGTAGCCGGCGCCGAAACCGGTCGGCGTCCCGTCGTAGGAGCTGATCAGGGCCGGGCCGCTGGCGCAGTCCCAGGTGTTCCAGGTCCAGGCGAGGTAGGAGGCGCCGATGCTGTCCAGCCACGGCAGCACGGAGTCCAGGTAGCCGTGGGCGCAGTCGTTCTCGCCCAGCTCGCCGGTGACCAGCGGCACCTTGGCCGCCACGGGCGCGATCTGCGCGTTCCAGCAGGAGCTGGAGCTGCAGGCGTTGAAGTTGTACGAGTGCCACGACGCCGCCACGTTCCCGGTCGGGTCGTGGGGCTCGTAGGCCAGCCACTGGGTGAGGTCGTTGGAGTAGGCCAGCCCGCCCAGCATGACCACGTTGGTCGCGCCGGTGCCGCGCACGGCGTTGTCGAGGGACTGCATGCCGGCGACGGTGTAGCCGATGCCCGGGCAGGTGCCGCCGTTCAGCCAGCACTCCCAGGCGCTGGTCTCGCTGCCGGTGGCCCGGTCGGGGTAGGGCTCGTTGAACAGGTCGAAGACGACGGCGTCGTCGCCCTTGAAGGTCGTGGCGACGGAGGTCCAGAACGGCACCGCGCCCGCCGCGTCGGGCATGGGCTTCTGGCAGACCGCCGTCGCGCCGGAGCAGCCGGAGGAGTTGCCGGTGTAGGCGCCGTCGGTCCAGTGCAGGTCGAGGATGACGTTCAGACCGTTCTGCTCCAGCAGGGAGACGTAGGCCTTGACCGCCGCGATGTAGTTCGCCCCGGCGTAGGCGGGGTTGACGCCGTTGGCGCCGAGCCAGCAGTCCTCGTTGAGCGGCACCCGGACGGCGTTGATGCGCCATGAGGTCATCGCCGAGACGGACGCCTGGTCGGCGGGTCCGTCGAAGACGCCGGTGTTCTGGACGCAGGCGAACTCGGTGCCGGACCGGTCGACCCCGTGCAGGGTGACGGTGTGTCCGTTCGCGTCGACCAGGTGGTTGCCGGACACGTGCAGGGCCGGTGCGGCGCCCGGTGTCCCGGTCGGGCTGGAGGAGGGGCTGGCCGACGGGCTCGCGCTCGCGGACGCGCTCGGCGAGGCGCTGGGCGAGGTACTGTCGCCGCAGGCGACGCCGTTGACGGTGAAGGCCGTCGGCGCCGTGTTCGTGCCCGAATAGCCGAAGTTGGCGTCCGTCGTGTACGAGGCGCCGGGGGCGATCGTGGTGGCCCAGCTGGGCGCGGTCACCGTCACGGCGCTGCCGGACTGGCTCCAGGTTCCGTTCCAGCCGGACTGGAGCGTCTGGTTGCCGCCGTAGGCGTAGCCGAGGGTCCAGGAGGCCAGCGGGGTGGCGCCGGTGTCCGTGATGGTGATCGCGGCGGTGAAGCCGGTACCCCAGTCGTTGCTGACGGTGTAAGCGACGCTGCAGGTCGCCGAGGCGCCGGCGGTGGTGCCGGCGGGCGCGGACGTCGCGGCGGTGGCGGTGAGGGGGACGAGGGCGGCGGTGAAGCCGCCGAGTGCGGCGGCGACCGCCGCAAGTCGGGCGCGAGGATGCATGGCGCGAGGGCGCATGGAAGGCACGCTCCTTGACGGTGGGTGGTTCCGGAGAGGAGAAGGAGTGCTCCCTGCGCTGCCCGGCGCGGTCGCCCACCGTAGCGGAGCCCGCCGCGCGCCGACAGTCCCACCGCCCGACTCGCGGTGGAATTTTCCTGAACACCGACAAGGCACTTGACGTTGCGTCAGCCGCTGCCAACGATTGGGAGCGCTCCCATTCGCTGCCCGGCCCTTCAGGTGTGCTCGCGCTTGCCCGGCGGGTGCCCTGAGGGCGAACACCCCCGTCGGATCTGGGATCGCTCCCAGACAGAGAAAGGCATCCACCGTGGCGCATCCACCCCTGCGCAGACGCCGTCGGATCGCGGCCGTGGCCGCGACGCTGGGCATGGCCTGGCTGGTCGTCCCGCTCGCGACCGCACCGTCCGCCCACGCCGCCGTGACCCATCTGGCGAACCCGTTCGTCGGAGCCACCCCGTACCTCAACCCCGACTACGTGGGCGAGGTCACCGCCCAGGCCGGCGCCGACGGCGGGACGCTCGGCGCGGCCGAGAGCAAGGTCGCCGGCTACCAGACGGCGATCTGGATGGACCACATCGGCGCCATCGCCGGCGACAGCACCCACCTGGGCCTCCAGGCCCAGCTCGACAACGCCGTGGCCGACGGGGACAACCTGTTCGAGGTCGTCGTCTACGACCTTCCCGGACGCGACTGCGCCGCGCTGGCCTCCAACGGCGAGATCCCGGCGACCGCCGCCGGTCTCACCGAGTACGAGTCGCAGTACATCGACCCCATCGCGTCGATCCTCGGCAACAGCAAGTACGCGGGCATCCGCATCGCCGCGATCATCGAGCCGGACTCGCTGCCCAACGCCGTCACCAACCAGAGCAAGTCCGCCTGCGCGACGGCCACGCCCTACTACGAGAGCGGCGTCGAGTACGCGCTCAACAAGCTGCACGCCATCGCGAACGTCTACGACTACCTGGACATCGGCCACTCCGGCTGGCTCGGCTGGTCCAGCAACATGACGCCCGCCGCGCAGGAGTTCGCCAAGGTCGCCAAGGCCACCACGGCCGGGGTCGCCAGCGTCGACGGGTTCATCAGCGACACCGCCAACACCACCCCGCTCGACGAGCCGTTCCTGCCCAACTCCACGCTCCAGGTGGGCGGCCAGCCGCTCGACTCGGCCTCGTTCTACCAGTGGAACCCCGAGTTCGACGAGCACCACTACGACGAGGACATGCACGCCGCCCTGGTCTCCGCAGGGTTCCCGAGCAGCGTCGGCATGATCGTCGACACCTCGCGCAACGGCTGGGGCGGCTCGGCCCGGCCCACCGCGCTCAACTCCACGCCCACCACCGTCAACGCGTACGTGGCCGCGAACAAGGTCGACCAGCGGCCGTTCCGCGGCGACTGGTGCAACGTCAACGGCGCGGGCATCGGCGCGCGCCCGCAGGCCCAGCCCTACGGGAGCAGCGACCCGATCATCGCCTTCGTCTGGGTCAAGCCGCCCGGCGAGTCCGACGGGGACTACCCGACCGCCACGCACGCGCACGGCGATCCGCACTGCGACCCCAACGGCACCCAGACCGACGGCAACGGCGGCACCTACCCGACCGACGCCATCCCCGGCTACGACATCCCGGCCGGCCAGTGGTTCGCCGCCCAGTTCCAGCAACTGGTGACGAACGCCTACCCGAGCCTCGGCGCGTCCAGCGGCGGCGACACCACGCCGCCCAGCACGCCCACCGGACTGACCGTCACCGGCACCAGCAGCAGCAGCGTCTCGCTCTCCTGGACCGCCTCCACCGACAACGTCGGCGTGACCGCCTACAACGTCTACCGCGGCGGCGCCAAGATCGCCACGGTGACCAGCGGCACCACCTACACGGACACCGGCCTGACGGCCTCGACCGGCTACAGCTACACGGTCACCGCGCAGGACGCGGCGGGCAACGTCTCGGCCGCCTCGACGGCCGTGACCGCGACGACGTCCGCCTCCGGGGGCGGTACGGGCGGCGGCACCGGAGGCGGCCAAGGCTGCACCGCGAGCTACACGGTGAGCAGCGACTGGGGCAGCGGCTTCAACGCCAACGTCACCGTCACCAACACCGGGACGGCGACGACCACGGGCTGGAAGGTCACCTGGACCTTCGGCGGCAACCAGGCGGTCTCGAACATGTGGAACGCCTCCTCCACCCAGAGCGGCGCGAGCGTGACCGCCGCCAACATGTCCTACAACGGGGCGATAGCGGCCGGAGGCAACACCAGCTTCGGCTTCGGGGCGACGTACAGCGGCAGCAACGCCGTGCCGACGCTCACCTGCACCGCCTCCTGACGAGTCGGCGGCGCACGGACGACGGGACCCGCCGCGGAGGTGGCGGGTCCCGTGTCCGGTCCGCGGGTAGGCCCGTCCCATGCGCTTCGCCTTCAAGACATCACCGCAGGACACCACCTGGCCCGAGCTCCTCGCCGTCTGGCAGGCCGCCGACGGGATCGAGTTGTTCGAGTCGGGCTGGACCTCGGACCACTTCCACGCCACCCACGCCGCCGAGCCCGCGACGCCGCGCCTGGAGGCGTGGACGACCCTGGCCGCCCTGGCCCAGGCCACGCGACGCCTGCGGCTCGGCACGCTCGTCACCGGCATCCACTACCGGCACCCGGCCGTCCTGGCCAAGATGGCCGCGACCGTGGACGTCCTGTCCGGCGGACGCCTCGAACTCGGCGTCGGTGCGGGCTGGAACGCGGAGGAGTCCCGCGCCTACGGGATCGAGCTGGGAACCCCCAAGGAGCGCAGCGACCGGTTCGAGGAGGCCTGCCAGGTGCTGACCTCGCTGCTCTCACCGCAGCCGACCACGACCTTCCACGGCGCCCACTACCGGCTCACCGACGCCCGCTGCGAGCCGAAGCCCCTGCAGTGCCCGCACCCGCCGCTCTGCGTCGGCGGCAACGGGGAGAAGCGCACGCTGCGCACCGCCGCCCGCTACGCCCAGCACTGGAACTACGACCTCGGCCCCCTCGACGGCTTCCGCCGCGCCCGCGACGTCCTGCACGCCCACTGCGCGGACCTCGGCCGCGACCCGGCCGGGATCCGCCTCTCCTGCCAGATCCGGCACACCGGCGACGCCCCGGCGACCGCCGCGACCGCGGCCGCGTTCGCCGCCGAGGGCGCACAGCTCGCGATCGTGTACCTGACGCCGCCCTACACGCCCGCCGTGCTGGAACCGCTGGCTGAGGCCCTGTCACGGATCCCCGTGGCCACTGCGTCGAGCGAACGTTCCCAGCAGGTCCAACGGGCGGACGACGACGGTTCGTTCCCGATCCGGGTGTGACCTTCCGCCCACCCCTGCGGGCTGTCGGAACCGGCTTTGACCAGCGCATACTTCACAACCTGACGGGCCGGACGGGTGCGACGGAAGGGGAGCGCAGTGAGCGCGACAGTGGGGGCGGGGACCTGGAGGCTCGGGGACCTGGAGGTGAACCGTGTCGGTTACGGCGCGATGCGGCTGACCGGCAACGGCATGGCGGGCAACTCGGACGGGCCCCCGATCGACCGGTACGTCGCGGTCCGGCTGCTGCGGGACGCGGTCGAGCAGGGCGTCAACCACATCGACACGGCCTCCTTCTACTTCTCGCCGCTCCGGTCGGCGAACGAGCTGATCAACCGGGCGCTCACCTCCTGGCGCGACGACGTGGTCGTGGTGACCAAGGTCGGCCCGGGACGCGATCCGTCCGGCGAGTGGTCGACGATGGCCCGCCCGGACCGGCTGCGCGGCCAGGTCGAGGAGAATCTGCGGCAGCTGGGCCGCGACCACCTCGACGTGGTCAACCTGCGTCGCAACGGCCCCGGCATGGCCTCCGTGGCCGAGCACTTCGGGGCGCTGGCCGAGCTGCGCGAGGCCGGTCTGATCCGGCACCTCGGGCTCTCCAACGTCCGGCCGGAGCACCTGGTCGAGGCCCAGGCCATCGCCCCGGTGGTCTGCGTGCAGAACTCGTACAGCCTGGACTGGCGCCGCGCCGACGAGAGCGGCCTGGTGGACCTGTGCCGGGAGCAGGGCATCGCCTTCGTTCCCTACTTCGCCGTCTCCGGCCTGCGGCGCGAGGCGGCCCCGGGTCAGGAGCCGGAGGCGCGCGTCCGTGCGGTCGCCGACTCGCGGGGAGTGACGCCCGCCCAGGTACGGCTGGCCTGGACGCTGCACCGGGGACCGCACGTGCTGGCGATCCCGGGAACCACCGACCCGGCCCACCTGTCGCAGAACATCGCCGCCGGTTCCCTGCGCCTGACCGACGAGGAGTTGGCTCTGCTCGGCACGCCCGGCACGCCCGGAGCCGCCGACGCGCCGGGTGCTGATGTGAGTTCAAGTATCGAACGCAGTGTCAGCCCTTGACGGCCTCTTGGGTTCCTGGCTCCATATCGGGAGCGCTCCCAGTTGTGCGGACCATGTCGAGAACTCAAGGAGCGCGAGGAGGGGGGAACCGTGACCGCCAAGCCGACGCTCGCCGAGGTCGCCCTGCGCGCCGGCGTGTCCACCGCCACCGCGTCCCGCGCGCTCAGCCGGTCCGCCCGGGTCAGCCACGCGGCGCGCAGCGCCGTCGAGCAGGCCGTCGCGGAGCTCGGCTACGTCCGGCACCGGGCCCCGCGCGCGGGCGCCCGCGACACCGGCGCGGTGGCGGTGGTGGTCTGCGAGGACATGCTCCACTACCAGTCCGATCTGTTCTACACCCGCCTGCTCGTCGCGATCGAGCGCGCACTCGTGCCGCAGCAGCGCGAGTTGCTGGTGCTGACGGCGCTGCGCCACACGTCCCGTCCCTCCCTGCTGCGCTTCCTGGGCGGCGGCCACGTCGACGGCGTGGTGCTGGTCGGCCTGCGGGGGGACGACACCCTGCCGCGGCTGCTGCGGGCGGCCGACGTCCCCGTCGTGTCGATGGGGAGGCCGCCGGGCGGCGCGGAGATCCCGTTCGTCGACGCCGACAACGTCGGCGGAGCCGCGGGCGCGGTCCGGTACCTCCAGCGGCGGGGCCGCCACCGCATCGCCACCATCGCCGGACCGGCGGACATGTCCGTGGGCGTCGACCGCCTGACCGGCTACCGCCGGGCGGTGCGCCTCGCGGGCACGGCCCGGGAGATCGTGGCCCACGGCGACTTCACGGTCGCCTCCGGAGAGACGGCGATGCTGCGGCTGTTGGACCGCTGCCCGGGTCTGGACGCCGTCTTCGCCGCCTCCGACCCGATGGCCGCCGGCGCGCTGCGGGCCCTGGCGCGCGCGGGCGTGCGCGTGCCGGACGACGTCGCGCTGATCGGCTTCGACGACGACGCACTGGCCCGCCGCACCTCGCCCCGCCTGACGACGGTGCGCCAGCCGGTCGAGGAGATGGGCGCGCGCGTCGTGTCCGAGCTGGTGGGCGGCGGCGCGGCCACCGAGCGCGTGGTGATGGGCACTCAGCTGGTGGTGCGACAGTCCGCATGAGCCGAGCGCCGGCCCGGCGGGAGCGGTGCCGGCGGGGGCGCGGCGGCGTCCGCGCTCAGCGGGGGAGGAGGCCGCGGACGTAGGCGGCCTGCCCGGCGTGCTGAAGGGCGTCGGAGACGACGCTGATCAGCCGGACCGCCGCGGTGACGGGCGGGACCCAGTTGGAGTCGACGATCCGGTCGAGGTGGTGGATGCCCGGTCCGGCGAGGAAGGCGACGGTCCGGTCGTGCACGTCGTCGTGGTAACCGAGCAGGCGCTGCGCGTCGATGCCGCTGAGCGACGCGACCTGCCGCGAGCTGTGGCCGTAGCCGGTGGCGCCGGGACCGAAGGGCAGGTCGAAGCGCTCGTGCCAGCCGAGCTCGGTCCACGCCTGCGGCTGGTCGGCGAGATCGCTGACGTGGTCGTCCTCGATGCGGGTCAGATGCCAGACGAGCCAGCCGATCGAGTTGCCCTCCGACTCGGGCCGGAAGGCCAGCTGGTCGGGCGTCAGGTCGGCGACCGAGTCGTGGACGACCTCCCTGATCCGGCCGAAGGCGTCGGTGAGCAGGTCGGTGGCGATGGTCATGGCGGCTCACTCCTCTGACTCCGCTGACTCCACGTCGCGGCTGACTGCATGCCGCGCGCGCTCCCTGTGCGTAGCACGACCCTAGCCGCAGCGTGCCGCTCCGGCTCGGAACCCACCGGCGGGTGGCGGCATGTCCCCCCGACCACTCAGGGCGGAGCCAGGAGCATGAGGACCTCGTTGCGGTGAGCTCGGTGAGGTCGACCTGCATGGAACGCAGCATGGCAGGCGTGTGTGACAGCGAGCGGAGCGCGGGTCGGGCATAGGGTGGCCGAAGGCCGTGGTGAGGAGAGGAACTGATGGCGCGAACCATCGCAACCAACACGAAGGTCGAGCGTGACGAGCTGCTGGATTTCATCCGCCCGCGTCACCGGATGATCCTGATCACCCGACGCGCCGACGGGTCGCCGCAGGCGTCCCCGGTGACCGGCGGGGTGGACGACTCCGGCCGGATCGTCGTCTCCAGCTATCCCGAGCGCGCCAAGACCCGCAACGCCCGACAGCGGCCCGAGGTCAGCGTGCTGGTGCTGTCCGACGAGTGGGACGGCGCCTGGGTGCAGGTCGACGGCCATGCCGAGGTGCTCGAAGCGGCCGATGGTCCGTCCGCGCTCGACGCCTTCGTCGAGTACTTCCGCAACATCTCCGGCGAGCACCCTGACTGGGCGGAGTACCGCGACGCGATGGTCAAGCAGGGCAAGGCGCTGGTGCGGGTCACGCCCGACCGCTGGAGCCCGATCGCCACCGGCGGGTTCCCCGCCCGACTCGCCTGACCCCTCCGGGGGCGGCGCCGTTCCGGCCCAGGGCACACCGCCGACCCGTACGACGACGACCCGGAGCGAGCACGCGGGCATGACGCGCGGGTCGGTCGAGCGCGTCAGGTGGCGGGCCCGTCCAGCCGTGCGAGTGTCGCGTCGAGCCAGGCGAGCTCGGCCACGCCGGTCGCGCGGGCGATGGTGAGCAGACCCTGACGAAAGGGATCGTCGAACTCCTCGGCTTCGAGCGGGCGCTCCCCGTCGTAGAAGAAACTGCTGGGCTCGCGGAGGAAGGCCAGACGGCGGCCCAGCACGGCGGCCTGCTCGGCCGGGGAGTCGAGGTGCCGCAGGAAGGCCAGCACAGTGAACCAGTGGTTCTCGTCGCTGATCTCCACGCCGTCGGCCTCACGCAGGCGGCGGCGCAGCTCCCGGCGGCCCTCGTCGGTGAGGGTGAGGGTGTGTCGGGGTGCGGCGCGGGTGCCGGGCTGGGTCTGGCGGGTGAGCCAACCGGCCTTCTCCAGGCGCTTGATGGCGGGGTAGAGCGTCCCGTCCGCGATCGGCCGGACATGTCCGGTCAGCTGCGCGACGCGCCGCTTCAGCTCGTAGCCGTGCAGCGGCTGCTCGTAGAGGAAACCCAGGATCGCCAACTCCAGCACGGCAGTATTCTGCCGCACGGCGCGATATATCGGCACCGATGTATAGTTGGAACGAGGCATTGCGAGCTCAGCGCTGAGCCGACGACGGGGGAGGACCCATGCACGACGCCCAGGTGACCGCGGCGGGCGACCGGATCCGCTGGATCGAGTTCCCGGGGGCGCAGGACGGGCGCCCACGGGTCTACCTGCACGGTCTGGGCGCCTCCGCCGCTCCGTACTTCGCCGCGGCGGCCGTCCACCCGGCGCTCGAGGGGCGTCGCTCACTGCTGGTCGACCTCCTCGGCTTCGGCTTCAGCGACCGGCCCGAGGACTTCCCGTACACGCTGGAGGCTCACGCGGACGCGCTGGCCACGGCGCTGACCGCGGCCGGCGTCCGGGACGCCGACATTCTCGCCCACAGCATGGGCGGCGCGGTCGCGATCGTCCTGGCGAGCCGTCATCCGTCGCTGGTGGCCCGGTTGGTGCTGGTCGACGCCAACCTCGACGCGCAGCACGTCGTGCGCGGCCGGGCCGGCTCCAGCGGGATCGCCTCGTACGAGGAGCAGGAGTTCCTTGACGGCGGCTGGCAGGAGGTCCGGGACCACGTCGGTCCGCACTGGTGGTCCACGATGCGTCTGGCGGGCCTCACGGCGCTGCACCGAAGCGCTGCGCACCTGGCCCGGGGGAGCGATCCGGTCATGCGCGAGCTGCTGCTGGGGCTCGAGATGCCGCGTGCCTGCCTCTACCCCGAGGCCGATGGCGCGCCCCGGGGGGCGGCCGAGCTGGTCGCCGCCGGGGTCCGGCTCCTCGCGGTCCCCGCCTGCGGCCACAACATCATGCTCGACAACCCCGACGGCTTCGCTCGCGCCGCGGCATCGGCACTGTCGTCGGGCGGATGACCGGCGGTCAGGAACCCGTCGGCTCCCGCGGCCGTGTCGCGCGGAAGTGACGCCGATGCGGTCCGTCGCGTCAGCAGCCTCTGGAGAGCCGACCGTTCCAGCGGCACCGCCCGGTGGCCCGGAGACGCGCTGAGGGCACCACGTCCGGTCGACGTGGTGCCCTCAGCGGCTGCCTGTTGGTGGTTGCCGGTTGACGGCCGCTCAGGCCGCGGAGCCGCCCGCGACGGTCGCGCTCTCGGCCTCGGCGTCCGCGGCCGGAGCGGTCTGCACGCCGCCGCGCAGGCCGAACAGGGCGACGACCGCGCTGAGGGCCATCAGGCCCGCCATGACGTAGAAGACGTACTGGACGCCCTGGGCGAAGTCGTAGCGGACGAAGTGCGGGATGGCGGCCGCGGAGCCGCCCGAACCGCCCGAACCGCCCGAGCCGCCGCCGAACGCGCCGTGGGTGGACGCCTCGGCCGCCGCGTTCGCGGCCGCGCGGGACATGTGCTCGTCGTGGACGAGCGAGTCGGCGATCCGGGACTGGAACACCGAGATCATCACCGTGCCCAGCACGGCGAAGCTCAGGCTGGAGGCGTAGTTGCGGACGGTCTGGGTGATACCGGTGGCCTCGCCGTAGGAGACGCTGGAGGCGCGGTTGACGGCGTCGGTGTTCGACGGGCCGACCATCATGCCCATGCCCGCGCCGGAGACGATGATCGCCCAGGTGAGCTGGTTCATGTCGAGCGAGGTGACCTTGCTGGCCCAGAGGTAGAAGCCCACCGCCGCGATGACCGAGCCGATGAGGACCGGGCGCTTGGCTCCGGCCCGGTCCAGCATCCGGCCGCCGATCTGCGCGGTCACCACGAACCCGATGAAGAAGTAGAGCAGTGTGATGCCGGACTTCTGGGTGTTCTGCCCGAGCGAGACGGCCGCGTACTCACTCGCGAAGAAGAACATCGGCAGGAAGACCGCCATCGCGATGGCCAGGATGACGCACTGCACCAGGAAGGCGCGGTCGCCGAAGATCGACACGTCGATCAGCGGGGCGGACCGCCGTCGCTCGTAGCGGTAGAAGACCACCAGCAGCGCCGCGCCCACGGCGATGGAGAGTCCGATGAGCGGGTTGTGCCAGCCCCAGACGTGGGACTGCTGGAAACCGAAGACGCTGAGCGCGACGCCCGCGGCGATCAGCACCACGCCGACCCAGTCGATCGGCGCCGGGCGGAACTGCGTCTTCGGCTTGGAGATCGCGATCAGCAGCAGCGCGACGAGGGCCACCGGGATGTTGACCCAGAAGATGCCGCGCCAGGTCCACTCCGTCAGGTAGCCGCCCAGCACCGGGCCGACGGCGGTCAGGCCGCCGGCGATGCCGAAGAAGAGCGCGAGCGCGCGGCCGCGCGAGCGCAGGTCGTAGGTGTTGACGACGATCGCGAGCGCGGCGGGGTACATCAGCGCGCCGCCGAGCCCCTGCACCGCGCGGAACACGATGATCCACGCCTGCGCGGCCGAGCCGGTCGGGGTGAGCCCGCACAGCCCGGAGGCGCCGGCGAAGACGATGACGCCGATCACGACCATCCGGGTGTGCCCGAGGGTGTCGGAGAGGCGGCCGCCGAGCGCGAAGAATGCGGCCAGGGCCAGCAGGTAGGCGTTGACCGCCCACTGCACGCCGGTCCCGCTGAGGTTCAGCTCGCTCTGGATCTTGGGTGCGGCGATCGAGACGATGGTCTGGTCGATGAAGGTCATCGCCACGGCGCAGATCATCGCGGCGAGGACGAGACCCTTGCGCCCCCCTGCCGACGACCCTGCGTCAGATGCTATGCCGGTACTGGCACTCATGCCGGATTTCCCCCTGGATATGTCGTTCGGCGCGCAGACCCTAGCACTCGATGACTACCCGCTGGGAGCCGCAGCTCCGCGCCCGACGGGCGTGCCTGCGGGCTGACACGTGCCGCCTCGGCGAGACTTGGCGCATGAGCGCCGCATCCGCCGCCGCAGCCCGTCACCACCCGCGCGTCCGCCGCGTCTACGACGTACCGGAACCGGACGACGGCGCACGCGTCCTGGTCGACCGCCTCTGGCCGCGCGGCCTGTCCAAGGAGGAGGCGGAACTGGACGACTGGCCCAAGGCCGTCACGCCGTCGACCGAGCTGCGCCGCTGGTACCACGCGACCGACGAGGGCGACGCCGCCTTCGCCGAGTTCCGCGAGCGCTACCTCGCGGAGCTCGCGGAACCCGAGCCCGCGACCGCCCTCGACGCGCTGCGCGCCAAGGTCGCGGCCGGCCCGGTCACCTTGCTGACGGCCTCCAAGCACCCCGAGCGCAGCCACGCGGCGGTCCTCCTGGAACGCCTGAGTTGAACCCGGACGGCCCCGGAGCCCCACGCGTCGTGTTCAGTCCGTTCGGGTGGCGAGGTACTGGGCCGCAGCCGCGGTCGCGGCCAGTACGCACAGCCCGGTGGCCGTGTAGCCGAGAAACGGCAGGAACAGCTCCGTGGGCGTGCGGCCGCTGTTCAGGGCGAACAGCATCGGATAGACCGGCGGCAGCGGCTTCGCGAGGACCACCGCGAGCACGAGCCCGAGTCCCACGACCACCGAGTAGCCTGGCCGCCCGATCACCAGCCGCGAGCACAGCAGCCCCAGACCGATGCCGACGCAGGCGCAGGTCAGCTCGGCGAGCGCGCCGATGCCCACCGCCTGCCAGGTGACGACGTGCGAACCCGTCAGGATCGGATAGAACAGCCCGACCACGGTCATGCCCGAGCACAGCGTCGCTGAGACGGCGATGTCGGCGATCAGCACGTCACGTGAGCGCCGCGCGTTCACCACCAGGACAGCGCGCCCGACGGGCTCCTGGACGTTGACCACGGACGCGGCGACCCACGTCGCACAGGCGAGGAGCGCGCCCGCGGCGGCCGGGTAGACACCGAGCAGGGGACCGCTGTCGCCGCTGGTGAGGACGGCCAGCAGGCCGAGGAAGAACACCATGGGCGCCACGTAGCGCTGGGAGTGCAGCGTGGTGGCCAGGCTGTAGCGGTAGAGGGCGGTCATCGGGCGTTCCACCCGCTCACCTGGCTGGGGACGCTGACGTCGTGTCGGAGTCCGTCGACGGACCATCCCCGCTGGAGTGCCGTCAGCAGGAGTCGGTCGCACAGGCTGCGCAGCACCAGGACTCGGACCCGCCCGGGCCCGGCGGCCGACGTGGCCTGCACGCCGTCCCAGCCGCTCAGCTCCTCTCCCAGTGGTAAGGCCGGGTCGTGGAACGGCGTCCGCAGCACAACCTCCGAAAGCCCGGCCGACCTGCCCGCGGCCACGCCCGCGCCGGGCGAACTGCCGCTGAGCCGGCCGGACTCGATGCGGTACACCTCGGTCGCGACGGCCCCGGTCACCGCCTCGCGGTGATCGGTGAAGACCACCGTTCCGTTGCCGGAGGCCAGTTCCTCGATGATCGACGCCAGCACGCCGTGCGCGGAGGCGTCCAGGCCCGACCACGGTTCGTCCAGGATCAGCAGCCGGGGTCGGACCATCAGGGCCTGAGCCACGGCGACCTTCTGGGCGTTGCCCTTGGACAGGTCGCGAATCGGGGTGTAGCACCCGCCGACCAGGTCGAGACGGGTCAGCAGATCCGTGGCGCGGGCCGCCGCCTGCTGGGTGCTCAGGCCCTTGATGCGTCCCATGTGCGCCAGGTACGAGCGGGCGGACAGGCGGGTGTTCGCCGGGAAGCGGTCCGGGACGTACCCGATGACCCCAGGGTCGCCGGAGCGCGTGCCGGACGACGGACGGGACACCCCCGCCAGGACCCGGAGCAGTGTCGACTTGCCCGAGCCGTTGCCGCCGGTGACGGCCTGGACCGCGCCCGGCCGCGTGCGGAAGTCGATGTCGATCAGTACCGGGCGACCACGTCCGTATCGTTTGCTCACTGCTTCCAGCGACAGCATGCGGGTCTTCCCCTCCTCATCGCCCGGAGTGCGCTCGATCATTGTCCCGGATCAACGAGGGGACCGAATCACCGAGTCCAGTCCTCAGGAGGGCTTTTCGGGGTCCGCCTCGGAGTCGCTCTCGTGGCGGGCCCGGCTGGGCTGGACGCGCTTGGGTTCGCCCGGCATCTTCGGGTACTCGGGCGGGTAGGGCATGTCGCCGAGTCCGTGGTCGTTCTCGTGCGCGTCCGCCAGGGCCAGGGCGGCCGTGAGGTCGTGGCGCTTCGCGTCCATGTCGGCGTGGACGTCGCCGAGCTCGGCGTAGCGGGCGGGCATCGTGGTGATGTCGAACTGGTCCGGACGGACCTGGTCCACCTCGTCCCAGTGCAGCGGCGCGGAGACGGGGGCGTTGGGGAACGGCCTGACGGAGTACGCCGAGGCGATGGTGCGGTCGCGGGCCATCTGGTTGTAGTCCACGAAGATCCGCTCGCCCCGCTCCTCCTTCCACCAGGCCGTGGTGACCCGGCCCGGCATGCGCCGCTCCAGCTCGCGGCCGATCGCGATGACGCACCGTCGGACCTCGGTGAAGGTCCAGCGGGGCTGGATCGGCACGAAGATGTGCAGGCCGCGGCCGCCGGAGGTCTTCGGCCAGCCGTGCAGGCCCAGCTCCTCGAGCAGGCCGCGCAGCTCCAGCGCGGCCCGCACCGCGTCGGAGAAGTCCGTGCCGGGCTGCGGGTCGAGGTCGATGCGCAGCTCGTCGGGGTGGTCGGTGTCCTCGCGGCGGACCGGCCAGGGGTGGAAGGTGAGGCAGCCCCGGTTGACTGCCCACAGGACGGCGGCCTCCTCCGTCGGGCACATCTCGTCGGCGAACCGGCCGCTGGGGAACGCGATGCGGGCGGTGGGGATCCAGTCGGGCATGTCACGCGGGGCGCGCTTCTGGTAGAACGCCTCACCGCCGATGCCGTCGACGAAGCGTTGCAGTGTCGTCGGCCGGTCCCGCAGCGCACGCAGTGCGCCGGGGGCGACGGCTTCGAAGTAGCGCGCGATGTCGATCTTGCGGAAGCCGGCGTCCGGGAAGTAGATCTTGTCCGGGTTGGTGACGCGCACCGCGCGCCCGCCGATCTCAAGCTCCGTCGCCTCGCCCATGGTCCTCACCGTAGGACGGACCCCGGCGGCGCGCCCGTCGGGCGCACCGCGTCGGCGGGACGCAGAATCGGCTGCATGGACCTGCCCGTCATGCCGCCCGTCAAGCCGATGCTCGCCAAGTCCGTGGCCAGGATCCCGCCCGGGATGCTCTACGAGGCCAAGTGGGACGGCTTCCGCGCGGTGGTCCACCGCGACGGCGACGAGACGGTCATCGGCAGCCGCACCGGCAAGCCCCTGACGCGCTACTTCCCGGAGCTGGTCGCCCAGCTGGAGCGGCAACTGCCGCAGCGCTGCGTGGTGGACGGTGAGATCATCCTGATCCGCGGCGACCACCTCGACTTCGACGCGCTGACCGAGCGGATCCACCCGGCCGCCTCGCGCGTGCGGCTGCTCGCCGAGCAGACCCCCGCCTCCTTCGTCGCCTTCGACCTGCTCTCCCTCGGCGACCTCGACCTGATGCCGGTGCCGCAGCGCGAACGCCGCACCGCGCTGGAGGAGATCCTGGAGACCGTCGAGCCGCCGCTCCATCTCGCGCCCGCCACGCTCGACGCCGAGGAGGCCCGGCGCTGGTTCGACCAGTTCGAGGGCGCCGGACTGGACGGCGTCGTCGCCAAGCCGCTGGACCTCGGCTACGCGCCGGACCAGCGGGTGATGTACAAGATCAAGCACGAGCGCACCGCCGACTGCGTCGTCGCCGGCTACCGCGAGCACAAGAGCGGACCGGTCGTCGGCTCGCTGCTGCTCGGCCTCTACGACGCGGGCGGCCGCCTCCAGCACGTGGGCGTCTGCGCGTCCTTCCCGATGAAGCGGCGCGAGGAGCTGGTGGCCGAGCTCGCGCCGCTGCGGATGGATCCCGTCGCCGGACACCCCTGGGCCGACTGGGCGGACGAGGAGGCGCAGGCGGGCTCCCGGATGCCGGGCGCGACCAGCCGCTGGACGGGCACCAAGGACCTGTCCTGGGTGCCGCTGCGCCCGGAACGGGTCATCGAGGTGGCGTACGACCACATGCAGGGCGACCGGTTCCGCCACACGACCCAGTTCCGCCGCTGGCGTCCGGACCGCGAGCCGTCGAGCTGCACCTACGCCCAGCTGGACGAGCCCGTCCGCTACGACTTGGCGGACATCCTCACCGGCGCGTCCGCCGACGCCCGCGCCTCGGCCGACTCCCGCGCCGAAGGCGACAACTCCTGAGTCGGCGAGACGCCCTGGGCCGGGATCACGGGCACGCTCACGACCGCGCCCGCACCAGCTGCCGCGCCTGCGGGCATGCGGGCCGCCGTCCACCGCCCGTGGCCGAGCGCGAGCGCGGCCAGCAGCGTGCCGATCACGCCCGAGACGGCGAAGCCCCAGACCGGCGAGAAGCGGTCGATCACTGAGCCGGCCAGCGGCGCGCCGAGCGAGCCGCCGAGCGTCAGCGCCGCCGCCTGAAGCCCCATCGCCTGGCCGCGCGCGGAGGCGGGGACGGCCGCGCTGATCGCCTCGGCGGTGGAGGCGATGGTCGGCGCGCAGACGAACCCGGCGGGGATCAGGGCGAGGCAGATCCACTGCCAGCCCAGCCCGCCGACGATCCCGACCGGGATCGTGCCGAGCCCGAGCAGCAGCATCAGCAGCGGTAGCCGGCGAGGCCGGGGAGTCGAGCCGTGCCAGAAGCCGCCGACCAGGGAGGCGCAGCACCAGGCGATGATCGTCAGCCCGGCCCACTGCGTCTGCCCGTGCTCGCGCAGGCTCGCGACCACGGAGACCTCGGTGCCGGACAGCGTCAGGTTCGCGGCCGTGCACATGGCCAGAACCAGCAGCAGCGTCGGGTTCAGCCAGGTGCCGCGCGGCAGCCTGGCTGGCCTGTCCGGCGCGTCCTGCCGCCCCGAGGGGTCGACCCGGCGCTGCGACACCAGGATCCGGCCCAGCGGCCACAGGCCGAGCACGCTGGCGAGGGTCAGCACGGCGGTGGCGAACATCGACGGCGTCGCGGTGTGCAGCCCGGTCACGGCGACGACGGCGACGGCCGGGCCGACCATGTAGGCGAGCTCGACGATCATCGAGTCCAACGCGAAGGCCTGCCGTCGCAGCTCGCCGGGCACGTGCGCGGCCACCGCCTGCCGGATCACCGGGAACACCGGCACCGAGACCACCCCGCCCGCGAACGTCGCCGCGACCAGCGCGGGATAGGGCAGCGACGGGGCGATCACCCAGTACAGCGCCTCGGCGACACCGGTCACCAGCAGCACGGGCCGCAGCCCGTGACGGTCCACCAGCCGACCGGCGATCGGCGAACCGATCGCGAAGCCCAGGGTCAGGGCCATCGCCACCACGCCGGCGGCGCCGTAGCCGCGCTGCTGGTCGAGGACGACGTGCAGCGTGAGCAGCATGCCCTTGGCGGTGCCCGGGACCCGGGCGAGAAGCGCGACGACGAACAGAGCTCGGCTGCCCTGGATGGCGAAGACGGATCGGTAAGGACCGAACAGACGGTGCATGGGTTATCCCTCCGACCGGATCATTGCAGATAGCACCTGCAATCCGCTCGGGGATATCCGCCCCGTGGACGCGGCGCCGGGCGCCGGCGGTCGGCACCGGGCGATAGCGTGGCGGGATGCCTTCGACCTGGGAGACCGACGCCGCCGGTGTGCTGCTGCTGCCGTCGGGCCGGACGCTGCGGGGGAGGGGGCTGCGCGATCCCCTCCCCGACGGGCCGCCGCCCGACTTCGGGCTGTACCTCCAAGCTGAGGAGCCCCCGGCGACCGCGTGGGAGTCCCGCTGGCTGCGGTGGCCGGACTTCCGGCTCCCCGTCGACCGGTCCGCCGCCGCCCGCGCCCTGCTGGAGGCGTGGGAACGGGCGGCGGCCGAACGGGTCGAGGTGGCGTGCACCGCAGGCCGAGGGCGGACGGGGACCGCCCTCGCCTGCGTCGCCGTGCTCGACGGCGTGCCGCCCCACCAGGCCGTCGCCTACGTGCGGGCGCACTACTCGCGCCACGCCGTGGAGACGCCCTGGCAGCGCCGCTACGTGGAGCGGTTCACGCCGTGACCACCCGGGCGGCTGCGCTCACGCGTCGTCGCCGCAGGAGTACAGCTGCTGCGACGCGGCCGCGCGGCCGAAGGGCGACTGGCCGCTCTGCTGCGACGACGCGGTCGCGCCGTAGGCGCTCGGCGGGACCACCGAGCAGGCCTGCCGCACCCACGACTGCACCGGGCTGCTCTGCGACGTCCCCATCCCGCCGCCGCCCAGCAGGACGAAGCGGAGCTGGTGCGTGGAGACCAGCTGCTGGAACTGACTCAGCGTCGGGCTCGGCACCGCGCCGGTGAAGCCGCCCATCGGGAGGACCTCCCTGCCGGTGGCCAGGATGAACGGCGAGGCGGAGCTCCAACTGGAGGTCGCCATCACGTAGCGGGCGCCCCCGTCGTGGGAGGTCACGTACGAGAAGAGCTGCTGCTGCGAGGCGGACAGCGTCGTGGTGCCGCTGAACCCGCCGAAGCCTCCGCCACCGCCGGCCCCGCCTCCACGGCCGCCGCCGAAGCCGCCGCCCTCGCGGTGGCCCGTGCCGCCGCGTGTCGCGCCCGCGAGACCGGCGAACCCGCCGCGCCCGCCGTGGCCGCTGCTCGGGCCGACCGAGCCCATCATCGAGGCCATGCCGCCGCCCGCGCCGGTGGACAGCACCGACGTGGCCCACGCCGCAGGGGTGACGACCACGCCGAGCAGACCGGCCGCCAGGCCGACCGCGGCGAGGCGCGGGCGCGCCAGGCGCGGGACGCGGCCGAGCACCAGGAGCGCGACGGCGACAGCCGACGCGCCGATCGCGACCGGCGCGGCCCACGGACGGAAGGTCGGGAACGGGTTCGCCAGCCAGACCGCCCACGCCGCGGTCGCCGCGATCGCGACCGGCAGGACCAGCGCCTGGCGTCCGCCGGACCGGTACGCACGCCACATGCCGACCAGACCCGCGCCGCTCAGCGCCGCGAGCGGCGTGGCGATCATCCCCATGTAGTAGCTGTGTCCGCCCACGCTTCCGGCGCTGAAGGCGAGGAAGAAGACGGCGAGCCAGCTCCCCCACATGAGGTAGCCCGCACGCAGCCGGTCGGTGCGCGGCCGACGTCGGCGCCAGGCGATGCCGCAGACGAAGGAGATCGCCCCGAGCGGGTAGAGCCAGCCGGTCTGGGACGCGATCGCCGAGCCGAACATCTTGCTCCAGCCGCCGTCCCCGCCCCCGCCCCCGAGCATGGCCGCCCGCGCCGCGAGCGACTGCGCGGACGCGGCCTGCCCGCCGTTGGCCGCGCCGCCGGCGAAGCCCTGAC
>NZ_BBPQ01000085.1 GCF_000787855.1 Streptacidiphilus anmyonensis | reverse complement strand
AAAACCGGGAACTCTGCTGTCGTCGTGGGTGGTACGAGGGTGGCCATTCCGCCGGGGCCCGGGACCGTGGAGGTGGGGATTGCGGCTGTCATCTCAGGATGTGTGTCCTCTGGCGTCTTCCGCCCGGGCAGGCGCCCCGGGCTCGTCCGTCCTCCTTGGCGGCCGGGGACTCGGACTACGAGTTCCCGGCCGCCGGGGCGCCGTGCTGCTACTGGATGACCCAGATGCCCTGGGCGGCCTGGGAGGCGGCGGTGGCCCCGTCGGATCCCAGGTTCAGCGCGACCGACTGGTTGTGGGCGTTGACGTGGGCGACGTGCTTGGTCACGTTCGTGGCCTTGGTGAAGCTGAACTTCAGGCGGCCCAGCGCCTCACGGCCCGGCAGCAGCTCGGCCGACTCGGCGTCCAGCTCGTGCATCTCCATGCTCATGAATGCCTCGCTCTCGATAGGACAGGCGGATGTCCGATGTCCAATGACATTGGACGAAATGTCCAACGAAATTGGACAGTAGACCCTCGGCGATGGGCACTGCAAGTAGTCGGCGACTACTACCAGTGATCATGTCCGAGGTCCGCCGCTGCTGCCGGGCGGTCTTGGACAACTCGGTCGGCCCTACGGCGACACGGCCCGCTGGGCCGTGCGCGACGGGCCGGCGAGCATGCCGCCGGACCTCACGTGGCCTCGCGCGACCTCAAGGGGTCGCCGGAGCGGCGACTGCGCACAAGCCCGACCGGCCCAGCGGGACCGGCCACGACACCGGCTCCCCGCAGAAGCACCAGAGGCCTGGTCCCCGCGCGACCGACCCCAGGTCCGACAGCACCGCCCGCACACCCGCAAGCGCCTCCTCGGTCGGCATGCCAGCGCGGACCACCACGGCAACCTCACGTGCATCCCATGCCACGTCCTGCTCGGCCGCACCCGCCACGCGGACCACCACGCACATGACGAACCCTCAACTTCCACTCGCAGGCGGAGCCGCGCCAGCGGCCCGCACCACACGAGTGTGCCCCTCCGCCGCGGTCCGCACCCGCCTCCGGGGCGCCATCGCGCAGCACGCCTGTCCCGGGCGCTGCTCCGGCACCACCACGCCCCCCGTCCGGCGCACCATCCAGGGACCGATCGGCCCTTGACGCTCCGCGCGAAACCGGCCTCCGAAAGCAGCCCGGCGCCCAGGCGGCCGGGTACCTCTCGCGCGCCGCCATGCCGCCCGCCAGGCGATGGGTCACAGGGACGGACTGCGCGGCGCCGGGAGAGGCGCCAGCACGCCGCAGCCGTTCACCGCTCCGTGGACCACGACGGCTGCGCTGCCCGAATCGGCCTCTTCCAGCGCCGCCAGCGACTGAGCGATCCAGTCCCGCTCACCACTGCGCGAATCCGGCCACAGCGCGTCCACCTGCTGCGCGAACTGACGCGCCCGCAGCCGGGAGAGGTACCAACACGACAACAACCCGGCGCCGACGAGCAACAGCGCGACCCCGACCAGCCCCTCCAGCAACCGACTGAGCACCGCGGTCACCTCGCGCGTCGCGAAGCCGCGGCCGTCAAGACCGCGCACAGCGGCACGGTCTCACGATCACGAACGAAGAAAGGCATGCCATACCTCGATTCAGCACAGGCGGAAATGAGCACTCCCGGACAGGGATCCAACGGTGAGTGCGGCGACAGCCCGAGAATCTAGCCGTAGATGTAGATGCGTATTCGTCTCGGGGGAAACTCCCGGCGCACTCGCCCATCCCCGCGCCCCTCAGGCGCGACCCACTACCACTCGTCGGTCCGCCGAATCCCTCCGATGTCCGCTGGGAGCGTGGGTCACAGTTGACGCTCACGTGCGGCTTCGGCGTCGGCCGGACTGGGCGCGGGGCTCGCTGTCGCGCTTCTGCCGCACGACGTGGCTTGAGGGACTACCGGCGTCGGCGTCGGGCGAGGCCCAGCAGCGCCAGGCCGACGAGGACGACCAGCGCGCCCAGCACGGCGTATCCGGAGTGTCCGCTCATCATCGAGCCACGCATCGCCCCGGTTCCCTGGGCGATCCACACCCCGCCGACCGCGACCAGTACGACTCCGATGACAACGCGGATCCACATCCCACACCTCCGTACGGTGCCGGGCGGATGCTCGGGAGCACTCGACACCCTCAGCTGTTACGCCGACCGACGCGTTCGGGTTCAACGGAGCCGGCGAAATGGTGGGACGTGACGGATGGCGGAGGCCGGCAGGCATGACCACCCCGGCTCCGCGGCGCACCGACGGCGAGGCGACAGTCGACGCGGGGCCATCCGGAGCACGAGCAGGACGATGCCCGAGCAGGACGATGCCCGAGCTACCTGGTCAGGGCCGAATCGCGGCCTCGGTGAGTACAGCGGCGCTGCACTTGCTCACCTCCACGGTGGGCTCGTTGACCTTGCACCAGTCGAACAGCGTGGTGACGCACGCTTGCGTGGCCGCGGTATCCGGTTGGCTGACGCAGGCAGGTATGGCCGTGGTGCTGGGCTGGGTGTGGGTCTGCCTCGTGAGAGCGACGACGATGGTGAGGATCAGCCCGAGTATGAGCACGGCGCCGAGTCGGGCGAAGCGGTTGGTCGCGAGATGGTGCAGAAGCAGGTACATCGGGTCCCCCGGGTGAAGGCCCTGGTCAGGGCGAGTGTCGGGTGATCATAGGGGTTGGCTCGCCCACGAACCCAATGCGGTGATCTGTTTGCTCCGGAGTGCCCGGTTACGTCTGGGCGACCGTCGCGAAGGGCCTTGACCGACCGGGCCGCAGCGCGCCGCCGACAACACCGCGCCTGCCCCGCTCGCCTGGCGGTCGCTCACGCCTTCGCTGCGATGAGTGCGTCCGGTTCGGGTCGGTGAGGACTTCGCTGACCAGGTCGATCTCGTCGGGTGGTGGTGTTGTCCCGCCCACAGCCCGGCTCCGGCCGGTTGGTCATCGTTCCGTCACCGGCTCCGGTGCGTTGTGGGCCCGACGGTAGGCCAGTGGCGACAGGCCCAGGTGCGCGTGGAAGTGCTTGCGCAGGGCGACAGGATCGCCGAAGCCGCAGGTGGCGGCGATCCGCGCGACGGTGAGATCGGTGGACTCCAGCAGCAGGCGCGCGTGCGCCAGCCGCCGCTGTGCCAACCACTTCAGCGGGCTGCTGCCCACCTCGCCGCGGAACCGCCGGGTGAAGGTCCGTACGCTCATGTGCGCGTGCCGGGCCATGTCCTCCAGAGTGACCGGCTGGGCGAGCCGGTCCAGGGCCCACTGCCGGGTCGCCGAAGTGGAACGGTCCGTGTCCTGCGGAACCGGGTGCTCGATGAACTGTGCCTGCCCGCCCTCGCGCCACGGCGCCACCACGCAGCGGCGCGCGGCGGCCGAGGCCACCGCCGCCCCGTGGTCCAGGCGGACCAGGTGCAGGCACAGGTCGATGCCGGCCGCTCCGCCGGCGGACGTGAGGATGCGTCCGTTGTCGACGAACAGGACGTCAGGATCGACGTCGACGTCGGGGAAGAGCCGCGTCAGCGCGTCACACAGCGCCCAGTGCGTGGTGGCCCGCCGGCCGTCGAGCAGACCGGCCGCCGCGAGCAGGAAAGCCGAGGTGCACAGGCTGACGATGCGGGTCCGTGGCCCTATCCGGTCCAGTGCTGCGGCGAGCTCCTCGGGGAGCGTGCCGGTCGTGAGCAGGTGCTCGCTGGGCTCCTGGGTGGCGAGAACGACGGTGTCCGCGGTCTCCAGCGCCGACTCGTCGTGGTCGACGACGATCCGGTAGTCCTCGTGCGTGCGTACCGGTCGGCCGCCGAGGGAGCAGGTGACGACGGAGTACAGACGGGTCCCGTCCGGTTCGCAGGCCTCGTTGAACACCCGGGCCGGGATCCCGAGGTCCAGCGGCAGGACTCCGTCGAGGGCGAGAACGGCGACACGATGCGGCATGGCCGGAATAGTACGACAGGTGACTCTCCGGCCACTCACCCGCCTTCGCGGGCACACGCCACTGTTTCTTCTGCCGGGGCCGCGGCCCCGGCGAAAGAACGAAGAAACAGCGAGACGGACACGAGCGAGGACAAAATGAGTGAGCACACCATGCGGGCTGTCACCGTCAGGGAGTTCGGCGGGCCGCAGGTGCTGACCGCCGAGGAGGTCGCGCGCCCCGAGCCGCTGCCGACCGAGGTGCTGGTGCGCGTGCACGCCGCGGGCGTCAACCCGGTGGACTGGAAGACCCGCGAAGGCCACGGCATGGCGGGGCTGCAGACGTTCCCGCTGATCCTCGGCTGGGACGTCTCCGGTGTCGTCGAGGAGGTCGGCTTCGGCGTCACCACCCTCGCGCCCGGAGACGAGGTGTACGGCATGCCGTGGTTCCCGCGCGCCGCCGGCGGCTACGCCGAGTACGTGACCGCACCGGCCCGCCAGTGGGCCCGCAAGCCGGCCACCCTGGACCACGTGCACGCGGCCGCCGTGCCGCTGGCGGCACTGACCGCCTGGCAGACCGTGGTCGACACCGCCCACGTGCAGGCCGGCCAGCGCGTCCTGATCACGGCCGCCGCCGGCGGGGTGGGCCACTTCGCGGTGCAGTTCGCCCGGCACCTGGGCGCCCACGTGATCGCCACCGCCGGCGCCGCACGGCATCCCTGGCTCAAGGAACTCGGCGCCGACGAGACCATCGACTACACCACCACCCGCTTCGAGGACGCCACCAAGGACGTCGACGTCGTCATCGACCTGGTGGGCGACGCCCACGATCAGACCGGCACCCGCTCGCTCAAGGTCCTGCGCCCGGGCGGCTTGCTCGTCGCCGTCCCGGCCGGCGTCTCCCCGGAGCTGGCCCAGGCCGCCGAGGCGGCCGGCGTGCGGGTCACCCCGTACCTCGTCGAGCCGGACGGCGCGGCGCTGACGAGGATCGCAGGCCTGATCGACGCCGGCGAGGTCGCCGTCGAGGTGGAGGAGACCTTCCCGCTGGAGCAGGCCGGCGCGGCCCACGCCCGCCTCGCGACCGGCCGCACCCGCGGCAAGGTCGTCCTCACGGTCGCCGACTGACGCTCCTCGCAGCCAGTTTGGAGCAGTCGCCCGCAAGCGGCTCGGCGGCCGCTCGGCAGGAAAGCTGGGGCCCGGCACCGGATGGTGCCGGGCCTTCGGCTGCAACGGGGAGATCGGGACCGGGGCCTCAGGATGGGGGGTCCTGTCGGCAGGCCGCAGGCGCGAGGGCGGCGCGGCCCGGCAGTCCCGCCGCCATGCCGCGCGCCTTACACTCTGGGGCGTGATCATCTCCGCGGACGGCATGAGCGTTTATCAGCTCAGCGAGCATTCGGGTCAGATAGACCTGCTTGTCTGGTTCATTCTGTTCGTGGTCTGGGCGGTGACCACCACCCGAGGGAAAGGGCCTGCTGCAGCGACGCCCACGGAGCAACAACACGCTGATCAGCTCGCCCGCAGGCGATTCCGGCGGATCACAGGGGCTTGCGCAGTGATCGCCATCCTGTGGCCCGTCCTCGGTGCCTTTGCCCAGTATTCCGCGTGCCGGACCGGCGCTTGTTAATTCTCCAGCGGTAGGTCTTCGGTGACCAACGACTCGGCACGGATATCCGCATCCGATTCCGCCTGGCCGCCGCGCCAGAGCTCGGGGACTTCGAGTACGGAACATCGGGATGCAGGACCTCGCCGCCTCCCTCGAAGCCGTCGGCTCGGACGTCGCGTCCCTGCCCCCGTTCAGCACGTGGCAACCGGCGGATCCCCCGTCGAACTCTCCTGAACCGGAATCCACCGGCCGAAGACACCCCTGCGTCGGTGCCGCATGTCGTCAACGGCGCGTGATCACACCTCGAGCGCTGCCGATCGGGTGATCTTTCCCGCTGAACGGCACGGCTCGGGTACAGGGTCGTCTGCTCGCGTTATCTACTGGCCGGCATGGGTGAGTTCGACGCGCCGGTCATGGGCCCCGCCTTTGTCGAACGGGCACGGCAGGAGGGCCTGACCGTAGTCATCGGTGCGGGCTCGGTGGCGGCGGCGAACCTGGGGGGTCTGGCCTACGAACTCAAGCGGACCCGACCCGGTCCGCTCGTGGTGATCCTCACCGAGGCGGCCGAGCGGTTTGTGACCCCAACTGCGGTGCGCCACCTCGGGCAATGCCCGGTGCTGAGGGAGGAGGCCACTGCTCCGTCCCTCGAGCCGCTCCATGTGTGGCTGACCGATGTCGCGACTCGGCTGCTCGTCTACCCCGCCTCGGCGGGCTTTCTGGCGCGCACCGCAGCGGGAATGGCAACCGACCTGGCATCCACCACCCTGCTCTGTGCGACCGGCATCCCCACGCTGATGGTGCCCTCGATGCACCCGCGCATGTGGGCCAACTGCCTGGTCCAGCAGAACGTACAGCGCCTGCGCGAGGCGGGCGTCAGCGTTCTGGGTTCTCCCAACGGCATGGCGCCTCCCGTCGAAGCCGTGGTGTCAGCGTTGTCCGACCTGTCCACAGGGCCGGAAATCCGATCAGGAAGGCAAGGACATGACCACGACGGGCGCGAACGCGACCAACGTCATCCAGATCATCGTCTACGTGCCGGTGAACATTCCCGATGACCAGCGCTCCACGTTCGAACAGAAAGTCGGGGACTTCCTCTTCGGCTCCGATCGGGTGCGTCCCGAACTGCGGGAGGCCTTGGAGGCCGAAGGCGTGGACTTCAACCACCTCGCCCTGCTGTCGCAGCAGCCGGCGATCGGATTGTGTCCGTCGCCCGGGGCGCTGGAGTTCGTTCCGAGCGAGCGCGTGGCCGAGGTCTGCCAGCGCCACGGGATCGACCTGACCTCAGGCGGGTCCGTTCAGGTCGGCTTCAAGTACGACGTCTACGACGGCGATCGGAATCCTCCGTCGGACGCGCTGGAGATCATGCTCAAGCTGCCCCGCATCGTCCACCAAGAGGCGTCGGACTCCGCCGAACTCGTCGCAGACATCGTCCGAGCCCTCTTCGGTGACTGCCAGTTGGCCGCGCCGGCCCAGGCGTACCTGCGCGCTCACGGCATCAACCTGACTGAGATCGCGGCGCGCAACGTGGACCGTCTGGGCGGGGCGGACGTCCCGTTCACCTCGCGCGTGAGTCCGGAGGTCCACAGCTACCTGTCGGAACGCGGATTCAACCTCGACCAGATGGGGCGGTTCGACGTGAATGCCGTCGCCGTGGTCAACGCCGGAGTCACCTGGACCAAGGCCACCTGCTGTTGAAGCCTCTGGCGCGGCCTGTCAGTTCGCGTGACCGTCGACGAGGAGCAGCCGAATGAAATTCAGCGTCGCACCGCTTCCCGACTGGGCGGAGGTGGACGGTGACGACCTGATCCAGGTCGCCCGACATCACCGGATCCCCGCCGGGGGCAACGACGTTCTCATCGTGCCGGACGGTCGGCCCGGGTGGATGCGTTGCCCCGGGTCCATCGACGTTCTGCTGGACGCGCTCGACGGCACCGACGTCGCCGATCTCACGACATGGAGCGGTTTCGCGGAGATCGCCGACACGGTGCGCGCGTTGTACGACAACGGTCTGCTGTTCATCGGCGGTCGCACCGGGTTGCGCTCCGTGCCCACGCCCCGCAGGGCCGACGCGCAGGAGCCGCCGACGGCGCTGCTCCTCAAGCTCACCGGCGCGTGCGACATGGCCTGCAGTTACTGCTACGACTACGACGCACAGCGATGGCCCGGTCGCATGGACTCCGACGTCGCCCGACGGCTCATCAAGGAGTGCCTGCAACCAGGTCGGCGTCTGATGCTGATGTTCCACGGCGGAGAGCCTCTGCTGCGGTTCGCGCAGATCCGCGAACTCGTCGACTTCTCGAACCGGACCGCTGCCGAGGTGGGTGCGTCAGTCGACTTCACCATCCAGACCAACGGCCTCCACTTCAGCGAGCCCGTGGTCGACTTCCTGCGCACGCACCGCTTTTCGGTCGGGGTCTCCCTCGACGGGCCCAGGGAGATCCACGACCGGGACCGTGTCGACCACGGTGGCCGTGGCACGTTCGACCGGATCGCGGAGAACTTCCGTCTCTTCCCCGACTTCATGCGTCAGGAGGTCGGCTACATCAGCGTCGTCGGAACCACGGCCGACGCCGATCAGTTGCACGCCGCCTGGCGCTTCTTCCAGGAGCTGGGCGTCCTCACCTGGAAGCTCCTGCCCGCGGACGCCGAGGGCCGAGCGACCGGAAGGCCGGAGACCGCGCAGTTCCGCAAGGTCTTCGTCGAGTTCCTCGCCGATCGGCTTGAGGCGGTGCTGGCCGGGGAGTTGGAGCGGCCGTACCTGACCAATCTCGTGCAGCTGATCGAACCCTTTCTCTCCCTGGAACGCCCCAACATGTGCATGAAGATGCCCTGTGGTGCATCCGGCGACCTCCTAGTGCTCGATGCCGTGGGCTCGGTACGGGCGTGTGACTCCAGCAATCACCCCGCATTCCAACTTCTGACACGGGACGCCGTGCTCCCGCAGCCTGGTCGGACTCTGCTGCCACTTGTCGCTACCGCTGCCGGTGGGATCCAGGAGGTCCAGGAGGTCGCGAAGGTCGAAGAGGGCCCGGCGTCAGCGGACAGCCTGATCACCCGCAGCCGTGCGTCCACCTCCGCCCGCGCGTTCCGTGCACGCGAACGGTGGCTCCTCAGCGAGGCGCCGTGTGCCTCGTGTCCGTGGCTGCACCAGTGCGCGGGCACGTGCCCGGCGCGGGCCATGATCAACAACGGTTCGTTGTTCTCGATCGACGACCTGGAGTGCGCGACGCGACTCGCGCTCTTCCCGCGCATTCTGGCGGATGTCTCCCTCCCCGGATCACGGCTGCGTCAGTATCACGACCAGGCCAAGCAACGGGCCGGCGCAGCGCTGGCGGCCGCGGCGGCCCCACCTCGATGACCATCCGCGTGGAGGGCTCCAACTGGGACGTCGACGTCCTGCGGGCGCTCACCGAGTGCCCACCACCCGCAGCCGGCCCGGCAGAACGCCACCTGCATGTCCTCCGGCTGCTGGTCGACGTCATCGGGGGCGACGTGAAGCTCTTCCTGCGCCGACACGGCAGCAAGTACGTCGCACGGTGGCACCGTCCGTCCGACCCCATCACGGCCCTGGTCAGCTGGATGGCCGAGTACTTCCTCCGGCTCCACGACTTCATGCAGGTCGGACCGCGAGCGATCCCGACCTGGTCGGACGCCGTGCGAGAGGCGCGTGCCCTCGGGGACTCGGTGCGGCTGCTCATGGGGATGCAGCTCGGCTACACGCTCCTGTTGCCGTTGATCGTGGAGGAGGCGACGGGCAGACCCGCGTATCCCGTCGTGCACGAGCAGAATCCGCTGGTGCTGGAGATGTACCGCGAGCGACTGCGGCTGGGCAGGCCCCTGATCCTCACGGAACTGGGCTCCGCCGACATCCGACGGTGGCTCGACTCGGATGGCATCGTGATGGTGAACGTCGACACGAGCTACCCCGGCACACGGCACGCACGGCACCTGCCTTTTCTTGACGGTCGCCTGACCATCCCCACCGGTCTGCTCTCCCTTGCCGTCAGGAGGTCCTTCGACGTCAGGGCGATCGCTGCTCCTGGCGCGTGCGGGGGCGTGTCGCTCGAAATGAGTCCCCAACTACCGGGTGAGGTCGAGCAGGCGCTGCGCGGGTTCGGCGCCTGCTTCGAACGCTGGGTGGGCGAACACCCGGAGCAGTGGATGGCTTGGGGCAGCCTCCAGGAGGTACCGGCCGGCGGCGAGAAGGACTGGGACCTTGGACCGGAAGGCGTACCGGCGGCTGCGCGGGATCGGGCGTCCTGACGGGGTGTATTGCTCCGCCGGGCGCTCAGCCGTGCGTCGGCCAGGTCCTCCACCGACACGCTCTTGCGGGCCGCGCACGGATGGTCGGCCGAAACCTCACTGACGGGCCCGTGCTGCTCCCTCGCCCACGCCTTCTGCTCCCCGCCCAGACTGGCCCCACCCCAAAAGCCTGACCAAGCCCCACAAATGACCGGGGACGCGCTCGTCACCCGTGCTGGCCACGCGTGCTGCTCTCCCGTCCCTTGAACGTCTCACAAGTCATGTGAGATACCGCCTCAATCCGCAGCTCAGAGGCATGGGACGGCGTGAGACGGCCTTGGGCCGCCGCGGCGCGACGATCAACCCGCCCTGCTTGCCGCAGAGTTCTCACCGAACGCCCGGACGGGCGTTCGACTCCACCGCTCCGACAAGCGAGGTCTGATGCGCCTTCTCCGAGGGCACCCCACCGGACGCCTGGTCCTGGGCGCGGCCACCGCCGCATCCCTGGTCGTCGGCATGGTCGGCACCACGCCCGCCGCGTTCGCGGCCGGGCCGACGCCCCATCCCGCGGCCACGGCCGCGAAGGTTCCTGCCGCCACCGCCAGTTGGCAAGAGAACCTGGCCCAGGCCCACAAGGACGATGTGAACGTCGCCCACAGCGGCAAGGGCCTGCGGGTGCAGAACCCGAAGATCCACCCCGCCGCGTCGGGCCGGAACCAGGGCTACGGGCTGGTCACCTTCCCCGCGCACCGGATCCCGGCGCCGACGACCCGGGTCACCGTGGCGACCACCGCCGACAAGCCCGCCGGCTCGCAGCTCGAGGTCGACGTGCGCGGCCTCGGCGTGAACGGCCACTGGACCGAGTGGGCCACCGCCGACGCCAAGGGCGTCGCCAACCTGGCCTGGACGGCGTCGACCGTGCAGACGCGCGTCATGCTCTGGGACGACGCCAAGGGCGACAGCCCGGTGCTGTCGAAGCTGGCGCTCAGCGCCACCGCGGCCGGCCGCTCGCCGCGGCTGGCGCAGCCGTCCCCGACGGCCGAGACCTACAGGGTCTTCGCCACCCGCGAAGGGCTGGTCGGCAAGCCGACCGCGAACGGCCACACGATCCAGACGAACGACCACTTCGTCGCGCTTCCCTCCGGCAGCGCGCTGTCGCCGAACGGGAGCAGCACCTACTCGGTCCAGGTCTGCGGCCCCGCCCGCTGCGAGACCGCGCCCGTGTGGGACGTCGGTCCCTGGAACACGCACAACAACTACTGGGACCCCGGCTCCCAGCGCACCGAGTTCACCGATCTCGCCCAGGGCATGCCCGAGTCGCAGGCCGCCTACGAGACCGGCTACAACGGCGGCAAGGACGACCTCGGTTACACCGTCGGCAACCGGGCCGGCATCGACCTCGCCGACGGCACCTTCGCGGACATCGGTCTGTCGGACAACGGCTGGGTGTCCGTCACCTACCTGTGGACCAGCGGTGGCGGCACGCCGCCGCCCCCGCCGCCGCCGTCCACGACACCGGTCAACCTGTTCAACGGCCAGTGTCCGGCGAACATGAGCCAGGGCGAGAGCGACGGCTGCGTCATCGAGCTGCAGAACCTGCTGAACTCCTCAGGCGCGGGCCTCACCGTGGACGGCCAGTTCGGCCCGGCCACCTACGCCGCCGTGCGCAACTACCAGGCCTCGCACGGTCTGGGCGTGGACGGCGTCGTCGGCCCGAACACCAAGAGCGCCCTGTACGGAGCGCCGTCCGGAGGCACCGGCTCCGGCCTCCAGTTGGTCAACTGCGGCACGCTACAGGTCGGCTCCTCCGGCTCGTGCGTGACCACGCTGCAGACCATGCTCAACGCCTACGGCGCGGGCCTCACCGTCGACGGCCAGTTCGGCTCGGGGACGCAGACCGCGGTGGAGAACTTCCAGTCCTCGCACGGGCTGACCGCGGACGGCATCGTCGGCGTGAACACCACCTACGCGCTGAACGGCAGCGCCCCGGCGGGCGGCGGCAACACGCTCTCCAACTGCGGCACGCTGCAGCAGGGCGCGTCCGGCGCGTGTGTGACCACACTGCAGCAGATGCTGAACGGCTACGGCGCGGGCCTCACCGTCGACGGCCAGTTCGGCCCCGGCACCTTCACCGCCGTCGAGAACTTCCAGACGGCGCATGGCCTGTCGGTTGACGGCATCGTCGGCCCGGCGACCGAGGCGTCCCTGGAGAGCAACACCTACGGCACCTCCAGTACCGTCGACCTGCGCACCTCGTGCGGCACCATCGTGCAGGGCAACACCGGCAACTGCGTCGCCAGCCTCCAGGCGCTGCTCAACCAGCACGGCGCCAGCCTCAATGTGGACGGCCAGTTCGGTCCGCTCACCCTCACCGCGGTGGAGAGCTTCCAGACCGCCCACGGACTCACGGCGGACGGCCAGGTCGGCCCGGCCACCGAGGCGGCGCTGTACGCGACGGGCACCGGCGGCTGCTCGGACAGCAACTGCACCGGCACCGTCGACCTGCGCACCCAGTGCCCCGACCTGCAGCAGGGCTCGAGCGGCAACTGCGTCTCGACGCTGCAGACCCTGCTGAACGGCATGGGCCTGGGCTACAGCATCACCGTGGACGGGCAGTTCGGCCCGGCGACGGACTCCGCCGTCCGTGACTTCCAGGCCCGGGCGGGCCTGTCGGTGGACGGCGTCGTCGGGTCGGGCACCAAGGCGGCCCTGTACGGGCCGGTCCCGGCGCCGACGCCGACGGGCGGCAACGTCTCGCGCGGCAACATCGCGCAGATCGCGCTCGGTCAGTACGGCACCACCGGCACGGGCGACTACTGCAACCCGTACGGCCCGTGCGAGTACTGGTGCGCGGACTTCGCCGGCTGGGTGTGGAACCACGCGGGCGTCGACACCGCCGGCCTGGACGCGGGCGCGATCAGCTTCTACCGCTGGGGCCTGCGCCACGGCACGATCGAGAACTCCGGGGTGGTCCGCCAGGGCGACGCGATCGTCTTTGCCGACAACACCACCAGCGCGGACCACGTCGCGCTGGTCGCCTCGGTGGACTCGAACGGGCTGATCCAGGAGATCGGCGGCGACCAGGGCGGCAAGCCCGGCGCGGTGACCGAGTGGGCGCCGATGACGCTGTCGCAGCTGTCCGCGTACTACGGCGCGCCGATCCTCGCCGTGGTCTCCCCGATCAGCGACGGGCAGACCCACGCCTGATCCCTGATCCGGCCGCGCGCGCATGAAGTCAGGGCCTCCTGGTCAGTTCGGGATTGTCGAAACCCGAAGCCCGAAGCCCAGGAGGCCCTCATGTCTGTGTCTCGCGCCGTCATGCCCGTAGAGTCCAACTCGGTTCCCCGGTCATGTGATTGCCGCGCTCACCGGTGCGGGAATGTCCAGGTCCGTGCGTCGCCGCCGGTGCCGGGATGGATGGAAGGCAGGGCGGGCAGCCGGGGGGCTACCGCGACCGGCAGATGATCGACGCCGTGCCCCACACCGCCATCACCTACCTCTTCGACCCGCAGGGCCCCTACGCCGCGCACTGGCCCGACACGGCCGACGCCGCCGCCGTGGCGACCGGCCTGCGCAGCCTCCTCGGTTGAGCCCCAGCACCGATCACCGTCGTGCGCGCGACTTGGTTGACACTTCAACTTTCTCGTGTAGTCTCGGTACAAGAAGTTGAAGCATCAACCACTTGGAACGAAGCCATGGGCCTTTTCACCCGCAACAAGACCGCCAAGACCGCTCCCGTCGCCGTGCTCGGCGCCCCTGACCGGGACCTGTCCCACCTGAGCGGCGACTACACGATCGACCCGGCCCACAGCCGCATCGGCTTCGCCGTTCGCCACGCCATGGTCACCAACGTCCGCGGCCAGTTCGCCGAGTACTCCGGCGCGCTGCACATCGACGGCACGAACCCGGCCAAGTCCACCGCGGAACTGGTCATCAAGGTCGCCTCCGTCGACACCGGCAATGCCCAGCGCGACGAGCACCTGCGCACCGGCGACTTCTTCGAGGCCAACGCCCACCCTGAGATCACCTTCCGGTCGACCGCGGCCGAGCAGGTCGGCGAGAGCACCTACCGCCTGAGCGGCGACCTCACCGTCAAGGACACCACCCAGCAGGTCACGCTCGATCTCGAATTCAGCGGCGATGCGATCGACGTGTACGGCGCCAACCGGATCGGCTTCGAGGGCGGCACCACCATCGACCGCCGAGACTGGGGACTGACCTACAACGCTGCCCTCGAGACCGGCGGCGTCCTCATCGGAGAGAAGGTCAAGCTCATCCTGGACATCTCCGCCGTCAAGGACGCCTGACCTCGGCTCCGGGGCCTGGCGGCGCCGCGCGCTCGCGGTGTAGCGACGGTGCGGTTGAGCGCCGCCACGGAGGCTCCACGCCGGGGGTGCAGCCGTGGGGGGATCTCCCCGGAGGGAATCGCCTACTCCCAGGTCCCGATCCGGCCCGCGGTCCTGCAGCTGACCTGGGAGAACTCGTCCGGATCCCGGTTCAGCCCTGGAGGTGGGCGAGGACGGCGAGGACGCGGCGGTTGTCCTCCCCGGACTGCTCCAGGCCGAGCTTCTGGAAGATGCTGTTGCTGTGCTTGCTGACGGACTTCTCGGTGATGAACATCCGGGCGGCGATGGCCGCGTTGGAGCGACCCTCGGACATCAGGGCCAGCACTTCGCGCTCGCGCGGGGTCAGCTGGGCAGGACCCGAACGTGCCTGCATCGGCGGTGCGTTCGCAGGTCTGACCGGGTGCCGGGCGGCGTCAGGCCCCGTCCAGCGTCGCGACGATGGTGCCGCGCAGCCAGCGGTGGGCGGCGTCGTCGTCCAGGCGGGGGTGCCAGGACATGGCGTAGCTCATGGCGCCGATCTCCGGCGGGGCGGGGACGACGGTGGTGACACCGGGGACTGCCTGCTGGACCGCGAAGTCGGTGGGCAGGGTCGCCACCAGCGAGCTGCCCGGGACGGCGGCGGCTGCCGCCGCGTGGTAGGGCACAGTCACGCTCGCCCGCCGCGGGGAGCCGAGCGCCTCCAGGCGCCGGTCCACGTGCCCCTGTCGGCCGTCCGTGACGTCGACCACGATGTGGGCGCAGCCCAGATAGTCCTCCAACGACAGGGCGGCCCGCTGGGCAAGGGGGTGGTGACTGGGGATCAGGCAGGAGTATCCCTCCTCGAACAGCACGCGCGTGCGCAGGGGCGGCGGTGGAGTGCCGCCGTGGATCAGCAGATCCACCAGGCCGTGCTCGGCGTCCGCGAAGACGCCGTGATGCCAGCGGGAGAAAAGCACCGTCGAGGCCGGAGACTGCGCGAACACGCGTCCAAGCAGCGTGCCGGTGAGCACGGAGACGGTGTAGTCGGTGCCCGCGAGGCGGAAGGTGCGTGCGGCGGTCGCCGGATCGAAGGCCTCGCCGGAGAAGACGTGCTCCAGGCGCGGCAGCGCCTCCTGCAGCTCGGCCCGGATCCGCTCCGCCCGCGGGGTGAGCTGGTACCCGCTGGGCCCGCGCACGAGCAACTCGTCGCCCAGCGTGGCTCGCAAGCGTTGCAGCGCCCGGCTCATGGAGGGCTGGCCCATGTGCAGGCGCTCGGCGGCACGGGAGACATGCCGTTCTTCGAGCAGCGCGTGCAGCGGGGCCAGCAGGTTCAGGTCGACCGACTCTATGCGTGGCACGCATAGAGCATATGCACGATATGGCATTGCCGCATAGTGGCGGGTCGGAGCAGGGTTGCCGCATGAGCAAAGAACAGCGCGATGCGCTCGACACCCTCTTCCGTACCGGCCCGCTGAACATCGGCGGCGACCCCCACGAGCAGCGCGAGGTCTTCACGCGCGTGCTCGCCTCCCGCCCCCTGCCGGACGATGTGCTCCTGGAGTCCCGCACCATCGGCGGCGTCCCGGTGCTGGAAGTCTCCATCGACGGCGTCACCCCGAACGGCACCCTGCTCTGGTTCCACGGCGGCTTCTACGTCCTGGGCTCGCCCCGTACCTCGGCGGCCCTGGCTGCGAACGTCGCCCGGCGGACCGGAATGCGGGTCCTCTCGGTCGACTACCGGCTGGCCCCCGAGCACCCCTACCCGGCCGCACTGGACGACGCGCTGGCCGTCTACGGCGCCCTGCTCGACTCGCTGGGCGGCTACTCCAGGACGGCGGGCACCTGGGCGACCTGCGCCGTGATCGGCGAGTCCGCGGGTGCCGGACTGGCGGCGGCGCTGCTGGCCGCGGCCCGCGACCAGGGTCTGCCGATGCCGGCCGCCGGCGTCCTGTTCTCGCCGTACGCGGATCTGACGCTGTCCGGGGCGAGTATGACGACGAAGGCGGCCGTCGACCCGTCGTTCGCCCCGGAGGCGATCGCGGTCCGGGCCAAGGACTACGTGGGCGCCGCCGACGCGTCCGATCCGCTGGTCAGCCCGGTCTTCGCGGACCTGCGCGGCCTGCCGCCGCTGCTGATCCAGGCCGGCTCGCACGAACTGCTGCTCGACGACGCGGTCCGGCTCGCCGCCCGTGCCGCCGCCGACGACGTACCCGTCACCCTGGAGGTCACCCCGGGCGTCCCGCACCTGTTCCAGGCGTTCGCCGCGATGCTGGACGAGGGCGAGGCCGCGCTGCGGCGGGTGACCGAGTTCCTGGCTGCCACGCTCGGCTCCGGAGCCTCGCGATGACCGCGACGATGCGGGCGGTGCGGTTCGACCACTACGGAGGTCGCGACGTCCTCCGCCTCGCCGAGGTGGAGATCCCCTCACCAGGGCCGGGCGAGCTCCTGGTCAAGGTGGTGGCCGCCGGGATCAACCCCGGTGAGGCCGCGATCCGTTCGGGCGCGCTGCACGACCGCTTCCCCGCGACCTTCCCCTCGGGTCAGGGCAGCGACTTCGCGGGCGTGGTGGTCGGGACCGGGGCCGAGGTGCTCGGCTGGACCTGGGACCGGGCCAGCCACGCCGGGTACGTGGTCGTCCCTGAGGCCCAGGTGGTGCCCAAACCGGCCGGGCTCGACTGGGAGGCCGCCGGGTCGCTCTGCGTCGCCGGCGCCACGGCGTTCGCCGCCACCCGGGCGCTCGCCGTGCGCGAGGGCGACGTGGTGGCGGTCTCGGCGGCGGCCGGGGGAGTGGGCAGCATCGCCGTTCAACTGCTGCGCCGCAGCGGCGCGACGGTGCTCGCCATCGCCTCCGAGGCCAACCACGCGTGGCTGGCCGGCAAGGGCGCCATCCCCGTCGCCTACGGCCCCGGCCTGTTCGATGCCCTGGAGCCGTACCAGGTCGACGCGTTCGTCGACCTGCACGGTCCTGAGGACCTGGACCTCGCGGTGCGGCTGGGCGTCCGGCCCTCGCGCATCAACACCGTCATCGCCTTCGACAAGGCCGCCGAGATCGGCGCCCGAACCGACGGCAGCACGGCCGGCACCAGCGCCGAGGTTCTGGCCCACCTGGCCGACCTCGCCGCCACCGGGCAGCTCGAACTGCCCATCGCCGCCACGTTCCCGCTCGCTGACGTCCGGCGCGCCTTCGAGCTCGTCGAGGCCCGCCACACCCACGGAAAGGTGGTCCTGCTGCCATGACCTCCGATATCGCCGCCGTCACCACGACCCGCTGGTCCTCCGACCGTGCCGAAGACCGGTTCACCGTCGAGGACCCGGCCACCGGACAGGAGATCACCACCGTCCAGGGCGGCGAGCGGCTACGGGCGCGAGCACGCCATCGACACCCTGCGCGAGTTCACCTACCAGAAGGTGATCCGCTTCCCCACCGGCCTGGCCCCCGTGCCGCAGTGGCGCGCCGTCACGGAGCTCTACGGCGTGTGAGCCGGGGCGGGTGGTCCGCCGACGATGCGGGGGTTAAGCCCCCTGGCCCGGGGGGCCAGCACCATCGTCGGCGGGTGTCCGCAGCGGCGAGGCTGGAACCCGGATCACCAAGGAGGGAAGGTTCCATGGACACCAACCACAGCCCCCGGACTGTCCGTCGCCGGCGCCCGGTGCTCGCTCTCGCAGCCGCCGCACTGGTGGTCGGCGGACTCACCGCCTGCGCCACTGCCGGGGCAACCGAGGCCCACCCGACCGCAGCCACGACCGCCGCCGCATCCTCGTCCGCGTCTGCCGGCTCGCAGTCGGTGACGCACCTGCTCACCGTCGACGGGCACCGGCTCGCGTTCTACGTGACGCCCGGCAGCCGCCGTCTGCCGGTCATCGTCCTCGACGCCGGGGGAGGACTCGACGCCTCCTACTGGAAGAAGGTCGCCCCTGTCCTCGCTCGGCAGACCGGTGCCGAGGTCATCACCTACGACCGCTCTGGCGAGGGACGCAGCCCCTACGTCCCCGGGCCGTGGCGGGCGCCGAACGCCGCGGCCGACCTCGCCGGGGGGCTGGCACAGCTCGGCGTCACCAAGCACGTCGTCCTGGTGTCGCACTCGCTGGCCGGCGAGATCGCGACCTACTTCGTCCGCGCGCATCCCCAGGCCGTGGCCGGGGCGGTCCTGGTGGACGCCAGCCTGCCGCAGTTCTACACCGCCGCGGAAACGGAGCGGATCGTCGCCGCGAACCAGCAGCAGATCGATGCGCTC
This sequence comes from Streptacidiphilus anmyonensis, assembly GCF_000787855.1. GTDB lineage: Bacteria > Actinomycetota > Actinomycetes > Streptomycetales > Streptomycetaceae > Streptacidiphilus > Streptacidiphilus anmyonensis. Next base: position 15,024 of record NZ_BBPQ01000085.1, on the reverse strand, counting down.
AAGGGCCGGCCGCTCACCCCGGCGACCCGTCAACTCCTCGACGAGGCGGACGGCTACGGGCCTGTGCACCTCGCGTATCACCAGCTGGCCTGGCCCGATTCGGTCCCCGCCACCGCCATCGTCTCCGCCACGACGCCCTTCCCTGCCGGCGTCGACGCCCAGCTGTGGCGCCAGGCCCAGCGGGAGTTCGCCGACGCCGCACCCAACCGGCACCTGGTCGTGGCCGACCACAGCTCCCACGACATCCCGCTCGACCGGCCGGACGTCGTCGTCAACGCCGTCGAGGCCATGGTCAAGCAGGCGCACCCGCAAGGGTCGTGAGCACGAGGGCTCAGGCGGGGAGCCCGACCGCCTCACAGGCCTCCCCGATCAGCTGGTCCAGGCTCCGGGGCAGCCCCTCCTCGCTCGACGAAGGCCAGATACAGGTCCAGATGTCAGGGGTAGATCCGACGGGTGTTCGCCTGAGCGTCCCCCGAGTTGCCGGAGGTTCCAGATCATTTCGTGAGCCACTTTCCGACCGTGAACCGGGCAACGATTGACCGGCCCACCGCCGCCGGCTGCTCTTCAACCTCGGTCTTGCCGCCGCTGCGGCTTGCCGTCCCGGCTGAAGCCGAACCAACGGCCAGCAGATGGGATGCGAGGTGTCCGACGCCGTCGCAACGAACGACTGCTGTAACGCCAGACGCCGATGGCGACTCAGATCGCTGTACACACTCGCGAGCCTCATCCCTGAGGCACTGAGCAACGAGGGGCCATCTCCGTCATGTCAACTCTCCAGAAGGCGACCACGTCTGTTCCGTGCCCACCCGCAGGCACAGGCGCAGCCGCAGCCGCAGGCACACCGCGAGCCGAGGGGCTCCGAGACTCGTCACAGGTCCAGTTGGTCGACCGTCTCGCCGGGGTAGGGCCCGAGGACGGCGGCCAGTCGAGGGCTCAGGTCGCGGCACGCGGCGAGGAGAGGCTTCAGGACGCGGGGGAAGGCGGCCTCGGTGAGCCGCGAGGCCGGACCGGCGACGGTGATGGCGCCGAGTGTGGTGGGTTCTTCCGGGACGTTCTCGTCCCGGTAGGCCAGGAGCGGCGCCGAGACGCCGTTGACGCCGGGGTGGTTCTCGCCGAACGACGTTTCGTAGCCGCGCTCGCGGATCGCCGCGAGCTGCGCGGGAGTGGTGCCGACGAGGTCGATTGACGCCAGCTCCCGCTCGGGCAGGTAGGCGAGGATGATGCGGCCGCTGCTGCCGACGGCCAGGGGCGAGCGCTCGCCGAGCACGCCCGCGGGCTCCGCGATCGGGCCTGAGGGAGCCGGAACGCCGAGCACGAGGACGCGCGCGGAGCCGGAGCGCAGGTGCACGACGACGGCTTCACCGGTGATGTGGGCAAGGCGGCTGACGGCAGGGTGGACGGCGCGCAGCACGGCGGGGCGCGGTCCGATCAGCGTGGCCAGGGCCACCGATCTGCCGGCGAGCCGGTAGCCGCTGCGTCCGAGGTGCTCGAGGTAGCCGCCCCGCTCCAACTCCTGCAGGACCCGGAAGGTCTGGGACTGCGACAGTCCCACACGCTCGGCGACCGCGCGCAGCGGAGCGGGCTGGCGCATGCCTGCGAGGGCCTCCAGCATCTGAAGTCCGCGCAGGGCCGTGCTCATACCGGCCATGCTTGCAGAAAACGCAAGTTAGGTGGAAGCCGTCGCTGCGACGGTGCGGCAATACCCCCATGAACCTGAACCGTCCGTCCGAGCCCGGCGGCGTCACCGGCCGGCTCGTGACCTGGATCCACGACCTCGCCTGGGAGGACGTCCCCGCCCACGTCCGCGACCGTGCGGCCCACCTGCTGCTCGACGGCCTCGGCTGCGCCCTGGTCGGCGCGCAACTGCCGTGGTCGAGGCTGGCGACCGAGGCCGTGCTCGGCGTCGAGGGCGGCGGTGACGCCGTCGTGATCGGCACCGGCCGCACCACGACGCCCGCGGGCGCGGCGCTGCTGAACAGCACCTACGTCCAGGGCTTCGAACTCGACGACTTCCACCCGCTCGCGCCCCTGCACAGCGCCTCGCTGCTGGTGCCCTCGCTCCTGGCCACGGCCGACCATCTGGGCCGCGAGGTGAGCGGCCGCGACCTGCTGCTGGCGGCGATCGTGGGGTTCGAGGTCGGTCCGCGGGTCGGCCACTCGATCGGCGGCACCGAGATGCTCCTGCGCGGCTGGCACTCCGGACCGGTTTTCGGCACCAGCTCCGCAGCGGCGGCCTGCGCCAAGCTGCGCGGGCTCGATCCCGCGCGGACCGAGGACGCCCTCGGCTTCGCCGCCACCCAGTCGGCGGGACTCATGTCGGCCCAGTACGAGGCGATGGGCAAGCGCATGCAGCACGGCTTCGCCGCCCGCAACGGCTTCTACTCCGCGGCCTTGGCGGCCACCGGCTACACCGGAATCGACCAGGTCTTCGAACGCGAGTACGGCGGCTATGTGGCGGTCTACGGGGAAGGCCACCCGACCGACCTCGAAGCCATCGTCCGGGGCCTGGGCACGACCTGGGAGACCACGGCGGTCGTGGTGAAGTCCTGGGCCGTCATGGGCGGGCTGCACGGCGCGGTCCAGGCCGCCCAGGCGCTGCGCGAAAGGCTCGCGGGACGCGTGATCGAACGGATCGAGGCCCGGGTCGGCGGTGTGGTCCACCACCACGGCTGGTGGGAGCCGCAGCGCCCGCTGGAGGCGATCGGCGCCCAGATGAACATCGGCTACGCGACCGCCGTCACGCTGCTCGACGGCACCGCGCTGCCCGAGCAGTTCACCGCCGACCGGCTCGACGCCGACGACGTCTGGGAGCTGATCGACCGCACGGCCGTCACCCTGGACCGCTCGATCGACGAGCTGCCGCTGACCGAACGGTTCCAGACCCACCTCGCCCTCACGTTCACCGACGGATCGACCGACAGCGAGTCCGTCGTCGCCCCGCACGGCAACCCGCTCGACCCGGTCACCAACGACGAAGTCGTCGCCAAGTTCCACGCCCTGACCAGCCGCGTCATGGACGCCGACCGCGCCTCGGCGATCGTCGACGCCGTGCACGGACTCGCGGAAGCGGACTCGATCGCCCCGCTCACGGCCCTGCTGGCCGGCCCCGTGGGAAGGGCGCTCGACTGATGAAGACCAGCAAAGGAGGGACCATGACCACACCCGCACGCGCCCGCCTGCGCGAGCTGCTCGACGCCGGCCGGCTGGTCGTCGCACCGGGCGTCTTCGACGGCATCAGCGCCCATCTGGCGAGGCGCACCGGCCACGTCGCCGCGTACCTCACCGGAGCAGGCGTCGCCGCCTCCGGCTTCGGACTGCCCGACATCGGTCTGGTGACCCAGACCGAGATGGTCGAACGCGCCCGGATGATGGTTCGCGTGCTCGGCGACGTGCCCCTCCTGGCCGACGCCGACACCGGCTACGGCGCTCCCGTCAACGTCGTCCGGACCGTGCGCGAGTACCAGGACGCCGGAGTCGCGGCGATCCAACTCGAGGACCAGGCCTTCCCGAAGAAGTGCGGCCACCTGCCCGACAAGGAGCTCGTCAGCGCCGCGGACTTCCTGCGCACGCTCGGCGCCGCCGTCGAGGCGCGCACCGACAGCGGGATGCTGATCATCGCCCGCACCGACGCCCGCGGCCCGCTCGGACTCGACGAGGCGATCAAGCGGGCCAACATGTACGTCGCCGCGGGCGCGGACATCCTGTTCGTCGAGGCGCCGCAGAGCACGGAGGAGATCGAGCGGATCGCCGCCGAGGTCGAGGCGCCGCTCCTGCTCAACCTCGTCATCGGCGGCCTGACCCCCGAGCAGTCCGCCGAGCGGCTCCAGGAACTCGGATTCGCCGTCGCGATCCACCCCTCCGCCGCGCTCGCGCACAGCGCGCTCGGATCGCTGACCGCGCTGTGCCGGCTGCGCGGGATCACGGTCGACGCGTTCCTGCCCAGCCGGCCGGAGGAGTTCTTCAACCTCGTCGGCATGGCCGAGTGGTTCGAACTCGGTGAGAGGTACCGGCCCGCCCCCGCCCGAGAAGGAACGGAGTCCTGATATGGGCATGACCATGATGGAGCGGATCCTGGCCCGCAGGGCCGGTCTCGCCTCCGTCGCCGTCGGCGACACCGTGACCGTGGACGTTGACATGACGGTCCTGATCGACCTGCAGTTCTCCACGATGTGGCTGCAGCCGCTCAGGATCGCCGACCCCGACAAGGTCGCGATCGTGATGGACCACGCCGTCCCCGCACCCACGATCAAGGACGCCGCCGGCGGCCCGCACGCGCGCAGGTTCGCCGCCGAGTTCGGGATCTCACGCTTCTACGACGTCGGCCGGCACGGCATCTGCCACCAGGTCGTCGCCGAGAACGGCCTCGCCAGGCCCGGCGAGATCCTCGCCTGCACCGACAGCCACACCTGCGCCGGCGGGGCGTACAACACCGCGGCGCGCGGGCTCGGCCCGGCCGAGGTCTACTCGATCCTGTGCACCGGCCGCACGTGGTTCCAGGTCTCCCCGACCATCCGCTACGAACTGCTCGGCGAGATGCCCGCGGGCGTCAGCGGCAAGGACGTCTTCCTCCACGTGGCCAACGAGTTCGGCGACGCGACCAACCTCAACCTCGAGTACGGCGGCCCCGGCCTCGCCTCGATGCCCCTGCACGACCGCCGCACCATCGCGACCCAGGGAGCCGAACTCTCGGCGGACTTCTCGACCTTCGCCCACGACGACGTACTCGCCGCGCACTTCGAGGCGCTCGGCGTCACCGACTACCAGCCCTCCCACGCCGATTCGGACGCCACGTACGCCGACGTGCGCGAGATCGACCTGTCGACCCTCGTGCCCTACGTGGCGCGCCCCGGCACGGTCTCCCGCAACGGCCTGCCCGTCACCGAGATCGAGCCCCGGAAGATCGACCAGGCGTTCATCGGCTCGTGCGCCAACGGCCAGCTCGACGACCTTCGCATCGCCGCCGGCGTGCTGCGCGGCAAGCAGGTCGCCGCCGGAGTTCGACTGATCGTCACCCCGGCCAGTCAGCAGGTGTACCGGGACGCCCTGCGCCTGGGCTATCTGCAAGACATCGCCGACGCCGGAGGGGTGGTCACGAACGCGACGTGCGGCGCGTGCTTCGGTTACCACATGGGGCTCGTCGGCCCCGGCGAAGTATGCCTGACCTCGTCCACCCGGAACTTCACGGGCCGGATGGGCTCGCCCGAGGCAGAGATCTACATGGCGTCCCCCGCCACGGTCGCGGCCTCCGCGATCGCCGGCCGCATCGTCGACGCACGCGAGGGGACCGCACGATGAGCAACGCACCGCAGGCCGACGGTCTGCAGGTCACCGGACGTGTCTGGGTGTTCGGCGACGGACTGACCACCGACGACATGTACCCGCCGGACGCCATGAAGCTCGATATCCCCGAGGCCGCGAAACAGGTCTTCTACAACGTCCGCCCCGGCTGGACCGACCAGGTAGGGCGCGGCGACATCGTGGTCGCCGGACGCAACTTCGGCCTCGGCTCCTCGCGACCCGTCGCAGCACTCCTCAACCAGCTCGGCGTCGCAGCACTCATCGCCGAGGAGTTCAACTCCTTGTTCTTCAGGAACGCCGTCAACGCGGGCCTGCCGGCGATGACGGTGCCCGACGCGACGTCGATCTTCAGCGACGGAGACCTCGCCGCGATCGACCTGGCCACCGGAACCTGGACGAACCGGACCACGCAGGCAACCGGAAAGGTGCCTCCGCTGCCCGGCTTGGTCCTGGAGATCATCGCCGGAGGTGGGATCCTGCCCCGGCTCGCTCAGCAGGGCTACCTTCCGACCGACCTCGTCGACATCCTTCGATCACCCGCGGTGGCGGCTGCCGGCCAGGGGAGCGGCGCATGAGCGGCCTGGCCCCCGGGATCCTGCGCATCCCCACCCGCGGGGACGGCGACAACTGCTTCCTCGTCACCGACGAGGACGGCCTCACCCTGGTCGACGTCGGCTGGAAGAACGCCCCCACCGTCATCCGCCACGCTCTCGAAGCAGAGGGAAGAAGGCTCGAGGACATCAGGCGCATCGTGATCACCCACGCCCATCCCGACCACGTCCGTGGTCTGGCCGAACTGGTCACCCGCACCAACGCCGACGTGCTCATCCACGAGCAGGACGCGCCCTGGCTCGCTGCCGGCCGCGTTCCCCGCGACGGCAGGTCCGGCCGCCTCGGCCGGACGATCGACCGGGTGCCCTTGCTCCACTGGCAGCCTGTCACCGCGACCGCGACCGTCGCCGACGGCAACCGTGTCGGCGCGCTGCGGGTGATCCACACCCCCGGCCACAGCCCTGGCCACATCGCGCTGCTGCACGAGCCCAGCCGAGCCCTGCTGGTCGGCGACGCCGTCTTCCACCGCGGCGAACTCGCCACCGGTCCCGACGCCCTCGCCGCCGACCCCGCGGTCCGAAACGCCTCCTACGCACGGCTGCCCCGCGACGTCACCGCCGTCGGCTTCTCCCACGGCGCACCACTGCTCGGGGGCGAGACCGACCACTTCGCCACCTGGCTCGCAGGGGCGGCCGACAGCGCAGGATGAGCCAGCCGGGTGAAAGGACCGGCGAGCCCGACGGCCCGACGCCCCGCGCGCGGACGAACGGGTCCGCGAGGTCAGCCGGTCCTCACCCCGCGCGGCGGTGTGCTGGTCGAGCGTCTCGGCGCGTTCGACCAGCACGGCGAAGAACGAGTACCTCCAGCCGGCGACGGAACGGCCCTTGCTGCGACGATGTCGGTTGCCGCCGGTCCGGATCTGGATCTCCTGGCCCAGGTGGATCCCGCAGGGGCGGGTTCCGCCTGCGTCGGCGGTGCCGGGCTGGAGCGGTCCGGATGCGGCGCCAACGTACGAGAGTCGCGTGGGCGCAGCCCCGTGAACGGGGGTATCCATGACGGCTCCGCTGCCGTGATCACTCCAGCCCACGCGGGATCATCCCAGGGTGAGTGCCGCCCCACCGTGGCGCACGTGGTGGCCTCCACGGTCATCGGCTGAGACGGGAAGCCTTCGGGTTCTCTCTTCGTGGCCCGGACGGCGCCGCCTACGACGTCGCGCCCGCGGTCAGGGCGGTTCGCGCCAGTCCGCGCAGCCAGGTGTGGGCGTGGTCGGTGTCGTAGCGCTGATGCCACGACAGGTAGATCGGGGCCGACGGCAGTTCGAGCGGGAGGGGGAGCACGACCAGGCCGAGGTCGGCGACCGCTGACCGCGTGGTGGCTTCGGGGACGCTGACCAGGAGATCGGAGCCGCGCGCGAACTCCAGCGCGGCCGCTTCCGTGGGCGCGGTCGCCACCACCCGGCGGGTCAGGCCGATCCGCGCGAGGGCGTCGTCGAGGGCATTGGTGAGGTTTCCACGTCGCGAGACGGTGACGTGCTCAGCGGCGGCGTACCGCTTGGGGGTGACGGCCCTGACGCGGGTGAGGGGGTGCCCCTGCCTCACGACGATGACGAGGCGGGTCTCTCCGACGTTCTCAGCCCGGATGTCCGGCGCGCTCGGGCGGTTGGCGTTCGCCTCGAGGTCGACCTCTCCGCGCCGCAACTCGGGGGTGTCGGTGCTCGATTCCGCGACGAAGCGCAGTCGCACCCCCGGCGCCTGTCCGCGCGCGGCCGCAAGCAGCGCGGGGCCGCTCAAGGCGACCAGCGAATCGTGCCAGCGGAGTGTGAACGTGCGCTCCAAGGTCGCCAGATCGAGTTCACGGCTCGGTGCCAGCACCCCCTGGACCTGGTGCAGCAGCTCGTGCACCTGGGCCCGGACGGCGATCGCATACGGCGTCGGGGTCATCGTGCGGCCGGTGCGCACCAGGATCTGATCCCCGGTCGTGCGCCGGATTCGGCCCAGGCTCCGGCTCATCGCGGGGGCGGTGACGTGCAGGCGCGCGGCCGCCCCGGCCACGCTGCCCTCCTCCAGCAGCGCGTCGAGCGCGGCGAGCAGGTTCAAATCCAATTGCATGTGAGTAATTCTAGCGGTGCGTGACATGCATTTGATGTTAATTGAAGGGCTGTATACCTTCGAGACGAGAGCGCGGGACGGAACGAAAGGCGTGGCCCGACCGCCCCCATCACCCCCTTCCTCGACGGGAGTTCTGCCATGTCTGAGACGCTTCAGACCACTGACGTGGCCGCGTCCGATGCCGACCTGCTCGGCCAGACCGTGATCGCCGTGCGCTCGGCCGGTTCGGCGCTGCGCGAGCGCTTCGGCGAGGTGGTCCGCTACCAGACGCGCGAAGAGCTGATGAGCGCGCTTGCCGCCAATGACGACACGGCCCTCGGCATCCTGCGCCCCCGCCTCACGCGCCTTCGCCCAGACGCCGGCTGGGTGGAGGACGAGCTGGACGGCGGGGCGCTGCCGGCCGGCGAATGGTGGGTCGTGGATCCGGCCGAGGGCAACGTCAACCACCTGCACGCGCTGCCGGAGTGGGCGGTGACCGCCACCCTCGTGCGCGAGAACCAGCCGGTGCTCACCGCGGTCCACCTGCCGTTGACCGGCGAGACCTACACCGCGCTGACCGGCGCCGGCGCCCACGTCGACGGCCGGCCGCTGCACGTCTCCCAGACAGCGGACCTCGGCCTCGGCATGGTGGCCACAAGCCAGGCCCGGCCGGACGAGGACGAGCAGATCGTGCGGCGCGTCGGCTCCTCGATCGCCGCGATGCTCTCCGGCGCGCTCGTCGTGCGCACCGCCGTGCCCGCGACCCTGCACCTGCTGAACGTGGCCGCCGGCCGGATCGACGCCTTCTGGCAGTTCGCCGGCGCCCGCGCGGACCTGCTGCCCGGGGCACTGCTCGTGACCGAAGCCGGGGGACAGCTCTCCGACGCCGAGGGCCGCCCCTGGACCCCGCGAAGCGAGAGCTTCCTGGCCGCCGCGCCCGGCATCCACGCCCAGGCCGTCGCCACGCTCTCACGCTGACGCGCACCGCAAACCGCACCCACGGAAGGACCAGACCATCATGACCACGATCGCAGTTCTCGGAAACGGCCGCGTCGGCGGCAATCTGGCCGCAGCCCTCACCCGGGCAGGGCACGAGGTGACGGTGGCGGACCGCACGCCGGGCGCCGCCGTCGCCGCTGCCCGGACAGCACAGATCGTCATCAACGCCACCCCCGGCGCCGGCTCGCTGGACCTCTTCGTCGCCCTGCGCGAGGAACTGCGCGGCAAGATTCTCGTCGACGTCTCCAACGCCACCGTCGATGCACCGGACGGGCTGCCCGCGGACCTGCTCTACCCCGGCTCGAGCCTCGCCGAGCAACTCCAAGAGGCGCTCCCGGAAACGCGCGTCGTCAAGACACTCAACACGATGCTCTTCCCGGTGATGACCGCGCCCGCCACGCTCACCCGGGCGCCCGATGCCTTCCTGTCCGGCGAGGACCCTAAGGCCAAGCAGACCGTCCGTGAAGTCCTCATCGACCTCGGCTGGCGCGAGGAGTGGATCACCGATCTCGGCGGGATCCAGAGCGCCCGCGCCACAGAGGCCGCGATCCTGTTCGTGCCGCACGTGATTCGGTCCAGCGGTTTCGTGCCCTTCGCGATCTCGATCGCCCGCTGATCCGCACACACTGCACAACCCCTGGCGGCGCTTTACCCCATAACGGATACGAACGCGCAGCCAGGCCCTTCAGCGCCGGACAGCGGTCGGTGGCGAGCCCCTCCGGGAGCCGTCGGCCTGGCGCGTAGGGATCGGCACGTCTCAGGGCCGGCCGCGCTTGCAGAACTGGTCGCGAAGCGGGTGGGCGGGCAGTGGGGAGCACAGAGGAACTGGGCGGCAGATGGGCCCCAACGCTCCGACCAGCGGGGGCCACACCTTCGGCCGCCTGCGGTCACTCGTCGCCCAGCACGATGTCCATGTCGTGGAAAAGGGGCGAACCGACGAACCTGAACAACCTCGGCACCGCACTCCAAGAGGTTGGGCGGTTCGAGCAGGCGATCGAGGTACAGCAACAGGCCGCGGCCATCCTGTCACAGTGCCGGAACTCCGACACCCCGAAGTAGCCTCCCTCCATGAACCGACCCTGTGGGGCTCGTAAGTCGTCGCTGCAGGTGGGGCTATGGGCAAGCCCCCGGAAGGGCCTCGCCGAGGGCGACCCGGATGGTGCGGTGAGCTTGGTGGGCAGTTTCGGCGGTGCACCCGGTGTCCAAGTGAAGCGCTCCAGGTGCTCCGGCTCCAGCTTCTCCAGTCGGTGAGCGCCGAGACCGGGGACGAGGTGCACGCGGACCGCGACCTCGTACCCTGCCGTGAGTGGTTCTCTGGGAGGCGTGGTTCAGCCGCACAGGGCCGCGTCGACGGCATCCTCGGCTGGCTGGAGGTCCGCCATGCTGGTCGGGTCGACGGTCATGGTGACGCTGGCGGCGCGTCCGTCGTCGGTGGCGGCGCTCCAGGTTCCGTAGCCGGGGATGCTGCCGTTGTGCCACCAGACGGTCTTGTGGCACGACAGCTGCGTCCTCATGATCCCCAGTCCGTAGTCGTAGCCAGGTACGCCCGTGGGGACGGTGGTGCGCATCTGCTTGAGCTCGGGGCCACTGAGGAGGTGGCCTTCCTTCATGAGCTCGGAGAAGAACCGGGTGAGGTCGGAGCTGGTGGAGACCATGGCGCCCGCCGCCCAGGCCGCGGAGGGGTCGATCTCGGTGACATCACGCAGCGCTCCGTCCGGGCCGTCCTTGTGGTAGCCGTGGGGGTGGGGCCCTCGGAGGGTGGTCTCGGCGGGGTCGGGGAGGTACGTGCCGCGCAGCCCGATCTTCTTGATGATGCGCTTGTCGACCTCCTCGGCAAGGGGCCGTCCGGTGACCTTTTCCACGATCATCCCGGCCACCAGGTAGTTCGTGTTGCTGTACCCCCAACTCGTTCCCGGGGCGAAGACGGCTTCGTGTCGCAGCGCGATGTCCAGGGTGTCGCGGGGAGAGAGGTAGCGGCGCTGGAGGATGTCGTCGGTGACGTCGTCCTCGTAGTCGGGAAGTCCGCTGGTGTGCTGCAGGAGCTGACGCACCGTGATGTGGCGTCCGTCGATGCCTTGGCCGCGCAGGAGGCCGGGCAGGTAGGTCTCGACCGGGTCATCGAGGCGGATCTTGCCCTCGCCGACCAGTTGCAGCACGACCACCGCGGTGAACGTCTTGGTGACGCTGCCGATCCGCACCTGGCCGTTTCGGGGCACCTTCGCGGAGCTGGCCAGGTCCCCGATTCCCGCGGCATAGGTACGGGTGTGGCCGGCCTGGTCACGGACGGCGGCCAGAGCGCCAGGCACGTGATCGGGGCTCACCATCGCGTTCAGACGCCGCTGGGTGGCGTCCGGCCTGGCGCCCCCCGGGGCGGCAACGGCGGACGGGGCGAGCGCGCCGAGGGCGAGGGCCCCGATGGCGACGGCGGTGTGAGTCGTCCTGCGACGCAGGAGGCTGAACCGAAGCGGCGTACGTGAGTTCATGGAATGTCACCTCTGATGGTGTGTGCGGTCTTGGGTTCGCCGGGGTTCCCGGCGCGGTCAGTGCCCGGAGAGGTTGCGGCGGACGCACTCGACGTACTGGTGGAGGCCGTCGGGGCGGTAGCACTCCTGGGTGTGGTTCGCGTACCAGGCGATGAAGGCGGCGGCCAGGACGGACGCCGCGATCGCGGCGAGCGACAGCAGCAGGCCGGCCAGCGCGCGGCCTCGGCCTGTGCCGGTACGTCCGGACAGTCGCAGGGCGATGGTGCCCGTGACCAGGCCGGCGGCGCCGACCAGGCCGCCGACGACCGCGAACGAGGTGAACAGGCTGAGCGTGCCCAGCACCACGGCCGCGGTCGCCGGTGTGTTGCGTGCTGCTGCGGGCCGGGCGGCCGTCGTTCCAGGGGTGTGCATCCGCTGTCCTTCCGTGGCAGGCCCGGTCGCTCCGGGCCTGACCGATCCTGGAACAAGGCGCTCCGTGCGCGCCTCCCGGACGGGAGGGAAACCGCGCTCCCCCGATCGGGGGAGGAGGCCGGTAGTGCACGGACGTCATACTTGGCGTCCATGACCTGGGGAATCCGGCCGTTGCTCCGCGGCTCTACGTACACGGGCGTGCTGTTCGCGTTCCTCGGCGCGGCGGCGAGCACGGTGCTGCTGCCGTTCGCTGTGCTGCCCGCGCTGCTGTGGGAGTCCGGCCCGTACGGGGCGCGGGCCGCGCTGGTGCTGGTGGTATGGGCGGGGCTGATCGCCGCGGCCGGGCTGGCCCGCACCACCCGGCGGGTGCTGATCGCGGGGGCCCGCCGCCTGCTCGACGCGCCGCTGCCGGAGTCGGCCGGGCCGCTCGGCGCGGACCGGCGGCGGACCCCGCTGTGGCTGCTGCTGCACGTCGCCGCGGGCTGGGCCGCGACGCTGACGGCCAATCTGCTGCTGCTGGCGGCGCTGGCCCTGCCAGGGCGCTGGCTCGGCGGTGAGGCGGAACTGTCGCTGTTCGGCCGGACGCTGCGCTCCGGGGACGGTTGGGCGAGCTGGGCGGCGGCCTTGCTGTGCGTGCTGTCGGCGGCGCTGGTGTGCGTGGCGGTGTCGGGCGTCCTGCGCCGCCTGGCACCGCGCCTGCTTGGCCCCTCCCCGGCGGAAAGGCTCGCGCTGGCAGCCGCACGGGAACGGCGGCTGGCCGAACGCAACCGGCTGGCCCAGGAGTTGCACGACTCGATCGGACACACCCTGACGGCGGCCACCATCCAGGCGGCGGTGGTCGGCGAAGTGCTCACCAGCGATCCAATGGCCGCACGGGCCGCCCTGCGCAGCATCGAGGACTCGACCCGGGCCGCCTTGGAGGACCTCGACTACGTCCTGGGCGTGCTGCGCGAGGAGGCCGCGGGCACGGCACCCGCCCGGACGCTGGCCGACCTGCCCGAACTGCTCGACCGGCTGCGGCACACGGGCACGGTGGTCGAGCCCGACCTGTCAGGCGACATGGCCCGGGTGCCGGCGGCGCTGTCGCGGGCGGCCTACCGGATCCTCCAGGAGGGGGTGACCAACGCGCTACGGCACGGCGCGGACGGCCCGATCCGCATCACGGCTGCGCTCTCGCCCGACGGCCTGGCCCTGGGCGTGGCCAACCGGACCGGCCGCGGCCGGAGCGGGCGGGCGGCCTTTCCGACCTCCGGCCACGGACTCCCGGGCCTCGCCGAACGGGTGCGCCTGCTGCACGGCGAGTTCCGGGCCGGGCCGGACGGCGCCGGCCACTGGGTCCTGACGGCCCGCCTCCCCGTCCGGACTCCCGCATGAGCGCCCCGGCCCCGATGGGCGCCCCGATTCCGCCTGCCCCGCCCGTCGGCGCCACGCTGCTGATCGCCGACGACGACGCGGTGACCCGCAGCGGCCTGCGCGTCCTGCTCGCGGCCCAGCCTGGGATCACCGTGGTCGGCGAGGCCGCCGACGGCCTCGAAGCGGTCGAAGGGGCCCGGCGGCTGCGGCCGGACGTGGTGCTGATGGACGTGCGGATGCCGCGCTGCAACGGCATCGAGGCGACCCGGCGGATCCTCGCGGAAGTGCCGGACCCGCCCAAGGTCATGGTGATCACCACGTTCGAGAACGACGGCCACGTCACCGCCGCGCTCAGCGCCGGTGCCAGCGGGTTCGCGCTCAAACGCCTCCCCGTGCCCCGGATCGCCCAGGCCGTGCGGACCGTCGCGGCGGGGGAGGAGATCCTTTTCCCGGCCGACCTGCGCCGGATGGTCACCGCCCGCCCGCTGGACTCCGCGAAGGCCCTGCCGGACGCCGGCCTGACACTCCGCGAGGAGGCCGTGCTCCGGCTGATGGCCACCGGACGCTCCAACCCCGAGATCGCCCACGCGCTCACCGTCAGCCCGGAGACCGTCAAGACCCACGTCGGGAACATCCTGACCAAGCTCAGCGCGCAGAACCGCACCCACGCCGTGGTGATCGCCTACGAATCCGGCCTGGTCGTCCCCGGGCTGCCCGGCTGACGACCCCGCCGGGCACCGAGCGTGCCTTCACTGAGGCTCCCCGCGCCCGGGCGAACTGGGCGGCGGCGGCCCACCCCGCCCAGGCACCCGTTGACGAAGACCGCCTGCCCGGGCCGGATTTCCGCCGTGGCCTGGTAGGCGGTCACGCCCACGGTCGGCAGGGCGGCGGCCTGCTCGTACGAAAGCTCCGCCGGTTTGTGCACGACCGCCGTCTCCGGGGCCGTCACCATCTCGGCGAACGCCCCCGCCTGCCGGAACCGAGCCCGGCCGAGTACCGCGTCGCCGGCCTTCAGTCGGGTGACGCCGGCGCCGACCGCCTCGACGACTCCGGCGAAGTCGTGCCCCATCGCCCGGGGAAGGAGCGGCCGGTCATCAGCTTCAGCTCGCCGTTGCGCAGCTTCCAGTCCAGCGCGTTGGAAGCCGCCGCTCGGACGCGGACGAGAACCTCGTCCTGACCCGGGCGTGGTGGCTCGAACTCAGCGAGCCGCATCACCTCGGGGCCGCCGTAGCGGTCGTATTGAAGGCGCTTCACGGGGCGTACTCGTTCGAGATCTCGGTGGCGTAGTTCTTCCAGAGCGGTTGCATGGTCTCGGCGTTGACCGGCTGCCCGGAATCGATCATGGCCTTGAAGTCACGGAAGTACTGCACATACAGGTCCGGCGTGAAGGTGTTCAGCATGACCGCGTTCTCGTCGCCGACGTTCGCGAATGTGTGCGGCGCCCCGGTCGGCACGATGACCCAGGTGCCCGGCCCGGCGTCGTACTGGTCCTCGCCGACGGTGAACCGGAAAGTTCCCGCCAGCACGTAGAAGCCCTCGTCATGCTGGGCGTGGCGATGCTGCAACGGGCTCGGGGTGCCCGGCGGAATGGTGACCTCGGCGAACCCCAGCCGGTGGTCGGTGTGCTCGCCGTTCTCCAGGATGCGGATCTGCTGCGCCCCGCTGCCGAGGATCTCGCCCTCACCGGGGCGGACGATGTTTACCTTCGCCACGATTTCTCCTATGGCTATTGTCTGCCTTGGTCACCACCATCCTTGTCCGGGCCGGCTGTGCGCGTCTTGGTCGTCTGTGCACGGTTGCTGGTCACCAGCGCACGGGCGTTGTAACCGTAGGTCGCCTTG
>NZ_BBPQ01000086.1 GCF_000787855.1 Streptacidiphilus anmyonensis | reverse complement strand
AGGCCCCGGCGTTTACGCCGGGGAGGAGTCACGATCGGGGAAACACGCGCCTCATGACACGAGACGACGCGCGCAGCCGGACAGTGGTGATCACGGGAGCCAGCGGGTCGCACGGTCGCTTCGACGACCGCGCCCACGCGTTCAGCTTCCAGCTGACGGCGGCCCACCGCCTCGGCGAGCTGGCCCGCTCGGCGCAGGGGGCGCTCGGACGCGTCCGCGCGGGGGTGCCCGCCTTCCGGGCGGGCGTCGGGGCGGCCACGCGGGCATCCGGCAGCGTCGGGGCCACGCCGCCGGGCTGATCGCGACAACCCGCTGCCGGATCAGGGATCTCCGCCGTCCCGCTTCCTCTTTGACACGGCCTCGCTGACTGCCTCACTGACCGCCGCGGGGCCGGGCGGAAGCGCCCGCGGGGCGCGCCGACGCAGTCCGCGGCGTCGTGTGGCCCGTCGTGCACGATCTGGTTGACGCCGCCTCAGCCGATCGGCCGCTGCTCTCACGCCGACGAAGGGCCGTGTTGGTCAGCGGCTGCGGCGGTGGCGGCCGGCGGGGCCCCGGAATCCGGCGGCTGAGGTCAGAATCCGGCCAGGGCCAGCGGGGCGAAGAGCAGGACTTCCGCGACGGTCATCACGGTCCTTTCGAAGGCTGCGGTGGCGTCCTCGCGGGGCCTCTGGGCAGCGGACGGTTGCTGGGCGGGAGGCGGCCGATGCGGCCGATGCGGCCGATGGGGCGCATCGCCGTGCGGTCGTGGCCGTCATCGGGCGTCTGCGCAATGAGCGGCGCGGGGAGCACCCGTGACGTTTCGCCTCCGGCATCACGCCACGTGTGCCCCCGAACCGCGTCCGCATGTGCCCCACCCACCGCGAGGCCGCCTTCCGCGCAGCAGCACGAGTGCCCCAGGCCGTAGCGGGTGAGACGACACCAGACCGCCACCGCGCACATCGTCAACGAGAGGGGATGCCTTCCATGAGTATGGAGACCAACGCACAGGCCCGCGCCGAGACCGTGGTCAAAGCCGCCGCCGACGCCGCGGACAGCCTCACGTCGCACGCCGGGCAAGCGGCCGACACGGCCCGGTCGGCCGTGGCCGCGGGCGTGGAGCTGCTGCGACACGGTGGCAAGGACGCGGCAGCGGCCCTGAACCTCGAGGAAGCCGCCGAGCAGGTACGCCGGTCCGCCGGACCGGTGCAGGACACGGCCAGGCAAGCCGTCGAGCGTTCCCGGCACACCGCGGGAGGCTTGGCCGCCCGCGACGGTCATCACCTCCGACCGAGCGGACGACGGCTGCCGGTTCGGGCTGCGGTGATCGCCGCCTGCGCGCTCAGCCTGGGAGTTCTGCTCTGGCGTTGGGGCCGTACGAGCGAGGAGGAAGCAACGGCTGCGCTTCCTGCCCAGCCTGGCCCGCGGACCCCGGCATGACGCGATCGGCATCACGCGATCGCTGCCCGCGCGTCCCCACCTCACGAGCATCAAAGGGGAGCTGAGGCAAGGAGCCTTGGCCGGCGCGTGACCGGGCCGGGTGCGGGGCAGGGGCCTTCGGGACACACGAGAGGGAGAACGCGGATGACAGCGCGCACGGTTCAGCTGGTGTCGGCGGTGCTCTTTCTCCTTGCGGCGACCGGCAGTCGCCAGCCGTTGCGCCGCTGCACCATGCTGGCCCTGTGTGCGACGTCCGTGGGCTTGGCCGTGCGTGCGGACCTGTCCGAGCCTCCCGGTGAGGCTCCGGTCTCCTGGTCCGTTGCTCTGGTGTGCGCTCTCGTGGTCTCCGGTCTCGGGGTGGCGCTCACCGCCGACGGTCTGCTGCTTCTGCGCCGACACGGCCTGGCGGCGCCGCAAGCAGCCACCCTCGCGGCCGGATTGTTCCTGGCGGCCGCGGTGGGCCTGACGGCGGTGGGCGGTGGAGGGGAGGCGCTGCGTGTGGCGCGCGTACTCGTCGGCGTGCCCACCGCCTATCTGACGGTGCTGTTCGTGAGCTTTCTGGGGCTGACGAAGTTCCGCGGGAGCCTGTGGCCCCGGCGACGCGCGGATTTCCTGGTCGTGTTGGGCGCGGGGCTGGACGGTGGCGAGGTCACCCCGTTGCTCGCCGGACGCCTCATGCGTGCCCTCGCCGTCTACCGGGTTCTGCGGTCCAGGGGCGGCGATCCGATGATCGTCGTCTCGGGCGGCCAGGGCCCGGACGAGGAGCGTTCCGAGGCCGAGGCGATGTTCGGCTACCTCGTCGCCCACGGGGCGCCCGCCGGGCGGGTGCTCCTCGAGGACCGGTCCCGCAACACCGACGAGAACCTCACCCGCAGCGCAGACCTGATGAGGGAAGAGGGCCTCGCGGGCCGCTGCGTGGTGGTCACCAGCGACTTCCACGTCGTGCGCACGGCCCTGGTCATGCGCCGTGTCGGCCTGCGCGGTGCCGTCGTCGGCGCCCCCACGACCGGCTCCTACTGGCTCACGGCCGCTACAAGGGAGTTCGCCGCCATCATCTGGTACGACCGGCGCGCGTTCGCGGCCTTGAGCAGCCTGCTGCTCCTGCCGTCCCTGACGCTGCTCCTGCCGCGGAGGTGAGGGCCTGCCGGGGCTGCCTCAAGCCGTCCGGTCGCTGTCGGTCGCGGATTCCTGCGCCCGCCGGCGCTCCTGACTGTCGGGTTCGGCGCAGGCAGCCCGTCCAGGCCCGGGATTTCGCTCGGTCGCGCTGTGGGACGCTTGGGCGCCGCAGTCCCGGGTTAGACGGTGGCTGTGCTGAGATTTCTGTGGATTGCCTGGTTGGGGTGTGGAGCGGTCGTCGCGACGGCGGCCGTCATCGTGGTGTCACCGTGGTGGTGGTTCGCCGCGGTGCCGCTGCTGGCGCTGCTGCTCGTGGCGGTGGCGGACGTGACGCAGCGCAGGCACTCGGTGCTGCGCAACTACCCGGTCCTCGGGCACCTGCGGTTCGCTCTGGAGGGCATCCGCCCCGAGGTGCAGCAGTACTTCGTCGAACGCAACGTGGACGGGCGTCCGTTCGACCGCGACACCCGCAGCATCGTCTACGAGCGGGCCAAGGGTACCGACGCGGAGGAGCCGTTCGGCACGGAGCTGGACCTGTACGAGAGCGGCCGGGAGTTCCTCGTGCCTTCGATGGCCCCGGTCGCCGTGCCCACCGAGGCGCCCCGGGTGCGCGTCGGCGGACCGGACTGCACCCAGCCGTACGAGATGGCGCTGCTCAACGTGTCCGCGATGAGCTTCGGCTCGCTGTCGGCGAACGCGGTGCTGGCCCTGAACTCCGGAGCCGCACAGGGCGGGTTCGCGCACGACACCGGCGAGGGCGGGCTGTCGGAGTACCATCTGCGGCCCGGCGGGGACCTGGTGTGGGAGATCGGCACCGGCTACTTCGGCTGCCGGACCGAGGACGGGGACTTCGACCAGGTCCGGTTCGCGCAGAAGGCGGCCCGACCGCAGGTCAAGTGCGTTTCCCTCAAGCTCAGTCAGGGGGCCAAGCCGGGGATCGGCGGTGTGCTGCCCGGGCCCAAGGTGAACGCGGAGATCGCTCGGGTGCGGGGTGTCGCCGAGGGGCGCACCGTTATCTCCCCGCCCTACCACCGGGTCTTCTCCACCCCGCGCGAGCTGGTCCGCTTCGTGGGCCGGATGCGTGAGCTGGCCGGGGGCAAGCCGACCGGCTTCAAGCTGTGCGTCGGCTCGCGCCCCCAGTTCCTCGCGGTGTGCAAGGCCATGCTGGAGGAGGGCGTCGCACCGGACTTCATCATCGTCGACGGGGCCGAGGGCGGCACCGGCGCCGCCCCGCTGGAGTTCGCCGACCATCTCGGGATGCCGCTCACCGAGGGCTTGATGACCGTCCACAACGCCCTGGTGGGGGCCGGGTTGCGCGACCGGGTCCGGATCGGCGCCAGCGGCAAGGTGGCCACCGGCGGTGATCTGGTGAAGCGGCTGATCCAGGGCGCGGACTTCACCAACGCGGCGCGGGCGATGATGTTCGCCGTCGGCTGCATCCAGGCACAGCGCTGCCACACCAACACCTGCCCGGTCGGCGTGGCCACCCAGGACCCGCGCCGAGCCCGCGCCCTGCACGTGGGGGACAAGTCGCAGCGGGTGCGGCGCTACCAGGAGGCGACCGTCAGGAGCGCCCTTCAGATCATGGCGGCGATGGGGGTCTGCGAACCCTCGCAGTTGGGGCCGCAGATGCTTCACCGCAGGCTCGATCCGCACACCATCCGCACGTACGCGGACATCTACCCCTGGCTGGAGCCGGGCGGGCTGCTGCACGACGGCGTGCCCGCCCCCTGGGCGCGCGACTGGGACCACGCCGACCCCGACCGGTTCACCGTCTGAGGACCACTTCACCGTCCGAGATCTTCACAAGGGAGCCCCACGTGGCACGTACCGTCGCCCGAGTCATCACCGACGCCCTGCGTGAGCTGGGGGTGCGCCATGTCTTCGGCGTCGTCGGCGACGCGTTGAACCCGCTGACCGACGCCATCCGAACCACCGAGGGCCTGGACTGGGTCGGCTGCCGCCACGAGGAGGCCGCGGCCTTCGCCGCCGGTGCCCAGTCGCAGCTGTCCGGGACCCTGGGGGTGTGCATGGGCACCGTCGGCCCCGGGTCCGTGCACCTGCTCAACGGCCTGTACGACGCTGCCAAGAGCCGCACCCCGGTCCTGGCCATCGCGGGGCAGGTCCCCTCGGCCGAAATGGGCGGCGACTACTTCCAGGAGGTGGACAACGACCTGCTCTTCCGCGACGTCGCCGTCTACCGCGCCACGGTCACCTCCGCGGACCAGATGCCGCGGATGCTGGAGACCGCGGTCCGCAGCGCCATGGGCGAACGCGGCGTGGCGGTCCTCACCATCCCCGGAGACCTGGGCGATCGCGAGCTCGCCGACGACCGTCCCAGCCGCTTTCCGCACCCGCGCCCCGTCACCCGCCCCGATGACGCGGACGTCCGCAAGGCCGCCGACCTCATCAACGGCGCGGGCCGCGCCACCCTGCTGGTCGGGCGCGGCGCGCGGGACGCCCGCGAGGAGGTGCTGGCGCTCGCCGAGCGCCTGTCCGCGCCGATGGTCCTCACCCTGAAGGCGAAGGAGGGTTTCGAAGAGGACAACCCGTACCAGGTCGGCCAGACCGGCCTGATCGGCAACCCGGCGGCGGTCCACGCCCTGGACACCTGCGACACGCTGATCCTGCTCGGGACGGACTTCCCGTACCGCGACTGGTACCCCACCGGGTGCAAGGTCGTCCAGATCGACCTCGAAGAGCGCAACCTCGGCCGCCGGGTGCCGGTCGACACGGGTCTCATCGGTGACACCGCGGCCACGTTGCGCTCGCTGCTTCCCCATCTCGAGCGCGTCGCGGACCGGTCACACCTGGAGACCGCCCGCGAGCGCTTCGAGGAGTGGCGCTCGGGCCAGAGGCGGCTGACGGACCCCCAGCACGACCGCCGCCTGCTCGGTCGCCTGCGCGGCGCGCTGGACAACCGCGACCACGACGTCCGCCCCGAGGCCCTGGCCGCCGCGGTCGACGCCTGCGCCGCCGACGACGCGATCTTCACTTCCGACACCGGCATGGCGACGGTGTGGCTCTCCCGGTTCGTGACCATGCGCGGTCGGCGCCGGCTCCTCGGGTCGTACAACCTCGGCTCCATGGCCAACGCGATGCCCCAGGCCATCGGCGCGCAGTTCTGGGACCGCGACCGTCAGGTGGTGGCGTTCTGCGGGGACGGCGGTCTGAGCATGCTGCTGGGCGATCTGATGACCGTCAAGACCTACCGTCTGCCGGTGAAGCTCGTGGTGTTCGACAACCGGCGGCTGGGCATGGTCAAGCTCGAACAG
The DNA here is from genome assembly GCF_000787855.1 of Streptacidiphilus anmyonensis. Lineage (GTDB taxonomy): Bacteria > Actinomycetota > Actinomycetes > Streptomycetales > Streptomycetaceae > Streptacidiphilus > Streptacidiphilus anmyonensis. Next base: position 26,205 of record NZ_BBPQ01000086.1, on the reverse strand, counting down.
GAGCAGGCCGGGCTGCCCGAGTTCGGAACGGAGTTGGACAACCCGGACTTCGCCGCGGTCGCCGGCGCCCTCGGGCTGACGGGCATCCGCGTCACCGATCCCGCCACGCTCCAGGAGAGCGTCAAGCAGGCGCTCGACACTCCGGGGCCGGTGCTCCTGGACGTCCTGACCAACCCTCAGGAACTGGCGGTCCCCGGAAAGCCGACCGTCCAGCAGGGGTGGGGTTTCGCGATCGCGAAGGTCAAGGAGACCCTCCGGAGCCACGGCTGAGTCACCGGGGGGAGCGCACGAGCCCGCCCGCGGAGTACCCCCAGCAGGTCGGCGCCTACTACCTGATGCTCCCCTGGCACTGACGGACCTCAAGGACTGGGACACGCGATGAATGAGAGCGGGGCACACGGCTGATGGGACGTAAGCCGGAACTTCCCGGGCAGGTGGAGTGGGCCTGGGCGTGGCAGGAGCAGGCGGCGTGCGCAGCCGTGGACACCAGGTTGTTCTTCCATCCCGCAGGGGAGCGCGGCCGGACGTTCGAGGAACGGGAGGAGGCGGCCAAACGGGTCTGCGCCGGCTGCCCGGTCCTGGCACAGTGCCGCGAGTACGCACTGCGGTGCGCGGAGGAGTACGGGGTCTGGGGCGGCCTGACCGAGGGCGAACGCGGCGACGTGCTGCGCCGACGCCGCGAAGCCGCCCATGCCCCCCAGCCCGCGCGGGCCGCCTGAGTGGTCGTGTGCGCGGCCCGGGCGCCGACTGCAGTGATGCCGCCGCGTGCAGGACGCAGGCTACCCAGGCCCCGCGCCGAGGCCGGGAAGCCGCTCTGGAATTCACCCCTACGGAGGGCGCGGATACGTAGGCAAGGTCCCCAATCCTGCCGGTTACTGCCGCCTGGCCGTCCTGACCTGGGACGACGCGGTACACGGGATCACCCGGCCCGGCTCCTATCGTCGAGGTCGACCACCGGACAACTCTGCTGTGAGGGGTCGTTGGCCACGGCCGGGCCCGCCGCCCGGCGGGCCCGGACACCGACGAAGGGGCTATTCGTGTTCGAGTCGAGAAGGAAATCCGACGGGAGGGCCGGCGCCTCAGTATGGCGTCGGCTCGCCCACGGGGCGGTCGCCGGGGCCGTCCTGGCGGCCGGGATCGCGGGGGCGGTGGGGGCGGCGGCCGGCCCGGCGTCCGCCGCCGTGAGCGCCGACCGGTCGGCCACCTGGGATATGAACGGGGGGCAGAACTGGAACTCGGTCTACACCCTCGCCGGCACGGTCGACGTGCTGGCCCTGTCGGAGGCGGGGACCCCGCCGAACCTGCCCGTCGACGCGACGATCACCGTGGTGTCTCCGGCGGGAACCCAGTACCTCGTCAACTGGTACAAATGGAACGGGCTCTGGCTCTACGTCCTGCAGACGAAGGGCGTGGGCGGCTACCTCGCGATCGTCTCCCACCAGCAGGCGAGCGGCTTCTACGCTGCGGACCCCGCCCCCTGGAGCGACTCCTCCTCGGTCCAGCCCGCGTCCAACTCGAGCCCGAGCTTCGGGATCCAGGTCCCCGACGACAGCGGCGGCGGGACATCGGTGTTCTGGACGTTCCGGGGCGGCGGGAACGGGACGTCCAACGCCGCCGCCAACGACGCGGGGCCGATGGTGGCGAACATCGCCACGCAGATGAGCACCCTGGGCATCGTCGACTGGGCCGTGCTCGGCGACTTCAACCGCAATGCGTTCAACGGCAGCGTCTGGCCGTCGCTGCCCCCCGGCGTGAGCCTGGTCTACGACACCGCCAATCCCACGTACGGCACCCTGTCCCTGGACTACATGGTGACGTCGGATCCGCCCTCAGGGATCACCGCTCACCGCGTCAACAGCCTGAACGGGAACGGGGCGGCGACGATCTCCGGCCACATGCCGGTCGAGTTCGGCTCGAGCTTCCCCGCGACGGCCAAGTCGGGCCAGATCACGAACCCCCCGAACCCGAACATGTGCCTTGACGCGGCAACGGGGTCGGGCGGGACCATCGGCGACAACACCCAACTGTGGCTGGACTTCTGCTCCGCCAACAACGCGACCGAGGTGTTCACCGCCAACGCGAACGGCACCATCACCGACGGCGGGTACTGTCTCGACGACTACAACCAGGGCACCGCCGACGGCAACCAGGTCGAGCTCTGGCAGTGCAACGGCGGCGCCGGCCAGGTCTGGCTCGGGTTGCCCAACGGCAAGATCTACAACCCGCTGACCGGCAAGTGCCTGGACACCTCCGCGCCGACCACGCCGGTGAGCCCGACGCCCCCGAACGGCAACGGGATGAGCCTGCGCACGTGCAACCCCTCGTCCTCCACCCAGCAGTTCGGCGTTCCGGGCGACCGGCAGACTCCCGCGTTCGGGTCGATCACCCAGGCCGGCACGCCCGGCATGTGCCTCCAGACGGGCGCCCCGGGCGGCGCGCCGGAAGGACTGCTGTCCTTCCAGTCCTGCCAGACCTCCACGAGTGCGCAGCAGTGGCTGCTCGGCGCGAGCGGCTCCTTCCACAACAGCGCCTACAACGTGTGCCTCGACAACGCGGGCCAGGGCACGGCCGACGGCAACCTGGTGGGCACATACGCCGGCGGCTGCACCGGCCCCAATGAACTGTGGGAGTTCACCTCCGCCGGATGGATCTTCAACCCGTCCACCGGGAAGTGCCTGGACTCGACCCCGGCGACCTCGCTCTTCGGCCAGCCCATCAGCCCGCAGGGGATGAGCCTGTCCACCTGCACCGGCAGGCCGAGCCAGGTGTGGGACGCGCCGCCGGCGACCACCGACACCCTCAACCCGGTCACGACCCCGGCCTTCGGGCCGATCCACTCGGGCGCCCAGCCCGGGCTCTGCGTCACCACGGCCCCGACCTCGAAGCCGATCGCGCTCACGCTCAACCCGTGCCCGGCCGCCCCGAACTACGCGACCACCAACGGGTACTGGGCGGTGCGGCCGGACGGCACGATCGGCAACGACAACGACCAGTGCCTGACCAACTTCGGCGGGGGCACCAACCCCGGCAACCTGATCCAGATGGGCCCCTGCAGCACCATCCCGGCGCGGCAGTGGCAGTTCATGCCCAACGGCACCCTCGCCAACCCCGCCGGCGGCGGCTGCCTCTCCTCCCAGGCCGCCACCAACGAGGCCGGCGCGCAGCTTCCGTCCACACTCCCGTCTGACCCGATGAGCCTTCAGCCCTGCTCGAACGGCGAGCAGTTCTTCGCACCCGTACAGAACGGCACCGTCACCCTGGCCGCCGACCCGAACACCTGCCTCGACCAGGGCTCTGCGGGGACGACGGCCGCGCCCTGCAGCAACGTCAACGTGGCCGGTCAGGACTGGTCCTTCAACACCAACGGCACCATCACCACGACCACGGGCAGCGGCACCACCCAGACCGTGTGCCTGGACTCGTCCGGCAGCGCCGTCTCCGGCACGAAGTGCGCCTCGACGCCGACGCAGCAGTGGCTCGAGGTGCCCGGCGGTTCGATCGTCAGCTCCGCCGCCGCCCAGTGCCTGACGCTCGTCGCCAGACAGGGCGCCACGCTCTCCCCGTGTACGGGCGCGCTTTCTCAGAGCCTGATCACGACGATCGCCGAGGGCCGCATTCAGAGGCAGGGCAACTACGACTCGTGCCTCGGCACGGTCCAGGCCATGGGCGCCAATCCGCAGATCGGCAACTGCGCCGTCGGCCCCAACGTCTTCGAGTCCTGGAACTACAACTGGAACGGCACGATCTCCAGCGCGACCGCCACCGGCACCGGCTGCCTGACCGGGCAAGGCCCCATACCCGGCACCCCCGTGGATGTGGAGCCCTGCAACAACACGGCCAGCCAGGCCTGGGAACTGCGGCCCGACGGCACCATCTACAACCCGAACTTCGACGAGTGCATCTCCTTCGGACCGCCCACGGGTGCCGACATAAACACCAACACCTGTTCAACGGCAAGCGGGACGCAGACGTTCAAGCTCACCGGGAACTGAACCGGCGCACCGCATGAGCGCGGCCTGACATGAACGCGCACTGAAATGAACGCGGCTCACCGGGCCGCCGCCGATCATGGCGGTCCGGTGAGCCATGGCCTTTCGTTCGAGGCGCGATCGCGCCCGTGTGGCCGGTCAGTCGACGAGGGCGGCCTCGACCAGGTCCGCGCCGTCCGCGAGGAGGGCGGCGGGGTCGGCGTCCTGCTCCTGTCCGGCGGCGGCGCGGTCGGCCGCCTGGGCCGGCACGTTCAGGCCGGGGACGCTCAGGTCCGGGACCTTCTTCACGGCCTCGAGGCCCGCCTCGATCGCCTCGGCGAGCGTCGCGGACAGCGTGTCGTCGAAGTCCAGGCGGGTGACCTTCACCGAGGCGTCGGTCGGCAGCGTGTCGGTGCCGAAGGCGGCCTCGCCGCAGCCGGCGTCGCGCAGGGCGGCGGTCTCCTTCGCGGTGATCGTGCGGTTGAGGACGAGCGAGAACTTGAAGCCCATGACCGGTACCTCTCAGGTCTGATGTCAAGGAGTGGAAACTTCTTCACCGGCGGCCACGGCGGCACGACCGGTCTGGGGGGCCTGGGGAGTCTGAAGGAAGTCGAGGTATGCGAGGACCGCGGCGCCGTCGTCGCCCGCCGCCACCAGCCCGACGTAGCCGTCCGGCCGGACCAGGACCAGGGTGTCCTCGGTGTATCCGTAAGTCTCGGGTCGTTCGGCGATCTCCAGGGTGCGCAGTCCGGTGACGGCGGCGGACTGCACGTGCGCCACCGCCTCGCGGCAGTCGGCGCCCAGGCCGAGCAGCGTCGTGTGGGGGCCGCGGAAGACGTCGAACAGCCGCGTTCCGTCCGGCAGCGGCGAGTCCGGGGCGCGGTCGCCCGCGCGCACCCCCGAAGCCTCGCCGGCGCCGGCGGCGCGGTTCCAGCTCAGGGAACTGTCGCGGTAGTTCAGTCCGAGCTGGTTGGTCTCCTCGGTCAGCCCCTTCTCGGCGCCGCCTGTGCCGCCGATCACGGCCTGCGCGATCTTGTCGGCCGAGGAGAGGGAGGTGCGCAGGGTCCACTCGGCGATCGGCAGGCGCTCCTCCTGGAAGGTGTAGAGCAGGCTCTGATCGGCCCCGTCCCTGATCACCCGGGCGAGCTTCCAGCCGAGGTTGTACGCGTCCTGCACGCCGGTGTTGGCGCCGAGCGCGCCTGCGAAGGGGTGGACGTGCGCCGCGTCGCCGGCGATCAGGACGCGGCCGGAGCGCAGCGAGTCGGCCATCCGCACGTTCTTCTTGGTGACGGACAGCCAGGTCGGGTTGCTCAGCTTGATGTCCATGCCGCTGACGCGGTCGACCGCGGCCTGCAGCGCCTCCAGCGACGGGGGCGGGAACACGCCGTCGGGGCCGGGCGAGGCCGAGGCCTGGATCTGCCACTCGCGGGAGCCCGAGAGCGGGCACAGCAGCAGGAGGCCGCGCTGCAGGTCGTACCACTGGTACCAGGCGTCGTCGGGCAGGCCTTCGACCTCGACGTCGCCGACGTACATCTTCTGGCTCTCGTCCGTGGCACCCTGGAACTTGATGCCGAGCCGCTTGCGGACGAAGCTGGCGCCGCCGTCGCAGCCGACCATGTACTCGACCTCGACCTCCTCGGTCCCGGCCGGGCCCTCGAGCTTCGCGACCACCGAGGCGTCGGTCTGGGTGAAGCCGGTGAGCGTCGTGCCGCGCTCGACTTCACAGCCGGACTCGCCCAGCGGGTCCCGGAGGATCTGCTCGACGTCGTTCTGGCGGACGTAGAGCATCCGGCGGTACGGGGCGTCGGGACGCGGTTCCTTGTCCTCGTACGGGACCACTTCGCTGATCACCTGGTCGAGCAGGAGCCGCCGGAAGGGCAGGCGCTGGGTGCCGGCCTTCAGCATCCTGTCGATGACGCCGAAGTCGTCGAAGACCTCGAGTGTGCGCGGCTGCACCCCGGCCTTGGCGCGCGACGCGGTGGTGAACTCCTGCTGCCGGTCGATGATGCGCACGGGCACACCGCGGTGGAGGGCAGTCAGCGAACCGTGTCGGGATTGCGGAGCCTGTGCGGCTGCCAGAGCTACGGCGGGATCTCGGGAGCGAAGCGGAATTCGTGTGCATGGATCGTGGGCGGCCGGGTAGACGCGGCTTCGTCCTGTGCGGTTTGGATCTTGGAGGGGAAGCACCGTGACTGTCGAAACCGTTGAGCGGAACCGAGTCGCAACGCGCCTGCCCGCGGAGCCCACGGCACAGCCGCTGCTCCCGGATGATCCTTCGGCGATGAGCCTCGGCGAGGTGCGGGAGATGACGGACGTTCTCTTCGCGCGGCTGCGTGGACTGGAGGAGGGCACGAAGGAGTACTCCTATGTGCGCAACACGCTGGTCGAGCTGAACATGGGCCTGGTGCGTCACGCGGCGTCCCGGTTCGCGCACCGCAGCGAGTCCATGGACGACATCGTCCAGGTCGGCGTGGTGGGCCTGATCAAGGCCATCAACCGCTTCGAGCCGGAGCGGGGACTGGAGTTCGTCACCTACGCGTTGCCGACCGTCAGCGGCGAGATCAAGCGTCACTTCCGTGACACCAGCTGGGCTGTGCACGTGCCGCGCCGACTGCAGGAGCTGCGGATCGAACTCGCGCGCGCGAGTGAGGCCCTGCACGCCGAGCTGGGACGTGAGCCCACCACCGCCGAGCTCTCCACCCGGATGGGCGTCCCGACCGCCGACGTCGTGCAGGCGCAGATCGCGGCCAACGCCTATACCGCCGGCACGCTGGAGGCCCCGGGGAACGACGAGGACGACCACGCCCTGCACGACCGTCTCGGTGTGGTGGAGCCCGCACTGGAGACGATCGAGAACGTCCTGTCCCTGAAGCACGCCGTGGCCGCCCTGTCCGAACGTCAGCGCATGATCCTGCACCTGCGGTTCGTCGAGGAACTGACCCAGGCGCAGATCGGGCGGCGCATCGACGTCTCCCAGATGCAGGTCTCCCGGCTGCTGGCCGACATCCTGGCGACACTGCGTCAGACACTCGCCGCCTGAGGCGTCGGCTCTTGGCCCCGGGTCGGCTTCCTGTCCCGGGGCCGCCCCGCGCCCGCCCGACCTTTCGATACCTGGCCACCCCTTGGAGGCGTGCGGCCGTGCTCACGTTGCGCATGAATGACAGCCCGGTGTTCCGGCAAGACGACAGCCGTGAACATGGCCGGTTGCCCGAGACCTTCGACGGCGACGGCCGGCGGTGCGGTGGGCGACCAGGCCTGGGCGAGGCGTCGCCGCACCGAGGGCGGGAGGTGACCGACATGGGTGTCCCGCAGACCGGCGCCTTCGTGCCGCCCGCGCGCCAAGTACGCCGCCTGTCACTGCGGGAGACGGACAGCCCGGTCCGACAGGCCCGCCAGTTCGCCCGTCGGGCGCTCGCGGACTGGCAGTGGGAGCCGTCGGGCGAGGCCGTCGAGGACGTGGTGCTCGTGGTGTCCGAGCTCGTCGCCAACGCGACCGCCCACGCCGGCGGCGCCACCGAGATCGCTCTCGTGATCGACGCCGACTCGTTGTCGGTCTCCGTCGCCGACACTGACACGAAACCCGCCGTCGCCTCCCCGGTGGAGCCGTCGCGGCCGGGCGGCCACGGACTGCACATCGTCGAGGCCCTGGCCACTGCCTGGGGCTCCGCCCCGGGCGCCCACGGCAAGACGGTGTGGGCTCTCTTCGGCGGCTGAGGCACCGAACGGGTCCTGCAGCCCGACGCCGGGCCGCGACGTCCCCGACCTCCACGGCCGCATTCCCACCGGGCCGCTTCGAACCGGCGGCCTACGCCACGGTCAGACCGTGGAGGGGTGGGGCGGCCGCGGCCGCCCCACCCCTCCACCGTCGCTCCGGGAATCAGCGCTTGAAAGCGTCCTTGGCCGCGTCCTTGACCTTCTCGCCGGCCTGCTTGACGTCGGCCGCGGCCTGGTCGGCCCTGCCCTCGGTCTTCAGGCGCTCGTTGCCCACCGCGGAACCTGCGGCCTCCTTGGCCTTGCCCTTGAGCTTGTCGCCGGTGTTCGCGGCCTTGTCACCCATGCTCATCTCGACCTCCGTCTCTGTGGGTCCGGTAGGCAGCGCCTGCCCCGCCGGTGGCGCGGCATGCACGACACCGCCGGACTCTTTCAGGCCGGCCCGGCGACGGCGCCGGCGACCATCGACACGGCACGCATGCCGCCTGCGTTCCGGGGGCATATGGGGCTCGAATTGCTGGAAATGGTTCGATACGTCGGCGGTCTACCGCTCTCGGATTCCTGTTCGGCTGCTCGTGATCGTCGCAATTGTCCTCGGCATCGTCGGGGCGGTCGCCAAGGGGCTGTTGTACCTCCTGGTCATCGGCGTCGCGCTGTTTCCGGTGGCCATCGCTGTCGGCGCCCTGCGTCTGCGCGCGGCCGGTCGCCGCCCCGTGCGCTGAAGCCAGTCGACCGGCACGGCGGCGCTGCGCGCCGGATCGCGCAGCATCCTCGAACAGCCTGCGCAAATAGCGGCGTGTACCCGCTTCAAGTGATTTCAATCACCGATTTTCCAGCCGGGAGAGCGCCTGTTGTGTCGGCGAACTGGGGCGGAATCCCGTGCGCCCCGGCGGCCATGACCGGGTCGAAATGCCTCTGCTCTTGGGCCGTTCGGATTGTGCGCAGGTTTCGTGTTTCGTGCGGAGAGGTTCGGTGACCGTGGTGGCGGGCAGGGACGCGGGGCGGCGCAGCCAGGAGGCCTCCGAGGCGGGTGCTCCGGGGCTGGGGCAGCTGTTGGCCGGTCTGACGGCGGTGCGGGACGGTGATTTCAGCACCCGGCTGCCGCTGCCGGAGGACGACGAGGGGCTGCTGGAAAAGATCGCCGTGGTGTTCAACGGCATGGTCGACCAGCTGTCGTTGTTCACCTCGGAGGTCACCCGGGTCGCCCGCGAGGTGGGCACCGAGGGACGACTCGGCGGGCAGGCGCAGGTCCCGGGCGTCTCAGGGACGTGGAAGGACAACTAGGGATCTCCACCGAAGACGCGTCGTGACAGGATGCTCGCCTCACCGAAGGGGCAAGCGTGGGCTGTCTCGGGTTCGTTCTGGCGGGCTTCTTCGCTTACGGCATCCACGACTCGTGGACCGCAGCGCTCGCCCTGAGCGCCGTCACGGTGGTGGCTGAGTTCTGGGCGGACCGCCACGAGAAAACCCGGCCGCACGTCTACGGATTCTGCTTCGGCTCCGCGATCGGCTACGGGTGCGCGGTTCTCGACGTCCACACCGCTGCTCTGCTGATCGCGACTGCCGTGTCCGCTTGGATGGCGTGGTTCCTGCATCGCCCGAGCGACGACGAGGCGACGTCTGCGCGAAGGAGCCGCTGAACTGGGCGTCCCTGCGCATCGAACGCCTGATCACATCCTGGCCACGCCAGGCACACGAGGTGCGCACATGTGGAAGGGTCTGCGCATGCGCAAAGCCCTCACCCTCACCGTGGCCACCGTCCTCACCCTCGGCTTGGCCGGCTGCGCCAGCAGCACTCCCAGCAGTGACGCCGCGAGCAGCAACCCCAAGAGCGGCGCCAGCACCAACACCGTCGCTGCTAGCGACAGCCTCACCGCCCCGCAGATCATGACCAAGCTGTCGGCGGCAGTCCCCACGGTGAAGCAGACCATCGTGTACACCGCCGCGACCGACCCCAACAGCCTCCTCGGCCGGCCCGGCCAGTACACCGCCGACATTCGGTTCAGCGACACCCGCGTGCCCAAGGACAAGACGCAATACGCCAAGGCCGGCGACGTCGAGTTCGGCGGCGCCATCGAGACGTTCGCGACCGTCCAGGACGCCCAGACCCGCGCCGCCTACGTGGAGAAGGTCACGCAGGCCATGGCCTCCTTGGCGGGCGAGTACGACTTCCAGCACGGGCACGTCCTGATCCGCGTCTCCCGGTTCCTCACCCCGGACCAGGTCGCCGCGTATAAGGCGTTCGCAGCCACACTGCCGTAGCGTGATCACCTGTAGTTCGCTGTCCGCCGTACCGCTTCACCTGCTGTTCGAGGACGCGACCCATCCAGGGGTACCCGCGATCCGGGTACCCCTTCGTCCCGAACGGGAGATCAGTATGGCTCAGGGCACTGTGAAGTGGTTCAACGCCGAGAAGGGCTTCGGCTTCATCGAGCAGGACGGCGGCGGCCCGGACGTCTTCGCCCACTACTCCGCGATCAGCGGCAACGGCTACCGCGAGCTCGTCGAGGGCGAGTCGGTCAGCTTCGACGTCGAGCAGGGCCAGAAGGGTCCGCAGGCCGCGAACATCGTCCGCGGCTGACCATGGATCGCCGCGGGCTGCAGCGTGCTCTCGATGCCGCTGGGATCCACCCCGACGCCTACGAGCTTGACGGCGGCCTACCGAACGAGGCCTACACGCTCGAGCAGCGGGCCGGAGGCTGGGCGGCGTACTACTCGGAACGTGGCCTGCGCACCAGCGAGGCCGTGTACGGCACTGAGGCCGAGGCGTGCGCCGACCTGCACCAGCGGCTCCTCCGAGACCAGACGGCGCTGCGCCAAACCTCCGAACAGCATGCCTCCCGGTGGCGTTGGCGACGTCGTCGAGCCTAAAGAGCGACAGCCCCGGCGCCCGCGCGGGCGCCGGGGCTTCGTGCTGTTTCAGGTCACTCGCCCTCCGGTGCGGCCTGCTCCTCGGCGGCGGTCGTGTCCGCGTCGGAGGCCTCGGTGTTCGTGCCGGCGTCGCCGTTGCTGGCGCCGCCACTTGTCTCACTGGGCATCTGTTCCCCTGTCAGCCCCAGTAGCCCCACGTCGCGGAGCAGTTGTTCGGGTGGTAGGTGTTGGAAGACCACAGTGCGTTGCCGGACGAGTCGTAGATCACGAAGTTGCCGTCGGCCTGGACGATCGCCTCGTGGGCGGTCGGCGTGTTGGTGTTCCACACCGGAGTGACGTGGGGGTAGCTCAAGGAGTCGTCGTTCCAGATGGTCATGTTGCCGTTGTACTGGAACTGCAAGTACCGAGTGATGAAACCGTCGGACACGAAGTTGGTGCCGGTGGCCCAGATGGGCTTGCCGTTGGCGGTGCAGTAGAGGACGAAGTTCCCGTCGGTCTGCATCTTCAGGACGGTGTTCGGCCCCCACCACTCGCTGGTGCCGTAGTAGGAGCCGTTGTCGAACATGATCGTCGTCTGGTGGCTGCAGCCGTCGCCGCCGGTGCAGCCGATGGTCGCGCTGGCGCTCCCCGCGGCAGCGACGGTGGCGCCGGCCGCGACCGCGAGCGTGGCGGCGGTCATGGCGATGGCGCGCTTGGTCTTTCCGAGGTTGAGCATGGTGTTCTCCCCCAGTGTGGTGGCCGCTGTTGGGCCGTTGGACGTTCCCCGTGTTCGTCCGCGTATCAGCTTGCCTGTTCACGGCCAGGCGTTGGAATGGCGTTGACTGGGCGTTCCCTTGGCGTTTCGCTGCTTGGGCCAGCCGTGCGCGAAGCAGCATGACCAGGCTGCCGGGGCCGCGGCGCGGAGTCCCCTTTCCCGTGCAAGTCCGTACATCCGCAGTCGGCTCGACGACGCTCGCTCGAGCGAACATCCGGGAGAGTCGCCTGCTCGTTCATCCGGCATGAGCACCCGCCCCTGGCCCGACCGTGACCTGTGCCCCGACTGCTGCGGCTGGGGCTACCAGCCCGGCACCAGCGGTACGGATCGGCCGGCCTGCCCGCGCTGCCACAGCCACGGCGGCCAGACCCCGCACGACCTCGGCTGCCCGGTGTGGGGGCCCGTCGTGCTCGTCCAGGGACCGGCGGCCGACTAAGGTCCGAGTGCGGCGCGGTTCCGGGCAAGGACGCGGTGCGCGCCAGCGCCGAACTCCGCCGCGGCCTCCAACACCGTCCATACCGTCACGTGCGGTTCGATCTCGGCGACGCCGACCAGGCGCAGCTCCGCGCCGATCGTCTCGACCATCACGAGCGCGTCGTCGTAGATCCAGAACCCATGTGACGGCACCACGGGCAGAGGCACGCCGAGCGGCACGACGCCGAGCCGTACGGTGTCCAGGCCGATCACACCCGTGAGCCGGTCCAGCTGTGCCGCCATCACCGGGAGCGGCCGCGCCCGCCTACCTCGGCGGTCAGATCGTGGGCGCCCTCGAGGTCTGCTGGCTGGAGCCGCCCGAGCGTGACGCGCGCCTGGAGCGCAGCCTGAACGCGCTGGCCGACCTGGCCGCCCACACGCTCACCCTGGACACGCCACCCCGGAGCACTGCTCCCGCCACAGTCGCGGACACCGACGTCACCCGGCTCGCCGACAGCCTGCCCGACCCGGTCATGGTGCTCACGCCTGCCTTCGACGCCCGCGGCCAGCTCAGCGACTTCACCATCGCCTACACCAACGACCGCTTCCAGGACCTCGCCGGACGCCCCGCCACCTGCGTCGAACGCCGCGGCCTGCGCCAGACGTATCCGGCGTTCATCCGGCCGGGCGCTCTGTAGAAGATCGAGCACGTCCTCGCCGCCCGAGATACTTCCTGATCGTCTTGCGATCCAGTCCCAGCGACGCGGCCAACTGGCTCTTGGAACGGCCCGCGTACCAGTGGACGTAGATCCCTGGGGAACCGTGACCGCCAGGGTGGGGAATTACGGGCTCTGTCGCTGATCTTGTGATCGGGCGGGTCTTGTCGGTGCAGCCTGTCATCGTGTCCGGGGTGTACTTCGCGGAGTTTCGACGCTCTTCACCCGCATCTGGCGGCCGTCGTGGTGGAGTTGGTCGAGCGGACGGTCGGTCAGATCACGATGCACGCCCGAGCACGGGCGGTCGACGCCCGGTGCCCTCACTGCGGCAGTGCCTCCAGGCGAGTCCACGGCCGTTATCTGCGACGGCTGTCCGACGCCGCAGTGGTCACAGGCCATGTCCGTGACTTCGCCACGATGATGCAGGACCTTACCAGCCACAACCTCCCAGCCTGGATGGGCCGCGTCGAGGACGACGAACTCCCCGCCCTGCGCTCGCTGGTCAACGGCCTGCGCCGCGACCAGGAAGCCGTCATCGCAGGCCTGACCAGCCCTTGGAGCTCCGGCCAGGTCGAAGGCCAGAACACGAGAGTCAAACGGATCAAGAGGGACGGCTACGGCCGCGCCGACTTCGACCTCCTCCGCGCCCGAATCCTCCACCGAACCTGACCCGGGACGCCGGAAGCGACCAAGCCGGATACGCCGCCGAGCTTGCCCGGCGAACTTGCACAGCCAACTGAACAGACGCAGGGCGCTACCACCAGTCCAGCGTCCCATTTCTGCGCAGCTTGGGCGGCTCCACTCGATGCGCGAAATGCTGGTCGAAGCGCTCCATCGCTTCCGCCACATGGTGGAGCCAGGTGCCGAGCGTGGGCCAGCCCAGGAAACCGGCGCCGTCGTCGTGGGGAGCCCGGCCGAGGTGGTCATGCCATATGCCCGGGCCTGCCTCGATGAAGCTGAGGCTGACGTCGCCAGCGAACGGCACCCAGTGCTCTCCCCACCACGGTGTTTCTGCCTGGTCGGGATCCTCCGGCTCCCAGAGCTCCATGCGCATGCGACGGGCGGCGACGATTTCTTCCGCCGACAGCAGCTGGCTGCACGGCAGCGCAGTCCCGAAGCGGGTCTCACCGTCGTGGCAGAGCAGGGACTCGCACAGGTCGCGTGGCAGCGGCATCCCGAAGACCGACTCGGTCCGGGCGATGGCGTCGGGCGTGGCCGGTGGGTTCAGGCCCGCGAAGCTCGCCGGGGCGTGCACGCCGAGCCACGCGTCGATACGCCGCCACGACTCCGAGACGGGCGGGATCACAGCATCGATGAGGTTCCTCGGAGGATGAATCACGCGTGGATGGTGCCACGCGGCACCGACAGCGACGACGCGCGGCCCGGCCGAGGATTCGCCGGAGCCCAATGGCATGATCCCCCCGAAGGAGGTGACGTCATGCGCAAGGACGTGGTGAGGTTCGCCGAGCTGGCCGGCATTTCGGCAGGGCCGGTCGACCCGTCGGTGCCGTGGGAGCGGTCGCGCGAGGCATCCGGGGTGGAGTTCCCTGCCGACTACCGGGAGTTCATCGATCTGCTGGGACCGGGGGAAGTGCGCAGCTATCTCAGTGTCAGCGCGCCTTGGCCCTGGTACGGCTCGCCTCAGGGCGAAGCGGGCTTCGCCAGCTTCATCGGCATGACGACCAACGAAATGGGGCCGGTGTTCCGGGAGATGCGCGACGACGATCCATGCTTGTGCCCCTTCCCGATATTTCCCGAGAAGGGTGGGCTGCTTACCTGGGGCGGCACCATCCAGGGCGACCAGTTCTTCTGGCTCACCAGCGACCCTGACCCGATGGAGTGGCCGGTCGTGGCCTGGTTCCGCGGCAAGGAGCTGAGGCAGGCCTGGCGCCGGTACAACATGCGATTTGTCGCCTTCCTGCTCCACTCGCTGGCCGGCGAGGACCCAGACATGCGGGAACTGCTCGACTGGCCCGACGAGCCAATTTGGAAGGCCGCAGCTTCCGAGGACGACGCCCGCTTCCTCCACCGAACCTGACCCGCCCGATCACAAGATCAGCGACAGAGCCGAATTACGTGACGCTCAAAGCGTCAACGCCGGGGAAATGCGTGATCGCCCACACGAAAACGGCCAGGCATGCTCTTCGTTCCCCAGATGGTTGAACACATCCCTTCTCGGCGTCACCCGACCTGCGCTCAACCGTGTCTGCCTGGAAGGCTGTGTGTAAATGCGAGGGTCTGAGGTCAGATCGGCAGGGCGCCTGGGGGAACGCCGTGAACCGCGCCGTACGGCGTCAGCGCCAGCACTCCGCGGCCCCGGGCCGACGTGGCAGCCCCCACTCCAAGCGGATTGATACTCAGGGCGCCGGCCAGCTTGGGAGCCATCTCCAGCAGGGCGAACTCCCACTCGAACTCGACGTCCCCACCTTCTGCGATCAGTCGGGCGCGTTCCTGCTGCTCGAAGGGCAGCGGCTCACCGATCTCCCATTCCGGGTCGCCCGCCGCACCCTCGTCGTCGGAGGCGCCACGGCGGATGATGACCCCATGCTCGGCCACGAGCCAAGCGGATCCGTCGTTCTGGGCCCCGAAGAAGTACGCCTGGGCAGCCCCGTAGCGGGCGCTGAGCTCCTGGCACACGCGCGCGACGTCATCGCTGCGCTCCTCATCGATCGGGCTGGACCAGCGCCCTACGACGAGGGTCCAACCGTCGAGTTCCGGGGTGACGAAGACCCGGGCGTACTGCGGGTAGGGCGGCCCGTCTTGGAAGTCGTGGCTGTCGCTGTCGGCTGCGGTCGCGCCGAGGACGAACGTGGCCGGCTCCGGATCGCTGAGTCCGAGCAAGTCGAGAAGGCCCGCCTGGTCGCCGGTGCGGACCGCGATCCAGGCCAGGAAGCACGCGGTGAGCGGTTGTGGGTTATCGTCCAGTTGCTTGACGTTGATCAGTCGGCGGATAGCCGCCTGATCCGCAGGGTCAAGCTCGCGGGGGTCGACGAGGTCTGCCAGGACCGTCAAGGCACCGCGTCGCAGGCCACCAGGACCCCCGCGGCGAACGTGGCTCAGCATGGGGGCGACGTCCGCGCCCAGCCGCGACAGAGCCAGGGTTGTGCTGTCTCGCACCTGCCGGTCGGCGTCCGCAAGCAAGGGCAGAAGCTGCTCCGCATAGGGCAGAGCTGCCGAACCACATCCCCCAAGGCCTGCCGCCACTGCCGCGCGCACCGTAGGCGACTCATGGCGCAGTACACCGACGTAATCGGCCAGGCAGTCCGTTCCGAAGCCGCGCACAACGTGGCCCAGACGCCTGGCCACCTCTGACTCCGCATCTGACTGCGCCGAAGCGGCGAGTGCTTCTACGACGGCGCCGAACGCAGTCCGGCCGAGCAGCTTGAGTGTGACCGTGTACATCGACGATGCGCGGGCGCTCGCATGCTGCGCCAGTGCCATCAAGAGACAGTCGACCGTGACCGCCCCACGCTGCTGCAGGGCGTCGCGTGCAGCGACGCGAATCGCGGCGTCGTCGCTGTCGAGATCGTCGATGAGGGCTTCGACCGTCGGCTGTGGCACGCGAGCATTCTGCCTCAGCGCTGTCGTGGTGCGATCGCCAGCACGAGGTTGTTGCACTGGGGAATCGGACCAGCAGGTCTGTCCCATGCCTGAGCGGGTGGTGGGGATTTTCAAGGCTCTGACCGCGCTTGCGGATGCTGTTGGTGATCTTCGCTCGTCTGGGTGATGCTGGCTGGTCATCGTTGCCGGTTGCTCCGGCCGCTGCTGTGCTGGTTGGAGCGGGGTGCTGCGGCGGCCGAGGGCCGCGATGGGCATGGGCTCGTGGGCGGGACAGGTCATCCCGCCGTTGACGGTGCGGATGGCTCGAGCGAGAAATCCGCGGGGCACGGCGGCGATGTGGGTGCGGGACCACCTGGATGGGTTGTTCGCCGACGAGGACTTCACGGACTGGTTCCCCGCGGATGGCCGCAAGGGCCTCTCGCCGGCCCAGTTGGCGCTGGCTTCGATGCTGCAGTTCGCCGAGAACCTGACGGACCGGCAAGCTGCCGAGTCGGTTCGCTTCCGGATCGACTGGAAGTACTGCCTGGGGCTGGAGTTGGACGATCCGGGCTTCGACTATTCGGTCTTGAGCGAGTTCCGCGATCGGATGGCTGACGGGGACCGCGCTGATCGCTTCCTGGCGGTGATGGTTGCCCGCTTGGTCGGCGCCGGTGTGGTCAAGCAACGCGGCCGGGTCCGCACCGACTCGACCCACGTCCTGGCCGCGGTCCGTCGTCTCAACCGAGCCGAACTGGTCGCCGAGACCCTACGGCTGGCCCTGGACGCACTCGCCCTACACGCCGACGACTGGCTCGCCCGTTTGGTGACGCAAGGCTGGGACGAACGCTACGGTCGGCCGGTCCGCTACGACCGGCTGCCGCGAGGCAAGGAGGCCGTGCTCCCACAGCCGCCCGCCGCCCGCGGTCGCAGGCAGCAGCCGCCGCCCGGCCTCGTTGACCCGGACCAGGTCTCCGTGCCGGTCGACGACCAGCACGGGGTAGGGGGCATCGCCCCATGTCGCAACGGTGCTGAGGCGGGTGTCGGGCGGTCGGGCGGAGGAACTGCGGGAAGTAGCCAAGAGCGGAGGCGCGCGGCCTGCGCACCTCACCACCTTCCTGCCGGTAGGTGACGTATGTCCTCGGCCACCGTTGCGTATCGGCTCGCGGTCGTGCAAGTCGGGAAGGAAAGCCTCAGGCAAACCACACAACCCTCAGTGCGGGACGCCGCCGAGGCTACGACGCCAGCGGGCCTCGGCGAAGCAGTAGAGGCCGAAGGCCACCAGCCCGCCCGCGACCAGGACCAGCGCGAGGGGGCCGACCGGGGTCCGGGCGAAGGAGCGCAGGGTCGCGTCGAGTCCCTTCGCCCGGCTCGGGTTGTCGGTCAAGGCGGCGGTCAGGGCGAAGACGCCGACCGCGGCGACGACCGCTCCGCGGGCGAGGTGTCCGACCTGTCCCAGACGCAGGATCGGCTCGCGGGTGCGCCGGTTCATCCAGCCCGTGCGCAGCTGCTTCGCGAAGCGCCCGCTCGCGGCGCGGACCACCGTGGCGACCCCGATGCCGATCACCAGCAACGCCAGGGCGATGAGCAGGACACGCCCGCCGGTCGACTGCAGCAGGCGGGCGGTGACGTCGTGGGCCCCGCTGTCGGAGGAGCCGGGGCTGCGCCCGTCGGCGACGAACTCAGCCGTGGTCCACGCGGCGACGGCGTAGCTCACGGCCCGAAGGGCGTCGAGCAGACGGTGCCCGACCTCCTGGCGCGCGGACGCCGCCAGCAGCGCACGCCACAGCGCCAGCCCCGCGAAGCCGATGACCAGGAGCCACAGCAGCACGGCGCCGAAGGGCTCCCCGGCGATCGCGGCCAGCGCCCCCGTACGGTCGAGCTCGGGCGTCCCGAAGCCCAGAGCGACCATCCCCGCGAGTGCTCCGATGATGACGTAGACGACGCCGCGGGCGACGAAGCCGGCGCGCGCGAGGACGTTGACTGCCTTGGCGGCAGGCAGCCGCCGCAGCCCCTAGCGTCCGTGCCGGCCCCGGGGCCGGCCCCCTCGGCGAGCACGCCAGTGTCGTCGCTGTCCGGTCGGAAATGTCCAGTCCATCACAAGCCTCCCATCCGGGCGGCTGCCCCGCGCCGCAGCCGCCAAACGGGCGCGCCGTCGAGCCGTCGCCCCGGCAGCGGCAGCCCCCCTGACGAGGCCTCACCGCACTCCTCGAGTCCTGTGCCGGCGGAACGTCACCTCCGCCGGTGTCGCTCGCCCTTGACGTGGCGGGCGCGCGGCTGCCCGACGGCTGTCAGCCGTGTCGCGCTCTGCGCGCGCATGGACACGTGGGGGCAGGGCAGACGCCTGTCGGCCCAGGGGAGGATGCCCCGGGCCCTCGTCCACGGGGAGCGGGAGGCATCATGATCGTGGTTGGTCTCGTCATCCTGATAGCCGCGGTCGTCGTCGGGGTCGCCGGAGCGGTGAGCAACACCGGTTCGGCGCACGGTCTGGGGGGCGGCTTCTCGGTGTTCGGCTACGAACTGACCGGCTCCGAAAGCAGACTGTTCCTGTTCGGCATCGTCGTCGGTGCACTGGCTGTCGTCGGGCTCGGCATCCTGGTCGCGGGCGCGCGCCACAGGTCGCGTCTCGGACGCCTGGCGCGGGCTGACGTGCGGGAGTCCCGAAAGCAGGCGGCGGTCGCCTGGCGCGAGCGCGACAGGGCCGCCGAACAGCACAAGGAAGCCAAGGAGCAGGCTGCGCGGGCGCGTGCCGAGGCCGCCGAGGCCCGCGCCGAGGCGGCCAAGGTCAAGGCGCGGGCCGTCGGCCCGTCGTCCGGGGGCAAGGCTGCCGCGCCGGGCGCCAAGGCCGGAGCTCGCGGAACCCGCCCTGCCTGGCTGCATCGCTTCCAGGCCCGCCGCGGAGCGGACAGCCGGCACGTGTGAGGGCGAGCCCCGGGCCACCGGCCCGGGGCGCTTTCCCGCCTCCTGGGCATGCGCGCCGATCGGCGCTGTGCCCGACCCGAAGAGCCGTCATGGGTTCTCGGGGTGGGGTCTTCGACGGTCGGTCGGCGGCACAACACAATACTTGCCGTGTGACAACAGTAGCCGTGAGGCAACAATCTTGTCCCGGGTGCTGAAGCGGCTGCTGGGAGGTGGGTACGCGATGTCATGCTCAGCGCGAGCGCGCTTGCCCGGAAGCCCTCAGGCGGTACGGGCGTCGCCGTTCGTCTCGCCGTGCAGCTCGTCGTACGCGGCGTCGCGAAAGGACTCCAGACCCCGCACGAGCGCCTGGCGCCTGCTGGCGGACATGCGGGCCAGGACGCTCTGCAGCTCCTGCACGCGACGGGTCCGCAGCTCGCCCAGCAGGGCGTGGCCGGACTTGCTGAGGTGCAGCCGCACCTCCCGTCGGCTGGCGGGGCTCGGTGTGCGTTCGATCATGCCCATCGCCTCGAGTCGGTCGCACAGGCGACTGACCGACGGAGGGGTGGAATCCATGGTCCCGGCCAGCGTCCGCAGGTTGATTCCGTCGTTGTGCTCCAGAATGAACATGGCGCGCAATTGCGACGAGGACACCGGCCCGGTCAGAGCCCGCCCCCACAGAACTTCGAGCAGTTCGACGGCATCCGAAGCGATGCGCGCCGCGTCGGCGCGCTGCTGCTGCTCGAGCTCGGAGGGATCCACAGTGACACTTTGGCAGGCTTCGCGCGGGATGTCAGCCTGCACCCGTACTGCGGGCGGGTCCTGCCACGGCGTCGCCGCAGCGTCCGAGCGCTGGGCTGCCGCCTCGTCCCCGCGGGACCGGCCCTTCGAGGAGAACAGGCGGACGCCGTCATCGTGAACAGATTCCACGCGGTGGAGCGCGCGCTGCGCCGGGCTGCTCCCCACCAGCTGCTGGACGTGCTCCGCGAGGAGCTGGCCGGACGGTACGCCTCCTCCTCGGTCGCTCTGTACATGGCCGACTACGGGATGAGCGTCCTGCAGCCGGTGTCCGTGCTCCCGCACACCGACGAGCCGATCTCGGTGCACAACACCGCGCCCGGCCGGGCCTTCGGCTCCCAGGAGCCGTTCGTGGAGGAGACGGCGGAAGGGCTGAGGGTGCACCTGCCGGTGACGGTGCGCGGGGACCGCCTCGGCGTGCTGACCCTGTCCTTCGCAGGAGAGGGCCTCGCGCCGGAGACGGTCGAGGAGCTCCAGGAGATCGCCGAGGTGCTTGGCCACGAGGTGCTCGTCGCGGAACGCGACACGGATCTCTACCTGCAGGCCAGGCGCAGGACCCGGCTGACGCTGGCGGCGGAGATGCAGTGGCAGCTGCTGCCCGGCCGCTCCTGCTCGCGGCGCGAGTACGAGATCGGTGCGGGGCTGGAGCCCGCGTACGCGATCTACGGAGACAACTTCGACTGGTCGGCCACCGCCGACCGGCTGATGCTGTACGTCACCAACGGCATGGGCGAGGGAATCGAGGCCTCGCTGCTGACCAACCTGGGCATCAACGCGCTGCGCAACGCCCGCCGCGCGGGGATCTCCATCGAGGACCAGGCCGCGCTGGCGGACCAGGCCGTCTACGCCCAGCACCGGGGCAGCCTCTACCTGTCGGTGCTGCTGCTGGACTTCGACCTGGGCAGCGGGCGGGTGAAGGTGGTGGACGCCGGATCGCCGCGGATGCTGCGCATGCGGGCGAAGGGCACGGTGGAGATGGTCGACCTGGACGCGCAACTGCCCCTGGGCATGTTCGAGGAGACCGACTACATCCCGCAGGAGTTCCGCGTCGAGCGGGGCGACCGGCTCCTGTTCGTCAGCGACGGGGTGTACGAGGTCGCGTCCCCTCTGGGTGAGCGGTACGGGGAGAAGGCCCTGGCGCAGGCCATGCTGGCCACGCGCCTGCTGCCGGCGGCGGAGGTGCCGCGGGCGGTGCTGCGGGAGCTGACCGTGTACCGGGGCCGGCCGATGCCGGACGACGACGCCCTGGTGGTCTGCCTGGACTGGCACGGCCGGTGACAGACGTCACAACGTTCGTGAATTCTGAGACGTTCAGCACCCGCTCCGGCCTGTCGGGCCTGTCCCGCTCTGAGTAAAATTGCCGGACGACAACAGATGCCAGACGGCATCGGATGTCCGGCCATCCGTAGGCGAAAGGTTAGTGCGCGTGTCCGAGCAGCAGATCGGCGACGAGTGGTCGTCGGCGAGCCAGGTGGGGCAGGCACTACGTCACCGCCGCGAACAGATCGCCCAGCGCTGGGCCGACGCCCCGCTGTTCCGTACGGTCTTCACCGTCTCGAGGGACGAGGCGGTGGAGGCCTGCAAGGCCGTGCTCGACGCGCTGGCGGAGGTGGCGGAAGCCGGGCGCGTGGAGGACGTGGACGCCCCCGGGTTCTTCGTGGTGCGTGAGCAGTTGGCGCGGATGTCCGCCTCCCGGGCCCGTACGGGCCTGAGTCCGGCGCAGATCGCCGGGGAGGTCGCCGCGCTCCGCTCGTCCGCCGTCGAGCACCTGACGGCGGAGTTGGAGCAGGAACCGACGGCCGTGGTCCACGGAGCGCTGCTGGCACTGACGACGCTGATGGGCACGCTGCGGCTGGTGGTGATGGAGACCGCGCTCAGCGACGGCGCCGAATTGATCAACCGTCAGCGTCAGCAGCTGCTGGAGGTCGCGACGCCGGTGATCAAGCTGTGGGACGGGATCGTCGCCGTCCCGCTGATCGGCACCCTGGACAGCGCCCGGAGCCAGGTGGTGATGGAGAGCCTGCTGGAGGCGATCGTCGCGCAGCAGGCGAAGTACGCGATCCTGGACATCACCGGAGTGCCCACCGTGGACTCGCTGGTGGCGCAGCACCTGATGAAGACCGTCGCCGCCGCGCGCCTGATGGGTGCGGAGTGCGTGGTCTCCGGGGTCCGTCCCGCCATCGCCCAGACCATCGTGCAACTCGGCCTGGACCTGGGCGGGGTGGTCACCCGCGCGACGCTCGCCGACGCCCTCGCCTTCGCGCTGCGCGGGCTGGGGGTGGGATTCGGGCCGACTTCGCAAGGGGCGGTCGCCCGATGACGGAGCAGCCCATGTGGCTGCCCCAGGCGCACGTCCCGGTCCTGCGGCTGGACGACGTGCTGCTGGTGGCCATCCAGGGCGACCTGCAGGACAAGAACGCCGAGCGGCTCCAGTACGACGTCCTCCGGCACATCGCGGACAACCCGGCGACGGGGGTGGTCATCGACATCTCCTCCGTCGAGGTGGTCGACTCCTTCCTCGGCCGGGTGCTCGCGGAGATCGCCGCCGGGGCCGGGCTGCTCGCCGCGCAGACCATCGTTGCCGGCATGCGCCCCACCGTCGCGATCACCCTGGTGGAACTGGGGCTGACTCTCACCGGGCTGCGCACGGCCCTGGACGTCCAGAGCGCACTGCGCATGCTCCGCGAGCATCCCGCACCGGCCGCGCGCGAACACGGTGAGCGAGGCGCGTATGACAACGACCGGGACTGACACGCACCGTGGATCGCCGACCTGCCTGCCGATCCGCTCCGACATGGATCTGATGTGGATCCGCCAGGAGGTCA
The DNA here is from genome assembly GCF_000787855.1 of Streptacidiphilus anmyonensis. Taxonomy (GTDB): domain Bacteria; phylum Actinomycetota; class Actinomycetes; order Streptomycetales; family Streptomycetaceae; genus Streptacidiphilus; species Streptacidiphilus anmyonensis. The sequence goes on along the minus strand of NZ_BBPQ01000086.1, from coordinate 3,713 downwards.
GGCGACTGGCCACCGAGGCGCAGTTCTCGCTGGTGCAGCAGACCAAGCTGGTCACCGCGGCCAGTGAGCTCGCCCGCAACACCCTGGTGCACGGGGGCGGCGGGCACATGGAGGCCACCGTGCTGAACGAGGGCGTCCACACCGCGGTGCGTCTGGTCTTCGCCGACTCCGGGCCCGGCATCGCGGACGTCGACCAGGCCATGTCCGACGGCTACACGTCCGGCGGAGGACTGGGCCTGGGCCTGGGCGGAGCGCGCCGGCTGGTCCACGACTTCCGTCTGGACAGCGAGCCCGGACGCGGGACGACCATCACGGTCGTCATGTGGCACGGCGGCGTGCCGCCCACCCGGCAGGCCATCTGATGCCGGAGCTGTGGGAGATTCCAGTACAGGACACCACCCGGGTCCACGACGCGCGGGTGGCCGCCGAAACCGCGGCCCAGCAGGCCGGGCTCGGGCCCGATCGCGTGGCCGCCGCGGCCCTGGTGGCCACGGAACTGGCCACCAACCTCCTCAAGCACGCCGGCGGCGGGCGGATCCTCATCGACGAGGTCGCCTGCGGACCGGCCGGGCAACCGCACCACGACGAACCGGTGGTCCAGATCGTCGCCGTCGACCACGGTCCGGGCATGCCGGATGTGGCGCGGGCACTGCGCGACGGATACTCCACGACCGCTTCCCTCGGCGCGGGCCTGGGCACCTGCCGCCGCCTCGCGGACGCCTTCCAGGTGCACAGCACCGTCGGCCGGGGCACGGTGGCCCTGGCCCGTCTGACGGTCAAGGGCGATCGTCGCCCCCCGGCAGCGCCCGTCGACGCGCCGGTGCGCGTCGGCGGGATCCGCGTCGCCCTCGGCGCGGCACGCAGCTCCGGCGACGCCTGGACCAGCGTCCTCCGTCAGGACCGGTTCGTGGTGCTGCTGGCCGACGGCCTGGGCCACGGTCCCGCCGCGGCAGCTGCCGCCCACAGCGCCGTCACGTCCCTGCGCAACCGCCCCGAGCATGACCCTGTGGGAATCCTGGACCGCCTCCACGCCGAGCTGCGCGGCACGCGCGGCGCGGCCGTGGCCGTGGCCAGCATCGATCTCCGCACCGAGACGCTGCTCTTCGCCGGGATCGGCAACATCGGCGCGCGCACCGGCCACACCGACAGCTGGGAGCACCTCCTCAGCCACCCCGGGATCGCCGGAGCACACCGCCCCGCACGTGTGCCGCTGCGCCGGGCCCCCTGGCGCCCCGGCAGCGTCCTGGTCATGCACACGGACGGACTGCCCAGCCGATGGGAGCCGCCGCACGATCCGGTCCAGCACCACTACGACCCCGCGGTGCTCGCGTCCGTGATCCTGCGTGACGCCAGCAGCGCCGCGCTTCCCGCCCGTGACGACACCACGGTGACGGTCGTGACCGACTCCCGAGGGGGCGGCGCGTGAGGCCGGACCCGAACGCGACCTGGCCCGTCGCGTCGCCACAGGACCTGGCACCGGTCCGAGCCGCGCTCTCGCACGCCCTCACGGCTGCCGGCGCCCCCACCGCAGAGCGCCTTCGGCTGCTCGCCGAGATGAGCGCCCACCTGAGCGCCGGCCTCGATCAGACCGCCGTCCACCAGGTGAGCGTGCACCCCGGACCGAGCGGCAGCGACACAGGCAACCGTGACCCGCGGCTGACCGTCCGTTGCGTGGCACAGCCCGCGGACCGGCTCGCATGGGAGCGCACGGTCGCGTGCCGCGACCCGCAGGCGGGGCTGCGCGCAGCGATCACGGCCACCGCGTCCGACCTCGACGCGGCGCCCGTGCGCGCGGACCGGGACATCGCCGAGCTGCTCGCCCGCCTCGACGAACAGTCGGAACTGATCCGCTCACACCGCGACGAACTGCACCACACCAACCAAGGCGTCCTCGCCCTCCACGCCGAACTCGACACGGCCGCCAAGGAACAGCGCCGCCTGCTGGCCGCGGAGCGCGCCGCCCACGCCCAGGCGGAGGAGGCGCGGCGCCGTCTGCTGTTCCTTACCGACGCCAGCGCCGCACTCGCCGCCTCGCTCAGCCACGACGCCATCATCAACGCACTCCAGGACCTGCTGGTCCCCGCCTACGCCAGCGCCGCCCAGGTATGGCTGCCCGACGACGCAGAAGTCCCCGGCGGGAGGCGCCACCGGGCAGCAGACACCGGCCCCGACGCCGTGGAGATCCGCAAACCGGCACCGCTGAGGCTGCCGCTGACGGCCCGCCGCACCACCATCGGCGTGCTGAGCCTGGTCCCCTCAGGCGAATCCTTCGCCGCAGACGACATCACCATGCTCCGCGAGCTGGCACACCGCACAGCCGTCGCACTCGACAACGCCCTGCGCTACGAGCGCCACCGGGACACCGCCGAGACGCTGCAACGCGCCCAGCTCACCGATCTCCCGGATACGCGGACCACCCTTCTCGCCGCCCGGTACCTGCCCGCCACCCGCGGTCTCAACATCGGCGGCGACTGGTACGACGCCTTCACCCTGCCCGACGGCAGCGTCACCCTCGTGGTCGGCGACGTCACCGGCCACGGGCTGCGCGCCGCGGTGATGATGGGGCAGCTGCGCACCGCGCTGCGGGCCTACGCCGTCGCCGGAGACGGCCCCGGCACCCTGCTCTCGAAGCTCCACGCGTTCATCCACCACCTCGACCAGGAGCTGTACGCCACCGCCGTCGTCGCGCGGATCCAGCCGGGCGAACCGACCATCACCTGGGCTGCCGCCGGGCACCCGCCGCCCCTGCTGCGCAGCCCGAACGAACGCGTCCGCCTCCTGGAGGAGAAGTCCGGGCCGATGCTCGGCCTGCCCCTCGAGCGCCCGTTCGACGAGCACACCGCGCCCTTCCCACCTGGCTCCACGTTCCTGCTCTACACCGACGGACTGGTCGAAAGGCGCGCGGACGGAATCGACCTCGGCATCGAGCGCCTCGGCCGGGCCCTGGGCGGCATCGACGCCGCCGCACTGTCCCACGACCTCGACAAGGTCGCCGACCTGCTGCTCACGCCGATGCTCGCCGACAACGAGGGCGAGGACGACGTCTGCCTGCTGCTGTGCCACGCGCCCTGACCACGAGAGCCCAGCCGCGGTCACGTGTCCGACGCGCCCGGCCCGCCTTCGCGCGGGTGGCCCACGCCGTGGGCGTGCAGCGCCCGGAGGCCGCCCACCAGGGCATCCCGATCGTCCGGCGTCATCCGGGCCAGCGAGGCCGCCAGCTCATGATGTCGCCGCGCGGTGACGGCCTTGACCACGCGACGCCCCTCGGCGGTGACACCCAAGACCACTTCGCGTCGATCACCGGGGCGGGAACGCCGCTCCAGCAGACCGGCCGCCTCCAGCCTCCCGCACAGCCTGCTGCACGCGGGCGGACCCACGCGCAGCGCCTCGGCGAGCCCCGTCATGTTCACGCCCGGCTCCCGGACGACCGCCTCCAGAGCGCGGAACTGGTAGCCGGACAGCTGCGGCGCGACATGACCCAAAGCCGAGCTCCACATGGCCACGAGCTTCGCGACGGCCTGCGAGACCTCATCGGCGGCCGCCGCGTCGGGGCCTTCCAATGCCAGAGGATGAAGCCAGTTCTCGTTCGTCTGCACACTCGTTGCGATAGCCGTCACCAGGAACTCTCGCGAGCGCATACCCCGGCGCGCGGCCCGCAACCCCGGATCCGCCGACCGGCCTCATCGCCACGGCGACGCCGCGCCGCGCCCCTT
>NZ_BBPQ01000087.1 GCF_000787855.1 Streptacidiphilus anmyonensis | reverse complement strand
CGCCCCGCCCGCGCGCGCCGGGCCGCGCCTGCGCCGACGTCCGTCTCCGCCGCCTCTCCTGTCATAGGGAAACCCTATGACGTGGGCGCGGCTTTGCGGCTACCGCCCTTCCGGCGCGGGCCCAAGAGTGTTCTCGTGACGATCACCCCCGTGCGCCCGGACCGGCGCGACAGCGTGCACACCCCTCCCCACGCAGGTCTCACCCGTCCGCCGGCGCCGACGCGCCTGCGTGCGTCGATGCGCCGGAACCTGCCGGGACTGACCGCCGCCGGGGTGGCCACGGCGGTCGCGGCCGGGGTGAACCACCTCGCGCCGTCTGTCTCGCCGATGACCGCCGCCGTCGCGCTCGGCGTGCTCGCGGGGAACCTGCGCAGGGGTGGCGCCCGGATCCTGCCCGAGGCCACCCGCCCGGGGCTGGGCGTCACCGCGAAGCGGGTGATGCGACTGGCCGTCGTCCTGCTCGGGCTCAAGCTCGCCCTGAGCGACGTCCTCGCGCTCGGCTGGCCGAGCCTCCTCCTGGTCTGCGTCGTCGTCGCGGCGACGTTCTTCGGCACGCAGTGGCTCGGCCGCAAGGCCGGGCTGCCCGGCGACCAGCCGCTGCTGATCGCGACCGGCTTCTCCATCTGCGGCGCCTCCGCCGTCGCCGCGATGAACGGCGTGACGGAGAGCGAGGAGCGCGACACCGTCACTGCCGTCGCCCTGGTGACGCTCTGCGGCACGCTCGCCATCGGCGTGCTGCCGCTGCTGCACCACCCGCTCGGGCTGAGCGATCTGCAGTTCGGGCGCTGGACCGGGGCGAGCGTCCACGACGTGGGTCAGGTCGTCGCGATCGGGCAGACGGCCGGCGCGGCGGCGCTCGGACAGGCGGTCGTGGTCAAACTGATGCGGGTGGCGCTGCTCGCGCCGCTGGTCACCGGCGTCGCACTGGTGCGATCCCGCCGCGCCGCCGGCGGCACGGGCGGGCGCGTCGCCGGGGGGAAGCGCCCGGCGCCGATCCCGCTGTTCCTTGTCGGCTTCCTCGCCTGCGTGGCGCTGCGCAGCACCGGCATGCTGCCCACCGGCTTCGTGGACACCGCCGGGACCGTCGACCAGCTGCTGACAGCCGCGGCGCTCTTCGCCCTGGGCACCACCGTCGACGTACGGAGCCTGCTGCGCACCGGCCGCAAGGCGCTGCTGGTCGGCCTGGCCTCGTGGGTGCTGATCGCGGCCGTCTCCTACGCGGGCGTGCTGCTCACGACCTGAGGGACATAAACAACAAAAAAGCCGGGATTGCATCCCGGCGAATTCGCTCGTATATTAAGAGATTCCTCTGTCCTGCGGCACGAAGTCATGCCAACGGACGAGGAATCTTTACGGGTTCACTATATCCGAGCGGGAGCGGCATTGTCAAACGACGGAATTCGCCAGGAACAGGAATTCATCGACCTGCTCCGTGCACGCCTCGCCGTGCTGGAGGCCCAGGCCGACGCCGCCGTCCAGGCCGCGCTGGGGCAGGAGGTGACCAACGCTCAGACGCGCCTCGAACGCGACGTGCTGGTCGCCGAGAACTCCGGCCTGCTCGCCGCCTACTCCTCCGGCGAGCACGGCCTCTGCTTCGGCCGGCTGGTCTTCCGCGACGGGGTCGACCACCACATCGGCCGCCTCGGAATCCGCGCCGACGACGCGGAGCGCACCCCCCTGGTCGTCGACTGGCGCGCGGACCTCGCCCGGCCGTTCTACCTCGCCACCGGCTACGAGCCGATGGGCCTGCGCCGCCGCCGCCACATCACCACCGAACGCAACCGCGTCACCGCGCTGCACGACGAGATCCTCGACCTCGCCGACGCCGAGCGCTCCGGCTACGAGGGCTCGGACGCCGACGACGTGCTGCTCGCCGCGCTCGACGCGGCCCGCACCGGTCGCATGCACGACATCGTGCAGACCATCCAGGCCGAGCAGGACCGGATCATCCGCGCGCCGCACCAGGGCGTGCTCGTCGTCGAGGGCGGCCCCGGCACCGGGAAGACCGCCGTCGCACTGCACCGTGCCGCCTACCTGCTCTACGCCCAGCGCGAGCTGCTGGCCCGCCGCGCGGTGCTGATCGTCGGCCCGAACCCGGCCTTCCTCGCGTACATCGGCCAGGTGCTGCCCTCACTCGGCGAGACCGGCGTGCTGCTGGCCACCCCGGCCGAGCTCTTCCCCGGCGTGCGCGCGACCGGCGTCGACACCCCGGCGGCCGCCGCGGTCAAGGGCGCCGCCACGATGGCCGACGCCCTCGCCGGCCACCTGCGCGACCGGCAGGCGCTGCCGGATCCGGCGCTGGTCATCGAGCACGACGACGGCGTGCTCATCCTGGACCGCGAGATCGCCGCCGCGGCCCGGGAGCGCGCCCGCGCGGCGCAGCTGCCGCACAACCTGGCCCGCCCGCACTTCGCCTTCGCCGTCATCGACGCGCTGACCGAGCAGCTTGTCGAGCGCCTCGGCCACGACCCCTACGGCGGCCCGAACCTGCTCGGCCCGGACGACCAGGCCCTGATCGGCAAGGCCGTCGCCGCCAGCCCCGCCGTCCACGCCGCGATCGACGAGCTGTGGCCGCAGCTCACCCCCGAGCGGTTCCTCGCCGACTACCTGGAGGACCCGACCCACCTCCCCGAGGCCGACGCCGAGGTCATCCGGCGCGTCCACACGTCCCGCCCCGAGCGCCCGGCGCGCTGGGAGTGGACCCCGGCGGACATCCCGCTGCTGGACGAGGCCGCGGAACTGCTGGGCGAGGACGACTCGGCGCGGCGCGCGATGGAGGAGGCGCTGCGCCAGGAGCAGATCGCCTACGCCCAGGGCGTGCTCGACCTCTCCTACGGGTCGCGCACCCAGGAGTTCGAGGACCGCGACGACGAGGACTCGGAGCGCCTCGCCGCCCACGACCTCATCGACGCCGAGCGCCTGGCCGACCGTCAGGAGGAGATCGACCACCGTACGGCGGCGGAGCGCGCGGCGGCCGACCGCACCTGGGCCTTCGGCCATGTCATCGTCGACGAGGCGCAGGAGCTCTCCCCGATGGCGTGGCGACTGCTGATGCGCCGCTGCCCGACCCGCTCGATGACCCTGGTCGGCGACCCCGCCCAGACCAGCGAACCGGGAGGCTGCGGCAGTTGGGACGCCGCCCTGCGCCCGCACGTCCAGGACCGCTGGCAGCGCGTCGTCCTGGACGTCAACTACCGCACGCCCGCCGAGATCATGGACGCGGCCGCGGCCGTGCACCGCGCGACGGACCCGTCGTTCACCCCGCCGAGTTCCGTGCGGAGCACGGGCGTGCGGCCGTGGGCCCTGGCCGTGCCGACGCCGGACGAGCTGCCCGGCGCGGTCGCGAAGGCGGTCGCGGAGCACGCCTCCCCCGAACGCCGCCTGGCAGTCGTCGCGCCGGAGGACGAACTCGACGCCCTGGTCGCGGCGCTGCCGGAGGCGGCCAGCGGCTCCGCGCCGGACCTGACCTGCCCCGTCGTCCTGCTCGCGCCCGCGCAGGCGAAGGGGCTGGAGTTCGACACGGTGCTGGTGGTCGAGCCGACCGGCTTCGGTGCCAACGAGCTGTACGTCGCCCTGACCCGGGCCACCCAGCGGCTCGGCGTGCTGCACACCGAACCGCTGCCGTTCGGGCTGGAGTTGGAGACCGTCTGAGGCCGGGTTCGGCCGCGTGCCGGTTCGGATCGGCCGGGTTCGGCTCGGGGCGCGGCGCGTTCCCGCGCCCCTACCGGACCGGCGCGGCCTCGGTCGGAGCGACCGGAGCCGCAGACGTCCGCTTCGCCGTCTCCCGCGCCACCAGCGCCCGAAGGCCCGTCAGCGCCGTCGCCCAGAAGGCCAGCACGCCGCAGCCGATCGCCACGGCCGCGCTCAGCGCGGTGACGCGGTCCAGGTCGAACGCGCGCTCGAAGGGCAGCACGCACAGCGCCGAGAAGACCGGCGCGAGGCTCAGTGCGACGAGGTGGATCCGCCACTCCTCGCGGGCCCAGGTCCGGCCTTCGTTCGCTGCGCGCCGCATCCGCCACGCCATGACGGCGGCGGTGGCGGCGAACGGGAGGAGATAGCCGAGCAGCAGGCGGTGGTTCTGCGCACCGCCGCCGGACAGGAACGCCTCGGTGATCCACCCGAGCGCCGCCGCCCCCGCGAGCCCGGCGGCCAGCAGGGCCCACCACGGCACCCAACTCCCGTTCATCCCCGGCAGTTCGGTACGACGGTCCAGTCGGCGTGAGGCGATCAGCGCGCCGAACGCGACGACGGAGCCGAGGTGCATCACGGCGATCTGGTTGATCTGCGCCATCGAGAGCCCGGGGAGGAGCACCGGCAGTGCGCCCCATTCGAGGCGCAGCAGCGGAGCCGTCATCAGGAAGCCGTAGCAGAGCAGCATCCAGCGCTGGTGGATCTGGGGCATCCGCTGCACCGCGGCGACGATCCCGAACGTCACGCTGAACACGGTGCCGACGAGGATGGTCGCGAGCACGATCCAGAAGGCGGGGCCGCTGAACGCGTCGCGCGGGGCGGTGCGCAGCAGGTAGACCGCCGCGCCGGCCATCGACACGTAGACGGTGACGGCGAAGACGACGCCGAGCGCGCGGTGCAGGCGCGCCCTGCGCCGTACGGCGGTGAGGAGTTGGAGCGGTCCGAGCAGCATCAGCAGGCCGCCGAGCACCGAGTGGACGATCAGCGCGGCGAGGCTGTGGTCGTAGGGCTTGATCCGTGTCGCGAACGCTTCGGCAACGTAGCGCGGGCTGGTGAGGTGGGCGAGGAGCGACTCGCCGACGGCGGGCGCGCCAGGGTGGGCGTAGGGCCACAGCTCGGTCGCGGCGATCGGCGCGTAGCCGACACCGAGGGCCACGACGACGAGCGCGGCCACCCGCCCCCAGCTGATCCGCGCGCTGCGCGTGCTGCCCCTGGGTCGGTCCACGGCGGCCCCCTCGCTCACTGACAGTCCTTTCTGGACTGTCGAGAAGGTAGGGCGGAACCAGGGAGGGGTCAAGAGGTTGTTACCGACGAGTCAGAACTGATCCGGGCGGGGGCCTCATTCGGACGCCCGGCCCGCCACCCACTGCCAGAACTCCACCATCATCCGCTCGTACCGGATGCCGAACTCCAGCGCCTCGCGCTGCCCTCGCGTGATCAGCCCGCCGACGGACTCGGCCAGGCCCTCGTACTCGCCGAGGGCGCGTGCGTGCTCCTCGATCTGCGTCGGCGCGTGGACCTCCGGCCGGGCCCCGAACCACAGCTTGAGGATGCCGCGTTCCCGCGCCTCGACCGGCACGAACGCGGAGTCGGCGAGCCAACCGGCGAGGGCCTCGGCACCCGGTTCGGTCAGCCGCATGACCCGCCGGTTGCGCCCGCCCTCCTGCCGCACCTCGGAGAGCAGCCCGGCCGCGAGCAGTCGGTCGCACTGCGCGTACACCTGCGCGTGCGGCACCGCCCAGAACGGGGCGACGGTCCGGGCAGCCTCGATCTTCACGTCGTACGGGCTGGCCTCGCCCAACTGGTCGATGATCCCCAGCACGAGATAGGAGGACGTGGTCAACCGGGTCTCAGGCATGCCGTGACGGTACCGCGAGACAGCATTGACAAAATGTTGAAGCGCACGCTTCGCTGCTGCCATGCAGATTCGCATCATCTGGCCCGCCGGTACCGCGACGGCCACCCTGCGCTCCACCCCGACCAGCGAGGCCCTGCGGACCGCGCTGCCGATCCAGTCGACGGCGAGCACCTGGGGCAAGGAGGTCTACTTCCGCACCCCGGTCACCCGCGACGTGGAGCCCGACGCCCGGCAGGTCGTCGAACCCGGCACGGTCGCCTTCTGGCCCGACGGCGACAGTCTCGCCCTCCCCTTCGGCCCCACCCCGATCTCCCGCGCCGACGAGTGCCGCCTCGCCAGCCCGTGCAACCTCCTCGGCGCGCTCGACGGCGACCCCGAGGCCCTCGCCACCGTCCGCGACGGCGACTCGATCCGGGTGGAACTCGCCACGGAGTGACGCACGCTCAGCCGAAGACGGTCACCAGCGATGTCCATGACTGCCCGGAGACATCGCCCGCAGCCTCGGCCATGGAGCCGCGCGACCGGCGGACTCCGAGCTGGCGCGCTCACCTGCCGCGCCTTACCGTGGCCGGATGAGCAGCCAGGAGCAGCCGCTACACGTCCGCACGGCCCGCGCCGACGATGTCGACGCCGTCGTCGCGACCATCACCACCGCGTTCTTCGACGACCCGGTGTGGGGGCCGGCCTTTCCGGACCCTGGGCGGCGGGCGGCGCAGGCCGGCGCGCTGTGGCGGCTGTTCGCCGCCTCCGCGCTGCGGTATCCGTGGCTGCTGGTGACGGAGCAGGTCGAGGCCGCCGCGGTGTGGATCCCGCCGGGCGGGACGGAGCTCACCGACGAGGAGGAGCACGGCTTCGCCGACTTCCTCCGCGCGACCACCGACGCCGACACGGCCGCCGGGATCCTGGCGATCCTGGAGCCGATGGAGGCGGCCCGGCCGCAGGAGCCCCACTTCTATCTGAGCCTGCTGGGCACGCACGACGACCATCGCGGCAAGGGCCTCGGCATGGCCCTGCTCCGCGAGAGCCTCACCCGCATCGACGCGCTCCACATGCCCGCGTATCTGGAGTCGAGCAACCCGCCCGCCAACGACAAGCGCTATGCCGCCGTCGGCTTCGTGCCGACCGGCGAGCTGACGATGCCCGACGGACACGTGGTCACCACCATGTGGCGTCCCGCGCGCGGCTGACAGCGGGGAGGAGGCAGCCGCGCGCGGGACGGGTCACACCGGAGTCAGACCGGCGTCAGACCGGCCTCGCACCGGCGGGGAGCGGCGTCGTCACGGGTAGCTGACGACGTCGCTCGGCCCGCCGAAGGTGGAGCTGACGGGCTGTCCCGTTCCGTTGATCACGGTGTCGATGCCGCCGCTGCCGTTGAGGAACACGGTCAGCAGATCGTGGAACTGGACGCCCGAGTTGTTCGGGGCCTGGAAAGCCATCGCGTTGTGGATGTCCTGGCCCTGGTCGAAGTACGAGTAACTGCCCATGCCGTAGCCCTGGAAGCTGGTGACGCCGGGCGCGACGTAGAAGGCGGGGTAGCCCTTCTGCGACGAACTCGACATCCAGGAGGCCTGGTTGGGCACCTCGTACGGGTTCTCGTTCTGGAAGAAGACGACCTCGCCGCCCTGGCCGTTCCAGACCGTCTCGTTCTTCTGGAAGTGCTCGACGGCCAGGCCCGTCGCCACCACGTTGTTGCCGTTCACGACCAGGCCGGTGTCGCTCTGGTCACCGGTCCAGGTGCCCGCGCCCGCGCCGTGGTCGGCGCGCCAGATCCAGGCGTCGTCGACGATGGAGTTGTTGCTGTTGTCGACGAGCGCGGTGGTCACCGAGCCGGCCGTGGCGCCGCCGACGCGGAAGAAGACGTCGTCCAGGGTGACCGGGTCGGCCGCGTGGCTGACGCCGGAGCCTGCCGTGCCGACGGTGAGCAGCGTCGGCGAGGTGGCCGGACCCGCGTCGAAGATGACGCCGGTGACGTTCACGCCGTCCACGTCGGCGATGTTCATCGTGGTGTTGCCGTTGCTCGGCACCAGCGTCGGGAAGCCGAGGCCGACGATCTTCGTGTCGGGGTGGGTCACGCTGATCGTGCTCGGCACCTGGTAGACGCCGGGCGTGAACAGCAGGTTGTCACCGGCCGCGAGCGCCGCGTTGATCTGGTCGGTGGTCGCGCTGGGCTGGACCACGAAGAAGGTGGACAGCGGCAGCGAGACGCCGGGCGTGGAGCCGTTCAGCCAGGTCGGCCCGGAGGAGTTGGTCTGCAGCGAGGGCACGAAGACCTGGTAGTTCCCGCTGGAGTCCAGGTACAGGTAGGGCGCCTCCCGCGTCTGCGGGCAGGTGGCGAGTGTGGTGTAGGAGTTGGGGCCGCCGCTGTCACCGGAGTTGGCGGCGAAGGACTGCGCGGGCGCACCCGGGTCACCGCAGAACACCTGGTTCCACACGGCGTTGCTCCAGCCGTCCAGGCTGGAGTCGCGGGTGAAGAACTGCTGCTGCGAGCCGTTGGTGACGGTGCCGCCGGTGAACTGCGAGTCGGCGACGAAGCCGCCGCTGGCCCAGTCCGGCGAGCCGGTGCAGTAGTCCATCAGGCTCAGGTTGCCGTTGATGTGCACCCGGCGCAGCGGCGCGGCCTGGGACACGGCCCAGAAGTCGTCGCCCGCGTAGCAGCCGGTCATGCCGGTGACGTTGACGGTCAGGTTGGTGAGGGAGCGCCAGAAGTTGGTGGTGGCGTAGCACTGCGTCTGCACGCCGCCGTTGCACTGGTTGTACACGTCGACGGTGCCGTTGATGACCGTGTCCCCGGGGTTCCTGCCGAGGCCGGCGACGCTCTCGTAGAAGCCGACGGAGAAGATCAGCGGGTTGGCGGCGGAGCCGTAGGTGCCCGGCTTGAACAGGATCGCGTAGCGCGCGGTCCCGAACTCGTTGCCGCCCTGGGCGTTGGCGATGGAGTTGAGCTGGCTCTGGATGGTCGACTGCGCCATGGTCGGGTCGAAGACGATGACGTTGGGGCCGAGGTCGCCGCCGGTGGGCGGCGGCGGGGTGCCGCCGCCGGAGCCGTAGACCGAGAACTCCCAGAGGCTGTAGCCGTACTGGGTGTTGCGCTGCGTCCCGTACATCCGGATGTAGCGCCCGGCGCCGGAGACGTTCAGCGTCTCCGTGCCGCCGGGGCCGGACGTGGTGGAGTAGATCGTCGTCCAGTTGGCGGCGTCGTTGGACGTCTGGATCTGGTAGGCCTTGCCGGAGGCGGTCTCCCAGTTCAGCACGACCTGGCAGACGGTCTGGCTCGAGCCGAGGTCGACCTGGAGCCACTGCGGATCGGAGAAGGAGGAGGACCAGCGGGTCCCGGTGTTGCCGTCGACGGCGTTGGACGCCGGGAAGCTGCCGTTCTCCAACGAGGAGGCGGTGGCGGGCCTGCCCAGCGCGAGGTCGGTGGTGCCGCAGCTCGCCGCGGCGGCACGGGAGGCGACCCCGGCCTGGGCGGCCAGGGCGGCCAGCAGCAGGGCGACGACGGCGAGCAGCGCGGACAGCGGGCGTCCACGCGAGGGGAGTCTGCGGGGAACGGTCGCGACAGATCTCATGGCACTCCTGGCACGGGTGGGTGGGAGTGGTGCAGAACCTTGCCCTTGCGGCGAGAGAGCGCTCTCTGACGCCTCTCTGCGGTGCATCGTGAAGGTCTGTCGAGCCGGTGTCAATACAGAAGTCGAAGCCGCTCTGCGTCGGCGCTACGCGCCCGCCTCCAACAGGCGGGCGACCGGGAGGGTGGCCGCGCCTCGGGCCACCGCGTCCGCGCCGAGCGCGCCGAGGTCCACCGAGGTCAGCGAGTACGGCAGGCGCAGCGCGTGCGCACGCACGACCTCGCGGATCCGCGGCAGCAGGCTCGGCGCGAGCGCGAGCCCGGCCCAGCCGCCGATGATGACGCGCTGCGGGTTCAGGAAGTTGACGACATCGGCGATGCCGACGCCGATCCGGACAGCCGTCTCGTCAAGGACCGAACGCGCCGCCTCCCCTTCCCTGCCCGACCGCTCGGCCGCGGCCAGGATCAGACGCAGCGCCTCCTCCTCGTCGGAGGCGTCGATCCCCGCCGAGCCCGCCGCCTGCGCCGCCTCCGCGTAGCGGGCGATGACCGCCTCCGCGCCGACGTAGGCCTCCAGGCAGCCGCGCGCGCCGCAGCGGCAGAGGCGGCCCTGGTACTGGACGTTGAGGTGCCCCCACTCCCCCGCACTGGTGGTCGAACCGCGGAAGGGCGCGCCGTCGGCGATGACGCCCGCCCCGGCGCCCGAGCCGAGCAGCAGGAAGACCGCGCTGTCCACGTCCCGCCCGGCGCCGAACCACATCTCGGCCTGCGCCATGGTGGTCGCGCCGTTGTCGATGAAGAGCGGCAGTTCGGTGTGCTCGCGCAGCCGCTCCTCCAGCGGGAAGGCGTCCCAGCCGACGGTCTGGCCGTGGACCACGGCATAGGGCTGGTGCTGCACGATGCCCGGGACGCCGATGCCGACGCCGAGCAGCGGCGCGGCCGCGCCCGCGCGCAGCTCGGCGAGCCCGGCGGCGATCGCGGGGACGACGGCCTCGGGGTCGAGCGAGCCGCCGATCACCGGCAGGTCCAGCGCGGCGAGTTCGCCGAGGCCGAGGTCGAAGCGCTCCAGCCGGATCCGCGTCTCGCCGACGTCGATGCCGATGACCTCGAAGCTGGAGGTGTCGACCCGCAGCAGGATGCGCGGCCGCCCGCCCTCGGACTCGACGGCGCCGGCCTCCACCACGAGCCCGGCGTCGAGCAGGTCGGCCACGACGTTGCTGACGGAGGCGGAGCTGAGGCCGGTCGCCTGGATCAAGTCCTGCCGGCTGAGCGGACCGTGGAAGTACAGCTGCCGCAACAGTCGGGCGCGGTTGGCGCGCCGCAGGTCACGGACGTTTCTGCGACCCTCGTCGGTCATCCCGGCCCATCCTCCACGCTCTGCCCCGGAGGGCACCCTACTGGGACCCCGCTGGCCCAGGACCGCCGAATCTGTTGACGGTTGATTATCTCACAGGTTAAATCACGTCTCGAACTAAGTCATGAGCAAAGCCTTCGTCCGTTCCGGGCACCCCCTCAAGGGCCGCGCTGATCCGCCCCCACCCGAAAGGCTCCCTCCATGCACTCCTCCAGACCGGCACTGCTGACCCTCGCCGTCGCCACCGCGCTGCTCGCCTCCGCCTGCTCCTCCTCCGGCGGATCCGGCTCGGGCGGCGGCGGGTCCGTGGCGGGGACCACCCTCACCTACTGGGCCAGCGACCAGGGCGGCTCCATCGCCCAGGACGTCAAGGTGCTCACCCCCGAGCTCAACGCGTTCACCAAGCAGACCGGCATCAAGGTCAAGCTGGAGGTGATCGGCTGGAACGACCTGCTCAACCGGATCCTCGCCGCCGCCAGTTCGGGCCAGGGCCCGGACCTGGTCAACATCGGCAACACCTGGTCGGCCTCGCTCCAGGCCACCGGCGCGTTCCTGCCGATCAGCGACGACGTGATGAAGCAGATCAACGGCACCGGCCGCTTCCTGCCCGGCGCGCTGGCCGCCACCGGCGCGCCCGGACAGCCCCCGGTCGGGGTGCCGATCTACTCGATGGCCTACGGCCTCTACTACAACAAGGCGATGTTCCAGGCCGCCGGCATCACCCAAGCGCCCACCACCTGGGACGAGTTCATCGCCGACGGCAAGAAGCTGACCAAGAACGGCCAGTGGGGCGTCTCCGTCGAGGGGGCGCAGACCCCGGAGAACGCGCACCACGCCTTCACCTTCGCCAAGCAGCAGGGCGGCAGCTTCTACGACTCCTCCGGCAAGCCGACGTTCGACACCCCGCAGAACGTGGCCGGCATCAAGCAGTACGTCGACTTCATGGCCGCCGACAAGATCGCCAACCCGAGCGACGCCGAGTACTCCAACGGCACCGAGGCGGTCAAGGACTTCGCGACCGGCAAGGCCGCCATGCTGCTGTGGCAGTCGGCGGACGCGACGCTCGCCCAGTACGGCATGCAGCCGAGCCAGTACGGCGTCGCGCCCGTCCCGTTCAACGCGGCCATGCCCTCGGGCCCGAGCCACGTCGACTCGATCGTGGCCGGCATCAACCTCTCGATCTTCGCGAACACCAAGCACAAGGACGCGGCGATCCAGTTCATGAAGTTCATGACCAGCCAGCAGGCGCAGATGGACCTCAACAAGGAGTACAGCTCGCTGCCCTCGGTCAACGACGCCTACGGCGACCCGGCGTTCCAGACCACCACCGTCAAGACGCTGCAGAGTGTGCTCGCGAACTCGGCGGCGCCGATGCCCGCCGTGGCCACGGAGAGCCAGTTCGAGACGGTGATCGGCGCGGCCGTGCAGAACCTGTTCGCCGACGCCGCGGCCGGCAAGCCCGTCACCGACCAGAGCGTCGCCGCCCAGCTCGACCAGGCGCAGCAGAAGCTCCAGGCCGGTGGCTGAGGTCCGCACGCCGGTGCCCGCGCGCCCGAGCCGCTCCTGGGCTCGGGTGCGCCGCGCCGGACTCCCCTATCTGCTGCTCCTGCCGGCGGTGCTGTTCGAACTGCTGGTGCACGTCGTGCCGATGCTCACCGGCATCTACATGAGCTTCAAGCACCTGACCGAGTTCTTCATCCGCAACTGGAGCGCGGCTCCGGCGGCGGGTTTCGACAACTACCGGTTCGCGCTGGACTTCAACGGCGCGATCGGCAAGCAGCTGCTTGAGTCCTTCTGGACCACCTGTGCGTTCACGGTGCTGACGGTCGCGGTGTCCTGGCTGCTCGGCACCGGCGCCGCGGTGCTGATGCAGGACCCGTTCCGCGGCCGGGGGCTGCTGCGCACCTACTTCCTGGTGCCGTACGCGCTGCCCGCCTACACCGCCGCGATCACCTGGGAGTTCATGTTCCAGCGCGACACGGGCCTGGTGAACACCCTGCTGGTGCACGACCTGCACCTGTTCAAGACGGCCCCGTTCTGGCTGATCGGCGGCAACTCGTTCTGGGCGCTGGTCATCACCGCCGTCTGGCGCACCTGGCCGTTCGCCTTCCTGGTCGTCACCGCGGGCCTGCAGAACATCCCGGGCGACCTCTACGAGGCGGCCGCGCTGGACGGCGCGGGCGTGTGGCAACGCGTCCGCTCCATCACGCTGCCGCAACTGCGGTCGGTCAACCAGGTGTTGATCCTGGTGCTGTTCCTGTGGAACTTCAACGACTTCAACACCCCCTACACGCTCTTCGGCAACGTGCCGCCGTCACAGGCGAACCTGATCTCGGTGCAGATCTACGACACCTCCTTCCAGAACTGGAACTTCGGCTCCGGCTCGGCGATGTCCGTGCTGCTGCTGCTCTTCCTGCTCGTGGTCACCGCGGTGTACCTGCTGCTCACCAACCGGAGGAGGAAGACGGATGTCTAGGCCGCCGCGCAGCCCCCTCGCCCCGCCCCCCTCGTTCGTGTGGACGCGGCGGATCGTGCTGACGCTGCTGGGGGTGTTCACCTTCCTGCCGCTGTGGGTCATGCTCAGCAGCTCGCTCAAGCCGCTGCGGGACGTGCAGGCGGGGTTCGCCTGGCTGCCGACGAACCTCACGCTCCGTCCCTACGTGGACATCTGGAGCACGGTGCCGCTCGGGCACTACTTCGTCAACAGCCTCGTCGTCTCGTCCTGCTCGACCGCGGTCTCCGTGGTCATCGCCATCCTCGCCGCGTACGCGGTCAGTCGGCACCGCTTCCCGGGGCGGCAGCTGTTCAGCGTGACGGTGCTGTCGACGCAGATGTTCCCCGGCATCCTGTTCCTGCTGCCGCTCTTCCTCATCTACGTCAACATCGGCACGGCGACGGGCGTCCAGCTGGACGGCTCCTGGCTCGGGCTGATCGTCACCTACCTGACCTTCACGCTGCCCTTCTCGATCTGGATGCTGGTCGGCTACTTCGACTCCATTCCAAGGGAGTTGGACGAGGCCGCCAAGGTCGACGGCAACGGCCCGATCGGCGCGCTGGTCCGCGTCATCGTGCCGGCCGCGCTGCCGGGCATCGTCACGGTCGCGGTCTACTCCTTCATGACCGCGTGGGGCGAGGTGCTGTTCGCCTCCGTCATGACCGACGACTCGACCCGCACGCTGGCCGTGGGCCTGCGCAACTACGCCTCGCAGAACGACGTGTACTGGAACCAGATCATGGCCGCCTCGCTCGTCGTCAGCGTTCCCGTGGTCGTGGCGTTCCTGCTGTTGCAGCGCTACCTCGTCGCCGGGCTGACCGCGGGCTCGGTCAAGTAGCCCGCCGCCCGCCGCCCCCTTCCACCTGCCCTTTCTTCGCCTGCCTTTTCTTCACCTGCACCGTGTGCCGAGGAGACCCATGCCTGCGCCCGACACGTCCGCATTCGGCCCCTCCTTCCTCTGGGGGGCGGCCACCTCCGCCTACCAGATCGAGGGGGCCGTGGCCGAGGACGGCCGGTCCCCGTCCATCTGGGACACCTTCTGCCGGGTGCCCGGCGCCGTGGACAACGGCGACACCGGAGACGTGGCCACCGACAGCTACCACCGCTGGCCCGAGGACATCGCGCTGATGCGCGAGCTGGGCCTGACCAGCTACCGCTTCTCGCTCGCCTGGCCGCGCGTGCTGCCCGACGGCACGGGCGCGGTGAACCGGGCCGGGCTCGACCACTACGACCGCTTCACCGACGCGCTGCTGGAGGCGGGCATCCGCCCCAACGCCACGCTCTACCACTGGGACCTGCCGCAGGCCCTCCAGGACCGCGGCGGCTGGCCCGAGCGGGAGACGGCTGAGGCCTTCGCCGAGTACGCGTCCCTGGTAGGGGCGCGCCTGGGCGACCGGATCACCGACTGGGCCACGCTCAACGAGCCGCTGTGCAGCGCCTGGATCGGGCACCTCGAAGGCAAGATGGCACCGGGCGTCACCGACCTGACGGCCGCGGTGCGCGCCTCCTTCCACCTGCACCTCGGCCACGGGCTCGCCGCGCAGGCGCTGCGCGCGGCCGCGCCGCGCGAGATCCGGGTGGGCATCACCAACAACCTCAGCCCGATCGAGCCCGCCTCCGACAGCGAGGCGGATCTCGCGGCGGCCCGCCGCGCCGACGGGCACATCAACCGCTGGTGGCTGGACCCGGTCTTCGGCCTCGGCTACCCCGAGGACATGGTCGCGCTCTACGGCGTCGACCTCCCGGTGCGGGGCGAGGACCTGAAGACCATCGCGCAGCCGCTGGACTGGCTGGGCGTCAACTACTACTTCCGTCAGATCGTCGCCGACGACCCGGCGGCCCCGGTGCCGGGCTTCCGCCAACTCACCGGCCCCGGGCCACAGACGGCGATGCCGTGGGAGGTCCACGCCCCGGGCCTGGAGCAGTTGCTGCTGCGGGTCACCCACGAGTACGGCGCGCAGGACCTCATGGTGACCGAGAGCGGTGCGGCCTACGAGGACGTGGTCGGCCCCGACGGCCGCGTCGACGACGCCGAGCGCGCCGCGTACCTGGAGCAGCACGTCGCCGCGTGCGCCAGTGCGGCCGCGGCGGGGGCTCCGGTGTCGGCGTTCTACTACTGGTCGCTGCTGGACAACTTCGAGTGGGCGTACGGCTACGCGAAGCGCTTCGGGCTGGTGCACGTCGACTACGCGACGCAGCGGCGCACGGTGAAGACCAGCGGCGCGCGCTACGCGGAGATCATCCGCGCGCACCGGACACGATGAGCCGGGCGCGGTGTCACGTCCCCGCGACGGCGTTGGCCGGGCGGGGAAGCGGCCAGACGAAGTGGGCGGGCATCCCGGTCGGGCGCGCGCCGGGGTAGTCCAGGGTGAGGCGGGTGTACCGGACCTGCCCCGGGTGCCCCGTCCAGGGGACCGGCTGGTCGAGGCGGACGTCGACCGGGTAGCCGTGGAAGTGCCCGGCGGCGCAGTACGGCACGCAGTCGTTCGCCTGGTCGGTCGCCGTGCCCGTCGCCGAGCCGGCCGTCCAGGTCGACCACTTCGCGCCGGCGAGGTAGTTGTTGCCGTCCCCGCAGGCCAGCACGTACGTCGCCGGCCGCGTCTGCGGCTTGCCCACGCAGTCCAGCACCACCGGCGCGGGCGCGGTGGCCGCGGACGCGGCGGAGGTCGCGGACGTGTGCGCGGCGGAGGTCGTGGAGGTGGTCGCCGTCGCCGCGGGTATCAGGGTGGCGCCGCCCGCCAGGAGGATCGCTGCCAGTTTCAGTAGTGCCATTCCGCGCTCCCCTGGGGCTCTCGGCTAGGGCCAGGCTACGTGCACCTTCGCGGATCCTGCTACCCCAACACGTCGGAAAGCCGGTGAAAACGGATATGCTCAGGTCAGTCGGGTGTTCCCTGTCATATGGCCGGCTTCGACGTAGGGGCAGAAGGACGCCGCGGAGGGCGGCGACCGGGAGAAGAAGGAGCAGGACCATGCGCTACCTGATGACCGCCCGCAGCACCGAGACCACCCCCGCGCCGGACGAGAAGCTCTTCACCGAGATGGCCGCGTTCGTCGAGGAGATGACCGCCGCCGGCGTCCTGCTGGCGACCGGCGGCCTCGCCCCGGAGGGCGTGCGACTGGTCTCCCGCGGCGACGAGCTGACCGTCACCGACGGGCCGTTCGCGGAGGCCAAGGAGGCCGTGGCCGGCTTCGCGCTGGTGGAGGTGGGCTCCAAGGAGGAGGCCGTCGAGCTGGCCCGGCGCTTCCGCCGGATCGTGGGCGACGGCGAGAGCACCGTCCAGCAGGTCTTCGGACCGTGACCGCGCCGTCGGGCCCCCGGGGCGGCCACCCGGCCGCCCCGGCGCCCGAGGTCCACGCGGCGGTCTCCGCCGTCTGGAGGCTGGAGTCGGCGCGGATCACCGCCGCGCTGGTCCGGATGGTGCACGACGTCGGCGCGGCCGAGGAGCTCGCGCAGGACGCGATGGTGGCCGCACTCGAACAGTGGCCGGCCACCGGCGTCCCGACGAACCCGGCCGCCTGGCTGACCACCGTCGCCAAGCGCCGTGCGGTGGACCGGATCCGCCAGGCGGAGCGCGAGGAGCGCGGACACGGCGAACTCGCCCGTGCGCTGGAGACCGCCGAACCCCGGGACGACCCGGCCAGCGAGGACGGCGGGGCCGGCAGCGACGGGGAGGACCACGAGGCCGACGAATCGGCCGACATCCTGCGGCTGTTGCTGCTCACCTGCCACCCCGCGCTGCCGACCCGGACCCGGATCGCCCTCACCCTGCGCCTGCTGGGCGGACTCACCCGCGAGGAGATCGCACGGGCCCTGCTGCTGGACGCCACGACGGTCACCCGCCGGATCGCCGAGGGCCGACGCATCCTGGCGCGGCAGCGGGTCGACTTCAGCGGCGCCCCCGGCCCGGAGGAGCTCGGCGAGCGGATCGGCGCCGCACTCGAAGTCGTCTACCTGGTCTTCAACGAGGGTTACTCGGCCACGTCCGGCGAGGACCTGATCCGGCCGGACCTGTGCCTCACGGCGCTGCGGCTCGGGCGGTTGCTCGCCCGGCTCGCCCCGCGCGAGCCGGAGGCGCACGCCCTCGTCGCGCTCATGGAGTTGCAGGCGTCCCGGCAGGCCGCGCGAACCGGCCCCGACGGGGAGCCGGTCCAGCTGCACGAGCAGAACCGGGGCCGCTGGGACCCGCTGCTGATCCGCCGCGGGTTCGAGGCGATGCTGCGGGCCCGCGACCTGCTCGCGGGCCCCCCGTCGACCGGCGAGCGCCCCGGGCCGCCCGGCCCGTACCTGCTGCAGGCGGCGATTGCCGTCTGCCACGCCCAGGCCCGGACGGCGGAGGAGACCGACTGGGCTCAGATCGCGGCGCTCTACCAGGCGTTGGCGCATCTGCTGCCGACGCCCGTGGTCCAGCTGAACCGAGCCGTCGCCGTGGGCCGGGCGGAGGGTCCGCAGGCCGGGCTCGACCTGGTCGACGCGCTGCACCTGGACCCGGCGCTCCAGGACTACCATCTGCTGCCGAGCGTCCGCGCCGACCTGCTGCTCCGCCTCGGCCGCACGGCGGAGGCGACGACGGAGTTCCGCCGTGCGGCCGGACTCACCCGCAACGACGCCGAACGCGCCTTCCTGCTGCGCCGCGCAGACGCGCTGCTCCGCGCGGACGCGCTGGGCGTCACGGCGCCGGGCCCGTCGCTGGGCGCGGCGGCGGACGCGTTCCTCGGACGCGCCGAATTGGACGCCTCCAGCCGGCGCTCGTACGCGCAGACCCTGCGCCGCCTGCGCACCGGCCTCGGCGACACCGTCCCACTGGCCGAGGTGACGGATGATCAGATCGGGCGCGTGTTCCGCACGGCGTGGGGCGACTCGGCCCCGGCGACCTGGAACCGGCACCGGGCCGCGCTGCGCTCCTTCTGCGCCTGGGCCGGACGCGAGACGCCGGCCGACGCGGTTCCCCGGCGCGCCGTACCGGCGACGGCGCACCGAGGCCCGCTCCCCGGGCCCGGGTTGCGCTCCCTGCTGCGCGACCCGACCGTCCCGGCACGCGACCGCGCGCTGTGGCGGGTGCTGCACGAGTCCGGCGCCACGGTCGCCGCCGTGCTCGCACTGGACGTGGAGGACCTGGACCCGTCGCGCCACCGCGCCCGCTCGGGGCGGGCGTTCGTCTGCTGGCACCCCGAGACCGGCCCACTCGTCGCCGAGTTGACCGAAGGCCGGGCACGCGGCCCGCTCTTCCTCAGCGCCCGCCGACCGGCTCCGGCCCGCGCGCCCGCCGACGCCGCGGACCTGTGCCCGGAGACGGGCCGACGCCGGCTCTCCTACGAGCGCGCGGAGTACCTCTTCAAGCAGGCGACGCGCCGCATCGACCCGGCGGGACGGGGCTTCACCCTGCGGACGCTGCGCAGCGGATACTGACGACACGTCAGACGCGTGTCTGCTCCTCCCCCACCAGCGAGACCGTCGCGCCGTGCGCGTCGACGGCGAAGCGCAGCGAGGCGTCGAGGCCGGAGGCAAGCCGGGTCAGCAGCGCCAGCGTCACGACCACGTCGGAGCCCTCGATGCGCTCGACCGTCGCCCGCGACAGGCCGATCCGCGAGGCGAGTTCGGCCACCGAGAGACCGAGGGCGACCCGGCGGTCATGCACCACCTTCGCCAACGCCATGGTCAGCCGGTGCTCCTGGCGCTCCTGCTCCAACTCCAGCGACTCGCGGTGGCCGTCCACCCGGCGCCACTCCCCCGGGAGCTTCCAGCGGGTGTGTTCCGGCGTGACCCTGTGCTTCGCGCCGCTCATCACCCGCCACCGGCCCCCTCGCGGACGAAGATCCCGTGCGCGGCGCCGTGCGCGGCCTCGCACTCCAGCTTGGCGCGCACCGCGCGCTCGATCTGCGCCTCCTCGTGCGTCCGCGTCTTGCGGAAGACGGTGAGCAGCACGATCCGGCGCTCGTCCCCGTTGATCCAGTAGGTGACCCTGGTCGCCACGCCGTCCAGCGTCGGCCGCAGCTCGGCGACGCCCTCGCGGAGCGTGCGCGCGAACGGCGAGGGGGCGTCGGGTCCGAGTTCGGCGAGGAGTTCGGCGTAGGTCTCGACACGCCGGAACAGCCGGCCCGGCAACAACTCCAGCCAGGCCCGGACCTCCGGCTCCAGCTCGACCGTGTATCCGGCGGCCACGGTCCCCATGGCTCCCATAGGGCCAGGGTAGGTGGCGACCGTCCGCCCGGCATGTCGGCCGCGAGAAGGGCCTTGCGAAATCTTGTAATGATGTAATCATCGATACATGAGCAGGAAGAGCACGTCCGGGGAGTCCGTCGCGGAGTGGTTCGCGGCGCACCTGCCCGAGGGATTGTTCGGGGAGACGCCGGAGGTGGTCGTCGACCGTGAGGAGATCACGGTCGTCGGCCCGCTGCCGGCCGACACGGCCTCCGAGGAGGCCACCTCCGTCGAGGACGCCGTCGCGGAGTACCGGGAGAGCACGCGCGCCCAGCGCATGCGCGTCGCCGGCGCGGCGGAGGAGAAGTTCGGAAAGAAGGTGTCCTGGGGCGTCCGCCACGAGGGCCGCCGGGTGATGTTCACCCACCTCGCCGTCCCGGCGATGACGCGGCTGCGCCAGCCGGAACGCCAGGTGCTGGACACGCTGGTGGCGGCGGGCGTGGCCCGCAGCCGCAGCGACGCCCTCGCGTGGTGCGTCCGCCAGGTCGGCGAGAACGCCGAGACCTGGCTCGGCGACCTGCGCGACGCGCTGCGCCACGTCCAGGACGTCCGCCGCCAGGGCCCCGGCGGCGGCACCGCCTGACTCGTCACGACCGGTCACGACCAGCAGGGGTTGGTACCGGCTCCGTCGGTGTGCGGAGCCCACCGCGCGGGCGCGCCGGGGTCGGCGCGCCCGCGCGGCACGTCGACGCCGATCCGGTCCGCGCTCAGCCCATCCGCGCTCAGCCCATCCGCACTCAGCCCAGCAGCGCGTACACCGCCGTGGCCTGCGCGGCGAGCGCACCCTCGGCGGTCAGTGAGACGTCCGCGAAGGCGAGGCTGCGGCCGAGCTTGCTCAGCCGGGCGGTCACCAGCACGTCCGTGCCGAGCACCGGGCGCTGGAAGGACGTGGACAGCTGGACCGTCGTCATCGGCACGAAGCCGCCGCGCGCCGAGGCGACCGCGACGACGACGGCGGTGTCGGCGGCGGCCATCAGGGCCTGCCCCGAGAGCGCGCCGCCCTCGCGGGCCAGGCGGTCGGACCAGGGCAGCCGCAACGCCGCGTGGGACTCGCCCGTCTCCGCCACGGTCAGTCCGAGATCGAGCACCCAGGGGGCGAAGTTCTCGGCGAGAAGCTTCCCGGCCAGTTCCACGGTGATCGGCATGCCCACAGCATGACGGCGGGCCGCACCACCGCGCCAGCGCCTGGCGGGACCTCGGCCCGCGAGATCGACTCCCGGAGCATGTATCTTGATATCGAGACGTTCCACACGTGAAGGTAGACGCGAAAGCGGGAGTACCCGGTGACTGACTCGACCATCATCTACACGCACACCGATGAGGCTCCGGCCCTGGCGACCTATTCGCTGCTGCCGGTCATCCAGGCGTACGCCTCCACGGCCGGCGTCACCGTGGAGACCCGCGACATCTCCCTCGCCGGGCGCATCATCGCCGTCTTCCCCGAGCGTCTCACCGAGGCCCAGCGGATCCCGGACGCGCTGACCGAGCTCGGCGAGCTGGCCAAGACCCCGGCCGCCAACATCATCAAGCTGCCGAACATCTCCGCCTCGATCCCGCAGCTCAAGGCCGCCATCGCCGAGCTCCAGGCGCAGGGCTACGCGCTGCCGGACTACCCGGACGAGCCGAAGACGGACGAGGAGCAGGACGTCAAGGCCCGCTACGACAAGATCAAGGGTTCGGCGGTGAACCCGGTCCTGCGTGAGGGCAACTCCGACCGCCGCGCGCCGCTCTCGGTCAAGAACTACGCCAAGACCCACCCGCACCGCATGGGCGCGTGGACGGCCGAGTCCAAGACCAACGTCGCCACCATGGGCGTCAACGACTTCCGCCACAGCGAGAAGTCCGCGGTCGTCGCCCAGGACGACACCCTGCGCATCGAGCACGTCGCCAACGACGGCACCGTCACCGTGCTGCGCCCGACCGTCAAGGTCCTGGCCGGCGAGGTCGTCGACGCCTCCGTGATGCGCGTCGGCGCGCTGCGCGAGTTCCTGGCCGCGCAGGTCGCCCGCGCCAAGGCGGAGGGCGTGCTGTTCTCGGTGCACCTGAAGGCCACCATGATGAAGGTCTCCGACCCGATCATCTTCGGCCACGTCGTGCGCGCCTTCTTCCCGAAGACCTTCGCCCAGTACGGCGCCACCCTGGCCGCCGCCGGGCTGAACCCGAACAACGGCCTCGGCGCCATCCTGGCGGGCCTTTCCGCGCTGCCCGAGGGCGACGCCATCAAGGCCTCCTTCGACGCCGAGATCGCCGAGGGCCCGGCCCTGGCCATGGTCGACTCCGACCGCGGCATCACCAACCTGCACGTGCCGTCCGACGTCATCGTCGACGCCTCGATGCCGGCCATGATCCGCACCTCCGGCCACATGTGGGGCCCGGACGGCAAGGAGGCCGACACCCTGGCCGTCCTGCCGGACAGCAGCTACGCGGGCGTCTACCAGGTCGTCATCGACGACTGCCGCGCGCACGGCGCGTTCGACCCGGCCACCATGGGCTCGGTCCCGAACGTGGGCCTGATGGCCCAGGCCGCCGAGGAGTACGGCTCCCACGACAAGACCTTCGAGATCGCCGCCGACGGCGTGGTCCGCCTGGTCGACACCGAGGGCGAGGTCGTGCTGGAGCAGAACGTCGCCGCCGGCGACATCTTCCGCGCCTGCCAGACCAAGGACCTGCCGATCCGCGACTGGGTCAAGCTGGCCGTCTCCCGCGCCCGCGCCACCGGCTCCCCGGCCGTCTTCTGGCTGGACGAGACCCGCGCCCACGACGCGAACCTGATCGCCAAGGTCAAGCAGTACCTCCCGGAGCACACTGCGCAGGACGAGCTTGGGGGCGAGGGCCTGCAGATCGAGATCATGTCCCCGGTCGAGGCCACGGCCTTCTCGCTGGAGCGCATCCGCCGCGGCGAGGACACCATCTCCGTCACCGGCAACGTGCTGCGCGACTACCTCACCGACCTGTTCCCGATCCTGGAGCTGGGCACCAGCGCCAAGATGCTCTCGATCGTCCCGCTGATCGCCGGCGGCGGCCTCTTCGAGACGGGCGCGGGCGGCTCCGCTCCCAAGCACGTCCAGCAGCTGCTCAAGGAGAACTACCTGCGCTGGGACAGCCTCGGCGAGTTCTTCGCCCTGGCCGCCTCCTTCGAGCACCTCGCCGGCGCGACGGGCAACGCCCGCGCCAAGGTCCTGGCCGACACCCTGGACCGCGCCACCGGCACCTTCCTCAACGAGGACAAGTCCCCGACGCGTCGCCTCGGCGGCATCGACAACCGCGGCAGCCACTTCTACCTGGCCATGTACTGGGCCCAGGAGCTGGCCAAGCAGACCGACGACGCGGCCCTCGCCGAGGGCTTCGCCCCGCTGGCGAAGACCCTCACCGAGCAGGAGGCGACCATCGTCGCCGAGCTCAATGCCGTCCAGGGCTCCCCGGCCGAGATCGGCGGCTACTACCAGCCGGACCCGGCCAAGGCGGCCGCCGTGATGCGCCCGTCGAAGACCCTCAACGAGGCGCTGGCGCAGCTGGGCTGACACAACGTCACCCGCGAGGGGCTCCACGGCACTTGGCCGCGGAGCCCCTCGCGGCATTCCGCTGCGGAGTCCACCGCCGTTGGGGCAGTCTGGACGGATGCTGCAGCCGACGCTCGATCTCGCCCTGTCGACCAAGGCCACCGGAGCACTCCTCTTCGCGGCGATGCTCGGCGTGCCATGGGCGGTCGCTTTGACGATCTCGCAGGCGGCGAGGGAGAAGCGCTCACTGCCGGTCTGCGCGGCGATAGGCATCCTGAGCGGAGCAGCCATCACCGCCGCCGCGGCCGTGGTCCTGTACCACCTGGTCTGAGCCCGGAGGTCCTCCTCCCCGAGCCCGGGCTTCCCCTCCCAGGACCAAGAAAACGGGTCGGCCACGGACGTGTCGGGGGCTCATGATAGGAACTCCCGCGAAAGCGGTCGAGTGAGGGGGACCAGGCACGATGGGGCTGTTCGGACGGTGGCGCAAGGATGCCGCCGGGAGTGCGCGGGTTGCGGGCAGAGGCCTGGAGGCCGTGCCCGTGCTGGATCCCGCGTTCGGGGATCCGCTGCTGCGCGAGGTGATCGGGCAGGCCGCGGCACGGGACTGGCCCGCGCTGCGGCAGAGCCTGCGCGGCGCGGCGGACCAGGTGGAGCAGACGACGCTGGTCACGGCCGCGGCCGAGGTCGGCGGGGTCGAGGAGTGGGTGCCGCAGGCGATCGCCGCCGACGCGGGTGACCCGCTGCCCCTGCTGCTGTCCGGCGCGCGGCAGGTCATGTGGGCGTGGGAGGCCCGTAGCGGGGCCCGCGCCCGGAACGTGACGCGGGACCAGTGGGACGTGTTCCTCGAGCGGCTCTCCCTCGCGGAGGAGCAGCTGCTGGAGGTCGCCGAGCGCGAGCCGACCTGGCTCGCGCCCTGGTACTTCCTCCAGATGAGCGCGCGCGGCGCCTCGCTGGACAAGGACGTGACGCGCTACCGCTTCGAGGCGGCGCTGCGGCGTGCGCCGGGGCATCCGGCCTCGCACCGGCAGCGGTTGCAGCAGGTCTGCGAGAAGTGGGGCGGCTCGCACGCCGAGATGCACGCCTTCGCCCGGGCGTCGATGCTCGCGGCCGCGCCCGGCAGCCCGCTGGGCGAGCTCGTGGCGCGAGCGCACCTGGAGCGCTGGCTGGACCTGGGCGGCGGCGCGCAGGGGCGCGCGTACATGAGCGGGCCGAACGTGATGGCCGAGCTGCAGGAGGCCGCCCAGCGGTCCGTGTTCCACCCCGGGTACCGCGCTGAGCGCACCTGGCGGGGCGTGCACAACACGTTCGCGATGGCGTTCTCGCTCTCCGGCCAGCACCACCTCGCCCGCCCGCTCTTCGAGGCGCTCGACGGCACGGTCACCCAGACGCCCTGGGCCTACCTCGGCGGCGATCCGGCCCAGTCCTTCCGCACCCACCGCGCGCGCTGCGCGGCCTGAGCACCCCCCCGGGCAGCGGCCCATCGAACCCACGCCTTCGCGACCACGAAAGAACCCGTCACGGTGCCTCTCTTCGAACGCTCCAGCAACGACCGCTCAAGCAACGACCGCTCCAGCAACGACCGATCAGGCAACGGCGGCGACACCGCCCCGGACGCGGCCGCGCACACCTTCCAGGTCGACCTGCGCGGCCTGGTGGACCTGCTCTCCCACCACCTCTACTCCAGCCCCCGCGTCTACCTGCGCGAGCTGCTGCAGAACGCCGTCGACGCGATCTCCGCGCGCCGCCTGCTCGACCCGCACGCCCCGGCCGCCATCACCGTGCGCGCCGCCGAGACGCTGACGGTCACCGACACCGGCGTCGGCCTGACCGAGGAGGACGTGCACACCTTCCTCGCGACGATCGGCCGCAGCTCCAAGCGCGGTGCGGACGGCGGGATCGACGGCGCGGGTCTGGCGACCGCGCGCGGTGACTTCATCGGGCAGTTCGGCATCGGCCTGCTGGCGTGCTTCGTGGTCGCCGACGAGATCACCGTCGTCACCCGCTCCGCGAAGACCAAGGACGCGCCGGTCATCGAGTGGCGCGGCCACTCCGACGGCCGGTACACGATCCGCACCCTGCCCTCCGGCGCCAAGCCGGAGCCGGGCACGACGGTCACCCTCGCGCCGCGCGCCGACGCCCGCGAGTGGACGCAGCACGGCCGAGTCGTCTCCCTCGCACGGGACTTCGGCGGCCTCCTGCGCTACGACGTCACCGTGCAGGACGCGCACGGCGGTGCGCTGCGGATCAACCAGACCCCGCCGTGGGCGGCGCAGCACGCCTCGCCGCTCGCCCGCCGCGAGGCGTACGCGGAGTACTGCCGCGACACCTTCGACTTCGCCCCGCTCGACACGATCGAGCTGGAGCTGCCGGTCGTCGGCCTGCGCGGCGTCGCCTACGTGCTGCCGGACGCCGCGCCGCCGTCGCGCCGGGCCGGACACCGGGTGCACCTGAAGGGCATGCTGCTCTCCGACCAGGCCGACGAACTCCTGCCCGAATGGGCCTTCTTCGTCCGCTGCGTGGTCGACACCGACGCGCTGCGCCCGACCGCGTCCCGCGAGGGCCTGTACGCGGACGAGACGCTCGCCGCCGTCCGCGACGCGCTCGGCGCGCGGATCCGCGAGTGGCTGACGGGGCTGTCCGCGACCGATCCGGCGCTGCTGCACCGGTTCATCGGCGTGCACCACCTGGCAGTCAAGTCGCTGGCCCGGTACGACGACGAGCTGCTGAAGATGCTGCTGCCGTGGCTGCCGTTCGAGACCACGGACGGCAACGTCACCCTCGACGAGTTCGCCCGCACCCACCCGGTCATCCTGGTGACCCGCACCGTCGAGGAGTTCCGGCAGGTCGCGCCGGTCGCCGGCGCCGCCGGGCTGGGCGTGATCAACGGCGGCTACACCTACGACCGCGACCTGGTGCACCGCCTGCCGGAGATCCGACCGGGCAGCTCCGTCGCCGACCTCGACCCGGGCACGGTCACCGCGCACCTCGACTCCGTCGACCCGGCCGCCGAG
This sequence comes from Streptacidiphilus anmyonensis, assembly GCF_000787855.1. Taxonomy (GTDB): domain Bacteria; phylum Actinomycetota; class Actinomycetes; order Streptomycetales; family Streptomycetaceae; genus Streptacidiphilus; species Streptacidiphilus anmyonensis. The sequence continues at coordinate 5,757 of NZ_BBPQ01000087.1, read as the reverse complement.
CTCGCCGCGTCCGCGTTCCTGGCGATCGCCCGCGAGGTCGTCGGACGCTTCGACTGCGACGTGGCGCTGCGCAGCTTCCACCCGACCAACGCGCCCGCCCTGCTGCTGGACAACCGCGAGGCCCGGCACGAGCGCTCCCGCGCGCAGCTGGCCCAGGAGGCGGACGGCCTGTGGGCGGACATCCTCGGCTCGCTGCGCGCCGAGGCGCCCCGCGCACAGCTGGTGCTGAACCACCTCAACCCGCTGGTGCGCCGCGCCGCCACGATCACGCACCGGGAGCTGGCCGTCACCGCCGTCGAGGCGCTGTACGGACAGGCCGTGCTGCTGACCCGCCGTCCGCTGCGGGCCAGCGAGAGCGCGCTGCTCAACCGGTCCTTCATCAGCCTGCTCGACCACGCCATGCTCGGACATGAACAGCGGGCCCAGAACGGTCCCGGGACGGAGAACGAGTCGTGAGCGTCGACACCCCCGAGGCCCTGGTCCAGGCGCTGCGCGCCAACGACGAGCGCCCCTACGGCAAGCAGCGCACCGTCACCGCCGAGGAGCTCGCGGAGGCGGCCGAGCAACTGCACGAGAGCGGGCGGCTGGACGACCCCGACCTGCTCGTCGTCGCCCTGATGGACCTCCAGGAGGCGTACACCTACGACGCCGAGCAACGGAAGTCGCCGGTGGTCTTCGCCAAGGTGCTGAAGCTGTGGGACACCAAGCCCGAGGCGTTCAACGAGTGGGCCCGCACCCAGCTGTTCTGGCGGTTCAAGTGGGTCGCCTCGGCGCTCCGGGGGCTGCCCGAGGTGCCGCTGGAATCCGTGCGCCGCTGGGACGAGGAGATGAAGTCCCGCTACGTGAAGGCGGAGCTGGGCCTCCAGCCGTACTACGCGCAGCGCTTCTACCTGGCCTGGCACCTGGGCGGCCCGGCCGGCACAAGCGTCGAGGACGCCTTCGAGCTGTGGACCGCCCGGCCGCGCACCCGGTACAGCGACTGCGTGGCCTGTGAGCTGCGCAGCCGTGCCGACTTCCACGCGCACCGCGGCGACGACGCGCGGGCGCTGGAGATCTGGAAGCCCGTCCTGGAGGGCGAGAGCACCTGCAGCGAGGAGCCGTGGTCCAGCCACGCGCACGCGCTGCTGCCGTTCGTCCGCGCGGGCCGGCTCGACGAGGCGCGCTCCAGCCACCTGGTCGGCTACCGCTTCTCCCGTGGCAAGACCAGCCAGACCACCGAGGTCGGCCTGCACGTCGAGTTCTGCGCGCTGACCCGCAACGAGGCACGCGGCCTGGAGATCCTGGCCGAGAACCGCGACCTGTGGGCGACCGAGGGCAACCCGCTGGGCCTGCTCAACTTCCGCTCCGGCGTGCAGCTGCTGCTGACCCGCCTGGACGCGGACGGCCACGGCGAACTGCCGGTCAGCGGCCCGCCCGGCGCCAACTGGACGGTCGCCTCGCTGCTCGCACACGTCCGCGCGCTGAACGAGGAGCTGGCCGGGCGCTTCGACGCCCGCAACGGCACCGACGGCGTCAGCGCGCGCGTCCGCGCCCGCGTCGGCCAGCAGCCGCTGCTGGCCGAGCCGCTGGCGCTCGGTGTCCGCGCGCCTGCCCTGCCCGGCCGGCAGTCCGGCGCGCCCGTGCCGGGGGCGGTCCCGGCGCCCGCCCGTCCCGCGGGTCCGGGTCCCGCGACCGCGCGTCCCGGGGCGGCGCAGACTCCGCGGGACTTCGTCGAACTCGTGCGCCAGGCAAGGGAGCTGTACCGGTCCGGACACCCGGACGCGAACGCGTTCTGGCTGCGCGTCGCCGAGCTGATCGAGGCCGAGGGCTTCGTCCTGCCCGACGACGCCGCGATCGGCCCGCTCGCCCTGCTCCGGGGCGAGGTCGCCCAGCAGCGGGCCGCCGAGGCGATGGAGCGCCGCGACCGCGTCGCCGCCCGTGCCGAGATGGAGCGCGCCGTCGCGCTCTTCACCGAGTCGGGACACGAGGGCCGCCGCATCGCCGGGCTGGCCCGCCTGGCGGTCGTCGACTCGGAACCCGATGACGGCCGCACCGACTGGGCGGCCCTGGACCGGCTCCGCGAGGCCGCCGTCTCCCTCCGCGCCGCGGACCCCGACGCGACCGACCCGGCCGGCCTGCTGACGGTCCTCCAAAGCCGCACCTACGCGGCCCACCACGCCCTCTACCGCGCCCTCCAGGCCGCGGACGGGACGGAACCGCACGGGACCGACCCCGTGCCGACCGTGGAGGAGGCCCTCGCCCGGTTCGAGACCGAGAACGCGGCCCTGCGGGAGTCGGCGGCCGGGCTCGGCATGCCGCACCGGGTCTCGCTCACGCTCCAGTACCGGGCGGACGTCGCCGCACGGCTGGGGCGGCCCGAGGAGGCCGAGCAGGCGCTGCTGGAGGCGCTGCGGCTGCTGGAGGAGGCGGAGCAGCCGTGGCGCGCGCCGCGCGCGCTGGTGCTGCTCGGGCAGGTGCGGATGCAGCAGCAGCGCCCGCAGGAGGCCGTCGAGGTGTTCCACCGTGCGCTGGGCGAGGCGGCCCGCTGGCCGGACGGGTCGTTCCCGTACGGACCGGCCTCCATGATGCTCGGTCAGGCCTGTGCGATGTCCGGCGACAACAACGGCGCCGTCCGGGCGCTGACCGAGGCCGCCGCGCGCTTCGACCGCGGCGGCGACGTCGAGGACGCCGTGTCCGCCCGGCTCAACCTGGCCAACATGCTGCGCCGCTCCGGGCACACCGGCGACGCCGTCGCCGTGCTGGAGTCGGCCGTCGCCGACGCGGACGCCTCAGGGCTGGAGGAGACGCTCCGCGCCCAGTTGCGGCTGGACCTCGCACGGGGCCTGCGCGCACTGGACGAACACCGCGACGCCGCCGAGGAGTTCCTCCGCCTCGCCGACGCCGTCTCGGGCTGGGAGAACCAGGACGTCCACACCATGGCGGCCTGCGAGGCCACTGTCGCGCTGGCCGAGGCGGGCCGACTCGACGCCGCCCGTGCGGCGTTGGAGCGGGCGCTGACCTCCCACGCGGTCGCGCCGCGCGCGGACCAGATGGCGGCGACGCTGCGCGAGCTGGCCCGTCAGCTGATGGAGGCAGGCGGCGCGGACGCCTTGGACGAGGCGCTGGCCCGGATCGCCCAGTCCGAGCGCGTCGGGGCGGAGGCGGTCGCCGCCGGCCTCGAGGTGACCGCCTGGTTCGTCACGGGCGCCGCCCACTACGAGCGGGGCCGCGCCTACGCGGAGGCTCAGCGGCCCGAGGAGGCGCTGGCCGCGTTCGAGCAGTCGATCGTGATCTACACGGCGGTCGGCCAGGAGGCCGAGGAGCCGCGGGCCGAGTCGCTGCGGCTGGCGGCCGTGGTCGAGGCCGGTCCGTTGCAGCGCCGCGATGCCGCGCTGCAGCGTCTGGGCGCGGGCATCGCCCGCTGCGAACAGGCCGGGCTGGCGCAGGCGGCGAAGATCCTCACCGGCCTGCGCGACCGGATCGCCGCGCAGACGAGCTGACGGACGGGCTGAGCCGGGCCGGCCCGGCTCAGCCCGCGTCGCTCCGGGCCTCGACGGCGCGCAGGACGGCCACCATGTCCTGCGCGCCGCAGCCCAGCTGCGCCGTCTCCGCGTACAGCGCGTGGCAGACGTCCAGCAGCGGCGAGGCGATGCCGGCCGCCCGCGCCGCCTCGACGATCAGGCGGTTGTTCTTCAACACGTCCAGGATGCCCGCCTGGACCGAGAAGTCGCCGTCCGTCAGCTTCTGCGCCTTGAGACGGGACACCGCGCTCGCCATCGGCCCGGCGTCCAGGATGTCGCGCAGCAGAGCCGGGTCGAGGCCGTGGCGGGCGGCGAAGTGGAACGACTCGGCGAGTCCGGTGACCGTCGTGATCAGGAAGACGTTGACCGCGAGCTTCATCAGCAGCGCACCCGGCACGGGTCCGCACGCGAAGGCCTCCCGGCACAGCGGCCCCAGCAGCGGCCGCACCCGCGCCACCGCCTCCGGCTCCCCCGCGAGCATCGCGACCAGCTGCCCCTGCTCGGCGGGGACGCGGGAGCCGGAGACGGGCGCCTCGACGTAGTGGCCGCCGGCCGCGCGGATCTCCGCCTCCAGGGCCCGTGACCACTCCGGCTCGGCGGTGCCCATGTGCACGATCGTGCGCCCGTCGACGCGCCGCGCGAACTCCTCCGTCCCGCGCGCCAGCATCGCGTCGGCGACGTCCGCGTCGTAGGGCATCAGCAGCACGGTCCGCGCGTCGCGGAACACCTCCTCCGGCTCGGCGGCGACGCGCGCGCCCGCCGCGCGCAGCGGCTCGGTCCGGGCGGCGGTGCGGTTCCAGACGACCAGCGGTGTGCCCGCCCGCGTGAGGTTGAGGGCCATCGGCCCGCCCATGACGCCCAGCCCGAGGAATCCCACCAGATCCGACATCGCCGTACCCCTTCCCGCCGCCGTCTCTTGCGCAGACTCTTGCGCAGACTATGACCAACGTCATAATAATGGAACTATGACAGCCGTCATGGAAACCCCCGTCGGCCTCGACTCCCGGCACTCCTGGCGCATCACGCCGGTCCGCCCCGAGGACCGCTCCGACGTGCAGCGCCTCTTCGCCGCCTGTTCGGTCGCCTCCGTCCGGCACCGGTTCCGCGCTCCGCTCCCCGCCTTCCCGGCCCGCCACCTCGACGAGCTGCTCGCCGGCCCGCCCGAGCGCCACGACGCCCTCGCCGTGCGCGCCGGGGCGGGCGGCGAACTGGTCGCGCTCGGCAGCCTCGCCCAGCCCTACGGCCCGAGCGACGGACACACCGCCGAGCTCGCCCTGCTGGTCGTCGACGCCTGGCAGCGCCGGGGTCTCGGCCGGGCCCTGACCGCCGCCCTGGTGGAGCGGGCCGCGCGGCGGGGAGTGACCCGGGTCGTGGCCGAGGTCGAGCACGGACGCGGCCGCCTGCTGACCGCCGTCGGCCGGGGCCTCACCCTCGTCCGCAGGACAGCCGACCGGGACGGAATCACCGGGGTCTTCGCGATCCCCGGTGACCTCCTCGTCCGGACCTCCGTCGATAGGCTGGTGCCATGACCGAGCAGGGGACGCGCACGTACTCGCCGCGCGAGCGCATGGTGTTCAGCGCGGCGCAGCTGATCCGCCGCGACGGCGTCGGCGCGACGGGCATGCGCGACGTCGCCGCGCACGCCGAGGCCCCGCGCGGCTCGCTTCAGCACTACTTCCCCGGCGGCAAGGACCAGCTCGTCGGCGAGGCCGTCACCTGGGCCGGCCGCTACGCCGCGCGCCGCGTCACCCGCAACCTCGCCGCGCTGCCGGCCGACGACCGCCGGCCGAGCCGGCTCTTCGCCGCCCTGATCGCGCAGTGGACCGAGGAGTGCCTGGCCACCGACTTCGCCTTCGGCTGCCCCGTCGCGGCCGTGACCGTGGACTGCGCCGACGCCACGGACTCCGCCCGCACCGCCGCCGCCCGGGCCTTCGCCTGCTGGCGCGAGCCCCTCGCCGCGGCCCTCGTCGAACTCGGCGTCCCCGACGCGCGCGGCGCGACCCTCGCCACGCTCATGGTCAGCTCCCTCGAGGGCGCCCTGCTCATCTCCCGCGCGGAGCGCGACATCAGCGCCCTGACCACGGTCTCGGACGAACTCGGCCCCCTGCTCGACGCCGCGGTGATGACAGCACGGTGATGGCGGCGCAGTGACGTAGGCCATGGCACTCAGTGCCTTGGCAGATGGCACTGAGTACCCTTATGGTGCGAGTAACCGGCCGCGCCGTAGGACGACGTGGTGGCCAGTTCACTGAGTCAA
>NZ_BBPQ01000088.1:14621-29646 GCF_000787855.1 Streptacidiphilus anmyonensis | reverse complement strand
AGGGATGTCGTAGTCGCGGGTCAGCTGCGCGATCAGGCGCTCGGCGACGGCGACCTTGGTCTCCGCCGTGCGGGCCTGGCCCTGCTCGTCGATGGTCAGCGCGATCAGGCCGGCGCCGTGCTGCCGGGCGAGCGAGGCGATGCGGTCGAAGCGGCTGCCAGGCTCGTCGCCGTCCTCGAAGTTGACCGAGTTCAGCACCGCCCGACCGCCCAGCAGCTCCAGACCGGCCTCGATCACCGGCGGTTCGGTCGAGTCCAGCACGATCGGCAGGGTGGAGGCGGTGGCCAGGCGTCCGGCCAGCTCGCGCATGTCCGCCACGCCGTCACGGCCGACGTAGTCCACGCACAGGTCCAGGAAGTGGGCACCCTCGCGGATCTGCTCGCGCGCGATGTCCACGCACGCCTGCCAGTCGCCCGCGATCATCGACTCGCGGAACTTCTTCGACCCGTTCGCGTTCGTCCGCTCACCGATCGCCAGGTAGGACGTGTCCTGGCGGAACGGCACCGACTGGTAGAGAGAGGACGCGCCGGGCTCCGGCTCGGGGGTGCGGCGCGTGACCGGGAGGCCCTGGACGCGCTCGACGACCTGCCGCAGGTGCTCCGGCGTGGTGCCGCAGCAGCCGCCGACCAGGGAGAGCCCGTACTCGCGCACGAAGGTCTCGTGGGCGTCCGCGAGCTCCTCGGGGCTCAGCGGGAAGACCGCGCCGTCCTTGCCCAGGATCGGCAGGCCCGCGTTCGGCATGCAGGACAGGCCCACCTTGGCGTGCCGGGCCAGGTAGCGCAGGTGCTCGCTCATCTCGGCCGGACCGGTGGCGCAGTTCATACCGATGAAGTCGATGCCGAGCGGCTCCAGCGCGGTCAGCGCCGCGCCGATCTCGGAGCCCAGCAGCATCGTGCCGGTCGTCTCCATGGTCACCTGCGCGAAGACGGGCAGGCTCAGGCCCGACTCGGTCAGCGCCTGCTTGACGCCCAGGACCGCCGCCTTGACCTGGAGCAGGTCCTGCGCGGTCTCGATCAGCAGGGCGTCGGCGCCGCCCGCGATCAGGCCGGCCGCGTTCTGGCGGAAGCCCTCGCGCACCGCCTCGAACGTGATGTGGCCGAGGGTCGGAAGCTTGGTGCCGGGGCCGATCGAGCCGAGCACCCAGCGCTGGCGGCCGTCCTCGGCGGCGAACCCGTCCGCGACCTCACGCGCCAGTCGGGCCCCGGCCTCGGCCAGCTCGTGGATGCGGTCGGCGATGTCGTACTCGGCGAAGGCGGAGAGGTTGCAGCCGAAGGTGTTGGTCTCGACGCAGTCGACGCCCACGGCGAAGTACGCCTCGTGGACGGAGCGGACGATGTCGGGGCGGGTGACGTTCAGGACCTCGTTGCAGCCCTCGAGCCCCTGGAAGTCGTCCAGCGTCGGGTTCCTGGCCTGGAGCATGGTTCCCATGGCCCCGTCCGCGACCACGACTCGGCTGGCGAGCGCCTCGCGCAGCGCGTCGGCGCGCTCCTGGGCGGCAGGGGGAACGAAAACGGCCATGAGGGGCTCCCTGTGTGCGACGGCTGTCGGCTTTGCGCCCACTCGGTCGCGGGCGCACGAGGCCCAGCGTATTGCAGCCGCCACATTCGGCTCCTCCGGATTCCGCCAGGTGGGACGCCGGTCCCGGCCAGCGGACCCGTCCGGCCCACCCGGGTTGCGGTCTGTCGGCCCTCGGCGAACCACCGGTTAAGCCGCCGCACCGCAGGCATGGTTGCCCGTACGCTGGGCACTTACAGTCCGTGGGACGGCTCGGTCGAGCCGGATCCCGGCACAGCCTGGCAAGTGTGGAGGGAGGCACCGGGGTGGTCGAGCTTGAGGACGTGCCCGAGCTCATCGACCCGGTCATGGTGGCCGCGTTCGAGGGCTGGAACGACGCGGGGGACGCCGCATCCACCGCGGTCGCGCATCTGGACGACACCTGGGGCGGCAAGGTCTTCGCCGAGCTGGATGCGGAGGACTACTACGACTTCCAGGTGAACCGCCCGACGGTGTGGCTGGACGGCGGGATCCGGCGGATCACCTGGCCGACGACCCGGCTCTCGGTGGTCCGGGTGACCGAACCCAAGACCCGGGACCTGGTGCTGGTCCGGGGCATCGAGCCGAGCATGCGCTGGCGCAGCTTCTGTCAGGAGCTGCTCGCAGTCGCCCACGAGCTGGGCATCGAGATGGTGGTGATCCTGGGCGCGCTGCTGGGGGACACCCCGCACACGCGTCCGGTTCCGGTCAGCGGCGTCACCTCCGACCCGGACGTGGCGCGCTCCCTGGATCTGGAGGAGAGCCGCTACGAGGGCCCGACGGGCATCGTCGGGGTGCTGCAGGAGGCCTGCGCGCAGGCGGGCCTGCCGGTGGCGACGTTCTGGGCCGCGGTCCCGCACTACGTGGCGCAGCCGCCGAACCCGAAGGCGACGCTCGCGCTGCTGAACAAGCTGGAGGACCTGCTGGACGTCCGCATCCCGCTTGGCGAGCTGCCGGACGACGCGCGCGCCTGGCAGCTCGGGGTGGACCAGCTGGCGGCCGAGGACAGCGAGGTGGCCGAGTACGTCCAGCAGCTGGAGGAGGCCAAGGACACCGTCGACCTCCCCGAGGCGTCGGGTGAGGCGATCGCCCGCGAGTTCGAGCGCTACCTGCGCCGCAGGGACAACCAGCCGCCCAAGACGGGCGACTGACCCGGCCCCTGCGCCGCGCGGGGCGCACCCCTCGCGCACGCGACCGAAAACCCCCTTCCGCCCTCCTCGGGTCACTGCCCCGAGGAGGGCGGAGTGCGTCCGTCCGGTAAACATTGCATCAACAAAGCGACCGTTTCACCGCACACTCTGCTGCCGATCTGACCGTTTTTCACCACTTCGGGCAGCCGCGCGAGTCAAAAGCTCGGCAATCCCCGCAACTACCTGTGGTGACACTCTCCTCAGCAGGCATGTTGTGGGCTTACCGTATGCGTCATGACCTCCCGCTCCTACGACGGAGTCGGTTACTACGCTCCGTCCTTTGCCTCGGACACCCCCATCTACGACAGCCTCGTGGCTGAGCGGGGGGTTCCCCAGATCGCGCCGATCAACGTGCCCGCCGCGCTCCCCCCGGCGAGCTACGACAGCTTCGGCTCGTCCGCGTACGGATCCTCGTACGGTTCCTCCTACGGCGGCGGCTACGGCTCGTCCTTCGGGTCGGGCAGCAACCTGCCGGCCATGCCGACGTCGCGCCTGGCCCTGGGCCCCGGACCGAGCAGTCCCAGCTACACCCCGCCCACACCGGTTCCGGCGCAGTACCCCGCGCCCCAGCCGTACGTCCCCCAGCAGCCCAACTACGGTGGCGCGCCGTCCCAGTACACCGCGCCGGTCGCCCCCGTGGCCCCGCTGCGGCCGGCTCCGCCGCAGACCCAGGGCGGGTACGGCTACCCCCAGCACTACCCCCAGCAGCGCGGCTACTGAGGCGTCACGGGAGGTCGCAGTCGCTCAGGGGCGCGGGAATTCCCGCGCCCCTGACGTGCCCCCGAGCACGTGCGCCTGAGAACGTGCCCGTGGGCACGTGCCCTCGGGAACGGCGCCCGCGGACGCGTCCGACAGGGCTCGCGTCCGGTCGACGTCCGCGCGACGTTCGAACACTGGCACCATGGAGACATGGCAACTCGGCTCACTGCACTGCGGATACACCCGGTCAAGTCCTTCCACGCCCAGGCGCTGGAGACCGCCTCCGTCGAGCCGTGGGGGCTCGCGGGTGACCGCCGGTGGATGCTCGTCCAGCCGGACGGCGAGGCGCTGACGCAGCGTGAGGACCCCCGCCTGGCGCGCTTCCAGGCCCGGATCGACGCCGACGGCGCGCTGCTGCTCGCCCATCCGGACGCCGACGCGCCGCTGCGCGTCGAGACGCCGGACCCGGCCGCGCTCGCGCCCGTCTCGATCTTCGGCGACGGCTTCACCGCACCGGTCGTCGCGGACCCGGACGTCGCCGACTGGTTCGGCAAGCTGCTCGACCGCGAGGTCCGGCTGGTCCACCTCGACGACCCGCACCGGCGGCCCTGCCCCGCGACCACCAGCCTGGCCGACGCCTACCCCTTCCTGCTCACCACGACCGCCTCCCTCGACGCCCTCAACGCGCTGATCGCACAGGACCACCCCGAGGACGCCGCCGGCGCCGGCCCGCTCCCGATGGAACGGTTCCGGCCGAACCTCGTGCTCGACGAGCCTGTGCCGTGGGCGGAGACCGGCTGGCTCCGGATCCGGATCGGCGCGGTGGAGTTCGAGGTCGTGCAGCAGTGCGGCCGCTGTGTGATCACCACCGTCGACCAGGAGGCCGGGGTCTTCACGGGCCCGCAGCCGCTGCGCACGCTGCGCAAGCGCCGCCGCTTCGCCAAGAGCGCCGCCTTCGGCATGCACCTGGTCCCGCAGGCCCCCTACGGCACCCTGGGCGTCGGCGACGAGCTGACCGTACTGGAGTCCGGGCCGCTGCCCCAGGCCGACTGACCGGTCGCACCCCGACTGATCAGTTCCGATCACAGCAGGTCATCCTTGCGGGCGGCGACCGATCGTCGTCACGCTCGTTGTCATCGATGTCGGAGGAAGAGGGTCGGGCGAGCGTGCCGGACGCAGTACCGTGGGCTGACGCAGCGGCAGGACGAGAGAGCTGGGGGCACCGGATCGTCATGGGAGCAGGCGTGGTGCGGGTGACCCTGGACGGCGCCTCGCGCTGGCGTCGCCGCTCCGGCGAGTACGCCACCGTCGCCGAGGCGCTGGCGGCCGCCGAACCGGGTGACACGGTCGCCCTCGGGGCGGGCGTCTACCGCGAGAACATCGTGCTGGACAAGGCTCTGACGCTGCGCAGCGCCGAAGGACCGGGCACGGTGCGGATCGAGCCGTCGGCCGGCAGCGCGCTGATCGTGCTGGCCTCGGCGGCCGTGCACGGGCTGGTCCTGGAGGGCCAGGACGGCTCCGCGCCCGCCGTCGTCATCGCGGCCGGGGCGCCCGAGCTGACGGAGTGCCGGATCTCGACCCGCTCCTCGGTCGGCATCGAGATCCGCGGCGAGGCCCGGCCGGTCGTCCGCACCACCAAGGTGGAGAACCTGGGCGGCCTCGGCGTGCGCGTCTCGGAGGCGGCGCAGGCGCTGGTCGAGGACTGCGAGATCGACGGGACCGGCCAGTCCGGCGTGGTGGTCCGCGCGGGCGGCGCGCTCCGCCTGCTGCGCGGCAAGGTGCGCCGCACCTCCGGGGCCGGGCTGGTGCTGACCGGCGAGGGCAGCCGGATCGAGGCGGAGGGCTGCGAGTTCACCGAGGTCGACGGCAACGGCGTCCAGGCCGACGACCGGGCCGAGGGCGTGCTCGTCGACTGCACCGTCTCCCGGGTCTCGGACAACGGCCTGACCCTGGACGGCGCGGCCACGCTGCGGCTGGACCGCTGCCGGCTGCACGACATCCCGGAGAACGCCGCCGACCTGCGCGGCCGGGCCCGGCTCACGCTCACCGACAGCAGGCTGCGCTCCTTCGGGCGCAACGGCCTGTCCGTCTGGGACACCGACACCGCCGTCGAGGCCGACGGCTGCGAGCTGCTCGACAGCACCGGCGACTACCCCGCCGTCTGGGTCATCTCCGGCGCGAGCGCGAAGCTGACGGACTGCCGGATCCAGGACGTGCCGGACGGGCTCTTCGTGCTGGACCGCGGCTCCGCGGCGGAAGCGTCAGGCTGCACACTCAGCCAGGTGCGCGGCACGGCCGTGTCGGTCAGCTCCGGCGCGACGGTGCGCCTGGACCGCGTGACCGCCCAGGACGCGACCACCGGCGTCTGGTTCCGCGACCACGGCAGCGGTGGTCTGCTGACGGACTGCGAGATCGCCGACACCGCGACCGGCGTCATCGTCACCCGCGGCGCGGACCCGGTGCTGCGCGGCTGCATGCTGCGCGGCAGCGGCGAGGCGGGCGTCTACGTCTCCGCGGGCGGGCGCGGCACGTTCGAGGAGTGCCGGGCCACGCACGGCAAGGGCTACGGCTTCCACGTCATCGACGGCTGCCCGACGGTGCTGACCCGCTGCCGGGCCGAGCAGAACGCGCGCGGCGGTTTCGAGTTCTCCGAGCCCGGCCCCGTGGCGGAGGCCTGCACCTCGGACGACGCGAAGCCCACCCTCGCACCGGTCACCGGCCGGGCCGTCCCCCTCGGCGTGCCCCGCGCCGACGAGCCGCCGCTGGCCACGACCCTGCCCGGCGCCGCGCTGGTGCGCGCCCGGGCGCTCGTCCCGGCGCAGCCGCTGGCGTCCGGGCTGCCGCAGATCGCCCCGATCCCGGACTGCCGTCCGGCGGAGGAGGCGCTGGCGGACCTCGACGCGCTGGTGGGCCTCGGGACCGTCAAGCAGGAGGTCCGCACGCTGATCGACCTGATCTCGGTCGGCCGGCGGCGTCGCCAGGCGGGCCTCAAGGCGCCCTCGCTCAGGCGCCACCTGGTCTTCACCGGCTCCCCCGGCACCGGCAAGACGACGGTGGCCCGCCTCTACGGCGAGATCCTCGCCTCGCTGGGCGTGCTCCAGCGCGGCCACCTCGTCGAGGTCTCCCGGATGGACCTCGTCGGCGAGCACATCGGCTCCACCGCGCTGCGCACGGCGGAGGCGTTCGACCGCGCGCGCGGCGGCGTCCTGTTCATCGACGAGGCGTACGCGCTGGCCCCCGAGGATCCCGGCCGCGACTTCGGCCGCGAGGCGATCGACACGCTCGTGAAGCTGATGGAGGACCACCGCGACGAGGTCGTGGTCATCGTCGCCGGCTACACCTCCGAGATGGAGCGCTTCCTCGCCGCCAACCCGGGCGTGGCGTCCCGCTTCTCGCGCACCATCAGCTTCCCCGACTACACGGCCGAGGAGCTGCTGCGGATCGCGCAGACCCAGGCCGAGGAGCACGAGTACGAGCTGGCCGAGGCCACCGCCGACGCCCTGCTGGCCCACTTCGGGGCCCTGCCCAAGGGCCCCGCGTTCGGCAACGGGCGGACGGCCCGCCAGGTCTTCGAGACGATGGTCGAGCACCACGCGGTCCGCGTCGCCCAGCTGCCGGACGCGACGACGGAGCAGCTGCAACTGCTGCTCCCCGAGGACCTGCCGTAGCCGGTCGGTACCCGGCCGTCAGCCGACGGCCGCCGGGGCGTCCTCGATCGCGCGCAGCAGAGCGTCGCGAGCGACGAGGAAGCGCGGGTCGAGCCGGTAGTCGAAGTGCCCGTTCACCGGCACCAGGATGGGGTACTCCTCGCTGCGCCCGAACGACAGCGGGTCCGGGAACGCCGGCTGGTCGGGGGCCGGACTGCCCGCGCACGCGGGGATGCGGACCGGGCCGCCGATCGGGTCGGTGAGGCGGAAGAGGTTGTCCCACCGCGGCATGTCCCGCTGGAGCCGCATCAGCTGGTCGGGGCCCATGTACGCGGGGAAGAACCGCCCGTACAGGCGGCGCAGCGGCGAGCCGTAGGTCAGCAGGGCCACCCGGCCCCGCGTCGCGGGGTCGAGCTGCCACAGGGCCGCCGCGGCGAGGATCGTGCCCTGGGAGTGCGCGGAGAGGACCAGTCGGCGGGCGGGGTCCGCGGCGAGCCAGGTGCGCACGCGCGCCTCGATGTCGGGGACGGCGCGCTCGGCGTAGCACGGCGGGGCGAGCGGGTGGGCGGCGCGCGGCCAGAAGGTGCCGATGTCCCACAGCACGCCGACGGTGCGCCGCCGGGCCGGCGAGGTGTACGCGCTGCGTCCCAGCGCGACCAGGCCCACGAGGAAGGCCGTGGTGAGCCAGCCGCCGAGGCTCTGCAGCATCTCGCCGAGGCGGGAGCCGACCATGCCCAGATCCGCGCTCGCCGCCGTCAGCGACTCCCCACTGACCAGCGCGCCGACCAGCGCGACCAGCAGTTGGAGCGCCGCGGCGAGGGCCAGCGTGCCGATGACGCCGGTGCCGGCCTCGGTGAGCCGTGCTCCCGCCAGCGCGGTGGTGATCTGTCCGGTGCGCGGCGAGTCCGTCGTCGGCGGCTCGTCGTAGGCCGCGAGGACGGCGGGCCGCAGCGTCTTCCTGGCGCGCAGCAGCGGCACGACGAGCCGGACGACGACCGCCAGCAGCACCGGCGCCAGCAGCGTGGTCCCGCTCGCGTGCCACACGAGCAGCGGAACGGCCTGAACCGGGTCGCCGGGACCGGCGAGGCGCTGCGCGATGAGGAGCGCGGAACCCGAGGTGAACAGCGCGCCGAGGCCGAGTGCCAGCAGGGCCGTCGCGGGCCCCGCGAGGCCGCGCAGCGCTCCGCCGCCCGGCCCGCCGAAGCCCGAGTCCGCCGGTTCCGGCGCACCGAGCCCGGGGCTGGGCACGATCAGCGTCGGATCGACGGGCGCGGCGGGGTCGATGGGCGCGAGCGGCTCCCCGGAGTCCGCCGTCGCGGCGAAGCTCGCGGGCGCGGCCGGGCTCGCCGTCACGGGCGAGTCTGCCGACGCACCGCGCTCAGCGCCGCCCGGCTTCTCCGGTGCCGTCGAGTCCGTGGACCCGGAGAGCCCGACCGCCGCGCTCGGGTCGGTGGGCACGGCCGGGTCGATGGGCTCGGCCTGCTCCGTCGACGCCACCGAGTCGGCCGAATCCCCCGACTCCGCCGTCGCGGCGGAGCTCGCCGGCGCGGCGGGCGCCGCAGGCGCGGTCGGTTCGAGGGGCGCGCTCGGCTTGGTGGTGCTGCGACCACGGGTCAGGGTCAGGGCGATGCCGGTGAGTGCAGCGACCAGCAGCAGTTGGCCCGCCAGCAGCGCCGCGAACCCCCGCTCCGCGCCGGGCAGCCGGCCGTCGGCGACCCACGCGGGCCGGCTCCAGGCGGCGTAGACGAAGACCAGCACCGCCAGCCCCGCCACTGCGGCCGCCAGCATGCGCGGCGTCAGGAGGTCCGCGCCCGTGCTGAGACTCGCGAGCAGCAGCGCGCCCACGGCGACGAGCAGCGCCAGCAGCACGATCCCGATCCAGGCGCGACCCGGCGCGGCCTGCCGGTCGTGGGCGATGACGGGCACCACCACCGTCCAGGCGACGGTGAGCAGCCCGGCCGCGAGGTGCAGCGCACGCAGTCGGCCGACGGTGGCGACGCCGTACCAGAAGCCGTCGGTCTCCATCTCGATCGGCGCGTCGCCGGTGCGCGGCGCCTTCATCGGGCGGACGCGCTCGTAGCTGCTCCACGTCATCCGGGCGAGTTGCCCGAGCCCGGCCAGCATCACGAGGGGCACCAGCGCGGCGACGACGAGGCGGCGACCGAGCTGTCCCCACCAGCCGCCGTGGCCGCCGAGCGCGAAGACCACCCAGGAGTGGCGGGCCGCGCACGCGCCGTCCGCGGCGCACTGCCAGGCCGCGAGGTCCATCGCGATCTCGCACGCGGCGGCGGTGAGCAGCACCGTGAGGGAGACGGCGAGCAGCCGGGCGAGCGCCGAGTACGCGCCGCGCAGCCGGGCGTCAGCGGCCCCGCCGTCCGCGCCCGGCGGTCCCGGAGGACGCATCCAGTGGACCAGGTTGGCGAACATGAAGGGGAGCAGCAGGAGCCACAGGGCGCGGCTGGCCGCGCCGGAGGTCAGCTTGGCCCACGAGTACGCCTCCAGCACCGCGTCGCCCTCGTACGCGGCCGAGTTCTGCTCGGCGTCCTGGTCGGGCCAGCGACGGTAGGTTCCGGACATCGAGTCGCCGGTCATCTGCTTGAGGTGCGGGCTCTCCAGCATCACCTCGGGCGTGGTGCCGCCGACGCCGTGGACGAGCAGTTCCAGCCGAAGCGGCACGGACGCGGGTGCGGCCTCCCCCTCGCCGGTGCGCTGCTCCGGCAGCGATGTCGCGTCCGTACCGGTCCCCTGCGTCACAGCGCTGCCCATCCCCGTCGTCCCGTCCATCCCCGACCGCTCTCCCGCCGACCGCCACCCCGCGGACGTCCCTTTCGCTATGCTGCCGCTTTCCGCCGTTCCGTACATCACTTTCGCGCCACGGGATGCGCGGGCGTGGCAGGATGACGCGAAACACAGCGCGAGCGGAGAGGACGGGAGCCGGGTGGCCGAGAACAGCGGTCTGCTGGCGGAGCAGCGGCGCGCCCTGATCCTGGACGAGGTGCGCCGCCGGGGCGGCGTCCGCGTCAACGAGCTGACGCGCAAGCTGAACGTGTCCGACATGACGATCCGACGGGATCTGGACGCGCTGGCCCGCCAGGGCATGCTGGAGAAGGTCCACGGCGGTGCGGTCCCGGTGCTGGAGGCCAGCACGCACGAGCCCGGCTTCGAGGCCAAGTCGGCGCTGGAGCTCAGCGCCAAGGAGGAGATCGCCGAGGCGGCCGCCCGCCTGGTCGCCCCGGGCAGCGCGGTCGCCCTCTCCGGCGGCACCACGACCTACGCGCTCGCCCACCACCTGGTCCGCATCGAGGGCCTGACGGTGGTGACCAACTCGGTCCGCGTCGCGGACGTCTTCGAGCACGCGGCCCGCCAGGGCGCCGCCGCGTCCCCGCCGTCCACGGTCGTGCTGACGGGCGGCGTCCGCACGCCCTCCGACGCGCTGGTCGGTCCGATCGCGGACCGGGCCATCCGCTCGCTCCACTTCGACCTGCTCTTCCTGGGCTGCCACGGCATCTCCCTGGAGGCGGGCCTGTCCACCCCCAACCTGGCCGAGGCCGAGACCAACCGCAGCTTCGTCGCGGCGGCGCGCCGGGTGATCGCGGTGGCGGACCACACCAAGTGGGGCACGGTCGGGCTCTCGACGTTCGCCTCGCTGGCCGAGATCGACACCCTGGTCACGGACTCCGGCCTCCCGGCGGAGATCCGGAGCGCCGTCGCCGAGCAGGTCCGCGAGGTCGTCATCGCAGGCTGACGGCATCCGTGTCCGATGTCATCTTCCACGCTTGACAGGGCGTCAACTAGGCTGCGCCCCATCTGATCCATGGAAAGGGGTGCCCCCGGTGGGCGTGCGTCTGTCTCCGGTGACCACTGAGTTCCTCCAGTCGGCGCCGCTGCGAATCGTCGTCACCCAGCGACTCGACGCCTCCCGTGAGGCGTTGTTCCACGAGCTGACGGACGACGCCTCGACCTGGCCGCAGTGGTGGCGCGAGATCACCCGCGCCTCCTACACCGGCCCCGGCCCCTACAGCGCCGGCGCGGGCCGCTCGGTCTCGCTGCGCGGCGGGGTGCGCTTCGTCGAGAGCGTGCTGGTGTGGGACGAGCCGGAGCGCTTCGTCTACCGGATCGAGGAGACCAACCTGCCGGGCGCGCACGCCTGGATGGAGGAGTGGCTGCTCACCCCGGGCCAGGGCGACGGTACGACGCTCCGCTTCACGATGGCCATCGAGGGCCACGCGGCCCTCGAACTCCCGCTCCAGGCGGTCCGTCCGATGGTCATGCGCTCCATCCGCCAGGCGATGCGCCGCCTCGACGCCCGCGCGCGGCAGGCCGGGTAGCGGCCGGATCGGGTGAATCGGCGCGCCGGGCGGAATGCGCGGCGTACGAACCGGGTTGGCACGAAGGCACGCAGGCGTGACACGACCCGGAAAGGCTCTTCCATGAAGATCGGCATCATCGGCGCGGGCAACATCGGCGGCAACCTGACCCGTCGGCTGACCACGCTGGGGCACGACGTCTCGGTGGCCAACTCGCGGGGCCCGGAGACCCTGGGCGAGCTCGCGAAGGAGACCGGCGCGACGCCCGTCACCGTCGCGGACGCCCCGCGCGGCGCCGAACTGGTCATCGTGACCATCCCGCTGAAGAACATCCCGAGCCTGCCGAACGACCTCTTCGCTGACGCGGCGCCCGGTTTCACGCTGATCGACACCAACAACTACTACCCGCAGCAGCGCGACGGCCGGATCGCCGGCATCGAGGACGAGGGTCTGACGGAGAGCCGGTGGGTGGCCCAGCAGCTCGGGCACACCGTCGTGAAGGCCTTCAACGGCACCTACGCCGCCGACATCCTGGAGCGTCCGCTCCCGGCCGGCGCCCCCGGCCGCCAGGCGCTGCCCGTCGCGGGCGACGACGCGGACGCGAAGAAGCTGGTGCGCGAGCTGATCGACGAGCTGGGCTTCGACACGGTCGACGCCGGCGGCCTCGACGACTCCTGGCGCCAGCAGCCGGGCACGCCCGTCTACGGCCTGCGCGGCGACGTCGCCGCCGTCACCAAGGCGCTGTCCGAGGCGTCCCGGGAGCGCACGGCGGACTTCCAGGGCTGACCGGCGCACCCGCAGGGGCGCCGAGGTCGGACCTCGGCGCCGCTACGGGGCGGGCTCCGGACGGCGCGAGGAGTCGAGCCACTCGTGCGGGTTCCACGGCACGGGCTGCGCGCCGACCGGCTCCAGCCGCAGGTGCGGATCGTCGCTCTGCACGAGGCAGAGCAGCCGCTCGCCGAAGACGGCGGCCCGACGCGCGTGGTCGGCCAGGATGTCCAGGACGACGTGCGCCTCCCTCGGGCAGGCGCGGGCGAAGGCGTCGTAGTGCGTGAACGCCAGCACCAGACCCTCGGCGCCCTGCGGCACGCCGTACTCGCCGCCCATCACGTCGCGCAGGCAGTCGTTGAAGGCGTCGAGATTGCGGCCGTAGTAGTCGGGGAAGTCCAGCGCCGCGGCGACGTCGGCATGGAAGACGTCCGCCGTCGCCCAGCCCGAGGCGTCGAGGACGACGACGGCGAAACCCGCCCGGCGCAACCGGTCGGCCGCTTCGTCGAACCGCTGCGCGCGCCAGTAGAGCGTCACGAAGGCGTCACGGGCGAGCGCGCGGTAGACGGCGACGGCCGGCAGGTCGGCTTCCGTGGATCCGGTCATGTGCCGATCCTGGCAGGTCACTCGGCGGTCCACTCCCCGGTTTCCAGGACCTTCTCGAGAACGGCCAGGTACGGGGCGATGTCCAGGCCCTGCTCGGCAAGCCAGGCGTCCGAGTAGTACTTGTCGAGGTAGCGGTCGCCCGGGTCGCAGATCAACGTCACGACGCTGCCGCGCTGCCCGGCCGCGAGCATCTCGGCGACGATGCGCAGCGCGCTCCACAGGCCCGTCCCGGTGGAGCCGCCCGGCTTGCGGCCCATCACGCGGGCGAGCAGGCGCACGGCCGCCACGGTGGCCGCGTCCGGGACCTTCATCATGCGGTCGATGGCGCCGGGCACGAAGCTCGGCTCGACGCGCGGGCGGCCGATGCCCTCGATCCGGGAGCCGCAGTCGCAGGTGGCGGTGGGGTCGGCGTTCACCCAGCCGTCGAAGAAGGCGGAGTTCTCCGGGTCGGCGACGCAGACACGGGTGTCCGCGCCGATGTAGTGCACGTAGCGGGCCAGCGTGGCCGAGGTGCCGCCGGTGCCGGCGGTCGCCACGATCCAGGTCGGCTCGGGGAAACGTTCCTGCGCCATCTGGTGGTAGATCGACTCGGCGATGTTGTTGTTGCCCCGCCAGTCGGTGGCCCGTTCGGCGTAGGTGAACTGGTCCATGTAGTGGCCTCCGGACTCGGCGGCGAGCCGGGCGGAGACGTCGTAGAGGGTCCGGGTGTCGTCGACGAGGTGGCAACTGCCGCCCTGCGCCTCGATCAGCGCGATCTTCTCCGCGCTGGTGGTGCGCGGCATCACGGCGATGAACGGCACCCCGATCAGCTTCGAGAAGTACGCCTCCGACACGGCCGTCGACCCGCTGGACGCCTCCACGACGGGCCGTCCCGGCCGGATCCAGCCGTTGCACAGCGCGTGCAGGAACAGCGAGCGGGCGAGCCGGTGCTTGAGCGAGCCTGTCGGGTGGGTTGACTCGTCCTTGAGGTAGAGGTCGATCCCCCACTCCTCCGGCAGGGGGAAGCGCAGCAGGTGCGTGTCCGCGGAGCGGTTGGCGTCCGCCTTGACCTTCCGGACCGCCTCCTTCAGCCAGGCACGGTAGTCGGCGTCGCTGCGGTCCACGTCCAGGGTTCTCACGTGCGGGCTGCTTTCGTCGTACGGGTGGCGGCTCGGGCCGGTCGACTGCCGCTCGACGGTTGTTCGACCTGCTCACCCGCATCGTAACGTGGCACAAATCACAAGAGTTTCTTGGACGTTCCCGAACCCTGCCGCATGATCCGCGACTCGCTGCGTCCGAATGCTTACCCTGAGCCAGCGTTCGGGGCAGGATGTCAGAAGTTGCGGTCCCGGGCGAACCGGGAAACGCTGGTCGTACCACGGAATGCTTCTCATTGCTCACTCTTCGAAGTCGCCCGCCGCTTGCGGAGGACGGAAGGAGTCGAAAGCGCGATGGAGGACATGGACCGGCGCTACGAACTGCGCCTCACCGCCGAACCGAGTCGGTTCGCGGTGGTGCGCAGAATCGTCCAGGCGCATCTGCGGCACTGGCATCTCGCCGCCGTCACGGACCAGACGCTGCTCGGCATCACCGAACTCCTGGCCAACGTGCATCAGCACGTCGGGGCGACCGCGCCCTGCACTCTGCGCCTGCGCGCCGCCACGGACACCCTCACGGTCGAGGTCTGCGACGACTCCCCCGACCTCCCCTCGGCCCGCGCGCCGGAGCCCCTCGACCCGGGCGGCCGGGGGCTCTCGCTCGTCGCGGCCCTGTGCAAGGAGTGGGGCGCGCAGGTCAGCGAGACGGGCAAGACCGTCTGGTTCACCGTCGCGACGTCCCCGGTCCCGTCCCCGTCCCTGCTGGCGACGGTCCCGCTGGTGGCGGTGGAAGTCCCCGCAGGGGCGCTCCAGCCGGTCCTGGCGGACTGAGCGCAGCCGCGACTTCAGGAGCGCCTTCAGGGGCGCGGGGCTCTGCCGATGCGCGGCTCCGCCGCGTGGGCAGTTCCCCGCGCCCCTCGGTCGTGCAGCCTCACGCCGTGGTGTCGGTGCCGTTCAGCACGTCGAGGCGCTGGCGGTACTCGAACTCGTCGATCTCACCGTCCGCGTAGCGGCGGTTGAGCGTCTCCAGCGGGGACGGCGCCGGACCCTGCTGCTGCTGGGGACCGCCCCAGTACGCGCCGCGCGGGCCGCCGAAGGGGCCGCCGGGCCGCGGGCCGCGCGGTCCGCCGGGGCCGCCGAACGCGCGGCCGCGCCAGACGATGCGGCGGACGACCATGATCGCCCCGATCCCGAACAGC
>NZ_BBPQ01000088.1:10271-14051 GCF_000787855.1 Streptacidiphilus anmyonensis | reverse complement strand
CGGGCCGGGACCGCCGTGCCATCCGTCGGCCAGGAAGGTGTTCATCTCGCGCTCCTCAGTAGTCGGTACTGAAGAGACTCCTCCTCGGCGCGGCGCGGAGCGTCGCCTCGCGGGGGACACCTGCGCTGCTCCCCGGGGAGTACGGGTCACCCCCGGGGCCGCGGCCGGCCACGGCTAGCCCGCGGCGACGAGCTGCGGGTCCGCGAGGATCGGCGCCCACGCCAGCTCCGCCGCGCCGGCCAGCTCCGGCGCGGGCAGCTGCGCCGCGCGCAGCGGCACGCAGCCGAAGCGGCCCCAGTGCGCGCGGCCGGCGACCGTCTCCGGGAGCAGCTCCGGCGAGGCCGCCAGCAGGGCACTGTGGAAGGGGCCGAGGACCACGCGGTCGGGGTTGAGGATGTCGACGACGGCCGCGATGCCGTAGCCCAGCCGCACCGCGACGTGGTCCGCCGCCGCCCGCGCCGCGCGGTCGCCGCCGCGGGCCGCGGCGAGGATCGCGTCGACCTCGGTCAGCGGCGCGTCGGCCGGGAGGCCGTACGCCGTGAGGAGGGCGGGCGGACCGGCCTCGACGTCGAGGCAGCCGCGACGGCCGCAGCGGCACTGGAGGCCCTCCGGATCGACCGTCAACTGACCGATCTCCAGGGCGAGTCCGCCGCTGCCGGTGTGCAGCTTGCCGTCGACGACGAGGGCGCCGCCGACGCCCTGGTGGCCCGCGGTGACGTAGAGCAGGTGGCGGGCTCCGCGGCCCGCGCCGTGGCGGTGCTCGGCGAGCGCGGCGAGGTTGGCGTCGTTGGCGACGGCGGGGGCGACGCCCTCGGGGAGGCGGAGCCCCGCGTCGAGCAGCGTCTCCTGCCACAGCTCGCCGATGGGGGTGCCGGTCGGCCAGCCGAGGCAGGCGGAGATGACGGCGAGCCGGTCCGGCTCGGTGACCGGTGTGGGCGCGGCCAGGCCCGCGCCGACGCAGCGGCGGGGGCTGGCGGCGAGCAGGCGCATGGCCTCGTCGGCGATGGTCCGCAGCACGACGCGCGGGTCGGTGTCGCGCGGCAGCCGCGCCAACGGCAGGTCGAGCGACGGCCCGAGGCGTCCGCCGAGGCCGGCCAGGGCCAGGGTGAAGCCGTCCGTGTGGAGCTGGGCGGCGAGGACGACGGGGCCCTGCGGGTCGATCTGCAGGCGGTGCGAGGGCCTCCCGCGTCCGGCCCCGGCGGGGCGGGCGTCGACGGTGATCAGCCGCAGCGCTTCCAACTCGCCGGTGACCGCGCCGACGGTGGTGCGGGTGACGCCGAGCGCGCCGGTCAGCGCGGAGCGCGTGGGCGCTTCGCCGGTGTGGATCAGCTCGAGTGCGGGCCCGAGCGCGGCGCGGCCCCGGTCGGGGCTTGTCTGGGTCTGCGTCACGCTTCTATTATGAATTTGTGCCGCAGATAGACAAAATGGAGTCGGCTTCTCCCGCCGCTCCCGTCCCCACCGCCTCCTCCTCCGCCACCGGCCTGCGCCGTCTGCGCGGGAGCTGGCCCGTCGCCCGCATCGCGTTGACGGGCTTCTTCGCGCTCGACGGCTTCCTGTTCGCCGGGTGGGTCGTGCGCATCCCCGAGATCAAGGCGCAGGTGCACGCCTCACCCGGCCTGCTGGGCCTGGCGCTGCTGTGCGTGTCCGCCGGCGCGGTCGCGGCGATGGGCCCGGTCGGCCGGCTCTGCCTCCGCATCGGCAACCACGCCGTCACGGTCGCGGCCTCCGTCCTGCTCTGCCTGTCCGTGGCCCTCCCGCCGTTGACGCACTCGGTCCTGGCACTGGGCGGGGTCCTGCTGGTCTTCGGCGCCGGGTACGGCGCGATGAACGTCGGCATCAACAGCGCCGCCGTGGACTTCGTCCGCGCCGCCGGGCGGCCGGTCATGCCGTCGTTCCACGCCGCGTACAGCCTCGGCGGCCTGCTCGGCGCGACGGTCGGCGGGCTGCTGGCACCGGTGCTGACGCCCACTCAGCACCTGGGCCTGCTGGCGGTGGGCGGCCTCGCCGTCACCGTCTGGGCGGGCCGGGCGCTGCTGCGGCACGCGGTGGCGCACCCGGACGCGTCCCACGCGGACGGCTCCGCCGGGCCCTCCGCGGGCGCGGGCGTCGCGCTGCTGGTCGTCCTCCTCGGCGTCGTCGCGCTCTGCGACGCGTACGGCGAGGGCTCCATGGCCGACTGGGGCGCGCTGCATCTGCGGCAGGACCTGCACGCTTCCGCGGCGGTGGCCGCCGCGGGCTTCGCGGTCTACTCCCTCACCATGACGGTCGGACGCCTGAGCGGCACGCGCCTGGTCGAGCGCTTCGGCCCGACCAGGCTGCTGGTCGCGGGCGCGGCGATCGCGGCCGTCGGCATGGTGGCCGCGGCGGTCAGCCCCTCCCTGCCGCTCGCCCTGGCGGGCTTCCTCCTCGTCGGCCTGGGCCTGGCCAACATCTTCCCCCTCGCCATCGACCGCGCCGGCGCGCTGCGCGGCCCGCGCGGCGTCGCCACGGCCTCCACCCTCGGCTTCGGCGGCATGGTCGCGGGCCCGCCCGTCATCGGCTTCCTCGCCGAGGCCTTCGGCCTGCCCCTCGCCCTCCTCTCGGTGGCACTGCTGATCGCGCTCGCGGGTGTGTCGGCGCTGGTGGTGCGGGCGAAGTCCTAGGGCTCGCCGTCGCCACATGCTCGCCGTCGTCACACGCTCGCCGCCGACGCCGCGTGCTGGAGCGTCGTCTGGACCTTGGCGACCGCCTGGTCGAAGTAGGTCTTGGCCGTCTGCGGGGAGTCGCCCGCGATTTCGAGGTAGAGGTAGACCATCGCGACGGTCGGGCCGAGGCGGTCGACGGCCAGGTAGCCGTTGACCGGGACGCCCTGGACCGAGCCCGACAGGTGCTTGGCGCTGGCGCCTGCGATGCCCATGTCGAAGTCGGAGAGCTGGAAGGGCACTTCGGTGGTGCCGGTCGGGAAGTCCAGTTGCCGGCAGCCGTGGAGGGCGGAGACGACCGCCGGGTAGTTGCGGTCGAGGACCGACTGCGGGCGGCCGGTGAGGAACTCGCCGACGAAGGGGCCGGTCTGGCCGCCTTCGAGGATGACCTGGGCGTCCGGGCCCTGGGCCGGGTTCGGGGACGCCGAGGGGGCCTGGTTCATCAGGTCGGTGAGCGCGCTGCAGCCCGACGGCCCGGAGCTGTCCGTCGGCGTGGAGGTGTCGCCCGGCTGGGCCGTGAAGTCGGGGCCGAGGTCGGAGGCGCTGAGCAGTGAGCTCTGGAGCAGGTCCGGGGTGGGGACCGAGGCCGACGACGAGGAAGAGGAGGACGAGGCCGACGAGCTGCCCGCGTCCACGCCGATCGCGTTGCTGGTCCCGCTCGAGGAGCAGCCGCTCAGGGCTGTCGCGAGGGAGAGGGACGCGGCCAGGGCCGCCAGCTGGAATCGCATGGGGATACGCATGGGGCCCTCCTCGAAACGAGGTCCGGCGTGCAGGCGAATCCCTCCCACTGTGCCACCCGCGTGACCGCCGCGCGCGCCGAGCCTCGTCGAGCCCTGGAGGGGCCGTACAGGCCGGTACGGGCCCGTGCAGGCCCGGCCAGACCGCGCCACGGGGCTACGGCACGGGGTCGGGGTCCTGGTCCGCGGTCTGGGCTGCGGCGTGGTCCGCCTCGGGCGGGAGGTGGAGGTCCCAGCCGATGAGGGCCAGCAGCTCCTCGTGGGTCACGCCGTCGGGGATCGCGCGCGGCGGCGCGGTGCGGATCGGGGGCTGCCAGCCCTCGGCCTCGGTCCAGCGGCGGACCGGCTTGGCGGGGGCGCCC
>NZ_BBPQ01000088.1:0-10251 GCF_000787855.1 Streptacidiphilus anmyonensis | reverse complement strand
GGGGACGGGTTGGGCGGGCGCGCCCGCCACGACGGTGTTGTCCGGGACGTGTCCGCGCACGACCGCGTTGGCCGCGACGACGACGTTGCGGCCGATGTCCGCGCCGGGCAGGACCACGGCCCCCGTCCCGATCCAGCTGCCCGCGCCGATGCGGACCGGCTGGTTGCGCGGCCACTGCTTGCCGATGGGCAGGTGCGGATCGTCGTAGGAGTGGTTCTGGTCCGAGATGTAGACGCTCGGACCGGTCCAGACGTTGTCCTCGATGACGATCGACTCGTGGCCGACGATGTTGGTGTCCCGGCCGATGACGCAGCCGTCGCCGATGCGGACGACGGGCTCGCCGGAGAGCTTCAGGCCGGGGGCGAAACCCGCCGAGATGGAGACCCGCTCGCCGATGATCGAGTAGCAGCCGATCGCGATGGCGTGCTCGTTGAAGATCGTCCCCTGCGGGAAGGCCAGCTTCGTGAACGCGCCGAGTTCGGCGAAGCGCAGCGGTCCGGGCTGCTCGGCGCTGACCGCGCCCGCCTCCCGCACCCACGTCCAGCCGCGGTGGACCACGCGGGAGGCGAGGCCGCGGCTCCCGCGGCGTATCTTCTCGGCGAACGACATGCGCCTACGTTAACCGGTGGGTAACCGGGCGCGGGGCGAGGTCTGCGTCACAGCCCCGCCCCGCATCCGTCGGTCCGCCTGTCCGTGGGTCCGCCTGTCGGTGGGTCCGCCTGTCGGTGGGCCCGTGGGTTCGTGCGGGTCCTACTCGGTCGCCCAGACCGGCGGGCGGCGCTCCAGGAACGACAGCATGCCCTCGCGCGCCTCCTCCGAGCCGAAGAGCAGCGCGGACTGCGCCACCATCGACTCCCCGTCGCGCTCGAAGACCCGGAGCACGTCGGCGGTGACGAGCCGCTTGGTCTCGGCGAGCCCCTGCGGGCTGGCCTTGCGGAAGGCGTCGACGATCTCCGTCAGGGCCTCCTGCGGGTTCTCGACAGCGTCGGTGATCAGGCCGATCCGCTGCGCCTCCGCGGTCTTGAAGACCGAGCCGGTCAGGTACCAGCGCGAGGCGCCGCGCGGGTCCAGGCGCGGCAGCAGCGGCAGCGAGATCACGGCGGGCGCGAGGCCGAGCCGCACCTCGGTGAAGGCGAAGGTGGAGGCCGGTCCGGCCAGCACGATGTCGCAGGCGCCGAGCAGGCCGAGGCCGCCCGCGCGGGCGTGGCCGTCGATGACGGCGACGACCGGCTTGGCCGACTCCAGCACGCTGCGCATCGCGGTGACCAGGCGGCGCGGGTTGGCGGTCGGGTCGCCGCCGGTGGCCTCGGAGAGGTCCGCGCCGGAGCAGAAGGTGCCGCCGGTGTGCGTGAGCACGACGGCGCGGACGGCCGGATCCTTGCCGGCCTCGGCCAGCCCCTGCTCCAGCTCGGCGACGAGCCGTGAGGAGAGGGCGTTGCGGTTGGCGGGCGAGTCGAGCGTCAGCGTCGCGATGCCGCGGTCGACGGCGTAACGGACCAGCGGCTCTGCGTCGGAGGTCATCGGTGCGTGTCCTTCCCGGGATCGGCCGGCCACGACCCTGTGGCGACGGCGCAGGGCCAGCCTATGCAGCCAGGCACCCGCCCGACAGTGCCCCGTGATCACCACCCGCCGATGGTGACGCGCCTCACCGTGCCGGTCAGCCGATGTCGCGGCGGCGCAGGCCCGCGAGGCCTGTGCCCGCCAGGAGGGCGGAGAGGAGCGTCAGCCACAGCAGCGGGGCCGCGTGGAAGGCGGAGCCCGGGAGCTTGGGGATGTGGGTGAACGGCGTGAGGTCCAGCAGCCACTGACCGGCGTTCAGGGCGGGGCCGAGGTAGGCGATGAAGAGCAGCACGCCCAGCACGCCCCAGGCCGCGCCGGTCCACTGCGGCACCAGCCCGAACAGCGCGACCGTCACGGCCGCGAAGACCCACACCGCGGGCAGCTGGACCAGCCCGGCGACCAGCAGCCTGCCCGTCCAGCTCGGCACGTCGCCGAAGACCACGCCCGCGCCGAGCCCGGCCGTCAGGCCGCCCGCCAGGAGCAGGACGGCGGAGCCGAGCAGCGGGTAGACCAGGTGGCTGCCCGCCCAGGTGAGCCGTCGCACTCCCGACGCGAGCACCGGTTCGGCGCGGCCCGAGGTCTCCTCGCCGCGCAGGCGCAGCGCGGTCTGGACGGCGTAGACGGCGGCGACCATGGCCAGCAGGTTCATCGCGGTGGCCAGGTAGGCGTTCGTCACCTGGCTGCTGCCGCCCATCCGCTGCACGATCTGCTGGACGCCCGCGCTGCTGGAGACCAGCTGGTCCACGCCTTTGCTGATGCCGCCGAGCAGCGCGCCGCCGATCGCGAAGCCGACGGTCCAGCCGAGCAGGCTGCCGCGCTGGAGCCGCCAGGCCAGGCCGAGCGAGCCGCGCAGCGAGGACGCGGCGGCGGCCGGGCCGGGGCGTTGCGGCAGCAGGCCGCCGCCGAGGTCGCGGCGTCCGGCCAGCCAGTACCCGAGGGCGGTCTGCGCGGCGCCCGCCGCCAGCAGCAGGGCGACCAGCCACCAGGCGTTGTCGTCGTAGGGGCGGACCCGCTCGGCCCAGCCCAGCGGGGAGAGCCAGAGCAGCCACTCGGGCCCGTTGCCGCCTGCGGCGTCGCCCGCGGCGCGCAGCAGGAAGGCGAGGCCGAGGACCGCTCCGCCGATGCCGTTCGCGGCCCGCCCGGTCTCGGCCAGCTGCACGGCGACGGCGGCGACGCCCGCGAAGCAGACGCCGCAGCCGAACAGCGCGGCGCCGAAGGCGAGCGAGCCGTTCACCTGCTCGCCGCTCCCGGCGAGGAAGACGGCGGTGATGACGCCGACGACGGCGGAGGCGGTCAGCGCCGTGCCGATGCCGGCGGCGAGCGGCGCACCGCGCCCGATCGCGCCCGCGCCCAGCAGCTCGAGGCGCCCTGACTCCTCCTCGGCCCGGGTGTGCCGGGTGACCAGCAGCACGCAGAGCAGGCCGAGCAGCAGGCCGCCGAGTCCGAGGATCCGCCACGCCGTCAGCGCGCCGATGCTGCCGGTGTCGTAGACCGCCCCGTACAGCGCCCGCAGCGAGCCGTTGTCGTTGATGCTGGTCGCGAGCTGCTCGCGGGAGGAGGTGGTCGGGTAGAGCGAGCGGAAGGAGACGGCCGTGCCGAGGACGGAGGCCAGCAGCGCGTAGATCCAGCAGGCCAGCATGATCCGGTCGCGGCGCAGCGCGAACCGCAGCAGCGGGCCGGTCCCGGTGATGTTCACGACGACCTCACCTCGGCGGCGGCCGCCGGGCCCTCCGGCTCGTAGTGGCGCAGGAACAGCTCCTCCAGCGTCGGCGGACGGCTGGTCAGCGAGCGGACGCCGGCCGCGGTGAGGGCGCGCAGCAGCGCGTCGAGGTGGTCGGTGTCGACCTGGCAGCGCAGCGTGGTGCCGTGCAGCTCGACGTCGTGCAGACCCGGCAGGGCGTCCAGCCCGGTGGGCGGTGCGGCCAGCTCCGCGGTGACGGAGGTGCGGGTCAGGTGGCGCAGCTCGGCCAGGGTGCCGGTCTCGACCGTGCGTCCGGCGCGGATGATGCTGACGCGGTCGCACAGCGCCTCGACCTCGGACAGGATGTGGCTGCTGAGCAGGACCGTCCGGCCGCGGTCGCGCTCCTCGGCGACGCAGGCGCGGAAGACCTCCTCCATCAGCGGGTCGAGCCCGGAGGTGGGCTCGTCCAGGATCAGCAGCTCGGCGTCCGAGCAGAACGCGGCCACCAGGGCGACCTTCTGACGGTTGCCCTTGGAGTAGGTCTGGCCCTTCTTGGTCGGGTCCAGCTCGAAGCGCTCCAGCAGGGCGGCGCGGCGTTCGCGGTCGGCGCCGTTGCCGCGCAGCCGCCCGAGGAGGTCGATCACCTCTCCGCCGGTGAGCCCCCGCCAGAGCGTCACGTCGCCGGGGACGTAGGCGAGGCGCCGGTGCAGCGCGACCGAGTCGCGCCAGGGGTCGCCGCCCAGCAGGGTGGTGCGGCCCGCGTCGGCCCGGATCAGGCCGAGCAGGACGCGGATGGTGGTGGACTTGCCCGCGCCGTTCGGCCCGAGGAAACCGTGCACCTCACCCTGGGCGACACTGAGGTCCAGTCCGTCCAGGGCGCGGGTCCGGCCGAAGGTCTTCACCAGCCCGGACACGTCGATGGCCGTCGTCATGACCCCGACGCTACACTGTCTTCATGAATTCGTGAATATAGGGAATTCACTGAAACGACGGTCGGTAGGGTGATCGCATGACCCCGGATCCGGACGAGTTCCACGCCTACATCGAGCGATTCGCGGGCGTGTTGACCGACACCGGCTTCCCGCGCATGCCCGCGCGCGTCTTCGTCGCCCTGATGACCGCCGACAGCGGCCGGCTCACCGCCGCCGAGCTCGCCGAGACGCTGCGGATCAGCCCCGCCGCCGTCTCCGGCGCCGTGCGCTACCTCTCCCAGCTCCAGCTGGTCGGCCGCGAGCGCGACCCGGGCTCACGCCGGGACCGGTACCGGGTCTTCGACGAGGTCTGGCGCGAGGCCATGCTCCAGCGCGACTTCGTGCTCAGCCGCTGGCAGAGCGCGTTGACCGAGGGCATCCGGCTGCTCGGCGAGGACTCCCCCGCATCGTCCCGGCTCGACGAGTCGCTGCAGTTCTTCACGTTCCTGCGGCGCGAGATGCCCGCGCTGCTGGAGCGCTACTACCGCGAACGCGAGGAGGCCCTGGCGTTGGAAGGGGCCCGGCCCGCCCAGCAGCCCGCTCAGTCCGCTCAGGCCGCTCAGCCCAGCCAGCCCGGCCGGACCAGCCCCGACTCGTAGGCGAGCACCACCAACTGCGCCCGGTCGCGCGCACCGAGCTTCACCATGGTCCGGCTCACGTGCGTCTTGGCCGTCAGCGGGCTCACCACCAGGCGACCGGCGATCTCCTCGTTGGTCAGGCCGAGGCCGACCAGGGCGAGCACCTCGCGCTCGCGGTCGGTCAGCCGGGCCAGCGACGCGGGCTGCTCCGGCTCCTTGGACCGGGCGGCGAACTCCGCGATCAGGCGCCGCGTCACGCCCGGCGACAGCAGCCCGTCCCCCGCGTGCGCGGCGCGCACTGCACGGACCAGCTCCGCCGGCTCGGTGTCCTTGACCAGGAAGCCCGCCGCACCCGCGCGCAGCGCCTCGAAGACGTACTCGTCCAGCTCGAAGGTGGTCAGCACGACGACCTTGACGTCGGCCAGCGCCGGATCCGAGCAGATCTGACGCGTGGCGGAGAGGCCGTCCAGCTCGGGCATGCGGATGTCCATCAGCACGACGTCCGGCACGAGTTCACGCGCGCGGGCGACGGCCTGCACCCCGTCGTCCGCCTCGGCGACGACCGTGACGTCCGACTGGGCGTCCAGCAGCGCGCGGAAGCCGGCGCGGACCAGCTGCTGGTCGTCGGCGAGCACTACCCGGATCATCTGTCCCCTTGATGCCTTGATGTCCTATGCGTGCAACGGTAGTTCGGCGTGGACGCGGAACCCGCCGGACGTGGTGGGCGCGGCCTCGACGGACCCGCCCAGCGCGCTCGCGCGCTCCCGCATCCCGATCAGCCCGCTGCCGCTGCCGCCCGCGCGGGGCCCTCCGGCGGCGGAGGCCGGACCGGGATCCTCCAGGGTGAGCAGCAGCCGGTCGGCGGGCCGGTAGTCGAGGGCCACCTCGGCCGTGCGGGCGGAGGAGTGCCGCAGCACGTTGGTCAGCCCCTCCTGCACGATCCGGAAGGCGGCGAGCCCGACTCCCGGCGGCAGCCGACGCTTCGTCCCCTCGCGGCGGACCGTGACGGTCAGACCGGCCGCCGCCGCCTGCCGCACGAGTTCGTCCAGGCGGTCCAGATCCGGCGCGGGGCTGCGGGGCGCGGCGGGCCCGCCCGCCGTGCCGCCGCCGGGCACGGCGGACCCCGCGGTCCAGCCGGCCGCCGACCCCGTCCCCGTCGCCGTCCCCGGCGCCGCTCCGCTCATCGTCCCGGTCCGCAGCGAGCCGAGCACCTGGCGGACCTCGCCGAGCGCCTGCTTGCTCGTGTCCTTGATGGTGCGCAACGCCGTCCGCGCCTGCTCGGGATCGTCGTCGATCAGCTCCAGGGCCACCCCGGCCTGCACGTTGATCAGCGAGATGCTGTGCGCCAGCACGTCGTGCAGCTCGCGCGCGATGGCGAGCCGCTGCTCGTCGGCGACCCGCGCCTCGCGCTCCTCGCGCGCCAGCCGCCACTGCCGCCGCTGCTCGACGCGCGTCCGCATCAGCTCCGCGGCGGCCACGACCACCAGCAGCCACGCCAGCAGCCCGAGCTCGAGCGGCCAGCTCAGCGCGTGCGTGATGCTGTTGGCCACGACGTGCGCCGCGTAGAGCGTGCCGAGGATGATCCACGCCGCACGACGGCGGCCCGCCATGACCGCCGTCACGTACCCGACCAGCACGCTCAGCACGATCGGCCCGTACGGGTACCGCAGCAGCAGGTACGCCCCGGCGATGGCGGCCGTCCCCGCGAACACCGGCACCGGCAACTGCCGCCGGAACAGCAGCAGCGCGGGCCCGGCCAGCAGCAGCACGTACGCGAAGGTGTCGAGCGGCCGTCCGCTCCAGCTCGTGTGGTGCCGGGCGACCGCGTTCGTCCCGACCACCTGGATGAACCCGATCACGACCGGCAGCACGAAGGGCGGGCGCGGCGGGCGCTCCCCGCGCCGGCGGTATCTCATAGGGGAACGGTATGCCGGATGATCGCCGGTGGCGTCCCCTCGTCGCGGTGGAGTCCCGTACTCCCCCGGGAGTACCGGCGGGAGTACCGGCCGCGGCGTCGGCGGGCCGTCCGCCAACGGACGGTCAGGCCGGTCAGGCCGGTCAGGCCGGTCGGCCGCCGGCACGGAACGCGTTCAGCGGCGGGTGAGGAAGGCGATCGTCTGACGGGCGAAGCCGTACTCGTGGGTCAGCCGGGCGAAGGTGGTGTGCCCCTGGGTGACCCGGGCGAAGGCCCGCCAGGCCGGACGGAACCCGAGGACCGCGGCGTGGAACGCCTGAGGGCGACGCTCGAAGGCGGCGAGCATCCGTCGCCCGACGCGCATCTCCTCGCCGAGTCCGGCGCGGATGTCGAAGGTGTAACCCAGCGCCTCCCGGCGCACCGCGCCCTCGCCGTCCGCGCGGCTCATCCGCGCCGCCCACTTGCCCGCCAGCCGACCGGACCGCAGCGCGTAGCTGATGCCCTCACGGGTCCACGGCTCCAGCAGGCCCGCCGCGTCGCCCGCGACCAGGACGCGGCCACGGAACAGCGGCGACTCCTCCGCACGGCAGCGCGTCAGGTGGCCGGACTCGACGCTCGGCTCGTACCCGGCCAGGCCGAGGCGGGCGATGAACTCCTTCAGGTAGGCGCGCGTCTCCGCGCCCTTGCCGCGCGCCGCGATGACGCCCACGGTCAGGCTGTCGCCCTTGGGGAAGACCCACCCGTAGGAGCCGGGCAGCGGGCCCCAGTCCAGCAGCACCCGGCCGCGCCAGGTCTCGGCGACCGCGGGCGGCACGGGGATCTCGGCCTCGAGCCCGAGGTCGACCTGGTCGAAGACGACGCCGACGTGCGCGCCCACGCGTCCCGCGCTGCCGTCCGCGCCCACGACGGCGCGCGCCCGGACCACGCGGCCGTCCTGGAGGGTGACCAGTGCGAGGCCGCCGTCGGACTCCTCCGGCTGCGTCACGCCGGTGACGGTGACGCCGGCGACCAGCGTCGCGCCCGCCTTCTCCGCCGCCTGGACCAGGCCGTGGTCGAACTCGTCGCGGTTGACGAGGCCGAAGAGCATCCGCTTGGAGCGGCGGGTGCGCTCGTACCGACCGCCGAGCGTGAAGGTGATGGCGTGGACCCGGTCCTTCAGCGGAAGCTGGAAGCCGGGCGGGAGCGAGTCGCGGGACGGGCCGATGATGCCGCCGCCGCAGGTCTTGTAGCGGGGCGGCGCGGCCTTGTCGAGCAGCAGCACGCGGGAGGCGCCGGCGTCCGCCGCGGCGTAGGCGGCCGACGCGCCGGCCGGGCCCGCGCCCACGACGACGACGTCCCAGACGCCACCCAGCTCGTCCAGCCCGTCCGGCCCGTCGAGCACGGCCGGTGCGGCGAGCACCGCTGCGCCGGCGAGCACGTCCGGCTGCACGTCCGCCTGCACGTGCGTCTGCGCGTCCAGCTGCGCGTCCGGCTGCGCATCCGACCGGGTCTCGATGTCATCTGCGCCAGGGCGCTGGTTCTCGCTCACGATCGGTCATATTACTGGCGCGGGTCGAGCGGAGCGCGGACAGCGCCCACCCGGCGAGGCCCAGCGCGGCGCCCGCGCCGCCGCCGAAGGAGACGGCCCCGACGAGGTCGTTCCCCGTCGGCCGCCTGCCCGGGTGCCGCGCCACGTCCCGGCGCAGCCGGTGCGCCGCGCCGAGCGCGGTCGCGGCGGCGACCACGCCGAGGCCGCCCGCGTGTCCCCGGCCGGGCGGCGTCGGCGCAGGTGGGGCGAGTGCGAGCGTCCTGCGGGCGGCGACCCCGAGCACGGCGAGACCGGCGGCGGAGGAGGCCCACTGCAGGGCCTGATAGACCGGCATCCTTCCCCCGATACGGTGACCCAGCGCCGGGTAGTGCCGTTCACCCCAGCGACCGTGATGGGTGAACGCGTCCCAACCCACATGGGTGAACGCCCCGATCGCGGCGGACGCCGCGAACCACGCGGCGTCGGCGGCCCGCAGGTCCCGCGGCTTGCGGGTGGGCGCGGTCAACGCGTCCGCCCTCCCGGCGACGCCGGGCGGCAACAGCGCGACGGTGGGCTCCCGCAGCAACCCGTGCCACGCCGCGACCAGCCCGGCGGCGAGGGCGACGTCGAGCGTCGGCACGGCCCACGCCCGGTGCGTCAGCCGCCCCAGCCCGTAGGTACCGGGCAGCGGACTGTCGAGGAAGTACGGCAGATCCGGCGCCAGCGACCCCGCGACCAGCCCCGAGGCAACCAGCGGCCCACGCCCGCGTCCCGCACGCAACAGCGGCAGCACGGCGACGGGATGACTGAAGGTGAACGGCACGCACCCCATCCTGACAGCTGCCCGCAGAACCCCGCGGTGCGGGTTGACGTAAGACGTGGCGGAGCAGTGATGCGGGCCGCGGCTCGGCGTGGGGTCCGAGCGGAGGCGGGTCGACTCGGATCGTCGCGAACCAGGCCGAAGGCCGTTCCTCCTCAGCGCGGCAGGCCTGCTTCGAGGTAGGCGACGGCGCCCGCGGCGCGCGCGGCGAGGGCCGCGCGGAGGCGGGCGGCCTTGTTCGGGGCGAGGTGGGCGTCCCACTCCGCCGCGGGGACGAAGCGCCAGCCGCGCAGCTCGGCGGCGGGGAGGGTGAGTCCCGCCTGCTCCGCGGGGTCGAGCACGCCGCCGTCGAAGACGAGGCGGAGGCCGCCGGAGCGGGGTCCGCGCTTGGGCTCCCAGTCGACGACCAGCAGCCGGAGGTCGTCCGCGTGCAGGGTGACGCCCAGTTCCTCCGCCGCCTCGCGGACCGCCGCCGCGGTGGGGGCCTCCCCGGTCTCGACGACGCCGCCGGGGAACTCCCAGCCCGGCTTGTAGACCGGGTCGACCAGCAGCACGCGGTCCGACTCGTCGAAGAGGAGCACCGCCGCCGCGACGGTGTCGCCGGCCGCGACGGGGTCCTGAACGATCGGGACGCGTGCCGCGCCCGCGCGGAGCAGCGAGCGGACCTGCTCGGCCGCCTGGCGCGGCGTCAGCTCCGCCGTGTCGACGAAGGCCGCGTCGTCCCGGAGCCAGGGCAGCGCCTCCGCGTACACGTCGAGGTGGGCGAGACGCCACTCGCGTGCCCCGGCCTCGACTCCGTCGGCCTCGATGCGCTTGCGCAGAACCGTTTCCTCAGCGTGGAGGACGAGGTGGTGCACGTCGATGCATCTGGACGCGAGCGCCCCGAACATCTCGTCCCGGTAGTCCTGGCGGTGCAGCGCCATCGGGACGAGCAGCGGGACGTCCTCGCCGAGTTGGGCCTGGAGCGCGGCGAGGGTGTCGGGCACGAGGCGACGCCAGGCGAGGAGGTCCTGGTAGTCGCCGAGCCCCGCGAGCCGCTCGGGCGGGAGGAGGCGGTCCCGCAACAACGTTCCGACCTCCTCGGGGTCGAAGACACGGGACCCGGGGATCAGCTGCTGGAGCTCGCGCGCGGTCGTGGTCTTGCCGGCGCCGAACGCGCCGTTGAGCCAGACGATCACATGTCCCCCACCGGATTCGCAGCTGGACGGCCTGCCTGATC
>NZ_BBPQ01000089.1 GCF_000787855.1 Streptacidiphilus anmyonensis | reverse complement strand
CCGCCGGTCAGGCGGCCGTGGCGGGCTCGGGCTCGGCGGTGCCGGCGACCGGGCCGCCGCCCGCGGGGGCGCCCGTGACGGCGCGGCCGATCAGCCAGGCGGCCAGCAGGCCGCCGAGCAGGACCGCGACGGCGCCGATCAGCTGAGCACTGGTCAGGCTGTCCGCGAAGCCGTTCGTGACCTGGCCCGCGCGGTCGGCTCCGGCCCTGGCCAGCGCCTCGGGCAGGGAGCGGGCCGCGTCCTTCGGGACGCCGTGGGGCAGCGACGCCGCGAAACCCGCCGTCAGCACCGCGCCGAGGACGGCGACGCCGAGGGAGTTGCCGAGCTCGCTGAGGGTGCCCATCAGCCCCGAGCCGACGCCGGCCTTCTCCGGCGGGATGGAGCCCATGACCGCGCCGGCCATCGCCGGCTGGGCGGAGGCGACGCCCGCGCCCATCAGCACCAGGCCGAGGAGGATGCCCAGGTAGTCCCCGTGGCGGCCGAGCACGGCGATGGCCGCGAGGCCGCCCGCCATCAGGCTGAGGCCGCTCGCGATGGCGACCGGGGCGGGCAGCCTCGCGGTGATCCGCATGCCGGTCCCGGTGAGGTTGAGCAGCACGATCGTCAGCGCCATCGGCGCGGTGCGCAGACCGGCCTCCAACGGGCCGTAGCCGAGGACGAACTGGAGGTGCTGGGTGAGCAGGAACAGCGAGCCGCCCATCCCGAAGGAGACCAGCACGCCGCCGGAGACCGCGCCGCGGAAGCGGGCGTTGCGGAAGAACGACATGTCCAGCAGCGGATGCGGGGTGCGGCGCTCCCAGAGCACGAACAGGGCGACGAAGACGACCCCGACCGCCCCGGGCACGAGCGTGCGGGCCGAGGTCCAGCCGTAGCCGGGGCCCTGGATGATCGCGTAGACGACAGCCACCAGGCCGACGACGGACAGCAGCGCGCCGAGCAGGTCCGGGCGCTCGCCCTGCGGGTCCTTGGACTCGGGCACGAACCTGGCCACGGCGAGCAGTCCGAGCACGCAGACGGGCAGGTTGACGATGAAGACCGAGCCCCACCAGAAGTGCGCCAGCAGCGCCCCGCCGATGATCGGCCCGAGGGCGAAGCCGAGCGAGCCGACGCCCATCGCGGCGGCGAGCGCCTTCGGCTGCTCCTCCGCGTCGAAGGTGCGGACGACCAGCGCGATGGTGGTCGCCAGCAGCAGGCTGCCGCCGACGCCCATGCCGACCCGGGCGGCGATCAGCTCGCCCGGCGTGGACGCGAGCGCGCCGCCGAGGGAGCCGACGCCGAACAGGCCCAGGCCGATCATCTGCACGAGCTTGCGCCCGTAGCGGTCGGCGAGCCCGCCGGCGGCGATGAGCATGCCCGCCTGCGCGAGCGAGTAGGCGCCGATGACCCACTGCGTCTGCGCGGTGGACGCGCCGAGTTCCTTGGTGAGCGAGGGCACGGCGACGTTGAGCACGGTGTTGTCGAGGATCACGACGAGCTGCACCAGACAGATCACGGCGAGGATCAGCCAGCGATCGGCTCTCCGTTCGGCGGGCGCGGGCACGGGCGCGGGCACGGCGGCGGTCACGGAACGTCTCCTTGTACGGCGTATAAGACTTCTACACCGTAGAAGAACGACGAACCGGCCGCCACCGGTTTTTCACAGCGCTTCCTCAGCCTTCTGCTGCCCTGTCGGTTGTCGGTGCGTCCGTCAGCGCGCCGCCAGGGTCTCCACCCACCGCAGGTGGCCCTCGACGACGGCCAGATCACGGCAGTCGCCGTCCGGACCGCGCAGGCGCAGCGACGCGCCGCCGCGCGAGGGGTCCGTCCGCGGATCCGGGTCCGGGGCCTCCTCCACCGACAGCCACCACAGCGGGCCGGAGTCGCCGAGCGACGCGATCGCGGCGTCGAAAGCGTCGAGCCGCTCCGCGGGCACGTGCATGCGCGTCGCGGAGTGGTAGACCACGCGCGGCTCGCCGTCGGGGAGGGAGGCCGCCAGACCCGGCAGCACGTCGATCGCGTCCCCCGCCAGGATCGGCGGCGGGTCGCC
Organism: Streptacidiphilus anmyonensis; assembly: GCF_000787855.1. GTDB lineage: Bacteria > Actinomycetota > Actinomycetes > Streptomycetales > Streptomycetaceae > Streptacidiphilus > Streptacidiphilus anmyonensis. Next base: position 26,430 of record NZ_BBPQ01000089.1, on the reverse strand, counting down.
TGCGACCAGGTCCAGCGCGGCGGCCAGCAGCAGCCCCTGGTCCTGGTTCTCCGGCCAGACGAGGGCCCGCAGCCACTGCCGGTCCTCGCGGTCCAGGACGTCGACGGGGTTCAGGTCCACGCCCACCACGCTCGCCAGCCGGGGCAGCGCGTCGAGGTCCGGCACCTCCCCGTCCCCGTACAGCTCCGCGACGAGCTGGACCGGCGAGTCCGGGTCTCCGTAGCCGCGCCCGCCAAGGCGGTAGCCGTACCGGTCGAACCGCAGGTTGAGCCCCGCACTGGTGCCCACCTCGATCAGGTGGACCGGCCGGTCCCCGAGCTCGGCGGCGATCGCCGCGAGCCCGAAGCGCAGGCCCAGCGCGCGTTGGACCTGGTTCGTCTGCACCAGCCGCGTGCCGATGAGCGCGCGCAGCGCGTCGGCGTGACGGGCGCAGAAGTCCACGAGCGCGGGCCCGGCCTCCTCCGCGGGCCGGGCGGTCGCGCCGGGCGGCAGCAGCGACGGATAGTACGCAGCGAGCGGGTCGCCCGCGGCGGCGGCGTCGGTGAGCAGCAGGTGGTGCACGGCGCCGAAGAACAGGAACGTCGGGTACTGGCCCGGCCGCCCGCCGGCCGCGAGGTCGAGCAACGCCTCGTCCCCGGCGACGGTCCGGCTCAGCGCCCGGTACAACGGCGAGGTCCGGAACTCCCCCGGCTCGGTGAACGCGCGCCGCACGCGCTCCCGCGGCGTCTCGGTGATCTTGGTCGTCATGCGCCGACGGTAGCGCGACGGCACGCGCCCGCGCGGGAAGTCGCAGGACGTCAGCTCTCCGTGGCCGCACGCTCGCACACCCGCACGCAAGAGCCAGAGGTCCGCGCGGTTGCCGGCGCGAGGACGCAGGCGACGACAGAAACGGCGGTCCTCACCCGTTGGGGATCGCGCCGCCTTGGGCCGGGCAGGCCCCGAGCCGTGGAACAGCTGAGGGCCCCGCGAACCCCCGCCGGGCGGGAGGCACGCGCCGCAAGCTGCCGAGCACGCCCGCGCGGGCGGAGCCACGTCGGCGGACCCCCCAACCGTGGAACAGGTGAGGGCCACCCCGAACCCCGCGCCGGGCGGGAGGCACGCACCGCAAGCCGCCGGGCACGCCTGTGTGCGCCTCCGCGTCGAGGGGGCGGGCGTCGACCACGGCGGGGGAGCTCCGCCGGTGGGGCGGGTCAGCGGACGAGGAGGGCCAGCAGCCGGTCCGTCTCCGCCGCCGGATCCGCGGAGAGGCCGCAGTGCACGGGGCCCGGCTGGACGATCGTGCTGCGCGGGGCCGTGAGCCAGCGGAACCTGCGGCCCGGCTCCTCGTGGCGGGCCTGGCCCGCCGCCTCGCCGCCGTCGCAGACGTGCGCGACCGCGCGCAGCGCCGCACGCACGCCCTCCAGGTCCACCGCGGGGTCGAGCGCCAGCAGTCGGGCGTCGTCGAGGTGGATCGCCGCGCGCAGCACTCCCGCCTGACGGCTGTAGACCAGCACGCCCGCGTTGATCTGCTCGCCGCGCTCGACGCGCGGGACGACGCGCACGAGCGCGTACTCGTAGACCAGCTTCTCTGCTGCCTCGCCCGCAGCCGGAACGGCGCTCACAGCGACACCCACTCCCTCGGTCCGGCGGCCCGCGCCGCCAACTGCGCCACGTACGCGGCGCGCACCGCGTCGGGATCGTCGAAGCCGGGCTCGTCCGCGAGCCAGACGTCGGGGACCAGCGCGAGGACCTCGCGCAGCAGCGTCTCGGTCACCTGCGAGCCGAGTTCCGCGTCCGCCGACGCGACGTCGGGCGCGAAGGGCAGCAGCACATGGTCGGACGCGTCGAACGCCTTGCGCGCGGACGCGGCGGCCCGCGGCCAGTTGTGATGGAAGATCAGGCTGGCCCCGTGGTCGATCAGCCACAGCTCGCCCCCGTGCACCAGCAGGTTCGGGTTGCGCCAGGAGCGGTCGACATTGCCGATCAGGGCGTCGAACCAGACGACGCGTCCGGCGAGCTTCGGGTCCACCGGGAAGGCCAGCGGGTCGAAGCCCAGCGCGCCGCTGAGGTAGGCCATGCCGAGGTTGGTGCCGCCGGACGCCTTCACCAGGTCCTGCACCTGCTGGTCGGGCTCGCCGACCGCGACGCGCGGGTCCACCTCCATCCGCGTCAGCTCCGGCACCCGGAAGCCGAGCCGCCGGGCCAGCTCCCCGCTCACCACCTCCGCGACCAGCGCCTTGCGGCCCTGCGCGGCCCCGACGAACTTGGCGACCCACAGACCGCCCGCCCCGGCCTCGACCAGACCGGGCAGCGAACCGCCCTCCCGCAGCGGCGTCACATACCGATCAGCCGTCACCTCTCGCAACATGCGCACCACCCTAGTGCCCCGAAGTGCGCCGCCTGCGGGGCCTCTGCCCTGCGGCGACGCACACGAGCGCCCCGGTCGGACGGCGAGGGCACGGCCGCAGCCGACCGTGACGCCCATCGGGGACACCGCTGCGGTCCGCGACAAATTCGGTGTCCCGCCGGGGAGCGGCCTGGCTACGCTGCCCGCCATGACCCCGTCGAAGGCCGAGGCCCAGGCCGAGTGCGCCGCAGAGGCCGCAGCGAAGCGATATCCGCGGTAGTCCGCGCCGTCCGTGCGCACGCCCCTGCGGCACCGCCCGTCCTCCTCGTCGAGGACGGCCGCCTCTGCTTCCGCCCTCGCCTTCGACCCGATGGGACGCATTTCGCCATGTCCGACGACGTCTCCGACGCACGCCCGACGACCCTCGACGCCTCCGCCGAGGCCCTCACCCACATCCTGCGCGGCAAGCCGGGCCTGCGCCGGGGCCCCGATCTCGACGCCGTGCTGCACCTGCTCGCCGACCGCCGGAAGATGGACCTCTCCCACCTCTCCCCCGCCCGCCAGGCCGAGCTGATCCACGCCCGAGCGGCGCGCCTGCTCCCGGGGCCCGAGCGGCTCACCGCGCTGCTCACCTCCGCACGCGGCGACGCGCGGCCGCTGACCGTCAAGTTCGGGATCGACCCGACGGCCGCGGACGTCCACCTCGGCCACGCCGTGCCGATGATCCTGGCCGGCCGGCTCCAGCGGATGGGCCACCGGGTGGTCTTCATCGTCGGCGACGTCACCGCGCGGATCGGCGACCCCTCCGGGCGCAGCGCAGACCGACCGCCGCTCAGCGAGGAGGACGTGCAACGCAACCTCGCCACCTACCGGCGGCAGGTGGGGCCGTTCTTCGACTTCGACCGGGCCGACTTCCGGTTCAACAGCGAGTGGTTGGGCGCCCTCCCGCTGCCGCGCTTCCTCGGTGTGCTGGAGCGGCTGCCACTGTCGGCCGCGCTCCAGCGCGAGGACTTCCGCACCCGGCTGTCCGCGGGCAGCGGGCTGACCCTGGCCGAGCTGGTGTACTCCGTGGTCATGGCCCTGGACTCGGTCGAGGTCGGGGCGGACGTCGAACTGGGCGGCCTGGACCAGCTGCTGAACCTCCAGATGTGCCGCCGGGTGATGGAGCAGCACGGCCAGGTGCCGGAGGTCGTCGTCGCGACGGGCCTGATCGAGGGAACCGACGGCACCGGCGCGAAGATGAGCAAGAGCAAAGGCAACTACGTCGCGCTCGGCGCGGGCCCGGAGGAGATCTTCGGACGGCTGATGTCCGCCGCGGACCGGCTGCTGCCGGACTACCTGCGCGCGCTGACGGAGCTGCTGGACCCGGAGGTCGAGCTGCTGCTCACCGCCGCGGCCGAGCGGTCGGTCCATCCGATGGGCGTGAAGACCCTGCTCGCCTCGGACGTGACGGCCACGATCCACGGTCCGGAGGCTGCCGCGGCAGCCCGCGAGGCGTTCCGGGCCCGGTTCTCGCAACGGCGCTTCTCCGACGTGCCGGGCCTGCCCGTCGTGGACGCCGCCGGACACCGCGCGGCGACAGTCGGCGAGCTGCTGGCCCGCGTCGCCGGTGTGGCGCCCGGCCTGAAGCAGGTCCGCCGCGTCGCGGAGGCGGGCGGCCTCCGGCTGGTGGCCGAGGACCGACCGGGCGGCCGGCGGGAGGCGACCCTGTCGTCCGCCGACGCGGACCGGAGCCTCTCCGCCGTGCTGGCCGCGCACCGGGCGCTGGTCGGCGGCGCGCGGGGCGGGGTGCCCCCGCGGGTGTTCCTGCGCTGCGGTCGCGCCGTCGTGGAGCTGTCCCCGGGCGGCGGCAGGGACGGCCACGCCGACGACTGAGCCCTCACCGCCCGGTCCCTCGCCGGTCCGCGGCCGGTCCCTCGCCGGTCCGTGGCCGGGCCCTCGCCGGTCCGTCGGACGGTCTTGCGCGGTGGCGAGGGATCCGGGAGCGTGCCAGTGTGGCGGGGAGCGGTGACATCCGGCGGTCCTGGGTGCCCGCCGGTTCCCTGTGGCCGGGAGCGGCCAGCCGGACCACGCATGACAGTGACCACGACCGTGAGGGATGGGCACGATGGAACGACCCCGGATCCTGGTGGTCGGCGGCGGCTTCGCCGGCGTCGAGTGCGCGCGACGGCTGGAGCGCCAGCTCGCACCGAGCGAGGCAGAGATCGCGATGATCGCGCCGTTCAGCTACGAGCTCTACCTCCCACTGCTGCCGCAGGTGGCGGCCGGCGTGCTGACGCCGCAGTCGGTCGCGGTGTCGCTGCGCCGAATGCTGCGCCGGACGCGGATCGTCCCGGGCGGCGCGATCGGCATCGACGCGAAGGCGAAGATGGTGATCGCCCGGAAGATCACCGACGAGATGATCGCCGAGCCGTACGACTACCTGGTGCTCGCGCCGGGCAGCGTCACCCGGACCTTCGACATCCCGGGGCTGGCCGACTACGGGCGCGGCATGAAGACCTTGGCCGAGGCGGCCTACGTCCGCGATCACGTGCTGGCGCAGCTCGACCTCGCGGACGCGGCCCAGACCCAGCAGGAGCGGATCTCTCGCCTCGGCTTCGTCGTGGTCGGCGGCGGCTACGCCGGTACCGAGACGGCGGCCTGCCTGCAGCGGGTCACCGCGAACGCGGTCAAGCGCTACCCGAGGCTGAACCCGAACCTGATCAAGTGGCACCTGGTCGACATCGCCCCGAAGCTGATGCCGGAGCTCGGCGACCTGCTGGGCACCGAGGCCATGGACCTGCTGCGCAAGCGCGGCATCGAGATCTCGCTCGGCGTCTCCGTCGCGGAGGCGGGCGAGGAGTCGGTCAAGTTCACCGACGGCCGGGTGATCCCCGCCCGCACGCTGATCTGGACCGCCGGCGTCGCCGCCAGCCCGCTGGTCGGCACCCTGGACGCGGAGACCGTGCGCGGGCGTCTCGCGGTGACGGCCGAGATGCGCGTGCCGCAGTGCGACGGCGTCTTCGCCCTCGGCGACGCCGCCGCCGTTCCGGATCTCGCCAGCGGCGACGGCGCGGTCTGCCCGCCGACGGCCCAGCACGCGCAGCGTCAGGGCAAGGTCGTCGCCGACAACGTCATCGCCCTGCTCCGGGGCCAGGAGACCAAGCCGTACTTCCACAAGGACCTCGGCCTGGTCGTGGACCTCGGTGGTGCGGACGCCGTCTCCAAGCCGCTCGGCATCGAGCTGCACGGCATCGCCGCCCAGGGCGTCGCCCGCGGCTACCACCTGATGGCGCTGCGCACGAACGTCGCCAAGGTCAGGGTGATGACCAACTGGCTGCTCAACGCGGTGGCCGGCGACGACTACGTGCGCACCGGCTTCCAGGCGCGGCGCCCGGCACGGCTGCGCGACTTCGAGTACACCGACTCGTATCTGACGAAGGACCAGATCAAGCAGCACACGGCCGCGCTGCACGCGCGCCACCAGTGACGCGAGGCCGTTGACACGGCCGGTCCGAGGCCCTGGGCGGCGGGTTGCGACCTGCGCCGTCCAGGGCCCGACGATTCTGGCATGCACCCGCCACGCGTGTCACCCGTCCGTGCGGTATTCACGACGACACGATGATGTGGCGGATTGACACAAAGGCAGTGGTCATACCTTTGCGTGCATGCTCGATCACTCCGCGTCGCCTCGGCTGCCCCGCCCCTCCCGCCGCCTCGTACTCGGCTCCGCCGCAGGCTCGGCGCTGCTGACGACGGCGGCGGCCGTGCCAGGAGTCCAACAGGCCGCCGCCGCGGACCGCACGGCACGCCGTCGGCGGGCGGCGCCGCTCCTCGAGGGCGCCGCGCTGCCCAGCGACGCGCAGGCCGCGGCCGCGATCCGCGCCGAATACCTGCACGGCTGGTACGGCTACACCGCCAAGGCCTGGGGCTACGACGAGTTGCGCCCCCTCAGCGGCGGCCACAACGACTTCTTCGCCGACGGCCACAGCTTCGGCCTCTCCATCGTCGAGGCCCTCGACACCCTCTACCTGATGGGATGCGACGACGAGTTGGCGCAGGCTCGCAGCTGGGTCGAGAGCAACCTCGACCCGACGCAGGACGTGGACATCCACGTCTTCGAGGCCATCATCCGCCTCGTCGGCGGTCTGATCGCGGGCCACCTGACGACGGGCAGTGCCGCGTTGCTCTCCCTCGCCCAGGAGTTCGCGGACCGACTGCTGCCCGCCTTCACCTCCTCCCCCACCGGCATCCCGTACACCCACGTCAACCTGCGCACCGGCCAGGCGCAGGGGAGCCAGGTCGCCCTGGCCGAAGCGGGCACCAACGTGATGGAGTTCGGCCTGCTGTCCCAACTGGTGGGCGATTCGCGCTACTACGACGCGGCGATGCGCGCCTACCGGGCGGTGCTGTCGCGCGCCAGCTCGCTCAGCCTGCTCGGCACCACCATCGACGCCGAGACGGGCCGCTGGGTCGACCACACCTCGACCGCCCCCAACCCGCCGGTGGACTCCTTCTACGAGTACCTGTGGGGCGGCGGCCAGCTTCTGGGGGACAGTCAGCTGACCAGCTGGTACCAGGACTTCACCCGCCCGATCCTGACCCACCAGTCGGACGTGCGCGGCGGCCGCCTCTGGTTCCACGGCGTCGACGCCTCGACCGGCCGCCGCACCGGCCCGACCCACCAGTCCGAACTCGCCGCGTTCTACGCGGGCCTGCTCGCCAAGGGCGGCGACCTCACCCACGCCGCCTCCTACTTCCGCTCCTGGTCCGCGGCGATGGACCGCTACCCCGTCCTGCCGGAGACCATCGACTACACCGACTTCAGCATCGTCGACCAGGGCAGCCAGCTGCGGCCCGAGTACGCCAACTCCGCGTTCGACCTGTGGCGGATCACCGGCGCCGCGAGCTACAAGGAGGCGGCGTGGCGCTGGTTCGAGAACGTCCGCACCCACCTGCGCGTGGCCGGCGGGTACACCGTCGCGGACCACGTCACCTCGTCGTCGGTCCGGCACGGGGACCTGACGCCGGGGTACTGGTTCGCGGAGAACTTCAAGTACGTCTGGCTGGTCTTCTCCCACACCCCCCGCTTCGACTACCGCTCCGGCATCCTCTCCACCGAGGGCAAGGTCCTGGCGGGCGCGAAGTAGCCGCGCCTACTTCAGACCCAGCCGGGACTCCGCCGTGACCCAGTCCGAGGCGATGGCCTGCTGGGCCTGAGCCAGCGTCACCTGGCCGCCGCAGACGGCGGTGTGGAGCCGCGTCTCGACGGCGTCCTTCGGGTTGTTCGGGCCCGCGCCGGGCTTGTGGCCCGGGGAGGGGGGCTCGACCCACAGGTTGCGCGGGTCGTTCGGGTCGCCGCCCAGCTCCAGGCTGATCAGGTGGTCGTACTCGGCGTCGTGCAGCGAGCCGGTGTAGTCGTAGGACGCGGCGTTCTTGCGCTTCTCGGCGTCGGTCACCGACGCGGGCGGCCGGATCCCGCCGGTGTAGCCGCCCTTGCGGCAGATGGTGTCGCCGATGTCGGCCTGCGTCACCGCCGGCGACACGGCGCCCGGCGTGCACCGGGCGTCGGGCAGCGGCTGGCCGTCGTCGTTCCCGTAGTGGCAGCTGTCGGCCGCGGGCTGGGACGCGACCGTGTAGTGGGACTTCGGCCCGGGGCCCTCCGCGAGCGGCCCGGCGGCGTCACCGGCCGCCTGCGAGCCGCCGGCGGAGGCGCCCGCCGAGGCGCGGTCGCCCGAGCCGGTCGTCTTCCCTGAGGTGTGGGCGCAGCCCGCGACGGCGGCGGCGAGCAGCACGGTGGCCACCGCCAGGACGGGGCGGGCCAGGACAGTTCGGCGCACGGTGATTCCTTGGTACGTTCGGGTGAGGGTGGGAGAGCCGCGCGTCAGCCTTCCAGATCCGACGGGGTGTGGGAAGCTGGTCCGCTTCTGACGGCGCGTCGCCCGAATGGCCGCTATCCTCCGGTGCGCTCCGCGCCCTCCGGCCACACCCGGACCACCTCGACGCCCGCGTCGCGGCTGCGCTGCACCAGGTCACCCGTGCCGCCCGGCCCGGCGGGCGGCTGTCCGTCCCAGACGGCGACGACCACGTCGGCGCGAGCCAGCAGCACCTCGTTGGCCGCCTGGTACGCCTCCTGCGAGACCTCGCTGAAGTGCAGCTCCTGGACCTCGACGGCGGCCCGGACCAGCCGGTCGAAGCTCGGCGCGTGCGCGGCGTGGCCGCGGCTCTCGCGGTAGCCCCGGGCGGGGAACACCACCACGAGCTCACCCCCTGCGTCCACCAGTTCCTCGGCGAAGATCGTGTCCGCGCCGGCCGCCAGACAGCTGAGGCCCACCAGTGGGCCCTCGGTCGCCCGCGCGGCGAGGAGCTTGCGCAGCTCCGCGCGGACGAGCTCGGCGGTCTGGTCGGTCAGATCCCTGTGCCCTGTCACCGCGAGCGTCACCACAGTCTCCCCTTCTCCTCCAGCGCGGCCCGGCCACACCACGGTCCCGCTCCGCCGCCACCGGACCCCTCCTGCGTATGCCTGTCGTATTCCCGTCCGGTCCGCGCCCGATACGGCGGGATCCGGGCACAACGCGCGCAGCGCCCAGCGGTTTACCCGCCCGGAACAGCTGACTAGCCTGAAGGGGGGCTTCAGGCCAGGAGGTGCTGCGTGACCGCGGAACCAGCCGACCGCCAGCCGGGCCCGCCCGCAGCGCCCGGCGCGGACGTAGGGCCGGGCGCGGGCGCGGGCACAGGCGCGGGAGCAGGCGCGGGCGCAGGAGCAGGCGCGGGAACGGCCGCGCGGACGGAGCCCGATCCCAAGGCCGAGCACCGCAGGATCCTGATCATCCTGTCCGCGCTGATGATGGGCATGTTCCTGGCCGCACTCGACCAGACCATCGTGGCGACCGCCCTGCCCACCATCGCGGGCGACCTGCACGGGCTCAACCACCTGTCGTGGGTGGTCACGGCCTATCTGCTGACCTCGACCATCACGACCCCGCTGTGGGGCAAGCTCGGCGACCTCTTCGGCCGCAAGCAGCTGTTCCAGGCCGCGATCATCATCTTCCTCATCGGCTCCGCCCTGTCCGGGCTGTCGCAGAACATGCTCCAGCTGATCGCCTTCCGCGCGATCCAGGGCGCGGGCGCGGGCGGGCTGATCGTCGGGGCGCAGGCGATCATCGGCGAGGTCGTCAGCCCGCGCGAGCGCGGCCGGTACATGGGCTACTTCGGCGCGGTCTTCGGCGCCTCCTCGGTGATCGGGCCGCTGGCCGGCGGCTTCTTCACGGAGCATCTGAGCTGGCGCTGGGTGTTCTACATCAACCTGCCGCTGGGGACCGTGGCGGTGTTCCTGATCGCGGCGGTGCTGCACCTGCCGCGCAGCCGCACCCGGCGCAGCATCGACTACGCCGGGGCGGCGCTGCTCGGCGCGGCCGCGACGACGGTGATCCTGCTGACCACCTGGGGCGGGACGACCTACCGCTGGGCCTCGCCGCAGATCATCCTGCTGGCGGTCGGCGTGGTGGTCCTCATCGCCCTGTTCGTCCTGGTCGAGCGGCGGGCCCAGGAGCCGGTGCTGCCGCTCGAACTGTTCCGCTCCCGGGTCTTCACCGTCGCCAACGCGATGGGCTTCCTCATCGGCGCGACGATGTTCGGCGTCATCATCTACATCCCGCTGTACCTCCAGACCGTGCACGCGGCCAGCCCCACCAGCTCCGGCCTGCAGTTGCTGCCGCTGATCCTGGGCATGCTGATCACCTTCATCACCAGCGGGCGCATGGTCACCGCGCGCGGACGCTACAAGATCTTCCCGATCATCGGCACCGCGGTGATGACCTTCGGGGTCTGGCTGCTGTCGCTGATGCAGCCGGACACGAGCCTGGCCGTCTCCTCCGCGTACATGTTCGTGGTCGGGTTCGGCATCGGACTGGTCATGCAGGTGCTGGTCGTCGCCGTGCAGAACGCCGTCCCGCGCCATCAGCTGGGGGCAGCGACCTCGGCGACGACCTTCTTCCGCACCATCGGCGGCTCGTTCGGCGTCTCCGCGCTCGGCGCGGTGTTCAACCGGCAGCTGACCGAGAACCTGCCGAAGTACCTGCCGCCGTCCGCCGTCCAGCAGGTCCACGGCAGCACCGTGACCGCGAACCCGGCCCAGCTGAACGCCCTGCCCCCGCCGGTCAAGCACGGCTTCATCCAGGCCTTCGACAGCTCGCTGCACGTGGTCTTCCTGGTCGGCGTGCCCATCGGGCTCGCCGCGTTCGTGCTGTCCTGGTTCCTGAAGGAGCTCCCGCTGCGCGAGAAGGCCTACGTCTCCGCCGCCGAGACCACGGGCAGCACGGAGGGCACGAAGCACTGAGGGCCCTCGCGCCTCAGTCCCGCAGCGTGACGACGACCTTGCCGAACGCGCCACCGTCCCGGAAGTACCGGTAGGCCTCGCGGGCCGCCTCGAAGGGGAACTCGCGGTCGATCACGGGCCGCAGCCGGTGCGCGGCCAGGGCCCGGTTCATCTCCTCGAAGTCGGTCCGGCTGCCGACCGCGATGCGCCGGATCGACACGTAGTTCCCGGCGAAGGGGTCCGCCAGGGGCGCGACGGCCGGAAAGGCGCCGAGCAGGGTGATCCGGGCGTTGTAGGCCGCCGCGGCGACGGACTGCGGCAAGGTCGCCAGGCCGACGGCGTCCACCACGTGCTCCACGCCGTCGCCACCGGTCAGCTCCCGCACCGCCACCTGCCAGTCGGGGGTCTCGGACCGGTCGACGACCTCGTCCGCGCCGATCGCCCGCAGCCGTTTCGCCTTCTCCGGCGAGGAGGTGACGCAGACGACGCGCGCCCCGTGCATCCGGGCGAACTGCACGGCGAACAGCGCCGCCGTGCCGCTGCCGACGGTCAGCAGCGTCTCCCCCGGCCCCGGCGGGGCGGGCTTGGTGACCGCCGCCCAGGCGGCCACCCCGGCGCAGGTCAGGGACGCCGCCTCGGCGTCGGTGAGATGGTCCGGCACGTGGACCACCGACTCCTCCTCCAGCAGCACGTACCGGGCCAACCAGCCGTCGTGGTTCGCTCCGTGCTGCTCGCGCACGGCGGCGAGCCGCTGCGGGCCCGCCACCCAGCGCTGGTAATAGGTGGCGGTCACCCGGTCGCCGACGGCGGCGCGCGTCACGCCCGGCCCCAGCGCGAGGACCTCGCCCACGCCGTCCGACAGCGGGACGACGCCGGGCGTCGCCGGAAGCGGGTACTCGCCGTCCATCAGCATCAGGTCGCGCCGGTTCACGGAGGCCGCCCGCACCCGCACCAGGACCTGCCCAGGTCCTGGCGTGGGTCGCGGCTGCGGAACGACGCGGAGACCGTCCAGTCCTCGCAGGGGGTCGAGCCGGTAGGCGAGTGCGTCGTCGAGGTCCGTCGGTTTGCCGATGTCGGTGGGTTCGTCACTCATGTTGACGAGTCTGGGCGGCGCGGTGAAGGTCCGCGATTCCCTGGAAGGTATCGCGGGACCACGCCGGGCCGACCAGGATGGCCCTGTGACGACTGTGGCGGAACCGACCGGATTCGCGACCGAGCTGCGCCGGTGGCGGGCGCTTCGGCGCTGGAGCCAGCTGGACCTCGCCATAGCCGCCGAGACCACCCAGCGCCACCTCAGCTTCCTGGAGCAGGGCCGCTCCCGACCGGGCCGCGAGATGGTGATCCGGCTCGCGGAGTCGCTCAGCCTGACCTTGCGCGAACGCAACGCCCTGCTGCTGGCGGCGGGCTACGCGCCCGCCTTCGAGGAGTCCGGCCTGGACGCGCCGGGGCTGGAGCCGGTCCGGACCGCGCTACGCAGCATCCTGGACGGCCATCTGCCGTACCCGGCGGTGATCGTGACCCGGCAGGGCGTGCTGGTCGACGCCAATGCGGCCTTCGACCTGTTCACTTCAGGCTGCGTCCCCGAACTGCTGGGCCCGCCGCTGAACGTGCGCCGGCTCGCGCTGCACCCCCGAGGCATGGCGCAGCGCGTCCTCAACCTGCCCGAATGGGGCCGCCACGTCACCGAGTCCATGCGCACCCGGCTCCGTGCCAGCCCCGACCCCGACATGCAGAAGCTGCTCGAGGAGTTGGAGGGCTACCTGCCACACGCCGCACCGGACCCCGGCTATCTCGGCTTCGCCGTCCCGCTCAGGCTGCGCGCCGGGTCCGGCGAGTTGCGCCTGATCACCACGCTCACCAGCTTCGCCACCGCCACCGACGTCGCCCTGGCGGAGCTGCACCTGGAGGCGTTCCTGCCCGCCGACGAGGCGACGGCCGCCTACCTGCGTGACCGCCACGACCAGAACACGCCGTCCCCGACGGCCGAGAAGGAAGAGTAGGAGAGCCATGCCCACGCAGCACGAGCTTGACGAGGCCGGGATCCGGCAGCGGATGGACCGGATCGTCGAGGCGATCCAGGCCAAGGATCTCGAGGCCCTGCGGCGGGTCTACGCACCGGACGTGGTCTCCTTCGACGTCGAGCCGCCGCTTCAGCACGTCGGGATCGAGGCGAAGCTGAAGAACTGGGCGGGGGTGTTCACGTTCTTCTCGGAGGCGCGTTACGAGCTGCGGGACCTGTCCGTCACCGTCGGCGGCGAAGTGGCCTTCGCGCACGGCTTCGGCCGGCTCGGCGGAACGCTCGCGAACGGGTCCGCGACGGACGGCATGTGGGTCCGCGGCACGTTCTGCTTCCGCCGGATCGACGGCGACTGGCTGATCGTCCACGACCAGGCATCCGTCCCCTTCGACGTGGCCACCGGCAAGGGGGTCGCCGACCTCCGGCCCTGACGGGCGGCATGAGGCGTTGTCACACCTCCCGGCTAGGTTGATCGTGTTCCCGCCGCTCCGGCGTGACGATCCCCCTTTCTGCCGTCAGGAGGCAGCGCCTTGCCCATGTGGGAGGAGTCGAGCCTGGTGCGCGTGGTCCCGTCCGCGCGACCGCGCAAGCTCGCGAAGGTCCCGTTCGTCGAACTCGCCGACGGGCGACTGCAGGGCGTGGTGTCCAGCGGATCGGACATCTCACGCGTCTACGTGTCGTCCGTCGCCGCCGGCGACTTCGCGTTCGCGTGCCGCACCAACAACAACCGGCCCTGCGGCGGGCTCCGCGGCGGTTTCTGCAACCACGTCACGGCGCTCGTCGGCGAGGCCGTGCTCCAGTACGGCGGTGCGCGCGTCGCCCGCTACCTCCAGGCCGAGACCGCCGAGGCCGCCGACGCCGCCGGGACCGCCGCCGTCCCGACCGCGCAGCAGCTCACCGCGGCGATGAGCGCGGTGCGTCCGCAGCAGTCGGCCGACGGACAGGCCGTCACGGGGCAGGTGTTCTCCCGGTTCCTGCGCCACTTGGCGTACCTGGAACTGCCCGCGACGACCGCGCCGCTCCCCGAGATGCACTGGTTCCCCACGGCCGGGGCGGTGGCGTGATGCGCGCCGACCTGCTGGCCGCGGAGCTGCCCGACCTCGACGAGGCGCTCGCGGCCGTGGACGCGTTCGACGAGGTCCTCGCGGGCGGGCTGCTGCGCCCGCAACCCGCCCAGGCCGCCGGGCTGAACGCGCTGGCCGACGCGGTCGCCGGCTCCCCGATCGCCGCGCTGGTCGCCGAGGCGGCCGAGAAGGCGGCGGCCGGTGTGGCGGGCGAGGAGCACCTCGTCGCCCTCGCCGCGGGCCGCACCGCGCTCTTCGGCGCGGTCCACGACGCCGTGCTGGCGCGGGTCGACGAGGCGACCGGGCGTCCCCGCGAGGCGGCGCCGCCGTTCGAGCCGGGCGCGCCGCTGCCGGTGAACCTGCTGGCTTCCGCGCGGGCGTGGCTGTGCGACGTGGCCCGGGCCGGCTGGCGGGGCATGGACCACGAGTTGGCGGCCACGGCCGCCCCGGTCGTCTCCGCGCTGCTCCCCTCGGCCGAGCTGCGGCGGCTCGCGGTGCTGCTGGACGGCTTCGCCGCCGAGCTCGCCGCGTCCTGTCCGGGCCGCACCCTTGAGCAGATACCGCTGCGGCGCTGGGCCGACCTGTGGGCGCGCGGGATGCTGCTGACCCAGCCCGGCGCGATCGCCGCAGCCGGGGCCGCGGCCGAGTCCGCAGCCGGGGCCGCGAGCACCGCGCTCACCGGGCGGCTGCTGCCCCTCGGTGTGGATCTGCACGAGCATGCGACGGGCGTGCAGGCCCAGGTCCACGCGGTGTTCGAACCCGCGGACGGCGGCCCCGCGAGGCTGGTACGGGCGTCCGTGTCCGCGCCGAAGCCGGACACGGTGGTCGGCGCGGGCGCGTGGCAGCTGCTGCGACCGCACCTGTCGCTGCTGGCGGCGGCCGGAGAGGGCCGCGCGATGGAGTTGACCGGCATGCCCGTCACCGACGAGGGCGACCTGCTCTGGAGCGATGACCGCGCCCACGTCGGCGAGAGCGCGGACGTGTTCACCACCGCACGCGTCGCACTGCCCGCCGTCCGCTCCGGCGCGACGGCGCCGCTCGACCGTCACCCGACCCGGATCGCGGAGCCGGTCCTCGTCGAGGGCTACACGGTCGACGGCAGCGGCGCCGAGGTCGCCTTCGTGATCGGTGGCGAGCGGCTCGCGGTCGACACCGGCCGGGTGCCCGCGGCGTCGCCTCTGACACCGCAGGCGGTCGCCGGGTCCCGTGCCTGCGTCGGCCTGCTGCGCTGGGACGCCGGCCGGTTCCGGCTCCAGCCGCTCGCGGTGCAGAGCGCCGCGAAGAGCAAGGCCGCCGTCGCCCAGGCCGGGGCCTGGGCCGGCGGGACGAGCGACAAGAACGCGGCGAAGGCTGAGAAGGCCGCGACCGACGCCGTCACGGTGCTGCGGGAACGTGCGGGAAGGCTGCTGCGCTCATGACCGACACCACCACCCCGCCCGACGTCGCCGTGCCCGACACGGAGGCGAACCGCCGTCAGGTCCTGTACTGGCGCCTGCTGGCCCGCCTGTTCGACCCCGAGGAGCAGCCGACGCTGGAGACGGCCTCGCTCGACGTCACCGAGGACCTCGGCCTGCCGGCCGCGCTGCTGGATCCGCAGGCGTCGATCGACGCGATCGTGCAACGGCATCCGCAGCTGGCGGACGAGTTCGACTCGGTGATGGTCCCCGTCCCCGCCCATGACGGCGAGCGGGACCGGGCCGCCGAGGTGCGCCGGGCCGCGCTGGTCTCCAAGCTGCTGCTGAACACCTTCGCCACCGGCCGGGGTGAGGTGACGGCCGGTCAGCTGGCACGCTGGCAGTCCGACACGGGGTGGCTGGAGCGCGCGCTCGGCTGCGAACCCGGGCAGCTTCGCGCCGCCCGGCCCGGGACGGGTCCGGGGCCCGGGACAGGTCCCGACCTCGGCCGCGGCCTCGGCCCGGAGCTCGCCGGCATCGAGGCCGACCTCGTCAAGCGGATGCGGCTGCGCGAGCTGCTGGCCGACAACAAGCTGGCCGGACAGCTCACGCCGAGCATGTCGCTGATCGAGCAACTGCTGCGGGACAAGGGCAACCTCGACGGCGTCGCCCTGGCCAACGCCAAGCGCCTGATCCGCAGGTTCGTCGACGAGGTCGCCGAGGTGCTGCGCACCCAGGTGGAGAAGGCGAGCGTCGGCGAGCTGGACCGCTCGGTCCCGCCGAAGCGCACGTTCCGCAACCTCGACCTGAAGCGCACGATCTGGAAGAACCTGCCCAACTGGGACCCGGACGGCGAGCGGCTCTACGTCGACCAGCTCTACTACCGCCACACCGCCCGCAAGACCATGCCGCAGGATCTGATCGTGGTCGTCGACCAGTCGGGGTCGATGGTCGACTCGATGGTCAACTGCACCATCCTCGCCTCGATCTTCGCGGGGCTGCCGCGCGTCCGGGTGCATCTCGTCGCCTACGACACCCAGGCGCTCGACCTGACCCCGTGGGTCCACGACCCGTTCGAGACGCTGCTGCGCACCAAGCTGGGCGGCGGCACCGACGGCACCGTCGCGATGAACCTGGTCCAGCCGATGATCACCGATCCGCGCAACACCGTCGTGGTGTGGATCAGCGACTTCTACGAGTCCCGCTGCGAGACGCTTCTCGCGAGCATGACGGCGATCCACCGCTCCGGCGCGAAGTTCATCCCCGTCGGCTCGGTGACCAGCGCGGGCCGCGGCAGCGTCAACCCCTGGTTCAAGGACCGGTTCAAGGACCTGGGCACCCCCGTCCTCTCCGGCCACATCCGCAAGCTCGTGCACGAGCTCAAGACCTTCCTCGCCTAGCCACGCCTAGAAAGGCCACCTCCGCACATGTCCGACCTGCTGCGCGCCCCCGCCGAGATCAAGTACGCCGACGAGCTGGCCTGGCTGGAGTCCGTGGACACCGGAACCAAGCCGTTCACCTGGCGGCTGTCGCCGAAGATGATCCGCACCTTCGTGCTCGGCTCCCAGCCCGGCGACCAGCTGGACCGCAAGGTCGAGCAGAAGTGGTTCGGCGACGCCGCCATCGTCGAGCGGGCCATCGTCACCCTCGCCTCCGACCGCGGCCTGCTGCTGATCGGCGACCCGGGCACCGGCAAGTCCTGGCTCGCGGAGCTGCTCTCTGCGGCCGTCTGCCGCAACTCGACGCTCGTCGTCCAGGGCACGGCCGGGACCACCGAGGACCACATCAAGTACTCGTGGAACGTGTCGATGGTCATCGCGCAGGGCCAGTCCCGCGCGTCGATGATCCCCTCCCCGATCATGACCGCGATGGAGACCGGGGCGATCGGCCGCTTCGAGGAGCTGACCCGCGCCACCAGCGACGTGCAGGACGCCCTGATCTCGATCCTGTCGGAGAAGTACATCTCCGTGCCCGAGCTGGAGGAGAACGGCACCGTGTTCGCCCGGCCCGGCTTCTCCGTCATCGCCACCGCCAACAGCCGCGACCGGGGCGTCAACGACCTGTCCTCCGCGCTCAAGCGCCGCTTCAACTTCGTCCGCATCCCGGTCGTCACCAACCGCAGGAGCGAGACGGAGATCGTGCGGTTCCGCACCGAGGAGCTGCTGCGCCGTCACCAGATCACCCTGGACGTCCCGCCGACCCTGCTGGACGTGCTGCTCCAGTCCTTCGCCGACCTGCGCGAGGCGTCCGCGGCGGCCGGGAGCGACGACGAGCGGCTGGAGTCGGCGCTGTCCAGCGCCGAGCAGATCGGCGTGCTGGAGGACGCGATCCTGCACAGCAACTTCTTCGGCCGGCAGACCCTGACGGCCGACACGCTCGCCTCCTCCCTCGTCAGCTCCCTGGCCCGGCGGGACGAGGACACGCCCATCCTCAACAAGTACCTGCACGGGGTCGTCGCGCCGCGTACCGAGGACAGCGTGCAGAACAGCGGCGAGTGGACGCAGTTCCTCCAGGGCGGCCAGGCCGCGCTGAAGGCCCTCGCATGAGCCCGACGACCGCACCCGTTGGCGTGTTCGACGCCCTGCGCGGCCAACTCCAGGACGCGGCGACGGCGTTCGCCGACGGCCCGGACGCGCTCCAGGGCCTGCTGCTGGGTCTGGTGGACGACGTCGACCGCGCCGTGCGCGAGCCGCTGGAGATCTTCCCGGTCTGCCACCACTCCCCCGCCTCCGCCGTCGCCATGGCGCGGCGGCTGCGCGAGAAGCAGCCGAAGGTGGTCTACCTGGAGCTCTGCGAGGACATGGCCCCGCTCCTGTCCGAGCTGCGCAACTGCACGCTGCCGGTCGCGGTCCAGGCCTTCGCGACCGAGCTCGACGGCTTCCCCGCCGACTGGGGGCCGCTGTCGGTGGTGGCCCCGATCACCGAGGCGTCCGCCGAGTACCAGGCCATCGCCTACGCCCAGAGCACCCCGGGCGTCGAGCTGGTCCTGGTGGACCGCTCCTCGGACCACGTCTTCCAGTGGGAACCGCGCCGCGCCACTTCGCCCGACCAGCAGGAGCCGGACGAGGAGGCCGCCCTGCACGGCGACGCCGTCGGCGTCGAGATCGGCGACCTGCGTCCGCGCTTCGCGGAGCTGGAGGAGCACCTGCTGCGCAACGGCCGGGTACGGCACTGGTCGGAGTGGTGGCACCAGTACGTCGAGCTGCCGCTGGGCGACGCCGACCACGACACCTACCGGCAGGTCATGTTCCTCGTCGGCTCGCTGTTCCGACGGCTCGCACCCGGCGAGTCCGCCCGGGTGCGAGTGGACGAGGACCGCGAACGGTACATGTGGACGCGGATGCGCGAGCACCTCGCCGCGACCGGCACGGACCCGGGCGAGGCGGTGTACGTGTGCGGGGCGTTCCACGCCGCCAGCCGCGTCGAGGAGTTCGGCGTCCACGGCGCGACGGGCTTCGAGATCGCGCCGCGCACCGGAACGACGTGGCAGTACGGTCTGATCCCGTCCAGCCACACCGCGATCGAGGCGCAGTTCGGCCTCGCGCCGGGGTCGGTGTCGATCGCGGCGACGCAGTGGACGAAGAACCTCAAGCGCACCCGTGCGGTCCCGTTCCGCCTGGAGAGACCGGCCGGCGGGAAGAAGCCCGCAGCCAGGACGCCCGCGCGCACCGCGCGTTCAGCGCCTTCCGCGCTCCCTGGGCCCGCCACAGCGGCGGATCCCGCCGGGGCCGCCGCGCCCGCAGACCGGCTGTCCGGGTTTCTGCGACGTCCCGGCGTCGTGGACCCGGTCGACGAGGCGGAGCTGCTGGGCTGGTCGGTGGGCATCGTCCACGCCGCACGCCGGGCCGGCTACCTCGCGTCCACGGCGGACGCGATCGCGGTGTTCGAGACGTCCGTCCTGCTGGCGGGGATGCGGGACCGGGCCAAGCCCACCCCGTACGACTTCCAGGACGCCGCGGTCACCTGCATCGAGAAGGACTCCGTGCCCGGCCGCCGGGACGTACGCCGCCTCGTCGAGATCATGATGGGCGGCGACCGCATCGGCCGCGTCGGCTACGACGCGCTGCCGCCGCTGGCGCGCGACGTCCACGACCGGCTCGCCCCGCTCGACCTGAACCTCCAGCAGCGCGGCGTGAAGCGCGCCCTGCTCGACATCGCCTCCCGGCCCGAACTGGAGCGCTGCTCCGACCTGTTGTGGATGCTGCGCTACCTGATGCCCGCCGGCACGGCCCGCCCGATCATGGGCGAGCGGGTGCTCGGGCAGCGTCCGATCCAGGAGTCCTGGGACCTCGCGCTCGGCACCCACCAACGCGCCCTGATCGAGCTGGGGTACGAGGGCGTCAGCGTCGAGCAGGTGCTGGAGCAGCGGCTGCGCCGCAAGGCGTACCACCCGCTGGCCACCACCGCCACCGTGTTGGAGGCCGTCGAGGACGCCACCTTGTATCTGCGCTCGGCCCGACTGGCCGACGAGCTCGGGGCCCACGCGCTGAAGGTGCTGGCCACCGAGCGCACCGTCGAGAGCGCTCCGGACGTGCTGCGCCGGGTGCGCCGACTGCTCGCGTACTACCGCACCAGCCAGCCGGTCCTGCCGGCGTGGATCGAGTCGTTCGTGACGTCCGGCTACGCGCACTACTGCACACTGCTGCCACGTGCCTTCGTCGACGAGGATGCGACGGTCCGTCAGGTCGCGGCGATGCTGGGGTTCCTGTTCACCATGGAGTCCCTGGCCCTGTCGCTGGGCTGCGACCGGACCCAGCTGGAGCTCGCCGTCGCGCAGTCGCACCCCGAGGAGCCGTCGCGGGTGGCGCTGCTGTGGGCGGCACAGGTCCAGCTCGGCCGCCTGAGCCGCGCCGAGCTGCGCGGCCGCTGCGACGAGCTGCTCGGCAACCCGCTGGTGCTGCCCTCCTACCCGGCCTACCTCAGCGGGCTGGTCCACGCCCTGGAGCCGGTCCCGGGCCTGGTGGACGTCGTCGTGGAGGCCGTCTCCCAGGCGCTCGGCCGGCTCCCGGACCCGGTCCTGCTGCCGTGGCTGCCGACCTTGATCACCGCGCTGCGCGCGGACAACGCCGACCTCGCCCCCCTGCTGGTCCGCGAGGCCGGTCGGATCTTCCCGGGCCGACTCGCCGAGTTGGACCAGTGGGTCCCGCCGTGGCGCGAGCCCGCCCCGACCGCACCACCCACCAGCCGGGCCCGAACCGACGCCCCCGCAGGCGTCGCCCTGCTCGCCGCCCACCCGGCCGCCTGCGACGCCGCCGCCCGTCTGCTGGGCTGCGACGCCACCTGGCGGACCGCCCCGGCCGCCCCCGCCGGAGCCCGGCTGCTCGCGACCCACCCCGAGGCGGCGCTGGCCCTGGAGGCGCTGCTGACCAAGCGGTGAACGCGACCGGCGCGCGGGCCGAGGCGTCGTCCCAACCGGCCCGCCCGCCAAGCCCGTTGGGACGGGCGGCCGGGCGGGCTTCGCTACGCTTGCCACCATGATCCTCGAGGCCGGGTTACCCGAAGGAAAAGTGACAGCGCGCCAGTTCTCGTTGCTCAACGACGAGCCGGTGACGGATGACCGCGACGACACCCTGGGCTCGCGCCAGCCCGCCGACCATCTCGCGTCCCTGATTCTCGCCTCGCGCGCCTCCACGCCGTTCACGCTGGCCGTCGACGCCGGCTGGGGTATGGGCAAGAGCAGCGTCATGCACCTCATGCGCGACAGGCTCGACAAGGCGCCCGGGGTTCACACGATCTGGTACAACGCCTGGACGGCCAAAGGCGGGGACTCACTCGAGGGCCTGATCAAGTCGGTGCTGACGACGTTCGACCGCGGCGTGCTGCGGCGCGGACTGCACCGGGCGGCCCAGCACGGCGCCGCGCTCAAGCTGCTCAGGGCCCTGCTGCTGATCGCCTCCGGACCGTTCGGGGCTTCGGGACTCGTCGACGATCTCTGGAAGACCCTGTCCGCGGACTCGAAGGCGCGCAACGAGATGCGCGACGCGATCAAGGAGATCGCGAAGGACTGGGCCGAGGCCGGACGACCCGACGCGTCACGCCTCCTGGTGGTCTTCATCGACGACCTCGACCGGTGCTCAGCCCAGACCGTGCTCGGTGTCTGTGAGGCGATCAAGCTCTATCTCGACATTCCCGGGCTGGCGTTCGTCGTGGGCTGCGACCGATCGGTCCTCGGTCCGGAGGGGCTGCTTCGGGACCTGCCGCCGGCCGGCGCGGCGTTCATGGAGAAGATCTTCCAGACCAACTTCCAGCTGCACGCGCCGACCAGTGAGCACGCGGACGCCTTCGTCCGACGCTGCGCCCGGCGCTGCGGCATCGAGGACCTGCTGGACAGCCGGCTGATCGGACTTCTGGTCGACCACTCCCGACGGAATCCCCGGAACATCAAGCGCCTGCTCAACGGGTTCGTCATCGAGGCGGGGCTGAACCCGCTGTGGCAGGAGTTCGGTCCGGAGGCCGCGATCCGGACGGTCCTGCTGCAGTACCTGTACCCCGACTTCTACCGCGTTCTGGTGGGAGGTCGGGATGTGGACGTGGACGCCCTGACGGAGTTCGCCGAGTACCGCCGGGCACGAAGCCTGCTGCGCCGGCCGGAGGAGCTTGCCGCGAAGGACTGGGACGTCCTGCGCCGGGTGTTCTCACGGCACGACGTCGTCGTGGACGAGCCCGCTCTCTCAGGCGCGAAGGACGCTCGGGAGCGGGCACTGATCCAGCTCGAGCAGCAGTCGCCGACCCAGTTCAAGCTCCTGGCCGCCGATCACGCGTTCACCGCGCTGGTCACGGACCTCACCGCCCTGCCCGACGCCGACGAGCTGCTGCGTCGGCTGCGCCAGCTCCCCCTGGTGCAACGCCCGGTGCTGATGCAGCCGCCGGTCGCCCAGGCCTCCCTCCGGGGGCGGACCGTCCTCTGGGTCGACGATCACCCGGACTCGGTCCGCAACGAGGCCGACGCGCTGCGGCACGCGGGCGCGGTCGTCGCCGTCGTGGGCGACCGCGAGGCCGTCCTCGACGCGCTCAGGTCGCTCCACCCCGACGTGCTGATCTCCGACATCGCCCGGGGCAGCGATCCCGAGGCCGGCTTCCGCGACATCGACGTCTTCCGGAAGGCCGGCTTCTCGGGATCCGTCGTCTTCTACACGGGCCGCGTCACACCCGCCCGTGAGGCACGTGCCGCCGCCCTCGGCGCGCTCGGCGTCTGCGCGTACTACGACGCGCTCCGACAGCTCGTGTTCGCTGCTCCGCGGTCCTTCTGAGGAAGACTCCGCGGCAGGGACGTCCCGTGGCCGCTCAGTGCCCGTCGACGGTCGCGTGGTCGCGGGCCGGAGTGTCGTGGGCGCCCCGGCCGTCCTCCGTGCCGGGGGCCGGCGCATCGCCGGTGGCGGGGAGGGGGTGGGCGGTTCCCGTGGCGGTGATGAGCACGTCGGTGCCGGCCGGGGGCGGGGTGGTGTCGGTGTAGGCGACGAGGGGCGCGCTGACGCCGCTGCCGGGAGCCGGGGTGAGTTCGACGCGGAAGTCGTGGCCACGGAAGTGCACCGCCGCGACCTGACCGGAGAGCGTGCCGGGGGCGTCGATGCCGTCGCGGCGGTCGGTCACCCGCAGCTGACGGGGACGGAGCAGAACCGTCGCCCGGCCGTCCGCCCCGGCGGAGGCGGTCACCGGCAGCGCGCCGAGGGGAGTCAGCGCCTTGCCGTCCGCGAGGGTCGCGGGCAGCAGGTTCGCCTCGCCCAGCGCACGTGCGACGTGGGCGTCGGCGGGGTGGTGGAAGAGGTCGTCCGGCGCGCCGGACTGCACGATGCGCCCGTCGCGCATCACCGCGACGACGTCCGCGAAGGCGAGGGCCTCGTCGACGTCGTGGGTGACCAGGACCGCCGTGGCGCCGGCCCGGCGCAGCGCCGCGGCGACCTCGGTGCGCAGCTCGACGCGCAGGGCCGCGTCGAGCGCGGAGAACGGCTCGTCGAGCAGCAGCAGGTCGGGGCGGGGCGCGAGCGCGCGGGCCAGGGCGACGCGCTGCTGCTGACCGCCGGAGAGCTGGTGCGGGTGGCGGTCGCCGAGACCGGCGAGGCCGACCAGCTCCAGCAGTTCGGGCACCCGGGCCGGGCGCTCGCCGCGCGGCAGGCCGAAGCCGATGTTCGCGGCGGCGGTCAGGTGCGGGAACAGCGCGCCGTCCTGCGGGACGAACCCGATGCGGCGTCGCTCCGCGCGCTCGCGGCGGCGGCCGTCGTCGAGGACGCGGTCGCCGACCGCGACACTGCCGGAGGTGGCGTGGTGGAACCCGGCGATGATGCGCAGCAGGGTGCTCTTGCCGCAGCCCGACGGGCCGAGCACGCAGGCGAGCCGGCCGTCCTTGACGTCCAGGTCGACGCCGCGCAGCACCTCGGCCCGGCCGTGGTGGGCGTGCAGGTCGGTGACGGTCAGGCCGCTCATCGCCCAGCCTCTCTGGTGGTGTGGGTGCGGGAGCCGCCGAGGGTGCGGCGGGTGAGCATCAGGACGGCGGGGACGGACAGGGCCGTCATCACGGCCGCGTAGGGGGCGGCGGCGCCCCAGGCCAGGCCGGTGGTGTAGGTCCAGAACTGGGTGGCCAGGGTGTCCGTGCCGGTGGGGCGCAGCAGCAGGGTGGCGGTCAGTTCGGTGCTGGCGGTCAGACCGACCATGGCGAACGCTGCGCCGAGGCCGGGCAGGATGAGCGGCATGGTGACCCGCGCCAGGACGGCGAGCGGCCTGGTGCCGAGCGACCGGGCCACGTCCTCCACGGAGTGCGGGACCTGCGCGAGCGAGGAGCGGACGGCGGTGAGCGCGAGCGGGAAGAACAGGGCCACGTACCCGGCTACGAGCAGCGGCGCCTGCTGGTAGAGCGGCTGCGCGTAGCGGATCGCGAAGAAGACCACCGCGAGCGCGACGGCGATGCCGGGCAGCGCGCGGGTCAGGAAGACGGTCTGCTCCACCGCGCGGGCCAGCCGGGTCTCGCGACGCCACGCGTAGAGCGCGACCGGGATCGCGGCGGCGGTGGCGACGGCGGCGGCCGCGATCGCGTAGCCGAGGGTGGTCGCGGTCAGCGACCAGATCGAGGCCGGGGGAAGCGTCGTGGAGCTGCCCTTGACCAGCCAGTAGCCGAGCGCGTAGACGGGGACGCCGACGGCGGTGCCGACCAGGGCGAGCATGCCGAGCAGCGCGAGCGGCGTGGCCCGGCCGAGCGGGACGGGCAGGGCGGGCCGGTTCGGCGTGCCCTCGCGCACGACGCGTCCGGGCTGGCGGGCCACCCACGCCTGGAGCAGCACGACCAGCAGCGCGAGCGCGATCAGGACCAGGGCGAGCACCGAGGCGGAGGCCATGTCGAAGGCGGTCTCGAACTCGGTGAAGATGGCGGTGGCGAAGGTGGTGTAGCGCAGCATCGCGAACGCGCCGTACTCGCCCAGCAGGTAGAGCGAGACCAGCAGGGCTCCGCCGGCCAGGGCCGGGCGGCACTGCGGCAGGGTGACCCGCCACAGCACGGACAGCCGTCCGTGGCCCAGGCTGCGGGCGACCTCCTCCGCGCTCGCGTCGCAGCGCCGCAGCACGGCGGCGACGGGCAGGAAGACCAGCGGGTACAGCGACGAGGTCATCACCAGTGCCGCACCCCACAGGCCCTGGACGGAGGGCATCAGCGAGACCCAGCAGTACCCGTGGACGAACTCCGGGATGGCCAGCGGCATCGCGGCGAGCACGGTGAAAGTGCGGCGCAGCGGCAGGTCGGTGCGTTCCAGCAGCCAGGCGGCGCCGAAGCCGAGGACGAGCGCGGCGGAGGTGACGACGGCGGTGAGCGCGGCGGTGTGTCCGAGCAGGGTCAGCACGAGCGGGCGGCCGAGCAGCGCGCGGGCCGGGCCCCAGCCGGACTGCCCGGCCTCGAGGACGACGAAGAGCAGCGGGCAGGCGACCAGCAGCGCGACCAGGCAGGCGACCAGCGGAAGCGCCGAGGCGCCCGGCCGCCACCCGGCCCACCGCGGGGAGCGCGGCGGGCGGGCAGCGACGGGCGCCGGCGAGGGGGAGGCGGTCGTCACGACAGCAGGCCCACGTTCTGCATCAGCGCCAGCGCCTGCTTTCCGTCACCGAGGGACGCGGCCGAGTCGACCGGTCCGGCCTGCTGGAAGCTCCGGGTGAGGCGGGTGTCGGCGACGCCGGCGAGCAGCGGGTACTCGTAGCTCTCGGAGGTCGCGACGATCTGCTGTGCGGGCTTGCTCACCAGGTAGGTGAGGAACGCCTGGGCCGCGGCTTGGTGCCTGCTGGAGGCGAGCACGCCGGCGCCGGAGACGTCGACCAGCGCGCCCGGGTCGCCCTGGGCGAAGTACGACATCGCACTGTGGATGTTCGACGCGCCCTGCTCGTCGCGGAGCCGGTACCAGTAGTAGTGGTCGATGACCCCGGCCTCGACCTCGCCGCGGTTCACGGCGGCGACCAGGTCCTCGTTCGAGTCGTAGACCTTGCCGTTGTCCTTGAGCCCCTGGAGCCAGGTCTTGGTCGCGGCCTCGCCCTCGGTCTTGATCATGAGGGTCACGATGGGCGTGAAGTCGGTCTCGGAGGGGGCGATGCCGAGCTTGCCCTTCCACGCGGCCGTCGCGAGGTCCTTGACGGAGGTGGGGGCCTGGGCCGCGGTCAGCTTGCCGGTGTTGTAGACGAACGCGGCCTCGCGGGCGGAGACGCCGATCCAGTCGCCCTGGGCGGAGCTGTCGCCGGCGGGGACGGCGGCGAGCGTGGAGGCGTCGACCTTGGCGAGGCGGCCCTTCTCCTCCAGCGTCGTCAGCGTCTGCGGGTTCTCCGAGACGTACACGTCGGCGGGCGAGGCCGGGCCCTCGACCAGCAGCTGGTTGGCCAGCTCGGCCTCGTCGCCGGACCGCAGCTGCACCTTGATGCCGGTACGCGTGGTGAAGTCCTTCACCAGGGCGCCCATGGTCTGCTCGTGCTGGCCGCTGTAGACGGTGATGGTCTGCCCGGCGAGCGATCCACCGGAGGCGGAGGACGAGGCCGACGACGTGCCGGAGCTCCCGCACGCGGTGAGCGACAGGACGCACAGTCCGGCGAGTGACATGCCCGCAGCCGACAGAACCGATCGCTTCACCGACCGCACACCGACGTACACTGATCAACCTCCGACAGGGCCATGAAGAGGGCAAGGCAAGGCTTACCTTAGTGGCTGGACAGAGTCCTTCTTCCCCCAGGCCCTGTGACGCATGCGACAGCTCGAATAAGAATGTCCGTTCGATCCTCTTTTGAGGCTGGGGCAACGCGAGAGGCGGGCCCCGGGATCAGCTCCCCGGGACCCGCCTCATACCACCCGATGTCGGATCAGGAGGCGGTGAGACCCG
>NZ_BBPQ01000090.1:4592-27886 GCF_000787855.1 Streptacidiphilus anmyonensis | reverse complement strand
CTCCCGCGAGGCGCCGCGCGGCGGCGGTGGCCCGCATGCCCGCACCGAGGCCGGCTCCGAGCCCCGCGCCCAGGCGCAGCTCGCCGGTCTGCCCTGCCTGGCCGGCCGGGCCGGCCTGCTCGGGGACGGTCGGCGTCACCTGGTCGCCGAAGGCCGGTCGCTCCTGGTGGCCGTACTCGGCCGCGTGGTCGTCCGTGGCGAACTGCGCGGTGTCGAACTGTCCCGTCGCGAACTGCCCGGTGTGGAACTGCCCGGTCTCGAACTGACCGGTCTCGAACTGGCCCGTGGCGAACTGACCGGTCTCGAACTGGCCCGTGGCGAACTGACCCGTGGCGTATTCGCCGACGTGGAACTCCCCGGTCACGTGATCGTCCGCCGCGTACTCCGCCGACGGGTGGTACTCGCCCTGCGGGGCGCCCACGACGGGGATCTCCTGGGTGCCGCCCGGCTGCTCCGTCATCAGCAGCGTGCCGACCGCCTCCCCGGCGGCCCGCCCGGACGCGGGGCCGTCGGACTGGCTCGGGAAGCGCCCGCCGAACGGACCGCCCGGATAGGGCCCCTCCCCGTACGGCTGCTGGTACGACTCGCCGTAGGTTCCGGTGGCGTACCCCTGCTGCGGGTAACTCTCCTGCTGCGGGTAGCCCGGCTCCTGCGTGCCGTAACCCGGCGCCTGGTAGTTCTCGTAGTTCTCGTAACCGCCGTGCTGCGGCGGCACGTCGACGTAGACGGGCAGCTCCGCCTCCACGTCGTAGCCCTCGTCGTCGGCCTGGTCCTCGCCCTCGTAGGCCTCGTAGTCGTAGCCGTCGACGTGCTCGGCCTGCGCCGGGACGGCGGGCCCGGCCAGCGGGACCAGCTCCTCGACCGGCGAGGTGGCCTCGATGAGGCCGTCCACCGGACCGTCGCCGAAGTAGGGCGTCGAGGCGACGTCCTCACCCGGCGACTCGTCCTCCTCCGCGCGCGCGGCGGCCACCGCCTGGACGGCCGCGAGGGCGCCCCGGTAGCCGGTGCAACGGCAGAGGTTGCCGCAGAGCGCCTGACGGGCCTCCAGCTCGCTGGGGTGGTGGTTGCGCTCCAGCAGGTCGTGCAGGGCCATCGCCAGCCCCGGCGCGCAGTAGCCGCACTGGACCGCGCCGCTCTCGGCCAGCGCCTGCTGTACGTCGGAGGGCACGCCCTCCTCGGCCAGGCCCTCGACCGTGCGGACCTCGACGCCCGCGGCGAGCGCGGCCGGCACCAGGCAGGCGGCGGACAGCTGGCCGTCCACCTGGACCGAGCAGGCGCCGCACTCGCCCTGCTCGCAACCGCCCTTCGCGCCCGCGAGGCCGAGCCGCTCACGCAGCACGTACAGCAGGCTCTCGCCGATCCACGCGTCCGCGACCGGCCGGTCCACGCCGTTGACCCGCAGCGTGTACGAGGTGCGCGGCGAGTCGTCCGCGCCGAAGCCCAGTGGGGAAGTCAGAAAGTCCGTCACGAAAGCGCCCTCCCGAGTGCGCGGCGGGCCAGTACGGACACGGTACGCCGAAGCCGTGCCGTCGTGGGCGCGGCATCCGTTCTACCAGCCGCGACCTCGGCTGCGGCGTCGGGGACGCACGCGGAGGCGACGTACTCGCCGAACGCCTGCGCCACGCCCGGGTCGACGGTACGCTCCCCGTCCCAGTCGATGCAGCCGGCCACCCACTGTTCGGCCTCCAACGGCCGCAGCGGGACGGGCGCGACGGCGCCGACCGCACAGCGCACGGCCCTGCGGGCGGGGTCCAGCACCAGCGCGACGGAGGCGACGGCGCGGGAGGGGCCGGTGCGGCCGCCGGACTTGAGGAAGACCTGGGGCGCGTGCAGCAGCGGAACTCGGACATATGCGAGCAACTCGCCCGAACGCAAGGGGTCCAAGCCGGTCAGCAGGTGACTGACCGCCACCTCCCGTCCACCTTCCGGACCCACCAGCGTCACCGTCGCTTCGAGCGCGGCCAGCACGGGCAGGGTGTCTCCGGCCGGGTGGGCGCTGACGATGTTGCCGCCGAGCGTCCCGACGTTGCGCACCTGCGGCGGACCGACGGTCGCCGCGGCCTCGGCGAGGGCGGGGATCAGCGCGGCGAAGTCCGGACGCGCCATCCGGGCGTGGGTCAGCCCCGCACCCAGGAGGGCCGCGCCGTCCTGGTACTGCCAGCCCCTGAGCTCGGTGACCCGCCCCAGCCCGAGCAGCGCCATCGGGCGCAGCAGCCCGGCGTTGACCGCACCCATCAGGTCGGTCCCGCCCGCGACCGGCACCGCGCCCGGCGACTCCGCCATGGCGCTGACGGCCTCGTCCAGCGAGGCCGGGAGCATGATCGTCTGGTTCACTCGTGTCCCACCGTGCTCGGGCCGCTCACGCCGCCACCCTCCTGGCCGTACGGTACGTGGAAACGCACCTGCTGCGCACCCTCCCGATGTGGCGTGGAAGCACAACGATTGCACACGCGCTGTGAAGGCCGCACGGGCCCCCAAACGGTACAACTGCCCGATTTGCACGGAAGGTCAGGGTTGTCCGTCCACCGGCCGGCCCAGGACGCCCGGGCGCTGCTGCCACGGACGCGGGCCGTCGGGGTGGCGGTACTCGACCCCCATCGCGTCGAGCCGCGCGTAGTGCGTGGCCATGCGGTCGGCGAAACCCTCCCAGTCGCGCGCCGCGGGATCCCGCGGCAGCTCCGACCAGGCCACCTCCGCGAACGCGGCCACTCGCGGGAACGCGTGGTAGTCCACGGACCGGGCGTCGTCCATGAACTCCGTCCACAGGTTGGCCTGAGTGCCGATCACGTGCCCTGCCGCCTCCGGCTCCTGGCGCAGCGCCGGCGGCAGCGGCTCGTAGCGGTAGACGTCCTCCAGCGTCCGCACGTAGCCGACGGGGATCGGCTCGTCCGGGCGCGCCGACTCCCGGTGGTCCAGGTACACGTGCTGCTCGGGACACATCACCACGTCATGTCCCGCCCGCGCGGCGGCGATTCCGCCCTCGTACCCGCGCCACGACGACACCGCCGCCCCGGGCGCGAGCCCGCCTTCGAGGATCTCGTCCCACCCGATCAGCCGCCGACCGCGCTCCGCCAGCCAGCGGTCGAAGTGGCGGATGAACCAGCTCTGCAGCTCGTCCTCGTCGGCGAGGCCCGACTCCTTGATCCGGGCCTGTGCGGTCGCGCTCGCGCGCCACTGCTGCTTGGGGCACTCGTCGCCGCCGAGGTGGACGAAGGCGGAGGGGAAGAGCTCCAGCACCTCGGTAAGGACGTGCTCGTAGAAGCGCAGCGTGCCGTCCTCGACGTTCAGCACGTTCGGGTTGATGCCCCAGTCGGTGAAGGTCCGCAGCGCGGTGGTGTCGACGACGTCGTGGTTGCCGAGTTCGGGGTAGGCGGCGATGGCCGCCTGCGAGTGGCCGGGGATGTCGATCTCGGGGACGACGGTGATGTGCCGGGCGGCGGCGTAGGCGACGATCTCGCGCAGGTCGTCCTGGGTGTAGTAGCCGCCGTGGGGGCGGTCGTCGCGGCGCCCGCCGTCGCGGAAGCCGACCATGGAGCGCTCGCGCCAGGAGCCGACCTCGGTGAGCCGGGGGTAGCGGCGGATCTCGACGCGCCAGCCCTGGTCATCGGTCAGGTGCAGATGCAGCACGTTGAGCTTGTGCGCGGCCATGAGGTCGACGAACCGCAGGACGTCCGCCTTGGGCAGGAAGTGCCGGGCGACGTCGAGCAGCAGGCCGCGCCAGCCGAAGCGGGGCGCGTCCTCGATGACGACGGGGGGAAGGGACCAGCTCTCCGAGGTGATCGCGCCGCGGCGGTACGCCCGCGGACCGAGCAGCTGGCGCAGCGTCTGCGCCGCCCAGAAGAGGCCGGCGGCGGTGCCGCCGGTCAGCCGGACGCCGTCGGCGTCCACGGCGAGACGGTAGCCCTCCGGGGCGAGGCTCGCGTCCAGCGCCAGGGAGACGCCGACGGGGCCGGGCAGCAGCGGCAGGCCCGTGGCCGCACCGAGCTCCGCGCGGAGCCAGGCGGCGACGGGCCCGGCGCCCGGTCCGCCCTGGAGCGCGGTGGCGGCGGTGAGTTCGTAGGCGTCCGTTCCGGCGGGCCGGGCGAGGGACAGCGGCGCGGGGATGAGGTCCATGACCTCATCCTGCCCCGCCGCCACCCCGAAGGACTAGACCATTGCACCCTCGCCGCGCGGACCGCCGCCCAGGCAGGACCCGCCGGAGGAGGACCGGCCGGAGGAGGAGCGGCCGGAGGAAGACCGGCCGACGCGGACTACTTGTCCTTGTCCTTGTCCTTGCCGCTGCTGCTCATGCCCTCCCAGATCTCCTTGCACAGGGGGCAGACCGGGTACTTCTTCGGGTCGCGGCTGGGCACCCAGACCTTGCCGCAGAGCGCGACCACGGGCGTGCCGCTCAGCGCGCTCTCCATGATCTTGTTCTTGTCGGCGTAGTGCGCGAACCGCTCGTGGTCGCCGTCGCCGTGGGAGGTCTGCGGGACCTCCTCGATCAGGGTGCCGGTACCGGTCGCGCGCTCGGGCTCAAGGGTGCTCATGCCGGCCAAGTCTAGTTCGGGCGGTTCCGGAACGGTCCAGCCCGCCGACGTGATTCCGATCGCGGCGAGGCCGGCGCCCGGGTCAGTTCAGGCTCGGGTCGTCCGCGTACGTCGCCACCAGGGCCAGCTCGCCCCGCTGGCGGCGCAGCACCGAACGCCACAGCCGCTCCGGGGCCGGGGCGGAGACGTCGCCGGGCTCGGACTCCACCACGAACCAGGCGCCCTGCGTCAGCTCGTCCTCCAGCTGGCCCGGGGCCCAGCCCGCGTAGCCGGCGAAGACCCGGAGCGCGCCGAGCTCCCCGGCCAGCAGTTCGGGCGGGGCCTCCAGGTCCACCAGGCCGATCGCCCCGTGCACCCGGCGCCAGCCCAGCACCTCCTCCTCGCCCTGCTCCCCCGGGACGACGGCCAGCGCCAGCGCGGAGTCCAGGCCGACCGGACCGCCCTGGAAGATCACCGGCGGCTCGCCCGCGAGATCGGCCCAGGTCTCCAGGACCGCGCCGACCTCGACCGGCGTCGGCCGGTTCAGCACGACGCCGAGCGAACCCTCCGCGTCGTGGTCCAGCAGCAGGACCACCGCGCGGTCGAAGTTGGGATCGGTCATGGCCGGAGAGGCCACGAGCAGACGTCCGGTGAGCGAGACGGGCACCGTCATGCCAGACATGATCCCGCACCAGGCCCGCGTACGGCATTCGAACGCGCGCGTCCGCGTGCCCTCCCGTGACCTTGCCCACAGCCGTCCACCCCGCATCCGCCGTCCGGCCAGGGGCGGAGGGTTCCCGGGGCGGAAAGGAACCATGGGCAGGACCATTACCATCTCTCAGGGTGCGTGCACCCTTGCGCACTTTTCGACCATCCGACTCCCCAGACCCCCCAGGATCGCGAGAACATGACCGACGATGTCCTGATCGTCCACGGCGGAACGCCGCTGGAGGGTGAGATCCGTGTCCGCGGCGCGAAGAACCTCGTGCCCAAGGCCATGGTGGCGGCCCTGCTGGGTCACGAGCCGAGCCGGCTGCGCAACGTTCCGGACATCCGCGACGTCAAGGTCGTGCGCGGCCTGCTGCAGCTCCACGGCGTCACCGTGCGCGCCGGCGAGGAGGAGGGCGAGCTGGTGCTCGACCCGACCTACGTCGAGCGCGCCAACGTCGCCGACATCGACGCGCACGCGGGCAGCTCCCGGATCCCGATCCTGTTCTGCGGCCCGCTGCTGCACCGCCTCGGCCACGCGTTCATCCCGGGCCTCGGCGGCTGCGACATCGGCGGCCGGCCGGTCGACTTCCACTTCGACGTGCTGCGCCAGTTCGGCGCCGTCATCGAGAAGCACCCGCAGGGCACCGAGCTGAGCGCGCCGCAGCGACTGCGCGGCTGCAAGATCGAGCTGCCCTACCCGTCGGTGGGGGCCACGGAGCAGGTGCTGCTGACGGCCGTGCTGGCGGAGGGCGTCACCGAGCTGCGCAACGCGGCCATCGAGCCGGAGATCGTCGACCTGATCTGCGTGCTGCAGAAGATGGGCGCGATCATCTCCATGGGCACCGACCGCACCATCCTCATCACCGGCGTGGACCGCCTCGGCGGCTACAACCACCGCGCCCTGCCGGACCGCCTCGAGGCGGCCTCCTGGGCCTGCGCGGCGCTGGCGACGCACGGTGACATCTACGTGCGCGGCGCGCGGCAGCTGGAGATGATGACCTTCCTCAACACCTTCCGGAAGGTCGGCGGCGCGTTCGCGGTCGACGACGAGGGCATCCGCTTCTGGCACCCGGGGGGCGAGCTCAAGGCCATCGCCCTGGAGACGGACGTCCACCCCGGCTTCCAGACCGACTGGCAGCAGCCGCTGGTCGTCGCCCTGACGCAGGCCTCCGGGCTGTCGATCGTCCACGAGACGGTCTACGAGTCCCGTCTCGGCTTCACCTCGGCGCTGAACCAGATGGGCGCGCACATCCAGCTCTACCGCGAGTGCCTCGGCGGCACGCCGTGCCGCTTCGGCCGGCGCAACTTCCTGCACTCCGCGGTCGTCTCCGGCCCGTCCAAGCTCCAGGGCGCGGAGCTGGTCATCCCGGACCTGCGCGGCGGCTTCTCCTACCTGATCGCCGCGCTCGCGGCGCAGGGCGCCTCGCACGTCCACGGCATCAACCTGATCAACCGCGGCTACGAGAACTTCATGGACAAGCTCCGGGCCCTGGGCGCCCAGATCGAGCTGCCGCAGGCGGCGGTCTGAGCCTCGCCCGTCTCGGCGTGAAAGGCGGACCGGGCAGCCCGCGACGGGCCGCCCGGTCCGCCTTTCTCTTCCCTCGTGCTCACGACTGGCGGGTGAAGACGTGCATCCGGCCCGCCGTCTCGAAGCCCCGGCGGGCGTACCACTGCCGGGGCCAGTCGTCGGCGTCGGCGAGCAGGAAGACCAGCCGCGCGTCCGCCGCCCGGTGCAGGGCCGTGGTGAGCACGGACGTGGCGTGGCCGCGGCCACGGTGGGGCACCGCGGTGACCAGGTCCTCCAGTTGGGCGATGCCGGTCGCCCGGTCCCGGTAGAGGTCGATCCAGGCCGCCGGGGAGCCGTCCTCGGCGCGTGCGGCCAGGAAGCGGACCTCGTCGGCGCCCCGCAGCCGGGCCGTGCGTCGCTCGACCAGGTGATGCCACGTCTCCTCGTCGGCGTCGGGCCAGAAGGCCCGTTCCTGCCGGAGCAGCGCCGGGCGCAGCGCGTCCAGGTCGAGCTCCTCGACGGTCGGAGCCGCCCCGGGGCGGGCGCCGCGGTGGATCATCACCACGACGGCGCCCTGCCGGTATCCGGCGGCGGTCAGGAGCGGCGCGCAGCGCTCTCCGAGCGGATCGGACAGGACGGTGACCATCCGGTGCCCCAGCCCGTCCAGCAGCGCGTCCACACGGTCGACGAGCAGCTCCGGATCGGTCGCGCCGTCCACGACCACCTGGTTGTGCTCCCAGGACCGGGCGTAGGCGGGGTCCCGCACCGCGAAGCCGCCGGGGAATTCGGTCGTCCCGGCGGCCTGACGCCGTGCGAAGCGGGCGAGGAAGGCAGCGACGTCGACGACGTCGCCGTGGCCGTGGCCGTGGCCGTGGCCGTGGCCGTCGGGCATGGTCTGGTCGCGTTCGGAGGCTGACATCCGGTCAGTCAAGCAGCACACCCGCCCCGCGCGCCCCCGAAAAACGGCACGAGCCGGTCACCCCGCTGGGCGGGGTGACCGGCTCGTGGAGACGGTGCTGGGCCCCTGGTGGTCAGGGCCCGGCGCCAGGGCTCACTTGCCCTTGGCGGCATCCTTCAGCTTCGAGCCCGCGGAGACCTTCACGCTGTAGCCGGCCGGGATCTGGATCGGGTCGCCGGTCTGCGGGTTGCGGGCGGTACGAGCGGCACGGTGGGTGCGCTCGAAGGTCAGGAAGCCGGGGATGGTGACCTTCTCGTCGCCCTTGGCCACGACGTCGCCGACGATGTCGGCGAAGGCCGCCAGGACGGCGTCGGCGTCCTTGCGGGTCACCTCGGCGCGCTCGGAGAGAGCGGCCACCAGCTCACTGCGGTTCATGTGTACTCCATTGTGGTCTGTCGCGTTGCGATCCTCGGCTGCCCCGGAGGACCGCCGCCTCGGCTGCCGAGCCGAGCCATCGAGCAGCCGGTGATGGCTGCGATGGCGTCCCGACAGGCGATGGGGTGTGCCTGAGCACGAATCCTGCCCCCACTGCCGCCGGGAAAGCGAATCCGGCACCCGCGGGAGTCACACGAACAGCGCCACGCTCCCGCGTGCGCTCATGGGACTCCCGCCGGTCACTCTAGGCGGACGTTTCCGGAAGTGTCGTAAACGACGCGCCGGGGCACACCGTATCGGTTGCGGTCCGGTGGCCCCAAACGCAGGTCAGCCCGCGATCGAGCGCTGCTCCACCCGGGTGCGGGTCAGCCGGAGACGATCGGGAAGGTCCCGGTCTCGCTCGCGCCGCTGCTCGGCGCCTGGCCGGTGCCCGCCGCGATCGCCGCGTCGCGCACCGCGGCGGCGACGGTCTTGGCCACGTCGGCGTGGAAGACGGACGGGATGATGTAGTTGGCGTTGCGCTCCTCCGCGCCCACCGTCGCGGCCAGGGCGCGCGCGGCGGCCAGCATCATCTCGGTGTTGACGGTACGGCTCTGCGCGTCCAGCAGACCGCGGAAGACGCCGGGGAAGACCAGCACGTTGTTGATCTGGTTCGGGAAGTCGCTGCGGCCCGTGGCGACCACGGCGGCGGTCTGCCGGGCCACGGCCGGGTCGACCTCCGGGTCCGGGTTGGCCAGCGCGAAGACGATCGCGTCCTCGGCCATGGCGGCGATGTCGTCGCCGTCGAGGACGTTCGGCGCGGAGACGCCGATGAAGACGTCGGCGCCGCGCACGGCCTCCTTGAGCGAGCCGGTGCGGTTGCTGCGGTTGGTGTTCTCGGCGATCCAGCGCAGCGAGTCGTTGAGGTCGTCGCGGCCGAGGTGGACCACGCCGCGCACGTCCGCGACGGTGGCGTGCCGGACGCCGGCCGCCATCAGCAGCTTCAGGATGGCGGTGCCGGCCGCGCCCGCGCCGGACATCACCACGCGGACGTCGCCGATGTGCTTGCCGACCACCTCCAGCGCGTTCATCAGCGCGGCCAGGACGACGATGGCGGTGCCGTGCTGGTCGTCGTGGAAGACGGGGATGTCGAGCGCCTCGCGCAGACGGGCCTCGATCTCGAAGCAGCGGGGCGCGGAGATGTCCTCCAGGTTGATGCCCGCGAAGCCGGGGGCGATCGCCTTGACGATGGCGACGATCTCGTCGCTGTCCTGGGTGTCCAGGCAGATCGGCCAGGCGTCGATGCCGGCGAAGCGCTTGAACAGGGCCGCCTTGCCCTCCATGACCGGCAGCGCGGCCTTGGGGCCGATGTTGCCGAGCCCGAGCACGGCGGAGCCGTCGGTGACGACGGCGACGCTGTTGCGCTTGATGGTGAGGCGGCGGGCGTCGTCGGGGTTCTCCGCGATGGCCATGCAGACCCGGGCGACGCCGGGGGTGTAGATCATCGACAGGTCGTCGCGGTTGCGGATCGGCAGCTTGCTCGACATCTCGATCTTGCCGCCGAGGTGCATCAGGAAGGTGCGGTCGGAGACCTTGCCGATGGTGATGCCCTCGATGGTGCGCAGCTTCTCGACGATCTCCTCGGCGTGGGTCACCGAGGTGGTCGCGATGGTGACGTCGATGCGCAGCGACTCCAGGCCGGAGGCGGTGACGTCGAGGCCGGTCACCGTTCCGCCGGAGGACTCCACCGAAGTGGTGATCTGGCTCACCGCGTTGCCGCGGGCCGGGACCTCCAGGCGCACCGTGATCGAGTTGGAGACACTGGGGACCGCCGTCATCGACGTTGCCTTCTTCCTGTACCGCACAACTATGGAGTCGCCTCGATGGTCGCACCTACTTGTCGGTAGGTGGAAATGCACTTCCACGGAGCGGGTCTTCCCGGGAGGGGAATGCGTTCCGGGGGACCTTTGTTACTCTGGCTGTGCGACACCGGCTCGATCCAAGCCCCCGGGCCCAACCTTCGTCCCTCAGAGGGACCACTTGCCGCGAGGCGAGCATGGCGGGTCGGTGTCGCACTGGACGGAGAATCAAGTGAGGCTCCCCACCGGACCGGTGGGGAGCCTCACTTGTCTGTGCCTGCGTCAGCCCTGCAACAGGGCCGGGACGCCCGCCGAGTCCGGCAGGTCCAACGGGCCGCTGAGCACGGTCAGCCGCTGCGTCGCGCGGGTCAGCGCCACGTAGAGGACCCGCAGTCCGGCCTCCGACTCCCCCGCGATACCCGACGGGTCAGCCACGACCGTGGCGTCGTACTCCAGGCCCTTGGCCTCCAGGCTGCCGAGCGCGACCGCGCGCTCGCCCAGGCCGGCGATCCAGGCCCGCGCCTCCTCGCGCCGGTCCATCGGCACGACGATGCCGACGGTGCCCTCGACCTCGTCCAGCAGCCGCCGGACCTCCGCCCGGGCCGCCTCGCCGAGCTCGTCCTCGGCCGCGACCGCGGCGAAGCGCGGCAGCGCGCCCGTGGAGCGCACCGCGACCGGCGGCTCCGTCCCGGGCGCGGCCTGGGCCAGGATGCGCGAGGCGACCTCGGCGATCTCGGCCGGGTTGCGGTAGTTGGTGGTCAGCGTGAACCGGCGGCGCGGCTTCCCGGCCAGCGTCTCGTCCATCGCGGCCTGCGCCTCGGCCGGGTCGATCCACGAGGACTGCGCCGGGTCGCCGACGATGGTCCAGGTCGCGTTGCGGGCCCGGCGGCCCACCATGCGCCACTGCATCGGCGTCAGGTCCTGCGCCTCGTCCACGATCACGTGCGCGTAGTCGCGGCGCTCGGCGGCCGCCGCGGCGCGCTGCTCCTGCTCCCGGCGCTGGCGGTCGCCGTAGACGGTGACCTCGTCCAGGCCGGTCAGCAGGTCCGTCGGGTCCACCTCGCGCACCCGCGGCCGGTAGGGCTCGCCCAGCAGCGTGTTCAGCTCGTCCAGCAGCGCCACGTCGGCGACGGAGACGCCGCCGCGGCCCTGCCGGTCCAGGTGCTTCCACGAGTCGGAGAGCAGCCGCAGCTCGGCGCGGCTGAACGAGCCGCGGGCGAGGCCGCCGAGGCGACGCTGGTCGGCGAGGACGGCCAGCACCCGGCGCGGGGTGACCGCGGGCCACCAGGCGTCCAGGAAGTCGAGGAAGACGTCCTCGTCCGCCACGTACTCGTCGAAGCTCTCGCGCTGCCGCTGCTGCTCCTCGCGCTCGTAGCGGTCGGCGGGCGCCGGGCGGCCGCGCAGCAGCCGCGTCCACAGCGCGTCGAGCAGCATCCGGCGGGCGCGCGGGCGCAGCAGGTTGACGGGCGTGTTGCCGCCGAGGACGGTGCGGCGCAGGTTGCGCAGCGCGTCCGCGTCCAGCCTCAGCACCTCGCCCTGGGCGACGACCCGCAGCCCGGACGGCGTGTCCGGGCCGTCGAGGCCGGCCCGGGCGGCGCGGCGCAGCAGCGGCAGCATCCGCGAGGAGCCCTTGATCCGGGCGGTCTCCGGGGTGTCGTAGCGGTCGGCGTCCTCACCGTCGAGCAGCCCGCCGATGGCGCGGATGGCCACCTGGCCCTCCTCGCCCAGCGCCGGCAGCACGCCCTCGGTGTAGGAGACGAGCAGCGGGGTCGGGCTGACCACCAGGATGCCGCCCGCGTACCGGCGGCGGTCGTGGTAGAGCAGGTAGGCGGCGCGGTGCAGGGCCACGGCGGTCTTGCCGGTGCCGGGGCCGCCGGTGACCAGCGTGGCGCCTGCGGCCTGGGCGCGGATGACCTCGTCCTGCTCCTGCTGGATGGAGGAGACGATGTCGCGCATGGAGTGGCCGCGGGCCCGGCCGAGCGTCGCCATCAGCGCGCCGTCGCCGACGACGGCGAGCGGCTGCCCGTCGAGGCGCGCCTCCAGGTCGGGGCGGAGCAGGTCGTCCTCGACGCCCAGCACCTTGCGGCCGCGCGAGCGGATGACGCGGCGGCGCACCACCCGTCCCGGCTGGCGGGGGGTGGCCCGGTAGAACGGCGCGGCGGCGGGCGCGCGCCAGTCGATGACCAGCGGCCCGTACTCGGCGTCCAGCACGCCCATCCGGCCGACGTGCAGGGTCTCGGCGATCTCCGGGTCCGCCGGGTCGAGCGGGGTCTGCGAGGGGAAGCCGTCCTCCTCCGGGCGGTCCGGCTGCTGCAGGTCGATCCGGCCGAAGAGGAAGTCCTCGAACTCGTTCGTCAGCCGCTGGAGGTGCCGTCCCGCCTGGTAGACCTGCGCGTCGCGCTCGGCCAGCGCGCCCGGCGTACCGGCCATGAACTTGCGGTTGGCGTCGTCGAGCAGGAACTCCGCCTCGGCGAGCTTCTCGCCGAGGCGCCGGTAGACCGTGTCGAGATGTGCCTGCTCGACCGCGATCTCCCTGGCGAGCAGGGTCGCGTGGTCGGTCGGCGTCCGGTCGGCTCTGTGGTCGCTCGAGCGGGCTGACTCCGCGGACGGGCGGGTGGGCGAGGCCAAGAGTTCCCCTCGGGTCCATCGTGGGCTGGTGCGGTCCCCTTCCGGAAAAGGGAACTGTTGATCCTACGCCCTGTACCCCGTCTCAGTGGAGGTGCACCTCGGCTGCGGACGCCTCCGGCGCGAGGAAAGTCAGCAGGTCGGCGGCCTCGGCCTCGATCTCGGCCCGCACCCTCGCGGGCAGCTCGGCGGACGCCGCCCCGGAGCCGAGCGAGCGGGATCCGCCCGGGCGGGAGCGGTGCGGGAGCAGCTCGACGTCCAGGACCGCCGGGTCGCCCTTGCGCCTGCGCTTGGCGAGGGACCAGACGCCGGCGACGCGGCCGTCGACGAGCAGCGCGGGCCGGTAGCCGTTGTTGTTGGCCGACAGCCACAGCCTGGCCTCGTCGTCCAGGACCCTGGCCCGGTTCTCATGTCCGATCAGCACGTTGTCGTAGTCCGGCAGGAACCGCGGCGGGGCGGGCGTCTCCGGGTCCGGCCGGGGCGCGTCGGGCAGGTCGAACAGCTCGCGGCCGGTCGTCGCGTCGGCGAAGACCGCCAGGCGCGGCCGCAGCCGTTCGAAGACCTCCCCGAGCCGGGTCACCCCGCACCAGCTCTGCATGTCCTGGACGCTGGCCGGCCCGAACGCGGCGAGGTAGCGCGCCACCAGAGCCTCGACTGCGGCCGCGTCGGGTGTGCGCTGCCGGCGGCCGAGCCATGCCTCGACGGTGGTCAGCGTCGGCGCCTGGCTGCGGCCCCACTCCCCGCGCGGGGTCACCTGCACCAGCGAGAGCTTGTACCGGACGGCGGTGCTCAGCGCGCTGGGGTCGCACCCGGGGAACCGCTCGGCCAGCGCCTTTCCGAGGGCGGCGGTGGTCAGCGGCGTCTCCTCCAGCAGCGCGCGTCCCACCGCCCACAGCTCCCGCGGCTCGATCCCGTCGAGCTGCCGGCGGAAGACGACCCGCTCCCCGAACGGCGTCGCCTCGTGCACGCCCTGGCAGAAGGCGCGCAGCAGCAGCGCGTCGTCGACGTCGTGGAGGTGGATCGTCCCGCGCAGCGTCGACAGCCGGACGGTCTCCCGCCCGGCGAGGAGGGCCGACGCCTCGGCCGGTTCGAAG
The DNA here is from genome assembly GCF_000787855.1 of Streptacidiphilus anmyonensis. GTDB lineage: Bacteria > Actinomycetota > Actinomycetes > Streptomycetales > Streptomycetaceae > Streptacidiphilus > Streptacidiphilus anmyonensis. The sequence continues at coordinate 14,270 of NZ_BBPQ01000090.1, read as the reverse complement.
CCGACGAGGCGTGACCACAGGGCCGTGTAGGGGTTGAGCGGGATCTGCGACTGCAGGCCGACGAGATGCCGCACGACGTCCAGCGCCGGGCGCCCCTCTCGGGCCAGCAGGAACTGACGTGCCATCAAGGCCCGGTTGAGGGCGCGATCGTCGAGCTTTCGGGTCGCCACGCCTCCCACCCTACGAGCCGGCCCACCCGGCGCTACTCGCCACGCCAGTAGTTGACAAGAAACTAGTTTCAGTGAGACTATCGACCCATGGACACCAAGACTGGCAAGGTTCGCTCCGCACTGGTCGTCGGCGGCGGTATCGCCGGCCCCGTCACCGCGATGGCCCTGGAGCAGGCGGGCATCAAGGCGACGATCTTCGAGGCTTACGACGGTCCGGCCGAGAACGTCGGCGGCGGCATGGGCCTGTCCCCCAACGGCGTCCAGGCCCTCGACGCCATCGGCGTCGGCGACGCGGTCCGCGCCGTCAGCACGCCCACCGAGGGCCTGATCCTGCACAGCTGGAACGGCAAGACGCTGGCGCGCTTCGGCACGCTGCCCGGCATCGACCCGACCCGCTTCGTGATGCGCGCCGAACTCTTCGGCGCGCTGCGCCGGGCCGCCGAGGAGCGCGGCATCGAGACCGTCTACGGCAAGCGCATCGTCGACGCGACCGAGGACGCCGACGGCGTCACCGCCCGGTTCGAGGACGGCACCACCGCGACCGCCGACGTGCTGATCGGCGCCGACGGCCTGCGCTCCACGGTCCGCCGCCTGATCGACCCGGCCGCCCCGGCGCCGCAGTTCGCCGGCACCGCCGGCTTCGGCGCCATGGTCCACGTCGACGACGTCCCGCCCACCGAGGGCTGGATGCACATGACCTTCGGCAAGCGCTGCTTCTTCGCCTGGCAGGTCTTCCCGGACGGGACCGGCATCTGGTTCATCAACCTCCCGGTCCCGCAGCCGCTCTCGGTCAACCAGCAGCGCGAGCGCGGCGCCGCGTACTGGCTCGACCACCTGCGGCAGCTCTGCGCGGACGACAACACCCCGGCCGCCCGGATGCTCGCCGCCACCGAGCCGGAGACGATGCTCTTCGCCGGCAGCGCCGAGAACATGCCCCTCCCGACCAAGACCAGCCGGGTCGCCTGGAGCCGCGGCCGCCTGGTCCTCACCGGCGACGCCGCGCACGCGCCCTCCTCCAGCTCGGGCCAGGGCGCCTCGCTGGCCGCGGAGAGCGCCGTCGAGCTCGCCCGCTGCCTGCGGGACCTGCCGCTGCCCCAGGCCCTCGCCCGCTACGAGGAGCTGCGCCGACCGCGGGTGGAGCGGATCATCAAGGAGACCGCCCGCACCAACTCGCGCAAGGCCGCGGGCCCGGTCGCGCGGGTGATCCGGGACGCGCTGCTGCCGACGATGTTCAAGCTGGCCAAGCCCGAAAGCCGTGCCTGGCAGTTCCGTTACCCGATCGACTTCGACGCCCCCGTGGCCTGACCGGTCGCCTCGTCAACGGCCTGGGCGGGCCCGATCCGCTTGCACGATGCACCCGATCCCCTGTTGGGTAAGGGCCATGACAGGCGACCAACCCGTCCTCTATCTCTTCGGTACCGGCGCGCAACCCGTGCTCACCATCACCTCGGCCGTCGAGCAGGCCCAGGCCGACGGCTGGCGGGTGTGCCTCGGGCTCACCCCGACCGCCGCCGGGTGGCTGCACCCGTACCTCGCGGGCCTGGAGGCCTTGACCGGCGCGCCCGTCCGGGCGCACTACAAGCTTCCGGGCCAGGAGGACGTCTGGCCCACCGCCGACGTGGTGCTCCTCGCGCCGGCCAGCTTCAACACGGTCAACCGATGGGCGCTCGGCCTGACCGACACCTTCGTCGTCGGCTACGCGGCCGAGGCCCTCGGCCGCGGCATCCCCACCGTCGCCCTCCCGTGCGTCAACTCCGCGCTCGCCGCCCACCCGCAGTACGCCCGCTCCCTGGAGACGCTGCACGCCGCCGGCGCCCGCGTCATCACGCCGGAGACCATGACCGCCCCGGGCCTGGACGACACCCCCGGCTTCGACTGGCCCCTCGCCCTCCGCGAAGCCCGCCTCGCGCTGACCCGAGAGGTCTGAAACACAGAAAAGCCGCCCGGGAGACCGGGCGGCTTTTCCTGCACATGGGCTGCATCGTTCGAGTCGTCGAAAGATGCGTGGTGTGGAGGTGGCGGGAATCGAACCCGCGTCCTGTGGTGCGGAACCAGAGCTTCTCCGAGCGCAGTCTGCTGTGCTTTTCTCAGCCCCGGGAGTCACGCAGACAAGCTCCCGACGGGCTCAGCCACTGTTAGATTTTCCGCACGGCCCCGTGACCGGGTCGAACGGTAGAGTCCCCTTGATTAGGCCAGGATCCGGGACGGGGACGCGCCCGGTCTGACCACTTCGCTACTCGCTCAGGCGGCGAGCGCGAAGTTATCGCGCTTAGAGTTGGCGATTATTTTTTTGCGGCCCGTGGTTAACGAGATCATTGCCGCGTTCCTCGGCTCGCTTCCTCTGCCTCGACAGCCCCAGTCGAAACCGATCACCCCCATGTGGGTGTGCTCTTCAGTTGTCAAGACCTCTTCGAGGCCGCTCCGGGGCGGTGGGGACCACCCTGAGCAGGCTCCATGGTACGGCTACCGCCACACCACGGTCCAGTTCATTAGGCCGTGCCTCCCCGCGCCTACCCCTGGCGGCGTCGGGCGGCCGACAACGCGCGGTCGGTCTCGCGGCGGTCCTGCTTCTCCCGCAGCGTCTGCCGCTTGTCGTGCAGCTTCTTGCCCTGGGCCACGGCGAGGTTGATCTTCGCCCGGCCGTCCTTGAAGTAGATGGAGAGCGGGACCAGGGTGAAGCCCGTCTCCTTCATCTTCTGCTCCAGCTTGTCGATCTCGTACCTGTGCAGCAGCAGCTTGCGCTTGCGACGGGCCGCGTGGTTGGTCCACGTGCCCTGCGCGTACTCCATGATGTGCACGTTGTGCAGCCAGACCTCGCCGCCGCTCACCTCGGCGAAGCCGTCGACGAGGGAGGCCCGCCCCTGGCGCAGGGACTTCACCTCGGTGCCCATGAGGACCATGCCGCACTCGTACTCGTCGATGATGTTGTAGTCGTGCCGCGCCTTCTTGTTGGAGGCGATGAGCTTGTTGCGCGGGTCGTCTTTCTTCTTCGCCATAGTGCCGGACATTCTCGCACTTCGGCCGACCCTTCGGCACGGCCATATCCCCGAGGCCGGTCCCGGCGGGCGCTACGGCCCGTTCTCGCCGGCGAGATCGTTCAGCACGGTCAGCGCGGTGACCTCGGCGGCCTGCGGGCTCGCGCTCGGCGGCAGCGCGACATCCGGCTGGATGCCCTGTCCCTCGGGCGAGACGCCGGAGGGGGTGAGGTAGTGGCCGACGGTGTGCTCCTGGACCACGCCGTCCGTCAGCGTCTGCGGCTCCTGCACCGCGCCCTTGCCGAACGTCGGCTGCCCCACGACCACCGCGCGCCCGCGGTCCCGGAGCGCGCCGGTGACGAGTTCCGCCGCGCTCATGGTGCCGCCGTCGACGAGAACCACCAGCGGCGTCGTGGTGTCGCCGCCCGCCGCGGCCGTCAGCGTCTGCTCCGGGCCGCCGCCGGCCGGCTGGTAGCGGGCCACCGGGCCGCCGTCGAGGAAGACGGAGGCGGTGGCGACCGCCTCGGCGACCAGGCCGCCGGAGTTGCCGCGCAGGTCGAGCAGGATGCCGCGGCCACCGCCCGCCGTGTGCAGCCGCGCCTGGTGAACGGCGGCCTGCACCTGCTCCGAGGCGCCGACGGTGAAGGCGTCCATGCTGATCCGCGTCACCCCGGCCTCGGGATGGTCGACGCGCACGTCGTCCTCGTCCAGCACCGCCCGGCGCAGCTCCACCGTCCAGTCGCGGGTGCCGCGTTGGAGCAGCAGGGTCACCGCCGAGCCGACCTGTCCGCCCGCGCCGCCGCGCAGCAGCGCCACGACCTGGGTGACCGGGCGGCCGCCGACCTCGGTGCCGTCGACGGCGGTCAGCCGGTCCCCGGCCTGAAGGCGGGCGAGGGCGGCGGGGCTGTCGGGCAGGGTCCGGGTGACCGTGACGACGCCCTGCGGCGAGCGCGCCAACCACAGCCCGACGCCGACGTAGTGGCCGTCGAGCTCCTCGCTGTAGGCAGCGAACTGCTGGGCGGTGTAGTCGGCCGTCCAGCGGTCGCGGACCGCGTCGCCGTGGCCCCCGGCGCGCGGAGCGGCGGTGGTGACGGTGCCACCCTCGGTGCCCCAGGCGCCCGTTCCGGCGCCGACCGCGCAGACCGCCGCGAACACCAGCGCCAGCGCCAGCTGGAGGCGGATGACGGGGCGCGATGGTGACATGGCAGAACAGTCTAGAGCCGACAGCCCGTCACACCAGCCCCCATCCGACGAAAAGCCCCGGAAGCAGTACTGCTTCCGGGGCTTTGACCTTTTCGGATCGTCAGACCTTCAGGTACTTCTGGAGGGTCAGCACGGCCGCCAACGAGGACATGCCGACACCGATGACCACCAGCAACGGCATCACCTGGATCACCGGTCCCCAGCCGATGAAGCTGATCAGCGTGATCTGCTTCCTCAGCACCATGTCGATCAGCACGAACTTGCCGACGGCGATCATGCCGGAGGCCAGCACCGCGCCCACGACGGCGGCGAAGGCCGCCTCCGCGATGAACGGCATCTGCACATAGAAGTTGGACGCGCCGACCAGTCGCATGATGCCCGTCTCGCGCTTGCGGCTGAACGCCGAGACGCGGACGGTGTTGACGATCAGCAGCAGCGTCACGCCGAACATGATCACCATGATGGCCAGGGCCACCCACTGAGCCGTGTTCATGAGGTTGAACAGCGGCTTCAGCACGGCGCTCTGGTCGTCGACCTTGGCCACGCCCGGCTGCCCTTCGACCTGGCTGGCCACCTCCTGGTACAGCGAGGGGTTGGTCAGCTTGACCCGGAGCGAGTTGTTGAAGGAGTCCGGGGTGACGTACGGAGCAAGCGGCGAGTCGGGGAACTGCTTCTTGAAGTTGACGACCGCCTGCGCCGGCGTCTCCGTGTAGACCTTCTGCACCAGCGGGTTCTTGTCCAGCTGGCCGTGCACCGCGTCGATCTGCGCCTGGGTGGCCTCACCCGAGGCGCAGTTGGGGGTGTCGTTGGTGTTCTTCTGGTCGGTCTTGTTGCAGAAGTAGATCGACACCTCGACCTTGTCGCCCCAGTAACCCTTCATCTGGTTGACCTGGGAGTTCAGCAACATGGCCGCACCGACCAGGGAGAGCGACAGGGCGACGCTCACGATCACGGCGATGGTCATCGTCAGATTGCGTCGGAGACCGATCCAGATCTCCGCCATGACGAATTGGGCTCGCATTGATGTGTCCTAACTCAGTGCTGGTAGCCGTAGACGCCGCGGGACTGGTCGCGGACCAGGTGACCCTGGTCCAACTCGATGACGCGCTTGCGCATCTGGTCGACGATGGCCTGGTCGTGGGTGGCCATCAACACCGTGGTGCCGGTCCGGTTGATCCGGTCCAGCAGCTTCATGATGCCGACGGAGTTCTGCGGGTCGAGGTTACCGGTGGGCTCGTCCGCGATCAGGAGCATCGGGCGGTTGACGAACGCGCGGGCGATGGCCACACGCTGCTGCTCACCACCGGACAGCTCTCCCGGCATGCGGTCCTGCTTGCCGGCGAGGCCGACCAGCTCGAGCACCTCGGGCACCACCTTCTTGATGGTCCCGCGGGGCTTGCCGATCACCTCCAGCGCGAAGGCCACGTTCTGGCCGACGGTCTTGTTGGGCAGCAGGCGGAAGTCCTGGAAGACCGTCCCCAGCTGGCGGCGCATGTGCGGCACCTTCCAGTTGGAGAGCTTGGCCAGGTCCTTGCCGAGGACGTGGACCTCGCCCGTGCTCGGGCGCTCCTCGCGGAGGATCAGGCGTAGGAACGTCGACTTGCCGGAGCCGGAGGATCCGACCAGGAAGACGAACTCACCCTTCTCGATCTCCAGCGAGACGTTGTCCAGCGCCGGACGGTTCTGCTTGGGATAGGTCTTGGAGACGTTGTCGAATCTGATCACGGCTGCATCACGGTGGGCCAGTGTAGGCGGACAGGAATGGGGCGACCTTACGCGAACCCGATGTGAGCCCGCAGGTTCCGCCTTGGAATCGTGGGGGAGTTCACGGACAGTAGCGGACAAACCATGACAAGGGGCAGCCGGATCGCGCGTGACGTGGCACAGTGGAGGGAACCCACAGTGTTGGGTTCTGCGTTGTGCACATCAGAGGAGGAGATCGCGATGACGCTCGACCGCCTGGTGTGCGCCAACTGCTCGGGTCCCGTGAGCGAGGGGCGCTGCCCCACGTGCCGGGCCAGCCGGGCGCGCATGATGCAGCAGCAGGGGTTCTTCGCTTCCCTGTCCCCCGCGACCCTGATCGCGCTGCTCGCAGCGCTGATCGCGTGCGTGGTGATAGCCCGGCACGCTTTCGCCTGAGCCGCACCCGCCCGACGCACGAAGGGGCCGGGACCGATCGATGATCGGTCCCGGCCCTTTGCTGTCACCCAGCGTGACTCGGTGCGACTCAGTGCTTACGGGCGCTCGCGGCGCGCGGTCCGAAGCGGAAGACGGCGCCGCCGAGGACGAAGGTGAAGCCGCCCGCGAGGATCATCGGGGTCTTGTCGGAGCTCCCGGTCTCGGCGAGCTGCGTCCGCCCCGGGGCCTGCGTCATGCTGCCTCCCGTGCCGCCGCCGCTCGCGCCCCCCGCGCTGCTCGGCGAGGCCGAGACGGAGGCGCTCGCACCGGACGAGGCCGTCGTCGAGGTCGACGGCGTGGACGAGGCGGTGCTGCTCGACCCGCCCGAGGGCGTGGCGGTCGAGGAGCCGCCGCCGTCGGCGCCACCGTTGCCGTTGTCCCCGCCGTTGCCGTTGCCGCCGCCGTTGCCGTCGCCGCCACCGAGCAGGCCGACGCTCACACTGACGTCCGGGGTGCCGGTGGCGTACGCGGTGCCCGGGACCGTCGTCGAGTCGTTCGGTCCGTCGACGATGCTGGCGCTGGCCACTCCGGTGATCGTCAGACCGGCGCCGACCAGCGCCAGCGAGGCTCCAGCGATGCGTATGCCGCTCGTTCTGCGGTGTCCGCGTGCCACACCCGCCCCTTCCGTTCTGTCCCCCACTCAGGTTTCGGGCGTCAGCATGGTGCGACGAGGGCCCGGTGGTCAACTTGCGACCACCGGGCCCTCACTGATGCTACGAAGCGTTCACAACCGCTTACGCGTCCGCCTTCTCCTGGTTCTTGCGCCAACGAATTCCGGCCTCGATGAATCCGTCGAGGTCGCCGTCCAGCACCGCCTGAGGGTTGCTCACCTCGTGCTCCGTACGCAGGTCCTTGACCATCTGGTACGGGTGCAGCACGTAGGAGCGCATCTGGTTGCCCCAGGAGCTGCCGCCGTCCTTGAGCGCGTCCATCGCGGCGCGCTCCTCCTGGCGGCGGCGCTCCAGCAGCTTGGCCTGGAGGACGTTCATCGCCGATGCCTTGTTCTGGATCTGCGAGCGCTCGTTCTGGCAGGAGACGACGATGCCGGTCGGCAGGTGGGTGATGCGCACCGCCGAGTCGGTCGTGTTGACGCCCTGTCCGCCGGGGCCGGAGGAGCGGTACACGTCGACGCGCAGCTCCTTCTCGTCGATGTCCACGTGGTCGCTGGACTCGACGACCGGCAGCACCTCGACGCCGGCGAAGGACGTCTGGCGACGGCCCTGGTTGTCGAACGGCGAGATGCGCACCAGACGGTGCGTGCCCTGCTCGACGGAGAGGGTGCCGTAGGCGTAGGGGGCCTTCACGGCGAAGGTCGCGGACTTGATGCCGGCCTCCTCCGCGTAGGAGGTGTCGTAGACCTCGGTCGGGTAGCCGTGGCGCTCGGCCCAGCGCAGGTACATGCGCATCAGCTGCTCGGCGAAGTCGGCGGCGTCGATGCCGCCCGCCTCGGCGCGGATGTTGACCAGCGCCTCGCGGGAGTCGTACTCGCCGGAGAGGAGGGTGCGGACCTCCATCTCCTGCACGGACTTGCGCACCGACTCCAGCTCGGCCTCCGCCTCGGTCCGGGCGTCGGCATCGCCCTCCGCCTCGGCCAGCTCGAACAGGACCCCGAGATCGTCGATCCGGCCGTGCAGGGACTGGATCTTGCGCAGCTCGCCCTGGAGGTAGGAGAGCCGGGAGGTGACCTTCTGGGCGCTGTCGACGTCGTCCCACAGATCGGGTGCGGCGGCCTGCTCCTCGAAGACCGCGATGTCGGACCGGAGCCTGTCCAGGTCGACGACTGCCTCGATCGACTGCATGGTCGACTCGAGCGACTTGAGCTCTTCGGAAGGATCAATGGCTGCCACACGCCAAGGGTAATGCAGACCGGAACCCGTCAGGGGCGCGGGGAAGTCCGCGGCCCGGCCAGGCCTTCCGGCCCGGCGCTACTTCCCGTGCGTGTACTGCAGGCCGCCCGACGGCGTGACGCGGAAGAGCGTGATGCCGCCGCCGTCCGTGTAGGCGGCCGGGGCGTAGGAGGAGGCGGGCCCGGAGGGCAGCGTGCCCTCGATCCAGGTCACGCCGGAGGCGCTGGCCGCGTAGGCGGGGCCGGTGGAGAAGACGTAGGTCTCGCCCGTGCCGAGCTGGACCGCCTCGGGGCGGGCCTGGCCGGTGACCCCGCTCACCGGGTGGTAGGTGTGCCAGAGGCCGTCCGCGAGCTGGGTGTGCTGGACCGTTCCCGCCGAGGCGGCGACGAAGGCGTCCACCCTGCCGCCGTTCCCGGCGGCCAGCGAGGGGTCGCCTGCCACCTGGCCCACCGTCGACACCGCGGCCCAGGCCGTCCACGCGCCGCCGACGTAGGACGTGGTCGCGAGGTCGCCGCCGATCCGGGCGACGAGGTCGACGCGGTCGCCGGTGGCGGCCGCGGCCGGCGGGGAGTCGACGCGGGTGTGGCCGTCCAGCTGGCTCCAGGGGGTCCACGTGCCGCCGCTGTAGTCGCGCTGGTAGATCAGGCCGTCGGTGCCGGTGGCGAAGAGCCGCAGCACGCCGCCGGGGAGCACGACGGGCGCGGGTTCGCCGCTGACGTGTATCCCGGTGAGCTTGCCCCACGGACCGAACGAGCCGCCGGTCCGCGTCAGGTAGCGGATCGCCCCGGTCGCGTCCGTGCCGAAGACGTAGGCCGTGCCGTCCATCCGGACCGCGCGGACGCCGCTGACCAGCGGCGCGGGAACGGCGGGGGCGTCGGTCCAGGCCGCCCAGACCGGCAGGTGCGCGGCGCCCGACGGCGGGACGGAGTCCGTCGCGCCCGCGACCGGCGCCTTCGGCAGGCCGGCGGCACGGGTGGTCGAGGCGGTGGGCCACACGGCGTCGCCGGGGTCGCCGTGGTGGTGGCCGGTCGATCCGGAACCGGAGCCGGAGAAGGCGGCGTAGCCGCCGACGCAGACGACGGCGAGCACGGCCGCGGCCGCGCCGGCCAGGACGAGCCGCCTGCGGCGGGCCACGGCGCCGCCCGCTCCGCTGCGTTGCGCGCCCGCCGGTGAGCCGGTGCGTCGTCCCGCCGCGGCCGCGCGCTGGGCGCGGGACGCCTCGGCGAGGCCGGTCAGCTCCTCGGGGCGGGGACGGCGCAGGTTGGTGTGGGTCTCCCGGCTGGAGTCGGGCGCGCTGCCCGGGAC
>NZ_BBPQ01000090.1:0-4364 GCF_000787855.1 Streptacidiphilus anmyonensis | reverse complement strand
GGTTGGTGTGGGTCTCCCGGCTGGAGTCGGGCGCGCTGCCCGGGACCAGCGGGACCGCCGAGCCGCGACGGCGGCGCGGCGGCGCGGCCTCCTCGTCCTCCGCCGCCTCGTCCTCGGCGTCGTAGCCGGGCAGCGGGGTGACGGCCGGGGCGTCTGGGTGGGCGATGTGCAGCGCGGGCAGCCCGGCCAGGCCGGGCAGCAGCTCCCGCAGGCCGGTGGCCAGCTCGGCGGCGCGCAGCCGGGAGGCGGGGGCCTTGGCGAGGCACTGGGCCAGCACCTTCCACAACGGCTCCGGCAGGCCGGGCAGCGGCGGAACGGACTCGGTGACGTGTCGGCGCAGCACCGCGCCGGTGTGGCCGCCGCCGAACGGCGTGAACCCGGCGAGCAGCTCGTACAGGACGGTGGCGAGGGCGTAGATGTCGACCGCGGCGCGCGGCTCGAGGCCCTCGATGATCTCGGGGGCGAGGTAGTCGGGCGTGCCGATGATCCGGGTCGCCCGGGTGCGGCGCGGGGCGTCGACGAGGCGGGCGATGCCGAAGTCGGACAGCTTGGCGCGCGGCGCGCCGCCGGGACCGGGGCTGGAGCCCTGGTCGAGCAGGATGTTCTCGGGCTTCACGTCGCGGTGGATGACGCCCTGGGCGTGGGCGGCGGCGAGCCCCTCGGCGACGTCGGCGACGACCGAGACGGCGGCCTGCGGCGTGAACGGGCCCTCGCGGTCCAGACGCGAGCGCAGGTCGCTGCCGTGGACCAGCTCCATGACCAGGGCGAGGTCGTCGCCGTCGACGACCAGGTCGCGGACCCCGACGACGCGGGGGTGGTCGAGGCTGGTGAGGACGGTGCGCTCCTGGACGAACCGTCCGACCAGGACCTGGTCGGACGCGAGGTCCTCGCGCAGGATCTTGATCGCGACCGGGCCCTCCGGGCCCTCCCCGAGCCACACGGTCCCGGCCGAGCCGCGGCCGATCACCGAGTGCGCGGTGTAGCGGCTACCGATCTTGCGTGCCAAGGCTGCTCCGTGCGCGATCTGGGGCTGGTTGTCAGGGCGGGGCCCCGGCGAAGTCCGGGGACGCGTGGCCGCGCCAGCGACCAAAGTACGCGGCCTGGAGCCGTTTGGGGGACAGCGGGTGGTGGACGGGCCGCTGGGAGTCGACAAATCGTCAATCCCGCGACCCGTTCCGCCGCTTTGAGTCAGTTCCCGCCCGAGGGGATGCTCGGAATGGACTTGCGCACCTTGTCCACCTGGTTCGCGGTGCTGGTGAGCTGGTGCCACCAGTGGGCGAGCTGGTTCCACCAGCCCTCGACGACGTTGACCGCGTGGTCGATCCAGCCGTGCAACGGCGAGAACTCCCACACCAGGAAGCCGACCACGACCAGGAAGATCAACACCTTCAGGCAGCCCATGCCGGGGATGCGCATCCGGCGGCGCGGACGCGGCGCCCGCTCCGGCCTGCGCTCCGGCGCGCGGTCGTAGTCGGGCTCGCGCTCCCGCTCCGGTGCGCGGCCCGCCGGCTCCGGACGCCGCGCGGGCTCGGGACGGCGCGCGGGCTGGGGGCGACGCTCCTCGTAGCCCCGCTCCGCGTAGTCGCGGCCCTCGTAGCCCCGCTGCTCGTAGCCGCGCTCGCGCGGCCGCTCCCGGTACGGCGGGGGCGCGACCGGGGGCTGCGCCTGACGACCGGCCTGCGGCCGACCGGGCGCGGGCTGCGGCGCGGACTGCGGCGGGCGCTGCGGCTGCGGCCGGTAGGGGGCGGGCGCGACCTGCGGCCCCGCGGCGAACGGGTCCTCGACCGGGAACCCGCCCATGGAGCCGATCTGCGTCTGCTCCGCGCGTTCCCGCGCCTGCCGCAGCTGCGACTCCCACGGGTGCGGACCGTCCACCGGGCTCGGCGCGCCGCCCTGCGGCATCGGCGGCATCACAGTGGTCCGGTCCGCGCCGGCCGTGCCGGGGCCGCTCTGCGGCAACACCGCGGTCGGGTCCGCGGCGCCGGCGGGCACCGCGCCGTAACCCGGCCGTCCGCCCGCGCTCTGCGGCAGGACCGCGGTCGGGTCCGCGGCGCCCGGGACGAAGCCCTGCGAGGCCAGCACCTGCGTCGGATCGGCCGCGCCGGGCACGCCGACGCCGCCCGCGGCCTTGCCGAGCAGGATCGTGCGGGCGTCCTCCAGCTGACCCGGCACCAGCGAGCCGCCGTCCATGCCCGAGGTGGACACCCCGCGCGGCACCGTCGCGTCGTCCGAGCCGGGGACGGACGGGTGGTGGCCGGGCGGCGACAGCAGCACGCCCACCGCGTTCGCGGCCTCGATCTCGGACGGGGTGGCGTGGACGCCGATGCCGGCCGCGACCGTGCGCAGCGCCGTGGCGAGCGTCACGGCCGTCGGGCGGCGCACCGGGTCCTTCGCCAGGCAGCGCTCCAGCACCGTCCACAGCGGCTCGGGCACCGAGACCGGGCGCTCCGGACGCTGCGACAGATGCGCCTGGAGGATCTGGATCGGGCCGTCCCCCTGGAACGGCGGCTGACCGGTCAGCAGCTCGTACAGCATGATCCCGGCGCCGTAGACGTCGACGGCGGAGGTCTGCTCGCGGCCCTCCGCGGACTCGGGCGCCACGTACGCCGGCGTACCGACGAACTCGGCGGTGCGGGTCAGCCCCGGGGAGTCGGCCAGACGGGCGATGCCGAAGTCGGTCAGCAGCGGGTGCATGGCCAGGCCGGTCTCGCTCTGCACCGTGGCCAGCAGCACGTTCGCGGGCTTCAGGTCGCGGTGGACGACGCCGTCGGCGTGGCTGGCCGCGAGCGCGTCGGCGATCTGCGCCATCAGCAGCGCGCCGGCCACCGGCGAGAGCGGGCCGTTGGCGCGCAGGTAGCGGTGCAGGTCGGGGCCGTCGACCAGGTCCATCACCAGGGCGAGCAGCTCGCCCTCGACCACCAGGTCCCGCACCCGCACGATGTTGGGGTGCACCAGGCGCAGCAGCACCGCGCGCTCGCGCAGGAAGCGCATCACCACGTCCGGGTCGGTGGCCAGCTCCTCCTTGAGGACCTTGATGGCCACGACGGACCCCGGGACGACCGGCGCGTTCTCCGCGTCCTCGCGCACCCGGGCACGCCACACCGTCCCGGTGGCGCCGCGCCCGAGCGGCTCCTCCAGCAGGTACTTACTGCCAACCGGCCGCACCCGTGCTCCTCGTCCTGCCTCAGCGCCGTCCGCCCGCGGGGGCTCGCGTTTTCGGCAACTCTAACGGCGTTCGAAGGACCGCGCCCTGCGCCGCGGTCCCGCGTCGACCGTTCCATTGATGCAGACGTGTCATCCCCGCGATACGTTCCGAAGATCATCCGATCGGGTGCCGTGCGCGAACTGTCCGCGGCAGATGGGAGGATGCATACGACACCGTGGCGACCACCATCGCGTGCGGGCTGGAAGGGGCAGGGCGCATGCAGATCCGGCTGACCGTGCTTGGGCCGCGCGAGAGCGCGCCGACGTCCGGAGCGTCGTCGGCGCATGCCGCCGCGCCCGCGGCCGACGTGCTGGTCAGCGCGCCGGTCGGCACCACGCTGGGCTCCGTCGCGGCCGCGCTCGCGGGCGCGGTGGGCGCGCGCCCCGGCGCCCGCGCGGGTCGCGCCGCGACGCACGTGCACCTCTACGCCCAGGGCCGCCGGCTCGACGAACGCGCCGTGCTCGGCCACCCGCCGCTGATCGACGGCGTGGTGCTGCGCCTCGACGCCCCCGACCCGGACGACGCCGCCGAGCCCGCGGGCTCCTCCGCCGCCCTGCACGTCGTGGCCGGTCCGGACGCGGGCGGCATCCACCTGCTGCACCCGGGCCGCGTCGTCGTCGGCCGCTCCGTCGAGGCGGACGTGCCGGTGGACGACCCGGACGTCTCCCGTTTCCACCTCGCCCTCGACGTCGCCGAGGACGGCCGGGTCACGGTCTCCGACTCCGGCTCGACCAACGGCACCGTCCTGGAGGGTTCCCCGGTCGGCGCGGAGCCCCGGGCGGTCGCGCCCGGGACGCTGATCGAGCTGGGCGAGAGCGCGCTGCGCGTCGTCCCGGCCGTCCCGGCGCAGCTCGGGCGGGCCGAGGTGGTGCCCGACGGCCAGGGGGCCGTGCACGTCTCCACCCGCGCCACGGGGTCCTCCGCGCGGCCCGCCGAGTGGGCGGCGTCCGCCCGGCTGGCGGGCCAGGTCGCCTCCGGCAGCGGCTCGCTCGGTTCGTTGCCCGAGTCCGGCGGCTCGCCGACACACGCCTCGAACGCCCTGGTCACGCACGGTCGGGGCTTCCGCGTCGGCGCCGAGCCCGAACCGGCCGAGCGACCGGGCGAGGGCGCGCGACGTGGCGAGGGCCGCGCCGGCCTGCTCAAGCAGGCGCTGGGCCGC
>NZ_BBPQ01000091.1:15810-27202 GCF_000787855.1 Streptacidiphilus anmyonensis | reverse complement strand
CACCGCCGAGGACTTCCGCGAGGTCGCCGACGTCATCGCCGAGGCCCTCAAGCCGACGCCTGAAGACTGGCACAGCGACGAGGCCAAGGCCGGCGAGCTGTCCGCCCGCGTCAGCGCGCTGGCCGCCAAGCACCCGCTGTACCCGGGGCTTTGACCGAGTTTCTTGGACGCAAGCCCCGGCCTTCAGGCCGGGGTTAGTCCATCCCAGACCCGGAGCCGCGCAGCGGCGGAGCCAACTTCGTTGCCGTTACTCCGGGTCACGCAGGCTCGGGCCGCGAGTTTGTCAGTCCTCGCATGTAGGGTTTCGATCGTCTGGTGGTTGCAGGCCGTCGAGTTTGGCGGACGGTCGCGCCTGCTCACAGGGGTTTCGAGTTTTCCGGGGAGGGGGTGGCCGTGCTGGTAAACGAGGCCGAGTCGCCGACTCCGCCTGGGGACAAACCGGCTGAGCGCGTGATCCCTCCGCAGGTGGCCGCGCGCCTGGCCGCGCAGCAGCGGAAACTCGACGCGAACCTGGTCGACATGACCGCTGTTGTTCCGGTCACCCTGTCCTGGGCGGATCACCTGCGGGCCCACCAGGCATGCCATGCGGCAGCTGGGCTGTGGAACCGATCGGTGGACTGGCTGCACGAGCAGTGGCGCGGCCAGAAGTCGCCGAAGAAGGACGACATCCGACGATTCGTCACCGCACTGCCCGCGGACGCGCGGCCCTTCCACGCCCATACCGCGCAGGCGATCGCGCACGACCTGCACGACGCCGTGGTGACGATGCGCGCGAACAAGAAAGCCGGCCGGAAGGCCTGCGCGCCCTGGCGGGAGAGGAAGTACCGTCCGCTGTCGTTCACGAAGGACTACGGCTGGCGAATCACCCCGGAGGCGCGCCTCGGCCTGTCGCTGGGTCGTGGCCGTGACCGGATCCTGGTGCCGCTGCCCGAGGTGGTCTCACGCGACGGCGTGCCGGTTGCCCCGAAGTTCTGGGGTGAGATGCGGCTGTGCTGGAGCGTGACCGCGCGCCGCTGGTCGCTGCACATCGCGTACAGCACCCCGTCCCGAGCGCTGCCCGCGCCCGCCGAGGACCGGCCGACGGTCACCGTTGCCATCGACGAGGGCATCATCAACCCGATGACCCTCGCGGCCCGGATGCCGGACGGCACTACCAGGGTGTTGGTCGTCAACGGCCGCCAGGGACGTGCCGCGAAGCAGTGGCGGAACAAGCAGACGGCCCGGCTGCAGCAGAAACTCTCGCGCTGCAAAGAAGGCTCTCGCCGGCACCGTAAGCTGATGGCGGCGAAGAAGAAGCTGCAGGCCAAGACCGACCGGCGCCTGCACGACTTCGACCACCAGGTCACAGTCCGGGCCGAGCGGTTCACCCGCGAGGTCCACGCCGCGTGGACGGAACACCACCAGGCCGCTGCCCAGACAGGAGGCACCGCCGCGCCGGTCGTCGGCGTGCGCCTGGTCGCTGGCGACGTGCGAGGTATCGAGCGGAACACGAACAAGAAGCGACGGGCGTCCCGCTCGACGCGCCAGCAGCTGTCCCAGTGGTCGCGAGGGCGACAGGAGCAGCAGCTCGCCTACAAGACCGGCCTCACGATCGAGCACATCAGCGAGGCCTACTCCTCGCAGACGTGCCCGAAGTGTCTGCGCCGGTGGAAGCCGCGCGGGCGGCAGTACATATGCAAGAACCCCGAGTGCGGCTTCCGGTGCCACCGGGACGCTGTGGGCAGTGTCAACATCGAGACACTTGCCGTCAACGAGGGGCAGTTCCTGCCCCTGACCGACCTCCGTATCGAGGTCAAGTATCGCCGACCCCAGGCCGGCTGGAGCCCCCTCCAGCGGTCACTTCACTCCTGGCACCAGCAGGCCCTCGGGCAGGCGTCAGTGTGCCGAGAGCGTCGAGAAGGACGGCGTAGTGCCCGGAACCGGGCCACCTGCCGGACGCGTCCGGCAGACGATGCTGTCGTCCCCCGACCGCGGGACGAAGTTGGCACGATTCAGGAAGCAGCCACCACCCTCGCGGGTGCTGGCCGGACAGCCGTCCACGCACCCTGAAGCGCGCGACAAACAGCAACCCCGAAGCGAAGGCAGGCGGCAAGAAGCCCCGGCCTTCAGGCCGGGGAGGTTCACGAACGACGCCCTTCCGGTCACGCCGGGAGGGCGAACTCCTCGCCAGGGCGGTAGGCGCGCAGCGCGACATCCCGGTGAGCGCCCTCCGCTCGGACCACGTGCACCCGACCCAGGCCGGAGACGCGTGCCCGGTCGCCGTCCACGGTGAGCAGGGTGTCCTCGTCGATGGCCACGCCGCACGAGGCCGCGCCGAGGGCGACGGCCTCGATCACGCGAGGCAGGGTGCCCCACTGGGCGGCGTGCACGTCGACCGTGAACGGCACGAGCCCCAGGCCCGGCCGCACCTCGATCTCCTCCAGGTCCTCCCCGGTCTCCTCCGCGCAGACCGGTGTGCCCTGCGAGAGCCAACCCCCGACCAGTGCCGCGCCCGCGGCGACGGCGGCCCCGGCGGAGAAGCCCGCGTACGGCATGCCCCGGTCGGCGAGCAGGGAGGTCAGTTCCGCGAGCACCGGCGCCAGCGCCTCCTGATAGGCCGGCGTCAGCCCGCCGCAGACCAGCAGCGCCCCGACCCCGTCCAGCGAGGCCGGATCGAAGCTGCCGCCGAGCGGCACCAGGACAGGAACCGGCTTGCAGGGGGCCACCTTGCGCAGCGCGCCCTCGTACCGCGCGAACTGCTCGGCGCCGTCGCCCTCGTCGATCAGCAGACAGGCCACCACCGGCTCCGGCCCGGCCGCCGCGAGGAAAGGCCCGTACACCAGCCCCGCCGCCTCGCTGTTCCAACCGCCGCCGATCAGATACGTCGTCATGTCGCTTCCCCCGTCGCCATCCGTACCCGGGACCCGCTGCGCGGTATGGAGCCTCATGGCCGTCCCGAAAGTGATCTTATCGCTCCGGAAACAGCGTGGCTCGGGCATTTCGGGTGGCCAACGTAGCCTGGAGCACGTTGTGCAGAGGGGCGATGCCGACGTGGAGAAGATTGCCGCCCTCAAGCAGCTCGCCGATCAGCATCAGGAGTGTCGACGGTCACCTATTTCCCCACCAGGGGCGTCAACTTCCACGCCCACACGTTCGAACGCCACGTCTCAGGTCCCGGGGACCCATTCCACGGGCGGGGGCATGCGACTGTAGTGGGGCCCCCTGGTTCCGTACTGGGCGAGGTACAGGATTTCGCCGCCGACCTGGAGTTCTGCCGGCGGAGGGTTGGGAACGGAGATCCGGGGGTGACGCTGGCCGTCGATAACGATGCCTTCCCGAAGGTGGTTCCGGCCGTCCGCCCAGCTCTGGGCCCGCTCGCGAGTCCACGGGTTCTGCAGGGTCTGCGGGGCGGCCGGGTCGTGATCGTAGCCGTTGAGGCTGCGGACGAGACCTTCGCTGTAGACACCCTTGACCCGGAAGTTCTCCAGGTCATCCGCGCGCACGACCATGTTGACGTACCGGCGGCTGTTGCCTCTGTGCCGCCCGACCGCACGCCAGCGACCCCAGCCAGGGTCCCAGCGCACGGGTGGGATCCACAGCAGGGCACCTGCCGGGAAGTGCTTCGTGCCGCACTGGATGTCGAGACCACCCTCGCCGCGCGCGGTCTCCTGTGCCACGTTGGCCACCAGGCACCAGCCCAGCAGCCCGTCCGGCGTCTCTTCTTCGGTAGGTTCGGTGTCTGCCACACCGAGAATCTTCAGGCACGACACGGGACGCGAACCAACGCTTATCAGCTGATCCGACCGGAGCGAACCACATGCGGTTCACCAGCCGCAGGAGAAGCTGGCCTAGCTCGAACGTGGGAGGGGAAGTTGACGCCGCTGGTGGGGAATTGCGGGCTCTGTCGCAGATCTTGTGATGCTGGGTCGTCCGCAACTCCCCACTGCCATGGGATCCCCTTGAACAGCCTCCTGGAACGCCGTGCCATGCTGGCTGATCATGGACGGCCGTGATCGCCATTGCTGCAAGCGGAAAGAGACACGATGGGACGGCGATGCTGTGGTTCGCGGGTGGGCGCGAGAGTGCCGTCCACGATGAGCACAGTGCCCTCGCGGAACCGTCGGCGCTGCTTGAGTGCGAGCAGCGGCCCGGTGTGGTCGACGATGCGGTCGGCGGCGGACTTCGAGACGCCGAACAGCGGGGCAAGCTGCCGCAGTGTCAGGTTGGTGCGCCAGTAGGCGGCCACCAGAAGGACCCGGTCCTCCAGCGGTAACGACTACGGGCGGCGTGGACGGGGCCGGTCGACGCCCTCGCGGCGCAGCATCGTGATCAGCTTGCGGAAGTCGGTTGGCCTCAGTCCGGCGAACGGGGTTATCCAGGAGGGTTCCGACGCCGTGATCACGTGAGCCACAGGAAGATCATGACACTGGTGCGCTTCGTCCCTCTGACGCGTCCACTGCCGTGATGCGAAGGTCGCCGGCCCAGCTCTCGCAGCGAACAGTGCCTGAGTCGAAGTCCAGCTCAAGTGCCATGCGTCCCGTGCGGGGCTCCCATTCCTCTCTGGCGGCGAGCACGGTGTCCCCGAGATGACGGGCGAAGGGGGTTTCCTCGACACCTGGTTCTACGTCGATTCGCCCCCAGTCGCCCATGTCGTAGCCCTCGTAGAGCTCTTCCCGGTCAACTACGAGGCACCAGTCCGTTCCAGTCATCACGTGGGTGGAAACGCCGTGATCATCGATCAGCCACAGGTCGACCGGCGTGTCGTCCCTCCGGCCCGCGTACACATGCCAGGCCGCCGCCAGGCGGACCAGGTGTCGACCGATCAGCGACGCTGGGTCGACTCCGGGTCCGTGAGCGGGGCAAGCGGGGTTCAAGGGCTCCACACTCGGGACGGTACCGCGACCTCGGCCGGGGCTCATCTGCGTTTACGGGACAACCCGTAGCTCGAGAGCAATTGTCAAAAGCTGTGGATCGTCATGACTTGCCTGGCTCCTGGCGCGCCGTGACCTGAGCGATGAAGGCGGCTGTAGCGCGCGGGTCGCGGAACACGTGCAGTCTCGCGTCGCCGGCCTCTTCCGTGATCGCTTTCAGCAGGGACGGTAGGCTCCGACGCCGCCACGACCACAGCCAAATCCAGAAATCGAGCCGCTCCCGGGAGCGGCGCATGGCTCGCCACGCACAGGGCCAGAAGGAGTAATCGAGCAGGATGACGGTGTCGGCTCGGCGGAGGCGGACGTTGAGGACGTCGTAGGGGCCGAGATCGCCATCCATGATCCACTGGTGCGCTTGGGCGAGGTCACTCTGGAGGGTGGCCCACTTCTCGGGCGGAGTGGCTTCAAGGTCCGGTCCCCAGAAGTGCTTGTCGAGCTCGATGACCGGAAGTCCGGTGGCCGTGCCGAGGGTGACTGCCAGGCTTGACTTCCCTGAGCCACCACGGTCCATGGTCACTATGCTGTCAGACCAGCTGCGCCGGATCACGTTCGAGTGCGGGCCGGGCTCATGCCGCATCGGCGGCACCACGTTCGAACAGGACGCCGTTCTCGAACCGGGCGCCGGAGCGGACCAGGGCGAACCATCGCAAGGGCGGCTGCCGGACTGCCGGCTCCGCGGGTGACCTTGGCTGATCAGGGTTCTCGGTGGCCCGGGGCGAGCTTGATGCCGTAGTCGTCGAGCCAGGAGACCAGGTCGGTCCGGTGTGCTTGGACGAGTCGTCCACCCGTGAAGCGCGGGTCGTCAGTCACCTCGGCGACGATGTCCGAGGGCGGTTCGAAGGCGTACATGTCCTCGTCCGTCGTGAACTCGGCCTCAGCCAGGACCAGGCCGTGCAGTGGTGCGTCGAAGACGTCGATGCCCAGGGGCGGGATGCTCAGGCGCGTCTTGGTCAACACGGAGGCGGGCAGCACGGCGAACACGTCGTACTCGGTCTCGGTGAGGTAGGTGTTCGTGATCGTCCCCTGCACGGGGCCCGGCCGGTCGGCAGGCACCTTCTGGGTGAGCTTGAACTCCGGCGGGATCGGGGCAAGGTGGTCCACCCGGCGCAGACGGATGCGGGTCCCTGTCAGGTAGCGGTCGGTGATGTGCCGTACTTCCGTCGCCTGCGACCTCTCCGGGGCGGTTGCCAGCAGGAATCGCCGCTCGCGCTCCACCAGGGCGTACTTTCCGGCGCGGCCTGCGGATGCGGACCCGGTCACGCTGCCGCCGCCCGGACCCGCTCGACCGGGAGTCCGCGTCCCACGCGGGCAGCGAGCATCGGTCGCGCGCCCTGACGCAGCTTTCCGACCCGTGCTGCGACGCGGGCCTGCTCGGTGGCCACTGACGGACTAACGGACGACGCGGTAGTCGACGAGCAGATAGCCGGTCGGCGAGACCCGGCTGCGGATCGACTCGAGCTGGATCGACGGCAGGCCGTCGAAGAGTCGTCGTCCGCGGCCGACGATCCTCGGTGCCACGACGAGCCTGAGTTCGTCGACGACGCCGGCGGCGAGCAGCGCCTGCGCGACGGTGATGCTCGCGTGGACGCCGATGTCGCCTCCGCGCTGCTGCTTGAGATTCCGGACGAATTCGACCAGCCCGCCGTCGACCGCCTTGCTGTTGGCCCAGTCCCGGTCGAGGGGCGTCGATGTCGCGACGTACTTCGCGACCCCGTTGATGAAGGTCGCGAACGGCTGGATCCCGCTGTCCGGCCAGAACTGCGCCCACTCGGCGAAGCTGCGGCGCCCGAGGACGACCGCGTCCTGTGTCGAGATCACTTCGGCGAGGTTGGCGTCCATGGCTTCGTCCCAGTCGGTGAAGAAGACGTCCGGTTCCTCCGCGACGCCGTCCAGGGACAACAGCTCGTACGCGACGACTCTTCGCACGCCCGGCACCTCCGATCGCTCCCGATGCATGCTACAAGTCGAACGGTCGAATCGCCGGAATCGCCGCCGCACGCAATCGCCGCCGCCGGATCGGTCGAGACGACCGGGCCCCGCGTGCCGGGGGAAGTCGGAACGCGGGGCCCGGTCCGGCGGCTGCCGTGAGGCGGGGTCAGCCGGCGGCAGCGGTGCGGTGGCGGTAGAACTCCGCGTGGTCCGGGTCCAGCGGGGTGTTGCCGAGGATGAGGTCCGCGGACTTCTCCGCGAGCATCATGACCGGGGCGTAGATGTTGCCGTTGGTGACGTACGGCATCGCCGAGGCGTCCACCACGTGCAGGCCCTCCAGGCCGTGGACCTGCATGGTGGCCGGGTCGACGACGGACATCTCGTCGGTGCCCATCTTGCAGGTGCAGGACGGGTGCAGGGCGGTCTCGCCGTCGCGGGCGACCCAGTCGAGGATCTGCTCGTCGCTCTCGACCGACGGGCCGGGGGAGATCTCGCCGTCGCTGAACGGGGCGAGGGCGTCCTGGCCCAGGATCGAGCGGGTGACCCGGATGGCCTCCACCCACTCGCGGCGGTCCTGCTCCGTCGAGAGGTAGTTGAAGCGCAGCGCCGGATGCTCGCGCGGGTCGCGGGACTTGATCTTCACCGAGCCGCGGGCGTCGGAGTACATCGGGCCGATGTGGACCTGGTACCCGTGCCCGCCGGCCGGAGCGGAGCCGTCGTAGCGGACCGCGATCGGCAGGAAGTGGAACATCAGGTTGGGGTAGTCCACCTCCTCGTTGCTGCGGACGAAGCCGCCGCCCTCGAAGTGGTTGGTCGCTCCGGGCCCGCTGCGCAGGAAGAGCCACTGGGCGCCGATGAAGGGCCGCCGCCACATCTTGAGCTGCGGCTGCAGGGAGACGGGCTGCTTGCAGGCGTGCTGGACGTAGACCTCCAGGTGGTCCTGGAGGTTCTCGCCGACTCCCGGCAGGTGGTGCACCGGCTCGATGCCGAGCGGCGCGAGCTCGTCCGCGTTGCCGACGCCCGAAAGCTGCAGCAGCTGCGGGGAGTTGATCGAGCCGCCGGACAGGATGACCTTCCCGGCCGCGACCTGCTGCGGTGTCCCGCCGCGCGGGGTGTACTCGACGCCGACCGCGCGCTTGCCCTCGAACAGGACCCGGGTCACCAGGGCCCGCGTCCGCACCTCCAGGTTGGGTCGGCTCGTGACGGGGTGCAGGTACGCGCGGGCCGCGCTCAGGCGCCGCCCGCGGCGCAGGTTGCGGTCGAAGGGGGCGAAGCCCTCCTGGCGGAAGCCGTTGACGTCGTCCGTCAGCGGGTAGCCGGCCTGTTGCACCGCCTCGAAGAACGCGCCGAACAGCGGGTTGGTGGCAGGTCCGCGTTCCATGGCGAGCGGGCCGTCGTGTCCGCGCCAGCCGGTGCCGGGGTCGGCGAGGCAGTTCTCCATCCTCTTGAAGTAGGGCAGGCAGTGGGCGTAGTCCCAGCTCTTCATCCCCGGATCGGCGCCCCAGCGCTCGTAGTCGAGCGGATTGCCGCGCTGGAAGATCATCCCGTTGATGCTGCTGGACCCGCCCAGTACCTTGCCGCGGGCGTGGTAGATGCGCCGGCCGTTCATGAACGGCTCGGGTTCGGACTCGTACTTCCAGTCGTAGAAGCGGCTCCCGATGGGAAAGGTGAGCGCCGCCGGCATATGGATGAAGACGTCCCAGGGGTAGTCGGGACGACCGGCCTCCAGGACCAGCACCCGGTTGCCCGGATCCGCGCTGAGGCGGGCCGCGAGCGCGCAACCCGCCGATCCTCCACCGACGATGACGAAGTCGTAGTTCTGCAAGGTCATGGGGTTCCTGCCGTATCTCTCGGCAACCGTGACGTCGACGGCGAGTTTCACCAAGTGAAACGCGATCCGTATGGCGCAACAGTCTCCGGCTGCTCTGAGAGGCCGTCAAGAGAGCCGGTCACGGAACAATCTCTTCCCGCAGTGTTGTGGGTGACGCAACAGCGTGCGTAATCTGAAACAAGTTCGCCGCCTCCGCACGTCCTGCGTCAGGGAGGAACCCGCCGATGCCCGACCAGCTGCCGGAGCACCCCGACTGGCTGTGGCGCACACCCGATCCCAAGCCGTCCTACGACGTCGTCGTGGTGGGCGCCGGCGGCCACGGCCTGGCCACCGCCTACTACCTGGCCCGCAACCACGGCATCAGCAACGTCGCCGTGCTGGAACGCGGCTGGCTGGCCGGCGGGAACATGGCCCGCAACACCACCATCATCCGCTCGAACTACCTGTGCGAAGAGAGCGCCGCGATCTACGAGCACGCCCTGAAGCTCTGGGAGGGCCTGCCGCAGGAGCTGGAGTACGACTTCCTCTTCAGCCAGCGCGGTGTCCTCAACCTCGCGCACACCCTCCAGGACGTCCGCGAGGGAATGCGGCGCGTGGGCGCCAACCGACTCGGCGGCGTCGACGCCGAGTGGCTCGACCCGGACGAGGTCCGCGCCTTCTGCCCCATCGTCAACACCTCGCCCGACGTGCGCTATCCCGTGCTCGGGGCCACCCTCCAGCCCCGCGCCGGGATCGCCAAGCACGACCACGTCGCCTGGGCGCTGGCCCGCGCGGCCGACGCCCACGGCGTCGACCTGATCCAGAACTGCGAGGTCACCGGCTTCGTCCGCGACAGTGACGGCGCGGTCGTCGGCGTCGAGACCACGCGCGGCCGGATCGCCGCCGGTCGCGTCGCCCTCGCCGCCGCGGGGCACACCAGCACCCTGACCGACCTGCTCGGCCTGCGGCTGCCGATCCAGAGCCACCCGCTGCAGGCGCTCGTCTCCGAGCTGCTGGAGCCCGTGCACCCGACCGTGGTGATGTCCAACCACGTGCACGTCTACGTCAGCCAGGCGCACAAGGGCGAACTGGTCATGGGCGCGGGCATCGACTCCTACAACGGCTACGGGCAGCGCGGCTCGTTCCACCAGATCGAGCACCAGATGGCCGCCGCGCTCGAACTGTTCCCGATCTTCGCCCGCGCCCACGTGCTGCGGACCTGGGGCGGCATCGTCGACGTCACCCCCGACGCCTCGCCGATCATCGGGCCGACGCCGGTGGAGAACCTCTACGTCAACTGCGGCTGGGGGACCGGCGGCTTCAAGGCGACGCCCGCCTCCGGCTGGGTCTACGCCGACACCATCGCCCACGGCCGGCCCCACCCGCTGGCCGCGCCCTTCGCGCTGGAGCGGTTCACCACCGGCGCGCTCATCGACGAGCACGGCGCCGCCGCCGTCGCCCACTGATTCCGAAGACACCGGAGCGGAGGACGCATGCTGCTCATCGCCTGTCCCTGGTGCGGGGAACGCGACGAGACCGAGTTCCACTACGGCGGACAGGCCCACGTCGCCTACCCCGCCGACCCCGAGGCGCTGACCGACGTCGAATGGGGCGCCTACCTCTTCGTCCGCGACAACCCCAAGGGCGACTTCGCCGAACGCTGGGTGCACACCGCCGGCTGCCGCCGCTGGTTCAACGTGGTCCGCCACACCGTCACCCACGACATCTCGGCCGTCTACCCCGCCGGGCAGCCCCGGCCGTCGCAGGAGTCCCGCCCGCAGAACGAGGTGACCGCATGAGCAACCGCCTGCCCGAAGGCGGACGGGTGGACCGCTCGGCGCCGATCCGCTTCACCTTCGACGGCGTCGAGTACACCGGACTGCGCGGCGACACCCTCGCCTCCGCGCTCCTCGCCAACGGCGTCCTCGCCGTCGGCCCGAGCCTGTACCGCGAACGCCCGCGCGGCATCGTCACCGCGGGCGTCGACGACCCGCACGCCCTCGTCCAACTGGAGCGCCCGCACTCCGAGCCCATGCAGCTCGCCACCACCGTCGAGCTCGCCGACGGACTCGCCGCGACCGGCCTGCAGGGACGCGGCCGACTCGGCGAGGCGCACGAAGACGCGCACGAAGAGGCGCACGACGAGGCCCACGACCTGGCTCCCGAACAGCCCGTGAACGACAAGACGTACCTCCACACCGACGTCCTCGTCGTCGGCGCGGGCCCGGCCGGGCTCGCCGCCGCGCTCGCGGCCGGGCGCTCCGGGGCGCGGGTCGTCCTGGTCGACGACCAGCCCGAGCCCGGCGGCGCCCTACTCAGCGGGCGCGAGGAGATCGACGGGCGACCCGCCCTCGCGTGGGTGGCCGAGGCGCGCGCCGAACTGGACGGGCAACCCGAGACGCGGGTGCTGACCCGGGCCACCGCGATCGGCTACCACGACCAGAACTACGTGCTGGTCGCCGAGCGCCGCCCGGACCGGCCCGGCGGCGGCGGACGCCTGTGGCACCTCCGCGCCCGCCAGGTCGTCCTGGCCACCGGCGCGCACGAGCGCCCGCTGGTCTTCGCGGGCAACGACCGACCCGGCGTCATGTCGGCCGCCGCCGTCCGCAGCTACCTCAACCGCTACGCGGTCCTTCCCGGCCGCCGGGCCGTGGTCTTCACCACGGGCGACAGCGCCTACGCGACCGCCCTGGAGTTGGTCGCGGCGGGCGCGGAGGTCCCCGCGCTGGTGGACACCCGCCCC
>NZ_BBPQ01000091.1:13727-15790 GCF_000787855.1 Streptacidiphilus anmyonensis | reverse complement strand
GGCGCGGAGGTCCCCGCGCTGGTGGACACCCGCCCCGAGCCGCCCGCCGCGCTCGTCCGCGCGGCACGGACCGCCGGGATCGAGGTCCTGGCCGGATCGGTGGTCGTCGGCACCGAGGGCGGGGAACGGGTCACGGGCGTGCGCGTCTCCGCACTCGCGGACGGGCTCGCGGACGGGCTCGCGGACGGGCTCGCGGACGGGCCCGCGAACGGCCCCGCGGACGGGACTGCCGACACCCCTGAACTGACCGGCCCCGTCCGCGAGCTGGCCTGCGACCTGCTCGCCGTCTCGGGCGGCTGGAGCCCGGCGGTCCACCTGTGGAGCATGGCCCGCGGCACCGTCCGCTACGACGACACCCTCGCCGCCTTCGTCCCCGACCAGGCCGCCCAGCACGTCCGGACCGCCGGCTCCGGCCGAGGCGAGTACAGCCTCGCGGGCTGCCTCACCGAGGGGTTCACCGCCGGGGCCGAGGCGGCGACCGCCGCCGGTTTCCCCGTCACCGCCCCCGAGACGCCGCCGTCCACGGGAGACGAGCCCCCCGCGCCGCCGCGCCCCGTCTGGCTCGTCCCCGGCGAGGACGGCGACCCGTCCACCTGGCGCGACCACTTCGTCGACGCCCAGCGCGACGCCACCGTCGCCGACGTCCACCGCGCGATCCGCGCCGGCATGCGCTCCGTGGAGCACATCAAGCGGTACACCACCATCGGCACCGCCCACGACCAGGGCAAGGCCTGCGGGGTGGCCGCCATCGGCGTCATCGCGACGCTGCTCGGAGCGCGCTCGCCCGGCGAGGTCGGCACCACCACCTACCGCGGCCCCTACGTCCCGGTCTCCTTCGCGCTGCTCGCCGGACGCGAGCGCGGGCCGCTGTTCGACCCGGTGCGCACCACCGCCGTCCACCCCTGGCACGTCCGGCGCGGCGCGGTGTTCGAGAACGTCGGCCAGTGGCACCGCCCGCGCTACTATCCGCGCCCCGGCGAGGACATGGACGCCGCCGTGCTGCGCGAGTGCCGGGCGGCCCGCGAGGGCGTCGCCATGATGGACGCCTCCACCCTCGGCAAGATCGACGTGGTCGGCCCCGACGCCGCGGTGTTCCTCGACCGCCTCTACACCAACGGCTTCGCCAAACTGCCGGTCGGCTCCGCCCGCTACGGCGTCATGTGCCGGGCCGACGGCATGGTCTTCGACGACGGCGTCACCGTCCGGCTCGCCCCCGACCACTACTACCTCACTACCACCACCGGCAACGCGGCCGCCGTCCTGGACTGGATGGAGGAGTGGCTGCAGACCGAGTGGCCCGAACTGCGGGTTCGCTGCACCTCCGTCACCGAGCAGTGGACCACGGTGGCCGTCGTCGGCCCGCGCTCCCGCGAGATCCTCGCCGCGCTGGCGCCCGAGCTGGACGTCTCGAACGACGCCTTCCCCTTCATGACGGTCCGCCACACCGACCTCGCCAACGGCGTCCCGGCGCGGATCTGCCGCATCTCCTTCTCCGGCGAACTGGCCTACGAGATCAACGTCGCCGGCTGGTACGGCCTCGCCGTCTGGGAGGCCGTGTTCGCCTACGGCGCGCACGCCGGGATCACCCCCTACGGCACCGAGACCATGCACGTGCTGCGCGCCGAGAAGGGCTACCCCATCGTCGGCCAGGACACCGACGGCACCGTCACCCCCCAGGACCTCGGCATGGCGTGGATCGTCGCCCGGCACAAGGACTTCGTCGGCAAACGCTCCTTCGCCCGCGCCGACACCGCCCGCGCCGACCGAAAGCACCTCGTCGGGTTGCTCCCCGTCGACCGCGCCGAACGGCTGCCCGAGGGCGCGCAGCTGGTCGCCCCGGACGCCGACCCCGCAGCCGTGCCCGCGGACTCCCTCGGCCACGTCACCTCCAGCTACGACAGCGCCGCCCTGGGACGCACCTTCGCCCTCGCGCTCGTGCGCGGCGGCCGCGACCGGATCGGCGAAACGGTGCTCGCGCCGCTTCCCGACGGCCGCACCGTCGCGGCGACCGTCACCGAACCCGTCCTCTTCGACCCGAAGGGAGCCCGCCGTGACGGCTGACG
>NZ_BBPQ01000091.1:0-13528 GCF_000787855.1 Streptacidiphilus anmyonensis | reverse complement strand
GGGGCGCCCGCCGTGACGGCTGACGTGAGGGTCGACGACCCCGCCCACCCCGCGCCCCTCGCCCCCCTCGCTCGCCTTGCCCACCTGCGGCGCAGCCCGCTCGGCCACCGCGCCGAGGAGTTCGAGGCCCGCTCCGTCCCCGGCCCGCACGGCGTGCGGCTGCGTGAGGTCCCCTACCTCGCGCAGTTGAACCTGCGCGTGGACCCGGCCAGCCCCGCCGCCGCCCGCGCGGGCCGGGTACTGGGCACGCCCCTGCCCGCCCGCGCCGGCCGGGTCGCGGTGACCGGGGGAGTGCGGGTGCTGTGGCTCGGGCCTGACGAGTGGCTCGTCGTCGGCCCGGACGGCGCCGCTCCGGCGATCGAGCGGTCCCTGCGGCAGGCGCTCGACGACGAGCCGGGCCCGGCCGGCGCTGGCGCATCGGCGGTCCCGCCCGCCTCGGTCGCCTCGGTGGTCGACGTGTCCGCCAACCGGACCACGCTGGAGCTGTCCGGCCCTTCCGCCCGCTCGGTGCTGGAGCAGGGCTGCTCCCTCGACCTGCACCCGCGCGCCTTCGGACCGGGCAAGTGCGTCCAGACGACGGTCTCCAAGGTCCAGGTGGTGCTCGACCAGTTGGACGCCGAGCCGAGCTACCGCCTGCTGGTGCGCGGCTCCTTCGCCCAGTACCTCGCCGACTGGCTGCTCGACGCGATGGAGGAGTACCGGCGCGGCGACGCGTGAGGCACCGGCCCGCCCCGGGGCGCGGCGCGCCCGCTCCCCGGCGGGCGCGGCCCCTATAGACGCCGCGGCCGCGCTCGTCAGTCGACGGCGGGCTCGCTCTACCCGGTGATCCAACGCCACGGGCAGGCCCAGCGCGAAGCCCTGCCCGGACCCGTCGCGCCCTGGCCAACTCTCCCCGACATCAATGACGTTGTGAACGGACCAGTTGTGCTGATGCGGTTGATACGCCGCCGTCAACTGCTGGATCATGTCCGCGACGGATGGGGGGCCAAGTGGACTGGTTCCACGGCGCGGCCTACGGGGCAGTCGGCGGCGCACTGATCGAAGCTCTGGTGTTCAACGGAAGGGTGCTGACCTGGCAGGCGGCCAGGCGACAGGCGCGGGAGGCGAAGCGGCGCAAGCTCCCGCCGCTGCGCGCCTACGTCGACCCGGCGGCGGACGCGGCCGCGGCGCTCAGCCGACTCCTGCTGGGCGCGCTGGTGGGCTGGCTGCTCCACACGCAGGTCACCGGCCTGTACGCCGCCGTCGCGGCGGGGGCCTCGGCCCCGGCGCTGCTGCGGCAGCTGGGATCGCTGCGGACGGTGCAGGAGGTCATCCAGGGCGGCACCGCCGGTGCGGGGGAGCGGAACCCGGATCCGCCGGACTCCGTCCCACCCGTGTCCGCGCATCCGCCGATGCCGGAGACGTCCGGGGAGGTGGGAAGTTGAGCTTCCGCAGGCGCTACCTCGACTCGCTGCTGTCCGC
Source organism: Streptacidiphilus anmyonensis (assembly GCF_000787855.1). GTDB lineage: Bacteria > Actinomycetota > Actinomycetes > Streptomycetales > Streptomycetaceae > Streptacidiphilus > Streptacidiphilus anmyonensis. Next base: position 12,067 of record NZ_BBPQ01000091.1, on the reverse strand, counting down.
GGATCCCCGCACCGCGTCGGACCTGGCGTCCCGCCGCGCGCCCGGGGTCGGCTGGTGGCGGCGCTACCTGGCGTCGCTGCTCGACGTGCCCGCAGTCGCGGCCTCGTCCCAGCGCAGGCCCGCCTTCGAGTCCGCTGCGCAGGTCGGCGTCGAAGGCCACACCCCGGATCCCCGGCGGACACCGTGGGCACTGTTCCAGGCCGACACCGAGAACCGGAGCGCTTCGCCGCGTCGGCGCGGCCAAGCGCGCGCGGTACCGGCGGGTACCACCACCCCCCGCGGGAGCGTGATCGCATCGGTGCAGCACGCCTCGGCCCAGCGCCCCGGGCCGTGGCGCTGGGCGGTCGCCGCAGCCGTGGCCTGTGTCCTGGCCGGCGTGGTCACGGTGACGTTCCGCCAGCCGTCGGGGCCGGGTCAGAGCCTCCCCGCACCGACGCCCACGGTCGGATCGACGGCCTCCTCGGGCCCCACCGGCGACGCCAGCGCACCCCCCGTGACCGAGGAGCCGTCGCCCTCCGACTCGACGGGGCCGCTGAGCGGGAAGGTCGTGTGGCAAGGGACGCTGACCTTCGCCCCACAGCCGGGAACCGACGACCTGTCAGTGGTGGCGAAGCCCGCCACGCCGTCGTTGGCCGACGGCACGACCCTGACGCTCTGTGGGTCGACATGCCGGCCGCCTGTGATCGACGGCGAACTGCTCGCACCCTGGACCGGGCGGAAACCGCCGACCTTCGACCAGTGCCTGACCGCCCTGACCAGCGGAGCGGCAGGGAGCTCCGTTCCCGTGTCCGCGGGGCGGACCGCGTGCTTCGCCACCAGCGCCCACACCATCGGCTTCTTCACGGTGCTCACCACGTCCCCCGCGGTCTCCGCCAAGGGACAGCTCTGGGCTGTCTGAGGAGGACGGCAGGCCGGCACCGAGGCCCGCCGGCGCCCGCGTCACCCGCTTGCCCGGCGTGGCTGGGTGGAGCAGGCAGGGGCTGTTTTCCTACGGTGCGGACGGGGGGCGTCTCCCGTCCGCGGAGGTAGACAGAGGAAGACAGGTGCGTGCGTGATCGCGCTGGCCGTCAGCATGGGGACGCTGCTGGCCTGGGCGCTGGTCGCCGCCCGGCTGACCCGCTGGAGCATCACCGCGCCGGTCGCGCTGACCGCCGCCGGCGTCGCGCTGACGGTGGGTCCGCACCCGCTGGTCCGGGTGGGCCTCACCACCAACGACGCGGAACACGTCGTGGAGATCATCCTGGCCGTGCTGCTGTTCACCGACGCGACCGAAGTGCCCGCCGGCGTCTTCAAGGCCCAACGCGGCCTGCTGATCCGGCTGCTGGTGTTCGCCCTGCCGTTGAGCCTGCTGGCCGCGACGCTGATGGGCGGCCTGCTCTTCCTGTTCGACTGGTGGCTGGCCGCCCTCTTCGCGGCGGTCACCGTCCCCGTCGACCTGGCCCCGGCGGCCGAGCTGATCCGCGACTCCCGGCTGCCGTCCTGGCTGCGCGGCGTGCTGACCGTGGAGAGCGGCCTCAACGACGGCATCGTCGCCCCGGTCTTCCTGCTCTGCCTCGCCGGCGTGGAGACCCACGGCACCTCCCCGGGCCCGGCGTCCGACTCGGTCGGCCACGCCTTCGACCAGCTGCTGTGGGCGGCGGTGGCCGGCGCCCTGGTCGGCCGCCCCGGCGGCTTTCTCCTGCGCCGCGCCTGGCGGGCGCGCTGGACCACACCCGCGGCGACCCGGCTCGGGCTGCTCGCCGTACCCCTGCTGGCCTACGCCGTGGCGGGCGTGCTCCACGGCAACGGCTTCGTCGCCGCCTTCGTCGCCGGCCTGTTCGTCCGCCCTGAGGTGCCCTCGCTGCCGCCGAAGGCACTCACCCTGGTGGAGGACGTCGGAACGCTGATGTCGCTCGCGCTCTGGTTCGTCTTCGGGCAGCTGGTCACCCAGGCGTTCACCGGCGAGTTCGACCCGCGCGTCGTCGCCTACGCGGTGCTGACCCTGACCGTGGTACGCGCCGCGCCCGTGCTGCTGTGCCTGATCGGCACCGGGCTGGACCGAACCGACCGCCTCGTCCTCGCCTGGCTGGGCCCGCGCGGGCTCGCGTCCATCGTGTTCGGACTGCTCGCCTTCATCGGCTTGGCGCCGGTCGACCCGCACGCCGCCGACCTCGTGGGCCAGGTGATGACGATGACGGTCCTGATCAGCCTCGCCCTCCACGGCCTCAGCTACGGCCCCCTGGCCGCCCGCTACGCCCTCGCACGCGCCCGCGCGACGGCCACCGAGCCGACGTGAAGCGGGACCCGTCCACCAAGCGGGCTCACTTGTTGTGGGCGATCTCCCAGACGTAGCCGTCGAGGTCCCGGAAACTCGCGGTGCGCGGGCCCCACGGGCGGTCCATCGGGCCGTTGAGGAGCTCTATGCCGCGGGCGGCGAGCTCGGCGCACCTGGCGTCGACGTCGTCCACCTCGACGGTGAACACCAGGCGCACCCCGGCGTCGCGCGAGGCCGCGGTGGCCGGCTCGACGAGCTCCGGCACGTGCGTCGTCTGGAGCAGGTTGACGACGGTCGGGCCGAACCCGAAGACGACGGACTGCGCGTCCTCGAACAGGATGGGGGCGTCGAACACGTCCAGGTAGAACCTCTTCGAGGCAGCCAGGTCCTCGACGAAGAGGGTGTTGGCGGCGATGCCCTTGGCCCATGCGGTCATGACGGTGGTTCCCCTCTCGCGGGTGGCGACGACGAGCAGAGCCTACGACCCCCCACTGACAACGCACCCGCGCCGACCGGTCCAGCGCGCGTCCGCTCGGCCCGCCAGGCGGGCTCGGCGAACCCGGCCTAGCGTGACAGGGGAGCGCACGCTCACAGCCGGGGCGCTCGGCAAGGAGCTGATCATGATCAAGTGGGTGTTGGCCGAGGCCAATGTCAGCGTCGCCCCCGAGCACGAGGCGCGACTGATCGCCGCCTACCACCGCCTGATCGCCCAGCCCCTGCCGGACGGCCTGCTCCAGACGGAGCTGCTGCGCGGCCAGGACGGACGCTGGCGAATCCAGACCCTGTGGCGGGACAGGGTCGCCATGGACGTCATGCGGGGCTCGTCCCAGGGGCCCACCGCGCCCCGCCTCTTCCACGACCTCGACGCGGAGCCCGAGTTCGAGATCTTCGAGGTGGTGGACGAGTGGATCACCGCGGAAGCGGGCAACCAGCCGTGACCACCCGCCGTACCAGTCGAATCACCGCTTTCGCGGGCCGTACGCAGGAGCCACGCGACGCCATGCCCCTAGCTAAGGAGAGAAGGCCGTGAGCCAGCAGCAACCGAGCTTCGAACGGGACATCCGCCCGCTGTTCCGGCCGAAGGACGTCGAGGCGATGTCGAAGGCTTTCGACCTGTCCGCCTACCAGGACGTACGGGACAACGCCGACAGGATCTACCAGGCGCTCGCGAACGGCGTCATGCCCTGCGACGGCGCGTGGACATCCGAGCAGACAGGTGCATTCCACGCCTGGATGGAGGCGGGCTACCCCCGCTGAGCCTGCCGTTGCCGCGCCTTGGCGGCAGAGGTAGCGTCGGCAGCGTTGGGCCCACGCAGGAACGGAGCGTGACATGGTCAGTCTTCCCGTCCGGGACCCGAGCACCGACGAACTGCTGACGCCCGCGAACGCGGCCCTGCTGGTGATCGACTACCAGCCGGTCCAGGTGAAGTCGATCAGGTCCATGGACCAGGACCGCCTGGTGCGCAACATCGTCCGCGTCGCCCGGATCGCCGTCGCGTACGGGCTTCCGATGGTGGTGTCGACGGTGAACGTGGCCACCGGCCGCAACGCCCCCACCATCGAGCCGTTGCAGAAGGTGATCGGCGATCTCGAACAGATCGACCGCACGAGCATCAACGCCTGGGAGGACGCCGACTTCGTGGCGGCGGTCAAGGCGACGGGGCGCAAGAAGCTGCTCCTGACCGCGCTGTGGACCGAGGCGTGCCTGACCTTCCCCGCCCTGGACGCCATGCGCGAGGGGTTCGAGGTCTACCCGATCGTCGACGCGGTGGGCGGCACCTCCGTGGAGGCCCACGAGGCCGGGCTGGCGCGCGTCGCCCAGGCCGGCGCGCAGCCGGTCAGCTGGGTGCAGCTGATCTGCGAGCTCCAGCGCGACTGGAACCGCGCGGCGACCCGGGACGACTTCACGTCGATCCTCTTCGAACACGGCGAACCGCCCGACTGACCTGGTGCCCCTGTGCGCCGGTGACCATGTGACCCCGTGCTCGCGGGGGAGTGTCCATCCCCGCAGGCCCAGGGTCACGGCGCGTCCCGCTCACTGCCGATTCAGCCGCCCGCGCCCGCCGGGGGCGACTCGGGCCGGGCGGGCACCGTGAAGGCCTCTGTCTGCGCCCGGGAGTCGGCGAGCGTCGCGTAGCGGCGTGTGGCGGGCACGGTGGCGCGCTCCGCGACGAGTTCCCGCGCCTGCTCCGGGAGCACAGGGCGGCCGATCCCGCCCGCACCGGCTCCGGGGACCAGCGCCTCGGCCACCTCCTCGGGCCTCGGCCGCCGCTCCGGATCCTGGTGCAGGCACGAGGGGACGACCTCCGCCAACGGTGCGGGCAGTCCCGTGAGACGCGGCCGGCCGGCCCGGATGTTCGCGACGACGGTCGGCGTGTCCCGTCCCCACGGGCTGCGGCCCAGAACCAGGTGGGCGAGGACGGTGCCCAGGGAGAACACATCGCTGGCAGGCGTGAAGGCGGGCTGTCCGCGCAGTTGCTCGGGGGAGGCGAAGGCGGGGGTGCCGGTGAAGCCGTCACGTGGCTCGGTGAGGCGTTCGATCTGCGCGATGCCGAAGTCGATGACCCGAGGGCCGTCCTCCGTCAGCAGCACATTGGCCGGCTTGAGGTCGAGATGCACGATGCCCTCGGCGTGGATGGCGCCGAGGGCGACGGCGATGCCCGCCCCCAGCGTGCGGACCAGATCGACGTCCAGCCTTCCGCAGTGATCGAGGAGTTCCTGGAGCGAGGGGGCGGCCACGTAGGGCACCGCCATCCACGGCACCGGGCCCTCGATGTCCGCGGCGATCACCGGCACCGTGAAGCGGCCACCGACGCGCTGCGCCGCCCGCACCTCGTGGGCGAACCCCTGCTTGACCAGGGGAGCCGCCGCGAGGTGTGCGTGCAGCGTCTTGACCGCGACCATCAGCCCGTCCGGATCCTGGCACAGGTAGACACGCCCGAAGCCGCCCTCGCCGACGCTCTCCAGCACCTCGTAGGCGCCGAAGGCCGCTGGCAGCTCCGCCCCGGGGGCGGGTCGTGCCCGCTTCATCTTCCGCCAGGTCCCGATGGCCGCGGCCTGGTCGTGCATCGCGGTCCGGGCGGCCGGTGCGCCCGCGGGCGCCGGCACCGGCGCGTCCGGTCCGCCCGTGGCGGGCGGCTGCTCGTCCCCGACCACGACCAGCTGCGCCGTCGCGGGTGCGCCATCCCCGAAGACGTACGCCTGGACGTGCACGTCCCCGTTCCGGCCCCCGTCCCCGTCCCCGCCCTTCGGGCGGGAGACGTAGACGCCCGCCAGCCCCAACCGCTCGCAGAGGGCCGCTTCTTCGGCGGTGGGGCGCAGGTCGTCGCGGGCGAAGCAGAGAGCCGTCGCGACGTGCCCTTGCCCGGACAGCTCCCGCAGCACGGTCGTCCACCACTCCACGGCCCCGTCGCGCCAGGTCGGGTCCGCGCTGTCGTCGACGACAGCGAAGCGGGTCGCGTGGGACGCGTCGGCCTCGCGTACCAGCACCGCGCACGCCGTCCGTGCCGTGGCGAGCAACGACTCGGCCAGCAGCGTCACGGTGCGCTGTGCGACGTGGAGGGCGGGGCGCTCTGCCATCCGGGCCAGCTCCTCGCGCTGGCCGAGGAGCACGTCGTACTCCGGCGAGCCGGGCCCCTGGCCTCGCAGTTCCAGGCACGCGAGCACCTGGCCGAAGCAGTCGGCCGCCGCCGCGTGGTCGCCCGCCCTGACCGCCGCCTTCGCCTGCGCGGAGCGCGCGGACAGGGTCTGGGCGCTGTCCGGGCCGTGGACTTGCTCGCACAGTGCGGCTATCTGGCCGTACATCCGCCCGGCACGCCGGAAGTCGCCTGAGGCCTCCACCGCGGCGGCGGTCGCGAGGACGTCGGCCAGGCCCTCGTCCCCGCCCTCGTCGCCGAAGGGGAGCCCGCCGGCCACCTCGGCGTAGCGCTGACGGGCGATGTTCGCCGACGGGTGCCCGGGGCCGAGTGCCTGCTGCGCTGTCTTCAGCATCCGGGCGAACGTGCGCAGCGCGGCCGCGTTGTCGCCGCCCTGCTGCTGCCAGTAGCCCATCTCGCACAGCAGGGTGACCGCGGCCTCGGCGCGGCCTTCCCGCTCGGCGGACCGGTGCATCTCCTCGTAGCGGCGCACGGCCTCCTGCGTCCGGCCCGCGCGGCCGTGCCAGTGGGCCAGTTGATGCCGGGCCAGTTCGGTGTCCTGGTGGCGCGGCCCCTGGGTCCGGCGCCGGTCGGCCAGGAGTCGGGCGAACTGCTCCACCGCGGCCTCCGGCTGGCCGGACTCACCGGTCCAGTGGGCCAGTTGGTGCCGCAGCGCCAACGTGTCGGCCTCCTTGGGCCCGAGGACGTGTTCCGCGCGCGCCACCAGTTCCGCGTAGTGTTCGGCGGCCTGCGCCGCGCCGCCCAGGTTGCCGATCGACTCGGCGGCCCTGCTGGCCTCCCGCAGTGATGCGACGGCCTCCGCGAGGTCGTCGTCCGCACCGACGCGACCTGACGTGGTCTCACGTCGCCTGCCGAACCACTTCACCAAGCCCACCCCGATTGTCGTGTTCGGATGCGTACCGAGTGACCAGTATGCCCAACCCAATCGTTTGCGCCAATCGTTTGCGCAAGCCGGGTCCGGCGCACGGTCCATTCGGCAACTCGCCCGCTTCCAGGCGGATTTACGGTGTCGGGGTGGAGCGGCTGCCTCGATGCGGCAAGTGACTTCGAAACTTGCTGAAAGTATTTGCGGATCCCTTGACGCGCCCGCTGCCAGGCGAGATCGTCGTCGCCCGAAGCACTGTGCCCCCGGGATGGCACAGTGCGTCAGGCAGGCCGGAGCTCCCTTGCCGTTCCCCCACCCGATCCCGAGGTGCCGGCGTCATGGCTGTGCGGACGCATGCCGTGTGCGCCGGCCCCTCCGCCTGCCCAGGAGGCCGCCCTCCCATGCGCTCCCGTTCTCCTCGATCCCCAAGACCAGGCCACAGACCCTTCCGGCGGGGCCGAGGCTTCCGCCGCACGGCCACGTTCGCCGCGGCCCTCGCGCTCGTCGGCGGCGTCGCGGTCTCCCGATCCGCGCCGGCCCGAGCGGACACGCCGACACAGGTGAGCCTGCCGGGGACGTTCGACACGGCCATCGGCTGCTCGGCGACCTGGCAGACGAACTGCGCACAGGACCAGATGACACTCGCGGCGGACGGCCGGTGGAAGGAGTCACTGAGCCTGCCCGCGGGGAGCTACTCCTACAAGGTCGCCATCGACGACGCCTGGACGGTGAACTACGGCGCGGGCGGGGCGCCGAACGGCTCGAACATCAACATCACCGTCCCCACCGGCGGCGAGACGGTCACCTTCGTCTACGACCCGGACACCCACGTCGTCACCGACAACTCCGCGATGCCGGTCGTCACCGCCACCGGCGACTGGCAGACCGCGGTCGGGTGCACCACCACCTGGTCCGCCACCTGCACGACCACCACCATGACCGACCCGAACGGAACCGGCGTCTCCACCTGGTCCACCACCGCCATCCCGGCCGGCACATGGAACACCAAGGTCACCCTCGGCCAGTCCTGGACCACCAACTACGGCGCCGGCGCAGCCGCCAACGGCGCCAACATCCCCTTCACGGTCCCCGCGAGCGGCGACACCACGACCTTCTCCTACAACGCGTCCACCCACCTGCTGACCGTGGTCAGCAACGCCGGCGCAGCCACGCCGCTGAACACCCTCGGCGCGCTCTACACGCCGACCGCGACGACCTTCCGCATCTGGTCCCCGGACAGTTCCAACGTGACTCTCGGCGTCGGCGGCACCAGCTACACCCTGAGCCCGACCACCCTCCCCGGCTACTCGGGCGTCTACCAGACGGTGGTGGCCGGGAACCTGCTCGACCAGGACTACCAGTTCTACGTGGGCGGCGCGGCCGTGCCCGACCCGTACGCGCAGATGGTCGTGCCCGGCACCACCGAGGGCGTCGTCGTCGACACCGCCGCCGTCACCCCCACCGACGGCGGCTGGGACCCGCGCCCGGCGCTGGTCAACCGCACGGATGCCGTCGTCTACGAGCTCAGCGTCCACGACTACACCGTCGACCCCAGCTCGGGCGTCGACGCCGCCAAACGCGGCAAGTTCCTCGGACTGGTCGAGAACGGCACCACCGACGACGGCGTCAGCACCGGGATCGACCACCTCAAGCAACTGGGCGTCACCGCCGTCCAGATCATGCCCGCGTTCGACTTCGGCAGCACCGTGCCGAACTGGGGCTACGATCCCGTGGACTACAACGTCCCCGAGGAGCAGTACTCGCAGTTCACCGCGCCGGAGGACCGGATCCGCGAGTTCAAGGACATGGTCAACGCCTTCCACAGGAACGGCATCCGCGTGATCATGGACGTGGTCTTCAACCACACCTACACCAAGAGCGTGTTCGGCAACATCACCGGCAAGTACTACACGGCGACCGACCTGTCCGGCACCGGCGACTCGATCGACGACGGCAACCCGATGGTCAGCCAGATGATCCAGGACTCGCTGGAGCACTGGGTCCGCGACTACAACGTCGACGGGTTCCGCTTCGACCTGGCGGGCGTGCACTACTACAACAACGCGTACACCTGGGCGGACTACCTGGAGACCACCTACCCCGACCGCGACCTGATGTTCTACGGCGAGCCGTGGAACGGCGGGGCCAGCGACCCGAACGAGGCGCAGAAGGTCCGGTACGGCACCATGCCCGCCCTGGCGCCGGTCCACTTCGGGGCCTTCAACGGGGTCTACCGCGACGCGATCAGGGGCGGCACCAACGACAACGTCATGGCGTTCATGGGCGGCAACGGCAACCCCTCGGCCATCGCGTTCGGCATGACCGGTTCCCCGACCGACGCCGACAGCACAGCGCCCGTCTCCTCCAACCTGTGGACGCCCGCGTTCGCGCTCAGCCCCGAGCAGACGATGAACTACGTGTCCATCCACGACAACCTGAACCTCTACGACAAGATCACCTACTCCGGCGCGACCGGCGGCGCGACCGGGACCGCCGGCGCGATCGACCGCCTCGCCGTCGGCACGATCCTCACCTCCCAGGGCATCCCGGTCATCGCCGAGGGCGACGAGTTCCTGCGCTCGAAGGTCGTGAACGGCGACTACACCACCGCGATGAACTCCTACGACGCCCCCGACTCGGTCAACGCGATCCACTGGGGCGACCTGATCACCAACGCGACCATCGACACCTACTACAAGGACGCCATCGCGCTGCGCAAGGCCACCGCCTCGCTGCGCCTGACGACCTGGTCGGCCGTCAAGAACCAGATGACGACGCAGGTCAACGGTTCGGTCGTGGTAGCCGAGATCAGCTCGAACCCGGCCGCCCCGACCGCTTACGACACCGTCGTCGTGGTCAATCCCACCACCAGCGCCTACAACGCCACCCTGCCGGCCGGAACCTGGACGAAGGTGCTGAACGCCAACGGCACGACATCCGCCACCGGCACGTCCTGCGACCCGCAGGCCGTGACCGTCTTCACCGCCGGCTGATCCATCCGAGCGCCGTCCCCGCAACGGCAGCACGTGTCGACCCCCGGCGACGCCGGGGGCCGACACGTGACGGCGCCACCCTGTACGCGGAGGCACCGGGTGACCCACTCGATCGGACGCGACGGCGCGCAGCCCCGTGCCGGTCTTGCTGGGATGGGGTCGTCAAGCGTGGACCCGAGCCGAAGGAGCGCGCCATGCCCGGCAACGGCATCGCCGGGGGACGACCCGGCCGTCGTGCTGGGCGACAGGCGGCGGTAGAGGCCGCGCGCCACGCACCGGCGGAGTGCGCATGACCGCCGAGTCCGACGTGCCGGAACGCCCCACCGGGACCGACTTCAGCACGGCACGTCTGGAGGCGTTCAGCGACGGCGTGTTCGCGATCGCGATCACCTTGCTGGTCCTGGACCTGAACGTGCCCCAGCCCGACACCCTCCACGGCCAGTCCCTCGCCCGCGCGCTCGCCCACCAGTGGCCCGCGTACTTCGCCTACCTCGTCAGCTTCCTCGTCATCGGGATCATCTGGATCAACCACCACGCGATGTGCGCCCTCGCCCGTCGCGTCGACCGGCGCACGCTGTTCGCCAACCTCTTCCTGCTGCTCACGGTGTCCGTCATCCCGTACCCGACCCGCCTGTTGGCCACCTACCTCACCGCCGCGGACGACAACGCCCATACCGCCGCCGCGATCTACGCCGCCACGATGGTCGTCATGGGAGCGGCGTTCTCCCTGCTGTTCCTGTCCTTCACCCGCGACGCCCGCACCCTGCACACCCCCATCCCGCCGGCAGACCTCAAGGCCGCGATGCGCCGCTTCAGCACCGGGGGTCTGGCCTACCTCGCCACCGTGGCCCTCGCCTACGTCAGCCCCGTCGCCATGCTGGCCACCCACGCCCTCCTCGCGGTCTACTACAGCTTCGACCAGCTGGCACCGGCCCGCCGCAGAGGCTGACCGCCCTGGTCGACAGCACGATCCGCCCGCCGCCGGAGGCCGGCCACGTCCGCCCAGAGCCCCACCGACTTGAAGAGTGGATCAAGGAGCGCGACGATGCGTGGGTTGTCGAGATCCGGGGAGGCATCGTGAGTCTTGGGACCGTGGCGATCACGGGGGCGGCCGGCACCATCGGTTCGGTCGCCCGGGAAGCACTGCGGGGTGAGGCGGACCGGCTGATCCTGCTCGACCGGGTGCCGCTGCGTCAGGAGGCCGAGAACGAGGACACCCACTGCGTGGACCTCCGGGACGCCGCCGCGGTGGAGGCGGCTCTCGCGGGAGCCGACCGCGTGCTCCACCTGGGCGGTGTGCCCGACGAGGCGCCCCTGCCGGACCTGCTCGAAGCGAACGTGCTCGGCACGCACCACGTCCTGGAGGCCGCGCGGCGCACCGGGATCGAGCGGGTGGTGCTGGCCAGCAGCAACCGCGTCACCGGGTTCTACGCCACCGGGCACCTCACCGGTCCGCAGGAGCCGGTGCGTCCTGACGGCCTCTACGGGGTGAGCAAGGCGGCGGTCGAGGCCCTCGGGCGTCTCTACGCCGACAAGTTCGGTCTGTCCGTGATCTGCCTGCGCATCGGCAGCTTCGAGCGCGTGCCCGCGGAACCACGTCACCTGGCGACCTGGCTGAGCCCGCGGGACGCTCTCGGCTACATCCGCGCAGCCCTGACGGCGCCGCCCTCCACCCGCTTCGCCACCGCGTACGCCGTCTCCGCCAACACCCGCCGCTTCTGGGAACTGCCCGACCCCGCGGGACTGGCCTACACCCCCGTCGACGACGCCGAACTGCACGCCGGGGCCATCCCGGGCGCGGATCGGCCGGCCGACCCGGCCGCGCCACAGGCCGGCCCCTACGCCCTCCCCGAGTTCACCCTCAGGCATCTTCGACCCTGACTGGCTTGGAGCCGCGACTCTCACGCACACCGCGGTCTCCGTCTGACGGACCACCACATGCGCGGGGTCCGGGATCTCCGTTTGGCGCAGCAGCAGGTGTGTCGCGGCGCGTCGACCGCGATGGTGGGAAGCAGCGCCAACCACAACGGAACAGGGAGGCCCCTATGCACCTCGGTCGACGCACGCTCCTGACGATGGGCTGTGCATCCGTTGCCGCCGTGGTGCCCGGCCTGGCCGGTTGCTCCAAAGGGGCGAAAGCTTCCGCCACGCGAGTGCCGTGGGGCCGGGCCCCGGCGGCGGCCGACCGTGCCGGTGGCGCGCAGGCGCGGCGCGTGGCATCGGTCGACCTGATCGGGGACGGCTCGATGGCCGACACCGGCCCCCAGCCGAACCAGCCGGTGCCCCGGCGTCTGGAGGC
>NZ_BBPQ01000092.1:11159-27014 GCF_000787855.1 Streptacidiphilus anmyonensis | reverse complement strand
CCCGGGTGCGGCCCACGGAGGCCGTCGGGCCGATTCCGGTGTGGAGAAGGCCGCGCAGAAGGTCACGGCCGTGGGGAAGGTCACGGCCCGCCCCGGGGCGCCCGGTTCACGCCTCCGCGTTCCGCGGGTCCTCGGAGGCCGGCGCGGGGGACGGGACCGCGACCGCGGCCCGGCGATGCCGTCGCGCCGCCCAAGGGCGCGCCTGGACGGGGAGCAGGCTGAGGTTCCAGCCGCCCGCGAAGAGCAGCCCGACACCCGCGGCCTCACGGCCGCTCAGCAGACCGCTCAGCAACAGCGCCCACGCGCCGGCGCTGAGCGCCGCGCACAGCACCCAGACGACGGGCCTGCGCCGGGGTATCGACAGCATCGCTCTCCTCCCGGGACCCGGAAGAGGGACGGAACCACTTTCAACATATCCGCGCCGAGCACGAACGGCCCCTCCCCTGGGCCACACGTGGCTCGGGGGAGGGGCCGTTCACGTCACGACGGCTGCTACGGCTGTCAGGCCGCGACGACGTCCATCGCGCTGGCCTTGGGCACGAGCGAGGGCACGCGTTCCGCCGGCGGCACCGGCACGGGCTCCAGCAGCGCAGGGCGGACCGCCTCGCCGGCGGCCAGCTCGGCGAGCGAGAGCTCGTCGCTGACCTCGCGCATGACCTCGGACATACGCACGTCCAGGGCGTCACAGATCGCGGAGAGCAACTCGGACGAGGCCTCCTTCTGTCCGCGCTCGACCTCCGAGAGGTAGCCGAGCGAGACCCGCGCGGCAGCCGACACCTCGCGCAGGGTGCGGCCCTGGCGCTGGCGCTGCCGACGCAGCACGTCACCCAACAGACGACGGAGCAGGATCATCGGTTGCTCCCTCCTTGGACCGCGGCTCGGAACCTCACAGCCCCACCGTACCGCCTGCCCCGCATCACGTGCGGGGAGCCCGGTCGTGTTCACTCTTGGCTGCATCCATGGCCCCTCCCCTGCTGTTCGCGGTATCGTCCGCGAATCTTTCCGGCCCATCCCTTGTGTTCTTCCCGGTGGGATCGGCGTTCCTAACCCACCGGTTTGCCCTCCAGAGCGCTGAGGAGCAGTTCCACGGCGGCCGAAACCGCCTTGCGTCGGATTGTGGCACGATCCCCTGACAGGCGGAGGGCAGAGACGGATTCTCCACCTTCCCCGTCGCGGGACGTGTACGAGACCGCCACGAAGACCGTGCCGACCGGCTGTCCGTCCTGCGGATCAGGTCCGGCCACGCCCGTCGTCGCCAGCCCGAAGTCCGCGCCCATCAGCGACCGGACGCCCCGGGCCATCTGGGCCACGACGTCCGGGTCGACCGCGCCGCGCGCGGCCAGCAGCTCCGGGTCCACCCCGAGGACGGAACCCTTGAGCTCGGTGGCGTAGGCCGTCACCGAACCGCGGAACGCCCTGGAGGCGCCGGGGACCGCCACGAACTCCGCCGCGAGCAGACCTCCGGTCAGCGACTCCGCCACGGCGAGCGTCGCACCCGCCCGGACCAGCCCGTCGAGCGCCGCCTCGGCGCCCATCGGGCCCGCCTCGCTCATCAGGCGGTGCCCGCCTGCCCGTTCGCGGCCGTCTGACCGGCGCGGGCGGCCAGGCCCGCGCGCCGCAGCACGACCGCCTGACGCACGTAGTCGAAGCCGCTGCCCACGGTGAGCACCACGGCCGCGCCCATGAGCCACCAGCGGGCCGACGCCAGCGGCCCGGTCAGGATCAACACGTACATGCCGACCGCGATTCCCTGGGTCAGCGTCTTGATCTTGCCGCCTCGGCTGGCGGGGATGACCCCGAAGCGGATCACCCAGAAGCGCATCAGTGTGATGCCGATCTCACGGACCAGGATGACCACCGTCACCCACCAGGCCAGATCGCCGAGCACGGACAGCCCGATCAGGGCCGTGCCCATGATCGCCTTGTCCGCGATCGGGTCGGCGATCTTGCCGAAGTCCGTGACGAGGCCCATCCGGCGGGCCAGCTCGCCGTCGAAGAGATCGGTGATCATCGCGATGGCGAAGGAGGCCCAGGCGAGGGCGCGCCACTTGGGGTCGTGCCCACCGCCCGCGAACAGCAGCGCCGCGAAGATCGGCACGATCACCAGTCGCAGCATGGTGAGCAGGTTCGGGATGTTCCACAGGCCCGGTTCGTCGCCCGCCCCGCCCGGCTGGGAAGCCGACGAGGCGCCCGTTCTCGCCGCCCCGCCCCCCGAGGTCTGATTCACGGGCGCTCCCCGACGGCGTCGGCCGCGCCGGCCGCCTCCGCGGAGCCGGCCGTCCCGACGGAGCCGATCACCTCGGCGTAGAGGTCGACGCCCTCGCTCGCGGTGACCTTCGCCTCAACGAAGTCGCCGGCCGCGAGGCCCTCGGTGTCGCCGAGCAGGATCGTGATCCCGTCCGTCTCCGGCGCCTGGTGCGCACCGCGCCCGATCACGCCGTCCTCGCCGTCGTTGGACTCGACCAGCACCCGCACGGTGCTGCCGATGCGCTCCTCGGCCCGCTGCGAGGTCAGTTCCTCCGCGAGGCGGCTGAAGCGGGCGAGCCGCTCGGCGACCTCGTCCTCGGGCAGCTTGCCGTCGTAGTCCGCCGCCTCGGTGCCCTCCTCGTCGGAGTAGCCGAAGACGCCGATGGCGTCGAGGCGGGCATGGGTGAGGAAGCGCTCCAGCTCGGCCAGGTCGTCCTCGGTCTCGCCGGGGAAGCCGACGATGAAGTTCGAGCGGACGCCGGCCTCCGGCGCCTTGGCCCGGATCTGGTCCAGCAGCTCCAGGAACCGGTCGGTGTCACCGAAGCGCCGCATCCGGCGCAGCACGTTCGGCGCCGAGTGCTGGAACGACAGGTCGAAGTAGGGTGCGACGCCCTCGGTGCCCGTCAGCGCGTCGATCAGCCCCGGCCGCATCTCGGCGGGCTGCAGGTAGCTGACGCGCACCCGCTCGACGCCGTCGACCGCGGCGAGCTCGGGCAGCAGGCTCTCCAGCAGGCGGATGTCGCCCAGGTCCTTGCCGTAGGAGGTGTTGTTCTCGCTGACCAGCATGACCTCGCGGACGCCCTGCTCGGCGAGCCAGCGCGTCTCGTTCAGCACGTCGGACGGCCGCCGCGACAGGAAGCTGCCGCGGAAGGCCGGGATCGCGCAGAAGCTGCAGCGGCGGTCGCAACCGGACGCGAGCTTGACCGACGCGACCGGGCTGTCGTCCAGACGCCGGCGGAGCGTGCGCGGCCCGGACGCGGGCGCGAGCCCGTCCGGCAGGTCCTCGATGCTCTTCTCGCTCTCCGGCGCCGGGGTCTCCCCGTGCCCGGGGATCGCGACGGCGTCGGCCGCGGTCTGGCGCTCCACGGGCGAGAGCGGCAGCAGCTTGCGGCGGTCCCGCGGCACGTGGGAGACGTGCTGCCCGCCGGAGAGGATGGTCTGCAGGCGCTCGGCGATGTCCGCGTAGTCGTCGAACCCGAGCACGGCGTCCGCCTCCGGCAGCGCCTCGGCGAGCTCCTTGCCGTACCGCTCGGCCATGCAGCCGACGGCGACGACGGCCTGGGTGCGGCCGTGACCCTTGAGGTCGTTGGCCTCCAGCAGGGCGTCGACGGAGTCCTTCTTGGCGGCCTCGACGAAGCCGCAGGTGTTCACCACGGCGACATCCGCCTCGGCGGCGTCGGCCACGAGCTCCCACCCGTCGGCCTCCAGCCGCCCGGCGAGTTCCTCGGAATCCACCTCGTTGCGGGCGCATCCAAGGGTGACGAGAGCGACTGTGCGGCGATCGGGCATGCCGCCAAGGTTACCGGGCGGCGGAGGTTGCCCTCTCCATGGGCGCGAGACCACCTCAGGGGCGCGGGGAACTGCGCGACAAGCCACCCGCGCACGAAGAGCCCCGAACGTTCAGGGCCATCCGCTCACCAGTGGTTTCTCGCGCAGTTCCCCGCGCCCCTGGGGTCGTGCGACCAGATGTCTCAGCCCGCGACCGGGTCGCCCGGGGTGTAGGTGACGTTGACGACCTGGCCGTCGCCGCCCGCCGTGCCGAGGTCCTTGCCGTTGGCCCAGACGTGGACGCCGCCCGCGTTGCCGAGGACGAACTTCAGCTCCTTGCTGTCCGTGAAGGTCTGGCTCTGCCCCTGGGCGAGATCGCCCTGGAAGATGACCTTGCCGGTGCCGTCCTTCACCATCATCCAGCTGTCGCCGTTCTCGGCCTGCAGCTTCACCGTGACCTTGCCGGCCGGTGCGGCCGCGATCGCGCTGGGCTTGACCGGGGCGGTCGAGGCGGGCGGGAGCGTCGGGTGCAGGACGGGACCGATCGACGGCGTGGCGCCGGAACGGCCGGAGGTGGGGGACGCCGCGGACGCGGTCGTGGTCTTCGGACCGCTCTGGGCGAGGTTGAAACCGATGACGGCCACGACCACGACGATCGCCGCGACCATCGCCGCCGTCCAGTTCGGACGGCGCCGCTCCGCGGAGATCCGGCGCTCGCCGACGTTCTCCAGCAGCGGGACCTTGGCGTCCTGCGGCGCGCCGCCGTGGGCCGCGTCGTAGCGGCGGACCAGCTCGTCGCCGTCGACGCCGACGGCGCGCGCCAGCGCGCGGACGTGCCCGCGGGCGTAGAAGTCGCCGCCGCAACGGCTGAAGTCGTCCGCCTCGATCGCGTGCACGATCGGGACGCGCACCCGCGTCTCCGCGCTGACCTCGTCGACGGTCAGCCCCGCGGCCACGCGAGCGTTACCGAGCACCTGCCCGATGGAGGGCTCGTCCGCAAGCGGTTCTGTCGATCCGGTGGAGGTCGTGCCGGTCGTCACAAGGGGCGCCTTTCGAACGTGGGCGGCCAGGGCTTCGAAGGGGGGCCGCAACCCCCCGAGAACGCCGTCGAAACACCAGTCTAGGGGGCGGGTCTGAGCCTCGCTCAACCGGGATTCGGCCGAAAGGGAGGCTCTGCATCCTGATCGTTATCGGATGCTCCGCGCACCGTCGGCGCACGTGTTGACGGAGTGTCGGAAACCGACACGCGACCGCGCACAGGATGGTTCCCACCCGGTCCACTCAACGACGAAGAGAACCGAACGGACACGCGTACGCGCGCTCATTCCCCCCGGAGAGTGAGCAAAACCCCGTCGAGCTCGTCCGGCTGTACCAGCACGTCGCGGGCCTTGGACCCCTCGCTGGGGCCGACGATCCCGCGCGACTCCATCAGGTCCATCAGTCGGCCGGCCTTCGCGAAGCCGACGCGCAGCTTGCGCTGGAGCATCGAGGTCGAGCCGAACTGCGTGGAGACGACCAGCTCGGCGGCCTGGACCAGCAGGTCCATGTCGTCGCCGATCTCCTCGTCGATCTCCTTCTTCGGGCCCGACCCGACCATGACGTCGCTGCGGTACTCGGCCTGGAGCTGCGCCTTGCAGTGCTCGACGACGGCGGCGATCTCCTCCTCGGTGATGAAGGCGCCCTGCATGCGCAGCGGCTTGCCCGCGCCCATCGGCAGGAAGAGCGCGTCGCCCTTGCCGATCAGCTTCTCCGCACCGGGCTGGTCCAGGATGACCCGGCTGTCGGCGAGCGAGGAGGTGGCGAACGCGAGCCGCGAGGGCACGTTCGCCTTGATCAGACCGGTGACGACGTCCACGGAGGGGCGCTGGGTCGCCAGCACCAGGTGGATGCCGGCGGCGCGGGCGAGCTGGGTGATGCGGACGATCGAGTCCTCGACGTCGCGCGGGGCGACCATCATCAGGTCGGCGAGCTCGTCCACGATCACCAGCAGGTAGGGGTAGGGCGTCAGCACCCGCTCGCTGCCGGGCGGCGGCTGCACCTTGCCCGCGCGCACCGCGCGGTTGAAGTCGTCGACGTGGCGGAAACCGAACGCGGCGAGGTCGTCGTAGCGCAGGTCCATCTCACGGACGACCCACTGGAGCGCCTCGGCGGCCTTCTTCGGGTTGGTGATGATCGGCGTGATCAGGTGCGGCACGCCCTCGTACGCGGTGAGCTCGACGCGCTTGGGGTCGACCAGGACCAGCCGCACGTCCTGCGGCGTCGCCCGCATCAGCACCGAGGTGATCAGGCAGTTGATGCAGGATGACTTGCCGGCGCCGGTCGCGCCGGCGACCAGGACGTGCGGCATCTTGGCGAGGTTGGCCATGACGGTCTGGCCCTCGACGTCCTTGCCCATGCCGACGAGCATCGGGTGCGGGTCGCCGGTGGCGGCCTGCGAACGCAGCAGGTCGCCGAGGTTGACCATCTCCCGGTCGGTGTTGGGGATCTCGATGCCGACCGCGGACTTGCCGGGGATCGGGCTGATGATCCGGACGTCGGGGCTGGCCACGGCGTAGGCGATGTTCTTGGCGAGGGCGGTGATGCGCTCGACCTTGACCGCCGGGCCGAGCTCGACCTCGTAGCGGGTGACCGTCGGGCCGCGGGTGAAGCCGGTGACGGCGGCGTCGACCTTGAACTCGGCGAAGACGCCCATGAGCGAGGCGACCACGTCGTCGTTGGCCTTCGAGCGGGCCTTGCCGGGGCCCCCGCGCGTCAGCAGCTCGACCGAGGGCAGCTGATAGCGGCCGCCGTCGGGCAGCTGCAACTGCTCGGAGCGGTGCGGCAGGCCGTTCTCGTCCGTGGCGGGAGCGGCGTCCTCGGTGCGCGCGGCCGGGACCGGGATCTCGGGCGCGTGGTCCGGCATCGGCGGCGCGTCGACCGGCACGGCGTCGGCCGGAGCCGCGTCCGCGGGCGGGACGTCGGAGGCCGGCGTGCGGTCCTTGACCCGGCCCAGTATGTCGGCGAGGGCGGCCGAGGGATGGACGCCGTGCATGACCGCGCCGTCGAGCTCCGCGGCGGCCGCCGCGGCGACGCCGATGGTGTCGAACGGGTCCGGCTGGTCGGCCGTCTCCGCGGCCGCGCCCACCCGACGGCGCGGTCGACGGCGGCGCGGCGCGACGGCGCCCTCGTTCTCCAGCTGACTGCGCTTGGCCTCCAGCACCGCCCGCTCCTCGGGCGTGCCGGGCTCGCCCTCGAAGTCGTCGGGCCCGCCCACCCCGAAGCCGAGCTCGTCGAGGCCCTCGAGCCCGGCCTCCTCGTCGAAGCCGCCGTACTCGTGATGCGGTTCGATGATCGACAGCCGCTCGCCGAGCAGCCGCAGCCGCTGCGGGATCTGGTTGACGGGCGTGGCGGTGACCACCAGCAGGCCGAAGAAGGAGACGAGCGTCAGGAACGGCACGGCCAGGGCCGGCCCCGCGGCGGCCATCAGCCAGCGGGACGCGGCCAGACCGATCAGCCCGCCGGACTCGCGGATCCGGGCCGCCCCGGCCTGCAGGCTGGGCGCGCCGTAGCCGATGTGGACCAGGCCGAGCACGCCGATGGTCAGCGCGGTGAGGCCGATGACGATGCGTCCGTTGGCCTCGGGCCGCTCGGGGTGGCGCATCAGCCGCACGGCGACGCCGAAGAGCAGCACCGGGACCAGCATGGTCAGCTTGCCGAAGGCGCCCTTGACCACGTCGGTCACGGCGACGCCGAGCCAACCCTGCGGATCGGACCACGATCCGGCGGCGATGAGCAGCGCGAGCGCGACGAGCAGCAGCGCCAGCCCGTCCTTGCGGTGGGCGGGGTGCAGGTTCTTGGCCCCGTTGCCGAAGCCGCGGGCGACCGCGCCGACCCCGTTGGCGACGCCCAGCCAGCTGCCGCGCACGGCACGGTAGGCGATCGGTTTCGGCGGCCTGGGCGGCGGAGCGGCGGGCGCGGGCACGGCCTTCTTGGCCGCCGCCCTCTTCGCGGGGGCCTTCGCCGCCGGCGCTTTCGCCGCGGACTTCGCCGGGGCCTTCTTGGCGGGCGCCTTGGCAGCCGTGGCCTTCTTCGCCGTCCCCGCGCCTCGGGTCTGCGAACCGCTTCCGGACGTGCGTGTGGCCATGGCGTTCAGATTACTAGGGTGACAAGGGACGCAACACGTGCTGCACGACGTTGCTCCGCTCGTGTCGTGCACCGGGTGCGAACCACCCGCCTGTCAAGCGCGACGCGCCGTCAGAACCCTTCCGGAACCGGAGCTCAGGACTCGGGCGTGGCGCCCCTGTTCGGATTGGCGTTCGGGTTGCCGGGCTCCAGTGCGTCGAGCGCACGGCGGAGTCCGGCGAGGCGCCGTTCGAGGTGGGAGGCGGTGGCGACGGCGGCCTGGTCGGCGCCCTCGGCGAGCTGCTTGGTCAGCGCCTCGGCCTGCTCCTCGACGGCGGCGAGCCGGGCGGACAGCTCGGACAGCAGGCCCGTGCCCGGCGGCTGCTCGGCCTCCAACTGCAGGCGCAGCAGCGCGGCCTGCTCCTTGAGCTGGCAGTTCTTCATGTAGAGCTCGACGAAGACGGAGACCTTCGCGCGCAGCACCCACGGGTCGAACGGCTTGGAGATGTAGTCCACCGCGCCCGCCGCGTAGCCGCGGAAGGTGTGGTGCGGCCCGTGGTTGATCGCCGTCAGGAAGATGATCGGGATGTCCCGGGTGCGCTCGCGGCGCTTGATGTGGGCGGCGGTCTCGAAGCCGTCCATCCCGGGCATCTGCACGTCGAGCAGGATGACCGCGAAGTCGTCGTTGAGCAGCGCCTTGAGCGCCTCCTCGCCGGAGCCCGCCCGGACCAGGGTCTGGTCCAGCGCGGAGAGGATCGCCTCCAGCGCGAGCAGGTTCTCCGCCCGGTCGTCGACAAGGAGGATCTTGGCCTTCTGCACCTTGGCCTGCCCTCCTCGCGCCCCCGCCACCGATGTCGCGGCTGTCGCCGCACCCCGGTTCGCGTCGGACTCGTACGTCGCCCGTGTGTCCACCACTGCCCTGCCGACGGTCATGCTAGCCGCACCTCACTGCCCGCACCCGGTGAACTGCCCGCCTCCGGTGACCCAGTCAGTACCGGTAGCAACGCCGAGTGACCTTATCCCGTTCCTGCGCCGCAGAGCCACCACCCTGACAAGTGGGGACAGCTCGATCCTGACGGCCCGTCCGGGGCGCGGGTTCCGGATGGATGCCCGGTGACCCGGCCTTCAACCAGGCCGCCCCGGGAGCCGGACGCATATGCCCGGGGCCCGTGCGGACCTGGACGAACGGCCTCGACCCACCCCTCCTCACCGGCTCTCGGTCCGCAGCCAGTGCCCCATGACGCCGAGCAGATGGTCGGTGTCGACGGGCTTGGTGACGTGGTCCGAGGCCCCCGCGGCGAGACTCTTCTCACGGTCGCCCTTCATCGCCTTCGCCGTGAGCGCGATGATCGGCAGACCCGCGAACTGCGGCATCGCGCGGATCGCCTCGGTCGTGGCGTAGCCGTCCATCTCCGGCATCATGATGTCCATCAGCACCAGGGCGACGTCCTCGTGCTGTTCGAGCACCTCGATGCCCTCACGGCCGTTCTCCGCGTACAGGACCGCCAGTCCGTAGGTCTCCAGCACGCTGGTGAGCGCGAAGACGTTGCGGATGTCGTCGTCGACGATGAGCACCTTCTCGCCGTCGAAACGTCCGGCGAACGGCGCGAACGAGTCCATCTGGGCGTCCTCGTCCCGGCCGCCGTCGACGTCCTGCTGACGGGACGGCTGCTGCGCGGGCGCACCCGCCTGGAGCGGGTTCGCGGTCGGAGCCGGGCCCGTCATCGCTGCGACCGACGGTGCGACAGGCGGTGCGACAGGCGGCGCGGCCTGCGAGGACACCGTCTGCGCCGAGGACGCCTGCGAAGAAACCGAGGTGCGCCCGGGCTTGGAGGGCGCGCGCCGACGCTCGTGCGCCGCCTCGATGACCTCCTGGGCCCACAGCTCCGCCGGGCTCACCCCGCCGCGGCCGCGGACCGCGGCAGCCGTCGCCTCGCCCTCGGGCGCCTCGCGCAGGGGCAGGAACAGCGTGAAGGTGGAGCCGCGGTCCAGCTCGCTCTCGGCGTTGATCTCGCCGCCGAGCAGGCGAGCGATCTCTCGGGAGATCGACAGTCCGAGGCCGGTGCCGCCGTACTTGCGGCTGGTGGTCCCGTCGGCCTGCTTGAACGCCTCGAAGATCTCCCGGAGTTTGTTCTGCGGGACGCCGATGCCGGTGTCGGTGACTGAGAAGGCGATCAGCGGCTCCTCCGGGTCGGAGATCGCGCCGGACTCCAGCATCTGCTCGCGGATCGCCTGCGGCACCGGGTGCTCCCCGCCCGGACCCCCGGCCGGCTGGATCAGCAGCTCGACCGCGCCGGAGTCGGTGAACTTGACCGCGTTGGAGAGCAGGTTGCGCAGCACCTGCTGGAGCCGCTGCTCGTCGGTGTGCAGGGTGACCGGCAGCTCCGGCGAGACCCGCACCGCGAAGTCGAGGCCCTTGTCGGCCGTCAGCGGCCGGAACGTGGCCTCCACGTAGTCGACCAGCTGCACCAGGGCGATCCGGCTCGGCCGGATGTCCATCTTGCCCGCCTCGACCTTGGACAGGTCCAGGATGTCGTTGATCAGCTGGAGCAGGTCGGAGCCCGCGCCGTGGATGGTCTCGGAGAACTCCACCTGCTTGGGGCTGAGGTTGCCCTCGGCGTTGTCGGCGAGCAGCTTGGCCAGGATCAGCAGCGAGTTGAGCGGCGTGCGCAGCTCGTGCGACATGTTGGCCAGGAACTCCGACTTGTAGCGCGTGGAGAGTTCGAGCTGCTCGGCGCGCTCCTCCAGGACCTGCCGGGCCTCCTCGATCTCGGAGTTCTTGATCTCGATGTCGCGGTTCTGCACCGCGAGCTGGTGGGCCTTCTCCTCCAGCTCCAGGTTGGAGCGCTGGAGCTCCTCCTGCCGCGCCTCCAACTCGGCCGAGCGCATCGACAGTTCGGCGGTCAGGCGCTGCGACTCCAGCAGCAGGCCCTCGGTCTTGGTGTTGACGGCGATGGTGTTGACCGTGACGCCGATCATCTCGGCGATCTGGTCCAGGAAGTCCATGCTGATCTTGGTGAAGGGGTTGAACGAGGCCAGCTCGATCACGCCCAGCAGCCGGCCCTCGAAGAGCACCGGCATGACGATCACGTTGACCGGCGCGGCCTCGCCGAGCCCCGAGGCGATCTTCAGGTATCCGGGCGGGGCGTCCTTGAGCAGGATCGGCTTCTTCTCGATCGCCGCCTGCCCGACCAGGCCCTCGCCGAGGTGGAACGAGGTCGGCATGGCGCGGCGCTGGTAGCCGTAGGAGCCGATCAGCCGCAGCACGGTGTCGTGCTCGATCCCGTCCTCGCCGGCCTCGGCGGTCATCTCGTTGCGCAGCGCCGGCATGGCCAGGAAGAACGCGCCGTGCTGGGCGGAGACCACCGGGGTCAGCTCGCTCATGATCAGCGAGCTGACCGCCTCCAGGTCGCGGCGGCCCTGCATCAGACCGGAGATCCGCGCCAGGTTGGTCTTGAGCCAGTCCTGCTCCTGGTTGGTGCGGGTGGTCTCGCGCAGGTTGGCGATCATCTGGTTGATGTTGTCCTTGAGCTCGTCGAGCTCACCGGCCGCGTCCACGTCGATGCGCAGGCTCAGGTCGCCGCGGGTCACCGCGGTGGCGACCTGGGCGATGGCGCGCACCTGGCGGGTCAGGTTGCCCGCCAGCTCGTTCACGGACTCGGTCAGGTCCTGCCAGGTCCCGGCGACGCCGGGTACGCGCGCCTGGCCGCCGAGGCGGCCGTCGGTGCCCACCTCGCGGGCGACGCGGGTGACCTCGTCCGCGAAGGCGGAGAGCTGGTCGACCATGGTGTTGATGGTGGTCTTGAGCTCCAGGATCTCGCCGCGCGCGTCGACGTCGATCTTGCGCGTCAGGTCGCCCTTGGCGACCGCCGTGGTGACCTGGGCGATGTTGCGCACCTGGCCGGACAGGTTGTCGGCCATCAGGTTGACGTTGTCGGTCAGGTCCTTCCAGATGCCGGCGACGCCGGGCACCCGGGCCTGGCCGCCCAGGATGCCCTCGGTGCCCACCTCGCGGGCCACGCGGGTCACCTCGTCGGCGAAGCCGGACAGCTGGTCGACCATCGTGTTCAGGGTGTCCGCCAGCGCGGCCACCTCGCCCTGGGCGTCGATGGTGATCTTCTTCGACAGGTCGCCGCCGGCGACCGCAGTCGCGACCTGGGCGATGTTGCGCACCTGGAAGGTCAGGTTGGACGCCATGCCGTTGACGTTCTCGGCCAGGTCGCGCCAGATGCCCTCGACGCCCTTGACCCGGGCCTGGCCGCCCAGGATGCCCTCGGTGCCCACCTGACGGGCGACCCTGGTCACCTCGTCGGCGAAGACCGAGAGCTGGTCGACCATCGTGTTGACGGTGGTGACCAGCTCCAGGATCTCGCCGCGGGCGTCGACGGTGATCTTCTTCGACAGGTCGCCGCGGGCCACCGCCGTGGTGACCTCGGCGATGTTGCGCACCTGGTTGGTCAGGTTGTTGGCCATCAGGTTGACCGAGCTGGTCAGGTCCTTCCAGGTGCCGGAGACCCCCGGCACCTGCGCCTGACCGCCGAGGCGGCCCTCGGTGCCGACGTCCGTGGCCACCCGGGTCACCTCGTCCGCGAACGCGGACAACTGGTCGACCATGGTGTTCAGCGTCGTCTTCAGCTGGAGGATCTCGCCGCGCGCGTCGACCGTGATGCGCTGCGTCAGGTCGCCGCGCGCCACCGCGGTCGAGACGGTGGCGATGTTGCGCACCTGGAAGGTGAGGTTCGACGCCATCAGGTTGACGTTGTCGGTCAGCCCGCGCCACACGCCGGCGGCGCCGGGGACCATCGCCTGGCCGCCGAGGATGCCCTCGGTGCCGACCTCGCGCGCCACACGCGTCACCTCGTCGGCGAACGCCGAGAGTTGGCCGACCATCGCGTTGATGGTGTTCTTCAGTTCGAGGATCTCGCCGCGCGCGTCGACCTCGATGGTCGACGACAGGTCGCCGCGCGCCACGGCGGTCGTCACCTGGGCGATGCTGCGCACCTGGTCGGTGAGGTTCGTCGCCATCTGGTTGACGTTGTCGGTCAGGTCCTTCCAGGTGCCGGCGACGCCGGGCACCTGCGCCTGGCCGCCGAGCTTGCCCTCGGTGCCCACCTCGCGCGCCACACGGGTGACTTCGGCGGCGAAGCCGGAGAGCTGGTCCACCATCGTGTTGACGGTGTTCTTCAACTCCAGCATCTCGCCCGCGACCTGGGCGGTGACCTTGCGGGAGAGGTCGCCCTTGGCGACCGCGGTGGTGACCAGCGCGATGTCGCGCACCTGCGCGGTCAGCCGACTGGCCATCATGTTGACCGAGTCGGTCAGGTCCTTCCAGGAGCCCGACATGCCGCGGACCCGGGCCTGACCGCCGAGCTTGCCCTCGGTGCCGACCTCCACGGCGAGCCGGGTCACCTCGTCGGTGAACTCCGAGAGCTGGTCGACCAGACCGTTGACGGTCCGGCCGACCTTCAGGAACTCGCCGCGCAGCGGGTGGGAGCCGCCGTCGGGTCCGAGCGCGCGCAGCTCCATCCGCTGCTGCAGATCGCCCTCGGCGATCGAGCCGAGGACGCGACCCACCTCGGCCATCGGCCGGGCCAGGTCGTCGATCAGCGCGTTGGAGTTGTCGATGGCCGCCGCCCAGGCGCCCTCGCAGGGCCCGAGTTCGAGCCGCTCGCCGAGTCGGCCCTCGCGGCCCACCGCCCGGCGCACCCGCGCCAACTCTCCGGTGAGATGCTGGTTACGCTCCGCGACCTGGTTGAAGACGGCGGCGATCTCGGCCATGACCGAGTCCCCGGGCACGGTCAGCCGCCTGCGGAAGTTGCCGTCGCGCATGGCCGTCAGCGCGGTCAGCAGCTTGCGCAGGTCGGCGGCGTCGGCGCCCGCGCCCCTGCCCGACCCGCGACCGGCCTGCCGCGTCCCGCCCGGCTTCGGCTTCGCCGCGACCGCGGTCGCCCTGCTCGAATCCACCGGCCTGCCTCCAGAGTTGCGTTGAATGCCTCGCGACCGCACGGCGCACAGGCCGCGAGACGCATCCCCAACAATCTAACGACCACCAAGGGTTGCGCGGGGGTCCCGGACGGGTATCGGCCCCGCTGGGACCTGATCGCAGCCCTGTGCGGCCTGTCAGGTTCAGATCGAGTCACCGAACGTACCGGCTTCACTCCCCAAGCGGTACCAGGGATCAGTAACCTGGCGGCACGACACGACGTTGGGCCAGTGGCATCGCACAGGTGCCGCTCGGGTCCTGCACGGGTACCGCACAGGGAGTGCCCGTCAGGCGCGGTACGCCGGTAACGTGAGCCCGTAGCCCGGAAGAAGGAGGAGGCGCCTCGTGGGTGACGCCACCGCGCGGGCCGCCGCCACGTTCGAACCGGTCGGCCGCTCCGTCGCCGCCGCGCGCGCCTTCGTCCGCGACACCCTCCAGGGCTGGGGTTTCGGCGAGGTCGTCGACGACGCCGTGGTCCTGGTCAGCGAGCTGGTCACCAACGCGGTCGTGCACGCGGGCACCGCCGCCCGGGTCGAACTGCTGCGCCAGGGCGAGCAGGTACGCGTCGAGATCGGCGACCGCTACCCCCGCCGCGCCCTGCCGATCTACCCCGGCCAGGAGGACGGGTCCGTCGTCACCGCCGAGTTGGAGCGCGAGGGCGGCCGGGGCCTGCTGCTGTGCGCGGCGCTCGCGTCCCGCTGGGGCGTCGACTACACCGCCACCGACAAGCGCGTCTGGTTCACCCTGCAACTGCCGCCGCGCCCCACCGGCACCCGCGTGGCCGGCCCGGTCACGCCCGACGCGCTGCTGCCCGAGGCGGAGGAGCAGGTCCACGTCGCCGTCGTGCAGGTCGACGGCGAAGGGCTGGTCTCCGCGTGGAACCAGGACGCCGAGCTGCTCTTCCAGCACCCCGCCGTCAAGGCGGTCGGCCGTCCCTTCGCCGAACTGGCCGCATGGCCGCAGACACCGGGCACCGGCCTCGGCGTCGACGAGGCGCTGCGGCTCTCCCGCTGGGAGGGCAGCTACGCGATGCGGCGCGGCGACGGCCGCCTGCTCGGCGTCTACGGCGCGCACCTGCGCGTCCGCGACGCCCACGGCAGCCCGTCGACGGTCTGCCTTTTGGTGCGCGAGCAGGAGCGCGCGGTCCTTCAGACGCCGACGCGTCCCGCGGCGTCGGCGTCGTCCGAGAGCGGCGGCCGCCTCGACGGCCCGGCCGTGGACGCCTTCCTCGGCCCGCTGACCGGCGGCCAGGCGCCCGACGACCTCGACGGGCTGCTCCAGCGCACCGTCGAACGCGCCCGCGACCTGCTCGACGGCGACGCCGCCTACCTGCTGCTGGCCACCGACGACGAGACCGAGCTGGAGGTCCGTGCCAGCTGCGGGCTGCCCGCCGGGCGGCAGCGCTTCGCGCGGGTGCCCGTCGAGCCCGGCATGGGCCGGTTCAGCTCCGCGCGGCTCCCCACCGTCCACGAGGACCTGGTCGACTCCCCCGGCGCGGCTCCGCTGCTGGGCGGCACCGGCCTGCGGTCCGTGGTGACGGTCCCGCTGAAGGTCGAGGGCCGGCTGACCGGCTCGCTCGGCGTGGCCGCGCAGTCGCCCGGCCAGTACCGCAACGAGGACGCGCTGCGGCTCCAGTTCGCGGCCGACCGGATCGCGCTGGCGGTCGAGAGCGCCCGCCTGACCGAGCTCGAACGGCTGCGGCGCGGCTCGCTGTCGTTCCTCGTCGAGGCCTCCGACCTGCTGGCCGGCACCCTGGAGCGGGACCAGACCCTCGCGCTGGTCGCGCAGATGACCGTGCCGACGCTGGCCTCCTGGTGCGCCGTCTACACCACGTCCACCGGCGTCGACCCCACCGTCCCCGAGCTCGCCTACGTGCTGCACGAGGACGAGGAGCAGATCGACGGCCTGCGCGCCCTGCTGGAGAGCATCGCGCCGCCGGAGCCGCTGAACACGCCCGGCGCCCGCGACTGGCCCGCGGCCACGGACGCCGCGCAGGACGCGGCCCTGCGCGCCGCCCTGCGCGCCCGCACCCAGGG
>NZ_BBPQ01000092.1:0-10863 GCF_000787855.1 Streptacidiphilus anmyonensis | reverse complement strand
CACGGACGCCGCGCAGGACGCGGCCCTGCGCGCCGCCCTGCGCGCCCGCACCCAGGGCGCCGGCGAGACCGCCGCGCAGCGCGCGGCCCTCGCCACGGCCGCGACGGTCGGCGGCGAGACGGTGGTGCTGCCGCTGGTCGCCCGCAACCGCGTGATCGGCATGCTGACGCTCGGCAAGGCCGCGGAGGAGCGCTTCCGCCGCGAGATCCTGGAACTCGCCGAGGACCTCTCGCGCCGCGCCGCGCTCGCGCTGGACAACGCCCGCCTCTACAGCGAGCGCACCGCGATCTCGCGCGCGCTGCAACGCAGCCTGCTGCCGCCCGCGGTGCCGCGCGTGCCCGGCGTCGAGGCCGAGGTCATCTACCGCGCGGCAGGCGAGGGCAACGAGGTCGGCGGCGACTTCTACGACATCTTCCCGATCCGCGAGGGCACCTACGGCTTCGCCATCGGCGACGTCTGCGGCACCGGCCCCGAGGCCGCCGCGGTCACCGGCCTCGCCCGCCACTCGCTGCGCCTGCTGGCCCGCGAGGGCTTCTCCGCGCCGGAGGTCCTGCAACGGCTGAACGCGGCGATCCTCGACGAGGGCGACCGCGGCCGGTTCCTGACCCTGCTGTACGGGGAGATGACGCCGCGCGAGGACGGCTCGGTCGAACTGCGCACCGTCTGCGCCGGCCACCCCCTCCCGCTGCGGCTGCGCCCCGACGGCACGGTCTCCCCCGCCGCGTCCCCGCAGCCCCTGCTGGGCGTCATCGACGAACTCGACCTGGAGGCCGAGACCTTCGTCCTGGACCCGGGCGACGTCCTGCTCTGCGTCACCGACGGCGTCACCGAACGCCGCGACGGGCCCCGCATGCTCGGCGACGACGGCCTCGCCGAGGTGCTCACCACCTGCACCGGCCTGACCGCCGGCGCGGTCGCCACCCGCATCCTGCGCGCGGTGGAACGGTTCGCCGCGGACCCGGCCTCGGACGACATGGCGATCCTGGCCCTGCGTGTCCTCGGTGCGCCCGCGGGTCGCTGACGCACCGTCCGCCCAGGGCATCGTCGCGACGCGGTCTGTTCGAGCGTGAGTCGGCGCCGACTCACGCCCGGCTCGAGCCCGATCGGGTCTGCTGAGGGCCGCCGCCGCACGAAGCGCGCCCGTATCAGGGGGACCAGCAGATGACCGACACCACGGCCGGATACACACCGCCGAGCCTGTTCCGCCTCTCCCGCGCCGGCGACGCGGCGGCCCTGGCCGCCCTCGAACGCGCCGGGGCGGTGACCCGCCGCCTGGACCAGATCGAGCTGCAACTGGAGAACCTCGCCCGGGTGCGCACACCCGAGCGGGGCAGGCGCGCCGACCGCGGCGACGTGATCGCGGACTTCACGGGCGGTCGGCCCCTCGACGAGGTCGGCGTCTGGGTCTTCTACCCCTGGTCCGGCCAGCTGGTCCACCTCCTGGACGAGGCCGAGTTCGTCGAGATGCGGACCTCCGCCAACCGGAACAAGCTCACCGGCCACGAGCAGGCGCTGCTGCGGAACCGCACGGTGGGCGTCGTCGGCCTGTCGGTCGGGAACGCGGTCGCGCTGACCATCGCCGCCGAGCGCTCGGCGGGGACGATCAAGGTGGCCGACTTCGACGAACTCGACCTGTCGAACCTGAACCGGCTCCGCGCGACGGTGGCCGACCTGGGCGTCAACAAGGCCGTGCTGGCCGCCCGTCAGATCGCGGAGATCGACCCCTATCTCACCGTGCACGTCCACCCGGGCGGCCTGGACGAGGACTCCGTCGCGGACTTCTTCGACGGGGCCCCGGCCCTCGACCTCCTCGTCGAGGAGTGCGACACGCCCTGGGTCAAGATCATGGCCAGGGAACAGGCCCGGTCCCGCCGCATCCCGGTGCTGATGGAGTGCAGCGACCGGGGCGTCCTCGACGTCGAGCGCTTCGACCTGGAGCCGCAGCGCCCGCTGCTGCACGGGCTGCTCACCGGTCTGCCGCTGGATCAGCTGCGGCACGCGGACCGGGATCTGGAGCTCGCGGTGATCGCCGTGATCATCGGCGTGGACGGCACCTCGGACCGGATCGCGTCGTCCTTCGTCGAGCTGGACCGGACCCTGTCGACCTGGCCGCAGCTGGCGTCGGAGGTCACCCACGGCGGCGCGGTCGTCGCCACGGCCGCGCGCGCGATCCTGCTCGGCCACGACGTCCCCTCGGGACGCCGCACCGTGGACCTGCCCTTCGGCATCGGCCGGGCGGAGCACCGCCCGAGCCCGACCCCCACGGCCGCTGCCGAGAGCGGGGGGCGGGTCGACGACCTGCCCGAGGACCTGCGCGAGATCCTGGAGCTGGCCATGCGCTCCCCCTCGGGCGGGAACACCCAGCAGTGGCGCTTCCTGGTCCGCGGCCGGGTGATCGACGTGGCCCACGTGCCGGAGCGCTCGGCGACCCACGCGCTGTTCGACTGCCGCGACACGGTCCGCCGGGTGGTCCTGGGGATCGTCACCGAGAGCATCGTCATCGCCGCCCGCGCCCGCGGGCTCTCCGCGGACGTCGTCCACGACCCGCTGGGCCCGGACGACCTGGTGTACACGCGGATCACCGTCGGCGAGTCGGGTCCGGACGCCACCTCGGCCGAACGGGCGCTCGGCGCGGCGCTCAGCGCCCGGTGCAGCCAGCGCACCCTGGCGCGCGGCCGCGCCCTGACCGAGGAGGAACGCGCCGTCCTCGACGAGGCCGTGGCCGGCTTCTCCGCGCGGCTGTGGATCAGCGGTGACGAGAAGGTCAAGCAGGTCTACGGCGAGGGCGTGGCGCTCGGCAACCGGCTGCGCATGCTGGCCGGGGGGATGCACCGGGAGACCTTCGACGAGTTCTACTTCCGCTCCGAGGAGCCGGGACGCCGCGAGGGCGTGCCGATCGAGAACCTGCAACTGCCGCTGCCGGAACAGATCGCCCTGCGGCTGCTGCGCCGCCCCGCGGTGGCCGGGTTCCTCCACGAGCGCGGCGAAGGCCGCCGCCTGCTCGAGTTCAGCCGGGACTGGGCCGACGGCGCGTCCGCCGTGGGCGCGGTGACGGCTGGCGGCTCCCGGCGCAGCGACTTCGTCGAGGCGGGCCGCGCGGTCCAGCGGATGTGGACGGCCGCCACCGCCGCCGGATTCGGCGTGCACCCCACGACCTCGCTGATGTTCGAAGCGGAGATGCTGGAGGGCCCCGAGGGGGACCTGTTCAGCCCGGACGAGCGCGAGCGGATCGAGTCGGCGGCGGCACAGCTGCGCAGCGCGCTCCTGCACGGCGACGGCGCGCCCCTCGCCCTGGTCTTCCGCCTGGTCGCCGGGACGCCCGCGCCCGAGGTCGAGCCGTCGCCGCGCCGACCGCTGTCCCAGCACCTGGAGGTGCTGCCGGAACGCGCCCCGGTCCTGGCCGGACCGGGCACCGGCGGTCAGCGCTCGACCGGCACGGCGACCGGACCGGCGTCCGGATCGGCGTCGAGATGAGCGCCGGGTTGGAGATCCGGCCGGCCGTCCCGGGCGACGCCGAGGGCATCGTCGCCCTCTACGACCACGTCTACCACGGCAGCTACCCCGTGCCCGAGTGCGCCGACCCGACCGCGGTGCGGGCGCTCGTGTCCGGCGGGGAGCGCCTGTGGGTCGTCGCGCTGGACCGGGACCGGGTCGTCGCGGCCAACGCCGTCCGGCCGGACCCCGCGCGGGAGGGCTACGAGGTGGGCGGCGGCGCCGTCCTGCCGGAGTACCGCGGACGCGCCGTCTTCTCCACGCTGCTCGACCTCTCGCTCCGCGCCGCCTTCGAGCGGACCGACTGCGCGCTCGTCCACGGCCACGCGCGCTCGGAACAGGCGCTGCGGATCATCCAGCGCTCCGAGCCGCCCTGGGCCTGGACCGGAAGCGACGGCGGCATGCACCCGGTGGCCGGCGAGCGCGAGGAGCACGTCTTCGGCCTCGCCTTCAACCCCCGACGCCGACCGGCCAGGATCGTCCCGCTCCGGTCCGTGCTGCGCGCCGGAAGCGCACTGGAACGCGAGCTCGCCGTGCTCGGCCCGGCGAGGCGGACGGGCGACTACCCGCCGCGGGTCTTCGTCGAGGGGCCGCGAGAGCTGAGCTTCGAGACCGACAGCGGCCGGGTGGCGTTCGCGGTCCTCGAGTCCAGCCGCGCGGCCGTGGTCGGCGGGGTCGACGCGGAGGCGCCCGCCGATGTGCGCCGCGTCCTTGGGCAACTGCTCGACAGCGCCGCACCGTTCAAGTTCGAGCACCTGACCGTGCAGGTGCTCGCGGACAAACGGGCGGTCCTGGCGGCGCTCTGCCGGGCCGAGCCGGGGCAGCCCCAGGGCCTTTTCTCCGTCCGGGGCTATCTGCCCGGCTGGCACCGGCAGGACGGCGCCCGGTTCGACTGCGTCTCCCTGACCGTCTGCACGGACGCGCAGATCCCCAGGCGGCTCGGCTTCGACCAGCGCATTTCGGCGATCCGCCGCAGCTTCGAGCTCCCTGTGGGCTGACGACGGGTCAAACCCGCCAGGCCCGCGCCTTTGCCAAACCTTCACATCACCGGTGTCCCGCTTGCCCCGGTCTCGACCGTTGTCGTACCTGTGAGGCAGGCGGGACCCCTGTTGCGTGACGGGAGCGGGTGCCTAGCATCTGCCGGGTGTCCCGCCCCTCCCGTCGTGCTCCGTTCGCCGCCGTGGTCACCGCCGGAGGCCTGCTCGCGGTGAGCGCGGCCGCCGCCTACGCCGATCCGACCTCGCTGTTCGCGCCACTTCCCTGGTCCGCCTTCCAGGTGACGTCCATGCGCGGGCTGTGGTCCGTGGCCGGGGTCGCCGTCTTCCTGCCCGTGCTGGTGGCGGTCACCGCGTGGGGCACGGCCGTCTCGTTCCGCGGCGCCGCGGAGAACACCGGGCGCAAACGCATGGTGCTCCGGCTCTGGGGCGTGACGATCCTCGCCACCGCGCTCGCACGGCTGGCGGAGATGATCGCCGAGACCGCCGGGGCGGGCGTGCACGGCGGCGCGCGGACCCTGGTCGCGACGGCCCTGTGGGACTGCGGGCTGCCCGCCTCCCGGGTCGCGCTCGTGGGCTGGATACCGGCCCTGCTCGGCGCCTTCGCGCACCGGTACCGGCCACGCGGCGAGGAGTCGCGGCGACGCCGGCTGCCCACGCCGCCGCACTTCGGCTGGCGCTGGTCGCTGACCGGCACCGTGCTGCCGATCGCGCTGCTCGGGCCGCTGGTCGGGCCGATGCTGTGGGAGGGCTCCCCCGCCGCCGCGTTCTACGGCGAGCCGCTGAGCCTGCGGCGCCTGCCGTTCGGCCTCGACCTCGGGCCCGCCCGCTTCGCGGTCGAGCTGGCGACCGCCGCGATCGTGGGCGCGATCCTGCTCGCCCGCTCCTCACGCCGCTTCGACTACACTCGCCCCGCCGACCTGCTGCTCGGCGGCTGGCTCGCCGCGCTCGGCGGCGGCGCGGCAGCCGGCGTCGTGCAGACGGCCCTCGCCCTGCCGCGCGACCTGCCCGGCACCGACCTGTTCGTCCTCGCCGACGCCGGGCTGCGCATCGGCACCGGCCTCTCCCTCGGCGTCGCCTTCGGCTGGGCCGTCGTCCCGACGCTGCTGCTGATCAGCCGCCTCCTCGACGCCATCTCCGGCGGACGCCGCCGCTTCGCGACCGTCCTCGCCTCCGCCACCGCTCTGGCCGTCGGCTCCTGGGGGCTCGCCCAGGCGACGCCGAGCGTGGCGACGCCCGCGCCGGCCATCGGCGCGACCGCCCGCGCCACGGCCGCCGCGGCGCTGCCCGCACTCACCGTCCGCGCGGCCACGAGCGACTCCCCGGCCTTGATCAGCGACGTGAACGGCCGCCAGGTGCTGCTGCGCGGCGTCAACGTCAACCAGCTCGTCGACTACGCCGCGCCGACACCGGGCCGCGCGACCGTGCGCCCGCTCGGCGACACCGACTTCGCCTCGATGGCCGCGCTCGGCTTCGACGTCGTCCGGCTCGACATCTCCTGGTCCGCCCTGGAACCGAGCCGCGGGCACTACGACCAGGGCTACCTCGACCGGATCAAGGCCACCGTCGCCATGGCCGCACGCCACGGCCTCTACACCGACCTCGACATGCACGAGGACGCCTGGGGCCCGGCGATCGCCGCCCCCGCCGGGACGACGTGCCCGAGCGGCAGCACGCCGTCCCTCGGCTACGACGGCGCCCCCGCCTGGGCCACCCTCACCGACGGCGCCTCCCGCTGCCAGACCCTCAGCCGCGACCTGACGCCCGCCAACACCCAGGCGTTCAGCGCGTTCTACCACGACAGCGACGGCATACAGACCGAACTCGTGCACACCTGGGCCATGTTGGCGCGCACCTTCGCGGACGACCCGTCCGTCGCCGGGTACGGCCTGCTCAACGAGCCCGGCATGGGGGACGATCCGCCGGCGACGTCCTCGGTGCTGCTCGGCGCCTTCGAGAACCGGGCGGTCCAGGCGATCCGGCAGGCCGAGCAGCAGACCACCGGCGGCTTTCCGCACCTGGTCTTCATCGAGCCCAGCGTGCTCTGGTCCGGCCTCGGCTTCGACGCCGCCCCGCCGCGCGGCTTCAGCGCGGACCCGTACCTGGTGTTCGCCCCGCACCTGTACAGCGAGTCGATCACGATGGACCGCTCGCTCGGGCTGACCCTCGTCTCCGTCGAACGCGGCTTCGCGTTGGCCGAGCAGCAGGCCAAGTCCTACGGGATGCCGCTGTGGGCCGGCGAGTGGGGCTGGTTCGGCTCCACCACCGGCAGCTCGCCCGACCCCTCCGGCGACCCGGCGATGCTGCGCCGCTTCGCCGCCGCCGAGGACCAGGCCCGGATCGGCGACGCCTACTGGGCGTGGCGGCAGGCCTGCGGCAGCCCGGAGAGCGACCAGCACGCCACCGTCGTCGGCAACCTCGTCGCCGAGGACTGCGCCACCGGCAAGGACGTGCCGCCCTCGGCGGCGACGATCGCCGTCCTCGGACGCGCCTATCCGCGGGCGGTCCCCGGCGCCCTCACCTCGCTGACCTCCGACACGGCGAGCAAGGCCTTCGCACTGACCGGCGTCGCGCCCGCCGCGACCGCCGGCGGACCGGCGTGCACGTTGGACGTCTGGTATCCCGGCGCCACAAAGCCGACGCCCAGCACCACCGGCATCGCCCAGTTGACGGTGCGCCAGGTCACCGGCGGGTGGCGCGTCACCGGCTGTGCCAGCGGACGTTACCGGCTGTCCATCGGCTGACGGCCGCGCGGGCTCCCCCCGGATCGATCGACCACGCCCTATACACCTCTCAGCAGCGGGTCCGCAGGGCATAAACGGATTTGCTCGATATCACTCTGATTACGGTGTGTTGACGCAACGTCACTGTCGGGTACGACACAGGTGTCGGACATCGGCGGCCGAAAAGCGACCGCCGAGCAGCTTCACCCCCGTGAAAGGAGCCCCCGTGAGCAACGAAGCCGCGGTGGCCAACAACCGCTCCCTCACCCTCGGTGCCGCAGCCGGAGCGCTCGGCTACCTCGCCCTCGGCCTCACCCTCCTGGCCTACGGCATCGTCAGCACCGGCGTCATCCACAACACCACCGTCGCCGACACCCACGCCCTGACCCTCTGGGTCGGCGGGGTCGCCCTGGCCATCTGCGGCCTGGTCGAGTTCCGCGCCGGCAGCGCGGCGACCGGCACCGCCTTCGCCGGACTCGGCGCCCTGTGGGTCGTGGCCTCGCAGGCCTCACCCTCGTCCGCCAACGCGGCCGGACTCTTCTACATCATCTGGGCTCTGCTGGCACTCGCACTCACCGCGTCCCAGTGGCGCGGCGGCAGCATGCTGCTCCGCGGGGTCTACGGCCTGTTCACCGTCGCCCTGGTGCTCTGGGCGATCGGCTCCTTCGCCGGAAGCTCCGGCCTGGACAAGACCGCGGGCTGGGTCGCCGCGGTGGCCGGCTTGCTGTCCTGGTACTCGGCGACCGTCTCCCTCGGCGGAAGCAGCTGGGCCGGGCTCAGTCTCCCCGTCCGCTGACCGATCCGGCATCCGCCGGGCGGGCAAGCCCGACCGGGGCGGGCGGAGGCCCGAGGGGGGTCTCCGCCCCGCCCACACCGCCCTCACCACGCACAGCGGATCGGCGCAGCAGGTACGCGGCCCGCAGTCGGGCCGCGTACCACTGCACGAGGTACGCGAGCAGCAGCAGCGTGACCGCGGCGACCCCGTCCAGCCAGTAGTGGTTCGCCGTCACCACGACGACGGCGACCGTCAGGACCGGATGCGCCAGCACCAGCCAACGCCACCGGCTCCGGCTCAGCCGGATCACCGCCACCGCCACCAGCACGCACCACGCCACGTGCACCGAGGGCATGGCGGAGTACGAATCGGCCTGAAGGCCCCCGATCGACTCCCCGTAGACGGACTGCCCGTACTCCACCGCGACGTCGACCATGCCGTTGCCCGGGAGCAGCCGCGGCGGGGCCACGGGTATCAGCTGCACCAGCAACGACCACGCGGTGACCAGCACCACCGTCATCCGCACCCACGGATACGCCCGCCGGTGCCGCAGGAAGACCCAGGCCAGCAGCGCGATCATCGCGCCGAAGTGCATGCTGGCGTAGTAGTAGTTCGCACCCTCCACCAGCCACGGGTGCGGCAGCGCCCAGCTCTGGAGCGTCTGCTCGCTCGGCAGATGCAGCCACCGCTCGGCGTCCCAGATGGACTGGCCCCGGTCGATGGCGCCGTCCTCACTCATCACCGAGATCTGGCCGGCGTACTGCCACACCGCGAAGAGGGCGATCATCGTCGCCGCCTCACGGACGACGAGCCCCACGCTGACGCGGCGCGGCGACGGCGTGCCGATCCGCCGCACGGCGACGGACGCACCGTAGGCCGCGGCGGCCAGCGCGCCCGCCGACTGCCAGCTCAGCGTGAGGTTCAGCACGACACCGGCCCCCTTTCGTAGCGCTCACCGTAGTGCCTGCCTGTGACGGTGCGCGCGTCGGGGCGGATTCAGCTCCGGTTCACCTCGGAGCCCCCGGAAACCTCCGACACCTCCAGCGGATGCCGGATCAGCAGGGAGGCGTGCACCGGCTCCTCGCCCAATGCGGCGTACACGTGGGGGCCGTCGGAGGCGAAGGACGCGTGCTCCCCGGACCGGACCACGATCGGGTCCCCCACCGGGCCCACCCGGGCCGTGCCGGAGAAGACCGTGAGGTACTCGACCACCCCGGCGGGATGCGCCGGAGAGGTCTGCAGCACGCCCGGCCGGATCTCCAGTCGGTACAGCTCGGTACTGATCCCGCCGTCCTGGAAGACCTCCAGAAGCTGCGCCGCCACGGCCGTGCCCTGCACCTCGGGCACGTCCGCGCCCAGTGGCTCGCCGGGCGTGGAGAGAAGCGTCGCCAGGGGTACGCCGAGCTGGCCGGCGATGGCGTACAGCGTCTCGGCGGTCGGGTTCCGGGTCCCCGTCTCCAGCCCGGACAGCGTCGCCTTGCCGACGCCCGCCCGTCGAGCGAGCTCCGACAGGCTGATGCCGCGCTGCCCGCGCAGCGCGCGGATGCGCTCACCCGTCGCGGCGGCCGCGTCCGCCGACCAGTGCGCGGAATTACCCATGGCCCCGAGTATCCCGCCTCGGCTAGCGTTCTGTTTATGGAACACTCGCCTACGGGCCTGCCGGGTACGGACCCGCAGGACCCGCCGGGCCTGCGGGGCCTGCCAGGGCCGCCGGGCCGTATACCGGTCCAGCCCCTGACCGCCGGGCTCATCACCGCCGTGGTCGGCTTCAGCAGCTCCTTCGCCCTCGTCCTCACCGGCCTGCGTGACGTCGGCGCCGACAGCCGACAGGCCGTGTCCGGTCTGCTGCTGCTCTGCCTCAGCATGGGCGCCCTCGCCATCTGGCTCGGCCTGCGGCACCGGCAGCCGATCAGCATCGCCTGGTCCACACCCGGCGCCGCGCTGCTCGTCAGCGCCGGAAAGCCCACGGGCGGCTACGCGGCCGCCGTGGGCGCCTTCATGGTCTGCGGACTGCTCCTGGCCGTCACCGGCCTGTGGCCCCGACTCAGCCGCCTCGTCGCGGCCATCCCGACCGGCCTCGCCACGGGTCTGCTGGCGGGCGTCCTGCTGCCGCTCTGCCTCGCCCCCGTCCAGTCCGCCTTCCACCTCCCCGGGCTCACGCTGCCGGTCATCGCCGTCTGGTCGGTCCTGCTGCGCTGGGCACGCCGCTGGGCGACCCCGGGCGCGCTCGTCGCCCTGCTCGTGGTCCTGGCCGTCCGAACCCCGCTCCACCTGGGCGCGGCAGGCACCCTGCTCCCGCGCCTGAGTCTCACGGCCCCCACCTTCGGATGGTCGGCTCTGGTCGGGATCGCCGTACCGCTCTATGTCATCACCATGGCGTCCCAGAACATCCCCGGCCTGGCCCTGCTCCGCCACTTCGGCTACGACCCGCCGGTCCGTCACGTCCTGACGGCCACCGGACTCTCCACCGCCGCCACGGCTTTCGGCGGCGGCTACACCGTCAACCTGGCCGCCATCACCGCCGCGCTGGCCGCCGGCCCCGACGCCCACCCGGACCGCGACCGCCGTTGGATCGCCTCGGTCACCGCGGGCGCCTGCTACATCCTCTTCGGCCTGACGGCCGGCGTCTCCGCCGTCCTGCTGACACAGGCACCGCCCCAGCTCGTCGAGGCAATCGCCGGCCTGGCCCTGCTCCCCACCCTCGGCTCCGCGCTCTCCTCCTCACTGGCAGAGGAGAAGGGACGCGAGGCCGCAGTCCTCACCTTCGTCATCGCTGCATCCGGGGTTTCCGCATTCGGCATCGGCGCCCCGGTCTGGGCTCTCGCGGCAGGTCTCGTCCTGCGCGCGCTGCTCTGAGCCGGAGAAAGCAGCCCGTAAC
>NZ_BBPQ01000093.1 GCF_000787855.1 Streptacidiphilus anmyonensis | reverse complement strand
GCCGGGCACCGCAACATCGCCGCCGGCATCCGGCACGCCTCCTACGAGCCCTTCACCCGCCCGCTCGACCTGCTGGACATCATCTGACCAGCATGAGTTACGAGATCACGGGACTTGCAACGGCCCTGGGTCGGGACCGGCTTCGACAGCCACGCAATGCGGTGGATCAGTAGCTCCCTCGACGCCTTCCTACAGCCGGTCATCCCCGCCTTCCGCGTCACCGACCCCGACGGCGCGCTCGACGAGGTCCGCGGAGTCCAGATCCTGCACGGCGAAGGAGGCTGCCTGCGCCAGCCCCTGCAAGAACTGCCCGCCACCCCGCGGAGCTCTCCTACCGTGTCGATGCCGCGCTCGACCAGACAGCCCTGCGGGCCGAGCGCATCGATCTGATCCTCGACGCCGGCTACCTGGGTGACGCCAACGAAGCCGCCACCGCCGCGGGCCTCGCCGTCGACGCACTGGCCTGGGCTGCCGCCTACCCCTGGCGCAGCGTCACCGTAGCCGGCGGCGCCTTCCCGCCCTCACTGAGTGGCCTCACTCCGCACGTGGTCACCGCGTTGCCCCGACACGAGGTCTCGTTATGGCAGCGCGTCGCGGCCCGCACGCCGAGACCCCTGCCGGACTTCGCCGACCACGGCGTGACCCATCCGCGCCTCCCTCGCCGTCGCGGCTTCGGACGCGCCGTCGCCAACCTCCGCTACACCCATGGCCCGACCTGGAAAGTCGTCCGCGCCCTCAAGGGCATGGACACCGTCGGACTCTGCCGCGACCTCGCCCCCTTCGCCGCCTGGCCCGCTGACCCAGACAGCCTGCCCTGGGGCGACCAGCAGCTCCTCGCCCGCGCCCGCGGTCGAGAACCCCGCCCCGGCGCACCCAAGAACTGGCGGGCCTGGGACACCTCCCACCACCTCGCCACGGTCGTGCAGGCCATCGCTTCCACAGGTTCGCCGACGTGACCGGACAGCCAGGATCCTCGTTCGGCCAGCACGTCGCGCCCGCACGCGCGCATCCTCCCGGAAGCCAGAGGCGTGCCGGCCCACAGCAACTCCACCTCGGCAGTGGTATCCCGCCGCCTGGGCGTTCGCGCCCCAGCGATTTCACCAAGTTCTTCCCCACCCGCGACGGGAACGCGCCGCTGCGATTCCGCGAAATCGCCTGGGGACGGACCCTGGAGTGAGGCCGCCGGGGTCGGGACCGTCGGCCTGCTCGGGGTCAGTGGTCAACGATTGCCCAAGGTAGTCGAGTTGAACGTTTCGCGGTACGTGCGTGGCGGTACCCCGACATGAGCCTTGAACAGTGTGCGAAAGTTGGCCCGCGTGCCCAGGCCACAGCGCCGTGCGACGGCTTCGACGGTCAGGTCGCTCGATTCCAGGAGCTCGCGCGCGAGGGCCAGCCTTGCTTCGAGCAGCCAACTCATGGGCGGCCGACCGGTGTCGGCGTGGAAGCGACGAATGAGCGTCCGCCGGGACATGCCTGCCTCGCGCGCCAACTGGTCGACGGTGAGCGGCTGGTGCAGGTGGCGGAGGGCCCACTCGTACACCGGCGTGGCGGCGCTCGAGGCGTCCGGGGCCACCGGCAGGTCGGCGAACTGTGCCTGTCCGCCGGTGCGGTGTGGGGCGGTGACCAGCAGTCGGGCCCGCTGGTTCGCCAGGCGGGTGCTGTGGTCGCGGCGGATGAGATGCAGGCACAGGTCGAGGCCTGCGGCGACACCGCCTGAGGTCAGCACCTGGCCTTCATCGATGTACAGCTCGTGCGGCTGCACTGTCACCTGCGGATACTGGTCGGCCAGCGCTGCGGCGTAGCGCCAGTGCGTGGTGGCCCGGCGGCCGTCGAGCAGGCCGGCGGCGGCCAGGGCGAACGCCCCCGAACAGATGGACACCATCCGGCTGCCGCGGGCCGCCGCCTTCCGGAGCGCGGCGGTGACCGCGGCGGAGGGTGGATCGGGCTCCAAATATCCGGGGACTATCACGGTGTCCGCGGCCTGAAGGGCGTCCAGCCCGTCGGCGACCGACA
This sequence comes from Streptacidiphilus anmyonensis, assembly GCF_000787855.1. Lineage (GTDB taxonomy): Bacteria > Actinomycetota > Actinomycetes > Streptomycetales > Streptomycetaceae > Streptacidiphilus > Streptacidiphilus anmyonensis. Next base: position 22,504 of record NZ_BBPQ01000093.1, on the reverse strand, counting down.
ACTCAGGGCCGCCGTGCATCGACACCAGGCCGGGCCGTTCCGTGCACACCGTCATCGTGTACGGCCCGTCCGGCCAGCTTCCGAAGACCTGCAGCGGAATCCCGATGTCGAGAGCGAGGACGTTCTCGAGCGCCACCACGACCACGTGGTGCTTGCCGTCGGAGGTGTCCACGCCCATGGCACGATCCTATCCCTGCGAGGCACTCGTGCCACTCACTCCCTCGCCCGGCTCGCGCCTACGGTCACTTCATGAGCACGAGAGGCACGCTCATGCCGCCACTGCCGGGCGTCGTGACTGTGTACAGCCACGGCAGGGCTCCCGCACCGCATGCGCCACAGCGGCCACAGCCACCCTCGGCGAACCTCAGGACGAACGCGCACAGCTACGAAAAGGGGCAAACGCCATGAGTATCAAGCTGGACGCCGCCCAAGCCGCGATCGAAAGAGCTCGCGCCCACGCCCTGGCGATCGGCGTTCCGATGAACATCGCGGTCGTCGACGGCGGCGGACACCTGGTCGCGTTCGCCCGGATGGACGGGGCGATCCTCGGTTCGATCGAGATCGCGCTCGCCAAGGCGAAGACCTCGGTCCTGTTCAACGGCGCGAGCGAGAACCTATGGGAGTTCTGCAAGCCCGGCGGCCCCGCTCCCACGACCGAGCACACCAACGGCGGCCTGATCCCCTACGCGGGCGGCCTGCCCCTGCACGACCACAACGCCACGCTGATCGGCGCCATCGGCGTCTCGGGCGGCATGCCCGTCCAAGACGGCGAGGTCGCCCGCGTCGCGCTCGGAAAGGAAGCACGATGAAGAAGGTCCTCATCACCGGCGCCGGCACCGGCCTGGGCCGCGGCGCCGCCATCAGCCTGGCTCAGGCCGGGCACCAGGTCATCGCCACCACGGAGATCTGGTCGCAGGTGAGCGAACTGCGTAAGCACATCGAGGAACTCGGCCTGCAGGACCGCGTCACCGTCGACAAGCTCGACGTCCTGGACGCCCGCGACATCGCGGCCGTCTCCGGCTGGGACTTCGACACCTTCGTCAGCAACGCCGCGATCGGCGACTGCGGACCGCTTGCGGAGATCCCCGTCGAGCTGGTCCGGCGCACTTTCGAGACGAACGTGTTCGCGAACCTGGAACTCACCCAGCGGGTGATCCGCACCTGGGTGGACGCCGGCACGGCGGGCCGCATCGTCATCGTCAGCTCGATGGGCGGCATGCTGACGGCATTCGGCCTGGGACCGTACTGCGCGACCAAGCACGCGCTCGAAGCGATCGCAGCGACTCTGCGCGACGAACTCGCCCCGACGGGGATCACCGTGCAGACCATCAATCCGGGCGCGTACCTGACCGGCTTCAACGACCGCCTGGCCGACACGACCTTCCGCTGGCTGGACGACTCCGTCCACTTCAACCGCGCCGAGGACGTGAAGGCCCGCTTCGCGGAGATCCTCGCCGACCAGTTCGACCCGCAGGACATGATCGACAAGATGGTCGAGATCATCGGCGCGGAGCACGGCAAGTACCGCAACGTCTGGCCGCCCGCGACGGAGGAACTCATCAAGCAGGTCCAGGAGACGGCCTGGACTCGCGCCGTGTGATCCCACGACGGCTGGGGGTCCCTCACGCCGAAGCCATGCGGCGGCGCGACGGCCCCACGTGACCGTCCGCAGCCGCAGCAGCCACCTTCCGCGGCCCCATAGGCGCCGTCGCACCGCTCCGCCCGAGGCCGCTCACCACCGCACACGAAAGAGAGATGCCGTGACCACCGACGCACCGCTCCCCGTCTTCGAGCGGCTCGGCCTGCCGGACACGGGCCTGTCCCGGGACGCCTACGCCTACGCGGAGAGGGCCACACCCGACTTCGTCTTCTTCCACAGCGTCCGCAGCTACGTCTTCGCCCGCGCCCACGCCCGGCATCAGGGCCTGCGCGCAGGTGCCGACTACGACGACGAACTGCTGTTCCTCAGCTGCGTCCTGCACGACATCGGACTGAGCGAGGAAGGCAACGGCGACCAGCGATTCGAGGTCGACGGCGCCGACACCGCAGCGGCGTTCCTCCGCGAACGCGGTGTCGAGGAAGGTCGCATCGCCATCGCCTGGGACGCCATCGCGCTGCACACCTCGGACGGCATCGCCCGGCGCAAGGGCACAGAGGTGCGGCTGGCTCAGGCGGGAATCGGCACCGACATCCTCGGAATCCAGCGCGAGAGCCCTCCGGCCGGCCTCGCCGACGAGGTGCACGCCCTGCTCCCACGCATGGACCTGGCCTACGCGCTGACCGACGCCATCGTCACCCAGGCCAAGTCCAAGCCGCAGAAGGCATCTCCCATGACCTTCCCCGGAGCGCTGCTGCGCCACCATCTGCCCTACGGCGTCCAGCCCACGTGGCACGACCTGCTCGCTGTTGCGGGCTGGGGCGACCAGCCCGTCGGTGCCGTCGTCCGGCGCCGTGCGGAGACACCCGAGCAGGTGGGTGCCATGTTCACGGAGTACCTGGAGGCGGGTGACATCGAAGGTCTGGTCTCGCTCTACGAACCGCACGCCCACTTCGTCCCAACTCCGGGAAACCATCTGGCGGGTAGCGACGCCATCCGGAAGGCCCTGCAACAACTGATCGACAACGGCGCCCGCGTCAGGCTCGAACTGCGCGAAATCCGACAGGTGGACGACATCGCCCTGGTGTCGAACACCGCCACCCTTACGGGCGTCGCCCCCGAGCCGGTGATCTCGACCACCACGGAAATCCTCCGACGCCAGCCGGACGGCGGCTGGGTCCACGTCGTCGACGACCCGTTCTTCAGCTGACTGCCACGAACCGCCTTCTTCGCCTTGCATGGTGGGCACCGGCTTGACGTGCTGCGTCCAACTCAAGGCCACCGGTGGCGTGGTATGCGGAGTCGACCAGCAGCAAACGGCTCGCAAGCTGAAGATCACCAACAGCATCCGGAAGTTGGGCCAGAACCGGAACTGGTGAACAAGGCCAGGCGTGCAGGGGCGGGCGCAGCGCGCGGACCACGCAACACCACGACAGGGCGGGCCGCGGTCCGCCCTGTCCGCGGCTGGCACCGACCCGACTTCAGCGCACTGGTCCGCCGGGCAGCGCGTGTGTCCGGGCCCTCAGCGCAACGCCTTGCGAGCGGCGCGGTGGGATCCTGACAGTTTCTCGTTGCGACTGCTGGCGAGCCGGCGCACGAGTTGGTGCAAGGAGACCACACTGCTGAGCGTGGGTAGGCCCACGACCAGCATGTCGGGCAGAGTCCGGGGCACGGCCGCGATGCTCAGCCCCATGGAGAAGCAGGCGAACAGGATCACGGTGACCCAGGAATGCGTGACTCGGTGTCCGTGCGCGGCGGCGCGCAACACCGAGAGGCAGCTCGCCAACCAGGGTCCGTAGACGATGGCGGGCCATAGTTCCGACAGCTCCTGGGAGAACGGGTACGACGCCGCGTACCTGAGCGCGCCGTAGGAGAGCATCCAGCCCAGCAGGCACACGGTGGTGAACGTCACGACAGTCAGCGCCCCGAACAGCGGGCCGAGGGCCTGGAGCCACGTCCGCGAGGGCGGGCTCGCCCGGCGTCGCGCACGGGATCGACGAGGTTGTAGAACTGGGGCATCCGGGTGGCTACTCGACCTTCACTCGCGCCCTGCGCAAGCACCGAATCCGGCCAGCCTGCAAACACTGCCGCAGAATCCCCCACGAAGCCGGCGAACCAGCCTCGCAGTCCGCAGGAGCGGGAGTCCGGTTCAGCTTGATGATGTTTCCGGACCCGCCTCTGCAATGGGGCTGCGGGAGCCGCGTGTACGTGCTGACCGCCTCGCTCCCCGACTCTCCACGATGGCGGGCAGCTATGACCGAAAACCAGGAGTTCCCTCAAATGGTGGAAGCTGTCGACAAAACGCTGAGGAAGCTGGGCGGAACCAGTGCGTACTGGCGGTTCGACCAAGTGCCATCCGTATGCTGCCCCACTACCGGTAGGGCGGCACCAGAGTTCTCCCGGGTCGCCGACTACTACGGCACCTCCATCGACTGCCGTCCCTGCCAGGACGGCCAGAAGGGAGTCGTGCGTCAGGATCTGCCGTCGGTCCTGCGATTCTGGTGGCGCTCGGTGCGCGACGACGCCTGCGTCCGCACGGCGCAGGGCAGCCTGGACCACCTCGCGGAGCGGATGGACGGCCTGGACCCCTGGAGACCGGACAAGCACAGACCGGCCCCGCCCCCAGGCGCCGGGCTGCGTGAGCTGCCGACCCTGCCCTTCCCCGCCCGGCTCTGCGTCGTGCGCAGCGTGACGAGCCAGAACTTGGTCGTCTTCCGCGGCAACTCCTACGAGGTGCCGTTCGATCTCCGCGGCGCGCTCGTGGAAGTGCGCTGGCGTCTGGACGAGCCGCACCTGTCGATCGTCACGGCGGGTGGTGCTGCCATCGCCCGCTACCCCCTGGCGCCACCAGGAGCCGGACTCGTCGTGCCGTACAGGGGCACGGACGTGGTCCTGGAGCGGCCCCGCAACACGGTCCCCCGGGGTTCGGTGATCTGCGGGACAGGCTCCGCACCCCGTCCGCTGTCCCCGGCGGCCCAGGCCGAGGCCGACGCCCTACGCGGGCGCAACATCCGGGCCGCGCCCGGTCCCCAGGACTGAGGCCCGCGGGTCCGGCCCAGCCGACGGGCGACTTTGCCGAGCACGGGGTCGGACCGGACGTGTGGGAGGCGTGTCCGGAGCTGATCCCGGGAGAGAGCTGCGGGAAGGGCAACCCCGCCCGAGGGTGGGTGGCCCGGCTGCGGCAGCCGAGCCACCCACCCTCGGGGCGGTGCCGGTTAGCCGGCGAGGTAGGCGTTGACCAATTGGGCGTAGGCGGCTTGGCCGGCGGAGGTCGGGTGGAAGCTGCCCGCGCCCGGGATCTGCTGGCTCCCGCCGTCGCTGCCGCTCTCGGACCAGGCGACGAGCGCGTTGACCCAGGGTGTCCCCCCGGCCTCGCACGCCCAGTGGCCGCCGCCTGCGTCCCAGGCGGCCCGCGGATCGACGAAGCCGATGTTCACGCCCGTGCTCGCGACCTGCTGGACCACGGAGGCGATGGTGTTGTCGAGGTCGTCTCCCAGCTGGTTCATCCAGGTCTCCTGGCCGGTGGAAAGGCCGGCGCACCCGTCCAGCGGGGTGGGGGCGAACAGGTGCGGGTAGCCGACGACGACAATCTGCGCGTTCGGTGCCTGATGGTGGATCTCGCCGTAGACGGTCGCGAGGTGGGACGGGAGCAGCGTGTTGATCACATAGGGCTCGTACTGCACGAGCGGCGATGGATCGAGGGAGTTGCCGACCTTGAGGTAGTAGTCGGGGGCCGTGCAGTCGGACAGGCTCTGGATGCATCCTTGCAGGACCTTCGCGAAGCGGGCGTCGTCGCCCCCGACGGAGAGGGTCACCAAGGTGGTGTCGTCGTTGAGGTAGCCGTCGTCCAGCTCCTGGTGCTCGCCGTAGCCGAAGTGCGCGCCTCCCCACACGGTGTTGCCCGACTGGTCGGCGGTGGTGGGCTTGCTGTCGACGGAGAGGCTGGTCATGTCGACGGTGGTGTCACCGCTGCAGGCGAGGAAGGCGAAGGAGACGTTGTTGGAGACCGCTCCCGCCTGCTGGGCCAGTGGCGTGCTCTGGCCCGGCAGGGTGACCATCCGCGGGTAGGCGCCGGCGACGGAGCGGTGGCAGGCGTCCTTGGTCGGGCCGCCGCCGTAGAAGTCGCTGTTGGCGTCGAAGGCGTCCTGGCCCTCACCGGCGGAGTAGGAGTCCCCCAGCGCCACGTAGGAGGCGGTGGGCTTGGTGGTGGGGCTGAAGGCGACCGCGTCCCAGGCGATGTCGGCTCCGTTGGCGTCGGCGGTGGCGTTGGACAGCGAGACGCTGGGCTGGCCGGAGAGGTTGAAGGCGCCCAGGTCGACCCAGGTGTTCTTCTCCCAGGCCGTGTTGACGATCCGGTGCTGGCTCGGGCCGTTGCCGGGGTTGATCTGGTAGTCGGCCTGCTTCGTCAGGTCGCCGCTGTCCGGGATGTGCACCCTGATCCGGTACCAGCCGGTGAGGGCCGGGGGTGTCCAGGTGCCGGTGACGGTGTGGGCGGTGTCGGTCGCGGCGACGGTGTGGGTGAACCAGATGTGGCCGCCGAAGCCCAGGCCGAGCTGGTGGAAGTCGATCTTTCCGGGGTAGTCGATGGGCTGGGAGCAGGTCGTGCACTGGGGCGCGTCGGTGAACTTCAGGCCGAAGGAGCCGGCGTCGGTCCAGGTCTGGTTGCAGCTGGCCACGCTGGCGGTGGTGACGTCGTCCACGACGACGGAGCCGGCCGGTGGGGCGTTGCCGAGGGAGTCCGACGCGCTGGAGCCTCCCGCCGTGCCCAGTGCGCGGCAGTCGGCGGGGTAGATGTCGGTGCCGCCGGGTTTGGCGCTGCTCGGGGTGTAGGTGAGGTTGCCGGTTCCGCAGTTGGTGGCGCAGTTGCCCCAGCTGACCGGCCAGTGCCACCAGCAGTGCAGCCCTGCTGCGTTGCACAGGCCCGCGGTGCCGGCCGCGCCGGTGGAGTCGGCGGCGCCGTTGGGTGTGCAGGAGTCCGCGCTGGTGCAGAACGTCATGGTGGGCGGGACCATCGGTTGTGACAGGCCGTTGGCTGCTGCGTAGGCCGGGCCCCACTGGCCGCTGGCGTAGTTGAAGCGGGCGACCGGGGAGTAGGCCCAGCCGATGACGAGTTCGGGGTAGGTCCAGTGGTTGGGGACCTTGGTCTTGGCGGGGTCGTTGCTGAAGACGCCGCGGTCGGCCGGATAGCTGGGGTTGGCGGGGTTGTTGGCCCATCCAAGGCCCCAGTTCCCGGCGCCGTCGGTGCAGGAGGGGCCGGGCGTGCAGCCGGTGGTGTTGCCGTAGGCGGCGGAGGTGGGCTGGACGCCGGAGTTGTAGGCCCACACCGCGAGCCACCAGTTCTCTATCCTGCTCGGGTCGCCGTCGTTGACGACGATGCCGGCGGCTTTGAGCTGGTTCCACTTGTCGATCAGCATGTTCATCGTGGCCGCGATGTTGGAGGCGTAGTCGGTGGCGACGGCCTGCTGCTGTTGTGCCGTGGTGTAGGCGGGGTTGCCGTCGGCCACGCGGGTGCCGGCGGGGGTGCTCATGGCCATTCCGGTGGTGATCTGGCCGATGCCGTAGCCGCAGTCGACGGTGCTCCAGTCGCCGCCGTTGCCGTAGAAGCCGCCCTGGTTGACGTTGCCGGTGACGGCGTCGACCGCGTGCGGGCTGGCCTGGAGGGTGTTGGACTCCTGCGCGAGCACGCCGAGCAGCACCTGGGCCGGCACCGAGCCGCCGCCGCTGATCTGCTGCGGCGGGAACATGCCCTGGGGCGTCCAGGACACCGTCAGACCCGAGCCCTCCCAGTTGGCGCCGCGGGCCGGGGTGAGCTGGCCCTGCACGGCGAGGTCCGCGGCCCACTCGACCTGCTGGGCGGTGGCCTGGTAGGTCTGGATGGAGGGGTCGTTGCGGGCGACCGCGCACCCGCGGTCGGGGTCCCAGGGGACGGTGGACGGGTCCGGCGTGTCCTTCGGTCCCGCGGACGCCGGTCCCCCGGAGGCAGGTGCCCCGGACGCAGCGGGTCGGCCCGTCGTGTGCTGTCCGGAGGTGTGCCGCGGGGTGGCGGCTGCGGTGAACTGCCGTAGAGCGGGCGAGGGCGCCCGGCCGGGAAGTGCGTCCGGCACGGCGGGGTCGACGGTGAAGGAGACCTGCTTGCGGGTCGTGGTCACGGTGGCGTCGATGGTGATCCGGTCGTGCAGGTCGGCGGCGACGTGCTGCGACGCGCTTCCCCTCGCCAGGGGCGCCCTGCCTGTGGTGCCGTTACCGGTGGTCCGGTTGCTGGAACTGGTGACGGCCAGGGCTCCGGTGGTGGAGACCTCCGAGTCGGAGGGCGCGTCGAGCTGCTTCCAGCCGGCGGGCATCGCGGACCTGGCGGCGACGCCGCGGCTGTCGGCGCCGATCAGGTCGACCTGGTCGCCGCTGCGGGTCAGTTGGACCGCGTCCAGGTCGCCGGTGCCCACAAGCGTCGAGCGGCCTGCGGCGAGTCTGCGCACCTGCACCTTCCCGTGGGAGGACGGGACCTCGTAGGCGAGGCCGCCGCCGGCATCCGGGTGCAGCCGGAACGGGGTCCCCGACTCGCGCGTCAGCGCGTGCTCGGCGCCCTTCGCGTCCACCGACACCAGCCGGGACCCGAGCGCGGCCACGACCGCGCCCCCGTACGGGACGGGTGAGGACAGCTGCCCGGCCGCAACGCTCTGGCGCAGCACCTTGCCGGAAGCCGCGTCGATGACGCGTACCGTGCTGGTGGTACGGCCGTTCGAGGCGCCGAGCGAGGTGAGTGCGACCTGCTCGCCTTCGCCGCATCCCGGGTTGTAGTAGGCCAGGGACGCGGTGAACGGCAGCTTGCGCACCACGCCGGTCACCAGGTCCACCACGGCCACGAACGCGCCCTGGTCGAAGAGTTGCTGGTCGTTGACGAACTGGCTCGGCGCGTAGACCACGACGGCACGGCGTCCCGAGGAGGTGACGCAGGACTGTCCGATCCACTGGGCGGTGTCGAACCCTGGCTCCGACAACGTCGCTGCGGTGCGCCACTGGTAGCCGGACGAGGCTTCGGCGACCAGCACGTTCATGCCGTTCTCGTCGCCGCTTACGGTGACCGCGCGGTCCGCGGAGGACCGCCAGCCGGGAGCCAGCGTGGCCTGCGGGGCGGTGAGACGGGACACGGCCGGGGACGGGGACGCGGCGGCGGCGGGTTGCGTCACAGCAGCCGGTCCCGGGGTGGGGGCGGCGTTGGCGGTGCCGCTGAGGACCGCGGCGATCGCGGCGGCCGCCGTTGCCACGGCCACGACGCGGCTGCGGCGGCGCAGTCGGCTGCGGCCGCCTCCCGTGCCCGGTGGGCGGGATGGATACATGGACCAGGTCTCCTGAGTCTGCGGAGGTACGGGTTCTCGGTCTGCCTGCTGCGCCCGGGAGCCCCGGACCCCGAAGCCCCGGGCCGGAACCATCGGACCAGGAAGATCGGTCCAGGACCGTCCGGCCCTGGACCGTCCGGCCCGGGAGGATCGGTGCGGGAGCGTCCTGCCCGCGGCCGCGGGTCGGTCAGTGCGGCGTCACGCCGGAGGCCGCCATCACCGCGGCCGCGTTGCGCACGGTGGCGGCGTTCTGCTGCTGGAGCGTCCGCAACTGCGCGGCGTGCCGTGCGATCGCCTGACGCTGCATCGTCGCCTCGACGGAGGACCACACGGCCACCAGGCCGGTGCTGTCCTTGCAGGCGACGTCGGCCTGGGCCACCGCGATCTCCCTGCTGCTCGCACCCGGGTCCGGGCCGGAGGGCTCAGGGAGCAGGTGCGGGTCCTCAGAGGGCCCGATGGGCGTCGCGTAGTGGTAGCCGTGGCGTTCCATGCACGCGGACCATTGACGGAAGACCCGCTGGACCTGCGGGCTGGACTGGGACTTGGTGTAGGAGTCGTCGATCTGCTCGGCCAGCACCGGCTCGGATGTGGTGCCGCCTCCCGCCGCCAGCGCACGGTCGGCCTCCGCCGCGCATCCGCCCTGCGGTACGGGCAGGCCGCGCACCTCGCGCGCGCCCTTGCCGTTGAGCACGCCGAGCTCGACGGGGCTGAGCGTCTGGTCCGCGCTCAGACGCGGGTTCTGACGGCGGCCTTGGTCCTTCATCCAGTGGTAGCCGTCGGCTGCCTGCGCGAGGTCGACCGGTCCGTAGCGGAAGGCGTTCGGCGGCATGGTGGCGCGGAAGACGGTGGGCAGGTCGGCGCTGAGCCCGAACCTGCGCAGGCAGGCGTCGGTCAGGCTGTTGCGGGCGTTCTGCACCAACGCCTGCTGTTGCGACGTCAGCTCGTAGGCGTCGACGGGCAGGGTGAAGTCCTCCGCCAGGGCCGGCGCTGCGGTCACCGCGACGGCCTGCGGCACCGGCAGACCCGCGTAGGGGCCGGTATCGGAATGCGGCGGCGCGGAGCGGCCCGCGCAGGACGTCAGGGCGGCGACGGCGACCACCAGGGCCGCCGCGTGGACGAGTTTCGGCACCACGCTGGTCTCTCATTCCGGGACGAGGACGAGGGGACCCGGGGGCCGGTCACCGGCCCCCGGGCGGGTCGGGTCAGTTCCAGCCCGGCCACCAGCCGATGGAGCCGGCGAAGCCGTGGTTGCCGAAGTTGGAGGAGGAGTGGGCGTAGGCGAGGCTCACCACGCTGCCCTGGCCCCAGGGCTGGGTGTAGAGGGACGCGAGGTAGCCCGGCTTGTCGTTCTCCGCACTGCCCGCGTTGCCCCACAGGGCGTGACCGTCGTTGGGCCACGTCAGGCCGGAAGTGTCGTGCCAGGTCCCGAAGACCTCGGCGCACTCCCCCGCGTAGCCGTTGGCCTCCCAGACGCGCAGGCCCTGCACGTCGCTGCCGCAGCCGTCGGGGATGAACTGGGCGCTGGGCGATCCGCTGGCGGCGCCGGCCGGGGCGGCGGTGAGGACGACGCCGCCGAGCACGGCGGTGGCGGCCAGGGCGATGGCAGCGATCCTGGTACGGGTTGCCGACATGATGTGGCGATCCTTTGCTCGTGGTGTCACGTGGATTGACGGACGGTCGCAACCGCTGAGTCCGGGCGGGCCAGCGCCTGCGGTGCCTGCGATGGCCTGCTGCGGTTCCGGTGGTCCGGCAGAAGGATTCTTGGCCGGACCCGAGCTGTTCACCATGGCGTTCGGATGGCGTTTGCCGCGCGCACCGCCGACCACCGACCGCCGGCCACGAGCCGAGGTCAGCGGCCTGCACGAACCCGCAGCACGGACAGGATCCCGGGACCCGGGCGCGCCACCCAGGGCCGGGGCGGCGGCTCGCGCCGAGCACGGCAAGGGGCAGGCGAACGCCGGGCGAACGCCATGGAGTTGGGTACGGTCCGCGCCCAGGACGGTCGGGTCCGGGCGGGACGCGCCGATCCAGTGGCCGGCACGGACGGGACCGTGAGGAAAGGAAGAGGGGGCGACCTTCCACCGCCGGCCAGCCGACCGCCCGGGAACGACAAGGTGCCCGGGACCGGCTGCTGTCAGCCGACCCGGGCACCACGGACCGCTTCGGTCAGCAGGCGGGAATCACCCCGGAGTGGAACGCGGCGTTGCCGTCCACGAAGGCCCCGTACACCCAGCCGCGGAAGTCGGAACTCGCGTAGCCGCCGTAGTACCACTCCTCGGTGACGTGGTACCAGACATCGCCGTGGTTCTCGATGTTCTGGCCCGTGGCCCAGCAGTCGACGTCGACGCCGTCGGCGGTCCCGTTGTGGTAGTTCTGCAGGTCGTCCGCGCCGACCTTGCCCGAGGTGCTGGACGGACCGTAGTAGACGCCCGCCTCGAACGAGGTGGACATCCAGACCCGGTGCGTGGTGGTCGCCGACGCGGTGCCGGCCGCCAGCCCGATCCCTCCGACCGTCAGCGCGGCAACGGCTGCGGCGGCGGCGCACCGGCGCTGCAGGGTGGACTTCATCTCTGCCTCCTGTGGTGGGACCTCGTCATCGCGGCTCGGGGAGCGCCTTCGCTCACCCGGGAGCGCGGCCCGGCTCCGCCGGGGCGGCGGGCGAGCAGGCGCGGGAACGGGCACGATGCGTCAGGCATCACCCCGGAGCCCTTCCCCGTCCGCTGGCCGGACGCCGTCCATCCTGTGCGGGCGCCGGCCGCCGGACCATGGCGTTCCCATGGCGTTGGTCCGGCGCTCCGCCGCGCCCTGCTCCGGGCGGCGGGTCGGCGTGCTGCGGTGCCGACTTCGACGGCGGCGCCCGCCTCTTGTCCTTGCCAGCCCGTGGGGCGCGGGCTACCGGACGAAGGTGATCGGGTACCGCGTCGGACCGCCGTCCAGCAGATGGTCGTCGCGGTCTTTCAGGAAGCGGTCGAAGAACGAGGTCACCAGGGCCCGGTCCGCCGCCACCGCGGCCTGCGACCGGACTGTCCCGACCGCCGCGGCCAAGGTCGCCGCGGGAACCCGGCCGGCCAGCTGCGGAAGGAGGGCTTCGGCGTCGGTGAAGGAGGCGTGCTCGGAGTCGTCCAGGGTGACGTCGGCCTTCCAGCCGTGCTGGTGCTGCCAGAACGACGCCCACGACGGCTCGATGTGCACGTCGCTCGCGTCCTGGCCGCTGCTGCCCATCAGTAGGAACGGGCGGTTCAGCCCGTGTCGCGCGACGTCGCTCAGATGGGTGCCGTCGGGTTTGACGGTGTACTCAAGGGTGCCGTCCATGTTCAGGCCGGCCTTGATCCGCGGATCGGCGTACATCGCGTTGGCCGCCGTGAACCCGCCGGCGGAGTGTCCGAACATGCCGATCCGGTTCAGGTCCATGCCCTTGGTCAGGCGGCGCGGCAGGCTCGCCAACCGGTCCAGCACCAGCTCGGTGTCGGCCTGGCGCGCGGCCATCAGTTTCGTGAAGAACGCCAGCGTCGTGCCGTTCTTGAACGCCTGCGCCCAGGCCGCCAGGACCGGCCCGTTGCCGACGACATGGCCGTCCGGGAACTGCGTCGCCGGGGCCTCCCCGGTGTGGTCGACGGTGACCACCACGTAGCCGTGCGACGCGAGGTCCTCGACCAGCGACACGTTCCAGTCCCGCGCGTCCCCCGCGCCCGGCGAGTACAGGACGACCGGGAAGCGGCCCGGCGCCGTCGCGGCGTCCTTCACCGAGTGCGTCCTGGTCGCGGCCCAGTCCACGAGCCCTGCGGGCAGCTGCGCGTTCCCTTCGACCGATCGACCGACCGCCGTGGCCACCGCCGCCGGGAACTGGGCCGTCGACGGCCGGCCGACGGGGTGCACCGCCGGGTAGAAGACGCTGATCATCAGCTCACGGTAGGTCTGACCGGGTACCCACGGGTCGGCGCGGTTGCGGTCGACGAGCCGGAAGGTCGACTCACCGGTGGCGTAGCGGCCGCGTGGCGCAGGGAGTGTGAGCGTCAGGCCGCTTGCGGGGTTCGGTGACACGGACGGCGCGGGTGCGGCGTGCGGGGCGGCCGCGGCCCGGACCGGGGCCGCGGTCGAGATGACGAGACCGGAGGCGACGACCCCGGCCACGGAGGCGGCGACGAGACGGGAGCTGCGCATGGGAGGTCCTTCACGTGCGGGGCTGCGGTATGCGGGCGCATCGATCGTCGCAACGCGCCTCGTGGGGAGCCATCGTGCTACCCCGTCTGTCACCCCTGGGGAGCGCCGTAACCCCGGAAGGCGGACAACCGCTGCGAGGACGCCCCCGGTGCGGATCAGCCTCGGGGCGGCGGGGCCGCCCGCTTTGCCGGACGGGTCGGGGCGCTGTCCGCTCGCCGACGCTTGCCGCCCTCCGCAGCGGCGCGTCCACTCAGGTCGCCGAGGCGTCGCAGGTCCCGGCCGCATCCGTCGGACGGCCGGTCAGCCGCCCCGCTCCTGGCGGGGCTTGGCGCCTGCGGGCCGATTCGGCTGGTCGGTCGCGAGCGCTCCCGCGGTCACCGGGAGGTTCGGGCGTGCGGCGCGCAGCCGGATCAGGGGCTGGTGCTCCGTCGTGGATTCCCGGGCCGGGCATCGCGCTCGGTGTCTCCAGCGGTTCGGTGGCGCGGTCGTGACGTCGACCGAAGCGGTCTGCCACGTGGGCCACGTGGGCGACGCGCTGGTGGTCGTCGAGGTGGTGAGCGGGAGCGGCGTCCCTTTCGTGATGGTCGGCGCGCGCCAGGACGGTCCTGGCGTACAGGCGGGCCAGCCGGTGCAGGCGGTAGCGCCCGGACGGCTGCTCGCTGACCAGGCCGGCGCGCACCAGGGAGTCGACCAACTGCTCCGCCAGCTCGGCGGTGGTGGCGGCCAGGTCGGCGGCGGCGGTTGCGTCGAAGTCCGGTCCGGCCACGAGACCGAGCAGGCGGAAGAGTCGCTGCTCCGCCGCCGGCAAGCCCGTGTACGACGACTCGAACACGGCTGTCAGATCGCGGTCGTCATCCTTGAGCCGGCCAAGCCTTTTGTGCTCGTCGCGCAGTTGCGCGGCGAGCAGCTGCACGGTCAGGGCGGGGCGGTCGCGCAGACGCGCGGCGATGATCCTGATGGCCAGCGGAAGGTGCTCGCACAGGGTGACCAGTTCGTGGGCCGCCGGGACGTCCGCGGGTGTGAACCCGCGGCCGGACACGCTACGCAGCAGGTCCACGGCGTTGCCGTTCGACAGACCGCCCAGGTCGAGCATCCTCGCTTCGTCCAGGCCGGTGAGCCGTCGGCGGCTGGTGATCAGCACCAGGCATCCCCCGGTCCCTGGGAGGAGCGGGCGGACTTGGACGGTGTTCGACGCGTTGTCCAGGACGATCAAGGTGCGCGTGTCCGCCAGACGCTCCCGGTAGAGAGCGGCACGCTCCTGCACATCGTCCGGAATCGCCTGAACGGGGACTTGAAGCCCGCGCAGCAGCGAGCCGAGAGCGTCACGCGTGGTCAGCGGCTCCGACCCGGGCGTGTTGCCGTGCAGGTCGATGAAGAGCTGGCCGTCGGGGAAACGGTCGCGCAGGCGGTGCGCGGCGTGGACAGCCAGCGCCGACTTGCCCACTCCGCCCATCCCGGCGAGCGCCGCTACCTCCGAAGGGGCCGAGGCGGCCAGCCCTTTTCGCGGGGGTTCCGCCAGACGCAGCAGCCAGGCCACCTCCTTGTCACGTCCGACGAAGAACCGCGTGTCGGCGGGCAGTTGGCAGCGTGAACCGGTCGAGGGAGTCTCGCTTTGTCGGCTGTCGAGCTCATCCTCTCGCCCCGCATCGATCAGCTGCAGCCGTTCGGCCTCGTCCAGTCCCAACGCCCGCGCCAGTTGCAGCACCGACGACGGCCGCGGTCGGCGTCGGCCTCGTTCCAGCACACTGATCGCGTGCGTGGAGACCCCCGACCTGTCGGCGAGTACCTCCTGAGTCCAGCCGAGCCTTACACGGTGGCCCCGCAGTCGTGATCCGAACCCCGCAGACACCTGTCCCCCTCCCCCGTGCCCGGTGCGAACCGCATTCCGGTGCCGTCTGGCGTCGGCACCGGACCCCCTCCGCTGCCCCCGTGGCCTCCTTCCGCGCCGGGCGCCACAACCCCTTGCAGTAAAGAGACCTGGCCGCCCGTTACGCGGTCAGTTCTTGGGACCCAAGGCCCAGACGTCGGGGTGGGCCTGGTCGACCACCTCCACCTGAAGCGTCACTCCGGGGCCGTCGTAGATCCCGTCGGGCGCCGGCTGGTCCCCGTTGGGCGACTGCGATATGTAGATCCAGTTTCCGGTGCTGACGTCCGCGATCGTGAACAGGCAGTCGCCCTTGTCGACGGTCGGGTCCACGAACATGTGGTCGTGGCCATCGATGATCTTGGTCAGCTCCAAGGCCTGGCATGCCGAGTCGGCGTTCACCGGGGTGGGTGGCACGCTGGCGTTGGCGAGGCCCGGCACGGCGAGCACCGTCACGCAGGCGCCGAGCGCCAGCGAGCCGACCCGCATCAAACCCTTGCGAGGCATTGCTGCTCCTACTTCCTCGATCTGCACGATGACGATGGGCAGCTGACACCGGCCGCATCGGCCCGGCACCAGCGCGATGCGGAGTCAGGCAGGTTGCGGACATCGCTGCAGCGCGCGCCGCTCGGAATCCCCCACGCGGCGGCACGACCACACTGCCCGGGGCGCCTGTCTGGAATGCCGATTCCGGCCCGAGTTGGCAGGATGCGGCCACGGGATGCCGTACGGCCCAGCCGCGTTCCCGGCGGCCGCAGTCCAGGAGCCGGAGGTGTGGCCGCGGCTAGTACACCAAGGGTCCCGAGGCGATCATGCCCGTGGGGTCGCCCAGCTGCACGTACAGCCAGTGAACGCCGTCAGCGTGGTAGTACTGGAAGGTCGAGGGGGCGGACCAACCGCTGTGCTCCCACGTCCCGGTGCTGGTCTTCGCCCACAGCCGCACCATGCAGCCCGCCAGGCCGATCTCCGTCCCGTAGGCCCAGTGGCCGTTGTCCCCCGGGGCCACCCAGGCGTGGCAGTTGGGCGTGTAGACGTCGCCGCCCAGTCCGTCAGCCGAGGCGCTGCCGGTGGAGAAGATCAGTCCGCCTGCGGCTATCACACCGATGAGGGCGGTCTTGATGCCGCGCCACTTGAAGACGCCTGTCGCGGGCGTTGCCTGGTTCGGGTGTGACGTGTGCTTCATGCATCTCTCCTCAGGACTGCCGGCGATGGGGGCGGGTGTCCCGCCGCAGTGGCGGGCGCCCCACGGTGACGCTATGGACGCGGGTCCGATGGCCGTCCTAGATTCGTCCTTGTCCGAGGTCAGCCAGGTATCGGCGGCCGGCCCTCAGGTACCGGGGGGAACATGAGATTCGGCGTTCTGGGGCCGTTGCACGCCCAGATCACCGGACGTGAGGTCCGGCTCGACGGGCAGCGCCAGGCCAAGATGCTCGCCGCGCTCCTGATCGACGCCAACGACATCGTCGCCACCGAGCGGCTCGTCGCCGTGATGTGGGACGCGAAGGCGCCCGCCACCGCGGTCCGCCAGGTCCAGGACGCTCTGTCCGGGCTGCGTCGCAACCTCACCGCGGGCGGAGCGCCCGGCTCGTTGATCAGCACGCGCCGGGGCGGCTACCAGATCCACCTGGCCCCGGATCAGCTCGACCTGCTGGAGTTCGACCACCGGCGGAGCCTCGCCGAAGGCCACACAGCTCCGCTCGAGACGGCTGCCGCGCTGCGGCGCGCGCTGGCCTGCTGGCGCGGCAGCGCCCTGGTCGACGTCTCGAGCCGGGTCCTGGAGTTCGATGCCGCTCGGCTGAACGAGAGCCGCGCGGCGATGCACAAGCTGTGCCTGGGCATCGAACTCGACCTGGGAGGTCATCGTGAGGTCATCGAGGAGCTGACCACCTTGCTCCGCCAGTACCCCTACGACGAGCACGTCGCCGAACACCTGATGGTGGCGCTGTACCGGTGCCGGCGACAGGGCGAGGCGCTGCAGGTGTACGAGCGGCTGCGTCGGACACTGGCGGGCGAGCTCGGCGTCGATCCGACCCCGCCGCTCCAGGCGGTGCACCAGCGCATCCTGACCGCCGATCCCGCGCTGGCGGCTCCGGTCCAGGCCAGCAGCCCCCCGGGCGCGTCACCGGGCAGTGCCGAAGCGGCGGCCACCCGACCGGCCGAGGCGCTGCCGGTACGTCAGCTCCCGCTTGATGTAGCTGACTTCGTGGGCCGGTCCGGCGCGCTGGCCGAGGTCGCCCGAATACTCGACGGGTCGACGCCGAACCGGGCCTCGGTGGCGGTCGTCGTGGGCGGTCCCGGTGTCGGCAAGTCCTGTCTGGTGACCCATGCCGCGCGGCTGGCGAGCGCGACCTTCCCCGACGGCCAGCTCTACCTCGACCTTGCCGGCACGTCGGACGAGCCGCGGGACCCCGCGCTGATGCTGGCCGAGGCGCTGGGCGCGCTCTCGATCGTCGGCAGCGCCATGCCCAGCGGCCTGGCGGAGCGGGCCGCGCTCTACCGGTCCCTGCTGGCGGACCGCCGGATGCTGGTGGTGCTGGACGACGCCGGTCACGCCGGCCAGGTGCTGCCGCTGCTGCCCGGGGCCGACGGCTGCGCCGTGCTGATCACCAGCCGCACCCTGCTGACGCAGCTTCCCGGCGCCCGGCACATCGACCTGGACGTGATGGGCCCGGCAGAGGCGCGGGAGTTGTTCACCGGCATCGTCGGCGAGCAGCGAGTCAACCGGGAACCGGCGGAAGCCGACGCGATCCTCGCATGCTGCGGCAACCTGCCGTTGGCGATCCGGATCGCCGGCGCCAAGCTCGTCGGCCGACCGGCCTGGTCGCTGCGGGTGCTGCGGGAGCGGCTGGAGGACGAGTCCCGGCGGCTGGCCGAGCTGAGGGTCGGGGACCTCAGCGTGCGGGCCAGCGTCGAACTGAGCCTGCGACTGCTGCCGGCCGACGCGGTACGCGCGCTGGGCCTGCTGGGTCTGCTCGGCGCCCACACCCTGCCCGGCTGGGTGGTCGGCGCGCTGCTGGACCGCCCGGACGCCGAGGACGTGCTGGACGCCCTCGTCGACGCCAGCCTGGTGCGGCTGACCGCCACCGACTCCGTCGGCCAGCCGCGCTACCGGCTGCACGACCTGATCAGGACCTGCGCCGTGGAGATCGCCGCCCCGCTGCCGACGACGGACAAGCGGGATGCGATCGTCCGGGTGCTGTCGACCTGGCTGGAGCTGGCCGAGCGCGGCACCGACCGCCTGCCGCCCGGACTGCTGACCGCCCCGCCCGGCTCTGCGCCGCGCCGGTCGCCGCCCGACGCCGTCGTGGACCGGCTGACGGCCGACCCGGTCGGCTGGTTCGACGCGGAACGCGACAACCTGCTCGGCACGGTGAGACTGGCCGTGGACTGGGGCTTGGACGAGTTGGCCTGGGAGCTGGCGGCCGGCGCGGTGACGTACTACGACCACCGGTGCCTGTACGAGGACTGGGAGCACGGCCACCGGCTCGCGTTGGCCGCGGCCAAGGCCGCCGGCAACCCGCACGGCGAGGCGGCGCTGCTGCGTGGCCTTGGCCAGCTGCACATCTACCGGGACGAGTTCGACGGCGCGACCCGCGCCCTGGAATCCTCCGTCGAACTGTGCCGCGACGGCAGGGACAAGCGCGGCGAGGCGCTGTCGGTGGCGATGCTGGGGACGGTGAGCCGGGTCCAGGGCCGAGACGACGAAGCCGCCGACCGTTTCGAGCAGGCGCTGGCCATGGCGGCGGGCGAGGGCGACCGGCACCTTGAGGCGCAGTTGTCGTGCTCGATGGGCGTGATGCGGCTCATGCAGGGAGAACTCGACGAGGCGCAGGCCTGGTTCGACGGGGCCCTGCGCCAGGCCGAGGCACTCGGCGACGAGCATCGGGTGGCGGTCGTGCTGAGGCGGTTCAGTCGCCTGCACGATCTGCGCGGTGATCCGGACGAGGCGCTGCGCTGCCTGCGGCAGGCCTTGGCCACGTTCGACGAACTGACCGACGAGCGGTGCGCCGCGTACACGCTGCTGGAGGTCGGCCGCGTCTACGCCGGCCGAAGCGACCGGGCCCGGGCGACTCCCGCGTTGGAGCGCGCGGCGGACCTCTTCCACCGGCACGGCGACCGACAGGACGAGGCCGCCTGCTGGCAGCTGATCAGCGACCTGGACGCCGCCGCCGGCGTCCCCGACCTGGAACACCGGCACCGCGCACGGGCGCTGCGGCTGTGGCAGACGATCGACGAGATGAACCAGACGACGGCCCCCGTGCGACCGTCATCGCCGTGACGGCCAGGGTCCGTCCTCAGAACGGATCACTGATGGGAGACCGCGCCAGCGTCAGTTCATCCTGACGGCCGTGGCCTCCGTGTTGTCCGAGACCTTGAAGGCGATGAACCCGGGCTTCGTGGAACCGTTCTCGCAGCCCCGGAACGTGCTCGTGTAGAGCGCACCGCCGACGATCTTGAGACTGAGGGCCTGCCCGGCGACGTTCCAGGCGCCACGGAAGACGTCCGATCCCGGAAGGGTGAGGCTGTGGTCACTGTTGAGCGTGACGTAGAAGTTGCTCGAATAGTAGACAGCGCCGTCGTAGTCGTCCGACTGGGTCCCGCACGGCGCCTCGCCCCCCGGGGGCCGAGGGGCCGCCTGTACAGGCGCGGGAGCCGTCGCGCCCACGGCGACGCCGGCCAAGCAGAGAGTCACCAGGAGGTGTCCGGCCTTCACGGGGATTGCCTCATTCCGCCAGAGGGGTCGACGTCGGCGACGGGCTCGGGCCCGTAGGCACCGCACGTCATGGGGTGTCGGGCGTGATGCATTCCGCACGTGGGGCCACCGGCAACAGGCCACCGGCCAAACGGCTCACCACAATGCACCCTCAGGAGGCGCGTCCTGCAGCGGTGGCGCGTCCTCCGGTGACGTTGGCGGTCCGAAGTGGGGTCTGGCAGCGATCACGGGGACCGGTGACTGAGCGTGATGGTGTGCTGCCTCAGGGGATGTCCCAGGCAGGCGTGTTCATGAATCCCACGGTGTCGGGAAGCTCGACGGTGCGGAGGGGACGGGTGAACCATGACCGCTCAATGACGACGTTCATCACCCGTTCGGCCAGCAGGAACAGCTTCGGACCCCAGAGCTCCGTTGGGTCGTCGATGTCGATCAGCCCCTGGCACCACGCAGGGTTCCACCGCGGATCACCGTCGTTCAGGGGTGTGACGGGCCCGTAGGGCTCCTCGTAGACGACAAGGCCGCCGTCGACCGCGTAGTGGACGGTATCTCCGCCGTTGATGCCGAGCTGGATGCCAAAGCAGCGTCCGCCGCGCGAGAGGTCGCGAAGGATTCCGGGAACGACACCGGTCGATCCCACCACTTCCAATGCGAAGACCACCGGCCCTGTGATGCCCACGCCCACGTATCCGCAACGCTCGGAGCGATGGGCTTGCAGCTCGTAGATCTCCTCGCTGATGAGGAGCCTGGCCGTGCTCGGGTCTCCGCCGAAGCGCTGGATCGTCTCGTCCTCGGTGATTCCTTCGATCAGCGTCAGGACCGGATAGAACCCGTCTTCCTCGTCGATCCAGTCGAAACGGCCGTCGTGGGTCTGCATGCCGCATGCATAGCAGCTCCTTGCTCACGAGAGCAGGGTCATCTTGCAGAGGAGCTCGAAGCCCGCTCGCCCGTAGAGCTTCCTCTTGATCTTCCTGATGCGGCAGACGGCTCCCTCGGCGCCTCCCGAGTTCCAGCGCAGGGTGAGTCCCCCGGTGCCGACATCGAGGTCGTTGGTGAGTCAGCGCGGTCGAAGCCGTCCTGCCCTGCTCCTGCCGGCCGAGCGGAAGCTCCAGTCGTCGCTGAATGCGTCACGACGAGTGATACCGCAACTGGCCGTACTTGGGGAATTTGAGGGCTCTGGCGCGAGTTCCGTGATTCCCGAGAAGTGGATCTCCGAAGCCAGTGATCATCACAGGTGTCTGTCGCTGATCTTCTCGTCATGCTGTTCCCGCACTGGGCCCACGTGCGGGTCGAGTCCGTCGGTGTCGTGGGCCGAACCGTCCGTGTTCGGGCCGGCGGCCGAGCGACCTCGGTGGCGTGTCCCGCCTGTGGTACGGACTCGTCTCGGGTGCACAGCCGGTACGAACGCCGACCCGCCGACGCCTCCGTGGGCAACCAGCAGACCGTGCTTCACCTGCGGATACGCAGGTTCTTCTGCGACAGTGGCGACTGTCCGCGGCGAACATTCGCCGAGCAGATCCCGGAACTGACGTTCCGATACGGACGCTGCACCATCCTCCTGCGACGGATCCGCGAGGCTGTCGCCCTCGTACTCGGGGGCCGTCCCGGCGCCCGCCTGACCGAGCTGCAGGCCGTCGGCCTGGGCCGCGACGCCATGATCCGCCTGATCCGGGCACTGCCCGACCCCGCCGTCGGGACCGTCCGGGCTCTCGGCGTCGACGACTTCGCCCTCAGGAAGGGCAACCACTACGGCACGATCCTGATCGACCTGGAGACCCGCCGCCCCGTCGACGTCCTGACCGAACGCTCCGCCGACGCCCTCGCCGACTGGCTCACCCAGCACCCCGGGGCGGAGATCATCTGCCGAGACCGCGCCTCCTGCTACGCCGAGGGCGCCAACCGGACCGCCGGTACCGCAACCCAGGTCGCTGATCGGTTCCACCTCTGGCAAAACCTCGCCGACGCCACGGAGCGCCTGGTCAAACGCCTGCGCACCGAGTGGACCCCGCCTCCGGTCGAGAAGCCGGCCGCCACCATGGCCGAGGGACAGCGGGCGCGCAACATCCGCGAACTGCACGCCGCCGTCCACGCGCTCATGGACAAAGGCGTCCGCCACAGCGCGATCGTCGCCGACCTGCGCAAAGACGGCAAGACGATCCGGAAGTACATGCGCGCGGCCACGCCCGAGGAACTGATCGGAGGCGGCCCCACAGGCGGCCGGCGCACACTCCTGGACGAGCACGCCGGCTACCTCGTCTCCCGCTTCTCCGAGGGCTGCGACAGCGCCGACCTCCTCCAAAAGGAGCTCCTCCAACGCGGAGCGAAGGTCAGCGAACGCACCGTCCGCCGCTTCGTCCACCGGCTCAAGGCCGACAACGCGCCAGGCACGAAGCCGCCCCTCCCCACCGCCCGCGAGGTCACCACCATGGTCCTCACCCACCCCGACCGGCGGGGCGAGGATGACCTCACCACGCTCAAGGACCTGCGCGACCGCTGCCCCGACCTCGACGCGGCGCACCGGCTCATCGGCCGGTTCGCCGACATGCTCGTCAACCGCACCGGTCGCGAGAAGCTCGAACCGTGGGTCGCCGACGCCGAGGCGAGCCCCCTGCCCGAACTGCGGCGATTCGCCACCGGACTCCGCAGAGACTGGGACGCCGTCATGGCCGGACTCAGCACCGAGTGGAGCTCCGGCCAAGTAGAGGGCCACGTCAACCGACTGAAACTGATCAAGCGCCAGATGTTCGGCCGGGGCAAACCCGACCTCCTGCGAAAGCGCGTACTGCTCCAACCCTGAAGATCGACTTCTCGGCAATCACGGAACTCGCGCCAGAGCC
>NZ_BBPQ01000094.1:20210-23560 GCF_000787855.1 Streptacidiphilus anmyonensis | reverse complement strand
TCGCGCCGACGCGCCGAGGATGTCCAACAACGTGCGTGCCTCGGGTGGTTGCGCGACTCGCAGTGTCGCTATCCGCCCGTCGACGCTTCGTAGGTCCGGCGGTGCTACTTGCGCTTGGGCCTGATGGGGCGTCATAAATGGTTCCCGGATTCGGATCGTGCCGATTCCCCGCCTTGATCAAGGTGGAGAATCCGACCATGCCCGAGCCGGACCCCACTGACCTCGCAGAACTCGCCACTGTTACTTGATCCGTAAACTGCGGAGACCCGTCAGTGATGGTCAGCAAAACATAGGGACGGGTTTTCATATCATCCGCACAGAATGCTTCGTTGCCGGCCCGTGACCATTCGCATATTCACGTCATATGCTGCGTTGACTCTTCTCTCATTCAAGCCTCATGAGTCGTTCAGTCGGCATTTCTACCGTCCCGGCTCAAGAACGCCCAGTCCCAGGTGCTCCATTCGGCGGCTCGGGCACGCCCGGCGGCCCCAGCGAAGGCGGCTTCGGCGGCTGGCGCGCCTCCTGACCGACCACGAAGCCGAAGCTCCGCTCCCCGGGAACAGGCCCGGGGAGCGGAGCTTCGCGCCGACGCTAGGGCAGCTTCCACTGCTGGTTGGCGCCGCCGTTGCAGTCCCAGATCTCCAGCCGGGCGCCGTTCGCGGTGGACGCCGCCGGGTCGTCGAGGCAGCGGCCCGACTGGGCGCCGACCAGGCTGCCGTCCGGCTGCGGCGTCCACTGCTGGTTGGAGCCGCCGTTGCAGGTCCACAGCTCGACCTGGCTGCCGTTCGCGGTGCCCTGGCCGGTGACGTCGAGGCACTTGCCGTCGTGCGTGAGGCTGCCGTTGGACCACGTCCACACCTGCGAGCTGCCGCCGGTGCAGTCCCACAGCTGCACCGCCGTGCCGTCGACGGCGGAGTCACCCGCGTCGTCGACGCACTTGCCCGGCAGGGCGGAGCTGATCGGGCCGACGTGCGAGGGGCCCGGGGTCCCGGGGGTGAGGGAGAAGTCGTCGAACTCGTCGGTCTGGTAGCCGGTCACGCCGAGGCCGGCCTGGCCGTTGGTGAAGCTGCCGTCGGTGGCGGTGCCCACGACGCGCCCGTCGACGGTCGCGGTCAGGGTGGTGTCCTGCATCGTGAGCGCGACGCTGTGCCACGTTCCGGTGCCGAGCGCGGCGGTGGTGCCGGAGGCGAGGGTGGTGAAGTGCCAGGCGGTGTCGCTCTTGTCGATCGACCAGGCGCCGGTGTCGGAGACGCGCAGGTGGTAGGCGTTCAGGCCGTTGTTGTTGCACCCCTGCTGGTTGACCCGGCCGAGCAGTTCGACCGTGCTCGCCTGCTCGAAGAGGGTGTCGGCGCTGACGGTGTAGTTGGTCCAACCGCCGTCGCCCATGATGGTGTAGGGGGCGTCGTAGGGCTCGTCGGTCCAGCGGATCGGGGTGCTCGCCGCCATCTGGCGCAGGCAGGTCCCGGCGCGGCCACCGCCGCACGGGACGGTCTGGAAGGCGCCGTTCATGTCGGTGAAGTACTGCGGGGAGGTCGTGGTGGCCGGCTTCTCGAAGTCGTCGGCGTAGGGCAGTGCGAGCGGTGCGGCGGCCGGCGGCGTGGCCGTTCCCTTGCCCTGGCCGGTGGTCGTGGTGACGGTGTAGACGTAGCCGGGCTTCAGGGTGAGGGTGTAGCGCCCGTGGCTCGGGGTGACGTCCTGGGTGTGGACGAACCAGGCGGCGGGGTCGGTCGAGTCGACATCGGTGGCCCAGACGTGGACCTCGCCCGTCGACAACCCGCCGCTGACGCTGAAGCTCGCGGTCTGGTCGGCGGTGGCGTCCATGGTCTCGATGACCGTGCTGTAGTCGCTCTGGTCCGGGGACTTGAGCGTGACGTAGCTGCCGTCGGCGCGGTCTCCGCCGAGGTAGCCGCTGGCGGCGTCGACGTAGCGCCAGCCGGGTTGGGCGAACTGGGTGGTCTGCGCGGTGACCCAGGTGGTCGAGCCGATGGAGTAGCTGCCGGACCAGGGCTGGTTCGCGATCGACATACCGTCGGAGGAGAAGAACAGGTTGGGGTAGAGCGCCGCGATGACGGGCCAGTTGATGTAGGAGGTCATCCGGCCGTCGATGTAGTCGCGGTTGATGGCGCGCGCGACCGCGGGGGCGCCGGCGTTCGCGTCCTCGGATCCGTTCTCGCTCGCCCAGAGCGGCTTGCCGAGCGCCTGCGCGTTCGCGGTGCTCGGGCAGGAGGTGAAGGAGCCGAGGTAGCCGCAGGGGTAGTGGACGCCGACGATGTCGACGGCCTTCTTGAAGGCCGGATCGGTGGTCATGGCGTCGGCCACCGACCAGTCGCTGTCCGCGGCGACGACCTTGGTGGCGGCGTAGCCGTGGGAGACCAGCGCGGCCTTGAGGTGCTCGTACCACGTGGCGTCGAAGCCGCGCTCGTTCCAGCCGCCGAGGTAGCTGACGGTCAGGTGGTGCTGGGCGGCGCAGCCCATCCAGGACATCAGGTAGTCGATGGTGTCCTGCGACCAGAAGTTCCCCGATCCGCCGTCGATCCAGCCGGGCGCGCCCCAGGCCAGGCCGTAGAACTTGATCTTCGGATTGCGCGCCTGGGCCTGCTCCGCCAGCCACCACTCGTAGCCGTTGTCGCAGTCGACCACGCCCTTGGTGTGCTCGATGCTGGGCTCGGCGCCGTCGGTGGAGTTGGTGTCGCCGCCGATCTCCAGCTTGAGCGTCTGGAGCGCGGCGCCGTAGCCGGGCTTGAACAGGTAGTCGAGCAGCTGGTCACGCTGGCGCGGCGGATAGTCCGCCAGCAGGCGGGAGTTGCCGCCACCGCCGGAGATCGCGCCGACGCCGTCGAAGACCAGGCCGGGCTTCGAGCCGTCGACGCTGATGGCGGTGGTGGTCGAGGTCGCGGCTCGGGCGCCGGGAGCGGTGGCCAGGGCGCCCAGCGCACCGGTGAGGGCGAGGGCCGCGCCGAGGGCGACGCGGCAGAAGGAGGGCAGGCTTCGGTGACCCATGGATCGTCTCCAGGGTGAGGGTGAGGGTGGGGAGTTTCGTTGAACTCTGCTCAATATGAAGGTGAAATGAGCATGAGTCAACAAGTTCCATCAGGATCACGCGCAGCAGCATGCGCGGGCACCCGGCCGTCCGTGACGTTCACCCGGTCGGACGTGCAGGACGGCGCGGTGCGTGTGCGGTTCTTGACTGTCCGTAATGTCCCGGCTTGACTGCGATCAATCGTCGCCGTCTCGTCCGGTTCCTTCCCTCCCGCCCCCTTCGACCGCCTGCCGCAGGGGCTGACCGGCCCTTGTGACGGCCGGTCGACGCGGGGCCCGGCGATCGCGGCTTCCCCGCCCACCCGTCCCCG
>NZ_BBPQ01000094.1:0-20177 GCF_000787855.1 Streptacidiphilus anmyonensis | reverse complement strand
CCCCGGAGGACCGCCCATGCCCGAAACCCTCGATGACGACCGGCCTGCCGCTTCGTCACCCCTCTCGCGCCGACGGCTGATCCAGAACGCCACCGCGACCGGCGCCGCGACCGTCGCCGCCGGATTCGCCCTGAACGCCGGACTGGCCGGCGTCGCCGCGGCGGCTCCGCGCACAGATGCCGCGGACCCGGAGACGGCCCGGGAGGCGACCCGCCCGACCCCCGAACACGCTCCCGCGCCGTCGGGCGACGAGCCGTTCGTGGTCCGCGTCGTCGACGCGCGCACCGGCGAGCTGGACATCTTCCACGGTCACCAGCACCACCGGGTCCGCGACCAGAAGCTCGTCGCCGCGCTGCTGCGCGCCGCGCGCTGACGCGACGCCCTTGGGAGACCCGGCCGGGGACGCCCCCGGCGGACCCGGCCGGACGCCCACCTGTCCTGAGGCACCATCACCCCTGCGCACCACCCTTTGCGAGGTTCCCCTTGTCCTCCCACCGCGAAGCCCCCGAGATCTCCAAGGACCCGGTCGCCGACAGCACCGACCTGTACGCGTTCGTCAGCCCCGACGCGCGCGACACCGTCACGCTGATCGCCAACTACATCCCCTTGCAGAACCCGGCCGGCGGCCCGAACTTCTACGAGTTCGGCGACGACGTGCTGTACGAGATCCACATCGACAACGACGGCGACGGCCGTGCGGACGTCACGTACCGGTTCCGGTTCGCCACCCACCTGCGCAACAACGACACGTTCCTCTACAACACCGGTCCGATCGACTCGCTGGACTCGCCGAACTGGAACCGCCGCCAGACCTACTCGGTCACCCGCGTGGAGCACGGCCGTGAGACGGTGCTGGGCAAGGACCTGAAGTGCCCGCCGTGCAACATCGGCCCGCTGTCCACGCCCGACTACCCGAAGCTCGCCCGCGAGGCCGTGCACCACCTGGGCAGCCGTCGCCGGGTCTTCGCCGGCCAGCGCGCCGAGGGGTTCTACGTCGACCTCGGCTCCATCTTCGACCTCGCCGACCTGCGCCCGTTCCAGTCCCTGCAGGTCTTCGCCAAGGCGCAGGGCCTGCCGGACCAGCCCGGCGTGAACGCCACCAAGGAACTGAACGTCCACAGCATCGCGCTCCAGGTCCCCATCGACGAACTGACCCGCAACGGCTGGCACGGCAAGGACGTCTTCGACCCGCGCGCGGTCATCGGCGTGTGGACCTCGGCGAGCCGCCGCGCCTCGCGGATCATCGAGGAGGGCAAGGGCGAGGACTGCGAGTCGGGGCCCTTCGTCCAGGTCTCGCGGCTCGGCAACCCGCTGTTCAACGAGGTCCTCGTGCCGATGGCGCGCAAGGACGAGTGGAACGCGCTGCCCCCGTCGGACGACAAGCG
This sequence comes from Streptacidiphilus anmyonensis, assembly GCF_000787855.1. GTDB lineage: Bacteria > Actinomycetota > Actinomycetes > Streptomycetales > Streptomycetaceae > Streptacidiphilus > Streptacidiphilus anmyonensis. The sequence goes on along the minus strand of NZ_BBPQ01000094.1, from coordinate 18,792 downwards.
GTTCGCCTCGTACGTGGCCAAGCCCGAACTCGCGGGCCTGCTGCCCGTGCTCTACCCGGGGGTGTTCCCGAACCTGGCGGCGCTGGACGCCTCCGGCAAGCCCCGGGCCGACCTGCTCGCGATCCTGCTCACCGGCATCCCCCAGGGCGTCGTGCCGGGCTTCCAGAACTTCACCGGAAGCACCGAGGCCGACATGCTGCGCCTCAACGTCGCGATCCCGCCGTCGCGGCGGCCGAACATCCTCGGCCTGATCGGCGGCGACCCGGCCGGGTTCCCCAACGGACGCCGGGTCTTCGACGACGTCGTCACCGTCGAGCTGCGCGCCATCGCGGGCCTCACCTACGCGCTCGTCGACCACGGCTACACGCCCGACGCGGCGGCCGGTGTGATCACCGACGGCCTCACCGACACCTCGCCCGGGACCCCGTACCTGCCCGACTTCCCCTACCTCGGCGTCCCCTACGACGGCTACCACCACCCCTCCTCCTGACCCACGGCCCCTTCCGGTCCGGCGCCCGTGGGGACACCCCACGGGCGCCGGCGCCCGACCCGCCCCGAAGGAGCCGGTCATGACCACCACTCAGACCCACGAGCACAGCCACCTGATGCCGCACCAGCACGGACACGAGCACCCGCCCCTGCCGGCGCCCTCCCGCGAGGGGAGCGTCGTCCTCGACATCGGCGCGGGAACCGGGACCCTGGTCATCCACGCCACCGACGCGGAGGACGGCCTGGAGATCCACACCAGCCCGGAGGCCCGCCCGGAGCAGCGGACCCACGCGGCGGTCCGCCCGCGCCACCTGCCCGACCGCACCGTGTACGCGGCCGTGATCACCCCGCTCCCCGTCGGCCGCTACACCGTCTGGGGCGGGGACGACACCCCCCACGGCAGCATCACCGTCACCGACGGCCAGGTCAGCGACTACCGCTGGACGTGACCGTGCTCCTGCGGCTCCCGCACTCCGGGCCCGAGCCGCAGGAGCTCACGCGAGCCCGTTGACGAGCCCGCTGAACAGCAGCGGCAGGCGGGCCGCGGCCGGGACGACGTACGGGGCGAGCGCGGCCCGCTGACGGGTCCACAGCAGCGCGCCGGTGAGCGCGCGGTGGCGGCGCGTCGCCCGACGCCAGGCGCGCTCGTACGCCTCGGGCCGGTCCGCGCGGACGCACTCCACCAGCGCGGCCGCCCCCGACAGCGCCAGTGAGAGGCCCTCCCCGGTGAGCGCGTCCACGTATCCGGCCGCGTCGCCGACGAGCAGCACCCGCCCGGCCACCCGCGACGACGCGCGCTGCCGCATCGGCCCCGCGCCCCGGACCGGCCCGGCGGCGGCGCTCCGCAGCCGCTCGGCGAGCGCGGGAAAGCAGGCCAGGTGCTGCTCGAAGGAGCCGCGTCCCGAGGCCAGCACCGCGACGCCCACCAACTGCGGCCCGAGCGGGGTGACATAGGCCTCGGCCCGGTCCGACCAGTGCACCTCGACGCAGTCCGACCACGGGGCCACGGCGAAGTGCCGGCGCAGCCCGTGACGCCGGGGCCCGCACACCGGCCGGTCGAGGCCGAGCGCGCGCCGGGTCGGCGAGTGGAGGCCGTCCGCGGCGGCCAGATAGCGGGCCTCGACCCCGGCGGCGTGCACGCGGTCGTCGTGCTGCCGCACGGCGTCGACGCGGACGGGCAGCACCGGCACGCCCAGCTGCTCGGCCGTGCGCGCGAGCGCGGCGTGCAGCGCGGTACGGCGCACGCCCAGGCCCGGCGCGCGGTGGAACCGCGCCTCGGCCCGGTGACGCCCGTCGAGGTAGCGGATGCCGTGCAGCGGCTGCCCGGTGAGCCGGACGCCGAGTTCGACGAGGGCGGCCGCGCCGCCGGGCATGAGTCCCTCGCCGCACGCCTTGTCGATCGGGCCCCGGCGGGGTTCGGCGACGACGACGTGCAGCCCGGCGCGCGCGGCGTGGATCGCGGTGGCGAGCCCGGCGGGACCGCCCCCGGCGACCAGGAGGTCGATCACCCCGCCGCCGTCGCCAGCGTCAGTGCGGCGTTCTCGCAGCGCACCCGGGTGACCAGCAACGGCCAGTTCACGAGGGTGAACACGGCCGCGGTGATCCAGTTGGCGTGGACCAGCGGCAGGGCGACCCCTTCGACGACCACGGCGAGGTAGTTCGGGTGCCGCAGCCACCGGTAGGGGCCCCGGTCCACGAGCGGCAGGCCCGGCACGACGATGACCCGCGTGTTCCAGCGGGTCCCGAGCGTGGCGATGCACCACCAGCGCAGGGCCTGCGCCGACAGCGCAGCCGCGAGCGCGGGCCAGCCCAGCCACGGCAGGAAGGGCCGGTGCAGCAGGGCGGTCTCCAGCAGGCATCCGGCCAGCAGGCCGGTGTGCAGCACGACCATGACGGGGTAGTGGCCCGCGCCGTGCTCGACGCCGCCCCGGGCGCGGCTCCAGCGCGCGTGCCGCTGCGCGGTCACCAGCTCGGCCAGGCGTTCCAGGGCGACCAGCAGGATCAGGACGGTGTAGGCGTTCATCGGCGGCTACCAGCGCAGGAGGACGAGTTCGACACAGAATCCGGGCCCCATCGCCAGCAGCAGCCCCGGCGAGCCCGGCGGAGGCGGCCGCAGCGCGAGGGTGTCGCGCAGGATGTGCAGCACGGAGGCCGACGACAGGTTGCCCACCTCGGCGAGCGAGCGCCAGGTCAGTTCCAGGGCCCGCGCGGGCAGGTCCACGGCGTCGCGCACCGCGTCCAGGACCTTCGGGCCGCCCGGGTGGCAGACCCAGGCGGTCACGTCGCCCGCCTTGACCTCGTGGTCGGCGAGGAACCCGTGCACCACCGGACCGAGCTGACGCTGCACCAGGTCGGGCAGGTCGGCGCCGAGCATGATGTGGAAGCCGGTGTCGCCGATCGTCCAGCCGAGGAGGTCCTCGGTGCCGGGGAAGAGGTGGCTGCGGGTCGCGACGATCTCGGGCCCGTTCCGACCGTCCCGACCGCCCTGCGCGTCGCGCGCGTCGCGGCGGGAGCCCACGGCCACGGCGGCGGCCGCGCCGTCGCCGAACAACGCGCCCGCGACGAGGTTCTGCATGGACGCGTCGGCCCGCTGGAGGGTGAGGGAGCACAGCTCGACCGAGAGCAGCAGGGCCGTCTCCTCGGGATGGCCGAGCAGGTAGTCGTGCAGCCGCGCCAGGCCGGCGGCGCCCGCGACGCACCCGAGGCCGAAGACCGGCACCCGCTTCACGTCCGCTCGCAGCCCGAGGCGCGCGGCGAGCCGCGCCTCCAGGGAGGGCGCGGCGATGCCGGTCACGGAGGTGGAGACGACCAGGTCCACGTCGGCGGCGGTGAGACCCGCCTGGTCCAGCGCGCCCTGGACGGCGTCGCGTCCGAGCTCCAGCGCGGCGCGGACGAAGGCGTCGTTGCGCGCCCCGAACCCGTCCAGGTCGGCGTACCGGTCCAGCGGCAGCGCCAGATGACGCGCCGTCACCCCTGACGACGCGTGCACGCGCTCCAGCACGTCCCGGTCCCCGCGCGGCAGCCGACAGGCCGAGCCCACCATCCGGGTGATCTCACCCTGCGGGTACCGGTACGCCGGCAGGACGCCATGAACCGCGACAATCCGGGTCATCCCGCCATCGTAGGCGCAGGCACCCCCGGATCCCGCGATACGCGACTCCCCCCGCGTGCCTGACACCCCGTCGACAACTGCTGCCCGGTGCCGCGCGGCGCGGCAGCGAGGGTCGGTGGGGGGGTGCGGCCGTAGGATCGGGCGGTGCCCATCGAAGCCGTGGTGCGGCGGGCTGGATCTCCCGTGGCGCTGCTGCTCGCCGCGCACCCCGCCCCCGCGTTCGCCGTGACCGGGATGGCCGCCGCGCTGGCCGCCGCCGTCGGCCGGGGCGCGGCCGGGTGCCTGGGGGTGGGCCTCGCCGTGCTCAGCGGTCAGCTCTGCGTCGGCTGGAGCAACGACGTGCTCGACGTGCGGCGCGACATCGCGGCGGGACGCCGCGACAAGCCGCTCGCCGCCGGGACGCTGGCCGCGTCCACCGCCCGCGCCGCGGCCCTCACCGCGGGCGCGGCCTGCGTGCCGCTCTCCCTCGCCTCCGGTGCGGCGGCCGGCGCCGCCCATCTGACGGGGGTCGCCTCGGCGCTCGCCTACAACGCGTTCCTCAAGCGGACCCGTTGGTCCTGGCTCCCCTACGCGGTGGCCTTCGGGCTGCTGCCCGCCTTCGTCACCCTCGGTCTGCCCGGCCGGCCGTGGCCGCCCGGCTGGCTGCTCGCGGCCGCCGCCCTGCTCGGAGTGGGCGGGCACCTGACGAACGTGCTGCCGGACATCGACGCCGACCTCGCCGAGGGCGTCCGCGGGCTTCCCCACCGCCTCGGTCGCACCCGCAGCCGGGTGTTGGCCGCGTCCGCGCTCCTCGGCGCCTCCGTCCTGCTCGCCCTCGGCCCGGCCGGCCCGCCGGGGCCGGTCGGGTGGACCGGGCTGGCGGTCGCCGCCGCGCTGACGGCGGCCGCCGCCCTCCCCCGCGCACGCCGCCCGGACAGCCGCCTCCCGTTCCTGCTCACCATCGGCCTCAGCGCCCTCGACCTGGCCCTGCTGCTCCTGCGCGGCGCCACCCTGCGCTGAGCCCCGGGGCGACCGCGGCCGGTCCCTGTCGCAGCAACGTTCCCACCGCGAACACCCCTGCCATCCGGCTGGTTTCGCACGTGCCGAGCGCGAGCCGACCCGGCCGCCGCGAAGGCGCGGCCTAGCGTGGCCGTCGGCCGCCCCGACCGGCGGGCGACCTGACGACGTCCCGGAGGGAAGCTCGTGAGAAAACCCGTAGTGCGTGCCTGTCTGACCGCGTTGACCGGCCTGGCGGCCACCGCGCTCACCGTGACCGCCGCTGTTCCCGCCGCCGCCGGCGGCGGGCCGTTCGTCGGCCCGCTCCACACCGTGCGCACCATCGCCTCGACCGTCCCGGCCAACGGGGACGTGAACCCCTACGGCACCGTGCTGATCCAGCACAGCGACGGGAAGCTGCGCCGCGGCGACATCCTGGTCAGCAACTTCAACAACAAGAAGAACCAGCAGGGCACCGGCACCACCCTGGTCGAGGTCAGCCCCCGCGGCGAGGTCAGCCAGTTCGCGCGGATCGACCGCCGGCACCTGCCGGGACCGTGCCCCGGCGGCGTCGGGCTGACCACCGCGCTGTCCGTCCTGCCCGGCGGCTGGGTGGTCGTCGGCAGTCTGCCCACCAAGGACGGCACCTCCGCCACCGCCAAGGCGGGCTGCCTGATCGTCCTCGACGAGCGCGGCCGGGTCCGCGAGACCATCGCCGGCCACGGCATCAACGGCCCCTGGGACATGACGGCCGCCACGCACGGCGACACCACCGACCTGTTCGTCACCAACGTCCTCAACGGCACCGTGCGCGCCAACGGGAGGGTCGTCCACAGGGGCACCGTCCTGCGGCTCACGCTCTGCAGCCACGGCGAGGACCAGCCGCCGACGCTGATGTCCACCACCACGATCGGCTCCGGCTTCGCCGAGCGCACCGACCCGAACGCCCTCGTCATCGGCCCCACCGGCGTCGGCCTCGGCGACGACGACACCCTTTACGTGGCGGACACCCTGGGCAACCGGATCACCGCCATCCGCGACGCCTCCACCCGGCGCGACACCGCGGGCACCGGACGGGTCGTCACCTCCGGCGGCGCGCTCAACGGCCCGCTCGGGCTGGCCGTCGCGCCGCACGACGAGATCCTCACCGTCAACAGCGGCGACGGGAACCTGGTCGACACCGCCGCCGACGGTCGCCAGCTCGCCGTCCGCACGCTCGACTCCAGCGGCAGCCCGGCCGGCGCCGGCGCGCTCTTCGGCCTGGCCGTCGACCGGGACCACCGCAAGGTCTACTTCGTCGACGACGCGACCAACACCCTGAACGTCCTCGAACGCCCCTGACAGCCCCGCCTCCGTGCCGCGCGGCCCTCGACGACGACGCCGAGGGCCGCGCCGCGTTTCCGTAGGATGGGTGGCATGACCGAGCGCAAGCCGGCGGGGTTGAGCTTCGAGTCCTGGGTCGACCAGCAGATCCGGGAGGCGCAGGAGCGCGGCGAGTTCGAGAACCTGCCGGGGACCGGTGAACCCCTGCCCGACGTCGACGAGCCGTACGACGAGCTGTGGTGGGTCAAGCAGAAGCTGGCGCGGGAGGGGCTGTCCTTCCTGCCGCCCACCCTCGCCCTGCGCAAGGAGGCCGAGGACGCGCTCGCCGCCGCGTCCGCCGCGGCGAGCGAGGCGGAGGTGCGGCGGATCGTCCTGGAGATCAACGAGAAGATCCGCACACTGCTGCGCGAACCGACGCAGGGCCCGCCGCTCAACCTGGTCCCCTACGACGTCGAGGACGTGGTCGCCGACTGGCGCGCCCGCCGTCCCGCTCAGCCGGAGAGCCCGGCGGCCCCGCCGCCGGTCCTGAGCTCCCGGCCGCGCGGGCTCCTGCGTCGTCTGCTGCGGCGAAGGGGCGCCCGACCCGGCGCCTGACCCGTTCACACGCCGAAAACCGGGTCACACGCCGAACAGCCGGGCCGCGTTGTCGTGGCACACGGCCCGGAGCCACTCGTCCCCGAGGCCGAGCCGCTCCAGGGCCTGGAGCTGCCGCAGGTAGGGGTAGGGGATGTTGGGGAAGTCGGAGCCCAGCAGCACGCGGTCCCCGACCGCCGCGAGGCGGGGCAGGGCCCGGCGCGGGAAGGGCATCAGCTGCTCGGTGAAGTCGGTGAACGCCATCGTCGTGTCCAGCCGCACCTCTCCGAACCGCTCGGCCAGGTCGAGGAAGTCCTCGTACTCGGGCATGCCGAGGTGGGCGACGATCAGCCGCAGCCCCGGATCGCGCGCCAGCACCCGCGCGATCGGCTCGGGGCCGGTGTGCTTGCCGGGCGCGGGCCCGGAGCCGCAGTGGATCACGACGGGGATCCCGGCCTCCGCCAGCAGGCCCCACGCCGGGCGCAGCAGTTCGTCGGCCGGGTCGTAGGCGCCCACCTGGACGTGTGCCTTGAAGACGCGCGCGCCGGCCTCGACGGCCTCGCGGACGTAGTCCTCCACGCCCGGCTCGGGGTACAGGGTGGCGGTGTGCACGCACTCGGGCGTCCGGGCGGCGAAGTCGGCCGCCCACCCGTTCAGCCACCGGGCCATGCCGGGCTTGTGCGGGTAGAGCATCGAGGTGAAGGCCCGGACGCCGAACTCCCGCAGCACGTCCGCTCGTTCCGCCTCCTCGGCCCGGTACGTGATCGGCCACTCCACGCCTCCGATCAGCGGGCCCTGCGTGTCGAAGTACTCCCAGACCTTGTGCAGGACGCGCTCGGGCATGAAGTGCGTGTGCACGTCGACCAGCCCCGGAAGACCGAGCCGGCCCCAGAAGCGCCGCACCTCCCCGGCCTCCGCGAGCCCACTCGCACGCCCGCTTTCACTCGCACTCGCACTCGGGGCGGCTTCGACAGGGCCCGCGGGACCGCTCGCCGCGACATGGTGATCACACATACCGCCCACCTTCGGGCCTGACCCCCGGACGGGTCCACCCCTTCCGGCCTCCGCCGGTGGCACGAAAGGCGGGAATCCCGGCGGGAAGATCGCCTTCGAGGGCGCCTCGACGCCCTCTGGACAGGGTGGGCGGAAGCGGGGGATCCTCTTGGGAGCGCTCCCGCGCACAACCCCCCGGACGGCGCGGGAGCCGCTCAGACACGTCACCGCGGAGTCCTGCGGCGCAGGGGAACGCAGTGACCAGCGGTGGCGGTTTGAGCTTGCCGTGGGGCAAGGTTCTAGATTCGGGCTGTGAACGAGAGAGCGGAGCGGCTGGTCACGATCGGCCGACTGGCCCGTCAGACCGGCCTGACCACCAAAGCCCTGAGGCACTACGACCGGGTCGGGCTGCTGGAGCCCGCCGCCGTCGACCCCGGGACCGGCTACCGCTACTACCGGCAGGACCAGGTCGCCACCGCCCGGCTCATCCAGGTCCTGCGTTCCGTGGACGTCCCGCTGGAGCAGGTCCGAGCCTGCCTGGCCGCCGACGGCGACCCGGCGGCGGCCACCCGGCGCGTCCTGGCCCAGCACCGCCGACGGCTCCAGGCACGACTGGACCGGATCCGAGGCGCCCTCCATCGCACCGACCACCTCATCAGTGAAGGGATCACCACCGCCATGACCGACAGCCGGCCCCGGACCGAGACCACCGCCGAGGACGAGCGCAAGCTCGCCGCCGACCTGTTCAACGGCGTGTGGCGGCTGCTGGAGCAGGAGGACCGCTCGGTCGAGGACGACGACCGGATGCTCCACATGGCCCACGCCTCCCGCTACCACTGGGGACAGGTCGGCGCCGCCGCCAACCGCAGCCGCGGCGAGTGGCAGTGCTCCCGTGTCTACGCCGTGCTCGGACGCGCCGAGCCCGCGCTGCACCACGCGCGCCGCTGCCTGGAGATCTGCCGGGACAACGGGATCGGCGACTGGGACCTGGCCTTCGCCTTCGAGGCGCTGGCCCGCGCGGCGGCCGTCGGCGGTGACAAGGAGCAGGCCCGCGCCTGGGCCGATCAGGCCCTGGCCGCCGCGGACGACATCGCGGAGGCGGAGGAGCGCGAGCTGGTCCTGTCCGACCTGGAGAGCATCCCCGGTCTGTCGCTGTTCTGACCCGGAGCGCCGCAAGCTGGGATGATGTCCGGATCCGGACCGTCGTCCTGAGGAGAACGCATGCCCTACGCCGTCGACTTCGTGAACGTGTCCACCGTCGGCCTGGAGTCGTCCCCGGTCGCGGAGGCTCTCGCCGGACTGCGCGCCAACGAGGCCCGCTACTACAGGAACAAGTACGACCACGTCTTCACCGTCAGCCCGGTGGACGAGGCGCCGGAGGTGCTCGACTGGATCAACCGCGTCCTCGCCGAGGAGCGCGACATCGTCATCGCCGCCCGCCCGCTCGAGGTGACCTCCTTCGAGGTCGACGGCCTGCGCATGGCGTACGTGTTCTACGAGTCCGGCCTGTCGGTCAACGTGATGTACGGCATCGAGGAGGGCGGCAAGCGGGCCGTGGGGTTCAAGCTCTCCGAGGGCATGGACGTCCCCGAGGAGCTGGCGACCCGCTTCAAGTTCGCGCGTCAGAAGTCGAAGCTGGCCGGCGTGATCCGCGGCTCCTTCTTCGTGATCAAGGGCGAGTACTGAGACCGCGTCAGTGGTCTGACGGTTCCCGGCCGAGCCCCCGCAGCAGCAGGTCGACGAGGCGGCGGGGGTCGTAGCGCCGGTCGTCGTCACGGCCGATGCAGAGGTTGCCGATGCCGCGCATGAGTTCGTACGGGCGGACGCCGGGCGTGATCTCGCCCGCGTCGCACGCGGCGTCGAGGAGCTGCCCGCAGACGGGCACGAGGCGGTCGAGGAAGTAGGCGTGCAGGGCCTCGAAGCCGCCGCTGTCGGACTGGAGCGCGCTGGCGAGCCCGTGCTTGGTGACGAGGAAGTCCACGAACAGGTCGACCCACTGACGCAGCGCCGCCAGCGGTGAGCCGCCCTCGGCCAGCAGGGCGGGCCCGGCCTCGGCGCAGGCCTCGACCTGGTGCCGGTAGACGGCGACGACGAGGTCCGCCCGGGTCGGGAAGTGCCGGTAGATGGTGCCGATGCCGACGCCCGCCTTGGCCGCGATCTGGCGGATCGGCGCGTCGACGCCCGCGTCGACGAACACCTCGGCCGCGGCGCTGAGCAGCGTCTGCTGGTTGCGCAGCGCGTCCGCGCGCCTGCCCCGCACGGGCGCGGTCCCTGCCGCGCCGGTCCCTGCTGCGGCGGACTCTTCTGCCGCGGGCCTTACTCCTGCGGGCTGTTCCGGTGCGGACACCGCACGTCCCTCTCTCGTGGACCGTTGACTAAGCGGAACGCTGATCCGTATAGTTTCGGAACAACGCTCCGCTTAGAGACTAGCCGAGCGCGGCGTTCCTGTCCGCCATCGCCGGAAGGGCTCCCCTCATGACCTCCGCACCGACCTCCGCACCGACCTACGCCGCCGCCACCATCGGCGTGCCCTCCCCCGTCCTCTCGGTCGCCCCCGTGACGCTGCCGGCCCCCGGCCGCGCCGTCGACCTGGAGGTACGCGTGTCCGTGCCGGTGAGCGGTGACGATCTGCCGATCGTCCTCCTCTCGCACGGCCAGGGTCCGTCCAACCACCTCTCCTCCCTGGACGGCTACGCCCCGCTCGTCGACTTCTGGGCGGCGCACGGCTTCGCCGTGATCCAGCCGACCCACCTGAGCTCGCGCAGGCTGAACCTGGATCCCGACGACCCCGAGGCGCCGCTGTACTGGCGCTCCCGCGCAAAGGACATGTCCCGCATCCTCGACGGGCTCGACGCGATCGAGGCGGCCGTCCCCGGCCTCCGCGGCCGCCTGGACCGCGGCAGGGTGGCCGTGGCCGGCCACTCCATGGGCGGCCACACCGCGAGCTTGCTGCTGGGAGCGCGGCTCACCGACCCCGGCAGCGGGGCGGAGGTGGACCTGACCGAGCCGCGCATCAAGGCCGGGGTCCTGCTGGCCGCGCCCGGCCGGGGCGGCGACGCGCTCACCGACTTCGTGGTGGAGCACTATCCGTTCTTCTCCACCATCGACTTCTCGGCCATGGCCACGCCCGCCCTGGTGGTCGCGGGCGACGACGACCCCTCGCCGCACCTGACCGTCCGCGGCCCGGCCTGGCACACGGACCCGTACCACCTCTCCCCCGCACCCAAGACGCTGCTCACCGTCTTCGGCGCGGGACACGGCCTCGGCGGGATCTCCGGCTACGACGTCGCCGAGACCACCGACGAGAACCCCGACCGCGTCACCGCGGTCCGGCACCTGAGCTGGGCCTACCTGCGCAGCGCGCTCGACCCGGCCGATCCCGCCTGGCAGAAGGCATGTGACGCGCTGTCGGCCGACCCCGGCGCGTTCGGGCGGGTGGAGTCCAAGACGGCCGACGGGTCCACGCCCTCCTGACCCGCGCTGCTCACGGCCCGGAGCACGGGGCGCGTCGGCCCTGCGCCCAGGGGTGCAGCGGGAAGCAGCGCTCCAGCTCGCACACCGCGAGGATGAGCGACACCTTGTTCGGCGGGGCCGCCAGGAAGACCGGCACCCCAGCGGCGTGGGCCAGACGCCTGGCCCGCAGCAGGCCGGTGAGTCCGGCCGCGTCGCAGAAGGTCAGCGCGCCGAGGTCCAGCACCAGGCCCGCCCCGGCGTGTCGGCGCGGCAGGTCGAGGGTGCGGGCGACCTCGACCAGCAGCGCGGACGTGGCGGCGATGTCGAGCTCGCCGGCCAGGTGCAGCACCGGGCAGCAGACGGGACGGCGCAGCGACCCGCGGCACGGGCGCGCCTGGAAGGCGAGACGGTGCGACTCGACGGTGCCGCAGGGGCGGAGCGGGCGGTGGTGTCGCATGGGCGGGTTCTCCCGGATGGGTCAGCAGGCCGGATCGGCGGGGTGGATCAGCGGGACGGTTCGGCGGAGTGGATCACCGGGGCGGGTCAGCCGCCGTGGCCGGTCGAGCCGGTCGTGCCGGTCAGGACGGCGGTGACGACGAGGTTGTCCGGATAGCTGTGGGTGGCCGCGTCCGGACTCCCGGCGCAGGTGACCAGGCGCAGCACCGGCCGGGGGTCGGGTCCGTAGACCTCGCGGCTCGGGAACGCGGACTTGGCGTAGCGGTGCGCGGAGGTGACGGTGAAGTCGGCGGTGGTGCCGTCCGCGCGGGTCACCTCGACACGGTCCCCGCCGGCGAGTCGCCCGAGCTTCAGGAACACGCCGTCGCCGTACCGGCCGACGGTGACGTGTCCGAGGACGACCGAGGACCCGCGCTGGCCCGGGGTGACCGAGCCGTCGTACCAGCCGGCCGGGGCGTGCGCGGCGATGGGCGGGACCTGGACGGTCCCGTCCGCCGCCAGACCCAGTCGCAGCAGCGGGGTGTCGACCCCGATGGCGGGGATGTCCAGGCGCTCCGGCACCGACGCCGCCATCGGGGCGGCGGGCGTCACCGAACCGGTCGGCCCGGCGGTCGTACCGGGCGCGGGCGCTCCGGCGACGGGACGGTCGGTGGTCAGTCCCGCGCCGCAGCCCGCGACCGCGGCGACGGAGACCGCCGCGATCCCCAGGGCTGCCGCCACGCGGGTCCGGCGCGCGCGAAGCCGTCGTGCGGGGCGCCGGGACGCGGCGGCCCGGCCCGGGCCGGGCTCGGCCTGGGAGCGCGTGGCGCTCCTCGGGGCCGATCCCCGGTCGAGGCCGGGAGTACCGCGATCCCGGGTCCTGCGGCCGCTCACTTGCCCCGGGCCTGGCGACGCGTGCCCCACCAGATCATCGTGCCGCCGGCGACCACACCGAATCCGGCCAGCGCGATGGGCCAGATGGCGTCGTTGGTGCTGCCGCTCGCGGCGCCGGTGTCAGGCGCGCCGGAGGGGATCGTCCCGGAGGTGTGCGCGGTCGACGAGCCGGCGCTGCTCGGGTGCACGGGCGTGGTGGGCGTGGTGGGCGTGGTGGGCGTGGTGGGCGTGGTGGGCGTGGTCGGGTGCGCGGGGGTGACCGGCGCGACCGGAGTCGTCGGGTGCGCGGGGGTCACGGGCGCGACCGGAGTCGTGGAGTGGGCCGGGGTCACCGGCGCGACCGGAGTCGTGGAGTGGGCCGGGGTGACCGGGGCGACCGGAGTCGTCGGGTGGGCCGGGGTCACCGGCACGACCGGGGTCGTCGGGTGGCTCGGCGTGACCGGGGTGACCGGCGGGGGCGGCGGCGGGGGCGCCGTCACGGTGAAGGACCCCGTGAAGGACTCGGTCGCACCGCCCTGGTCGGTGCACGAGACGGTGACGTCGTGCGCGCCGGTCGGGATGTCGGGCAGCACGGTGGCGGTGCCGGTGAACGCCTGCGGGTCGCTCTTGCCGATGGTCGCCTGGCCGCCCGCGAAGAACGGCGAGGAGATGCTGTTCAACGTCACCGCGTCCGAGGGGCAGGTGCCGCTCATGGTGACGTCGCTGCCCCCGTAGATCGGGGCCGACTCGTCCTGGGCGGAGGTGATGCTGATGACGCCGCCGGAGGAGGAGTCGTCCGCGGGGGTGAGCGAGGCCGGTGTGGTCGAGGAGGAGGGGTCCGCGGGAGCGACCGTGGCCGGGGTGGTGGGTGAGGAGTCCGCCGGTGCGGTGGCCGCGAACGCCGGGCCGGTGGCGAGGGCGAGGGTGCCGAGGGTGACTGCCGTGGCGGTGATCAGAAGGGTCTTCATCGCATAACCTGCTTCGCTGGCTCCCGGACCGCTGTGGTGGTGGTCCGTGCGGGCCGTTCGGCCCGCACCACCAAGGTCCTTCGGCAGGAGCACGCGCAGGGTCATCCGATCGGTGGATCGGGGGGATGAACCGGTCTGGACCAGCAGGCGGTCCTCGGGCTACTCCAGCAGGCCGCGCCGCAGCGCCTCCGCGACCGCCGCCGCGCGGTCGGAGACGCCGAGCTTGGCGTACAGGTGCTGAACGTGGCTCTTGACCGTGCTCGGCGACAGGAACAGCTCGGCGGCCGCCTCGGGGACGCTCTTGCCCGCGGCGAACAGCTCCAGCACCTGGCGCTCGCGCTCGGAGAGCACCGGCTCGTCGGTCTCGTGCCGTAGCCGGATCTCCGCGGCGAGCCCCGTGGCCAGCCCGGCGGGCAGCACGGTCGCTCCGGACGCCGCCTGGGCCACCGCGCCCACGATCTCGTCGCGGGAGGAGTCCTTGAGCAGGTAGCCGGCGGCGCCCTCCTGGACCGCCTTGAAGACCAGCGCGCTCTCCTCGAAGGCGGTCAGCAGCACCACCCGGGTGGGCAGTTCGTCGCGGACCACCGCGTGGACGACGGCGATGCCGTCGAGCCCCGGCATCTGGTAGTCCACCAGGGCCACGTCCGGCCGGTGCTCCCGGATCGCCCCGAGGGCGTCGCGGCCGTTGTCCGCCTCGGCGACGACGTCGATCCGCCCGCTCTGCACCAGCGCCCGGCACACCCCTTCCCGGTACAGGGGGTGGTCGTCGGCCACCACCACGCGGATCTTCGCGTTCTCGAGGACGGTGCGTCCCATCGCCTCACCGTCCGTCTCTCGCGGGGTCCAGCGGCAGGGTGATCCGGGCGGCGGTCCCCTTGGGGGTGTTCGCCGTGAGCACCATCGTGCCGCCCGCCTCCTCGACCCGCACACGCTGGGCGGCCAGGCCGATGTGCCCGTCCGCGAGACGGTCGCCGAGGGCCAGGTGCCCGTGCGGCAGACCGACGCCGTCGTCCCTCACCTCCAGCACCGCGACCGGTCCGGCCAGTTCCAGCAGCACCTCGACGGAGGCGGCCCGCGCGTGCCGCACGACGTTGGCGAGCAGCTCCCGGCCGCACTGGTAGAGCACCCGGTCGGCATCGCGGCCGGCGGTCGTCACGTCGCTGGTGAACCGCACCTCGAAGCCGCCGCGCCGGGCGGAGCGCAGGGCCAGCTCCTCCAGGGCCCGCGCCACCCCGGCCCGCTCCAGCACGGCGGGGTGCAGCTCGGTGACCGAGGAGCGCAGCTGCCGCGCGGCCTCGCGCATCGCTCCCTCCGCGCGTCCGAGCGCCTCCGCGAGGCCGTCGCCCTGGGGCGGCGCGTCGCGCGCCTCGTCCAGGTCGAGCCGCGCGGCCAGCACGTTCTGCAGGGGACCGTCGTGCAGCGCCTCGGCGAGGTCCCGGCGCTCCCGGTCGCCCGCCGCGACGGTGCGGGCCAGCAGGTCCGAACGCTGCCGCGCCAACTCGGTGATCATCCCCACCCGGGACTGCTGGATCAGCGAGAGCACCACGCTGGCGACACTGATCATCGCGATGAAGAGCGCGTGGCCGACGGTGAACTGGAGGTCGGGGTTGGCGTGCAGGTGCCCGACGCCGGAGGCCACCGCGTAGGTCAGCGTCGCCGCCGCGCCGGACAGGGCCGTGATCCACGGCCGCAGCTGGAACGCGGCCAGCAGGGGGATGAACACGAACGCGTCCTCGCTGAAGGGCGAGGCCCAGGTCGGGTCGGTGAAGTCGCCGGACACGCACAGCAGCACCGTCAGCAGCGGCAGGTCCACCAGCGGCACCGCGAGCGCCAGGGCGTTGCGGCCCTGCCCGCGCCACGAGGCGACCATCATCGCGGCGCTCCACACGGCGTAGAGCAGGGTCAGCGCCACGGTGGCCCACAGGTGCTCGCGCGGCCGGATCAGCAGGATCACGGCGAAGGCGACCACGACGACGGAGACCCGCAGCGCCGCCTGGACCCGGACCGCCCGCCGCTGGTGGGCCCGCAGGATCTCCTCGACCGCGTCCCTGTCCGCCGCGTCGGGAAGCCCGGGGGACCAGATGCGCATGGCTTCTCGCCTTTTCTCGGTTCCCCTCAGTCTGCACCGGCCGGGCCGTCCGCACCGTTCGGCGGGCGTCGCGGGACGTGTGGAGGTCCCTACCCTTGACCTTGTGTTCGTCTCCCGCCTGCGCCGCGTCGCCGTGCTCGTGCTCGAGGGCGCCAAACCGCTCGACGTCGGCATCCCGGCGCAGGTCTTCACCACCCGGGCGAGCATGCCCTACGAGGTACGGGTCTGCGGCGCGTCGCCCGGACTGGTGACCGGCGGTGACGGTCTGTCGTACCACGTCGCCCACGGCCTCGACGCGCTCGACTGGGCCGACATCGTCTTCGTCCCCGGCTACCGCCACCCCGACCGGGAGGACCCGCCGCCGGCCGTCGTCGACGCCCTGCTGCGCGCCCACGGCCGCGGCGCCCGGTTGGCCGCGATCTCCACCGGCGCCTTCGCGCTGGCCGCGACGGGCCTGCTCGACGGCCGCCGCGCCACCACCCACTGGCACTACACCCGAGCCCTGGCCGGCCGGTATCCGCGGGTGCTGGTCGACGAGAACGTCCTGTTCGTCGACGAGGGCAGCGTGCTGACCTCCGCCGGCGCGGCCTCGGGCATCGACCTGTGCCTGCACGTCCTGCGCGGCGATCTCGGGGTCGCCGCGTCCAACCACGCCGCCCGCCGCCTGGTCGCCGCGCCGTACCGCAGCGGCGGCCAGGCGCAGTACGTGCCGCGCAGCGTGCCCGAGCCGATCGGGGAGCGGTTCGCCGCCACCCGCGAGTGGGCGCTGGGCCGCCTCGGGGAGCCGCTGAGCCTGCAGAGCCTGGCGCGGCACGCGGCGGTTTCCCCGCGGACCTTCTCGCGACGGTTCGTGGAGGACACCGGCTACACGCCGATGCAGTGGGTCCTGCGCGCCCGGGTCGACCTGGCGCGCGAGCTGCTGGAGCGCTCGGAGCGCAGCGTCGAGCAGATCGCCGCCGACGTCGGGCTGGGCACCGGCGCCAACCTGCGCCTGCACTTCCAGCAGATCCTGGGCACCACCCCCAGCGAGTACCGGCGGACCTTCACCCGCGGCGAGTAGCCCCGCCTTCGGTTCTGGCGCGATCCTTGCGGACCGTGGCGCTCCTGCCAGGGTCGTTGATCGGCTCCACGCGACAGGGTGGAGGTGCTCACCCAGAGGAAAGGGACACCACCCATGACCCGCATCGCGATCAACGGATTCGGCCGCATCGGACGCAACGTGCTGCGCGCGCTGCTGGAGCGCGACAGCAAGCTCGAGGTCGTCGCCGTCAACGACCTCACCGAGCCGACCGCGCTCGCGCGGCTGCTCGCCTTCGACACCACCGCCGGCCGTCTCGGCCGCCCGGTGACGGTCGAGGGCGACACCCTGGTCGTCGACGGCCGCCGGATCACCGTGCTGGCTGAGCGCGACCCGGCGCGGCTCCCGTGGGCGGAGCTGGGGGTCGACGTGGTGCTGGAGGCGACCGGTCGCTTCACCTCCGCCGAGGCCGCGCGCGTGCATCTGACCGCCGGGGCGCGCAAGGTCCTGGTCAGTGCCCCGTCGGACGGCGCGGACGTCACCTTGGCCTTCGGCGTCAACACCGGCGAATACGACGCCGACCGGCACACCGTCATCTCGAACGCCTCCTGCACGACCAACGCGCTCGCGCCGCTGGCGAGCGTGCTCGACGACCTCGCGGGCATCGAGCACGGCTTCATGACGACCGTGCACGCCTACACGCAGGAGCAGAACCTCCAGGACGGCCCGCACCGCGACCCGCGCCGGGCGCGCGCCGCCGGCGTCAACATCGTGCCGACCACGACGGGCGCGGCCAAGGCGATCGGCCTGGTCCTGCCGCAGCTGGACGGCAAGCTGTCCGGCGACTCGATCCGGGTGCCGGTGCCGGTCGGCTCGATCGTCGAGCTGAACACCACCGTCTCCCGCGACGTCACCCGCGACGAGGTGCTGGCCGCCTACCGCGAGGCCGCCGCGGGTCCGCTCGCCGGGATCCTGGAGTACAGCGAGGACCCGCTGGTCTCGGCCGACATCACCGGCAACCCGGCCTCCTCGATCTTCGACTCCGAGCTGACCCGCGTCGACGGCCGTCACATCAAGGTCGTCGCCTGGTACGACAACGAGTGGGGCTTCTCCAACCGGGTCGTGGACACCCTCCACCTCCTCGCCGAGAGCGTCTGACCGTTCGGCGGGCCGGTTCGTCGGGTTCAGGGCCTGGACAGGCGGGCGGTCATGGGACAGGCTTCGGCCCCATGACCGAGTCCCCTGTCCAGGCCGCCCTGAGTCCGCTGCTGCTCGGCGAGGTCGTCGCCGTGGCCGAGGACATCGCCGCGGTGCTCAGGGCGCGCCCGGACGCCGACGTGCCGATCCCGGACGCGAGTTGGACCGTCGGGGAGGCCGCGGCCCATCTGATGCTGGCCAACGAGCTGATGGCCGACCTCGCCCGGGGCGTCGACCGCCCGTACGGCGACGGCAGCCCGGACTCGCTCGCCGCCGCCAACACGGCCTCGCTGGCGGCCTGCCCCGAACGCGATCCGCTCGTCCTCGCCGAGGCGGTCGTCGAGCACGCGCGCGGCTTCGTCGCGGCCGTGTCGCAGCGGTCGGCGACCGACCCGGTGGTGACGCCGATGGGCCCGATGGACCTCGGCGTGCTCGGGTCCTATCTCCTGGTGCACATGCTCGGCCACGGCTACGACCTCGCCCGGGCGCTCGGGCGCCCCCACATGATCGACCGTCAGCGGGTCGACCTCTGCCTGCCGTTCCTGCTCATGGCGATGCCCCGGGTGGTCGACCCCCGGACCGCGGCGGGCGTGCGGGCGAGCTACACGATCGGCGTGCGCGGTGGCATCCGCTTCGGCGTCCGGATCCACGACGGCGTCGCCGAGGTCAGCGCGCAGCCGCCGCAGCGCCCCGACTGCACGATCGTCTCCGAGCCGGTGACCTTCCTCCTGCTGGCCCTCGGCCGGTGCAACCCCTGGGCGGCCATCGCCCGCGGCCGGATCCTCGCCTGGGGACGCAAGCCGTGGCTGGCGTCCGGCTTCCCGACCTACTTCACCGCGCCGTAGCCGCCCAAGGCCCTGCGGACTGGAACTGCGCAGGCGTCAGGACGCCTCCCGGCCGTCGGGCAGGACCTCGCTGAAACCGGTCCCGGCACCCGGCACCCGGCAGGTCAGGGAGTGGCGCTGCCGGTGGGCGCGGCGCTGCCCGTCGAGGAGGAGGACGGGGAAGCAGCGGTCGTCGCGGACGCGGGGGTGCCGGTGGGCGAATCCGTGGGCGCAGAGGCAGGCGCGGAGCTGGATGTCGGCGAGGTCGATCCCGACGGCGGCGCGGAGGCGGACTCGGACGGCGGGGCGGTCGTCGGCGTGCCCGCCGGTCGCGTCGGCGTCGCGGTGCCGGCCGGAGCCGGGGTGCCGCTCGGCGTGGTGGAGCCGGCGGCCGGGGCCGTCGGCGTGCCGGTCGCGGGCTGGGAGGCGGCGGACGCCGACTGGGAGACGCCCGCGGCGGCGGACGGGAC
>NZ_BBPQ01000095.1 GCF_000787855.1 Streptacidiphilus anmyonensis | reverse complement strand
CCCGACACCAGTACCCCTACGGCTGACGAGCTGCCGGTGGGCGGCGGAGCGCCAGCGCCCACCGAGCCCGCCCCGGACACCGTCGCACCGGAGGTGCGCGAGGCGGCGGCCACCCTCTTCCGGGTGATCCGTCCGGAGCCGCGCCTGCGCCTCGGCGCGGTCGAGGCCTTCTCCCTGGCACCCTTGGTAGCCGAGTGGCTGAAGCGCGACGGCACCGAGGTCGACCTCGCTCACGCGCTCCTGCCGGGCCTGCCCGCCCAGGTGCATGCGCCGGTGGCGCTGCTGCGCGACCGACTGGCCCGCAAGCTCCCACCCGCCCGGCAGCCCGCTGCTGCCCCCACGCCAAGGTGGCACGAGTGCGCCCAGTGCGCCGACCCGGCCCCGCAGCCGGGATTCTGCCGCACATGCGCGGGCCTCGCCGCTCACCGACCCGCCGCCGGCACCGGCAGCGCGGTGACCAAGCGTGGCGCGGCCCTGGTCAGAGCTGCCCTACGCGGCACCCAGCTGGCAACCGCCCCGTCCTGACCGACGCCCCTTCCTGTCGCCCGGTCCCTGGGCGGCAGGGGACAGGCGGGCCAGCCCCAGGGCCGTGAAGAAACTGAACGCCGGGCCCGTACAGAACTGAACGTGCCCAGTGTTCGGAGATTGGCGCCCCGACCAGGCAGCCACTCCTCCGCCGTTCCTTCAGGGAACACAAGGCCGTTCCCCGAAGGAACAAGGGCGGGCGTTCCCTGGGGGAACGCCGCTGGCAGGCCCGCCCTGGCACACCCCGTCTCGTGCCGTCCATGCCGTATAGCCGCAGGTCAGCAGTCATCTGGCCAAGACGGCACGGCGTCCCAAGGCGGATAGCCATCCGTCTCCGCACGCCAGCGAGGGCACGGGCGGCCACCGGCGGCAGTCCGCCAAGCCGCCGTCGCCGCCCAGGCCCAACTGCACCCGGCGGACGCCGGGTGCACGCCAACGGACGGCGTGAAGACGCCACGCCAAAGCCCTGCCGTACCGGCTCTGACCTGCGACGCCAACGGCAAGACGGCCAAGACGGATCACCACACACCACCACCAGACCTCACCCCGAAGGGGACGCCCACACCCATGTCCGACACCGCGATACCCACACCCCCGACCACGCTGGCTGGCCGTCACCGCGCCACCTGGTGGGACCGGCTCGCCATCGTCCTGCTCGGCCTCGCCGGATGCGCCCTGTCCTACGACGCCCTGCGGCAGATGGCCACCGCCGTCCACGTCCGCCCCACCCTGACCTACTTGTTCCCCGTGGTCATCGACGGCTTCATCGCCTACGGGGTGCGCGCCCTGCTGGTCCTGCGAGAGGCCCCATTGCCCGCCAGGTTGTACGCGTGGGGGCTGTTCATCGCGGCGACCGCCGCGAGCATCTGGGCCAACAGCGTCCACGCCCTGGACCTGAACCGGCCCGGAACGGTCACCCTGCACCTGGGCGACACCACCGTCACCGTCCTGTCCGCCATCCCGCCCCTCGCCCTGGCCGGGGCGACCCACCTGCACCTCCTGATCAAGCGATACGGCGGCACCCCCGCCGAGACCGCCCCGGCCCCGGTGCCCGCAACCCCCACCGGGGTTCAGGACGGTCCGCAACCATCGCCCACGCAGGCGGCACAGGTTCCGTACAACGCCTCCGCCGCCCTGCCGGTAGCGACCCCGCCCCTGCCGCGGGCCCTGCACGCCGTCGCTCCCGCCGTCCACGAGAGCACCGCCTCGCCCTCGGCCGACGGAACCGAGCGCGAAACCGGGCACGGCCGTGAGGACGATCCGGTCGACGCCGACGGAGACCCCGCCGAGGACCACGAATCCGCAGACCAGGACCCGCGAGGGGATTCGGGACAGCCGCCGGTGACGAGCCCTGGTGGACGCCCCGCGCTCGCCTCGATTGCCGGGCTGGCCGACGTTATCGCCGCCGCCCACCCCGAAGGTTCCGGACTGACCCGCGACAGCGCCCGCAAGGCCGTCACCGACGCCGGACTCGGTGCCGGCACCGAACGGCTCGCCGAGGCCATGGCCCTGGTCCGGCAGCGCAGTGAGGCCCGCCAGCACCCCGCCGACTGACCTCGCCGCATGGCGGCTGCCCGGACCTGAACCGGTTCCGGGCAGCGCCCTCTTCCCCGCCAGTACCCGAGAAGTCCGGCTGAGCCAAGCCGCCGACTGTCCGAACACTCACCCCCAGCCCATGCACCCCAGCACCGACAGGAGCCCCCGCCCCTCGTGAGCCGCAACCCCTTCTCCCGCAAGACCCGCACCACCCAGGCCCCGCAGCCGAGTAGCCTCTCCACAGCACAACCGCCCACGCTCGACCGCGGCATCAACGGGGACGGCCTCCCCTCGACCGCGGAGCAAGCTGGGGCGAAGTCCACATCGCCTGGGGGCGATGCGGACTTCGCGCTTGTGCCCGCCCCGGCGGGGGCGGGCACCGGCCCGGCCCACGGGGCCGGGACCGGAGTGGAGGGCGGGTTGGAGGCCGAGCGCGGCCTCCACCAGGACCAGCCCGACGACGACGCGCGCTTCGCGCCGACCGTGACCCCCGCCGAGTTTGTCCACCACGGCGTTGCCGCGAACGACGTCCCCGCGCCCGACCACGACGACACCGTGCCCGGTGCCGAGCGCCGCCGGCGCCTGAGCGACGTGCTCTACCGGCCGCGCTCGGGGACCAGGCGCTCGGTGCAGCTGACCTGCTCGGCCGAACCGGCGGAACGGGTGTTCCTCAAGCGCGCAGCACGCGAGTCCGGTCGCAGCCTGTCCGGCTACCTGATGGACGCTGGGCTCGCG
This sequence comes from Streptacidiphilus anmyonensis, assembly GCF_000787855.1. Taxonomy (GTDB): domain Bacteria; phylum Actinomycetota; class Actinomycetes; order Streptomycetales; family Streptomycetaceae; genus Streptacidiphilus; species Streptacidiphilus anmyonensis. The sequence continues at coordinate 20,731 of NZ_BBPQ01000095.1, read as the reverse complement.
TTCGCACACGCTTACCTGCCTGACCAGCGTCCCGAGGGCGTGTCGGCGCTTCCGTCGCCGCAGGCCGTCCAGGACCTGATGGTCCTGTTCGGGAAGCTGCTCCGGGAGTTCCAGCGCGTCGGCAGCAACCTGAACCAGCTGATGCGTGCCGTGCACTCGGGTGTGCTGCCCGATCGCGCCGAGGAGATCCTGGACGAGCTGCACCAGGTTGCGGTGCTGGCCCGCCGCGCCCTGGAGCAGGTCCTGGCCGGGGGTGGCCGTCGTGGTGCCTGACGTCTCCACCGGTGACCGCACCCGCGGTCTGCTCTCGTACCTCTTCGGTCCGGGCCGCCGTGACGAGCACACCGACCCGCACATCGTCGCCGCGTTCGCCATGCCTGGCCTGACTGACCCCGGCCGCGTCCCGCTCGACCAGCACCAGGCCGCCCTCACGGAGCTTGCCGACTACCTTGACCAGCCAGTCCGGCTGCGCGAGCAGCGCCTGGGCAAGAAGGTGCCGCAGCACGTGTGGCACTGCCCCGTCCGCACCGCACCGGGAGACCGCTACCTCACCGACGAGGAGTGGGCCGAGGTCGCGCGCCGCGTCGTCCACGCCACCGGCATCGCGGAGCACGGCGACGACGCCGCCTGCCGGTGGATCGCCGTGCGCCACGCCGAGGACCACATCCACATCATGGCCACCAGCGTCCGCGAGGACGGCCGCCGACCCCGGAACAAGGGCGACGGCCGCCGCGCCCAGGCCGAATGCCGGCGGATAGAGGCAGAGCTCGGGCTTAGGCGGCTCAAGTCCGGTGACGGCACCGCCCCGAAGACCCCGACCAGCGCGGAGCGTGCCAAGGCGCAACGCCAGGGACGCGGTACCCCGGTACGGCAGTGGCTGCGCGAGCACGCCTACGCCGCCGCGGCCGCAGCGCGGGACGAGGCCGAGTTCTTCGCGGTGCTCACCGCGCTCGGCGTGAAGGTCCGGCCCCGGGTCGGCCCCGAGACGGGCCAGGTCACCGGCTACAGTCTGGCCGCGCCCGGCGACACCAGCAGCGCAGGGGAGCCGATCTTCTACAGCGGCTCCTCCCTCGCACCCGACCTGTCCCTGAACCGGCTCCGCGAACGCTTCACCCCTGCCCCGGAGGAGACGGTCGTGCGCGTGGACCGCCAAGCCGATGCGGGCGGCTCCTGGCGGCGTGCCGACACCGAACTGCGCACCGCCCACGCCTTCGTCATCGCGGCGACCGACGGAACGGCAGGGGAGGACGTCTACGCCCAGGTCCAGGCGCAGGCGGCGGCGTTCGCCGAGCTGCTCCACAACACCGCCGCCGCGGCACCGCGCCAGCTCCGCGCCGAACTGCGCGCGGCAGCGGTCGCGTTCGGCCGCGCCAACCGCTCGGCAATCCGGGCCGAGCACCGGGCCGCCGACGCCCTGCGCCAGGCCGGAAGGGCGCTGCTGACCGTGCCCGGCAGCAAGGACGGCGACGTCGTCACCGCCGCACTCGTCTCCGCGGTCTTCCTGCTCATCGCGCTCGGGGAGTGGCACACCCAGCGCGGCCACCAGCAGCAGGCCGCAGCCGCCCGCCAGGCCCTTGCCCACCTCCGGACCGCCCAACAACAGGCCGCCCAACCCCGACTCGCACAGCTTACCGACCGCACCCCCAACCGAGAGGAGGCTGACCGGCTCGCCGCCGTCGTGCAGACGGTCGTGCCCGAGCACGCCCAGCGGATCCTCACGGACCCCGCCTGGCCCGCCCTGGCCACCACCCTCGCCCAGGCCGAATCCGCCGGCACTCCAGCCCGCCGAGCCCTGTCCGACCTGACGGGGCAACGCGAACTCGCCACCGCCGACCACCCCGCCGAAGTCCTCCTGTGGCGCCTGCACAACCACACCGCCGACCAGATCAGCCGCCGCACCAGCGCCGCCACCCACCGCAGCGCCGCCCGTCGAACGCCTACGACGCCCGGCCCCGGAGTCGTGCCTGGCCAGCCACGGCACAACGACGCTGACCACCGACGCCGCACCCGGTGATACAGAGAGCGGAGCCGGGCGGACGGAGAGATTTCACCGCGAAATCCGCAGAGATTTCGTCGCGAAATCCCAGGCGATTTCGCGACGAAATCCCGTCGGCCCGTGACCGGCGAGCGTCCCTACCCCGCGCAGACGCGGGGTAGGGACGGGCACACACCTACCCCCCGAGTCCTTCCATGGCTGGCCAGCGGCCTCGGCAGAGCCGCAGACCGGCCGATGCACCCCGGCGACAGGGCCACCAAGTCGTGTACATACCCTCGCTGGATGCACCGCCAGCACCAGCCAATCCCCGCCAGGGGTCTCCGCCCCTCCGAACGCCAGGACGACCTACGCTGCGTCCTGGACGCGGGATGGGTCCAGCTCGACGACCTCCACCCGCAGGAGCGACGGCGCGCCGCCAGGTTCTACGCCGACCGCGCTCCCGGGCACCAGTACCTCGCCGGGGTCCAGCACGCAGCCCAAGCGGTCTGCGAGCGCTGGACAGGCAACCGGCCGCACCCGATGGGCTCCTCCTACGCCGGCACCGCCCTGGACAGCTCGGACATCGACCTCTACGCGCCGATGCCCAACCGGTGCGTCGGCCTGGGCGACCTCCGCGAACTGCTCGCCGGACGGGCCGCCTACCGCAAGACGCGCCCGGGGCCCACCGGAGAGGACCGGCACCTGTTCAGCTACACCGAGGGTGCCACTCGGATCGACCTGAACTTCGTGCCGCCCTCCGACTACCGGCTCGCGTTGACCGTCGTCCAGGAGATCGCCGCCGGGCTCACCACGGAGGACCGCATCGCGCACACCTGGATCAAACACCTCCTGCATGAACAGAGCGAAGAGGAGGCGTATGACCACTGGAAGACCACGATGCGACTCCGCACGTCCCCGACGCTGAGGGCGCTCATGGCGTCAGGGGGAGTCGGCCGCATCGCTGCTATTCAACAAACTGCCAGTTCAAGAGGCTGCAGTTGAGCAAGGCACGTGGTTGTGTCCTTTGAGGTGGTGTACGGGTTCTGCCTGATCCGGGGGTTTGCTTCGGCGTCGGAATGAGTCCTGGGATAGAAGAACGGCCACCGGCTGATCCTTCAAGACGACCAAGTCACGAAGGAGTTCAGCACGATGACCGCATCTGACAGTGTGCCCCTGCATGCCCTCACCGAGGAGAACATCGCGTCGGCGAGTCCCGATCTGCTGCGCGCGATGGTGAAGACCTTCGCGGACGCGTTGATGTCCGCGGAGGCCGACGCCGTCTGCAACGCCGAGTACGGGCAGGTCAGCGACGAACGCGTCAACCACCGCAACGGCTACCGCCCGCGCGAGTGGGACACCCGCGCCGGCACGATCGAGCTGGCCATCCCGAAGCTGCGGCAGGGCAGCTACTTCCCCTCGTGGCTGCTGGAACGGCGTCGGCGGGCCGAGCAGGCCCTGATCTCGGTGGTCGCCACCGCCTACCTGCTCGGGGTCTCCACCCGCCGCGTCGAGAAGCTCGCCGAGAGCCTGGGCGTCACGCAGCTGTCGAAGTCGCAGGTCTCGGCTATGGCCCGGCACCTGGACGAGCAGGTCACCGCCTTCCGCAACCGGCCTCTGGACGCCGGTCCCTACGCGTTCGTGTGGGTCGACGCGCTGACCCAGAAGGTCCGCGAGGGCGGCCGGATCATCAACGTCCACGCGCTCATCGCGGTCGGCGTCAACGCCGACGGTCACCGGGAGATCCTCGGTATCGACGTCGCCACCGCCGAGGACGGAGCCGGCTGGCTGGCCTTCCTGCGATCGCTCATCGCCCGCGGCCTGTCCGGTGTCCAGTTGGTCGTCTCCGACGCCCATTGCGGGCTGGTCAACGCGATCGGCGCGGTCCTGCCCGGTGCCGCCTGGCAGCGCTGCCGCACCCACTACGCCCGCGCGCTTTTGACGCAGGTGCCCAAGTCCGCCCAGCCCTGGGTCGCCACCCTCTTGCGGACGGTCTTCGAGCAGCCCGACGCCGACGCGGTCCAGGCCCAGATGACGCACGTTCTGGACGCGCTGCAGGCCAAGTTCCCCCGCGCGGCCGAGCACCTGGACGCCGCCCGCTCGGACCTGCTTGCGTTCATCCCGTTCCCGCGTGAGATCTGGCGGCAGATCTGGTCCAACAATCCGCAGGAGCGACTGAACAAGGAGATCCGCCGCCGCACCGACGTGGTCGGCATCTTCCCCGATCGCCAGGCCGTGATCCGCCTGGTCGGGGCGGTGCTGGCCGAGCAGAACGACGAGTGGACCGAAGCCCGCCGCTACATGGGTCGCGACCTCCTCACCAAGGCCCGGCTCCACCCGATCGAGTCAGAAACCGACGACTCCCAGCTGCCGACCGAACTCACCGCATAGCCTCAAAACTGGATCACCGAGTGGCCACCGCTACACCACTCCCGAGGACGTGACCAGGCACGTCTGTTGTGTCGCAACGCCCTGGTGCAGCGGCGATCAGGGCCAGGCCCATCAACGGCTGCGTGCGGGGGTAGGCACGGGCGCCGGCCGCCAGCCATCACCGACGACATGCTGCACGTCGCGCTGCGGGGCCAGGCCCTGGGCGAGTCCGTCGTTATCTGAGGTTGCCAGGAGGTTCCGCGGGTCAGGCGGCACCTGATGCCGTGAGGCACATCAGGTACACGTAGGGGGATTCGTCACCTTGGGCAGTGTCGCGTCATCAGCCCTGGCTTACCCCATTGTTGACGCTTCGTATTCTATGACCCCTTCTTCCCAAGCATGTCGATCTTCCATTGCAGTTTCATCGCGGAATCCTGAAAGGTTGCTCAAATCCAGGGCGGACGCCTCATCACGTGACGACGCATCACTCATACCGAAGTGGGCCGATTCACCTTTCGATCTGACTCTGCGTAAGTGGACGTTAAGAGCCCGGCAGACCGCCAAGGCCGGCACGTGATCACATCTGCACTGGTCAAGGGGATTGGCGGATAGTGCGTGGGAGGATCGGCGGCTGCGCGTGTGAGTTGCACATGAGCATCGTGTGACCGTTCTGACTCTTCTTTGAAGGGGTTCGCTTCGTGCTATCTCGTAAGTTCGCCGGCGGGCTGATAAGCCCACCGGTTCAAGTAGCGGCCTCGGCGGTTGTAGCCGCCGCCTTGGCCGCAACCGTCCTGGTCGCGATTACCCCGGCGGCGTCCGCGGCCTCCGCGACGGTGAAGCTGGGTCCAGCGCAGGCTGCTGACGAGGCGTCGGCCGCGCTGGCTGCGCGGCTGCAGAACCGGCGGATCGAGGTCCTGAACGACCGCACTGATGCCTCTCAGACGTTCGCCAACCCGGACGGCACCTTCTCCTACGAGGCGTCTGCGCAGCCTGAGAGGGTCAAGCAGGCAGGCGTCTGGAAGGATCTGGACGCCACCTTGGCCCAGGGCAAGGACGGCTCCTGGTCGCCGGCCGTTTCCGAGTCGCCGCTGGTGCTGTCGGGTGGCGGCAGTGGCGCGTTGGCGACGATGACGGTGGACGGCAAGCAGCTGAGCCTGACCTGGCCGAGCGCGCTGCCGACTCCGACGGCCTCGGGTTCGACGCTCACCTACGCCAACGTCCTGCCCTCGGGCGTGGACCTGCAGGTCACCGCCACGCCGGCGGGTGGGGTCGAGGAGACCCTGGTCATCAAGAACGCCACCGCTGCCGCGGACCCGGCTCTGGCGGATCTGCAGCAGAGCGTGTCCGCGAGCAACGGCACGGTGGTCTCGACGGATGCGGGCGGGAACCTGACGGACACCGCCAGCGGCGGCGGCCTGCTGGTGAACGCGCCGGCTCCGGTCATGTGGGATTCGGCCACCACCACGGATGTCACCACGGCGCCGTCGGACAGTCCCAGCCCGGCCGCGAGCAGCACCACGTCGGCTGGCGGCACCCAAGCCGCCGCGGGACTCAAGGTCGCGCTGGCCTCCCTGAAGCACCCGGCCACCAAGTCGACTGCGCGTGTCGCTGGTTCGCACGCCCATCAGGCGCGGGTGAAGGCTTCGTTCAAGGATCACAAGCTGCACCTGGTGGCGGACAAGTCGCTGCTGACGGCGAAGAGCACCGTCTTCCCGGTATTTGAGGATCCGGCGTTCGTGCCGCACCCGGCGAGCGGGTCGACGCTGCATTGGGACGAGGTGCAGCAGGCCTACCCGACCACCTCGAACTACGACGCCGCCCCCGGCACGGGTCTTGCGGTCGGTTACCAGGGCTTCTCCTCGCCGACTGGGGTCGAGCGCACTTACTACAACGTCAGCATCCCGAGCAGCATCTGGGGTGCCAAGGTCCTGAGCGCCACGATGAACACGGCCGAGACGTACTCGGCCAGCTGCGGCAGCACGGCCTACTCGGTCCAGGCGTGGTCGACGAACACGATCAACTCGGGCACCGACTGGAACAACGCCCCGGCGAAGGTGACCGAGCAGTCGGCCACCAACTTCGGGCCCGCCTGCAACGGCAACGTCTCCGGGTCGTTCAACTTCCTCAACCAGGTCACCAACGCCGCCAACGGCAAGTGGGCGAACATCACCTGGGTGCTGGTCAACTCCAGCGAAACCGACGACACTCAGCTCAAGCGCTTCGCGGACAACCCGACGCTGAGCATCACCTACGACACCCCGCCGGCGACCCCGACCGGGTTCTCGGCCTCGCCGACCGCGACGGCCGGCTACACCTCCAGCCACACTCCGACCCTGTCCGCGTCCGCGACGGACGCCAACAGCGACACGGTGCGGCTGGACTACCAGATCCTTTCCGGCGCCACCGTCCTGGCCTCCGGGTCGTCCGGGTTCGTCAACCCCGGCACCGTGGGCACGTGGGCGGACACCACCTCGCTGGCAGACGGCTCCTACACCTGGCAGGTCCGCGCCTACGACGGCAGCCAGTACTCTGCTTGGTCCGCCGCGCAGCCGCTGACCGTTGACACCACCGCCCCGGCGAACAGCTCGGTCTCGTCCACGGACTTCCCGGCCAACACCTGGTCTGGCACCCCGGACGCGAACGGCAACTTCACGGGGTCCTTCACCATCACCCCGCCCTCCAGTGACGTGGCCGAGGTGGCCTGGGAGCTGGACAGTGGAGCGTGGAACTACACCCCCACCACCGGGGCGGCGTTCACGAAGTCGCTGACCTTCCCCGCGGGCAAGCACGACCTGGTCGTCAAGACCCACGATGCGGCGGGCAACCTCGCCTCGGGCTATTACTACTACTTCTACGCCGGCTCCGGCGCGGCGTTGACCGCCCCGGCCGCGGGTGAGCGCCCCGCCCGCCGCGTCGGCCTGATGGCGCAGGGCCAGACCTCCTACACCGGGGTCACCTACCAGTACCGGCTCGGTGAGACCGACACCTGGCACAACGTGCCGGTCGCCAACGTCACCAAGAACTCCGACGGGTCCACGCTCACCGCCTGGCCGGTCCCGGTCACCGGCGGTGCCCCGGCAGCGCTGACGTGGAATATCACCGACACCCTGTCCCAGGACGGGCCGGTCGATGTGCGCGCGTACTTCACCGACGGCACCAACTCCGCCGGGTCACCGGCGACCACGATCACCGTGGACCGCAACGCCGGCACCGCGCCCACCGTGCAGGCCGGGCCTGCGTCGGTGAACTCGCTGACGGGTGACGCGACGCTGTCGGCGACCGACGCGTCCGCGTTCGGCCTGACCGTGTCCCGTACGGCCTCCTCGCGCCGCCCGACCCTGGGTTCCTCGCAGAGCGGCCAGGCGGCGATCTTCGGCCCGCAGTGGAGCTCCGGCACCACCGCGGAGGTCACCCAGTCGGACTGGTCCTACATCACCCAGACCTCGTCGACGGCCGTGTCGCTGGTCGACGTGGACGGCAACCCGACCGGGTTCACTGCCACCAGCGCCGGCGGGTGGAAGCCCGAGCCGGGCGCCGAGGACCTGACCCTGACCGGGTCGTTGACCGGTTCGTTCACGCTCAAGGGCACCGACGGCACCACCACGGTGTTCACCAAGCCCAGCGGGGCGAGCACCTGGCAGGTCACCAGCACCTACCTGCCCACCTCCAACTCCACCACCACGGTGGTCCCGCAGACCGTCACCGTAAACGGCTCCACCCTGGTCCGCCCGCAGTACGTGATCGCGCCCACCAGCGCGGCGACCGCGGCGACATGCCAGACCACGCCGTCCACCAAGGGCTGCCGGATGCTGGAGTACGACTACGCGGCCACCACCACCGCCACCGCCAGCACGGTTGGTAACTACGCGGGCCAGGTGCAGCAGATCAAGCTGTGGGCCACCGCCCCCGGCGCGAGCAGCGCCACCGCCACGGTCATCGCCCAATACGACTACGACAACAACGGTCAGCTGCGCGATGAGTGGGACCCGCGCGTCAGCCCCGCACTGAAGACCAGCTACGGCTACGACAGCGCCGGCCGGATCACCAGCGAGACCGATCCGGGCGAGCTGCCGTGGACCTTCACCTACGGCCAGGTCGGCACCAGCGCGGTCGCCGGTCCCGGCATGCTGCTGTCCGCGTCCCGCCCGACCCTGGTCCAGGGCTCGAACACGCAGACCGACGGCGGAACCGCGGCCACCACGGTCGTCTACAACGTGCCGCTGACCGGCAGCTCGGCTCCGAACGCCATGGGCCCGACCGACGTGGCCGCCTGGAACCAGTCGGACGCGCCGACGGATGCCACCGCCGTGTTCCCGCCCGACCAGGTCCCCGCCTCCAGCGACGGATCCACCCTCGGCGCGGGGGACTACACCCGGGCGACTATCACCTACACCGACGCCTCGGGCCGTGAGGTGAACACCGCCACCACCGGCGGCCGCATCACCACCACCGGCTACGACGCCTACGGCAATACGGTGTTCTCCCTGACGGCGACCAACCGTCAGCTGGCCACCAGCAGCTCCGCCTGGGCGGTCACGCAGCGGCAGAGCCTGGGCATCGACAACCTGTCCACCTCGGACCGGGCCGCGCAGCTGGCCACCGTGAGCGTCTACAACGACTCCCCGGTCGCCACCGACGCGGGCACGGACAAGAACACTGACCCCGCGACCGCGGGCCAGCGCATGCTGGAGGAGTACGGGCCGTTGCACCAGGTCAACCTGGCTGGCACGCTCAAGGCCGCGACCGGCGGCACTGACCTCCCGGCTGGCAGCGTGGTGTCCGCCCGTGAGCACACGGTGAACACCTATGACGAGGGCCGGCCCACCGACGGCACCGCCAACGCGGCGAACAACATCACCACCACCGTGGTCGGGGCGTTCGTCGCCGGCTACCCCGGGGACGGTGACGTGCGCACCAGGGCCACCGGATACGACTGGGCCAAGGGCCTGGTGACCAAGACCGTGACCGACCCTGCAGGACTGGCGATCACCCGCACCACCGGCTACGACAGCCAGGGCCGGGTCATCTCCAGCACCATGCCCAAGTCCAACGGCTCCGACGCTGGCACCACCGTGACGACCTACTGGTCCGCGACCGGCACCGGCGCCTGCCAGGGCCGACCCGAGTGGGCCGACCTGGTGTGTTCGGTCGGGCCCGCCAGCAGCATCACCGGCGGCGGCTCCAACCCCAGCCAGCTGGCAACCAAGACCACCACCTACGACCAGTGGGGCAACCCCGCCACCGTCACCGACACCGCCAACGGCGTCACCCGCACCACCACCAACACCTACGACAGCGCGGGACGCCTGACGCTCGTGTCCGTCACCGGCGGCACCGGCACCGCTGTCGCCGACACCAGCACCACCTACGACCCCGCCACCGGCAAGAAGGCGACGGTCACCGCCGGCGGCAAGACCATCACCTACACCTACGACGCCCTGGGCCGGCAGACCCAGTACACCGACGGCAACGGCGGCGGCGCCAACACCAGCTACGACAGCAACGACCGCCCCGTCACCATCTCCTACGCCAACAGCACCACCAAGACCTACACCTACGACACCACCGGCGAAATCGCCTCGACCGTCGACTCCGTCGCCGGCACCACCACCGCCGACTACGACTACGACGGCCAGATGTACGCCGAGCACCTGCCCGGCGGCATCACCCTGACCATCCTGCGCGACCAGACCGGCCAAATCACCGGCCGCGTCTACAACCGCGACAGCGACGGCACCGAGGTCACCTCCGACATCGGCCACTACAGCATCCAGGGCCAGGAACTCACCCACACCGATGACGCGGGCCTCAACGCCGACCAGGCCTACACCTACGACGCCGCCGGACGCCTGACCAACACCGACGACACCGAAGGAACCACCACCACCCACCGCGCCTACAGCTACGACGCGAACAGCAACCGCACCGGCCTGACCACCACCGTCGACAACCCCGACGGCTCCGCCGGCACCCCGGTCGCCACCGCCTACACCTACGACAGCGCCGACCGCCTCCAGACCCTCGGCGGAACCGCCGTCAACTACGACGCGTTCGGCCGCACCACCAACCAGGCCGACGGCAGCACCCTGGCCTACTACACCAACGACCTGGTCCAGCAGGAAACCGCCGGCACCAGCCGCCAGACCTGGAACCTCGACCCCGCAGGCCGCCTGGCCTGGTGGACCACCGAGACCAACAACGGCGGCACCTGGACCCAGACCGGCCTCGGGACCAACCACTACGCCGACGACAGCGACAGCCCCGACTGGACCGTCGAGGACACCGCCGGCGACATCACCCGCAACGTCCAGGGCATCGACGGCGACCTCGTCGCCACCACCGACGCCACCGGCAACACCGTGCTCCAGCTCACCAACGTGCATGGCGACGTCACCGTCCAGTACCCCCTGGACACCACCAAGAACCCGACCGTCCAGGCCAACGACGAGTTCGGCAACCCCATCGACAACACCGCTGCCAGCCGCTACGGCTGGCTCGGCGGCAAGGAGAAGTCCAGCCAGACCCCCAGCGGCCTGACCCTCATGGGCGTCCGCCTCTACAACCCCCAGACCGGACGTTTCCTGCAGATCGACCCCATTCCCGGCGGCAGCGCCAACGCCTACGATTATGCAGATGCCGACCCAATCAACAGGTTCGACCTTGATGGGCGATGCTGGGACGGATTTGGCTGGTTCTGCAGTGCCTGGCATTCGTACGTCCATTTCGAGACGTGGTACTGGGGATCAGCCTGGTACTATTCCACCTGGTTCGACCGTTGGGTGTGGCACTGGGCAATCAGCTACGCACACAAGCGAAAGTCGCAAAGCACTGGCAAGGCTAAGCTCCCCAAGCACGAAAAGGGAGAGCGCCGGACTGGTCGGGACCAGGGCGGCGAGAAGGGCGACGCGCGAAGGACGGGAAATCCAAATAAGAGGAACGGGCGAGGCGGTGGACGCTTCGTCTTGTAATAAGGCCAAGTAGGTTGAGCTGGCGCCTGGCTCCTGGCAGCCAGGCGCCAGCTCACCCCATCCCACCCCCGTCCATTTCCCCCGAACTCATGAAATCCCGCGAAAGGACGAATTAATGGAAGACGAGAAGGTTGACATCTCAGTGGGCCTGCCTGGGGCGATGATCCACCCACTGCCAGAGGATTGGGAATTTCTCGAAGCCTTCGTTCTCATCAAGGCGAGAGATGAGGATGGGGACTTGACATGGTCGTTCCGAACCACGCGACAGATCGATCCGTATGAACTGCTCGGGGCGCTGACTGTTCAGCTGGAAGTTCTAAAGCGGCGCCTCACGGCAGGATGGGACGTCGATGACGAAAGCGGCGATGAAGCATCCGACGACAGCGAATAGCGAGCCATCGCCTTCTCTCAGCGAGGCTCTCCGGTCGTGCTTCTTCTTGAGCTCCAGCGGTAGGGGTTTTCCTGGCTGGCCCCCTCCAGTCTGAGTCGACAGCCCACGGCAGGCTGCGAGGACCGCCACGAAGGAACGGCACGCCACGAGTGAGCCCCGGCCTTGAAGCCGATTCCTCCTGGCCCACAAAGGGCGACTCGTTCCACGGGGAGTCGCTGGGCACAGCGGCGACGGGGCCAGTGAGGTGTCCACGGCCTGAGCCAGCCTTTCGGGCAGAGGTCGACTGTCCTAAATCGGCTCAGCCGTGGACTCTCGCCGGGCCACGGCGCCTAGCCCGGCGAGAGTCCGCTTGGATGCCGGAAGGGGTGTGGGTCGCGGTTGCGGAGCGTCGTCCAGTTTTCCGGATGTGAGCGTGTTCGAGGTCGTCGTCGGGGATCTTGGTCGCGAACTCGTCCATCAGGTCCATGCGGATGTTCGTGACGTCGAGCCGGTGTCCTGGCGAAGATGCAGGGCGAGCGTGGTGGTTTGGTGCTCGGTCAGTTGAAGACGAGTTCGCGGAAGCGGTTGCGGACCGTGGTCAGGGGCTCGCGGTCGCGGGTGTAGTAGAGCTTGTTGGTCAGCAGGACGGCCCAGGTTCCGGTCTTGGGTGAGATCCACATGCCGGTGCCGGTGAAGCCGTAGTGGACCCAGGTCTGTTCGGCTGGTTCGGTGCCGGGGGCGGGGTGCCAGAACAGGCCTCGGATCGGTTCAAGGGATCCGGTTTGGACGGTCAGGGACTCCTGGGTCCACTCGGGGCCGAAGCCGGGACGGTTCGGGGCGGTGGCGGGGTTGATGAGGTAGCGCAGGAAGGTGGCGAGGTCGTCGAGGACGGAGAAGGTGCCGGCGATGCCGCAGACGCCGCCGAGGAGGCGGGCGGAGAAGTCGTGGGCGGTGCCTTTGAGGTGGGCGTCGGTGTCCTGGTCGAGTTCGGTGGGGGCGGTGCGGGCGGCCAGGTCGGCGGGCAGCGGGCCGAAGCAGGTACCGGTCATGCCGAGTGGAGCCCATACACGGGTAGTGGCGAGCTGATCGAGGGGCTGTCCGGATCGGTGTTCGGCGAGGTAGCCGAGGATGAGGGCTGCGCGGTCGGTGTACTCGACAGCCTTACCCGGCTGGCGGTGCAGGGTCTCCGTCAGCACGCCCGCGCGGACGGCGGCAGGGTCGGTGCCGTACAGGTTCTTGAGCTGGGCCCGCAGCGGGACGCCGGCGGTGTGGGTGAGGAGCTGGCGGGCGGTGACCTGGCCGAGCGGGTAGCCCGTTACCTCGGGCCACAGACCGTCGAGCGGTTCATCCAGGGGGAGACGGCCGTCTTCCCACAGGGATCCGATGGTCGACCAGACGGCGAGGATCTTGGTGAGGCTGGCGACGTCGAAGACGGTGTCCAGGCGCATCGGCTCATCGGGCCGGGTGGGGTCGAGCAGACCGACGGTGCCGTTGGCGTGGGTTCCGGCTGCGTCGCCGACTGCCCACACAGCACCGGGATAGGTCCGTTCGCGGACGCCGTCGTCGAGCAGGGTGTTGATGCGGTCGGTGCTGGGTGTCATGGTCTTCCCGGACTCCTCGGTGGTGTGCCGCCTCGGCCAGCGTAGTGACGTGACGCGGCCGGGGCGGGCTGCGGCACGGGCCGCCTCAGGTCAGTTGCTTGCCGAGGCCGGTGAGCGCTGCGGCGGTGGCGCTGAGCGGGTAGCGGGCCGCGTTCGCTCGCCCCGCGGCCCGCAGGACAGGCAGCAGGTCGGCCGAGGACTTGAGCCGTTCCAGGTCCCGGGCCAGGGCCCGGGGGTTGGTGAAGTCGGTGGCCAGCGCGGATGTGCCGAGCGCGTCCCGTAGACCTGCGACGGGTTGGTAGGCGACGGCCAGGCCACGGGCCTGGGCTTCGAGAGCGACCAGGCCCATCGCCTCCAGCGTGGTGGACGGCATCACGAGCACGTCGTGCTCGTCGAACACCTTCCACAGCTGCGGTCGGCGGAGCCAGCCCAGGTAGCGGGCGTGGACGCCGAGGCGCTTCAGCACTGGGGCGAGGGTTTGGAACTCGCGGTGTGGGGCGGCGATCGACAGTTCGATGCCGGAGACGGCGGCGAGCGCTTTGACGAGGTGGTCTCCGCCCTTCTCCGTGGTGAGTCTCCCGGCGTACAGCAGCCGTAAGAACTGGCCGGGTCGGCGCGGTCGCCGGGGCGTTGGTTCGGTGGCCAGCAGGTGGTCGGGGATGCCCCAGGGGATGTGTTCGATCTTGCGGCGGTCGGTTTGCGGGGCGAACCGCAGCAGCCGGTCGGCCATCGCGCCGGTGGGCACGACGATGGCGTCGGCGAAGCGGGCGGTCTCGCGCAGGACGGTCAGCTGGTCGCGGTGCGTCTCGGCGAAGAGCAGGTCGGTGCCGTGCACGAGGGCGATCCGGGGGTGGAGCGGCAGGGCCCGCATGAGGGCCGGGGTGGCGCCGAAGGCGAGGTGCTGGAGGTGGACCACGTCGATGGAGGCAGGTTCGAGGGCTGCGGTCAGGGCCCTGCGCAGGCGGACGATGTACTGGCGGAAGGCGGGGCCGTCCAGGCACTTGCCGCCGACCGCGAGCAGGTCCAGTCCGTTGATGGGGGCGGGCCGTCGTCCAGGGGGCCGGAGCATGAACGCGCGGGCGGGGACGAGCGGCTGGGGTCCCGTGTAGAGGTCGAGGAAGAGTTCGACGCTGCCGCCGGGGCTCCGGGCGGGCAGGTCGAGGAAGGTCGCCACTTGCTGGTTCATGCGGCACCTGCCGGGTTCTCCTCGTAGAGGCGGGAGATGTCGATGCCGTCGGTGGTCGTGTACTTGCGGCCGAGTCGTTGGTAGCTGGCCGGGGCGCCGAAGGTCTGCAGGAAGACGAGCTTGCCGAACGTCATGCCGGGGTAGACGCGGACGGGTCGGGCGGCGCGGATCTCCAGGGTCCAGCGGATCGCGTGGCCGGCGTGGCCGAGCGGGGCGGAGACGTGGACCCAGATGCCGAGGCTGCCGGTGGTGCGGTCGCCGTTGAGCATCTGCGCGTACCGCTCGGAGCCGGTCCGTTCCAGCGTCACCCCCAGGTAGAGGACGCCGGGTTGAAGGACCAGCCCGTCCGTGGGGATGGGCGTCTCGGCGTAGGGGGTGGGGGCGGCGGCGTCCAGGTCGCCGTCGCACACTCGCAGGGTGTCGCCGAGGCGCCAGTCGTAGGCGTTGGGCGAGAGCCGGGCCTGGTCGAAGGGGTCGATGTCGATCTCGCCGCTGGCGACGGCCGCGGCGATGGCGGGTCCGGTGAGGATCATCAGGCCACCGCCCCGGCAGCGGTCTGGTCGCGCCAGTAGCCGGAGGGCTGCGGGCCGAGCGCGGCCTGGTACTTGCCGGTGTACAGGTCGACGGGGCCGACGGAGACGAAGAACATGATCTGGCCGATCTTCATCCCGGGGTAGACGCGCAAGGGGCGGGTCGGGGAGAGCATGAGGGTCCACTGGCCGTGGAAGCCGATGTCGCCGATGGGGGCGGTGATCTCGACGAACAGGCCGAGCCGGCCGACGGATGAGCGGCCGAACAGCAGTGGTACGAAGGTGTCGGAGCCGACCTCTTCCAGGGTGTGGCCGAGGTAGAGCTCGCCGGGCTGGAGCACGAACCCGCCTTGGTCGATGCTGGTTTGGCGGGTGGGGTTGGGATGATGGGCGTCGATGACGGGCTCGGTGTAGGTCAGCAGGGTCTGGCCGAGGCGGACGTTGTAGCTGTTGGGGTTGACCTGGCCTTGTTCGAACGGGGTGATCCGCAGGCGGCCGTCGCGGACGGCGGCGGTGATCTCGGGTCCGGTGAGGATCACTGGGGGTCTCCCTGGTTGGTGAGGACGCGGTGGATGGCCTGGCCGAGGGTGAGGCGGGCCTCATAGGGGCGGCCTGCCAGGAGGCTCTCGGCGAGGTAGCCGGTGGTCACCACGGTGTGGACCCCGGCGGGCAGCGGATCGGGTGCGGTCACGAGGGGACCGGCCCGGGCCGTGAGATGCGCGAGCAGGCCGGGGATGTCGGCGGCTGCGGCTTCGGGTAGGACCGCGTGGACGAGCTGGTTGGCGAACGGCTCGATGGACAGCAGGTCCGCAAGCCTCAGTTCGTCTCCGAGTGGGACCGGCCGCAGTGCGGTCTCGTTCAGCACGACCGCCGCCTGGCCGGGGCCGGTGTGCAGGTGCTTGGCGATCTCGGCGAGCAGTTCCCGCCGGTCCGGCGTCCGTTGCCGCCACCGGAGGCCGATCGGCCCCTTCGGGGCGGCCAACTGCTCGCGCAGGTCGGCGATCCGCTCGCCGATCGCTTCCAGCTCTGCGGGCAGGGCGGCCGTGCTGGGGAAGGGGCAGGAGTGGGCCGCCCAACCGTGGGCGACTGACTCTGCGAGCGCGAAGCCGCTGGCGAGCTCACCACCCTTGACCACGAGGGTGTTGCCGACCGCCGTGGGTGTGTAGTGGCCGCTGTGGCAGTGCCCGGCGAAGATCACGTCGAGGAAGGGGCACTGGTCGGCGAGCAGCAGGTCCTGCTCGAAGCCGGAGTGTGACAGCAGCACCCAGGAGTCGGCCTCGTGATGGTGTCCCAGCATCAGCTGGACGAGCGCGTGGGCGGGGTCGGTGACCTGGTGTCCGGCCCGGTCGGCGGCGGGGATCGCCGAGAACGCCTGCGGAGAGATGACGGAGGTGACCGCGACGCGCCGGCCTGCGATGTCGGCCAGGTGCAGGCGGCGGAACAGCGGTTTGCCGCTGTCGTCGTGCACGTTGGCGCACACGGTCAGCTCGCGCAGGCCCGGTTCCAGGTGGTGCCGCCAGCCGTGGTTGCCGGGGGCGATGACGTCGTAGAGCGAGGTCAGGATCTGCTTCTCGATGCTGCCGCCGCCGAGCTGGTAGTAGCCGGACCCTTCGAAGAAGTCGCCGCAGTCAACGAGCAGCGAGTGCTCACGCTCGGCGTGCAGGTGGGCCAGCAGCGGTGTCGCGGCGCCGAGGGCCGAGTGCACGTCGGTGGTCGCGGTGATCCGCTCCAGTCGCCGGGTCATCGTGTGACCTCCGTGATGTCGGCACCGAGGGTGCGGAGCTTGCCGGGCAGGTCGGCGTGGCCGCGTCGCAGCTGGTCCAGACCGGTGACGGTGGTGGCCCCGCGGGCGGTGAGGGCGGCGACCAGGAGGGCGGAACCGGTGCGGATGTCGGTCGCGTTCACCTGAGAACCGGTGAGCCGTTGGGGCCCGGTCAGGCGGCACTGGGTGGACGAGAGTTCCTTGATCGTGGCGCCGAGGCGGGCGAGCTCGGGCAGCAGATTGCTGTGCCGGCCGGGGTTGATGGAGTCGGCGAACAGGTGGGTGCCCGGCAGGCCGAGGGCGAGCGCCAGCAGCGGGGGTTCGAAGTCGGCGTCCAGGCCGCCCGGCGCCAGAGAGGCGACCGCTCGGAGTGGCTGTCCGGAGAGCTGGCCTCCGCCCGGCAGGACCAGGGCGTCCGGAGTGGCCAGGGCCGGGATGCCCGCCCAGTTCAGGAGTTCGACGACCGGGGCGACGTCTTCGCCGTGTACTCCCTCGATCCGGCCGGTGCCGCCAGTGGCGGTGATCGCGCAGGCCAGGGTGCCTGCCTCGATCTTGTCGCCGGGCACCTGCCAGGACACCGGCCCCATCGTGGCCGGCCGGAATGGTTCGACGACGAGCCGGTCGGTGTCCAGGTCGGCCCGCCATCCGGCCTGCCGCAGGGCGGCGAGCATGCCGGTGAACTCCGGGGAGTGGTTGGGGTTGCCCAGCACGAGGCGGTGGCCGCCGACGACCGCGCGGAGCACGGCCACCACGCTGGTGCCCCGGGAGCGGAACGGCAGGTCCAGCAGCACCTCGTCCGGGTCGTGCTCGGCGACGGTCACCTGGTAGCCGTGGTCGTCGACCTCGACCTTGTCGCCGAAGGCTTCGTATGCCTTGAAGTGCTGTTCCATGCCCCGGTCGCCGATGCGGCAGCCGCCGGGCCAGGGCAGGCGGGCCGTGCCGGACGCGGCCAGAAGGGCGGGCATCAGGTAGTAGGACGCGCGGATGCGAGCCGCCCCGGGCAGGTCCGGCACCGGCTGGTGGCCCGTGACGGGCATCAGCGTGACGCTGTGCGGGTCGTCCGTCGGCCGGGCCATGGGGTGGCCGATTTGCTGGATCAGCGCGAGCATCGCGTCCACGTCCGCGCTGTGCGGCACGTTGGACAGCTGGACCATGCGGTCGGTGGCAGCGGCGGCGGCCAGCAGCGGTAAGGCGGCGTTCTTCGACCCGTCCACGGTCACCAGCCCGACCAGCGGCGGGCCGGGTCGGACGGTGACAGCGTAGCTGGTCGTCAGGGCGGGCATCATGGCGGGTTTGCCTCCAAGCTGGCGGATATGCGGTGGTGGGTGCGATGGCTGCGGTCCGGCCTGCCCGGCGGCAGCGGGGGAGGTCGCTGGTTCCACCGCCGGGCAGGGGCTGGTGGGGTCAGCCGGTAGGCGGCTGGCCGTGGAGGATGCGGCCGACCGGGACAGTGCTGGTCGGGTCGGACAGGGCCGCAACGGCCTGCTCTAGTCGCCTGGGGTCGGCGTGCAGATGCAGGACGGCGGCGTTGGACAGGGCCTGCGCGAGCAGTTGCTGCAGGCGGGCCTCATGGCGGTGCAGGGCGATCTCGACGGCGGCCTGTTCCAGGCCAGGGATCGCCGTGGTGCGGGTCTTCTGCTCGGGCGGGACACCGAACGTCATCGTCAGCACGAGTTGCCCGGTCTCCGGGTCGAAGCGGACGTCGAACGGCAGCTGCGGGGCGGGCGTGGTCACGATGGTCGCCTTCGTCGAGGGATGAGGGTTGGTGGCGCCTGCCGGCCCGCCCGGGGGGAGCGGGGTCCGGCTGGCACCTGGCGGTCACGGGGCCGCCGCCCGTCCCGGCCTGGTGCGATCCCCAGGCGGCCAGAACAGGCCGTTGAAGGGCGGTCAGGCCGGAGCAGGCAGAGGCGGGAACGAATCTGCGGCTGGCCCGCGGTGGGTCGCCATCGGCCAGTGCAGACGCCCCCTGACCGCGCGGGCGGCTCGCCGCACCGTCGCCGCCCGCACCCGGGTCGGGGCGGCAGGCAGGACCAGGGCGAACCAGACCCGCTTGCCCCGCGCGGTGGGTTCCCAGCCGTGCTCTGCGGCGAGCGCGTGGATCAGCAGCAGTCCGCGACCGGATTCCCTCTCCCAGTCCGCCAGGTCGCCGCCGACGGCCTCGGCGGGGGTTCCGGGCGGCTCGGGAGAGTCGTCCTCGACCCCGACCAGCAGCCGCTGGCCGTCGAGGCGGACCCGGACGGAGATCATCACGCCGGTCGCGTGCAGGACCGCATTGGTGACCAGCTCGCTGACCAGCAGGTCCAGGGTCCCCTTCGTGTCCGCATCGAGCTGGTGGCCCCAGCACTGGACACGGGCGGCGACGCGTCTGCGGGCGACGGCGACCAGGCGGGGCCGACGAGTGAGGAGGAACTCGATTTGGTGCGCGGGCATGGCAGCGGGCCTCCGAGGGCAAGGGGAGAGCGGTCGGCCAGGCCGGGCGGGGCGGGCGAGTTGGCAAATCTGCCGGTCGGTGGCACCCCGCTGGGCTGATAGTTAGTCAACGGCTAGATTCCGGCCGAAAAGAGCTGCCAGGCTGCAGGCCAGGTGTAGGCCCGTGTAGGCCAGAGAGCGGGGTGTCGTGATGCCTGATATGACGTTCGGTCAGCGCGTTCGGGCCGCGCGGATCGCAAAAGGGTGGAGTCAGGCCCAGTTAGCCCGCCGTCTCGCGATCGCCGAAGGTCGAGGTCACGCGGGTCTTGATCGCGGTTCGGTGTATCGGTGGGAGCGTGGGACGCGGATTCCCGACTACTGGAAGCCGTGGCTGGTCGAGGTCCTCGAACTCGACGAGGAACCGGAGCCGGGCCCTCAGCAGCAGCCTGATCTGGGCGTCGATCATGACCAGTCCGGCGATACCGTGGCGTCAGTCATCCAGTTGGGAGGCAGGGATTTGGAGCGTCGGCAGTTCCTCGCCGCCACCAGTGCGTATGCCCTGGCCGCTCTCGCCTTGCCGGATCTGGACGCGATCACCCGCCGCACACGCGCTGCAGCCGCCGGGGGTCCGGTCAACGTCGGCCGTGGTGAGGTGCTGGCGATCCGGCAGATGGCCACCGCGCTCGGCGACACGGCTTCCGAGCTCGGCGGGGGACACGCCCGCCACCTGGCCGTGCGCTATCTGACTCAAGACGTCGCCCCCTGGTTGAACGGCAACTACTCCGAGGCCACCGGCCGCGAGCTGTTCGTCGCGACCTCCCAGCTCGTGCACCTGGCCGGGTGGATGGCGGGTGACGAGGGCAATCAGGGCCTGGCCCAGCAGTACTACGCGCACTCGTTCCGCCTCGCGGCCGAGGCCGGCGACCCCGAACTGTCCGCGACCGCCTTGCGCGGGATGGCCGTGCAAGCCATCGATCTCGGCCACCGCGCCGCCGCCGTCCGCCTCTCGGAGGAGTGTGTGCACTACGCGGCCTCGATCCAGGACCCCAGGGCGGTCGCGTACTACCAGGCGACGCTGGCGAACGCCGCCGCCCTGGACGGTGACCGCCGCACCGCGACAGCCGCGCTGGCCGCCTCCGAGACAGCGATCGAGAACGCGCCGAAGACCCCAGGGGAATCCTGGGCTGCCCACTACTCCACCGGACGGTGGGCCCACGAAACCGGCATGATCCTGGCACAGCTCGGCGACCTGGACGCAGCCCAAGACCACCTCCACCACGCGCTCGACATCCACGGCCTGGACCGCCGCCGGACCCGCGCCATCGTCCTGGCCGACCTCGGCCAGGTCCACCTCCGCCGCGACGACACCGACGCCGCCCTGACGACATGGAACGACTTCCTCGACACCGCCGAGGGCATCCGCTCGGTCAAAGTCACCACCGCCGTGGACGAGATGCGGGCCCGCCTCCACCGACTCCGCGATGTCCCCGCCGCAGTTGAGCTCGACCAGAGAGCCGCCACCCTCCCCTGATCTCGCTCCTTCTGGCCACGGTCGGTGTCCGA
>NZ_BBPQ01000096.1 GCF_000787855.1 Streptacidiphilus anmyonensis | reverse complement strand
GCGCCGGACCCCGCGCTTCAGGACTACACGGGGCTCGTCCTCGGCGGCCCCGACGCCGCCCCCGCCGCGCGCGGGCGCCTCGCGCCCGAGGACGCGGACCGCCGGCCCGCGCTGGAGGGTGAGTACCGCCGTCGCGCCGACGCGGTCGCCGGGCTCGCGCTGCCGCCGCACGCGACGCCCGTGCGGCACACGCCCGGCTCCTTCGCCTACCGGTTCGACGCCGCCGCGTCCGTCGACGTCCCGGCCGACGGGCGGTGGCACAGCGTGCCCGTGGACGACTTCCCGGTCGGACTGACGCCGTGGCACCTGTGCGTCCCGGCCCTCGACCCGGCCGTCTACGCGGCGGTCGAGCTGGCCAACACCAGCCCGCACGCGCTGCTCGCCGGTCCTGCCGACATCCTGGTCGACGGTGAGTACACCGCGACCGTGGCCATGCCGGCGCTGGCGCCAGGACAGCGCCGCCGCATCGGCATCGGCGTCGAGGAGGGCATCCGGGTCGCGCGGCGCGTCCGGACCGCCGAGTCCACCTCCTCCGGCCTGCGCGGCGCGACAACGGTCGTGGCGCAGACGGTCGAGATCGAGGTCGCCAACCGGCTCGGCCGCGAGGTCTCGCTGGAGGTGCTCGAACGCGTCCCGGTGAGCGACGACAAGGACGTGCGGATCGAGGACGCGCCCGCGACGCCGCCGTGGACGGTCGTCCCGCCCGAGGAGGACGAGCAGCGCCGACGCGGCCTGCGGCGCTGGCAGGTCGTCCTCGCGGCCGGCGGCAGCACGACGCTGACGGCCGGTCACCAGCTCCGCCTCCCGGCCGGAAAGGCCGTCGTCGGCGGTAACCGGAGGGACGCATGAGCCACGACGACACCCGGCAGCCCACCCCGCTGTCCGCCCCCGAGCCCCACGCGTCAGCCGGTCTGCCGACAGGTCCGTGGGCAGATCCGTCGGCGGGTCCGTCGGCCGACCTGCTGCCGCTGCCCGTCACCGCCGTGACCCTGCTGGAGGACCGCGCGGAGCTCACCCGCACGCACCGGCTGGGCGCGGTCCCGGCGGGTGTGCACCGACTCCGGCTCGGGCCGGTCACCCCGCTCGTCGTGGACCACTCGCTGCGCGGCGAGCTCGCCGGAGTGCCGAACGGACGGGTGCTGGACCTGCGGGTCGTCCGTCGCTGGACTCCGCAGCCGCCTGCGGCCGTCACGGGCGGCCCGGGTGAGGACGCCTCCGCGACCGAGCGGCAGGTGCACGACCTCTCCGAGCAGCTGCGCCGCACGGAGCTGGAAGTCGACCGCCTGAGCGGCCGCGTCGCCGTGCTGGACCAGCTGCTCGGCGACCTGCATCGCGCGATCGCCGAGGGCGCGGGTGCGGGCGAGGCACAACCGCAGTCCTGGGCCGAGGAGTTGGACCGGGCGGAGGCGGCGCACGAGGAGCACGCGGAGGCCCTGCGCGACGCCCGTCTCCGCCGCGGTCGCCTCAAGGAGCAGCTCATCAGGGCCCAACAGGCCTGGGAGGACGCCGAGACCCGCCCGATGGTCCTCAGCGCCCACATCGAGGCGTCGGTGGAGCTCCCCGCGGCATCGGCGGGGGACGCGCAGCTGAGCGTCCGACACCTCACCCCGTGCGCGCTGTGGCGGCCCGCCTACCGCGCGACGCTGGAGGAGGACGAGCGGGAGCAGCCGCGACTGCTGCTGGAGCGCGACGCGTTCGTCTGGCAGCGCACCGGCGAGCCCTGGCACGACGTGCGGGTCACCCTCTCCACCGCCCGGCCCGCCCGCGCGGCCGAGCCGCCGTACCTGGCCCCGGACGTGATCACGCTGCGCGAGCGCAGCGGTGAGGAGCGCCGCACGGTCGAGGTGGATCTGCGCGAGGTCGAGATCCCCGACGTCGGCCCGGCGGACCTGGCGTCGCCGGCCCTCCTGTCGGTCCTTCCCGGCGTCGACGACGGCGGCGAGGCGAGGAGCCTGAGCGTCCCGCAGCCGCTCTCCGTCCCGAGCGACGGGCGCGCCCACCGCGTCGCCCTGGGCGGCGCCAGCGCCGCCGCGTCCGTCGAGCTCAGCTGCGCACCGGAGTTGACGCCCGTGGTGGTGCGCACAGTCCGCTTCCGCCACACCTCCGACGCCGCTGAGCCGCTGCTGTCCGGGCCGGTCGACCTGGTCCGCCGCGGCGGCTTCGTCGGCCGCGCCGACCTGCGGTTCACCGCTCCGGGTGCGACGGCCGAGATCGGGTTCGGCAGCGAGGACACCTTCCGGGCGGTCCGCTCGGTCACCGAGACCCGCGAGACCGGGGCCCTCACCGGCCGCTCCGTGCGCGGCCGCGAGGTCGGCGTCACCCTCTCCCGCTTCGCCCCGCCGGACGCGGGGCCGGTCCGAGTGGTGGTCCGCGAGCGCATCCCGGTCTCGGAGGTGTCGGGCGTCGAGATCCGCGTCGACAAGGAGCGCACCACCCCGCCGCCCGACGCCGTCGACGCGGACGGCATCGTCCGCTGGGAGCTCACCCTCGCCCCGGACGAACGCCGCACGCTGCTGCTCCGCTACGACATCGTCGCCGGTCGCGGAGTCACCCTGCCGGACTGACTTCCCGGAAGCGGACACATCCGTTCATCCCTTGCGTCAGGATGAACCCGCTCGACCAGACCCGACCGTCGACCTCCTCGGTGACCGGAGCGCCCATGTCCGAGACGCCGTCCGTCCCCGTTCCCGACCCTGCCGCCGAGCCCCGCCCCCGTCTCCTCGGGCTCTTCCCGGCCGCCGACGCCGAGACCCGCGCCGCACTGCGCCGCGACGCGCTGCCGATCGCGCTCGGCGCGCTAGCCGTGGTCGTCGCCCTGGCGGCGCGCGGCGGATTCACCCTGCTCCTCCCGGCGCACGCGGCCTTCGCGGTCCTCGCCTCGGCCCTCACCGCCCTGGACCTCCGCCTCCGCCGCCTCCCGGACGCGCTGACCTTCCCCGCCTACCCGGTCCTGCTCGCGCTCCTCGCCCTCCCGGGCGACGGCCCGGCCCTGCTCCGCGCCCTCCTCGCCGCCCTCGCCCTGACGGCCGGCTACTACGCCCTCGCTTTCTTCGGCGGCGCCGGCTTCGGTGACGTCAAGGCTGCCGCCACGGTCGGCCTCATCCTCGGCTGCACCGGCTGGCGCACCCTCCTCGCCGGCACCGTCTACGCCTCCCTCCTCGCCGCGGCCTGGGCCCTCACCCTCCTCCTGACCCGCCGCGCCTCCCGCCGCACCCAGATCCCCTTCGGCCCGTTCATGATGTCGGGCGCCCTGCTGGCCCTCCTGCTCTGATTGACCGCCTCATCGCAACCGCCGAGGCCGCAGGTATGCCCGCGTTGGCTGCGGTGACGGACGCCGACCTGACGGAGGAGGAGCGTCGTGCTGTCGAGCGCTCCATCGGCCTCGTCCTGGGGTCAGAGGGCTCTGGGCAGGGACATCGGGGAAGTGCCCATCGGCCCCGCAAATGGATGATCCACGAGCACCCCGGCCTGCGCGGGTGCGAGCCCCCGGAGGCCGAGCCGACAAGGGAACGGTCGTGCGTCAGTCCTGCGCAGCCTGCCGGGTCTCAGGCATCCCGATGTCTTCGGGCCTTTCAGGATGCAGGTCGCCCCGCCGGCACTGCTGCCGAGGTTGGAGACCGCAGGTGTCAGTGCCTTCCTCTAGCCTCACTCGCAGCAAGGGTGAGGCGACGTACCAGCCGCCTCGCTGTTCCACCGCCCGCTAGGATCTCGGCATGCGCGCGTCCGTCCCCTCCACCGCACCGTTTGCGATCATTGACCTCTTCGCAGGGCCCGGCGGTCTCGACGTGGCGGCGCATCTTCTCGGGATCCGGACCACGGGCATCGAGTGGGACGCTGACGCGTGCGCGACTCGACTCGCCAACGGTCTCGACACGAAGCACGGCGACGTCAGGCATTTCAGCCCGGATGATTTCCCGGATCACAACGTTCTCGCCGGCGGCCCGCCTTGTCAGACGTTCACCGTCGCAGGCAAGGGCGCGGGTCGGAAAGCGCTCGACCGGGTTCTCGGGTTCGCACGTCGGCTCGCGGCCGGGGAGGACCCCGAGGTTATCGACAGTGAGCTGGCCGAGCTCGATGATGAACGCACCGGGCTTGTGCTGGAGCCGTTGAAGTGGGCCTTGCGTGCCATTGCGGTCGGGAGGCCGTACCAGGCGATCGTGCTCGAGCAGGTTCCTGCGGTCCTGCCGGTTTGGCGCGCATACGCAGAGATCCTGCGCTCAAAGAACTATGAGGTCAGAGAGCCGGAGGTGCTGCACACGGAGGAGTATGGGGTCCCGCAGACGCGGCGACGCGCGATTCTGATCGCCCGGTGGTCGGGAGAGGGCGCGTTGTTGCAGGGAGTTCCCGAGCTGCCGACTCCGACGCACCACCGTTATCGCAAGGGCGTCGCCCGTGGCGTGGGCTCCGTCGACCGGGCTCCCTGGATCGCCATGAACGACGTCGTCCGGGTCGGGCAGAAATTCGAGGTCGTCTCCAACTACGGTACGGGTGGGGATCCGAAAGCCAGGGGTCGACGGCGATCGGACGAGCCGTCCGCAACCGTGACGGGAAAGATCTCAAGGAATCGTGTAGTTGCGCACGGTGAGGATCTGAAGCGGTTCAGTGACGTCGAGGCGGGCCAACTCCAGACCTTTCCGCCGAACTACCGTTGGCGTGGGAACGGGATCGCTCAGCAGGTTGGAAACGCGGTTCCGCCACGGCTTGCGCTGCATGTCATCGCCGCTGCACTCGACATCGAGGAATCCCGGGTGGTTCCGGCGCTCAAGTCCCTGAGCGACGGAATCGACCACGAGGTTGTCCCCTAGGCGTCAGCCGCTGGTCTCGGACCTCTGGTCTCTCTTCGCCGCGCCCGCAGTCCTGCGGGCGGCCAGATCCTTCCTCCTGCGCAGCACCTCCGCGCGGACGACGGCCGCGCACTCCTCCGGAGTCTGGTGTTCCCAGAAGCGGAGGACGAGCCAGCCTGCCGATTGGAGGCGGGCGTCCGTATCCCGGTCGCGGACGACGTTCCGGGAGATCTTCTCCTCCCAGAACTGCGCGTTCGTCTTCGGCGCTGTGAAATGGTCGGGGCATCGGTGCCAAAAGCAGCCGTCCACGAAGACCGCCACTTTGGTCGGGCGGAACACGAGGTCGGCCGTTCGTCGAACGCCGGGTTCGGGCCTTGCGGCCACGCGGTAGCGGAGACCCGAGGCGTGCACCAGTGACCGCAGTGCCCGCTCGGGTGAGGTGTCACGACCGCGGTTGCCCAGCATGCTGCGTCGGTTGCCTGCCGAAGACGCCCAGGATCCGACCGGCGGGGTCCAGTCAGAAGCGGCGGACATCAAACTCCACCTCCCGGGGCGCGGACTGAATCTGCCGGACGCAGACCGATTTCACCCTACTGTCGCGGTTCGTTCCGATCCGGCGACGGCGTCGCCTGGCGACAGGGTCCAGGCTAGTGGAGACCCGAGGTGCTTCCAGGCGAACCTTCCTCTGCTGGGACGTCGTGATCACTCCCATAATGTGTGAAGGTACGGTGACGACGCTGCGTGTCGATGCCACACTCCCCGTCAGGCTTGGAGTGGGGCGGGTTCGTCAGTCATGCCAATCTTCCTGTTGCACAAGGGACATGGCGACGAGAGAGGATTCAGGGGTTCGGATGGGCGAGCAGTACGACGAGATGCTGTACGACACGTTCAAGGACCTGTTGGACAAGCATCCCCCGGCCGAAGCGATCAAGCGCCTGGAGATCTTCGGAACGTCGCCCGAGGTGATCGGTTGGATCCGCGAGCGCCACGAGCAGGAGCGACTCCGGATCAGGGAGCTCGAGGAGCCTCGCTCCGCGGTGCTGGGCAACCGTGATACCTGGTACACCGGGCCGCGCGACGGCGACAAGTGCTGGCCTGCACTGGTCCGACTGCTGGAGCGGGACGGCTGGCCGATGGAGCCGGCGATCCGAAGCCTGGACGAGTCATCCACGCGCATCGTCTCGCTTCTCAACCACCCGAGGGAGTCCTCCTATGCGACTCGCGGGCTTGTGGTCGGCTATGTGCAGTCCGGGAAGACCACCAGCTTCACCGCGGTCACGGCCAAGGCGGTCGACCGGGGGTACAAGCTGATCATCGTGCTCGCCGGCATCCACAACGGCCTGCGACGGCAGACCCAGGCGCGTCTGATGAAGCAGTTGGTCGCACCGAACCCTACGTTGTGGTCACAAATGACCGACCTGGAGGATGACTTCCGGCCGCAGGCCAACCCGGCCTCCTACTTCGGCAAGAACAACCGGACGCATGTGCTGTGCGTGGTGAAGAAGAACGCCACCGTGTTGCGGAGGCTCGCGCGTTGGCTGGATCAGGCGAAGGAGTACCTGCAGGACTGCCCTGCCCTGATCATCGACGATGAGGCGGATCAGGCGACGGTCGCGACGCGGTCGATCAATCCGCTGATCCTGCAGATCATGGGCAGTCTGCCGCGCTCCGCGTATGTCGGATACACCGCCTCGCCGTTTGCGAACCTGCTCATCGACCCGAGCGCCGAGGACCTCTACCCGAAGGACTTCATCGTCAACCTGCCCCAACCCCAGGGGCATTTCGGCACGGAGGTGCTCTTCGGCCGCTACGCCCTGGACGGCGAGGACCCGGAGCAGGTCGACGACGGGTACGACATGATCCGTTCGATCCCCAAGGACGACATCGACTGCGTACGCCCGCGCAGCCGCGACGAAGTGGACGGGTTCGAGCCGTACATCACCGACACCCTGCGCGAGTCCCTGTACTACTTCTGGCTGGTCACCGCTGCCCGCAGGATTCGTGGCACGGGAAATCCGCACAACACGATGCTGATCCACACCAGCGTCAACACCGAGGTGCACAACAGCTTCGAGCGGCCGCTCCGACGCCTTCGGGATCAGACCAAGGTCCGGATCGCCACCCCGGAGCTGCTCGCCGAACTGCGCGGTCTGTGGGAGCGGGAGACTTCCCGCGTCTCGGCTGAGGAATTCGGCGAGAAGAAGGTGGCGTTCGACGAGTTGCTTCCCGAGTTGGTCGGGGTGCTCGACAGCTGCCGCATTCTCATGGACAACTCCAGCAGTGATGCCCGGCTCGACTACGAAAACGGTCCGGTCACCGCGATCGCGGTGGGCGGCAACACCCTCTCGCGCGGGCTGACGCTCGAGGGCCTGTCCGTGAGCTACTTCGTGCGTGCGGTGTCGGCGTACGACACCTTGCTCCAGATGGGGCGCTGGTTCGGATTCCGCAACGGGTACGCCGACCTGCCCCGGATCTGGATGACCGATGAACTGGCAGAGTGGTTCCGGCACTTGGCCACCGTTGAGACCGAGATGCGGCGTGACATCGACGTGTATCTCACGGAGGACGAGACGCCCCTCTCCTTTGCGGTGCGCCTGCGCACCCATCCCAATCTGCGGGTCACCGCTGCGGCGAAGATGAAGAACGCGGTGATGGCCGCCTCCTCGTTCGGCGGCAAGCGCGTGCAGACGCACTACTTCCACACCAACCGTGACTGGCTGGTCGAGAACCAGGGTGCGGCGCGGGCCTTGGTGCAAGGGGCCCGGTCGCAAGCCGTCCGGGTCGAGGAACGCAGCGGGGAAGGGCGCTACCTGTTCCGGGAAGTCCCACACGAGCTGGTGCTCGCCTTCCTGGGTTCGTACCGTTTCCACGAGGAGTCCGTGGAGTGTGACGCCGCGTTGATCTCCGACTACATCCGCAAGCGGGTGCAGGCGGCAGGTGCGCTGACCCGATGGAACGTGGCGATCGTCGGAAAGCCGCTGAAGGCGGCCGAGGATGCCTTCGAGTTCGCTCCTGGAACGGCGGTCGGCAGGGTCACCCGTGCCCGCCTCGCCCCCGAGCTCGGGAAGAGCCCGCGCGCGGACTTCGCCGACATCAAGACCTTGATGAGCCGCCGGGATGCCGCCGTAGACCTCGCCGGCGATGTCGCGAAGCTGGATGAAACCGCGATCATGAAGGAGCGGGAGCGCCAGTTCCCGGACAACGGTCTGCTCGTCCTCTACCCGATCGACCGCATCTCGCAGCCTTCCGAAGCGAAGAGGAAGCAACGTGCCCCGCTGGACGCGGAGGAACACGTGATCGGTGTGGGACTGGTCTTCCCCAAGCCGTCCGGTGCTGACAGCGAGGTGAGGGGCTATGTATCCGCCGACCTGTCCAACGTCGTGCTGGAGGAAGAGGACTGGAGTGCGCTCGACGAGGGGGACGCGTGACCGGGAGCACGCCGGCGAAGGTGGTGGAGGACCAGTGGACCAGTCTGGCGGCCGAGCAGGTTACCGGGGAGCGCCGTCTGCGCGTTGCGCCATTGCCGGTGCAGACCGCGAACGGGTCCTTGGCGACGGCCATCGACTTCGACGGACACCGGCACCTGTTGGTCCCGATGCGTGGCAGGCAGCAGCTGCGCCGTGGACTCGACGGCCCGGTTCTGCGACTTCGTCGTAGACCACTGGAGGACGCCGACAGCTATCAGGTCTACGCGGACCTGGGGTGCCTGCAGCCGGCCTACGACGAGCTGTTCACCCGGCTGTGCGCCGACGTGCTCGTTGAGGTGGGGAGGATCCCGGAGAACCCGCTCAAGGCGCTGTACCGGGTGCTCGACCGATGGCAGGCGCTCTTCCAGTCGAGGGGGCTGCCACTCGACCTGGAGCGACTCGCCGGCCTGTTCGGGGAACTGAGTGTGCTCAACCGCCTTTTGGAACAAGACCCGAGCGCGCACCGGCTGTGGCGCGGGCCTGGCGGGAGCCGACACGACTTCGTCGGTCCTGTCGGCGCGATCGAAGTCAAGGCGTCCACTGCGTCGGAGGGTCGCCGCCCCCGCATACACGGACTCGATCAGTTGGAGAGCCCGAGCGACGGCGGTCTGCAACTCGTCTGGCTGCGTCTGCGACGGGCCGCGGAAGGTGGCGTGGGCCTCGTGGAGCTGGTCGAGCGGGCGTTGGAGCTCTGCGACGACGAGAACGCGCTCCTCTCGCTTCTGGCGGAGGTCGGATACCAGGCCGTAGACGCGGAGATTTATCAAGCGCTCCGGTTCGAGACCACTGAGGAGCGCTGGTACCGGGTGGATGCCGGGTTCCCCAAATTGACGGGGCAGCAGCTCATAGAGGCGGGGTTGCCTGTGGACGCGCTGAACGTGGAGTACACCATCGACCTTTCGGGGGACCAGCCCGCCCCAATGGGAGAGGATGAAGTGATCGACGCCCTGCACGGGATGCTGGTGGAGCACCCCGTATGACGACTCCAGGCTGGTTCTCCCAGCCCTACCCGCCTTTGGGCGCCAGCGCTGCCGAAGGCATCCGGAACCAGCTCGGCCGCCCCGAGTTGGATCTGATGACCATTCTTGTCCGTGAGTCCGCCCAGAACAGTTGGGACGCCCACCTCGAAGACACCGGCCTGCCCGTGGACTACCGGTTGGATCTGTGGACCGTCAGCCCTGCCCACGTCGGCGCCTGGCGTGACTTGCTCCTGAACGACGCGCCGGCGGCAGCGTACCTGCCGCTCAGGGATTCGCTACGGCGCGGGGCAGTGCAGGTGTTGGCCGTTTCCGATCGGGGGACCACCGGACTCGGTGGACCGACCCGGGCTGACAGGGCGTCCGACTCGGATCGTGACTTCGTCTCGTTCATCCGGAACATCGGTGAGCCGCGCGACACGGCACTGGGCGGCGGAACCTACGGTTTCGGCAAGGGCATCTTCTACTTGATCTCAAAACCCGGTGTGATCATCGTGCACACGCGGTGCAGGTCGGCAGACGGCTCGTACGAGACGCGGCTGATGGGCTGTGCGATGTGGAAGAGCTACGTCGTCGACGAGGACGGGGGCAAGCGCCGTTACACCGGACGGCATTGGTGGGGAGACACGTCGGGCGACGTCATCGAGCCCCTGACGGGGCCCGAAGCTGAGGGTGTCGCGCGCCGACTCGGCCTCAAGCCGTTCGGCGCGGCTGAGACCGGCACGACGATCGTCGTCGTCGATCCCTTGCTGCAGCGTGATGACGAGACCCTCAAGCCGGTCGAGGCCGCCGACTATCTCGCGGACACCTTGGCCTGGCATCTGTGGCCGAAGATGATCGAGACCGGCGGAGGCGGGCCGGCCATGCGGTTCTCCGTCAGTTGCGACGGAGTCGAGCACCCGGTGCCTGATCCGCGAACCACCCCGGGCCTGAAGATGTTCGTCGCCGCGTATGAGGACATGGTCGGTCCGAACGGGCTCGCACTCGACTGCCACCGACCCAAGCGGCACCTCGGTCGCCTGGGCCTGGTCAAGCGCATCATGCCACCGCTGGTGCCGACCCTGGCCGCCCGCATGGTCGGCGTCGACAGGCTGCTCCATCACGTGTGCCTGATGCGCCCCGCGGAGCTCGTCGTCACGTACTGGCAAGGGGTGCGACCGCCGAGCGAGAACCTCGGCTACGCGGGGACCTTCCGTGCCGACACGGCGATGGACGACGTCTACGCCCAGGCCGAGCCACCGACCCACGACGCCTGGCACCATCAGCCGCTGGAGCACCCGGACAGCACGTTCGTCCGAACGACCTTCACCCGCCTGGCCGAGAGCGTCGACGGGCTGCTCAACCTGGGCGGCGGAGTCCGTGACGGAGCGGCCAAAGTGGCGCTGGGCGCGGCGAGCTCGATGTTCTCCGGGCTCGTCGGCGGAGCCTGGGGGATCGGCGGCGCCACCGCGTACGCCAAGCCCGGCAGTACGACCCAGGCTGTGTCGCGTCGCAGGGCGAAGGCCGGCGACGCAGCCGCCGAGGAGGAGTACGTGCCACATGGTGCTGCTTCCGCAGGGGCCGGTGTTCCAGGCGTGCCGGGCGACTGGCCGGAGCCGGATGAGGTCTCGGCGACCGGTCGGAGGGGGACTCCCCGGCCGCGTGTGCAGTACGTGGGCGAGCCGTACTACGACGAGCGGAAGGGAGCCACGGTCCTGGTGCAGGAGTTCCGGTTGCCCGTGGCGCTCTCGCAGCGGGTGCGCATTGAACTCGCGGTCACGCTTCCTGGAGCGGGTGGACGTGAGACCGAGCCCCCGCAGGGCGCACGGATGCCCGAGCTGGCCGGCTGGGAGGACAGTCAAGGAGTCGTCAGTGACACACCGACGTGCGTCATGCAAGGCGGCGACGGCCGGATCTGGCGCGCTCTCGTTCTGCCCGCTCCGGACACCATGACCGAGATCGGCGTCAAGGTCGAGGCGGTGCAAGCCTCGTGAGCCTGCGCGCACTGCCGTACCGGGTACCCGCCCTGGACACCGTCAGAGCCGGGATATGGCATCTGGTCACCGAGGACGGCGAGCTGCCCCTGCCGGAGGCTCTGCCCGACTGGGACTACCAGATGGACCTTCACCTACGCCGCAAGGTTCAGGTCAACGTCGATCAAGTGCGGGCTCAGACCGGTCTCCCCGCGGACGCCGTGTTGGCTCTCAGCGCGGTCTGGAACGCGACCGGTTCCAACCTCAGCGGCCCCGCCCATCATGCCCTGCTCAGCGGAACCGGCATGGTGGACGTGGAACTCCAGGCCCACCTGTGTGGGGCGGACCTCGGCGGCCTGCTCGTCCTCGACACGGCCCTAGTACTGGCCGAACGGCGACCTGACGGCAGGCCCTCCGCTCCGCGCCGGGCGGGGTCTGTGCTGTGGAGTGATCGCGATCAGTTGCGGCTCCAAGGGGATGCTCCGCAGTTCCCGATGGCGGTCATCGACTTCGCGCACACCTCCTTCCCGGACCGGGCGGCTTGGCACCTTCAGATCAGCGGCAGCCTGGAAAGCGCCACGATGGGGTCGCTGCTGCTGTTGATCAACGAGAAGAACACCCTCACCGCCACCGCCTTCGAGAACGCTGCCAGACCGCGGCCGGTGGACAGGGCTGTCCTCTCGGCCGTGTACGCCGACGCGGCGCGCACCATGCTCGAACATGCCCTGGGTCAGCCCGACTTCATGGACGAAGCGGAATTCCCCGATGACTCCCTGGGCATGACCTGCATGGCTCTGTTCGACCAGCTCTTCCCGCAGCGCACCATCACCGACGTGCGACTGCTCCGTGAGCAGTCGGCGAGCCTGTTCGCGTCGGAGCTCCAGGCTGCCGTCAAGATCTTCGAGGAGTCCGGATGAGCTACCTGTACCCGAGACTGCTGCCGGGCCAGGCCAGAGCGCTCTTCGACGAGTACCGCGAGCTCTCCGTGCCCGAACTCTGCGGTCGGGCGCGCGCCTCGCACGAGTCGGCCGTCTACGTCGCGACCGGCGGCGACAGGGTCTCGGAAGCGCAGTTGAAGGAACTGAGGAGCGCGGTTGAGACTCTGGCCCGCGAGGCGGGCTTTCCCGACCGTTCGAGCCGCAGTGAGAACACTGAATTCGACGTGCGCCTCGCGAGGCTGCTGCACGACAGCATGGGCCTGGTGCCCGCTGAGGCGGCCTCCCGTGATGTGTGGACGTTCCTGTCGCTGGTTCTGCTCCCCGACATCGCTTATTGGCGTTACCCCTCCCCGCCCCGGGACCGCGTCCTCGGCACGGACCTGACCAGGCATGTCTTCGGCCGCATGTGGTGGCGCGCCCAGCTGGTGCACTCGCCCCGGGACGAGGACCCGTACGCCTCGCTCCGAATTCTCGGCGAGGCGGCCTTCGACCAGATCTACGCCCGGCGTGCCGCCCTGGGCGGCAGCCCGCACATGGTCAAAGCCATCCTGAAGGTCTGGAACGAGGTCGCGCTGACGGGGCTCACCGGCCTCAACGAGCGTGAGACGCTGCGTGACTTCCTCAAGCGCCTTCTCCGCCTGGCGCCGTTCGTACTCTTCGACGCGGTCGAGGCGAGCGCATTGGAGGACGAACTGCGCGCCGTACTCCGCGAATCCGTGACCGCGCTGCTCGTCGGAGCGCGAGGCGGGGAGCTGAGCTCCGACCAGCTCGCGAGCACAGTCGACGCCGCATTCGCCGGGACAGTGCCCTCTGATGCAGTACCGGAGGACGACTGGGTCCTTGCCCCGCCGGCGACCCCGCGCCGCCTCACCTCGGTGGAGCTCTGCGCCGGTGCGGGAGGTCAGGCCCTCGGGCTTGAGCGGGCGGGTTTCGACCCGGTCCTCCTGATCGACCACCAGGAGCATGTCTGTAGGACCGTCGGCCTCAACCGGCCCTCATGGGATATCCGGTGCGGCGACGTACGTGCATTCGATCCGGACGAGCATCCCAAAGCGATGGGTGTGGACCTTCTCAGTGGTGGCCTTCCGCGCATCAAATCAGCAGCTACAGCGGCGCGCTCGGATGACCACGAGGAGCGCGAGGTCTTCGAGACGGCGGTCAATCTGGTAGCCCGGATCCGGCCGAAGGCAGTGCTGTTGGAGAACATGCCAGAGCTCGTGGAGAAGGACGATTTCGTCTCGGAGCGCTCATTGATCGAGGAGGAGCTTCAGAAGCAGGGTTATCACGTGTTCTGGGGGGTTCTCGACGCCGCCGATTTCGGCGTGCCGCAGCATCGACGCTGCGGCCTGCTCGTCGCGCTCACCGAGCCGTACCACTCGGCCTTCGTCTGGCCGGCACCGATTCCTGCCCAGCGCCGAACAGTCGGGCAGGTCCTTGCGACCTCCATGGCCTCAGCAGGCTGGCCCGGGGCGGGATCGTGGGCGGCTAACGCGGACAAGGTGGGTCCGGCCCTCGTAGGCGGATCGGACCGGCGTGGTGGTGCCGATCTGGGGCCGACCGGAACCAAGAACGCCTGGGCTGTTCTCGGTGTCAACGGGAACAGCCTCGGCGACGATGTTCCGGATGCTGACTTCCCGCCGGGGGAGTCACCGAAGCTGACGGTTCGCCAGGCGGCTCTCCTGCAGTGCTTCCCCGAGGACTGGGGTTTCGCGGGCGGCAAGACCAAGGAGTACCGGCAGATCGGACACGCAATGCCGCCGCCGCTTGCAACTGCGGTCGGCGGCGCGATTGCAGCAGCCCTGACCCGCTAGAAGGCTAGCGGTGATCTTGATTGTCGGGCTCGCCTTCCCGCCGGAGCGTCACCCTTCCTGGGCAGCGCCCCGGCGGGATGTGATCGCAGTGAGGTCGAGGTCGACCGGGAACGGTACGGAGGTCTTCAGGCGTTCGTGGAAGATCCCCGTCGGGGTGTAGACCCGGGTGGCGGGCTCCAGTTCGAAGACGTAGACGACGGCCCGGCCTTTGTCGTTCTCCACCCGCCAGTAGTACGGGATGCCGGCTCTGGCGTACTTCGTCGGCTTGGTCTCCCGATCCCGGGAGACGGACTCGGGTGACACGACCTCGATCGCCAACGTCACCGAAGACGCGGGAATGCGGGTCTGCTCGGGATCCACGATCGCGCCGCCGCGCACGACCACGACATCGGGCTCGGGCCGGTTCTGCCAGTCGATGTCGATGGTGAACTCCCGGATTACTTCCAGATCCGGCGGAGCGGCGGCTTCAAGCTGACGCTCGAAGAAGCTCACCGCACGGGTGTGGAACACGGTCTGCGGACTCACGAAGACGAGGCTCCCGTCGATCAACTCCGTGTGCGGAGGCAGATTGGGAAGCCGGTCGAGGTCGTCGGCGGTCCAGCCGCCCGCGGGCGGGATCGGCCAACTGGGCTCGGAGGCCTCGGGCAGGACGCTCATCGGTGCTCCCATGGGACGGAGTCTCGCCGTTGTGTCCAGCCTACCGACGGGCATTCGGCGGGGATCGCACCAACGCGTGAACCGGCCCCGGCGTCGTTGACGCGCCCTCAGGAGCGCTGCCTCGGAAACGACGAAGGCCCAGCTCTGCGAGAGGATCTCGCTGATCTAGGCCTGGAACTTCACTGCGCTTCCTGCGAAGTGCCCCCGGTAGGATTCGAACCTACGCACCCGCCTCCGGAGGGCGGTGCTCTATCCCCTGAGCTACGGGGGCGCACTGTCTTGCGACGTGGAGAACACTACCAGTCTCGGCGCCCTGCTCCGCACAGGGTTTCTGGGAAGGGATCCTCACCGGTTTCGGCGGAAGTCGGCAAAACGGGGACGGAGGGTGGTTCCTCCGCATACCCTCAGTGATGTGTCAGGCGAGTCGGGGCGGGTGCTCGTTGTCGATGACAGCGCGGTGATCCGTCAGCTGATCAGGGTGAACCTGGAGCTCGAGGGCTTTGAGGTGGTGACCGCCGCCGACGGGGCCGAGTGTCTGGATGTCGTGCGTGCCGTGGCGCCGGACGTGGTCACGCTGGATGTGGTGATGCCCCGGCTGGACGGGCTGCGGACGGCGGCGCAGTTGCGGGCCGATCCGCGGACGAGCCATCTGCCGATAGCGATCGTGAGCGCCTGTACGCAGTTGGATCTGGAGCGCGGGGAGTCCGTCGGGGTCGACGGGTATCTGGCCAAGCCGTTCGAGCCGATGGATCTGGTCGCGCTGGTGCGCCGGCTGGCCGCCGGCCGGGTGGTGCGGCGGGAGGACGGGCGCGCCGGAGCCGTTCGCCCACGGCGAACGAAGTGACCGCGCGTGTCCCGCGGGTCGGCGCGGCCGGGGTGAGGCACGCGCGGGGTGAGCGGAGCGGTCGCGTCTCGGACGGCAGAACGGATGCCAGGGTTGGGGCCGCTCTCGCCTAGGCTTGGCCCGTGACACCCGCAGAGCTCTCCCAGGCAGTCCAGGCCGCAGTCAGCGCCGCCGTCGAGGCGGGCGAGCTGACCGTCGCCGTCCCCGAGACGGTGAACGTCGAGCGTCCCAAGAACCGCGACCACGGCGACTACGCCGTCAACGTCGCGCTCCAGCTGGCCAAGGCCGCCGGCAGGCCGCCGCGACAGGTGGCCGAGCTGGTCGCCGCGCGGCTGCGAGAGCTGCCCGGGATCGCGAAGATCGACATCGCGGGGCCGGGCTTCCTCAACATCACCCTCGACGCCGCGACGCAGGGTGAGCTCGCCCGGACCATCGTCACCGCCGGCGACGCCTACGGCCGTGGCGACGCCTTCGCCGGCCAGAAGATCAACCTGGAGTTCGTCTCCGCCAACCCGACCGGCCCGATCCACATCGGCGGCGTCCGCTGGGCCGCCGTCGGCGACTCGCTCGCGCGCATCCTGCGCGCCAGCGGCGCCGACGTGACGACCGAGTACTACATCAACGACGCCGGCGTGCAGATCTCCAAGTTCGGCAAGTCGCTCCAGGCCGCCGCGAACGGCAAGCCCGTCCCCGAGGACGGCTATGTCGGCGAGTACATCAACGACATCGCCGCGGAGATCGTCAAGCAGAACCCCGGGATCCTCGCCGAGAGCGAGGACGACCAGCTCACCAGGTTCCGCTCCGAGGGCCTGCGCCTGATGGTCGCCGAGATCCAGCGCTCCATGGAGGAGTTCGGCGTCCACTTCGACGTCTGGTTCTCCGAGAAGTCGCTGCACGACTCCGGCGCCGTCGAGAAGGCCGTCGAGCGGCTGCGCGAGCAGGGCCACGTCTACGACCAGGACGGCGCCGTCTGGCTGCGCACCACCGACTTCGGTGACGACAAGGACCGCGTCCTGATCAAGGCCGACGGCGACACCACCTACTTCGCCTCCGACGCCGCGTACTACCTGAACAAGCGCGACCGCGGCAACGACGTCAACGTCTACATGCTCGGCGCCGACCACCACGGCTACGTGGGCCGCCTCAAGGCCATCGTGGCGTGCGCGGGTGACGACCCGTCGCACAACATCGAGGTGCTGATCGGGCAGTTCGTGAAGATGCTCAAGGACGGCGAAGAGGTTCGCATGTCCAAGCGCGCCGGCAACATCATCACCATCGACGACGTCGTCGACTGGATCGGCGTCGACGCGGCGCGCTACTCCCTCGCCCGCGTCCCCACCGACTCCACGCTCACGCTCGACATCGACGTGCTGACCAGCCAGACCAACGAGAACCCGGTCTTCTACGTCCAGTACGCGCACGCCCGCATGTCCTCCGTCGCCCGCAACGCGGCCGAGCTGGGCATCGACAAGGGCGCGGCCGAGGACTTCAAGCCCGAGCTGCTCAGCACCGAGTGGGAGAACCAGCTGCTGGGCCGCCTCGGCGAGTTCCCCGGTGTCCTGGCCACCGCCGGTGAGCTGCGCGAGGCGCACCGCGTCGCCCGCTACCTGGAGGAGCTGGCCCGCGACTACCACCGCTTCTACGACAACTGCCGGATCCTGCCGCGCGGCGACGAGGAGGTCACCGACCTGACCCGCGCCCGGCTCTGGTTGGCCGAGGCGACGCGGACGGTGGTCGCCAACGGCCTCGGTCTGCTGGGCGTCTCCGCGCCCGAACGGATGTAGCAGAGCAGGGCCCGAAGCCGACCAAGGCTTCGGGCCCTTGCTGTAAGGCCAGCGTCTACGAGGAAGACGACGAGAGAAGACGACGAGAGATGAGCCGCTCCGCCCACCCCGCCGGTCCCCGCCACGGCGATGTGCTGCCCGAGGGCCACTACGCCGCGCCGCCCGCCGACCTCAACGCGCTCGACCCGAAGGTCTGGTCGACGACGGTCGGGCGCGACCCGGCGAACGGCGTCGTCAGCGTCGGCGGTCTGGACGTGCTGACGCTCGCGGAGCGGTTCGGCACGCCCGCCTACATCCTCGACGAGGCCGACTTCCGGGCCCGCTGCCGCGCCTGGCAGGACGCCTTCTCGCACCTGGACGCGGACGTCTACTACGCCGGCAAGGCGTTCCTCTCCCGCGCCGTCGTCCGCTGGCTGCACGAGGAGGGGCTGAGCGTCGACGTGTGCAGCGGCGGCGAGTTGACCGTCGCGCTCTCCGCCGGGATGCCGGCCGAGCGGATCGCCTTCCACGGCAACAACAAGACCCGTGCCGAGCTGGAGTACGCCG
The DNA here is from genome assembly GCF_000787855.1 of Streptacidiphilus anmyonensis. GTDB lineage: Bacteria > Actinomycetota > Actinomycetes > Streptomycetales > Streptomycetaceae > Streptacidiphilus > Streptacidiphilus anmyonensis. The sequence continues at coordinate 5,600 of NZ_BBPQ01000096.1, read as the reverse complement.
TCAAGTCCGGCGTCGGGCACGTGGTCGTGGACTCCTTCGAGGAGCTGGCCCGGCTCTCCTGGGTCGCCCACGAGCAGGGCGTGCGGCAGCGCGTCCTGTTGCGCGTCACCGTCGGCGTCGAGGCGCACACCCACGAGTTCATCGCCACCGCCCACGAGGACCAGAAGTTCGGCTTCTCGCTCAGCGGCGGCGACGCCGCCGAGGCGGTGCGGCGGGCGCTGATGCTCGACGGCGTCGAGCTGGTCGGCATCCACTCCCACATCGGCTCGCAGATCTTCGACATGGCCGGCTTCGAGGTGGCGGCGCGCCGCGTGGTCGGGCTGCTGGCGCAGATCAAGGCGGAGCACGGCGTCGAGCTGGCGGAGATCGACCTCGGCGGCGGCCTCGGCATCGCCTACACCAGCGAGGACGACCCGCGCGAGCCGCACGAGATCGCGACCGCGCTGACGCAGATCGTCAGGCGCGAGTGCGCGGCCGAGGGGCTGGCGGTGCCGCGGCTCTCGGTCGAGCCGGGCCGGGCGATCGTCGGGCCGACCGCGTTCACGCTCTACGAGGTCGGCACGGTCAAGCCGCTGGAGGGCCTGCGCACCTACGTCAGCGTCGACGGCGGCATGTCGGACAACATCCGCACCGCCCTCTACGACGCCGACTACAGCGTCTCCCTCGTCTCGCGCTCCTCGACCGCGGAGCCGATGCTGAGCCGCGTCGTCGGCAAGCACTGCGAGTCCGGGGACATCGTCGTCCGCGACGCGTTCCTGCCCGCCGACCTGGCACCGGGGGACCTGCTCGCGGTGCCGGCCACGGGTGCCTACTGCCGCTCGATGGCCAGCAACTACAACCACGCGCTGCGCCCGCCGGTCGTCGCCGTCCGCGCCGGCCAGGCGCGGGTGATCGTCCGCCGCGAGACCGAGGAGGACCTGCTCCGCCTCGACGTGGGGTGAGCGAGACCGCGGGACGCGGCAGAAGGATTTCCGGAGGATTTCCGGCGGCTCGGTATCGATCAGCGGAATTCGTGTCTCAATCTGTGGAACGGCCGAAGATTCGGCGGGCGAGTCGCAGAGACTTGTAGCCACAGGCCAACATCAGCTGCTGTCACTCGGTGGAACAACACGGCGACAGCGACAAACAGGCAGGACGGAGTCGGATGATGCGTACGCTCAAGGTGGCGCTCCTCGGTTGTGGAGTAGTGGGCTCCGAGGTGGCACGCATCATGACGACGCACGCCGCCGACCTGGAGGCGCGCATCGGCGCGCCCGTCGAGCTGGCCGGAGTGGCCGTCCGCCGGGCCGGGCGCCCGCGCCCCGGCGTGCCGGAGCACCTGATCACCACCGACGCCGAGGGTCTCGTCAAGCGGGACGACGTCGACGTCGTCATCGAGGTCGTCGGCGGCATCGAGCCGGCCCGTTCGCTGATCCTGTCGGCCTTCGAGGGCGGCAAGTCCGTCGTCTCCGCCAACAAGGCCCTGCTGGCTGTCGACGGCGCCGCGCTGCACGCCGCCGCCGCGAAGGCCGGCGCGGACCTGTACTACGAGGCCGCCGTCGCCGGCGCGATCCCGCTGATCCGCCCGCTGCGCGAGTCCCTGGCCGGCGACAAGGTCAACCGGGTGCTCGGCATCGTCAACGGCACGACCAACTTCATCCTCGACAAGATGGACACCACCGGCGCGGGCTACTCCGAGGCGCTGGAGGAGGCCACCGCGCTCGGCTACGCCGAGGCCGACCCGACGGCCGACGTCGAGGGCTTCGACGCCGCCGCCAAGGCCGCGATCCTGGCCGGCATCGCCTTCCACACCCGCGTGGTCGCCGCCGACGTCTTCCGCGAGGGCATCACCGAGGTGACGGCCGCGGACATCGCCTCGGCGAAGGCCATGGGCTGCGTGGTCAAGCTGCTCGCCATCTGCGAGCGCGCCAAGGACGCATCCGGCGAGGAGTCGGTGACCGCCCGCGTCCACCCCGCGATGATCCCGCTCAGCCACCCGCTGGCCTCCGTGCGCGGCGCCTACAACGCGGTCTTCGTCGAGGCTGACGCCGCCGGCCAGCTGATGTTCTACGGTCCGGGCGCCGGCGGCGCGCCGACCGCGTCCGCGGTCCTCGGCGATCTGGTCGCGGTCTGCCGCAACAAGGTGGCCGGTGCGACGGGACCGGGCGAGAGCGCGTACGCTCAGCTCACCGTCAACCCCATGGACGACGTGGTCACCCGCTACCACGTCAGTCTGGACGTCGCCGACAAGGCAGGTGTCCTCGCCCAGGTCGCCACGGTCTTCGCCGAGCACGGGGTGTCCATCGACACCGTCCGCCAGCAGGGCCGGGACGGCGATGCCTCGCTCGTCGTGGTGACGCACCGCGCCACCGACGCCGCGCTGTCCGCCACCGTCGCCGAACTGCGCACTCATGACCACGTCCGTGGCGTGGCCAGCATCATGCGTGTCGAAGGGGAGTAACCCGATATGAGCACCACCCTCCAGCACACCCACCAGTGGCGCGGCCTCATCGAGGAGTACCGCGACCGGCTCCCGGTCACCGCATCCACGCCCGTGGTGACCCTGCTCGAGGGCGGCACGCCCCTCGTCCCGGCGCAGCTGCTCTCCGAGCGCACGGGCTGCGACGTCTACCTGAAGGTCGAGGGCGCCAACCCGACCGGGTCCTTCAAGGACCGCGGCATGACGATGGCGATCTCCAAGGCCAAGGAGGCGGGCGCGCAGGCGGTCATCTGCGCGTCCACCGGCAACACCTCCGCCTCGGCCGCGGCGTACGCGGTCCGCGCCGGGATGGTCTGCGCGGTGCTGGTGCCGCAGGGCAAGATCGCGCTGGGCAAGATGGGCCAGGCCCTGGTCCACGGCGCGAAGATCCTCCAGGTCGACGGCAACTTCGACGACTGCCTGACGCTGGCGCGGGACCTGTCCGACAAGTACCCGGTGGCGCTGGTGAACTCGGTCAACCCGGTGCGGATCGAGGGCCAGAAGACGGCGGCCTTCGAGATCGTCGACGCGCTGGGCGACGCCCCCGACATCCACGTCCTCCCGGTCGGCAACGCGGGCAACATCACCGCCTACTGGAAGGGCTACCAGGAGTACGCGAAGGACGGCCTGGCGAAGCGGACGCCGCGCATGTTCGGCTTCCAGGCGTCGGGTTCCGCGCCCATCGTCGACGGCGCGCCGGTCCTCGCACCGCAGACGATCGCCACGGCGATCCGGATCGGGAACCCCGCCTCGTGGGAGTACGCGATCGCGGCCCGCGAGGAGTCGGGCGGCCTCATCGACAAGGTGACGGACCGGCAGATCCTCTCGGCCTACCGGCTGTTGGCCTCCCGCGAGGGCGTCTTCGTCGAGCCCGCGTCGGCCGCGTCGGTCGCGGGCCTGCTGCAGGCGCACGAGCGGGGCCTGATCGACTCCGGCCAGCGCATCGTCTGCACGGTCACCGGCAACGGCCTCAAGGACCCCGACTGGGCAGTCATGGGCGCCCCGCAGCCCACCGTCGTCCCGATCGACGCCACCGCCGCCGCCGAGCGCCTCGGCCTGGCGTAAGCCAGGAGGGGCGCGGGGCTTTGCCGATATGCGGCTCCTCCCCCAGCCTTCGGCCGGGAGGGGCCCCCAGCGTGGGCGCGACAAGCCGCCTTGTGCGGTGAGTCGCCGAACGAGCAGGGCCATCCTCCGCAAGCCTTCGGTCGGGGGTGCCCCCGTGGGTGGTTGCTCGCGCAGTTCCTCGCGCCCCTGGGGGTGCAACCGCGGGCGGGACTATCAGTGACCCGCCTCTCGCCCCTCGGGGGTGCAACCACAGGCGGGAGCAGCGCCGGCCCGCCTCGCGCCCCTGGACGGCAACGTCCCGCGCCCCTGAAGTGAGCGCGACACCCCCGTGCGGGGGTGTACCGCTGAACAGCCCCTTTTCGCTACGCTGGCGTCATACCCCAAGCGCACGTTCGCAGATGTGTGTGCTTCGCGCCGCTTTCCGCAGGAGAGAGTCCACGCAATGGCAGGTCCCGCCTTCCGCGCCGCCGCCGTACGGGTGCGGGTACCCGCGACCAGTGCCAATCTCGGGCCGGGGTTCGACTCCTTCGGCCTCGCCCTCGGGCTCTACGACGACATCGTCGTGCGCGTCGCCGACGCGGGCCTGCACGTGGACATCGCGGGGGAGGGCGCGGACACCCTCGCGCGCGACGAGCGGCACCTCGTGGTGCGCGCGATGCGCGCCGCCTTCGACCGGCTGGGCGGTCAGCCGCGCGGGCTGGAAGTGGTGTGCGCCAACCGGATTCCGCACGGCCGCGGCCTCGGCTCCTCCTCCGCCGCGATCTGCGCGGGCATCATGGCCGCGCGCGCGGTGACCGTCGGCGGGACCGAGGCGCTGGACCAGGCCGCGACGCTCGCCCTCGCGTCCGAGCTGGAGGGTCACCCGGACAACGTCGCCGCCTGTCTGCTCGGCGGCTTCACCATCGCCTGGACGGACGCCTTCGAGGGCGACGCCGCGGTCCACGCCGCGGGCGCGGGTGCGCACGCCGTGACCGTCGCGCCGCACGCCGACGTTGTGCCGGTGGTGTTCATCCCGGCGAACCCGGTGCTCACCGAGGTCGCGCGAGGCCTGCTGCCCGCGACCGTGCCGCACGCGGACGCCGCCGCGAACGTCGCGCGTGCCGCGCTGCTCGTCGAGGCGGTCACCCGCCGTCCCGAGCTGCTGCTGCCGGCCACCGAGGACCGGCTGCACCAGGACTACCGCACCCCGGCGATGCCGCAGAGCGCCGCGCTGGTCGCGGGCCTGCGGGCGGAGGGAATCGCCGCCGTGATCTCCGGCGCCGGACCGACGGTGCTGGCCCTGACCGACGAGGGCACCGCGGACAAGGTCCTCTCCTTCGCCGGGGAGGGCTGGGCCGCGCACCGTCTGGCGCTGGACACCGAAGGAGCCGCCATCCTGCCCTTGGCCCAGCAATAGCGGGAGAAGGGAAGGGCGAATCCCCGGGGAAAGTGGGAACACGATTGACACTCGCAGAGTGGGGGAATGTTTGTTGGGTCCAGTAGTGTTAATCTCATGTCTGCACCAGGCGCCCAGTGCCGCCCGGTGCACAGCGTCCCCACCTCTGGGACAGCAATTCTCCGGGAGCCCGCCACATCGCGTATGCAGCCTGCCTGCGCCACTGTGACCGCATCCCGACGCCGTGTCGGCGAAGACCGCCTTCGAGCCGTAGCCGCCACGCGCAGGGGGCCCGGACGCGTTCGTGCGCAGCGCCATTGACACATCGCACGGCCGCACGGGTTTCCAACGTTTCACCACGCAGCCACGTCCTGCCGAAGAGCGCAGGGCGGACAGCACGACCGGTCGCCGAGCCAGAAAGGCCGACGTCCGCTCCAGGGAAGGACCCTTCGTGAGCGACACCACCGATCTGATGGGCGCGCGTCCGGACGCCGAGGCGTCGGACGCCACGGCTCCCGCGCCGAAGCGCCGTCGGACCACGGGCACCGGGCTGAACAGCATGGTGCTCGCCGAGCTGCAGCAGCTCGCCTCCGGCCTCGGCATCAGCGGCACCGGCCGGATGCGCAAGAGCCAGCTGATCGAGGCCATCAAGGAGAAGAGCGGCGGCGACCCGCTGCTCGCCGCCTCCGCGCAGCCGCCGGC
>NZ_BBPQ01000097.1:8472-23100 GCF_000787855.1 Streptacidiphilus anmyonensis | reverse complement strand
GCCTCGGCCTGCGCGGCGTCGGCGCGCTCCTGCTGACGCCGGGCGACCCGGCCGGACACGGCGGTCGCGGTGCCGGCGACGACGGCCGTCCGGCCCACCGTGCGGATCAGGCCCGGCCGTGAGGCACGGGCGAGAGGACGTCCGATCATGGTTCCTCCTCGGTTCGCCCCGGCGCTGGGCCCGGCGCGGCCTACGCGGCCGCGTTCAGGACCTCGGCGACGACGGGCGCGGGCACGCGCTCACGGGCCACCAACTGCCCGCCCGCGCGCCGGATGGCGCTGGTGATCCCGGCCGCCCAGGTGTTCTCCCACACCAGCAGGGCGGCGGAGCAGTCCGGGTCGAGCGAGTCCGCGATGATGGCCAGGTCCTCCTGGCTGAGCAGACCGTCGATCTCGCCGTCGAGGTCGTCGAAGATCGACGCCTCGTCCGGCTCCAGGGCGGAGAGTTCCAGGTACTGGACCGCGCCGGCGGCGTCCTTCTTGATGAAGGTCAGGTCGATGACCCGGACGATGCCCTCGGCCACCAGCTTCCTCAGCTCCGGCATGATCTCCCCGCTGAACCGGTTGCCCGGGAAGGCGATGACCACGTACTCGACCGATCCGACGTCCATCGCTACCTCCACACGGCTCACCCGAGGCACATCCAAGGTACCGCCGGTCCTTGCGCACCGCCCGCGCGGCTACGCTGTGGAGTCACACCGTTTCCCTGCGTAGCAAGAGCCTGCAAGAACCTTGAGGAGTACCTGTGCAGATCGCCTGTGTCGGCGGCGGCCCGGCGGGGCTTTACTTTTCGATCCTGACGAAGCTTCGGCGGCCCGAGGACGAGGTCACCGTCCACGAGCGGCTGCCGGCGGACGCCGACGTGGGGTGGGGGGTGACTTTCTGGGCCGACTTCCTGGAGGACCTGCGGGCGTGCGACCCGCAGTCGGCGCGCGCCATCGCCGACCGGTCGGTCCGCTGGAGCGGCGGCGTCTGCCACGTCAACGGGCAGACCGTCAGACGCGACGGCGACGACGGCTACAGCATCGCCCGTCGTACCCTGCTGGACGTCCTCGGCGCGCGGGCCCGGGCGCTCGGCGTGCGCATGGTCCACGACCAGGAGATCAGCCGCTCCGCCCAGCTTCCCGGCGCCGACCTGATCGTCGTCGCGGAGGGTGCGGGCAGCCGGCTCCGCCAGAGCCAGCAGCCCAGGTTCGGGACGCGGATCACCGAGGGGCGCAACCGCTACCTGTGGCTGGGCACGGACCGCGTCTTCGAGAGCTTCACCTTCGCCTTCGCCCGGACCGGATCGGGCGGGTGGCTGTGGTGCTACGCGTATCCGTTCAGCGACGGCCTCAGCACCTTCATCGTGGAGTGCTCGGAAGGGGCCTTTCGATCGCTGAAGCTCGACACGCTCGACCGGGAGGGCACGCTGCGGCTCCTGGAGCGCTGCTTCGCCGAACCGCTGCGCGGACACGCGCTCCAGTGCCGCACCGACGAGGACGCCGGCGCCGGGCTCTGGAAGACCTTTCGCACCATCACCAACACCTCCTGGCACGCCCGGAACATGGTGCTGCTCGGCGACGCCGCGCACACCACCCACTACTCGATCGGCGCGGGCACCAGGCTCGCCCTCCAGGACGCGGCCGCCCTGGCGGAGGCCGTCGACGGCGGCGCGGACCTTCCCGGCGCGCTCCGCGCCTACGAGCTGCGGCGCAAGCAGGAGCTGCGGCGCGCCCAGGCCGCGGCCCACTACAGCGCCCGGTGGTTCGAGGACTTCGCCCGGTACGCACGGCTGTCGCCGGAGCGCCTCTTCGCCGTCCTCGGCCAGCGGCACTCGCCGCTGCTGCCGCACCTGCCCCCGGCGCTCGGCTACCACGTCCACCACGGCATGGAGGCCCTCCCGGCGCTGCGCACGCTGCGGCGCTGGGCGGGACACCGGTTGGCGACGACGCTCCACTCCGGGCCGGGCTCGGCGGTGGGCGGCGTACCGGCGCAGCACGGCGCGCACGCGTCGCGCGAGCCGGCGTTCACGGGCGAGGGCGGCGGCCCCAAGCGGTGACCATGCCCGGGGAGAGGTCGGCCAGCGCGGGGGAGGAGAGGTAGTCCAGCGCCTGGTCGAGCTCGCCCGGATCCAGCGCCGTGTCCAGGGCCTCGCGGATGCTGCGCCAGGTGCTCGCCCAGAAGGCCGTGATCGGCGCGTCGACGGTCAGCGGCGGCACGACGACCTCCGCGCCGACGTCGCGCAGTCCGAGGTCGCGCAGCAGCTGCGGATACCGGGTCACCCACGTGATGTCGGTGCCGATCCGGTCGCGCAGCACCTGCCACATGGCCGCCATGGTCCGTCGGTAGGCGGCCTGCGGTGAGTCCGCCGTGGTCAGGTCGACGGCGTCGCTGACGACGAGCCAGCCCCCTGGCGCGACCCAGTCGGCCAGCCGGGCCAGCACGTCCGCGTGGGCGCGCAGGTGCATCAGCACGAAGCGGCAGTGGACCAGGTCGAACCGGCCCGGCGCGAGCGCCGGGTCGGTGAGGTCGGCGGTCATCGTGCGCAGCCGCCCGTCCGGGCGCGCGCCCACGAAGCGCGGGTCGCGGTCCAGCGCCAGGACCTCGTCGACGCCGGCCTCCTCGGCCAGCCAGCGGCTGACCGTCCCGGTGCCGGCGCCGACGTCCAGGCAGCGCCAGCCCGGGCCCACGCCGAGGGCGGTCAGCCGGGCCCGGCTCGCCGCGTCGTAGGCGAGCGCGCCGTAGTCGATGCGTTCGTCCTCCCCCGTCTCGTCGGGCGAGAAGAGGTCGGCTCCGTAGCTCCCGCCCTCCGGGGCCTGGTCCGTCGGTGACTCGTCCATGGCGCTCCCGTCCTTCCCCCGTCCTTCCTCCGTCCGCCGAGGCGTGCCCGGGACGGACCCGCGAGCAGACCGGACGACGGCGATGTCCCACCGTTCGGCGGCGCGCTCCCACCCGGGCGGACGTCGCCCTACGCCCCTTGTTGCGACGGCCCCGGCACAGGAGGAGCGTCGTAAGCAGAAGGGGCACAGAAGAGCGAAGAGGCGGCAACGAGATGAGTACGACGCAGAGCAGACCGATGTTCGATGTCGAGATGTTGCGCCGCGGCATCGAGGACCGCGACGCCTCGGCCCTGCGGGGCCTGTACGCGACGGACGCGCGGATGACGATCGTGGACCACCGCGACCAGCCGAGCCACCCGATGGAGATCACCGGCACCGCCGCCATCGGGGAGTTCCTCGACGACGTGTGCAGCCGGGAGATGGAGCACCGCCTGGGGCAGGTCGTCGTCTCCGCCGACGGCAGCCACGCGGCCTACCTGGAGGAGTGCCGGTATCCGGACGGCACCAGGGTGCTGTCCACCTCGATGCTGGACCTGCGCGACGGGCTGGTCACCACCCAGTCGGTGCTGCAGGCATGGGACGAGGAGACCGAGGCGAAGCCGATGACGGCGGGCGCCGCGGCGGCGATGGCGGAGCGCTTGAACTTCGAGGTCCCGGACGAGGTCCGGACCTTCCCGTACGGCCGGGTGGACATCATCAACGTGGGCGACGGGGTAGTCGGCCGCATGGTCCTGGAGCCGGGCTGGCGCTGGTCCCTGCACGTCAAGCCGCTGGCCGGCACGGAGTGGTGCGAGGCGCCGCACTTCCAGTACCACGTGTCCGGGACGATCCGCATCCGCATGGCCGACGGGACGGAGTTCGACGCGAAGCCCGGCGACATCACCGTGCTGCCCTCCGGCCACGACGCCTGGGTGATCGGTGACGAACCGGTCGTGGCCATCGACTGGCAGGGGGCGCTGCACTACGCGGAGCCGTCTTGAGGATCTGAATACTCGGAATCCTGAGGCGCGCCCCGGCCGACCACGGCCGGGGCGCGCCCCGCTTCTACGGGTGCGTCGTTCAGCTGGCGGCGCCGGTCACGCCCTCCGCGACGAACCGCCGGTGCAGCGGACGGAAGCCGGTCTCGGGCTGCCCTTCGATGCCCGCCTCCTTGACCGCGGCGGCAAGCCGGTCGGCGTAGAACCGCTCGAAGTCCGCCTGTGAGCGCCATACGTCGGTCACGTGCAGGGCGCCGTCCTCGAACGAGGCGACGTGCAGGAACGCGCCGTCGGGTGTGTCCTCCTCCCAGCGGACCGTGTCGCGTACGGCGTCGTACTGCTCGGGGGTGACGCCGGTCCAGCGCATCGTCATCACCACAGCCATGACGGCGAGCCTCCTTCCGTGTCGGGATGTCCCTCGGGACCCAGGGCCTGTCTTGTGGATCAGGCCCTAAGACCAGCAGACACCAACCTGCTCCTTGGCATTCACCGGTACTTGACAGTGACTAGTACCTGAGACAGTCTGGATGCTGTGACCTCCAGCCATGACCCCCAACTGCTCAAGGGCGTCCTGTCGCTCCTGCTGCTGCACCTGCTCGCCGAACAGGAGTCCTACGGGTACGAGGTGGCCCAGCGCCTCCAGGCCGCCGGCTTCGCCGACGTCCTGGAGGGCACGGTGTATCCCGCCCTGGCCCGGCTCGAACGCGAGGGGCGGCTGGCCACCCGGCTGGTCGCCTCCTCCAGCGGGCCGGCGCGCAAGTACTACCGGCTCACCGAGGCCGGCCACGAGGCCCTGGCGGCCGGTGCGGCCGGCTGGTCGCGGCACGTCGCCGGCGTCGACGCGGTCCTGTCCCGCCCTCTGCCCATCACGCCCCAGCGGAAAGGTTCCTGACATGCAGCACACCGTCACCTGGCTCGACCGGCTGCGGATCGAGCGGGTCGTCTGGTCGCTCGACCAGCGCCTGTACGACCTGCCCTCCCGGACCAGGGTCGCGCGCCGTCGCGAGGTCCGCGTCAACCTGCTGGCGGCCGCCGCCGAGGTCGGTGCCGCGGAGGCGGTGCAACGGCTCGGCGACGCCCGGGCGCTCGCCGAGGAGTACCTGGCCGCGGAACTCGGCGACGGGCCTCGGCACTCGTGGACCGCCGCCCTGGTCTTCCTGTTCGGCACGCCGTTGCTGCTCAACTTCTTCCTGTCCGAGGCGACGAACGCCTACCAGCAGGCGCTCACCGCGCCTGGCGGGCACGCGGACGGCGCCTACAGCTGGAACGGCGTCACCTGGCTGCAGAACCCGCTCGACTTCGTCGTCCACCAGGGCCAGGTCACGCACACCGGCGGGGCGTGGTCCCCGCTTGTCTACGTGCTGCTCCTGGTCGGCGCGGTCGCCTGCGGCCGCCTCTGGCGCGCGCTGCCGCGTCGCCGCTCCCCGCGTCCGACGGCCTCCGCCGACGGCCTGGGCGGCTGACGTGGGCTGATCGCCGTCGTCGGGAGGGTCACCGTCGGACGCGGGCGAGGACGCCGAGCAGGATCGCGACCGCGAGGACGGCGAGACCGGCGTCGATGACGGGGTTGACCCAGGAGGGGACGAGCTCCGTGCCGACGCCGTCCGCGGTGACGCACCGCGCGCTGACCGGGAGCGTCTGCCGGGTCACGATGCGGTCGGCCGCCACGCCGTGCAACGCGCAGAACTCGTCCGGCTGTTGCCACACGCCCCCGGAGAACACGCCCACGCCGTAGGCGCCGTACGCGGCGGCGGCCGCCGCCACCGCGGCCATCCCGCACGTCACGACGTCCGGCAGGCGCCGACGCCGCGCACCGTTGGCCCGCATCCGGCGGCGGACCCACCGTACGAGGAGCACGGCGGTCGCGGTCAGGATGACGACAGGGGCCACCAGCGGCGCGAGCGCCAGGGCCACGAACGTGAACTCAGCCATGTCAGCCTGGACACGACCATGATCGGGAACGGTTCCCGCCGCCGCACGGCCGCCGAAAACCCTTCGACGACCGTGCGGACTGCTGGCACAGTGGCGCGTCATGACGGGCTTCGAGCTTTTGACCGACGCGGATGTCCGGCTCATGCAGGGGCTGGCGCAGCGCGTGACCGCCCTGCGACCGGAGCTGATCAGTGCGGGGGCCTCGTACGGCGAGCTGGCCTGGGTCTGGGGGCAGGGCAAGGCCGCCTACGGCTCGACCTTCCCGCGTCGGCTGTGGTTCTCCGGTGACGAACTGGTGGCATGGGGCTGGGCTTTCCTGCCGCGCCGGGTACGGCGCAACGACGGCTCGGTCGCCGAGGTCACCGGCGCCTCGCTGAGCTACCAGATCCATCCCGATCATCCCGACCTGATCGACGAGGTGATCGAGTGGTACGACGCGGTCGCGGCCGGCCTCGAGCGCACGGCGTGTCCGACCAGCGCCGAGGAGTTCGCCCTGAAGCGCTGGGCGGAGCACGGCTACGAGGCGGACGCGGAGGAGCTCGCGGACACCGGCTCCTGGACCCAGCTCAACCAGCGCGACCTCGCCGAGGTGGCGCAGCCGGCGCTGCCGGCCGGGTTCCGGTTCCGCACCGCCGACGAGGCCGGGCCGCAGGCCGCGGTCCGGGCCCATGTGGACGCCTGGGTGCGCTCGGCGTACACGGCCCAGGCCTACGAGGACGTCCGGCGGACGGCAGGCTACCGAGGCGACCTGCACGTCCTGGTGGAGGCGCCGGACGGCACCATGGCGTCCTCGACCATCATGTGGTTCGACGAGGCCAACAGGACCGTCGAGTTCGAGCCGGTCGGCACCCATCCGGACTACCGGCGGCTCGGGTTGGCCGGCGCGATGATGCTGCACGGGATGCACCTGGCGCGCGCGGCCGGCGCCACCCACGCGACGGTCGTCTGCCTGGGCGCGCCGGGGCACCCTGCCGCGCGCGGGCTCTACTACGGTCTCGGCTTCCGTGAGCTCTCCCGCGACGCGCCGCTGATCAAGGCCGCCACCGCGAAGTGACGACCGGTCAGTCCGCGTCGCGGCCGCTGCGGCGGTGCTCGTCCATCGCCCGCCAGACGTGGTCGCGCAGGAACGGCGCCTCGGTGAAGCGGATGCCGGTGGCGTCGCGCAGGGCGTTGGCGAAGGCGGGCGGGACGGGGTTGAACGGGCTCTCGCTCATGGACTTGGCGCCGAGCGGGCCGATCGCGTCGGAGGTCTGCGAGAAGTGGACCTCCGTACGCGGCACGTCCGCGTAGGCCGGGAGCCGGTAGCGGCGGAAGGCGGCGGTGGTGACCTCGCCGCGTTCGTCCACCAGCACCCGTTCGAAGAGCGTCGCGCCGAGTGCCTGGGCGACGCCGCCTTCGACCTGGCCGCGGCACTGGAGCGGGTTCATCACCTTGCCCGCGTCGGCGCCGTGCACGCTGCGCAGGATCTTGATCTCCCCGGTGTCCGGGTCGACGGCGACGCGGAACCACTGCGAGTTGAAGGCCACGGACCGGGGGGAGCCGCCCCAGTGGCCGTCGGCGCTGAGCTCGACGCCCCTGCCGCGCGCCGCCTCGAAGACCTCCTTGAGCGTCACGGTCCGCCCGTCGCACTCCACCGCGTCGGCCCCCAGCCGCAGCAGGCTGCGCGGGGTGCGCGCGTACTCGGCGGTGAACGACAGGATCTGTTCGGCCAGGGCGTTGGCCGCCTTCATCACGGCCTTGCCGGCCACGACCGTGCCCGCGGAGCCGAAGGCCCCGGTGTCGTGCCGGACCACGTCGGTGTCGGACTGGCGGATCGCGATGCGGTCCACGGTGGTGCCGAGCGCGCCCGCGGTGATCTGCTTGTGCACGGTGGTGGTGCCGTTGCCGAACTCGGCGGTGCCGACGGCGATGTCGTAGGTGCCGTCCTCCAGCAGCTGCACGGTGGCGTCGGCGAAGTGCCCGCCGGGCGGGCCGGTGGCGATGGCGGACATCGCGAAGCCCTGTCCCACCAGCCAGCCCGGCGGGGCCAGTTCGGCGCTGCGGTCGTCGGCGAGGGCGTCGCGCACCACCTGGAGGCACTGGTCCAGGCCGTAGGAGGCGATGTGCAGGTCCTCCTCCTCACCGCAGGGTCCCTCCATGTGCTCGCCGGGGCCGATCACGTTCCTCTCGCGCAGCACGAGCGGATCGATGCCCAACCGCCGAGCCAGCTCGTCCATCGCCGACTCCAGCGCGAAGGTGACCTGGCCCAGGCCGTAGCCGCGGAACGCCCCGGCGGGCACGGCGTTGGTGTAGACCGAGTACGCGTTGACCTTCTTGTTCGGCGCCCGGTAGACGCCCATCGACTCGCCGACGCTGTGGAACATCACGGCAGGCCCGTGGTTGCCGTACGCGCCGGTGTTGGCGACCACCCGGAACTGGAGGGCCGTCAGGACCCCGTCGCTCCTCGCGCCGACCTTCACCGTGACCTTGAACGGATGCCGGGTGGTGGCGCCGTAGAACTGCTCGGGGCGGGTGAACTCCAGCTTGACCGGCCGGTGCAGCCTCAGCGCGGCCAGGACCGCGATGTCCTCGGTGAGCATCTCCTGCTTGCCGCCGAAGCCGCCGCCCACCCGGCCGGCCACCACCCGGACCTTCTCCCTCGGCAGGTCGTACAGGTCGCACAGGGCGCGGCGGGTCAGGAACGGCACCTGGGTGCTGGAGCGGACCACGATCCGCTCCTCGCACGTCTCCTCGTTCTCCTCGAAGTACACCACGCAGCCGTGCGTCTCCAGGCTGGCGTGCTGGACCCGCTGGGTCTGGAACGTCTCCTCGTAGACGACGTCGGCCTCGGCGAAGCCCCGCTCGACGTCGCCCGTCTCGCCGTGCACCTCGCCGCAGACGTTGTCCTCGGCCCGGAAGATGCGCGACTCGGGCCCCTTGGGATGGATCACGGGCGCGCCGGGCAGCATGGCGAGCTCCGGGTCGATGACGTAGGGGAGTTCCTCGTACTCCACGACGACCTGCCGGCAGCCCTCCTCGGCGGCGCCCTCGCTGTCGGCGACCACGGCGGCCACGCGCTGTCCGACGAAGCGGACCACGTCGTCCAGCACACGGGTGTCGTCCGGGTCCTCGGTGGGGTGCTCGTGCCGGGCGGAGGAGTAGAGCTTGTCCGGTGCGTCGTGATGGGTGAACACCGCGTGGACGCCGGGAACGCGCAGCGCGGCGGAGGTGTCGATGGAGACGATCCGGGCGTGGGGGTGCGGGGAGCGCAGCAGTTTCATGTGCAGCAGTCCCTCGACCTCCATGTCGAAGGTGTAGCGCGCGGTGCCGGTCACCACCTGCGGGCCGGCGGGCGCGCCGAGGCTGCGGCCCACCGCCTGGCCCGCGTCGGGCCGTTCGGTGTGCTTGACGCCGCGGACGGCGTCCTCGATGGCGCGGTAGCCCGTGCAGCGGCACAGGTTGCCCTTGAGCGCCCGGGGCAGGTCGGCCCGCTTCTCCTCGTCGAAGTCGCGGGCGGAGGTGGTCATCAGGAAGCCGGCGGTGCAGAACCCGCACTGGAAGCCCTGCGCGTCGAGGAACCGCTGCTGCATCGGGTGCAGTTCGCCGTCCTTCGCGAGGCCCTCGACGGTGGTCACCGACCGGCCCTCGGCGCGCAGCGCGGGGTAGAGGCAGCTGTGCACGGGTTCGCCGTCGACCTGGACGGTGCAGGCGCCGCAGTCGCCGCCGTCGCAGCCCTTCTTGACGCCGAACCAGCCGCGCTCGCGCAGGTAGGTGCGCAGACACTGGCCCGCTCTCGGTTCGGCGTCGAAGTCCTCCTCGTTGACACGGATGGAGAAGCTCATCGGCCGTCCTCCTCGTCGAGCAGTTCGCGCCGGATCTCCTCGGCGAAACGGAAGGTCATGTGGCGCCGCCACTCGGGCAGGCCGTGGATGTCGTCGTAGTACTCGTCGGGCCGGATGCCGAACTCGATCGCCTCACGGACCGCGTCGGCGTTCGGCGGCAGCGGGAAGCGGAACCGGATCGGGCGGACGGTGGAGGCGGTGACCGTCAGCGCCAGTTCGCCGTCGACCCGATCGCGGGTCCCGATCAGCAGCGCGCCGGAGCGGCCGAGCCCGTACAGCGACGCCTGCCGGAACGCGGTGCGGCGGGCGAGCGCGCGGGCCGGGACGGTGATCGCGCGCAGCAGCTCACCCGGCTCCAGCACCTTGACGCCGGCCCCGACGACGAACTCCGCGACCGGGACCTCGCGGGTCGAGCCGGACTGCGACTGCAACCGGCAGACGCCGTCGAGGGCGGCGGTGAGCGAGATCATCGGCCCGGCGGGCAGGCCGTTGCACAGGTTCCCGCCGACCGTGGCCATGTTCCAGATCTTCCAGGAGGCCAGGAAGGCCCGGCAGCACTGCTCGAACAGCCCGGCCGCCGCCCAGCGCCCGTCCAGGGCCTGTGCCTGTGCCGATGCCTGGGCCTGGGCCTGGGCCTGGGCCTGGGCCTGTGCTTGGGCCTGTGCTTGGGCCTGTGCTTGGGCGAAGCGGGACAGCTGGGCGATCGTGCAGGTCGCGGCGATCTCCAGGTCGCCGGCCGGGGTGAGCCGCAGCGGCTCCCACCCCATGCGGCTGAGGTCGACCAGCCGCCGGATGTGCGGCTGCGGCTCCGAGAACAGGTACGTGCCCCCGCCCAGCCAGGCGTCGCCCGGCCGCCATGTGTCGCGACGCCGCGCGTCGCGCGTCTCCACCACCGTGTTCAGATCCACGGGCCCTCACCGTCCTCGCCTGCTCGACACCGCGATTGAAGCAACGGTGAACCAGGCGGAACGAGTGGGTGCGCGTACCAAGCGGCGGCGTCCCGGCTGGGTGATCAACCAGCGCATGTACATGGCGGAGCAGGTGCGGCGGGCAGGAGATCGGGAGGGTGTCTGAGGTCTGCCGCCGCCGGGTGATCCGGCCGTCCCGCTCGCGTCCCTGCGCTCAGGCGCGGGCCTCCCAGGCGGCCGGGTCGGCGTGGATGCCGTGGACCACCGACGTCGCCGCGCCGACGGCCGCCGCCGTCCCGCCGAGGCCCGAGCGGCGGACCGCGACCGGTGCCCAACCCGCTGACACCACGTGCTCGGTCAGGGCGGCCCGGACGGACTCCTCGAGGTCCGGACGGCCCGCGTACGCGCCGCCGAGGACGACGGTGTCCAGGTCGTAGAGGTTCACGGCGGCCGCGATGGCGCGGCCCAGACCGGCCCCGGCCCGAACCGCCGCGTCCGGCGTCGGCGCGCGGAGGGCGTCGAGCCCCGCGACGGTCTCCAGGCAGCCGCGCGCGCCGCAGCGGCACGCGTCCCCGCCCGGCTCGACGGTGACGTGCCCGATCTCCCCCGCCCAGCCGCGCGAGCCGGTGAACAGCCGCCTGTCGAAGACGACGCCGGCGCCCACGCCGATCTCGCCGGAGACGTAGAGGAAGTCCCGCAGTCCGCGGTCGGCGGCGAGCTCCGCGAGGGCGGCGTAGTCGGCCTCGTTGCCGACGGCGGGCGCAAGGGGCGTCACGGGCAGCCGTGGCGTCAGATCCGCGACGACGTCGACGTCCTGCCAGTCCAGGTTGGGTGCGCGCAGCACGCGTCCGCTGGTCGACCGCACCAGGCCGGGCACGGCGACCGCGGCTCCCGCGACGTGCAGGCCGGTGGCCGCGAGGTCCGCAGCGGCCCGGTTGGCGAGTTCCGCGAGGTCGGCCAGGACCGGGCCCGGCCCGCGTCCCCGTTGGTCGCCCTCGATGCTCACCTGGTGGCGCACGGCACCGGTCAGGTCCACCACGCAGGCCGCCAGGTGGTCGACGTTGACCTCCAGGCCCAGGCCCGCCCAGCCGGTGGACGCCGGGACCAGGCCGGTGGCCGGACGTCCGGCGCTGCTGGCGGGCGGCGGCGCGACCTCCGCCACCAGGCCGGCCGCCAGCAGCGCGTCCGCGAGCGCGCCCGCGGTCGCCCGGGTCATGCCGGTCGCGGCGGCGAGCGCGGCCCGGCTGACGGGGGTCGGCGCGTCGAGGACCAGGCGGTAGGCCAGCGCCAGGTTCGACGCCCGGATGGACTGCTGGCGGGCCGGGACACGTACGGATGCCGAGGTCATGCCTTGACAATGCCATATCGGCTTCATAAGTTCATTGGCAATACAAATACCTTCGCGTCCTGACCCGAGGAGTCCGCCATGGCCGCTTCCGTCCCCTCGCCCACCCCGGCGGACAGGTTCACCTTCGGTCTGTGGACCGTGGGCTGGCAGGCCCGCGATCCGTTCGGCGACGCGACCCGGCCCGCGCTGGACCCGGTCGAGGCCGTGCACGGGCTGGCCGAGCGCGGGGCGTACGGGGTCACCTTCCACGACGACGACCTCGTCCCGTTCGGCTCCGACGAGGCCGCTCGCGAGCAGCACATCGCCCGGTTCCGCAAGGCGCTGGAGGAGACGGGGCTGGCGGTGCCCATGGTGACCACGAACCTGTTCACCCACCCGGTCTTCAAGGACGGCGCGTTCACCGCCAACGACCGCGAGGTCCGGCGCTTCGCGCTGCGCAAGGTCATGCGCAACCTGGACCTGGCCGCCGAACTCGGCGCGCACACCTACGTGTTCTGGGGCGGACGCGAGGGCGCGGAGTCCGACGCCGCCAAGGACGTGCGCGCCGCGCTGGACCGCTACCGCGAGGGCCTGGACCTGCTGGCCTCGTACGTGCAGGACCGCGGCTACGGCATCCGCTTCGCGATCGAGCCCAAGCCCAACGAGCCGCGCGGCGACATCCTGCTGCCGACGATCGGTCACGCCCTGGCTTTCATCGGCACCCTGGAGCACGCCGACATGGTCGGCCTCAACCCCGAGGTCGGGCACGAGCAGATGGCCGGACTCAACTTCGTCCACGGCATCGCCCAGGCCCTGTGGCACGGCAAGCTGTTCCACATCGACCTCAACGGCCAGCGCGGCGCCAAGTTCGACCAGGACCTCGTCTTCGGCCACGGAGACCTGCTCAACGCGTTCTTCCTGGTGGACCTGCTGGAGCACGGCCCCGGCGGCGTCCCGGCCTACGACGGGCCGCGCCACTTCGACTACAAGCCCGCCCGCACCGAGGACCTCACCGGCGTGTGGGAGTCGGCCTCGGCGAACATGCGCACCTACCTGCTGCTCAAGGAGCGCGCCGCCGCCTTCCGGGCGGACCCCGAGGTCGCCGAGGCGTTCGCGGCCGCGCGGGTCGGCGAGCTGACCCGGCCCACGCTGGCCCCGGGCGAGTCCTACGCCGACCTGCTGGCCGACCGTTCGTCGTTCGAGGAGTTCGACGTCGACGGGGCCGCCGCGCGGGGCGCGGGCTACGTGCGGCTCAACCAGCTCGCGGTCGAGCACCTGCTGGGCGCGCGGTGACGCTGGTCGCCGGCGTCGACTCCTCGACGCAGTCCTGCAAGATCGTGATCCGGGACGCGGCGGACGGAACCCTGGTGCGTCAGGGCTCCGCGCCGCACCCGCCCGGCACCGAGGTCGCCCCGGAAGCCTGGTGGACGGCCTTCGGGCGCGCCGCGGAGGCGGCCGGCGGCCTCGACGACGTCGCCGCGCTCGCGGTCGCCGGGCAGCAGCACGGCCTAGTGTGCCTGGACGCCGACGGCGGCGTGGTGCGGCCCGCGCTGCTGTGGAACGACACCCGCTCGGCCGCGGCGGCGGACGACCTGGTCCGCGAGCTCGGGCCGAAGGCCTGGGCCGAGGCGGTCGGCAGCGTGCCGGTGGCGTCCTTCACGGTGACCAAGCTGCGCTGGCTGGCGCAGCACGAACCGGAGCGCGCCGCCCGGGTCGCGGCCGTGTGCCTGCCGCACGACTGGCTGACCTGGCGTCTGCGCGGCTTCGGTGCGTCCGGGGGAGTGAAGTCGGGGGGAGGCGAGCCCGGGGGAGCGGAGTTGGAGGCCCTCACCACGGACCGGAGCGACGCCTCCGGCACCGGGTACTGGTCGCCGCGCGGCGGGGAGTACCGACCCGACCTGCTGGAGCTCGCGTTCGGGCGCACGCCGGTCCTCCCGCGCGTCCTGGGTCCCGCGCAGTCGCCGGGCCCGGCCGCCGCGCTGCGCGGCGACGTCCTGCTCGGCCCCGGCGCGGGCGACAACGCCGCAGCGGCCCTCGGCCTGGGCGCCCGCGCGGGCGACGTGGTGGTCTCCATCGGGACCTCCGGCACCGTCTTCGCGGTCTGCGCCGCGCCGACCGCCGATCCGCACGGCACGATCGCTGGCTTCGCCGACGCCGCCGGGGCCTACCTCCCGCTGGTCTGCACCCTGAACGCGGCCCGCGTGCTGGACGCGGCCGCGTCCACGCTGGGCGTCGACCTGGCGGAGGTGTCCCGCCTCGCGCTGTCCGCGCCGCTCGGCGCGGAAGGCCTGACCCTGATCCCCTACCTGGAGGGCGAGCGCACCCCCAACCTCCCGGACGCTGCGGGATCCGTGCACGGGCTGCGCCTGGCCAACGCGACCTCCGCGCACCTGGCCCGTGCGTTCGTCGAGGGCATGCTCTGCGGACTGGCCGACGGCCTGGACGCCCTGGCGGCGGCCGGGGTCCCGATCGAGCGGGTCCTGCTGGTCGGCGGCGGCGCCCGCTCCGAGGCGGTACGGCGGATCGCCCCGGCGATCCTCGGCCGCACGGTGTCGGCGCCCCCGCCCGGTGAGTACGTCGCCGACGGCGCGGCCCTCCAGGCCGCGTGGACGCTCGCGGGCCAACCCGAGCCACCCCGCTGGCGCGGGGGCGAGGCAGAGGTCCACGAGGCCGCGCCCGCGCTCTGGATCCGCGAGCGCTACCGCGAGGTGAGGGACGCCGCAGTGCGGTGAGCCCGCCTCCGCCCCCGCCTCCGGCGGAGCGGGAGCCGCACCGGTAAGGCCCGGCCTGCCCCCGCCCGGCGGCCCCGGCTCGGCCCCGACCCGGTCGGCCCGGCTCGGCT
>NZ_BBPQ01000097.1:2523-7951 GCF_000787855.1 Streptacidiphilus anmyonensis | reverse complement strand
CGGGTGGCCTGCCGGGCTTCCCTGCGCAGGTGGCCCCGACTCGACCTGGCCTGGGCCGGCAGGCCGGCTCCAGCGGGGCCTTGGGGGCACGCGACCAGGTGGCATTAGTTCGGCTATTGTTGGAATGAAATAGCTCCGAGCCAACGCTACTAGAGTCCTCCTCCGGAGCGGGGAGCCACCACCGAAGGGGGAGCAACAGCCGTGGCAACCAAGCGGACTGAGTCCTACCCGCGCGAGCTGGCGATGGCCGGGCCGCCCGGCGCGAAGGACCGCTCCTCGACGCGACGGGCGAACCTCAGCCTGATCCTGAACCTGCTGCACGGCGAGGGCGGTCGCTCCCGCGCGCGGATCGCCGCCGACACCGGGCTGCCGAAGGCGACCGTCACCAACCTGATCGCCGAGCTGGTGGAGGGCGGCCTGGTTCGGGAGGGCGAGGCGGAACGCGAGGGGGCGATCGGTCGGCCGGGGCACGTGGTCGAGTTGGACGGCCGCTCGCTGTGCGGCATCGGCGCCGAGATCAACGTCGACTACGTGAGCGTGACCGCGCTGAACCTGCCCGGCGACGTGGTCGCCCAGCGGCGGCTCTCGGTGAAGGTCGCCGCGACGCCGCCCGAGGAGGTGCTGGGCACCGTGGCCGGCCTGGTCTCGGAGACCATCGAGGAACTGGGCAGGCAGGGGGTCCGCACCGTCGGGGTCACCCTCGCCGCGCCCGGCGTCATCGACCCGGAGCCCGGTGTGGTCAGCTACGCCTCCAACATCGGCTGGCGCGAGGTCTCGGCCGTGGACGGCCTGCGCCGCGGGCTGGGCGCGGCGGCGCCCGAGATCCACCTGGAGAACGACGCCAAACTCGGCGCCATCGCGGAGTTCGTCACCGCGGCCACTCCCGGCGTGCGCGACCTCGTCTATCTGACGGGCGCCACCGGCGTCGGCGCGGGCATCATCGCGAGCGGCAAACTCCTGCGCGGCAACGCCGGGTTCGCGGGCGAGGTCGGCCACCTGCCGCTCGGGGACCCCGAGCAGCCCTGCCCCTGCGGCCGCCGCGGCTGTTGGGAGACCGCCGTCGGTCTCGCCGCGCTGCTGCGGCTCGCCGCGGACCCCGACGACGTGGTGCACGACCCCTCGACCGACCTCGAGAGCCGCTTGCGGGAGCTGCGGCGGCGGGCCGACGACGGGGACCCGCGCACGCTCGCCGCGGTGCAGCGCCTGGGGGATGCGCTGCGCAGCGGGGTCGCCCTGCTGGTGGACATCCTGAATCCCCGACTGCTGGTGCTGGGCGGCCACTTCGCCGTCTTCGGCGACTACCTGCTGCCGGCGATCCGGGACTACGTCCACGAGACGGTCATCGCGCCGAACGCGGGCGGGTGCGAACTGGTGCCCTCGGAGCTGGGGTTCACCGCTCCCGCCCGTGGCGGGGCCTATCTCTCGCTGGACGCGGTCTACCAGGACCCGATCGCCATCATGCAGGGGCTGCAGGCCGCCGGTTGAGGCCGGCCGGCCCGGCCGTGCGCGCGTGAAGGCTCCGGCCGCCCCCTCGGCGGCCGGAGCCTTCACGCGCTCCGACTCACTGCCCTCGACTCACTGCCACTCGACGCGCAGCCAGCCACGGTGCGGCAGGTCCTGGTCGGCGTGCAGGTGACGGCCGTCCCAGGTGGACGTCGCACGCTCCGGCGCGGCCAGGGGGACGAGGCGGAAGGACGCGACGTCCTCCGGCACCCGGGGCAGCTGGACCCGCGGGCGGGCCGGGTCGGCACTGCCGTTGGCCACCGTCAGGCTCCAGCGGTCCCCGGCGCGGGTCAGGTGCGGGAGCAGGTGGGGGCCGCCGCTGACCAGGGGCAGCGCCGGGTGGTCCGCCTCGAGGAACCGGACCGTGGCGTGCAGCAGCCGCTGGCCGTCGTCGTCGTAGGGGAGCAGCTCCGGCGCGGTGGCGGCGAGCACCGCGACCCGGCCGCCGAGGGCGTTGCGGACGACGGATCGGCCGACCCCCCATGGCTGCCGGCGGGGCGTCAGAACACGGGTCCAGACCTCGGCTTCGGCCGTCGGCTGCAACCGGGCCAGCGCGGGTTGGTTGTTGACGCTCAGGTAGAGGTCCGTCCCGTCCTCCGCCCCGCCCGGGACCGGCAGCACGTGTTCCAGCGCGTAGGGGCCCGGTGCGGCGGCGGCGTCCTCGCGGGCGACGAGCTCCGCCGACACGAGGCCGATCAGCTCGCCGAAGCCGCGCCGGACCAGGATGTCGGCGGCCACGCCGTCCAACAGGAGCCCGCCGCTGAGCAGTTCCCGCACCTCGGCGTCGTCGAACGCCCAGGCCTGCTGGCCGAACAGGACCCGCACCGGGGCCGGTCCGGCGGTCACGGGGACGCCGTAGCGCAGCAGGAAGTCGGCCGCCGGGCCGGCGTCGACGGCCAAGTGCCCCAGATCGCCGCCGCCCCGGGTGCGCACGTGCGCGGCGGCCTCCGGTCGCACGGGCAGGCCGACGCCGAATGTCTCCAGCTGCTCGGGCTGCCGGTCGGCGATCCAGTCGAGGGCCGGACGGGAGCGCCGCAGCATCTCGGCGATGTCGGGGAAGCGCTGGGCGTGGCCGGACTGCATCGGGTGGACGTTCAGGAACATCGCGTCCGAACCCGCGAGCCCGGCGGCCACGAGCTCGGACCAGGTCTGGGTGTCGGACTTGGACCAGGCCGTGTGCGGCCAGTTCTCGATCTCCGGCTCGCTGCTGGCCCAGCGCGGACGCAGGGCGCGCTGGACCTCCAACGTCCACAGGGAGAAGGACAGTTCGCGGCCGGGTGCGTCGCTGTAGCGGGCGAAGTGCGGGCGGTGGGCGACCTCGCCCTCGACGGACAGCGCCTGGAACAGCGCGGCCCAGTCCCGGCCCTCGACGGAGGCGACGCCGATCTCGGAGCTCATCAGGCCCAGCCGGGAGCGCCCCCCGGAGCTCTCCGCCACCGCTGCGGCGATCTGCTCCGCGACCTCCAACTGAGCGGTCCGCCAGACCTGTTGCAGCAGGGCCCGCCACGGGTGCGGGGTGCCGGGGGCGGTGACGGCCGCGACGACCCGCTCGCGCGTCACGGGCTCGCCGACCAGGGCGGAGAGCCGGTCCAGCATGGGCTGTTCGAAGCCGCCGCCCCAGGTCAGCGGGGCGTGGTTGTGGTAGCGGAAGTCGTCCTCCAACCACAGCACCCGGAAGCCGAGGGTGGCGAAGCGGGCGTAGTGGGAGGTGATCCAGGCGCGCCAGCGTGGGCAGGCGAAGGACGCCTGCGCGGTGGCGACCGCGCCGTCGGGCCCCACCATCGGCGTGAAGCCGAGCCGGTCCGCGCGGCCGCGGTCGGCGTGGCCGGCGGTGACCCACGGGTTGAGACTCACCCCCAGCCCGGCCTCGCGCAGTCGCCGGGCCGCCGCGGCGGCCGTCTCGAACCAGCGGTCCTCGTCCGAGCCCGCCGGGTGGCCGGCGTAGAGCTCCTCGGCTCCGAGCAGCAGCACGACCTCCTCCACGCCGGCCTCGCCGCAGAACTTGACCAGTTCCGTGGTGCGGTCGTGCAGGTGCGGGCCGGGGTGGAGCTGGAACCGCAGGTGGTACCGGGCGGGCACGCGGGCACTCCTCACTTGACGCTGCCGGCGGTCAGGCCGGAACGCCAGTAGCGCTGAAGGGACAGGAACAGGACGACGAGGGGGATCGCGGAGACCATGGCCGCGGTGATGACGATGTTGTAGGGCACGGCGCTGGGGCCGATGGCGCGCTGCGCCTGCCAGCCGACGATTCCCTCGGTGACCGGCTGGAGCCGGTCGTTGGCGAGCATGAGCACCGGCAGGAGGTAGTTGGTCCAGATCGCGGTGAACTGGAACAGGAACACGGTCACCAGTGCCGGGGCCATCACCCGCATCGAGATGGTGAAGAAGATCCGCAGCTCTCCCGCGCCGTCGATGCGCCCGGCCTCCAGGAGTTCGTCGGGCACCGAGGCGCCGGCGTAGATGCGGGCCAGGTAGACGCCGAAGGGGCTGACCATGCTGGGCAGCAGCACGGCCCAGTAGGTGTTGACCAGGTGCACCTGGGAGAACATCAGGTACAGCGGGACGGCGAGCAGCGGCTGCGGCACGAGCACCGCCGCGAGCACCGTGTTGAAGGTGAACTCCCGGCCCCGGAACGGGTACTTGGCGAGGGCGTAGCCGGCGAGGGCGGAGATCAGCGTGCTGACCGTCGCGCCGCCGACGGCGTACAGGGCGCTGTTGAGCAGCCAGGTCGAGTAGACGCCGCCCTGCTCGGAGAAGAGGGTGCGCACGTTGTCGAAGAGCGCGAAGTGCCCGAACCAGAAGGCGTTGCCGGTGAACAGGTCGGAGCTGTTCTTGGTGGAGGAGACCAGCAGCCACCACACCGGCGCGAGGAAGTACACCGACGCGATGACGAGGACGCCGAGCACGATCCAGCGCGAGACGTCGAACGGGGCGCGGGTCCGGGGGCCGGCGGACATGCGGCGTGCCGCCGTCGACGGTGCGGCCTGGCGCGCCGGACGGTCGAGCTGCGGGGCGGAGTTGCGGCTCACAGGGCGGCTCCACGGCGCTGGACGATCCTCAGGAAGCCGAAGGAGAGGACGAACGCCAGCAGCGCCAGGATCACCGACTCCGCGGCGGCGGCGTTGAAGTTGTTCGCGTTGACCGCGTCGTAGGCGGCGTAGATGGGCGTGTACGTGCTGCTCAGGTTCGGTGCGACGTTGTGCAGGATGGCGGGTTCGTTGTAGAGCTGCGCGGTGCCGATGATGGAGAAGACGGTGGTGAGCACGAGGGCCGGGCGCACCAGCGGGATCTTGATGCGCCAGGCGATGCCCCACGCCGAGCAGCCGTCCATGGTGGCGGCCTCGCCGAGCTCGGCCGGGACGGCCTGGAGCGCGGAGTAGATGATCAGCATGTTGTAGCCGGTCCAGCCCCAGGTCAGCATGTTGCCGATGGTCGGGGCCAGCATGCTGTTCGAGGTCAGGTCCAGGTGCAGCCCCAGGTGGTGGGCGGCGGCGGTGATCGGGCTGAGGCCCGGCGCGACCAGGTAGGACCACATGATGGCGCCGACCACGCCGGGCAGCGCGTAGGGCAGGAAGAAGGCCAGCCGGAAGAACCGCTTGAACAGCGTGGACTTCGCGTCCAGCAGCAGGGCCAGCCCGAGCGCCAGCCCGAGCATCACCGGCACCTGCACGACGCCGATCAGCAGCACCCGCAGCAGCGAGCCGCGGAAGGCCGGATCGGCCAGCGCGGTGGTGTAGTTCGCGAGCCCGGCGAAGACCTGCGTGGGCGCGGTGAGGCCGAGCCCGTCGCGGTGCATCCGGAACAGGCTCTGGTAGAGCGTGTAGCCGATCGGGGCCAGGTACATGGCGGCGAAGAGCAGCAGGAACGGCGCGAGGAACAGCGCCGCGGTCCGGGTGCGGCGGCGCACGTGGGAGGGGCGGGCGGG
>NZ_BBPQ01000097.1:0-1912 GCF_000787855.1 Streptacidiphilus anmyonensis | reverse complement strand
GGGGGGCGGTGGTCATGCGGGTCGTCGCCTTTCGGACGGGCGTCGTCGGGGCCCCGCGCCGCCGCCTGGTCAGGGCACGGGCGGCGGCGCGGGGAGTCGGAGCCGGGCGGATCAGCCGGAGACGGTGAGGCCCTGCTGCTTCATCTGGGCGATCGTCTTGGTCTGCACGGTGCCAAGGACGCTCGGCAGCGTCGCGCCGCCGGTCTCGGCCTGGCCGAGGCCGTCACCGAGGTCGGTGGAGGTCTGCGTCATGGTCGGGCCCCACTGCCAGGAGGTGTTGATGTGGGCGGTCTCGGCGTTGAAGACGTCGTAGATCTTCTGGCCGCCGTAGAAGGGGTCGGCCGCGGACAGCGCCGCGTTGGTCAGCCCGGAGGTGGCGGCCGGATAGATGCCGGTCACCTTGATGAGGTTGGAGACGCTGGCGGCGTCGGTGCTCATCCAGACGGCGAACTCGGTGGCCTGCGCGGAGTGGGCGCAGCCCTTGAGGACCGCGGTGGCGGAGCCGCCGTCGTTGCCGTAGACGGGGTCGGCCGCGTCCCAGACCGGCATGGGGGCGACGGCCCACTTGCCGGAGGTGCCCGCCACGCTGGAGGCGATGATCGGCGCGTCCCAGACCGCGTTGACGTCCGAGAGGACCTTGCCGCTCGCCATGTCCTTGTAGAGCGACGGGTCGTAGCTCGGGTCGGTCTTGAGCAGCTTCTTGTCGAGCAGGCCCTGCCAGTAGGAGGCGACCTTCTGGTTGCCGGCGTTGTTCAGGCTGACCTGCCACTGCTGGTTCGCGGTGCCGAACCAGGGCGCGCCCGCCTGCCAGGCCAGGCCCGCGTAGTTGTAGGCGTCGTTGCCGAAGTCGCCCAGGTAGACGGTCGGGTCGGCGGCGTGCACCTTGGCCGCGTCGGCGGCGTACTGGTCCCAGGTGGCGGGGGGAGTGGTGATGCCGTACTTGGCGAACAGGTCCTTGCGGTACATCAGCGCCATCGGGGCGGTGTCGACCGGGATGCCGTAGGTGGCCCCGCCGATGCTGACCTGGTTCCAGGTCCAGGCCGCGAACTGCGACTTGGCGGAGGCGGCGGAGGACGTCACGTCCTGGAGGGCCCCGGCGGCGGCGAAGCTCGGCAGCGTCTCGTAGCCGACCTGGGCCAGACACGGGGCGTTCCCGGCCTTCACCGCCGTCAGCATCTTGGTGTAGCCGCCCTTGGAGCCCGGCGCGGTCTTGTCGAACCTGACCTGGATGTCCGGGTGGGACTTGTTCCACAGCGCCACGGACTGGTCGTAGCCGGGCGCCCAGCCCCAGAAGTCGAGGGTGACCGGCCCGGAGGCGGTGCTGCCGTCACCAGTCGAACCGGAGGCGGTGGAGCCGCTGCTGGAGCAGCCGGTGAGCGCCGTCGTGGCCACCAGGGCCACGGCGGCGGCCGCGAGAGAGGCGGTTCTGACCTTCACGTGCGTCTCCTCGGAAAGGGTGGGGCGAGGGCGGTGATTGATTCGGCTATTGTTTGAACTAACTCCTCTGAAGTCAAGGCTGGGCGAGCAGGAAACCAGGAGGGCGCGGGTGTGACCCACGCCCTAGTCACTCCGCGCCTTTGTCCCGTTTAGTTCCTTGCGTCACCCGCACGACCCACTCGGGCGGGTGCCTGCCCGACCTGCCCCGCACCACGAGGGAACCGCGCCGTGACCACCGGAGAAGCCGTGACCACCGGAGAAGGCGTCGCACTCGACCACCACGCCGGCCGCACCGACCACCACACCGCGGCGACCCCCGCGACCACCCCGCCCGACGCCGGGCCGGTGGGCGCCACCCGCGTCGCCCGCCGGGCCGTGGCCAGTCACCGGGCCCCGCGACGCCACCGCCCGGTGCGGGTCGCCGCCGCGGGCGGGCTCGTCGCCGTCGCAGCCGGGATCGTCATCGCCGTGACGC
>NZ_BBPQ01000098.1 GCF_000787855.1 Streptacidiphilus anmyonensis | reverse complement strand
GCCCGGCGCGGAGACGGCCGCGGCGATCCGGGCGCAGCGCTCCGGGATCGGTGTGTCCGCGCTGCGCGAGGACGCGCCCGCGAAGGCGATGGGCGTCTACCCCTACGCCGCCGACCTGTGGGCCGAGGGCCTGCTGTGGGGCGCGCTGGCCCGCTCGCCGTACGCGCACGCGCGCATGGTCTCCATCGACACGCGGGCCGCGCTCGCCATCCCCGGCGTCTACGCGGTGCTGACCGCCGAGGACCTGCCGCCCGGCCCCGACGGGACGCCGAACGGCGCGCCGACCGGTCCCTGCATGGCCGACCGGCCGATCCTCGCCGCCGGCGTGGTGCGCCACCACGGCGAGCCGTTCGCGGCCGTCGCCGCCGACCACCCCGACACGGCGCGGCTGGCCGCGGCCTCGATCGCGGTCGAGTGGGAGCCGCTGCCCGCGCTCACCGACCCCGACCAGGCGTTCCAGGCGCCGCCGCTGCACCCGGACGGCAACATCTTCCGGCAGCTGCCGATCCGCTTCGGCGACCCGGACGTCGTCGGCGAGGTCGTCGTCGAGGGCATGTACCAGGTGGGCCGTCAGGATCCGGCGCCCATCGGCGCGGAGGCCGGGCTGGCCGTGCCGCGCCCGGACGGCGGCGTCGAGCTGCACGTCGCCACGACCGACCCGCACGGCGACCGGGACCGGATCGCCTCCTGCCTGGGCATCGAACCGGACCGGGTCCGGCTCGTCGTCAGCGGCGTGCCCGGCGCCACCGCCGACCGCGACGACCTCGGCTTCCAGGCCACCCTCGCGCTGCTCGCGGCGCGCACCGGCCACCCGGTCAAGATGGTGCTGACCCGCGAGGAGTCCTTCCTCTCCCACCCGCACCGCCACCCCGCGCTGCTGCGCTACCGCCACCACGCGGACGCCGACGGCCGTCTGGTCAAGGTCGAGGCGCAGATCCTGCTGGACGGCGGCGCCTACGCGGACGTCTCCAGCGAGGTGCTGGCCAACGCGGCGGCGCTGGCGGCCGGACCCTACGTCGTCCCGCACGTCTTCGTCGACGCCTGGGCGGTGCGCACCAACAACCCGCCGTCGGGCCGGATGCGCGGCGAGGGCGCGCTGCAGGCGTGCTTCGCCTACGAGTCCCAGCTCGACCGCCTCGCGGCGGCCCTGGACCTCAGCCCGCTGGAGCTGCGCCGCCGCAACGTCATGGCCACCGGCGACCTGCTGCCGACCGGACAGGCCGTCACCTGCCCGGCCCCCGTACGCGAGCTGCTCGACGCCGTCGCGGACGAGCCGCTGCCACCGCTGCCCGTCGACCGGCCGGACGCCGAGTGGCTGCTTCCCGAGGGGCCCGGCGGCGCGGGCGACCCGGCGGCCGTGCGGCGCGGCATCGGCTACGCCGTCGGCATGGTCCCGATGCTCGGCGTCGAGGGCTCGGACGAGGTGGCGACGGCGTCGGTGCGGGTCACCGGCTCGCAGGCATCCGTCATCTGCGCGGCCGTCGACCCGGGCACCGGCTTCGCCACCCTGGCCAAGCAGGTCGTCCAGGAGGTCCTGGGCGTCGACGACGTCTACATCGCCCCCGTCGACACCGACCAGCCCGCCGCCGGCCCGTCCGCGCGCGGCCGTCAGACGTGGGTCGCGGGCGGCGCGATCGAGCGCGCGGCGCTGATGGTTCGCCAGCAGCTGCTCCAGCCGCTGGCGGCGCGGTTCGCCATGTCCCCGGAGCTGCTCAGCATCCAGGACGGCCGGATCACCTCCTACGACGGCGTGCTCGGCATGCCGGTACTGGAGGCCCTGGAGGGCAAGGACCTGTGGGCCACGGCCCAGTGCCGGCCCCACCCGACCGAGCCGCTGAACCCGGAGACGGGCCAGGGCGACGCCTTCGTCGGTCTCGGCTTCTGCGCGATGCGCGCCGTGGTGGACGTGGACATCGACCTCGGCACGGTCCGTGTCGTCGAGGTCACCACCGCACTGGACGTCGGCCGGGCGTTGAACCCGCGCCAGATCGAGGCGCGGATCGAGGCGGGCGTCACCCAGGGCCTCGGCCTGGCCCTGATGGAGGACCTGACGGTCGCCGAGGGCCACATCCAGGCGCCCTCGCTGGTCGGCTACCGACTGCCGACCTCCCTGGACGCCCCGGACATCCGCGTCGCGGCGCTGATCGAGGACCGCGACGTCGTGGCCCCGTTCGGGGCGAAGGCCGTCGGCGCGGCCCCCGCCGTCGTGGCTCCGGCCGCGATCGCCGCAGCGGTCCGCGCGGCGACCGGCATGCCCGTCACCCGTCTCCCGATCCCCCCGGAGGACGCGGCGGTCTGAGGTGCCGCTCCGCGCGGGGCCGTCCCGCGCGGGACGGCCGACCGGCGCTTCCGGCTGCTCGCCGCGCCCGCGCGGTCGTGCGCCCGTGCGGTCGTGCAGCCCAGGCTTTAGGGCAATAGGGACGCTCTGCTCATGGTGCTCTCATGACGTGGGAGCACCGTGGAACCCGTAGTCGGAGATCACCGAACGACGACGGGAGCGCGACATGATCCTCATCGCAACAAGCAGGCGTCCGGGCGAAGCCCCGCTGCGGCGGCTGTCCCCCACGTCCGGCACCGTCGTGGTCGCGCGGAAGAAGTAGCGAGTCCCGTGACCACGACCACCGCCATGCACCGGCTCACGCTGCCCCGGCTCCTCGCGCAGGACGCCGTCCTCGGTCCCCCGCCCGTCGGTGTGGACCTCCACCCCCTGCTCGTCGACGCCGGGCTGGCGGACCTCGCCGAGCGGCTCCGGGCCCCCGCCGACCGTGTGCTGCTGATCAGCGGGGACGGCGACCCGACCTGTCACAACAACGAGACGGCACTGCGCCGCGCACCCCGGCTCGTCGAGGAGGGGCTGCGGCACGTCGACGCGGCGCTGCGGCAGACGCCGCTCGCGCCGCCGCTGGCGGTGGCCGCCGAGACGCTCGCGCAGATCGCGCTGATCGCCCGTTACGGACCCGCGTGGTTCCGGGCGGTCGGGACTCCGGCGGCGCCGGGCAGCGTGCTGTGCACCGTCCACACCGGAACGGGCCTGCCGCAGGTGGTGGAGACGGCCGTCGGGACCCCCGTGCGCACCCTCCTGGGCGCGGACCCCGCCCGCTCCGCGCAGGCGGTGCTGCTCGGCGGGGTCACCGGAGTCTGGCTGCCGGGCCCCCGCGCGCTCGAGACCCGCTGGGAGCCGCGCGACGGGAGCGCGCGTGTGATCGCCGCGTTGCCGCACGGTCGCTGCGGGGTGGCCGAGACGGGCCGGATGCTGCGGCTCGCGGCGCCGAACTGCCGGGGGCGGGTGGACCAGATCGCGACCGCGCTGGACGACCTCGCCGCACCCGGCGCGTTCGACTTCGTGGTGCGCTGGTCCACGCAGTCGGCCCAGCGTGTCGACGATCCGGCGACGCACGCGGCCGCGCGGCTGCTGCTGAGCGCGCTCGCGGTGTTCCCCGAGGACTTCGAGGCGCACGCGGCGTCGCGGTGCGCCGCGGAGCCGCGCGGGGTGGAGACGCGCGAGGTGGAGCCCATGACCGGAATCGAACCGGTGTAAACCGCTTTGCAGGCGGTTCCCTCAACCACTCGGGCACACGGGCGGGTGTTGACGTGAACGACGTTACGCGGCGGCTCCCGGGGACCGTCAACGACGACCGGGGAGAGTTCACGGGACGCAACGGAAGCGACATCCGGCTCCATACATGACAGGGGCAAACTCAAGGACGACCCCTTACGATGGGCCCGGTGACCACCCTTGCCCGGCCCACGGGACTCAGCGACGCAGACGAGACCGCCGGTATTCTCCGACGGCCCTACCGCATGCTCACGATCGGCATCGTGGCGTGCGTGCTGCTGATCGCCTTCGAGGCAACCGCGGTCAACACGGCCATGCCGGTGGCCGCGCGGGCGCTGCACGGGGTCGGGCTGTACGCCTTCGCCTTCACCGGCTTCTTCACCTCCAGCCTGCTGGCGATGGTCGTCTCGGGGGAGTGGTGCGACAAGCGCGGTCCGCTGGTCCCGCTCGGCGCGGGCATCGCGGTCTTCGGTGTGGGGCTGGTGCTGGCCGGCACCGCCACCACGATGTGGACCTTCGTCGCCGGACGCGTCACCCAGGGCCTCGGCGGCGGGCTGGTCATCGTCGCGCTCTACGTCGTGGTCGGCCTGCGCTATCCCGAGCGGCTGCGACCGAAGGTCTTCGCCGCCTTCGCCGCGTCCTGGGTGCTGCCCTCGGTCGTCGGCCCGCTGGTCTCCGGGACGGTCACCCAGCACCTCGGCTGGCGCTGGGTGTTCCTCTCCATCCCCGCGCTGATCGTCGCGCCGCTCGTGCTGATGCTGCCGCAGCTGCGCGGCCTCGACGCGGGCGAGGCGGCGGGGCAGCCGCTCGAGCGTCGCCGCCTGTGGCTGGCGCTCGGCCTCGCCGTCGGCGCGGGGCTGCTCCAGTACGCCTCGCAGCGGCTGGACCTCTGGTCCCTGCTGCCCGCGGCGGCCGGCGCCGCCCTGCTGGTGCCCGCGGCGCTGCGGCTCCTCCCGCCCGGCACGTTCCGCGCGGAGCGCGGCCTGCCGACGGTGATCCTGCTGCGCGGCATCGCGGCCGGCGCGTTCATCTCCGCCGAGGCGTTCATCCCGCTGATGCTGGTCACCCAGCACGGCTTCTCCCCGACGCTGGCCGGGCTCTCGCTCTCGGGCGGCGGCGTCTTCTGGGCCGTCGGCAGCTGGCTCCAGGGCCGCCCCTTCGCCGAGCGGTACCGGCTCCGCCTCGTCCAGGCGGGCCTCGCGGCCGCGACCGTCGCCGTCGCCCTGGTGGGCCTGGCGGCCCAGCCCTCCGCGCCCTCCTTCCTGGTCGCCGCGGCGTGGACCTTGGGCGGCTGCGGCATGGGCCTGGCGATCGCCAGCGTGAGCGTCCTGCTCTTCCAGCTCTCCGAGCCGGGGGAGGCGGGCGCGAACTCCGCGTCCCTGCAAGTGAGCGACGCGCTCGGCAACATCGTGTGCACGGCGCTCGGAGGACTCCTCTTCACCTCCCTCGGCACCGGCACCACGACGGGCTTCACCGCGGTCTTCGCCGCCATGGCGGTCGTGCTGCTGGTCGGCACGGCCGTCTGCCGACGGGCGACCTGAGCGGCACGACCCACGGGAGCCGACACCGGCCACCGGTCGCTCCCACGCGCGGTCGAACTCCCGTCAGGGGCGCGGGGCTCCGCCGACCTGCGGCTCCGCCGCGCGGGCGCGACAAGCCACCCGGTGTGGTGCGTCACTTGGCGCTCAGGGCCGTCCTCATGCCGGTGGTTCCTCGCTGTCGCGCGGCGGAGCGCAGGTCGGCAGAGCCCCGCGGGCCAGGGAGGTGCCACCGGGCGGGGGAGCACAGCGCAGCCTCGCGCTCCTGACGGGAGTGCGACCGCGCGTGGGAGCGGGGGTGTGGGCGGCTGCGCCGGTAAGCTTGCCGGGTTGTCGGATTCGAGCTCTCCCGGGCTCGGCCGCCGCCGCCCGTGACGTCGACCCCGCCGGAGACCGTGAGTACCGCCAGCTCCTCCCACGCCCCGCATCACCTGTCGCCCGCCTTCCCCGGCCGTGCCCCGTGGGGCACGGCCGGAAAGCTGCGCGCCTGGCAGCAGGCCGCGATGGAGAAGTACGTCGAGACGCAGCCGCGCGACTTCCTCGCGGTCGCGACGCCGGGCGCCGGCAAGACGACCTTCGCGCTGACCCTGGCGTCCTACCTGCTGCACAACCACGTCGTGCAGCAGATCACCGTCGTCGCGCCGACCGAGCACCTGAAGAAGCAGTGGGCCGAGGCCGCCGCGCGGATAGGGATCAGGCTGGACCCGGCCTACAGCAGCGGGCCGCTCTCCCGTGACTACCACGGAGTGGTCGTCACCTACGCGGGCGTGGGCGTCAACCCGATGCTGCACCGCAACCGGGTCGAGAACCGCAAGACGCTGATCATCCTCGACGAGATCCACCACGCGGGCGACTCCAAGTCCTGGGGTGAGGCGTGTCTGGAGGCGTTCGAGCCGGCCACCCGGCGGCTCGCCCTGACGGGTACGCCGTTCCGCTCGGACACCAACCCGATCCCCTTCGTCGGCTACGCCGCCGGCGGCGACGGCATCCGCCGCAGCGTCGCCGACTACACCTACGGGTACGGCAACGCCCTGGAGGACCACGTCGTCCGACCGGTGATCTTCCTCTCCTACAGCGGCAACATGCGCTGGCGCACCAAGGCCGGGGACGAGGTCGCCGCGCGGCTCGGCGAGCCGATGACCAAGGACGCGACCGCACAGGCGTGGCGCACCGCGCTGTCGCCGCACGGTGAGTGGATGCCGAACGTGCTGCGCGCGGCGGACCAGCGGCTCACCGAGGTGCGGAAGTCCATCCCGGACGCGGGTGCGCTGGTCATCGCGTCCGACCAGGAGTCGGCGCGCGCCTACGCGAAGATGCTGCGCGAGATCACCGGCCACGGCGCCACCCTCGTCCTGTCGGACGAGGCGGAGGCGTCCCAGCGCATCACCGACTTCTCAGCCTCGGACGACCGTTGGATGGTCGCGGTCCGGATGGTGTCCGAGGGCGTCGACGTGCCGCGTCTCGCCGTCGGCGTGTACGCGACGTCGATCTCCACCCCGCTCTTCTTCGCGCAGGCCGTCGGGCGCTTCGTGCGGACCCGGCGCCGCGGCGAGACCGCCTCGGTCTTCCTGCCGACCGTGCCCACGCTGCTCGGCTTCGCCAACGAGATGGAGCTGCAGCGCGACCACATCCTCGACAAGCAGAAGAAGGGCCAGGAGGACAGCCTCTTCGCGGAGGAGGACGCCCTGCTCGCGGAGGCCGAGAAGGCCAAGGACGAGGGCGACGGCGGCCTGGACGACGCTCCCTGGGAGGCGCTGGAGTCCGACGCGATCTTCGACCGGGTCCTCTACGAGGGCAAGGAGTTCGGCATGCAGGCGCACGCCGGCTCCGAGGAGGAGTCCGACTACCTCGGCATCCCGGGCCTGTTGGAGCCGGACCAGGTGCGGCTGCTGCTGCACCGCCGCCAGTCCCGGCAGATCCAGCGCAGCAAGACCAAGCCCGCCGAGGAGGCGGACCTGCTGGAGATGGAGGCCGAGAAGCGGCCGGTCGTCACCCACCAGCAGCTCCAGGAGCTGCGCAAGGAGCTGAACGGTCTGGTCGGCGCCTGGCACCACCGCACCGGTCAGCCGCACGGGACGATCCACAACGAGCTGCGTCGCGTCTGCGGCGGACCGCTGACCGCACAGGCGACGGCGCATCAGCTCCAGGCGCGGATCGGCAAGATCCGCGAGTGGGCGACCAGGATCGACTGATTCACCGGCGCGTCTCCGCGTCGGTCAGCAGCCGGCTGATGCCGCTTTCGAGCCATTCTTCGGTGAACTCCTCGCCGAACGGCGTGATCATGTCGGTCCGCAGCAGGTAGGCGTGGAGCGCCGCCAGGGGGGCGACCAGCTGGGCCGTGCCCTCGGGTGAGCGCAGTCTGATGGCCACGAAGTCGCCGTCCCCCCACTCCAGCGGTCGGACCTGGACGTCGCCCTCGCCAGCGACGGTGCTCAGTCCGTCGAGCAGCAGCTCCCGGGAGACGGTCCAGTGGACCGGCGCGTCGCCCGGCAGAAGGAAGGCCAACTCGATTCCCCAGGGCGAGGACTGACGGAAGGTCATCCTGACGGGGACCTGGTAGCTGAGTCCGGCCGTGGTCGCCAGTTCCATGATGATCTGGCCGCGCAGCGTGTTCTTCATCGTGCTTGTCCGAACCTTTCCGATGCCTCGTCATCACTGAACGTGATGCGATCACTACTGATCGCTCACGTAGCTTCCTCCCCTCTTCGCCGGGCGCAAACCGGGCTGAACGAGTGCAGAAAACCAACCGAAGGAGTGCTGGACGGGCGGTTCCGGTTCCTGGTAATCGGCCGAAGTCCAGCACCTCGCACGTCCCGAAGAGGGGGATTCGTCCATTTGCGAGGGGTCGCTGCATAACGAATGGTGACCGAAATCTGGACGGGTACTTCCGCAGAGCGGTGCAGTCTCATTAGGTTCCTCGCACCCACCCGAGCTGGACCCGCGCCGCAATGACGCCTCACGGAACCCGCACGGAAGGTTTTCGGAAGGGAGACGTGCGTGACCGCTGAGACCTCGCAGACGCTCGACCGCGGCGTGCGCGTGCTGAAACTGCTCGCCGACGCGGAGCGCGGGCTGACCGTCACCGAGCTGGCCTCGCGGCTGGAGGTCAACCGGACCGTCGTCTACCGGCTGCTGGCCACGCTGGAGCAGCACGGCCTGGTCCGGCGCGACGTCGGCGGGCGGGCCCGCGTGGGGCTCGGGGTGCTGCGGCTCTCCCACCGGGTGCATCCGCTGCTGCGGGAGGCGGCCCTCCCGGCGCTCCGCGGCCTGGCGGAGGACCTCGGCGCGACCGCCCACCTGACCCTGGTGGACGGCAGCGAGGCGCTCGTCGTCGCCGTCGTCGAGCCGAGCTGGACCGACTTCCACGTCGCCTACCGCACGGGCGTGCGGCATCCGCTGGCGGAGAACGCGGCGGGACGCGCGATCCTGGCCGCCCGCGCCACCCCGTACGGGCAGCCGCGGCAGGAGCAGCAGGAGTGGGTGGCCGCCGCGGAGGAACGTTCCGGCGCCAACAGCGTGGCCGCGCCGCTGCGGGGCCTGATCGGCATCGAGGGCAGCGTCGGCGTGCTGATGCTGGCCGGCGCGGTGCCCGAGCGCGTCGGCCCGCGCGTCCTGGAGGCCGCGACCGAGGTCTCCGAGGCGCTCCGCTAGGGCCCCGGCTGCGCCTCTGCCTAGAATTCGGGCGTGTCCTCCTCTCTGTCCTGGCTCGCCCCGCGCCGTAACCGGCTGATCCTGTGCGCGGTGCTGGTGGCCGCCCCGATCGTGGCGGCGGTGACGGCCCCGCTGCCGTTCACCGTGCTGGAGCCCGGGATCTCGGTGAACACGCTCGGCAGCTACCAGGGCGCCGAGGTGATCACGATCACCGGCCACCCCACCAGGACCACCGAGGGCCAGCTGCGGATGACCACCATCGCGGCCACCCTGCCGAACTACAGCCCGCCGCTCTCGGAGGTCGTCAGCGCCTGGAGCGACCCGAACAAGGCCGTCGTCCCGCAGAACTCCGTCTACCCCTCCGGGCAGTCGGTGAGCCAGGCGAACCAGGTCAACCAGCAGGCCATGGAGCAGTCGCAGGAGGCCGCGACGACGGCCGCGCTGGACTTCCTCGGGCTCTCCTCCTCGCAGGTCAAGGTCGACCTCAAGCTCGCCGACGTCGGCGGCCCCAGCGCGGGCCTGATGTTCACCCTGGGCATCATCGACGAGCTGCACGGCAACGGCACCGGCAAGCCCGGCGCGGCCGGCGACCTCACCGGCGGCGCGGTCGTGGCGGGGACCGGCGAGATCGACGACAGCGGCGACGTGGGCGCGGTCGGCGGCGTGGCCCTGAAGACCAAGGCGGCCGCCCGGGACGGCGCGACCGTCTTCCTCGTCCCGCGCAGCGAGTGCACGGACGCCGAGGTGAACACCCCCAAGGGCCTGCGGCTCGTCCCGGTGAACACCCTGGATCAGGCGGTGAAGGCGCTCGAGGCGCTGCAGAACGGCGGCGCGGGCGTCCCGTCCTGCTGAGCCCGTCGCTGTCCGACAGCTGAGATCACCGGGGTGGCAGCTGCGCAGTCTGCCTAGCTGAGGCCCGCTCCCAGGGGGTGAGGTGTACAGCTTGCGCAGTGCCAGGGGTCATGGTTGCGCAGGTCCTGGAACGGCGGGACGGTACGCGCATCGGGCCTCGTCGGGGCCTCACCCCTCGGAGGTGTTCCAGCATGAGCAGTCAGACCGACGTCTTTCCGGTCAAGGGCATGGACGCCATCGTCTTCGCTGTCGGCAACGCGAAGCAGGCCGCCCACTATTACTCCACGGCCTTCGGCATGCGCCTGGTCGCCTACTCCGGCCCCGAGACGGGCGAGCGCGAGACCGCGACGTACGTGCTGACCTCGGGCGGCGCCCGCTTCGTCTTCACCTCGGTGGTCAAGGCGTCGACCGAGCGCGGCGCGTTCCTGACCCGGCACGTGGCCGAGCACGGCGACGGCGTGGTCGACCTGGCCATCGAGGTCCCGGACGTCCGCCACGCGTACGAGTACGCGGTCGCCCACGGCGCGCAGGGGCTGGAGGAGCCGCACGAGCTGAAGGACGAGCACGGCACGGTCGTGCTGGCCGCGATCGCCACCTACGGCGAGACCCGCCACACCCTGGTCGACCGCAGCGGCTACGACGGCCCGTACCTGCCCGGCTTCGTGGCGAAGAACCCGATCGTCGAGCCCGGCGCCCGCTTCTTCCAGGCGGTGGACCACTGCGTGGGCAACGTCGAGCTCGGCAAGATGGACGAGTGGGTCGCGTTCTACAACCGGGTCATGGGCTTCACGAACATGAAGGAGTTCGTCGGCGACGACATCGCCACCGAGTACTCGGCGCTGATGTCCAAGGTCGTCGCGGACGGGACGCGCAAGGTCAAGTTCCCGCTCAACGAGCCGGCGATCGCGAAGAAGAAGTCGCAGATCGACGAGTACCTGGAGTTCTACGGCGGCCCCGGCGTCCAGCACATCGCGCTGGCGACCAACGACATCGTCGCCACGGTGCGCGCGATGCGCGCGGCCGGCGTCGAGTTCCTGGACACCCCGGACAGCTACTACGACACCCTGGGCGAGTGGGTCGGCGAGACCCGCGTCCCGCTGGACGAGCTGCGTGAGCTGAAGATCCTCGCCGACCGCGACGAGGACGGCTACCTGCTGCAGATCTTCACCAAGCCGGTGCAGGACCGTCCGACGGTCTTCTTCGAGATGATCGAGCGCCACGGCTCCATGGGCTTCGGCAAGGGCAACTTCAAGGCGCTGTTCGAGGCGATCGAGCGCGAGCAGGAGCGCCGCGGCAACCTGTGAGGGTTGTGATCCCCGTCACCTTTTTGGACACTGTGCCCAGGCGGTGACGGAGCGTCGAACTTACGGTTGGTCAGGTGACGAACCGTCTGTTTCTTACCGCCGCCGCGACCGTGTTCGCGGTCGCCGGACTCCTCGGGGCCGCGGCCCCGGCGACGCCTGTGGGAACGAAGGGCGCCGCCGGGGCCGGGGATCCGCTGTTGCCGCTCTCCGGGGACGGAGGGCTGCACGTCCGGCACTACGCGCTGCAGCTCGCGTACCAACCGAAGACCCAGCACCTGGACGGCTCCGCCGTGCTGTCCGCCACCGCGACGCAGGACCTGTCCGGGTTCGACCTCGACCTCTCCGGGCTCGACGTGCACCGCGTCACGGTCGACGGCCAGGTCGTCGCCTTCGACCGCGCCGGGCCCAAGCTGGAGATCACCCTCGACCGCCCGGTGACCGACGGCTCGGACTTCACCGTCGCCGTGGACTACGGCGGGACGCCGCACCCCGTCGTCGACGCGGACGGCACCTCGGACGGATGGACGGCCCTGCCGGGAGACCAGGGCGCCTTCGTGGCCGGCGAGCCGCAGGGGGCGATGACCTGGTTCCCCTGCGACGGCCATCCGACCGACAAGTCCACCTACGACGTCACCGTGACGGTCCCTCAGGGGTACACCGCGGTGTCGAACGGCGTGCTGCGCACCCAGCACACCGCCGCCGGGCGGTCGACGTTCCGCTGGCACGAGAGCGCGCCGATGGCCGCCTACCTGGCCACGGCCAGCGTCGGGCGCTTCGACGTGCGCGAGTACTGGAGCAGGCGGCTGCCCGTCTACACCGCCGTCGACCCGGCGGAGAAGGCCGACGCCGACGGCGTGCTGGACCAGCTCCCGGCCGTCATCTCCTGGGAGTCGAGCCTGTTCGGGCCGTACCCGTTCGACTCCGCCGGGGCGATCGTCGTGCACGACAAGGCGATCGGCTACGCCCTGGAGACGCAGACCCGGCCGCTGTACGACGAGGCGCCGGATCTGGACACCCTGGTGCACGAGACCGCCCACCAGTGGTTCGGGGATTCGGTGACGATCACCCAGTGGAAGGACATCTGGCTCAACGAGGGCTTCGCCACCTACGCCGAGTGGATGTGGGACGCCGCCCACGGTGGCGCCAGTCCGCACGCGCGGCTGGCGCAGCTGTACGCCAGGCCCGCGACGGACCAGCTCTGGTCCTATCCGCCGGGGGATCCGGGGCAGCTGGCGCGCCTTTTCGGCGTGCCGAGCTACGCGCGCGGCGCGATGGCGCTCCAGGAGCTGCGCGAGGCCGTCGGCGACCAGGCCTTCTTCGGGATCCTCAAGCGGTGGACCGCCGAGCACCGGTACGGGCACGGCACCACCGCGCAGTTCGCGGCGCTGAGCGCGAGCGTGTCCGGAAAGAACCTGGACCCGCTCTTCGCCACCTGGCTGTATTCCGCCGGAAAACCGACGAAGATGTGAGACACCACAGCGAGGGGGCCTGGCGGATGAGCGATCTGGTCGACCTGTTGCGCGAGGGCCTGCCGGAGGCGGCCGTCGTGGCCGATCCGGACGTCGTCGCGGCGTACCAGCAGGACATGGCCGGGTTCTGCGACTCCGCGCCGCCCGCCGTGGTGGTCTTCCCGCGGACGGTGGACGAGGTCCAGCACGTCCTGCGGACGGCGACGCGGTTGCGGGTGCCCGTCGTCCCGCAGGGCGCGCGGACGGGGCTGTCCGGTGCGGCCAACGCGGTCGCGGGCGCGATCGCGCTCTCCCTGGTGCGGATGGACCGGATCCTGGAGCTGGATCCGGTCAACCGGATCGCCGTCGTCGAACCGGGCGTGGTCAACGCGGAGCTCTCGCGTGCCGCCGCGCGGCACGGGCTGAGCTATCCGCCGGATCCGTCCAGCTGGGAGTCGTGCACGGTCGGCGGCAACATCGGCACCGGCGCGGGCGGCCTGTGCTGCGTCAAGTACGGCGTGACGGCCGAGTACGTGCTCGGCCTGGACGTCGTGCTCGCCGACGGGCGGCTGCTGCGGACGGGCCGCCGCACCGCCAAGGGCGTCGCCGGGTACGACCTGACGCGGCTGTTCGTCGGGGCGGAGGGGACGCTGGGAGTCGTCGTCGGCGCGGTGCTGGCGCTGCGGCCCGCGCCGCCGCCGCAGCTGGTGCTGGCGGCGGAGTTCCCCTCCACGGACGCCGCCGGGGCGGCGGTCTGCGCGGTGATGGCCGCCGGACACGTGCCGTCGCTGATGGAGCTGATGGACACCACGACCGTTCGGGCCGTCAACGCGATGGCGCAGATGGGCCTGCCGGATTCGACGGCCGCGCTGCTGCTGGTCGGCTTCGACACCCTCGACCCGGCCTCGGACCTCGAGGCCGTCGGCGAGCTGTGCCGGGAGGCGGGCGCGACGGAGGTGGTCCCCGCCGCCGACAGCGGCGAGTCCGAGCTGCTGCTGGAGGCCCGCCGGCTGGCGCTGCCCGCCCTGGACCGGCTCGGCACCACGATGATCGACGACGTGGCGGTGCCGCGCTCCCGGCTCGGGGAGATGCTGGCCGGGGTGGCCCGGATCGCCGAGGAGTACCGGCTCACCATCGGCGTCTGCGCCCACGCGGGGGACGGCAACACCCACCCCGTCGTCGTCTTCGACGGAGCCGACGCGGACGAGTCGGCCCGCGCCCGCGCCTCCTTCGACGCGATCATGTCGCTCGGGCTCGAACTGGGCGGCACGATCACCGGCGAGCACGGGGTGGGGCTGCTGAAGAAGGAGTGGCTGGCCCGCGAGCTCGGCCCGGTCGGGGTCGAGCTGCAACGTCAGGTCAAGGCGGTCTTCGACCCGCTGGGGATCATGAACCCCGGCAAGATGTTCTGATCGCCGGTCGTCGGCCGCTGATCGCCGGTCACTGGTTCATGAGCCAGGTCTGCACCATGGGCGGGTGGCCGTTCCAGGTGACGTAGAAGATCGAGTCCGTGGTGCCCTGGGTGAAGTCGACCCGCAGCCACTCGTCGCCGGTGTAGACGTGCATGGACCAGCCGCTGTTCGGCGTGGCCGAGACCAGGTCGGCGGAGGACGCGCCCATGGAGACCACGATCCGGCCGCCGGTCGGCGTGTAGCTGTGCACGTCCCCGCTGGGTGCGGCTGACGCGGGGGCGGACGCCGAGGGGCTCGCCGAGGCGCTGCGGCTGGGGCCGGGCGAGGCCCGGTGGGTCGACGCGGCCGGGGGCAGCGGCGCCTGGGTTGGCGGGTCGGTCGTCGTCGGCAGGGGCGCGGGGGTGTCCGTGCTGGACCCGGCGACGGTCAGGGCGAGGGCGCCGGGCTGCTGGTAGCCGTCGTCGGAGAGCACCCGGTGCACCCCGTACCAGGACACCCCGACGGCCGCTCCCGTGGCCACGGCCCACGCCACCGTCTGCACCAGCACTCTTCGCACCGGGCCAGTATGCACGGCCGCTTCACCGTCCAGGAGGTACAGACCACCTAGGCGGATGAGCTACCGTCACGCCCATGGCAACAGTGCTCGTGGTCGAGGACGATCCTTTTGTTCGATCTGCCCTGATCCGTCATCTCAGCGACGCCGGCCACGCCGTCCGCAGCGTCGGGACGGCGCTCGAAGCGCTGCGCGAGGTCGCCCAGGTCGGGTGCGATCTGGTGATCCTCGATCTGGGCCTGCCCGACCTCGACGGCGGCGAGGCGCTGAAGATGATCCGCGGGCTCACCGACACCCCCGTGATCATCTCCACCGCCCGTGACGAGGAGTCGGAGATCATCCGCCTGCTCAACGACGGCGCGGACGACTACCTGGTCAAGCCCTTCTCCGTGGAGCACCTGACCGCCCGCATGGCGGCCGTGCTGCGGCGCGCCGGCTCCGCCGGCCCGACCGGGCAACTGCTCCAGACGGGCGGCCTGCGGATCGACCTCCAGCGCCGCGAGGCCACCCTGGACGGCAGGGAACTCGACCTCACCCGGCGCGAGTTCGACCTGCTCGCCTACCTCGCCGCCCGCCCCGGCGTGGTCGTCTCCCGCCGCGAGCTGCTCGCCGAGGTCTGGCGCCAGCCGTACGGCACCGACCAGACCATCGACGTGCACCTTTCCTGGCTGCGCCGCAAGCTCGGCGAGACGGCCTCGCAGCCGCGCTACCTGCACACCGTGCGCGGCGTCGGCGTCCGGCTCGACGTCCCCGCGACCGCGCCCGGCGAGGACGCGAGGTGAGAGGCGCCCTGTTCAAGGTCTGCGTCGCCGTCACCACGATGGTGGCGCTGGCCTTCCTGATCCCGCTCGGCCTGATGGTCCGTGAGACCGCCCGCGACCGCGCCTTCACCGCGGCGGAACGGCAGGCCGCGACGCTCGGCCCGGCACTCGCCATCACCACCGACCAGCAGGCCCTCCAGCGCGCCCTGGCCAGCACGCAGGACGGCGCGGCCGGCCTCATCGCCATCCATCTGCCGCGCGCCGGCGGCGGTTTCGACACGCTCGGCCGCGAACGGGTCGGCGCGGCCGCGCTGACGGCGGCCGCGGCGAACGGCCGCAGCGGCACCACCGGCGTCGACGGCGGCTACGGCTACCTGGAGCCGGTCGCCGTGAACGACGGTCGGGTGGCCGTCATCGAGGTCTTCGTGCCGGACGCGGAGCTGACCCGCGGCGTCGCCTCGGCCTGGTTGGTGCTCAGCGGCGTCGCCGTGGTGCTGGTCCTCATCTCGGTCGCGGTCGCCGACCGCCTGGGCACCCGGATCGTCGGCGCGGCCCGCCGCCTCGCGAGCGCCTCCCGCGCGCTGGGCGAGGGCGACCTCGCGGTCCGCGTCCCCCAGGTCGACGACAGCCCGCGCGAACTGCGGGAGGCGGCGGAGGCGTTCAACGCGATGGCCGACCGGGTGGTCCGGCTCCTCGCCGCCGAGCGCGAGCTGGCCGCGGACCTCTCCCACCGCCTGCGCACCCCGCTGACGGTGCTGCGCCTGAACACGGCCTCCCTCGGTCAGGGCGACGCGGCCGAACAGACCCGCCACGCGGTCGCACAGCTGGAACGCGAGGTCGACCAGATCATCCGCGCCGTGCGCGGCCGAGGATCGGCCCCGTCCGCCGCCGACGCGGCGCCCGTCTCCTGCGACGCGGCCGAGGTGATCCGCGACCGCGCCGAGTTCTGGTCCGCCCTGGCGGAGGACGAGTCCCGCCCCTGGCAGCTCGCGGGCGCGGAGCGCCCGGTCTCCGTCCCCGTCGCCGCCTCCGAGCTGGCGGCCGCGCTGGACGCCATGCTCGGCAACGTCTTCCGCCACACCCCCGAGGGGACGGCCTTCGCCGTCGACGTCCACGGCACCCCGGACGGCGT
Source organism: Streptacidiphilus anmyonensis (assembly GCF_000787855.1). GTDB lineage: Bacteria > Actinomycetota > Actinomycetes > Streptomycetales > Streptomycetaceae > Streptacidiphilus > Streptacidiphilus anmyonensis. Next base: position 5,603 of record NZ_BBPQ01000098.1, on the reverse strand, counting down.
CATCGTCATGGTCTCCGACGCGGGCGCGGGCATCGCCGACCCCGAACTGGCCCTCCGCCGCGGCGTCGGCGCGGAACGCGACGGCTCCACCGGCCTCGGCCTCGACATCGTCCGCCGCGTCGCCGAGAGCACGGGCGGCGACGTCGCCATCGGCCGCTCGGTCCTGGGCGGCACCGAGATCCGGGTGCGCCTGTTGCACAAGCGGGCTCCGGTACCCCGCCAACGGCGTAGAGCCAAGGGTTAGACGGTCGGTCGCACCGCAGCAGGAGCGCGGGGAACAGCGGGAGAAGCCACCGAGGGGCAGGGGGTCCGCAACGCGCAGGGTCGTCCGCGTGTCGGCGGCCTGTCGCCCAGTTCGCCGCGCCCCCGGGGTGGTGTGTAGGGCCTCTTCCTTAAAGGGGCCCTAAGTGGGATCTACCTCCGTCTGAGCAGGGCTGATCGGCGGATCCGGAACGGCTAGCGTCCCTTCCGACGGATCGCGAGGCCGGTGGTGACCGGGTGTCAACCATCGACGCTCGTGGGCTTCCTGTGGCCGCTGTCCCCACCAGGGGCCGAGGCGCCGGCCCGCGGTCCCTCAGCCGATGTCCCCCATCGTGGAGGTTCCCCCCGCATGTCGAACCACGCCCGCCGTTCCCGCCGAGCGCCGCGCCGTCGCGCGGTCCTCGGGGCGTCCGCAGCCGCCACCGTCCTGCTCGCCGGCGGGATGACCGCCCTCGCGGTGAGCGCGAACGCGGCCACTGTGGGCGCCGTCTACTCGACGACCAGCGACTGGGGGAGCGGCTACAGCGGCCAGTACGACGTCAGCAACCCCACCTCCAGCACCGTCAGCAACTGGAAGCTGACCTTCGACCTGCCGGCGGGCGCCAAGATCAGCTCGCTGTGGAACGCCACCTTCACCGCCAGCGGCGGGCACATCAGCGTCACCCCGGCGTCCTGGGACAGCACGCTCACGGCGAACCAGCACGCGGTCGTCGGGTTCGTCGTCACCGGCTCCGGCGCGCCCGTCAACTGCACCATCAACGGCGTGAACTGCTCCACCGGCTCCGCGCCGACGCCGTCCGGCCAACCGACGACGGCGAACCCGACGCCGACCCACTCGTCCACGCCGACCCCGGCGCCCACCGCGACGAAGACCACGACGCCGACGCCCACCCCTACGCCGACGCCGTCCGCGTCGAGCACGGGCTCGGCTTCCGGCGCTGGCTTCTCGCCCTACGTGGACACCTCCCTCTACCCGGCGTATGACCTGCTCGCCACCGCCAAGGCGACCGGCGTGAAGAACTTCAACCTCGCCTTCATCACCGACGGCGGCGGCTGCAACCCCGAATGGGGCGGCGTCTCGCCGCTGACCAACGACGGCGTGCCGGGCCAGATCGGCGCGCTGCGCGCGATGGGCGGGGACGTCCGGGTCTCCTTCGGCGGAGCGAACGGCACCGAGCTCGCCGAGTCCTGCGGCAGCGCGAGCGCGCTCGCCGCCGCCTACCAGAAGGTCATCGACGCCTACGGGCTGACGAAGATCGACTTCGACGTGGAGGGCGCGGCCACCTCGGACACCGCCGGCATCGCCCGCCGCGACCAGGCCATCGCCCAGCTCCAGCAGACCGCCAAGGCGAAGGGGAAGACCCTCGACGTCTCCTTCACCCTGCCCGTGCTGCCCTCCGGCCTGGTGCAGTCCGGCACGGACCTGCTGCAGAACGCCAAGAGCGCGGGCGTGGTCGTCTCCGCCGTCAACGTGATGGCGATGGACTACGGGGACGGCGCCGCGCCGAGCCCGAGCGGCAAGATGGGCCAGTACGCGATCGCCTCCGCGACCGCCACCGAGGCGCAGGTCAAGTCCATCTTCGGCTGGGACGACGCCACCGCGTGGAAGCACGTCGCGGTGACCCCGATGATCGGCGTCAACGACACCAACACCGAGGTCTTCACCGTCGCCGACGCGACGCAGCTCGCGCAGTTCGCCGGCGGCAAGCACCTGGGCTGGCTGTCCATGTGGTCGGCGACCCGGGACCAGCCCTGCTCCGGCGGGGCCAAGTCCTACGCCGACGCCACCTGCAGCAGCATCAACCAGCAGCCGCTGGACTTCAGCCGGGCCTTCGGCGCCTACACCGGCTGAGCACGGGAAAGGCCGCCTGCTTCAGGGACTGCCGAGGCCGGAGCGGACCGAGGGAACTCGGGATGCTTCGGCCTCGTCCTGTGGAGGGCGTGTGCTTTGGGTTAGTGTCACGCAGGGTAGGTGAGAAGGAGTTTTTGCGTGACCACCGTCAACAGGGTGATCGGCGCCGTGCGCGCGGCGCCGCGGCGTACCACGGCGACGGCCGCCGCCGTCGCACTGCTCTCGCTGCTCGGCTACGCCGCGCTGCGGCACCTGTCGCACGTCTCCATGGTCGACGCCATGGTCTACCAGGCCGAGGGCGCCGCGGTCGCCCACGGCCGGGACCTCTACGAACTGCGGGTCGGCGCCTACGCCCTGCCCGCGACCTATCCGCCGTTCTCGGCGATGCTCTTCGCCCCCGCCGCGTTCCTCTCCTTCGGCGCGCTCCGGGTGACGATGACCCTGGTCAACCTCGCGGAGCTGGCCGTGGTCGCCGCGCTGTCGTGCCGGCTGGCAGGCTGGCCGAGCCGACCGCTGCGGCCCGCGGCCGTGCTGCTGGTGACCGGCCTCGGCGTCTGGCTGGAACCGGTGTGGACGACGCTGCGCTACGGGCAGATCAACCTGTTGATCCTCGCGCTGGTCCTCTGGGACCTGACCCTGCCGGAGAGCAGCCGGCTCAAGGGCGTGGGGATCGGACTCGCGGCCGGGCTGAAGGTGACGCCCGGCATCTTCGTGGTCTACCTGCTGCTCACCCGCCGCTTCCGCGCCGCCGCGACCGCCGCCGCGTCCTGCGCGGGCACCGTGCTCGTCGGGCTGCTGGTGCTGCCCGGCGCCAGCTGGGACTTCTGGACCAAGGACCTGTACGACACCACGCGCGTGGGCAAGGAGTACATCGTCGACAACCAGTCCCTGCGCGGCATGGCGGACCGCCTCCTGCACAGCACCCACACGGGGACCTCGACGCTGCTCCTGGTCGCCGTCGTGGCGGTGGCCGGGCTGACGCTGGCGGTGCTCACCGAGCGCCGCTGCGCGGACATGCCGCGGGCGCACGCGTGGGCGGGGATGACCGTCGCGATCACCATGGTGCTGGTCTCCCCGATCAGCTGGACCCACCACTGGGTCTGGTGCGTGCCGCTGCTGGTGCTGCTCGCCGCCGAGGCGCGCGCCGAGCGCCGACGCGGCCGACCGGGCTGGGCGGGCCACCGCTGGCGCGTCGTGCTGACCGCCACCGCGCTGTGCTTCTGCTCCTTCGCCATGTGGTTCGTGCCGCACAAGGCGTGGCACGGCGTGCAGATGTCGTACTGGTTCGAGCCCGCCGCCTCCGTCTACCCGTTGTTCGGGCTCGGCTTCCTGCTCCTGGTCGCGGTGCGGGTGCGGACGCGGTTGCGCCCCGGTACGCGGCCCCTTCCCGCGGCCGACCCGCAGGACGCACCCGAGGCACCGGAGGCACCGGAGGCACCGGAGGCGCATGGGGCGTCGGCACTCGGCGCCCGGCCCGGCGCCACCGCGCGTCCCTGAGCGACGGCGCGTCGACGCGTTTCAGGGGCTGCCCAGCAGGGTGGCCAGTTCCGCGTCGAGGTCCATGACGGAGGACTCGGTGCCGGTCGGCACCACCCGCAGCGTGTGCTCCAGCCAGGTGGCGACCGGCGCCGCCGGAGCCTCCAACAGGGCCTCGCCCGCAGGAGAGCTGAGCGCCAGGCAGATCAGGCTCCGCCCGTCCGCACGGGTCGGCCAGATCCGCACGTCGCCGGTGCCGCAGGCGCGGAAGACGCCCTCGACCAGCAGCTCGCGGGCGAAGACCCAGGTCACCGGCGAGTCCTGGCCCAGGTGGAAGGTGACGTGCACGGCGTACGGGTCCTCCGAGCAGTACGCCAGCAGCGCGGGCACCGGCAGGCTCCGCTCGGGTGAGAGCACCAGAGCGACCGTCAGCTCCTGCTGCACGCAGCCGTGCCCGTCCAGGTGCGCGCGCTCGTCGTGCGGGAACTGCTCGGCGCGGAGGTCGGCGGTGTAGTCGTCGTGACGCTCGTTGCGGTCGGCGGCTGCCATGGGAGTCCCTCTCTCGATCTCTCGATCTCTCGTTCGTGCGCACGCCCACGCGGGCGCAGTCACTGGGAGAGAGAGCCCCGGCTCCCCGTTATTACACCGGTTTCGCGACGTTTTTCGCGCGTCTTCCGCAAGCTCGGTACTACGCTTTGTGACACGGCGAGGACGCGTCGTGTTCGGATCGGGCAGGCCTGGGGCCGCCCTCCGTCGGCGTGCCGCCGACCAGGCACCCGATCAGCGGATGAAGCGGGAAAGCACTCTATGACGGTTCAGCCTCCCGCGGAGCGACCCGCGCCCGGCTACTACCCCGACCCCTCGATCCCCGGTTTCGTCCGCTACTGGGACGGGGACGCCTGGACCCCCGGCAGCGCCCGGCCCGCTCCCGTGGACGGCGCCCCACTGCCGCCGCCGCCCCGCGCCGCCCGCGGCGGCGTCCGCGTGGCCCCGCCCCCGCCGCCACGGCCCGCCGTGGAGGAGACCGGCCCCGTCTTCCTCGACGAGACGGGCGCCGCGCGGCTCGTCGTCCCGCCGTCGCTGCCCGAGTCGTCGGAGCTGCCGGAGTCGCAGCTGTCGTCGGAGGCGTCCGTCTGGGGCGCGAGCGCCCAGGCCCAGCCGGGACTGCTGGACACCGGCTCCGTCCCCCACCACGTCTCCTGGGGTGTCCCGACACCTCCGGCCCCGGCTCCCGCTCCGCCCGCGTCGGTGGTGGGGGTCGACCCGGACGAGGAACTCGCCTCCGCGCTGCGCCTCGCGCTCTCGCAGACCCGCCGCGCCCAGCTTCCGCCGCCGACCAGCTACGAGTCGGAGGACTGGTCCGAGCCGCCCACCGGCCCCTGGACGGACCGGGTGTCCCGGGGCCGCTCCGTCGACGGCGCGGCGGGCACGTCTGAGTGGTCGTCCGGCGCCCCCTGGGCGGAGTCGGAGACCGGTCCCGCTGCGGGCGCGGCGAGGCACAGCCAGGGCGGCGACTTGTCGGCCGAGGGGTTCCAAGCGGGGACGCGTCGGCCGGACCTCTCGGACAACCCGGACCTCTCGGACAGCCCGGTCGTCGCGCCTCCCGCCGAACCGACCCTGGGCGGCGGTCTGCCCACTGCGCCGCGTGGCGGCGCCGATACGACCCGCACGCCGACGCCCGAGCCCCGTATCTCCTGGGCACGGCCGGGCGGCGACACCGTCCCACCGGGGACGCAGCGCGGTGGCGTCGCCGCCCGGCACCCGCAGACGGAAACCGGACCGATCGCGTCCGCCTCCGCCGAGGCGCTGGCGCCCGCGCCCGCGCGTGTGTGGTCGGGTGGCGACACCGTCGCGCCGACGTCGCAGCCTGGCGGCGGCGCCGGACCGGGCGGGCAGGCGGGGGCCGTGCCGCTCGCGCCCGATCGTGGGGCAGCCGCGCGGACCGCGCCTCCCCAGGGCGCCTCGTCCACCCATGCCGCGCCCACGCGGGCTGCCGCGTCCGCGCCCACGGGGC
>NZ_BBPQ01000099.1 GCF_000787855.1 Streptacidiphilus anmyonensis | reverse complement strand
CGGTGCCGGTGAAGGGCGGGATGGTGTTGTCGAACTCGGTCTCGATCCAGCGGGTGAAGACCGTGAACGGGGCGTCGCTGCCGGTGAGCTCGGGGGCGAAGGCCGGGTCGACGACCACCGCGCGGTGGAACGGGAGGGCGGTGGCCATGCCCTCGACGTGGAACTCGGCCAGCGCGCGGGCGGCGCGTTGCAGGGCCTGCTGGCGGGTGGCGCCGGTGACGATCAGCTTGGCCAGCAGGGAGTCCCAGGCGGGGCCGATGACGCTGCCGGACTCGACGCCGGAGTCCAGGCGGACGCCGGGGCCGGACGGCGGGGCGAACACGGTGACGGTGCCGGGGGCGGGCAGGAAGCCGCGGCCCGGGTCCTCGCCGTTGATGCGGAACTCGAAGGAGTGGCCGCGCAGCTCGGGGTCGCCGTAGCCGAGGGGTTCGCCGTCGGCGATGCGGAACATCTCGCGGACCAGGTCGATGCCGGTGACCTCCTCGGAGACTGGGTGCTCGACCTGGAGGCGGGTGTTGACCTCGAGGAAGGAGATGGTGCCGTCGTTCGCGACGAGGAACTCGCAGGTTCCGGCGCCGACGTAGCCGGCCTCCTTGAGGATGGCCTTGGAGGCGGTGTAGAGCTCGGCGACCTGGGCGTCGGTGAGGAACGGTGCGGGGGCCTCCTCGACGAGCTTTTGGTGGCGGCGCTGGAGCGAGCAGTCGCGGGTGGAGACGACGACGACGTTGCCGTGGGTGTCGGCCAGGCACTGGGTCTCGACGTGGCGGGGCTTGTCGAGGTAGCGCTCGACGAAGCACTCGCCGCGGCCGAAGGCGGCGACGGCCTCGCGGACGGCGGACTCGTAGAGCTCGGGGATCTCCTCGAGGGTGCGGGCGACCTTCAGGCCGCGTCCGCCGCCGCCGAAGGCGGCCTTGATGGCGATCGGCAGGCCGTGTTCGCGGGCGAACGCGACGACCTCGTCGGGGCCGGCGACCGGGTCGGGGGTGCCGGCGACGAGCGGGGCGCCGGCGCGCTGGGCGACGTGTCGGGCGGTGACCTTGTCGCCCAGGTCGCGGATGGCCTGCGGGGGCGGGCCGATCCAGATCAGGCCGGCGTCCAGGACGGCCTGGGCGAAGTCGGCGTTCTCGGACAGAAAGCCGTAGCCCGGGTGGACGGCGTCCGCGCCGGAGTCGGCGGCGGCCTTGAGCACCTTCGCGATGTCGAGGTAGCTGCTCGCCGGCGTGTCGCCACCGAGAGCAAAGGCCTCGTCGGCAGCGCGGACGTGCAGCGCGTCCCGGTCGGGCTCGGCGTAGACGGCGACGCTGGCGATCCCGGCATCGCGGCAGGCACGGGCGACGCGGACGGCGATTTCTCCGCGGTTGGCGATGAGCACCTTGCGCACAATGGCTCCCTTCTTGAACCCCGGAGAGTCTAGGGAATCGCGAGGACTACCCACGAGTCCGTTCCGGTGGTGACCTTGCCCACACGCAGGGTGAGCAGTGCTTTCCACGGTACGCCGTCCGGGTTGTGGCGGGGTTGAGCACACCTCTTCCGCCGTTGACTACTCCTCAGTAAGGTGCGCCCATGCGGAGATGGACGGCGATATCGGCGACGGTCCTGCTGGTGCTGGAGGCGGGCGTCTCGCTGCTGGCGGCCCTGCTGCTCGGCGCGGTGGCGCACAAGCAGCACATGCAGTTCGCGGGCGTCTCGTACACGGCGATCGCGAACGCCGCGTACGTCGGCCTCGGCCTGCAGACGGCCTTCCTGCTGCTGGTCGCGGGCGTGCTGGTACGCCTGGCGGTGCGCGCCGGGGATCATCCTTTCGGGCGGCCCACCCGGTTCACGCTGGTCGCCGCGGCGGTCTTCCACGGCGTGCTCGCGGCGTTGATGCTGGCCCTGTCGGGGGTGTGGACGTTCCTTGTCGTCGCGTGCACGTTGACGCTTCTTGTCCTGATGTTCTTCACTCCGACGCGACCGGCACCGGGCTCGGAGCCGGTGCCTGCTGCGCCTGCTTCGTGACATCCGCCACGAACTCGATGACGTCGGAGCCGTAGTTGTCCGGCTGGAGCACCCTGAAGAGCAGCGCGAAGGTGCTGTCCGTTCCGTGGCTGTGACTCAACTCACGGTACGCGCGACGCAGATGCCGCACCCCGGCGAGGTTCGAGACGGCCGTCTGACCGCAGATCAGGAACGTCGGCAGCCCCTGCGTGCCGACCGCGATGCGGGCGAGCAGCACGTAGTCCGCGACCCCGGCCTCGCGGGTGTAGCGGGTGTCGCCGATGACGAACTCGTTGGCCTTCGTGGCCTCCCACTCGGCGGTGTGGGCGAAGCCGGGGAACTTGAGCTTCAGGTGGGCCGCGGTCCGCTCGTTGGCGAGCGGACCGCCGATGCAGAACTCGGCGCGGTCGCCGATCCCCTGACGGATCTGGTGGGCCGGCAGCACCGTGTACTGGGCGTCGCACTCGTAGACCAGGGCGGAGAGCTCCATCAGCCCGTAGACGTCGTTCTGCGCGACGATCCGGTCGTTGTCGGTGGAGCCGGCCTTGCGCGGCACGACGAGCAGGGCGTCGCCGCCGCTGCGCAGCCCGAAGAACGCGCGCTTGCGGTCCAGCCGCCGGCGCCTCAGCAGCGCCTGCAGCAGCCACGCGAGCGTGGCGCTGACGGCGCTGGAGGCCACCCCGAGCACGATGTTCCATATGTCGCCGCTGTTCACTGGCCTGCCCCCGAGCAGAGTTCGAGTCGTCGACGATGAGCATGCAGCATGAACGGGCTCACGCCCAGAGGTCGGTGATCCTCACGTCGACCTCCGCCAGCAGCCTGCGCAGCAACGGAAGCGACAGGCCGATGACGTTGCCGTGGTCGCCCTCGATGCGGTCGACGAACGGGGCGCTGCGGCCGTCCAGGGTGAACGCGCCGGCGACGTGGAGGGGCTCGCCGGAGGCGATGTAGGCGTCGATCTCCGCGTCGTCGGGGGTGCCGAAGTGGACGGTGGTGGAGGCCGTCGCCGACGCGCGGGCGCCGGTGCGGGTGTCGATGACGCAGTGGCCCGTCTGCAGCACGCCGCTGCGGCCGCGCATGGCCGCCCAGCGGGCGCGGGCGTCGGCGGCGTCGGCCGGCTTGCCCAGCGCCCGGCCGTCCAGCTCCAGGACGGAGTCGCAGCCCACGACCAGCTCGCCGTCGGCCAGCGTGGCGGCCACCGCGCCCGCCTTCGCCTCGGCGAGGACCAGGGCGAGTTCCGCCGGTGTCGGCGCGGAGAGCGCGTCCTCGTCGACGCCGCTGACGATCACCTTCGGGTCCAGGCCTGCCTGCCGCAGCAGGCCGAGGCGGGCGGGGGAGGCGGAGGCGAGCACGAGCGTGCGCTTGTCGGTCATGCCGTCCAGGGTAGTGAAGCCCGGGAGGGCGCCCTCCGGGCCTGTGGGGTCGTCATCGGGTGGTCATCGGGTCCTCATCCCCACGAGGCCATCACCACGACCATCGCCAGCGACACGCACAGGGCGATGAGGATGCCCACCCGGCGCAGCAGCCCGCGGATGCGCGCGGCCTCCGCCGGGGTGTCGTCTGCCGGGTCTGACCAGAGCATGCCCCCACTGTGCGGCGCGGGCCCTGCCCGGCGCATGAGTACGGGTACTCAACTTGCGTCGCGCAGGGCCCGCTTGCCGGTCGGACCGGCTGAGGGAGGGTCAGCGGCCCGCCCAGGCGGAGGTCCGCCAGGCGTTCGGGCCGGGGTGGGGCATGCGCCGCACCAGCGCCGCGCGGTCGCGCCAGACGCCGGCGCGGGACTCCTCCGGGGCGGCAGCGGTGCCGGCTGCCGCCCGGGCCGAGACCACCGCCAGGACGGCGGCGAGCTCCTCGGGGTTGGGCTGCCCGTGCAGCACGCGGATAGGGGCCATCAGGCCGGTACCTCTCTTCCGACTTGAAGGAAGCCGACGACGGCGGTCACAGCGGGATGTTGCCGTGCTTCTTCGGCGGCAGGGTCTCGCGCTTGTTGCGCAGCGCACGCAGGCCCCTGACGATGTGCTGGCGGGTCTCCGAGGGCAGGATCACCGCGTCGACGTAGCCGCGCTCGGCCGCGATGTACGGGTTGAGCAGCGTGTCCTCGTAGTCCTGCATCAGCTCGGCCCGCTTGGCCTCGGGGTCCTCCGCGGCGGCGATGGTGCCGCGGTGCAGGATGCCCACCGCGCCCTGCGCGCCCATGACGGCGATCTGCGCCGTCGGCCAGGCCAGGTTGAGGTCGGCGCCCAGGTGCTTGGAGCCCATGACGTCGTAGGCCCCGCCGAAGGCCTTGCGGGTGATGACGGTGATCAGCGGGACCGTCGCCTCGGCGTAGGCGTAGATCAGCTTGGCGCCGCGGCGGATGATGCCGTCCCACTCCTGGTCCGTGCCGGGCAGGAAGCCGGGCACGTCGACGAAGGTCAGCACCGGGATGTTGAACGCGTCGCAGGTCCGCACGAATCGGGAGGCCTTCTCGGAGGCGTCGATGTCCAGGCAGCCGGCGAACTGCATCGGCTGGTTGGCGACGACGCCGACCGGGTGACCCTCGACGCGGCCGAAGCCGGTCAGGATGTTCGGCGCGAACAGGGACTGCGTCTCCAGGAACTCGCCGTCGTCGAGCACGTGCTCGATGACCTTGTGCATGTCGTACGGCTGGTTGGCCGAGTCCGGGACGATCGCGTCCAGCTCCTCGTCCTCGGCGGTGGTGGCGAGGTCCGCCTCCTCCGGGAACGCGGGCGGCTCCTCCAGGTTGTTCGACGGCAGGTAGGACAGGAGCGCCTTGACGTACTCGACGGCCTCCTTCTCGTCCGCGGCCATGTGGTGCGCCACGCCCGACTTGGAGTTGTGGGTGCGCGCGCCGCCCAGCTCCTCCATGCCGACGTCCTCGCCGGTGACGGTCTTGATGACGTCCGGGCCGGTGATGAACATGTGCGAGGTCTGGTCGGCCATCACGATGAAGTCCGTGATCGCGGGGGAGTAGACCGCGCCGCCCGCGCAGGGGCCCATGATCAGCGAGATCTGCGGGATCACGCCGGAGGCCAGCACGTTGCGGCGGAAGATCTCGCCGTAGAGGCCGAGCGAGGCCACGCCCTCCTGGATGCGGGCGCCGCCGGAGTCGTTGATGCCGATCATCGGGCAGCCGGTCTTGAGGGCGAAGTCCATGACCTTGACGATCTTCTCGCCGAAGACCTCGCCGAGGGAGCCGCCGAAGACGGTGAAGTCCTGGGCGAACACCGCGACCTGACGGCCGTCGACGGTGCCGTAACCGGTCACCACGCCGTCGCCGTAGGGGCGGTTCTTCTCCTGGCCGAAGTTGGTGGAGCGGTGCCGGGCGAACTCGTCGAACTCGACGAAGGAGTCCTCGTCCAGCAGCTGGCGGACCCGCTCACGGGCCGTCATCTTGCCCTTGGCGTGCTGCTTCTCCACGGCGCGCGCCGAACCCGAGTGGACCGCCTCGTCGATGCGGCGGCGCAGGTCTGCGATCTTGCCGGCGGTGGTGTGGATGTCCACGTCGGCGTTGGCGTGGTCGGCGGAGGACATGGGTGGGCGGCTCCCGTCAGGAGGGGTAGTGCCGCTGGCGTTCCCACGGAGGGATACGCACGGCACCAACGGGTGGGTTTCCGATCAGTAGGTTAGCCACGACGGCCTGCCTCGGATATGGCGAGTGACAGGGGTCATACGCTAGGTGTCGTGAGTGAATCCCCCTGGAGTGACCTTGACCGCCCGCCGCTGAGGGCCGCGCAGCTGAACCGCGACCCGGGGCGGCTCGGCGCTCTGTGGAGCAGCCTCGACGTCGTCGCCGAGACCGGCTCCACCAACGTCGATCTGGCGGATCTGGCCGCCAAGGGCGCTCCCGAGGGCACGGTGCTGATCGCCGAGGTCCAGACCCACGGCAAGGGCCGGCTCGACCGCAGCTGGTCGGCTCCGCCGCGCTCGGGGATCTTCCTGTCCGCGTTGCTCCGTCCGAGTGACGCGGGCGTGCCGCGGGACAACTGGAGCTGGCTGCCGCTGCTGGTCGGCGTCGCCGCGTCCAGCGCGCTCTCGCGCGCGGCGGAGACCCGCGTGCGGCTGAAGTGGCCGAACGACCTGCTGGTCACCGTCGGCACGGAGGAACGCAAGCTCGGCGGCATCCTCACCGAGCTGGCCGACAACGGCCGCGCGGTCGTGGCCGGCATGGGCGTCAACGTCAGCCTGCGCGAGAGTGAACTGCCGGTCCCGACGGCGGGCTCGCTGGCGCTGGCCGAGGCGGCGGTGACGGACCGCGAGATCCTGCTGCGGGAGCTGCTGCGCACCCTCTCCGAGCTGTACCAGGAGTGGTGCGCGGACGGCGGCGACCCGACGGCCACGCGGCTGCGCGAGGCGTACCTCTCGCAGTGCGCGACGATCGGCAAGCACGTGCGGGTGCTGCTGCCGGGCGACACCCAGGTGGTCGGCGAGGCGGTCGACGTCGACGACCTCGGCCGGCTGGTGCTGCGCGAGCCGAGCGGCGCGGAACACGCCGTCTCCGCGGGCGACGTGATCCACGTGCGGGGCGTGTGAGCCCGGGCGCGTGAGCCGGAGCGTGTGAACCGGATCGTGTGGACCGGGACGCGTGAACCAGGCGTGTGACTTTCGGCGTGTGAGTTTCCAGCGCGTGGGTTCTCACCGGGGCGGATGCTCCGGACAGGCCCATTCCGTGCGAGTATCACTGGGCGAGGTGTGAGCAAGGACACGCCCGTCGCGGGGGCACGGGTGCGTCACAAGGACGGACGGGACGGCGAACAGGTGGGCGACCGGGAACGGGAGCGGGATCGGCTCGGTGCTGAGCAGCACCACCGCGACTCCGTGGCCCTGCAGCTGGAACAGCTGATCCTGGACTCGGAGCGCCAGTACACCCCGTACCAGGCGGCACGTGCCGCCGGCGTCTCCATGGAGCTCGCCTCGCGGTTCTGGCGCGCCATGGGCTTCGCCGACATCGGCCAGTCGCGCGCACTGACGGAGACCGACGTCATCGCGCTGCGGCGGCTCGCGGGCATGGTCGAGGCGGGACTGCTGAGCGAGCGGATGGCCATCCAGGTCGCCCGCTCCACCGGCCAGACCACCGCCCGGCTGGCGGAGTGGCAGATCGACACCTTCCTGGAGCACCTCACCTCCGCCTCCGAGCCGGGCCTGACCCGCGCCGAGGTCGCCTACCCGCTGGTCGAGTTGCTGCTGCCGGAGCTGGAGCAGTTCCTCATCTACGTCTGGCGCCGTCAGCTCGCGGCCGTCACCGGCCGCGTCGTCCAGGCCGAGAACGACGAGGAGATGCAGAGCGGCCGGCTCGCGGTCGGCTTCGCCGACCTGGTCGGATTCACGCGGCTGTCCCGCCGTCTGGAGGACGACGAACTCGGCGAGCTGGTCGAGAACTTCGAGACCACCTGCGCGGACCTGGTGGCCGGACGCGGCGGACGCCTGGTCAAGACGCTCGGCGACGAGATCCTCTTCGTCGCGGACGAGGCGGCGACGGCGGGCGACATCGGGCTCGCGCTGGTGGAGACGCTCGGCAAGGACGACTCCATGCCGGCCCTGCGCGTCGGCATCGCCTTCGGCACGGTGACGACCCGCATGGGCGACGTCTTCGGCACGACGGTGAACCTGGCCTCCCGCCTCACCTCGATCGCCCCCAAGGACGCGGTGCTGTGCGACGAGGAACTGGCCGCCGCGCTGGGACGCGAGGGCGCGGTCCCGCCCCCCGAGGAGGGCGGAACGGACGCCCTGCAGACCATCTCCTCGGTCGGCGTGGGCGGCGACAGCCGCGAACACGTCCAACCGCCCCTCCCGGACGCGGAGTACCGCTTCGCCCTGCAACCCATGTGGCGCCGCCCGGTCCGCGGCCTCGGCCTCGTCGAACCCTGGCTCCTCTCCCGCCGCACCCCGGAGGCGTGAGGCGGCGGGCGGTTCAGTCCCCGTAGACGTACGACTCCGCGGCGACGGGTTCGGCTTGGTCGGTGTCGACCTCCCTTTCCAGCGCCTCGAGATACTCGCGCTCGCTCGGGTCCAGCGTGTCCGGGGCGAGGTTCAGCACGGGTTCGAAGAACTCCCGGGCCAGGTGCCCGGTGTCGGCGAGCTCGGCCAGCGCGTGGAGCTGCGCCTCGCGGCAGGACGCGTCGCTCTCCGCCACGGCGGTGGACGCCAACACGGTGGCGATCGTCCTGGCCTGGAAACGGTCGAACGCCGTGAGCCAGTCCGTGACCGTGCCGCACGCGTCCTCTCGGCGGGCCGGTTCCGCGGCGGTCAGGGCGGACAGGAGCGTGACGACGTCGGTCTGCGGAACTGCCATCTCAGCCCTGCCCGCTCGCGCCGATGCGGGCGCGCAGCGGTGCGGGGAGCGGGTAGGCGGTCTCGACCGGGACGAGGGCGTCGGCCTGTGCCGTCTCGCCCGCGCGGACGAGCGCGTGGGCCTCGTGGGCGAGCGCGGTGACGTCGGTGACGCCGACGATCCACTCGTCCACGTAGCGGTGGACGGCCTCGCCGGTCAGGCCGATCTGGATCGCGCGGTGGGGCAGCTCCTGCTGCGTCGTGGAACGCTCCGGGTCCCACTGGACGCGTACGGGGCTTTCGCGCAGCAACTGCTTCCACTCGGCGGCGGACTCGTGCTGCCTGCGGTCGTAGTGGCTCAGGCACGCGTGCGCCAGCGCCCACTCGAACCCGCTCCGGCGGATCCGCACCGCCAGCACCCGTTCCTGTCCCGGCTTCTTCCCCCAGCCCGAGCGGTACATCATCCAGCGGAACGACGGCTTGATCCACGTCATCCGCTCCCGCTTGAACGGTGCGACGAACGTACCCGCCCGGAGTGCGGGCTCCGCGATGGCGGAGGAGTAGGCCTGATAGACCGTCAGAGTGCGGTCGTCACAGGCGGCTCGGATCTGTCGCAGCGGGTGGGTCTCCGGTTCCATGGCGAGAAGCGAAGCACCCTGGGTGCGGCGGCGTCGAACGGATTCCGGAACTCGATCCGCGCCCTCAACCACCGCTCACCAGGACGGTGCGTGGCGCGGTCGGCGGCTGCGGCGATCGGTCGGGGCGGTCGAGGCGGGTGCTCCCAGCCAAGGGCGCAGTGTCTCCTCGGGGTCCGGCTCCGTGTGGGCGAAGTAGACGGCGTCCAACTGCTCGAGGAGCGGCGTCAGGGCTGCTGCGGCCGCGGAGGGGAGCTCGCTGAGGGCGGTGTCGAGAAGATCCCGCTCGTCGAGGAGCTCGCGGTAGGCGCTGAGGGAGTACCAGCCCTCCGGCGGCCAGTCGGCTGCCATCAGGCGGACGAAGCGCTCCCATGCGCCCAGCAGGTTCCGTACCGAGTGGACCGGCGCTGAGACCTTGCCCCGCAGCGCGGGGGTCCGCTCCAGCTCGACCTCCAGCCGGGCCGTGTCCCAGGCCGCCACGGCGGACCGGGTCTCGTCCGACATCGAGGCCGTCAGGGCGTCGGTCAGCGGCGTGTCGGTGGGCCGCGCGTCACTCATTGAGCTGGTCCTTGTAGTAGTCGTAACCGCGTGTGGGCTGCATGAAGGTGCCGTGATCACCTTCGCGGATGAGTATCGTCCCGGTGCTGTCGTCCCACCAGGCCCACCTCTTGGTCCCCGAGGGGGTGTCCCGGAGCCTGATGCCGGGACCCGCTCCCATCATGTCCTCGATGTGCTCGGCGACATCGAGGTCGTCCACGCCCGGGATGCCGCGATGGTTGATGTCGCCGTGGGCTGCGATCCAGTCGGCGATCAGGGGGAGGTTGCCGCTCTGGCTCTCCGGGTCGAGCTGCCCCTTCTTGGCTTCCTGCCCGTGGGGCGAGAGGCCGAGCGGGTCGCACCAGCGGTGCGGATCGGCGACGTAGGCACGGGGGTTGGGGCTCGGCCCGAGGCCCAGCGGGTCCGGCGAGGTGTACCGCGCGGTCGCCGGGTCGTAGTAGCGGTACAGGTTGTAGTGCAGCAGGGTCTCTGCGTCGAAGTACTGCCCGGGAAAGCGCAGCGGGGTGGTGGTCGAGCTGTCCCGTTGCCACGTCGTGTGGCCCCACAGCGCGGAGTTGCCACGCCAGGCGATGGCGCCGCTCGCGGGGTCGACCAACTCGACCGGGGTCCCGATCAGGTCGGTGACGATCGCGAAGAAGCGCCGGTCGACCCTGTCCTGCGCCGACGTGCCGTCGCTCGCGGCGGCGACGATGCTTTCCGACTGGGAGACGGGCTGGATGCCCTTGTGGTCCCAGCTGACGGTGTGCCTTCCGGGAAGGTAGGGCGCCTCGGTGCTCTGCTCGATCAGCAGGGCCCCGTCCCAGGTGAAGCGTGTCTCCTCGGCGACCGTGGAACCGTCCTCGGCCAGACGCTGTTTGGCGATGCGGCGTCCGAGCGGGTCGTAGCGGTAGCGCCAGCGTGAGCCGTCCGGTGTGTGCGCCTCGACGAGGCGGTTCTCCGCGTCCCAGCGGAAGCGCCAGGTGTCGGGTTTCCGGGAGAGTCGAGCGCGCTGACGCAGGACCGTGCGTCCGGCCGCGTCGTACTCGTAGCGGACCTTGCCGCCGCTCAGGAGATCCGTGCCCGAGTAGACCCGGGGGCCGTCCGACTCGGCCGTGGCGCGCGAGGTGGGCCAGTCGGCGTCGGTGACGTTGCCCGAGAGGTCGTAGGCGTAGCGCTCGGCCCAGTCGTCGGCGCGCACGCTGACGACCCGCCCCGCGGTGTCGCGCGCGAATCGGCGGCTTCCGGCGCGCAGGTCGTCGAGCTCGGCGAGTCGGCCGTCGGGGGCGTAGTGATAGGCGCGGCGCTGCAGGACCGCGTTCTCCCGGCCTGCCCGAGCCGCCTCGACGGACTGGCCGGTCAGCCGGTGGCACTCGTCCCACACGCTGGTGAGGCCCAGGCCGTGGCCGAGCTCGCGGTGCTGCTCGCGTCCGAGCTCGTCGTAGCCGAAGGCGAGGGAGCCCTCCCCGGCGCGCAGACCCGTGAGGCGACCGGCCGGGTCGTACACCAGGGTGCTGGTGTGTCCGCCGGGGGTCGTCCGGCTGGTACGTCGTCCCAGGGGGTCCCGGGTGAGGGTGAGGGTGCGTCCGTCGCAGGTCTCACTCGACAGCCGGCCGGCGGCGTCGTAGGTGCGCAGGAGCTCCGACTCGTGGTTCGCCGCCCGCACCAGCCGGCCGGCGGCGTCGTAGGCGAAGTCCGTGACCCGGTCGGCGGACCGGCGGCGGACGGTCCGCCCGAGCACGTCGTGCTCGTAGGAGGCGGTCAGCCCCAGGGAGTCGGTGTGGGAGCCCAACTGGCCCGCCGCGTCCAGCACGTAGTCGGTGGCGCGGCCGTCGAAGTCCCGCTCCTGGACCACCCGCCCGGCGGCGTCGTAGGTGTACGTCCACGACTGGCCGAGCGGGTTGTGGACCTCGACCAGCTGCATGTGCGCGTCGTGCCGGAACTCGAACCGCGCCCCGTCGGGGTCGGTCCGTGCGGCGAGCGTCTCGAAGTGGGTGTACTCGAAGTCGGTGGTCCGGCCGAGCTGGTCGGTGTGGGTGAGTCGGTTCCCCTCCCCGTCGTAGGTCCAGCGCTCCACCGTGCCGTCGGCGGCCGTCCGTGCGGTGAGCCGCCCTTCGACCGTCCACTCCTGCCGGATGACGCCGGAGAGGGCGTCCGTCGCGGTGACGACGCGGCCGAAGGCGTCGCGCTCGTACCGGGTGACGACCCCGGTCGGATCCGTCGTCTCGACCGCCAGTCCGGCTGCGTTGCAACGGACGGACCAGGTGTGGCCCAGCGCGTCGGTCTTCGAGAGCGGGTGGCCGTGCTCGTCGTAGGTGTAGGCGGTGACGGCGCCGGTGGGGTCCGTGACACGGGTGCACAGTCCGGCGTCGTCGAAGGTCTGTCGCCAGGAGGAGCCGTCGGGCTCTCTGATCAGGGCCGGCCGGTCGAGTTCGCCCGCGTAGTCGAACTCCCGTCGGCCGCCGTCGGGGCGGGTGACGGTGACCAGGCCGCCGGCGCCGTCGTACGCGTAGCGGGTGGTGCGGCCGAGGGGGTCGGTCTCGCTGAGGAGACGGTCGAACCGGTCCCGCTCGTATCGGGTGGTGTTGCCCAACGGATCGACGACGGCGACGACTTGGTGGAGGTCGTTGACGTGGTACCGCGTCGTGTGCCCGAGCGCGTTGGTCTCGGTGTGGACGCGCGCACCCGTCGCCGGGTCCGCCTCGCCGTAGTGGAAGGTGAAGCGCAGCGAGAGGTCCTCGCCGCCCTCGTCGACGACGCGGCCGCGGCCGTCGTAGACGTACCAGTAGCGGCTGTTGTTGCGGTCCGTCCAGGAGGTGACGCGGTCCCAGGCGTCGTAGCCGAACCGCATCGGCAGCCCGGACGAGTTGTAGACCTCCGTGAGGTTGCCGCGCTCGCCGTAGGCGTAGCGCAGCAGTTCCTGGTCGCCGCCGTCGGGGGCGGCTCCCGCCAGGTGAAGGGCGGTGATGCGGTCGCGGTCCGTGGTCACCAGGAGCCGGTAGCCGCCGGAGTGCTGGATGGCCAGCGGGGTCCCGGCGCCGTCGTACTCCAGGTCGTAGCGGCGGCCGGAGCGGTCGCGGACACGCGTGAGCAGGGCCGTGGCCCCGTCCGCCTGGAGCGTGAACTCACGGACCAGGCCGGTGCCCGGTTCGGTGACGGTGTAGAGGCGGCCGCGGGCGTCGACGCCGAGGAGGCGCCGGTCGCCCGCCGAGGCGTGGACGGGCTCGCCGGGCTCGGGATGCGGGTACGCCTGGGTGACCCGGTCGGCACGGAGGTGGACGACGCCCTCGGCGTCGATCTCCAGGCGCTCGTCGAAGGTGCAGACCCAGCGGCGTCCCATCCAGCGCCCGGCCCGGTAGCCGGACTCGAAGTTGCGGGTGAACAGCAGCGGCAGCGAGCCCGGCAGGGCGGCGTCGACCTGGTCGATGTACATCCGGCCCGTCGCCATGTCGACCGGCTCACCGCCGCCGCAGACGGCGTCGTCGCCGCGGCCGGCGTCGTGCGGGTCCTGGACCTGTTCACGGCCTGCCCCGCCCTCCGGGCCGCCGCCCTCGCCCGGGTGGGAGGACGGGCCGCCGCCGGAGGGCGCGTGCGGGTCGTGCGGGGTGACGCCGGCGTGCTCGGCGGACCTGCCGAGGTCCTCGACGGTCTTCGCCTCGTTCTCCGCGGCGTGCTCGGCGACCTGGGTGGTCTTCTCCTCGGTGTCCTTGAGGATGGAGTGGTAGGCCTTGCTGAAGTCCTGGGCGAGGCCCTGCTCCGCCTTCTTCGCCGCGTCTCCGACCGCCTGCGCGATCTCGCTCATTCCCCCGTGGTCCCGTTCTCGTCGGTTCGGCTCGTGCTGCTCGGACTACTCGAAGCTCATCCCCGCGAGCCGGCCGCTCAGGACCTGCGCGTGGCCTTGGACGGTCTCCGCGTGGACGGCGAAGAGCTGGGCGTGGGCCTTGAGGTTGTCCGGGTGGATCATGAAGCCGTCGCCGGGGCCGTTGCCGCTGACGCCGAGCATGTCCTCCAGCGCGGAGTAGGTCATGCCCGCGACGGCCTTCTCGACCACCCCCAGCAGCGGCGTCAGCGCCGCCTCGATGACCTGGCCGATGATGTACTGGACCAACTGCTGCTCGAGGAAGTCGACGGCCTTCTCCGCCGCCTCCACGATCAGCGCCTCGGCGGCCTCGGCGAGGCCGAAGGTCGCCACGGCCGCCGCCTGGTCGGCGACGAAACTGGCGGCGAGGGCGATGAGTTCGCCGATGCAGTCGAGCTTCATGGCGACGATGTAGTCCGCGCCCGCGTCCAGCGCGGTGGCGAGCACCTGGCAGGCGTCGAGCAGGTCCTGCATGTGGCCCTGGGAGAGGTGGGCCCACTTGGAGACCAGCAGCTCGTAGGAATTGCCCTGGTAGTGCTGGCTCATGGCGTTGACGGTGCCGGTGGCCTGCTGGTGCGTGTCCTGGATGTTCGTGGCGAACTCGCGGACGTGGGAGGCGAACTCGCGGACCTTGTCCTCGTTGATCTGCGGCCAGTTGATGCCGATGAACTGCAGGAACTGGGCGACCTCGCCCGGAAGTTCGATGGCCATGCTTCCCCCCGTGACCGTCGGATCCTGTGGATCGCGTCGCGTTCCTGTCACGGTAGCAGCGGCGTCGGACGGTGACGCCTCACGTCCGCGATCGTCCGGCCGAGCGGAGGCACCAGGGTCGGGATCGCTTGCCTGCGTAGTATTTGCCGTGAATGTCCGTAGTCTCGAAGCGGAGGAGAAGCGCGACCAGGAACGAGGAGAACCGTGCAGGCCAGTGCCAGTGAGGACGCCCCGCCGAACGCACCGGTCCCGCCCGAGTCCGGCGCGGCCGACGCACGCCTGCGCGCGGTGGTCGGGCTCGCGCAGGCGATGGCTGCGGCGCCGGAGGGACGGGCAGCCGCGCAGGTCGCGGCCGGGCGCGCCCGGGAGATCATGGGGGCGGAGTTCGCCGCGATCTCCATGTGGGAGCGCGAGCGCGGCCGGCTGCGGGTGCTCGTCAACGACGGCCTGCTCGCGCCCGGCGAGGAGGCGCTGCCGCAGGACGAGTCCTACCCGCTGGCCGAGTACCCGGAGATCGGGCAGTTCCTGGCCCAGCGCGGCCTCGGCGAGCTCTTCGCCCCGGACGGCCTGCCGCGGGCCTGGGTGCAGAGCGCGGACGGCGGCTCCGCCAACGGCCCGGACTGCCGGGCGCGGGCCGCGTCGCTGCGGCGGCGCGGCCGCGCCTGCTGCCTGGTCGCGCCGATCCTCCTCGGCGGCCGGGCCTGGGGCGAGCTGTACCTGGCCCGGACGGCGGGCCGGCCCGTCTTCGACGACGCCGAGGCCGCGTTCGCGACGGTGCTCGCCGCGCAGCTCTCCGCCGGGCTCGCGCAGAACGAGCGACTGGAGGAGGTCAGCCGCCTGGCCTTCACCGACCCGCTCACCGGCCTGGCCAACCGCCGCGCCGTCGACGCCCGCCTCGACGCCGCACTGGAGCGGCACCGCGTCGACGGCACGGTCGTCTCCCTGGTCGTCTGCGACGTCAACGGCCTCAAGCGGGTCAACGACGAGAAAGGCCACGAGAGCGGCGACCAACTGCTGGAGCAGTTCGCCAACCAGCTCTCGCTGTGCGGCGCGATGCTGCCGGGCGCGCTGGCCGGGCGGCTCGGCGGCGACGAGTTCTGCCTGGTCGCCGCCGGACCGAGCGCGGACGAGGTGGTCCGCGTCGCGGAGGAGCTGTGCGCGCAGGCGCTGACGATCGATCAGGGCGAGGGCGTCGCCTGCGGAGTGGCCTCCACCGGCGACCCGATCGGCCCCGTCACCACCTCCGACCGGCTCTTCCGGCTGGCCGACGCCGCGCAGTACCGGGCGAAGTCCGGCCCGGCCGCTCATCCCGTCGTCGCGGGACGCGGCAGCCTGCCCGACCCGACGCTCAGCCTCGCCGACTCCGGCGCGCGGCCCGGCGGCGGCCGCCGCACGGAGCGCCGCCGCTTCCGCGGTGCCCGCCTCACCGCCGATCCCGGCCAGCTGCTCGCGGCCGTGACGGCCGCGCTCGACGACAGCCCCGGTCCCGCCGGCACGTTCGCCCGCCTGGAGACCGTCGCGGAGACGGTCTCCAGGATGCTGGACGCCGTCGCCTGGTGGGTCTCCTACCTGCCGCCCGGCTCCACCACGATGCACACCGCGGGCTACGGCGTCCGCCGGATGACGCGCGGCCCCGGCAGCGTCCGCGCGCAGGTCCAGCGCGCGGTCAACGAGGCTCCCGACGCGGTCTTCGACCTCCAGTCCTACCCGCTGACCGCGCTCGCGATCCGCGGCGGCAGCTTCGGCCTGCGCACCGGCGTCCCCGGCAACGACCCGGCGGAGGAGGCGGTCCTCGTCGTCGGCGGCTACCGCGCGATGGTCGCCGCGGGCGGCGCGAACGCCGCCGGCGGCTGGCTGATGGAACTCTTCGCCGACGACGCCACCCTCTCCTTCGCCGCCGTCGGCCCCACGCTCCGCGCCCTCGTCGCGGTGGCCCTCTCCGGCCCCGCAAGCCCGCCGTGAGGCAGCCGCGGCCACGGGCCCTGGTCGCGGTGGCCCTCTCGGGCCCGGCGAGCCCGGTGTGATGCGGGACGGGTGTCGATTCGGCCCCGCCCGTGGCTAGCGTGCGGTGACGTCCGCGGTCGTCTGCTGGAGGATCCGCTCGCCCGCGGTGTAGAGGTTCGCGCTGCGGCCGCGCAGGAAGCCGACGAGGGTCATGCCGGCCTCCTCCGCGAGGTCCACCGCGAGGGCGCTCGGCGCGGAGACCGCGGCCAGCAGCGGGATGCCCGCCATCGCGGCCTTCTGGACCAGTTCGAAGGAGGCGCGCCCGCTGACCATCAGCAGATGGCCACGCAGCGGGAGCAGGTCCTCCCGCAGGGCCCAGCCGATGACCTTGTCCACCGCGTTGTGGCGGCCGACGTCCTCGCGCAGGCACAGCAGTCGGCCGTCGGAGGTGAACAGGCCCGCCGCGTGGAGGCCGCCGGTGGCGTCGAAGGCGCGCTGGGAGGCGCGGAGGGTGTCGGGGAGGGAGAAGAGGACGTCGTCGGTGACGGTCAGCGGGTCGTCCGCGAGGTCGGCGGGAAGCCGCTTGCGGACGGCGTCGACCGTCTCCGCGCCGCAGAGGCCGCACGCGCTGCTCGTCAGCAGCGAGCGGTACGCGGAGACCGGGACGGTCTCGGGGCGGGCGACGCGGGCGTCGACGACGTTGTAGGTGTTGATCCCCTCGGCGTTGGTGCCCGCGCAGTAGCGCAGCGCGGGGACGTCCTCCGCGCGCGCGGCGATGCCCTCGGCGACGAGGTAGCCGGCGACGAGGTCGAAGTCGTGGCCGGGCGTGCGCATCGTGACGGCGAGCGCGCGGCCGCCGACGCGGATCTCCAGCGGCTCCTCCGCGGCCAGCGCGTCGGGCCGCGCGTCGCGGCGTCCGTCGCGAAGGCGGGTCACGCGGCGGCGTTCGGTCACCCGGCCCATGGCCCGGCCTCCTTCGTACAGGTTCGTTTCGGGGTTCGTTCAGCGCCGTCACTGCCGGTCCGGCTCTGCCGGACCCACGGTACTCGGCGCCCGCGCGGGTCCGTGCGGGCCCGTGCGGCCTGAGCAGGGGTGACGGAGGGGGACGCGAAACCCGGAACGACTCCTGTTGTCATAGTGCCATTCACATGATGTGATTTCGTATATGGATATGCACAACGTCGTCATCGGCAAGGCCAACGTGGGCCCCGCCGACGTCATCGCGGTCGCGCGCGGCAACGCCAAGGTGGAGCTCTCCGGGGACGCGCTGGCCGAGATGGCCGCGTCCCGCGCGCGGATCGACGCGCTCGCCGCGGAGCCGCGCCCGGTCTACGGGGTGTCCACCGGCTTCGGCGCCCTGGCCGTCCGTCACATCAGCCCGGAGCTGCGCGCCCAGCTCCAGCGCTCGCTGGTCCGCTCGCACGCGGCCGGCATGGGCCCGCAGGTCGAGCGCGAGGTCACCCGCGCGCTGATGCTGCTGCGTCTGAAGACCCTCGCCTCCGGCCGCACCGGCGTGCGCCCGGTCGTCGCCGAGACGATGGCGGCCATCCTCAACGCCGACATCACGCCCGTCGTGCACGAGTTCGGCTCGCTCGGCTGCTCCGGCGACCTCGCGCCGCTCTCGCACTGCGCGCTGACGCTGATGGGCGAGGGCCTCGCCTACGGCCCCGACGGCGCCGTCCGCGACGCGGGCGAGCTGCTGGCCGAGCACGGCATCGAGCCGGTCGAGCTCGCCGAGAAGGAGGGCCTGGCCCTCATCAACGGCACCGACGGCATGCTCGGCATGCTGGTGATGGCGATCGCCGACCTCGGCCGCCTGTTCACCGTCGCCGACATCACCGCCGCCATGTCCCTGGAGGCGCTGCTCGGCACCGAGCGCGTGCTGCTGCCCGAGCTGCACGCCATCCGCCCGCACCCCGGCCAGGCCGCCTCCGCCGCCAACATGCTGAAGGTGCTGGAGGGCTCCGGCCTCACCGGCCACCACCAGGACGACGCGCCGCGCGTCCAGGACGCCTACTCCATCCGCTGCGCCCCGCAGGTCGCCGGCGCGGGTCGCGACACCCTCACCCACGCCCAGCTGGTCGCCGACCGCGAGCTCGCCGCCGCCGTCGACAACCCGGTGGTGCTGCCCGACGGCCGCGTCGAGTCCAACGGCAACTTCCACGGCGCGCCCGTCGCGTACGTGCTGGACTTCCTCGCCGTCGCCGCGGCCGACCTCGGCTCGATCGCCGAGCGCCGCACCGACCGGCTGCTGGACAAGAACCGCTCGCACGGCCTGCCGCCGTTCCTGGCGGACGACCCGGGCGTCGACTCAGGTCTGATGATCGCCCAGTACACCCAGGCCGCGCTGGTCAGCGAGAACAAGCGGCTGGCCGTCCCGGCCTCGGTCGACTCCATCCCGTCCTCCGCCATGCAGGAGGACCACGTCTCCATGGGCTGGTCCGCCGCGCGCAAGCTGCGCCAGGCCGTGGAGAACCTCGCCCGCGTGCTCGCCGTCGAGCTGGTCGCCTCGGCCCGGGCGCTGGAGATCCGCAGCTACAGCCACACCGGCGAGGGCGCCAGCCCGCTCGCCACGGCCACGGCCGCGGCCGTCGCCGCGGCGCGCGAGGCCGGCGTCGGCGGTCCGGGATCGGACCGCTTCCTCGCCCCCGACCTGGAAGCCGCGTACCGCTTCGTCCGCGGCGGCGGCCTCGTCGCCGCGGTCGAGACGGTCACCGGTCCGCTGGCCTGACCGGCTGCCTGACCGGCTGATTCGCCTGCCTGAACGACAGGCGAACATCCGTCCCGGACCATGTGTCCGGATCCGTACCGGCAGGTGAGAAGGGACTTGCCGACTCTGCATGCGGTCATGCAGAGTCGGCACCTACTGAATCGCCTGCACGCCCGCTGGAGGCGCACATGAGCGTGACACCGCCCCAGACGGTGGAGGCCCCGCAGGGCAGCGGGCCCTCCAGCAGGCTGCTCCGCCTGTTCGAGGGGTACCGGCTGACGCCGACTCAGCGGCGCATCGCGCACTGCCTGGTGCGCAACGCTGCAGAGGCGCCGTTCCTGTCCAGCGTCGAGGTGGCCGAGCTGGCCGGAGTCAGCCAGCCCTCGGTCACCCGCTTCGCCGTGGCCCTCGGCTTCGACGGCTACCCGGCGCTGCGGCGCCGCCTGCGCGAGCTCGGCCTGGCCGAACCCGGCACCGAGCCCGGCGCGCGCGTCGGCGGGGTGCGCGAGACGGCGGGCGAGATCGTCCGCAACGAGCAGCAGCAGGCCGTGCTGAGCGAGATCGCCAACCTCCAGCACCTGGCCGCGGTGCTGGCCGATCCCGAGCCCGTGCTGCAGGCCGCCCGCGTGCTGGCCGCGTCCCAGCCGCTGATCGTCCTCGGCCTGCGCGCCGCCTCCGCCCAGGCGAACGGCTTCGCCTACTTCGCCGCCAAGGTCCACCCCGACGTGCGGCTCCTCGACGAGGGCGGCTCGCTGCTGCTCGACCGCATCGAGCAGGCCCGCGTCGCCGGCGCGACCGCGCTGATCTGCTTCGCCCTGCCGCGCTACCCGCGCGAGCTCCTCGACGCCCTCAACGCGGCCAAGACCGCCGGGCTCACCGTCGTCACCGTCGCCGACAGCGCCTTCGCGCCCGTCGCCTCCGTCTCCGACCTGCTGCTCCCGGCGGCGGTCGGCTCCAGCCTCGTCTTCGACACCGCGTGCGCACCGATGATGCTCGGCCGCGTACTGCTCCAGGCCATGTGCGACGAACTCCCCGGCTCGGTGCTGCGGCTGGAGGAGTTCGAGCAGCAGGCCACGACGCGGGGTCTCTTCTTGGGATGACGCAGCCTGGGATGACGCAGCCTGGGATCACGCGGATCGGCATGACCTGGCGGAGCGACGGTGCGTGAGCTCTTCTCCGTCGAGGAGCTCGCGGTCCTGACGGAGCGCGATCCGCTGACGCTCTGGACCGCTCAGGGGCTGCTGCGCGGTGGCCGCGCCTGGGCGGGGGAGGACGCGGTGATCTCGGCCGCGCCCGCGATCTCGACACGCGACCGCGTCGGCCTCTGGGCCCGCTCCCCGGAGGCGGCGGTCGTCCTCGCCCGGGAGGTGCTGCCGCAATTGCCGCGCAGTTTCCGCCCTTTCGGGGACCGGCCGCTGGTCGAGGCCGTCGCCGCCGCCGTTCCCGGGCTGGAGGTCGTCGGCCGCTTCGGCTGGATGGACGCCCGGGAGACGGCTCCGCCCGAGCTCCCGGCCGAGTGGCTCAGCGAGTCGGACGAGTCCGAGGCGATCAACGGCATCCTCGACCGCGCCTACCCCGTCTCCTACGCCCGCCCCGGCCTGGCCGGCGTCACCCGCTGGGCGGGCCTCCGCGACGACGTGGGGCGCCTCCTTGCCGTCGGCGCGCTGGCCTGGTCCTCCCCGCAGGTCGTTCTGCTCAGCGGCATCGCGGTCGACCCGCCCGCCCGCGGCAAGGGCCTGGCGCTCCCGCTCTGCGCGACCCTCGCCTCCGCCGGCCTCGCGGAGCACGGCGCCGTCGCGCTGATGGTCGAGGACCACAACACCCCGGCCCGCCGCGTCTACGAACGCCTGGGCCTGCGCCACCGCCCGGTCGCGGCCGCCGCCTTCGCCTGAGCCGGATTTCCGTCTGCACACCCCAAGACAATTCTCATCCTGGGGAGTTATCGTCCCGCCATGCTGCGTGGGACCTATGCGCGCGCCCGGGTTGTCGTCATACGGGGGACCGTGGCGCGGACGGTGATGTGGATCGGAGCGGTCGGTGCGGTCGCGGGCCTGCTGATCCCGAGTCTGACCGGGCTCGGGCGCGGGGCGCTGATCGGCGCCGGGCTGTTCGTCGTCGGCCTGGTGGTCGGCCTGCTCCAGCGGCGGCGGTGGTTCGCCGCGCGAGCGGCCGCGGCGACGAAGGCCGCGTTCGCGGTGACGCTGGAGCCGCCCCACGAGACGCGGCAGCGGCTCGCGCGCGGGCATGCGATGGCGCTGCTCATCGGGATCTGCGTGACCGCCGCGCTCGGCGTGGTCGCCGGACCCGCCGCCGGGCTCGGCGTGCTCGGCTACGGCCTCGGCATGCAGTTGGCCGTGCTGCTGCTCGCCCGCTGGGAGCGCCGCGAGGAGAAGCTGCTGTGGGCCCGTACGGACGACGGCCGCCTCCTCGGTCGCCGCGGGGCGGTGGGGGAGTTCGTCACCACCGGTCCGGCCGCGGGCAACGTGAAGGCCGTGGTGCACAGCTGACCAGCTGACGTTCCGGCGGTCGTCGCGATGGCGGCCGTCAGCGCGCGTCGAGTTCGCCCTCCTCCGGCGCGATCCGGACCGACGCCGCGACCCGGCCCCGCTCCGCCTCGAACGCGGCGGTGAGCTCGGCCGCCCAGGCGTGCTCGACGAGCAGCAGCAGGGCCGATTCCTCAGGGCCCAGCAGTTCCCGGGCCGACTCCACGTCCTCGTCGGTGATCAGTCCGGCTTCGCCCGGCTCCGCCCTCGCCGCCCCGTCCGCGTCGCGGCGTAGTTCGCGCGCGTCCAGTACCCGTACCCCGCCGGCCTGCCGCAGCCCTTCCAGTGGGCCGAGTACCGCTGCGCCGACGCGCCCGCCGGGGAAGGCCAGCACCAGGAACTCGACCGGGCCCACGTGGGTCTCCTCTCGACGCGAGGCTCGTCCGTGACAGCATAGGTGCCAAAGGTAATAGAGCGGACAAACAGGACTTTCGCCGGGCGGCTGGGCGGACTCCTTGGCGACGGGCTCTGGTGGAGCGGCGAATGAACGGCTACATTCAGCTATATCGATAGTGAATGAAACTATCCAGAGCCTCGATCCGAGCACCGAGAGGACGTGAACCATGGCGCAGCAGCAGAGCGGCCCGCGCACGGTCCGTGCCGCACGCGGCACCGAGCTC
>NZ_BBPQ01000100.1 GCF_000787855.1 Streptacidiphilus anmyonensis | reverse complement strand
GCTGCCGGAGACCTGCAGCGAGACCGCCGTGCCGACCGTGCTCGTCTGGCTGCCCGGGTTCGTCACCGTGACGGTGTTGCCGCCGTGGTTGACGATCGGGTGCGAGATCGCACAGGCGTTGGTGTCGTTGGACCAGCTGGCCTGCTCGGTGAAGGTGCCGGTGCCCATGGCCACGTTGGACGCGCCGCCGGCCTGGCCCGCGGCGATCCAGGCGCACTCGTCGGAGTTCTCCTCACCGGAGGAGGCGTTGGTCCAGCCGCCCGCCGGGAACTGGTCCGACATCATCTCGTGCCACTCGTGGCCGAGGGTCATCGTCCAGCCGTCGAGCGTTCCGGGGCTGTTGACGAAGCCGACGCCGCAGCCCGAACCGGAGTCCATGTTGTAGGGCTGGTTGGAGAAGGCGAGCGGGCCGTCGGGGGAGTTGACCGCACCGCCGGTCAGCGAGGAGTCACCCGTGTAGTCGTGCCAGGCGCAGTACTGGCCCTGGTAGTTGTCCGGGTTGGTGCCGTGCGGCGAGAGGATGACGTAGTACGTGTGGCGGTTGGAGGCCGCGGTGGTGTTGCCGAAGTGCGTGGCCGCCTTGACCGCTTCCTGCCCGAGCTGGTTGCCCGTCGCCGCGCTCGGCGAGGCGCCGGAGTTGTCGTACCAGACCCCGGACAGCACGCCACCGCTCTGGTAGGGGACGTAGCTGGCGCCGGTGGCCGGGCAGCTGGTGGCGCCGGAGGAGACACCGTTGCCGTCACACCACTGGGTCAGGTCCGCGGACCACAGCTCGTTGCCGGTGCCGATGCCCTTGAACATCTCCTGGGTCACCGCGGCGGCGCCGTCCGAGTCACCGGAGAAGGTGGCGTCGCCCGCGCTGTTGGTGCTCTCGCTACCCCACTGAGTGCCGTAGAAGACGAGGTAGACCTGCGACTTGCCGTCGTTGACGCCCACCCCGCCTATACCGCCGCCGTAGGACAGCGTGTTGGCGCTGGTCGCGGTCGGCGAGTCATGCGTGCCCGCCCACTGGTTCATCTTCGCGTTCTGCGTGACCGTGGGGATCACGCCGTGCCGGTAGGAATGCCCGGTCGCCGGGTCGTACGGGTTCGCCGTGTGCGACGCGGCGGTCGCCGGCGCCACCATGCCCAGCGCCGCAGCGCCGGCCAGGGAGAGCGTCGCGAGGCCGACCATGGCCCCACGACGCACGCCCCCACGAAGAGGTATGCCCATCAAGGAAGATCCTCTCTTGACGGCAGCTCGAAGCTGCCAGGAGAACGAGGACGGGCGACAGTGAAGGTCATGATCATGCCAATATTGCGCATGCACGTGCGCACTCGCACAACACCGCACAGGATCGAGCTGTCGCCACCACAACAAGTGGTGCACCTTGCCTGGAAAAGGGAACCAGGCACCTGACCACACGTCAAGAGAGCCGACGGTCGACGCAGTTGTCGCTGGTCCCGGGGTCACGCGGGGACGGGGACGCCGGTGGCCGCCGAGCGGTGACGCCTCAGGCGGCGGGCGTGGAGAGCCTCGTGCCGGCGAGCAGCCAGCCCCGGATGCCCACCGTGTTCAGTGTGATCTCGATCGTCGCGGGGTCCAGCGAGTCGATCCGCAGGGTGCCGGCGAACGCGGTCGTCAGGTCGTTCCTCGTCAGACGGTACGGCACCTCGACCCCGGGCGTCCTGGGTTCCCGGTCGCTGAAGCCCAGCATGAAGTAGCGGCCGCCCGGGCGCAGCACCGCCCGCAACCCGTCGGCGAAGGCCGGGCGGTCGCCCGGGGCCAGCATGTGGAACAGGCCGGAGTCGAGCACCGTGTCGAACCGCTCCCCCAGGGCGGCCAGCCGGCGCGCGTCGTGGCGGAGGAACCGCGCCGTCACGCCTCGTTCGCCGGCCTTCGCCCGGGCGGCGCTCAGCGCGCGGTCCGCCAGGTCCACGCCGGTGGCGTCGAGGCCGAGCCCGGCGCACATGAGCACGTGCTCCCCCGTCCCGCAGCCGACGTCCAGCACCCTCCCGCGGAGGGCGCCGCTGCGCGCGAGGCCGAGGAACGCCTGCTGCGGGCGTCCGATCTCCCACGGCGGCCGCGTCGCGTAGAGGCCGTCCAACCGCTGCGGGAGCCCGGCGGCGGCATCGTCGGCGCCGACGGCCCGGTCCGCGTGGCGCGCCTGGTCCGCCCGGTCCGTGTCGTCCGCGTCGTCGCGCGAGGACGGTTCGGGCATGCGCAACGCCTCCCGTCACCCCGGCTTCGCCGGCAGGGACGCCGACCAGGACACCCTCGATCGTACGTCGGGGAGTCCGTCAGCCCGCGGTGGGCTCGATGGATTCGAGCAGCGCGGTCAGCTTCTCCACGGTCTCCCGGTTGGCACGGCCGAGCATGATCAGGGGCTTGTCGCCCAGGGGGTAGTCGGCGTGGAGCGACGGAAGGGTGATGCCGTGCCGACCGAGCGCCGACTTGAGTCCGGTCACGAGCACCTCGCCCAACCGGTTGACGTCGACGGTGTCGGACGAGGGGGTGGCGCGCACGCTGGCGGCCTCATCCGTGGAAGCGGGCATGGACGTGGAACCCCTTGGTGGTACGGCGGCCGGTGAGTGTCGTTGTCTCAAGGATGCTGCTGCTCAGAGACTGTTGACACCCCGTCCAGGGAACTTGGCATGTGCCAATCCGCCACGCCCTTCCGGGGGGTGGCGGATCGACGTGTCGACGGGAACGGGTCCCGCGTTCGTCCGGCCGGGGTCCGCTCGTCACGCACGGGCGAGTCGGCGCAGCGCGAGCTCCGCGAGCAGCGCCGCGCCGTCCGGCAGCACGGCGTCGTCGAAGACGGCGTGGGACGAGTGGTTCTGCGGCGCGGTGGTGTAGTCGTCCTGCGGCGGGCAGGCGCCGAGCATCAGAATGGCGCCCGGGACCCGTGCGAGCACGAAAGCCATGTCCTCGGCGCCCGGGGTGGGGTGGGCCGCCTCCTGGCAGCGTCCGGGACCGAACAGGTCCACGACGGCGCGCGCGGCGAACGCGGCCTCGGCGGGGTCGTTCAGCAGGGCCGGGTAGCCCTCGTGGTACACCACCTCGACGCCCAGCCCGTGGGCGGCGGCGATGCCGGTGAGCAGCGTGCGGACGCCCTCGCGCAACCGCTCCCTGGCCTCGGCGGAGAAGGTGCGCACGGTCGCCTCGAAGCCGGCCTCGTCGGGGATGACGTTGCGTTTGGTCCCGCCCCGGATCAGGCCCACGGTGACCACGACCGGGTCGTGGATGTCGAAGCGTCGGGTGACGAAGGTCTGCAGTGCCGTCACCATCTCGCACAGCGCCGGGATCGGGTCGGCCGCCCGGTGCGGGGCCGAGCCGTGCCCGCCCCGGCCGCGCACCGTCACCAGCAGCCCGTCCGAGGCCGCGCCGGCCGTCCCCGGGCGGACCGAGAAGACGCCGAACGGGAGCCGGTTCGCCGAGACGTGCAGCGCGTACGCGGCCACCGGGGTCTCGCCGGAGGCGTCGAGCAGGCCCTCCGCGAGCATCGCGGACGCACCGCCGCCGTCGGTGCCCTCCTCGTCCGGCTGGAACATGAAGACCACCGACCCGGCCAGCTCCGCCCGACGCGCGGCCAGCAGCCGGGCGGCGCCGACCAGCATGGCGACGTGCAGGTCGTGACCGCAGGCGTGCATCGCACCGGGAACGCGGGACGCGTACGGCAGGCCCGTGGCCTCGGTCAGCGGCAGGGCGTCCATGTCGCCGCGCAGCAGCACGGTCGGCCCCGGACGGCCGCCGCGAAGCACGGCGGTCACCGAGGAGAGCGCCGCCCCGGTGCGGATCTCCAGCGGCAGCCCGGCGAGCGCGTCGAGCACACGCCGCTGGGTGCGGGGCAGCTGCCGGCCGAGCTCCGGCTCGCCGTGGACCTCGCGGCGCAGGGCCGTCAACTCGTCGGCCAGCGGGCGTGCTTCGTCGAGCAGGGCGATCCGTGGTGCGGACAAGAGCGGCACTCCTTCGGGGTCGGAAGGGGATCGAGGGTACGCGGGTGCACGGGTGCGCGGACGCCGTGGCGTCCGCCAGCTTGTACCGGATCACCCGCGGGTCCGACAGAGGCGCGCCGGAACGGGCCCGGGCCCGGCGGAACGCGTAAGTCCCTTGACCGGACGGCTGCCGCGCGGTGCACTGAGCCCTGACGCTCTGACACCACGCATCAGGGTGTCATCCCGTACTCTGCCCTGCCCTGTCGCTCCGCCCTGTCGCTCTGCCCTGTCCCCGGCCCGAGACGCGTCGGGGGGAAACCGGAAAGGACCCCATGGACATCCGATCCACCACCGACCAGGACCTCGACGTCTTCCTGGGCACCCTCAACGCCGCGTTCGGAGTCTTCCGCAAACCCGTGGCCGACGGCGGTACGGGCTGGTGGTCGGCCTTCGAGATGGACCGGAACCTGCTCGCCGTCTCGGCGGACGGTCGGCCCGTCGGAACGGCCGGGGCCTACTCGTTCGAGCTCACCCTGCCCGGCGAGGTCACCGTCCCCGCCGCCGGGATCACCGCCGTCGGCGTGCTCCCCTCGCACCGCCGCCAGGGCGTGCTCACCGCCCTGATGCGGCATCAGCTCGCGCAGCTGCGCGAGCGGGGCGAGTTCCTGTCCGTGCTGCTGGCCTCCGAGGCCGCGATCTACCGCAGGTTCGGCTACGGTCCGGCGACCTACACCCAGCAGCTGACGGTGCCGCACCGGGAGGCCGCACTCGCCGCCCCGCGCGCACAGGCGCACGGCGGGGGCTCCGTCGAGCTGCGCACGCGGTCCGAGTGCGGCGAGGTCCTGGAGGAGGTCTACGACCGCTACCGCCGCGTCCAGCCCGGGGCGCTGTCGCGACCGCACCGCTGGTGGGCCAACGGCGCCGGACAGCCCCCCATCGCCCCGGCCCCGCGCTACGTCGCCGTCCACCGCGACGCCGAGGGCGTCGCGACCGGGTACGCCTCCTACGCGGTCGACGCGGACCCCGCCACCGGAACGCGCACGCTGACCGTCGACGAGACCGTCACGACCACGGACGCGGCCTCCACGGCCCTCGTCCGGTACCTGCTCGGGCACGATCTGGTCGACCGGGTCGTGTTCAAGCACTTCCCGCCCGAGCATCCGCTGCGCTGGCAGCTGGCGGACTTCCGCGCCGCCCAGGTGAACCGGCACCAGGACTGGCTCTGGGTGCGCCTGCTCGACGTCCCCCGCGCCCTGACGGCCCGTTCCTGGTTCGCCGACGGCGAGCTCGTCCTCGCCGTCGCCGATCCCCTCGCGGGCGAGCACACCCGCTACGCGCTCACCGTCCGCGACGGCAAGGCGCAGTGCGTCCCCACCGATGCGGAACCCGACCTCTCCCTCGACGTGAGCGACCTCGCCTCGATCTACCTCGGCGGCACCACCCCGAGCACCCTGGTACGCGCCGGCCACATCCACGCCCACCACCCAGCCGCGGCAACCCTCGCCGACTCCCTCTTCCACAGCGACCGCGCCCCGCACTGCCTCCACTGGTTCTGACGGCGCGCCGTATCCAACCGAGTCACGCAACGGGGCTCGCGCGGTGGGGAGGCCTCCTGCCCCTCGCCCGCAAGGCCCCCACACGACTCGGCGCGGAGGCTCCACCGGGTCACCTCGACCCGCGACCGCCGACGGCAGGGCGGGGAACGCCCCCCGGCTGCCCACCACCCACGCGCGGCACGGCTCACGCGCCCCCCGGCGACCCGCGCTGCCTACGCGCCGGGCCCGGGCCCGCTCCGGCTATGCCTCCGCCGGGGCGGCGCCGCGGAGGGGCAGGCCGGCCGCGCGGTAGATGTCGTCGAGCACGCCCATGGTGACCACGGCGTCCCGGGCCGAGGTGAGGACCTCGGCGCCGTCGAGCGCCGCGGCGGCGAAGGCCGCGAGCTGGGCGGCGTAGCTCGTGGGGCGCTTGGGAAGCCGTTCGTGTCGGACGGGCCCGCCGCCCGCGCGCGGGCGCACGGTGAGGCGGTGGTAGAGCTGCGGCATCACGAAGTTGGTGACCCGGAGCTCGCCGTCCTCCCCCACCGCGCGCGCCCGGATCGCCAGCAGCCGCCGGGACCACATCGACGCGCGCACCCGCCCACTCGCCCCTCCGGGGAAGGTCAGCTCCGCGCTCATCGCACGGTCGACACGCGGATCCCGGCGCAGCGTCAGCATCCGCGCCGAGTCGACCCGCGGGTCGCCGCCGAGCAGACGGGCCACGTGGACGGCGTAGCAGCCGGCGTCCATCGTCGCGCCGCCGGCGAGCCCGTAGTCGTAGCGGATGTCGCCGAACCGCGGCAGCGGGAAGCACAGTTCGGCCTCGACGCGACGCAGCGCGCCGAGCTCCCCGCTCGCGACGATCTCCCGCATCCGGGCGGCCAGCGCGTGATGGCGGTAGTGGAACGCCTCCATGACCACCAGCCCGTCGCGCGCGTAGGCCGCGTCCGCGGCGTCGGCGACGCGCTCTGCCTCGGCGCGGTTGGCCGTGAACGGCTTCTCGCACAGCACGTGTTTGCCGGCGGCCAGCGCTTTCAGCGTCCATTCGGCGTGCAGGCCGTTCGGCAGCGGGATGTACACCGCGTCCACGTCGGGATCGGCCAGCAGCGCGTCGTACCCGGTGTGCACAGCGGGGATGCCGTGCTTGCGGGCGAACGCCTCGGCCCGCGCCCGGTCGCGCGCGGCGACGGCGACCACGCGTACGCGCGGCACCGCCCGCGCGGGCTCGATCAGCGCACTGGGCGCGATGGCGGCCGCACCGAGCAGCCCGATCCGCAGATTCTCCGGCACGGGGACACTCTGCCAGCCGCCGCCGCAAAAGCAACGGTCCCCCCGGCCTTCGAGGCCGGGAGGACCGTCTGTGCGCCGGTGGCGCAGCCCCCGTTATCGGATGCAGATCTGGTGCGCGGGGACCCAGGTGCGGGTCCAGTAGCCCTTGCGCCACTCACCGCGCCGGTCGCGGGAGGCGGGGTGCCAGGTGGGCACCCACTGGCCCCTGACCACCTGGCACCGCTCGTGGCGCCCCGGACCGTGGTGCGGCGCCGCCGACGCCGTCCCCGCCACACCCAGCACCGCGACGCCCGTGAGCGTCACCGCGGCCGAACCCAGCGCCACCATCTTCGTGAACCGTCCACCCATCATCGTCCTGTCCCTTCTCGCGTCAGAAATGCCGTTTTCCAGCGGTCTTGTCCCGCCCGGCACTCATGACACTCCCTCACCAGGGGACGGCCGACGCCACGACCCACCGGCCCGTAACGGAAGTCTCATCCGCCTCATCGAACCTAAATAGTCATAGGAACCGTCTCGTGGACCTGTACCTGCACCTGCACCGGGCGGGCGGAGAGGATGTGGCGGACGCCCGCGTCGGGGATGGTGTGCATGAACAGACTCCCCTCGGTGAGGGCGAGCAGCAGCCGCTGGTGGGCCCGGCCGTCGACGAGCCAGCCGCGGGCGGCTTCGGCCGCGGACGCGTCGAGCTGCTCGGCGAGGCGCTCGGCCCGGTCGGTGATCCAACCGAGTGCCTCGCTGGGCGAGGAGACGGGACAGGCGGCGAGCCAGAAGGAGTGCCCGCTGGCGGGCAGATGCGCGACCGCCTCGCACCAGTACGCGGCGAACAGCCGGTCCGCCGGGGCGTGCGGAGCGCCGACCGCACGGGAGCCGCCTTCGCGGCGGGCGTCGTTCGGATGCACGGCGGTTCGTCTCCCTGATGTCGTGTCAGCATGGTTGCGGGCAGGCTGAGTTGCGCGCGGCACAAGCTGCCGCGCGCTGCCCTGGCCAACCAACATCGCCGCACGTTGGCTTGTCCATGGCCAGCCGCGCGCCTCACCCGAACGGGTGAAATTTGTTCACACTCCGGTCATACGGGCGGCCCGAGGCGGGGCGACGACACAATGCGCCCATGGATCGAGAGAGCATCGAACGGTTCGTCAACTCCTGGGCCTCGGCGTGGAATACCCACGACGTCGAGGCCGTCCTCGCCCACTTCGCCGAGGACGTGGTCTTCTCCTCGCCGGTCGCGGCGCGCGTCCTCGGGAGCGACGGCGTGGTGCGCGGCAAGGACGCGCTGCGCGCGTACTGGACCGAGGCGCTGACGCTGGTCCCGGACCTGCGCTTCGAGGTGCTCGGCTGCTACGCGGGCGTCGACTGCCTGGTCGTGCACTACCGCAACCAGGTGGGCGGGCTGGTCAACGAGGTGCTCGTCTTCGACGGCCCGCTGGTCGTCCGCGGCTACGGCACCTATCTCAGCGGCGACCGGTCCGCACCGGCCGGCATCGGCTGACAGCCGGGGCAGCCGCCGGACGACACCGGAAGGCGCCGGAAAACACCGCGCGCCCTCCGGTACGGGAACCGGAGGGCGCGCGGAGTTCTGCGCAGCGGCGGGGCCGCAGGATCAGACCTGGCCGGCCTTCTCCAGGGCGGAGCAGCAGGTGTTGACCAGCAGGCGGGTCACCACGTACGGGTCGACGTTCGCGTTCGGGCGACGGTCCTCGATGTAGCCCTTCTTGTCCACCTCGACCTGCCACGGGATGCGGACCGAGGCGCCGCGGTTGGAGACGCCGTAGCTGTAGACGTTCCACGGGGCGGTCTC
This sequence comes from Streptacidiphilus anmyonensis, assembly GCF_000787855.1. Lineage (GTDB taxonomy): Bacteria > Actinomycetota > Actinomycetes > Streptomycetales > Streptomycetaceae > Streptacidiphilus > Streptacidiphilus anmyonensis. The sequence goes on along the minus strand of NZ_BBPQ01000100.1, from coordinate 13,089 downwards.
GTGCTTGCCGGTGAGGCGCTCCTCGACACCGGTGCCGTACTGGGTGACGTGCTCCATCACGATGTCCTGCGACGCGCCCAGCGACTCGCACGCGGTGATGATGGCGTCGTAGCCCTCACGCATGGCCTTGGTGGAGAAGTTGGTGTGCGCGCCCGCGCCGTTCCAGTCGCCCTTGGCCGGCTTGGCGTCAAGCGAGACGACGACGCCGTAGTCCTCGGCGATGCGGTGCAGCAGCCAGCGGGCCATCCACATGTGGTCGGAGACCTCGAGCGGGCCGACCGGGCCGATCTGGAACTCCCACTGGCCGGGCATGACCTCGGCGTTGATGCCGCAGATGGCCAGACCGGCCTCGATGCAGGCGTCCATGTGCTTCTCGACGATCTCGCGACCGACGACCTTGCCGGTGCCGACGCCGCAGTAGTACGGGCCCTGCGGGGCCGGGAAGCCGTTCTCGGGGAAGCCCAGCGGGCGGCCGTCCTCGGTCAGGAAGGTGTACTCCTGCTCGATACCGAAGATCGACTCCTGCGCCGCGTAGGTCTCGGCCACCGAGGAGAGCAGGGCCCGGTTGTTGGTCTCGTGCGGCGTGCCGTCGATGTTCAGCACCTCGCACAGCACCAGCACGTTGTCGCCGCCGCGGATCGGGTCCGGGCAGGAGAAGACCGGCTTCAGCACACGGTCCGAGGCGTGACCCTCGGCCTGGTTGGTGGAGGAGCCGTCGAAGCCCCAGACCGGGAGCTCGGCGCCGTCCGCCAGGATCTTCGTCTTGGAGCGCAGCTCCGCGGTCGGCTCGGTGCCGTCGATCCAGATGTACTCGGCCTTGTAGCTCACGGGCGCAGCTCCTCGCAGATGAAACACGCGGTGGGTGGGGGCGATGCTGTGGCGCTCGGCGTCGCTCCGCTGCACTGGGGAGTTACGTCCTTGCCTCTGCTCGTGTAGGAGATTCACAGGACGCAATTTCCCGGCTGTTGCCCGTTTGTGAACGGGAGGTTAATCAGACCATGAGTGGCGGAGATCACAGACGGAAGGCGCGCCACCTGCGAGCACACCTACCAGCGCCGCTCCCGGAACGACCCCTCCCCCCTGGTCGGCCTTCGCAGCGTGGACGATGCCGCACGAGTGGAGCTGTTGTCCCTCGGAGGGTGTGGGGTGCGCCCGGCGGCTTCGACGGAGGGTGATGGCGCCCTGCACGGGGCCTCTCAGGAGCCGCCAGAGGCACCCGCACGGTTCAGCCTTCGCGGATCGACTGACGCGGAACGGCCCCGCTCTCCTACCCTGACAGTGTCGAGCTGCAAGGGAGAGAAGGGCGGGGCCATGTCCTCCTTCGACGCTACCCCGGATCCGGGAGCGGAGCCGATCCGCTTCGGCCAACGTTTGAAGATCCTCCGCACTAAGAGAGGCCTGACCCGCGAAATCCTGGGCGGACTCCTCGGACACAACGCACAGTGGGTCAAGGACCTCGAGACCGGACGCCTCCAGATTCCCCGGTTCGACACGGTCCTGGCCATCGCCGAAGCCCTCCGCGTGCGGGACCTGGCCGACCTCACCGGTCGTCACGTCAACGACGCGGGACTGTTCATCGGCCCCGGCCACCCGCGCCTCGCCGCCGTGGCCGCCGCCGTCAACGCCATGCCCGGCCTGAACCTGGAACCAGCGCCGCCGACCGCGCACGTCCGCGCCCGTCTCGACGCTGCTTGGAGGGCCAGGCACAGCGCCCCGAACCATCGCGAGCGGATCGGCGCGCTGTTGCCGGACCTGATCCGCGACGCCCAGCTCGCGGCCCGCCACGCCGCGACCCCGCCAGAGCGCAGGGCAGCGCAAGCCGTCCTCGCCGAGGTGTACTCCCTCACGCAGTTCTTCGTGGCCTACCAGCCCGACAGCGCCCTGCTCTGGCGGGTCGCGGAGCGCGGCATGGTCGCTGCCCAGGAATCCGAAGACCCGCACGCCATCGGCGTGTCCGCGTGGCTCCTCGCCCAAGCCCACCGTGACTCCGGCCTGGATCACTTCGACGCCGCCGACAGCATCACCATGGACGTCCTCGCCTACCTGCGCCCGCTCCTCCCGGACGCCGAACACCCGGTGCTGTCCATCGCCGGCGCACTGCTCTTCGAGGCCGGCTACACGGCGGCACGACGCGGCGACAATCCGGGCGCATGGTCCTACTGGGACCAGGCCCGCAAGACCGCCGAGCGCCTGCCCCCCGACTTCTACGACCCCATCACGTCGTTCTCCCAGGCCATCATGGGCGCCCACGCCACCACCGTCGCCGTGGAGCTCCACGCAGGCGGCGAGAGCGTCCGCCAGGCCGCGCGCTCCGAGGCGACGGTCATCCCGTCGCGGCCGCGCAGGGCCCGGCACCGAATCGAGATGGCGCGCGCCTACCACCTCGACGGACAGCCCGACACCGCCCTTGCAGTACTGGACCAAGCCTTCGAGGCCGCCCCGGAGACGATCCGCTACAACGGCTACGCCAAGCGCATCATCCTGGAGAGCGTGGAAGCCGCCGCGCCGGATCGCCGCCGCAGGGCCGCTCACCTGGCCGAGAAGGTGGGCCTCCTCGCCGGCTGATGCGTATGACGAGTCCTCACAATCGAGGGGGTGCAGATTGCACCCCTCATCTCTTTGCCCGCTCGTACTGTCACTGACGTGAGCATCCTCGCCCCGCGAGCGCGTCAGGAGGCACCACCTATGGCCGATCAGAACCGCGTCGAGGTCGAGTACGACGACGTGGTCCAGCGCTGGTACGTCGCCGTCGACGGCCGACCGCTCGACGACGGCGACGGTCACCCGCTCCACTGGCGCGACTACTCCGCGGCGTAGGCAGTGAAGACCGGCCTCGATCCCGCGCCCGCCGCGCTCACGGCCAGTGCCTTCGCATGCGGCCAGCGGTGAGCGGACCCCGGTGGGGATGTGCCTCGGCGACGACCTGCGCGCCCTGGGGCCTGGCTGTGGTCCCGGATGCGTTCACCGACGGCCCAGCGGTGTTGCTGGATCCATTGGGGAAGCGCCACTTCCGGCACCCGTTGACAATGAAATGATCTTGATGCCTGCTTTCAAGACCGATACTGGTGCGCATGAGGCTTGACCCCACCGAGGCCCGCCGCCGCCTCGAGGCTGCACGGTCCGCGCGACTCGCCACCGCCTCCGCATCAGGTGTGCCCCACCTGGTACCCATCACCTTCGCCGTGGACGACGACCGCCTCTTCTTCGTCATCGATCACAAACCGAAGACCACCGCGAACCTGCGCCGCCTGCGGAACATCAGCGAGAACCCGCACGTGAGCGTTCTCGTGGACCACTACGCGGACGACTGGGAGCAGCTGTGGTGGGTCCGCGCCGACGGCATCGCCGAGGTCTGGCACGGCGGCGTCGAGCGTCACAGGGCCGTCGAGCTACTGGCCGCGAAGTACCCGCAGTACCGCGCCGCCGTCCCGGACGGACCCGTGGTCGTCATCTCCCTCGGCCAGGTCACCGGCTGGTCCTACACGGACTGAACCAGAGGAGGTGCTGCGCGCCGCGATCCTTGAGGCAGAGCTGACGCCTGGCCGGCAGATCCGGTCGAAGGACGAGCTCGCCGCCCGCTTCGAGACGATCCGAGTCACCGTGGGGAGGCCATCGCGCTCCTGCCGGTACACGCGTCGCACATGCTGCGAATCCGACTACGCCAGGCGAACCGTCACCTGCTGTAGGGCTCCCGCCCGGGGAGGTCGTTGCCCGGGCAGGCCCCCGCTGCTCGTTGCCGTCGAAGGTGGTCGATGCCGGCCGGCGAGGCGAGCTGGAAGTCCGCCTCCGGCTCACGCCCCGGTGAGGACGAGGCTGACGTTGTGGCCGCCGAAGCCGTAGGAGTTGGCGAGGCCCGCGCGCCATGCGCCGCGGCGCGGCGTTCCGGTGACCAGGTCGAGCTTCACCTCCGGGTCCACGTTCTCCAGGTTGCGGACCGCCGGCAGCTGCCCGTCGTGGAGCGCCAGCGCGGTCACGACTGCGCCGAGCGCGCCGGAGGCGCCGAGCAGGTGGCCGGTCATCGACTTCGTCGCGGTGACGACGGGGTGCAGTCCGATCGTCTCGGCGATGACCTGTGCCTCGACGAGGTCGCCGGGGGGCGTGGAGGTGGCGTGGGCGTGGACGACGCCCACGTCCAGCGGGTCGACCTCGGCGTCGGCCAGTGCCTGGCGGATCGCGCGCCGCTGCCCGTCCGCGTCGGAGGCGGTGATGTGCACGGCGCTGGAGGTGATGCCCGCGCCCGCGACGTGGGCGTAGACGCGGGCGCCGCGCGCCCGCGCCCGGTCGGCGCGTTCCAGGACGACGACGGCCGCGCCCTCGCCGAGGACGAAGCCGTCCCGGTCGACGTCGAAGGGACGCGACGCCGCCTCGGGCGCGTCCTCGCGCTTGGACAGCGCGGTCATCTGTGCGAATCCGGCCAGCGGCAGGGGCGCGATGCAGGCCTCCGTGCCGCCCGCGACGACGACGTCGGCGCGGCCGAGACGGATCAGGTCCAGCCCCATCGCGATGGCCTCCGCGCCGGAGCTGCACGCGCTGACCGGCGTGCGCGCGCCGCCGCGCGCCCCGAGGTCCATGCTGACCCACGCGGCGGGGCCGTTGGCCATCATCTGCGTGACGACGTAGGGCGAGACCTTGCGGGCGCCGTGCTGCTCCAGTGCGTCGTCCTGCGCCAGCAGCGATCCGACGCCGCCGGTGCCCGTGCCGATGACGACCGCGAGGCGCTCCGGCGCGACCTCGGGCCGGGCCGCGTCGGCCCACGCCTCACGGGCCGTCACCAGGGCCAGCTGCTCGCAGCGGTCCAGCTTGCGCGCCTCGACGCGCGACAGCACCTCGGTCGGTTCGACGGCGAGCCGCGCCGCGATCCGCACCGGCAGCTCGCGTGCCCATGGGTCCTCCATCAGGGCCACGCCCGACCGCCCGTCGAGCATCGCCGCCCAGGTCGACGCGACGTCGCCGCCCAGGGGCGTGCTCGCGCCCAACCCGGTGATCGCGACCTCGACCAGCTCCCGTGCCATGGCAGTGTCCCCTCGTGCTCGTTCGTTCGAAGCGCACGAGAAGATCATCGCCAGCCGAATCCGTCCGTGCGCGGTGAACCTCAGCCTCGCACGGGGATTCGGCCCGCCGAGACGCCGGAGTGCAGCGAGTCGGACGCACGGATTGTGTCGGGTTCCTACAATGCCTAAGCCCAGGGATCCGCCAGCTCGCCGCGCTCGATGGCGAGCCGCGCCGCGCCGTCGTTGCGGTACTGCGGCGGCACGACCGACAGCGGCAGGTCCTCGCCGGTCAGCCGCGAACGGGCCTTGACCGGCCGCAACAGCGGACGTGGGCCGGGACCGCGCTCCATCCAGTCCGCGAGCGTGGTCCAGGTGTCGCCGAAGGGGTGTGCAAGGAGGAGTAGGACGTCCTCTGGTGGTGGCAGCATCGGCACCTCGCCCGGTGGCAGCAGCTGACGCAGTGAAGGTTCTCCGACCGATCAGACTAGGACCGAGGGTCGCCCCACGGGGAGTCAACGTCCGAGATCCGCACCGGCAGATCGGGCGGCGGGCGGATCAGGCGGCGGGCAGGTGGGCGGCGACCAGGCTCCGTGCGGCGGCCTTCGAGGCGTCGACGACACCTCGGTCCTGGAGCAGCCGCCCCGACGCCAGCGCGCCGTCGATCAGGAGCCCGAGGTGGCCGGCCAGCGCTTCGGGGGCGCCCGCGCCCGCGTCGCGCGCGAGCGCGGTCAGCCACTCCTGGCGTCGGCGCGTGTGGGCGACGGTCGCGTCGTGCGGCGGCGAGCCCGGCTCGGCCTCGACGGCGGCGCTGACGAACGGACAGCCGAAGAAGCCGTGGCGGTCGAAGGAGGCCAGGAGCGCGTCGAAGAGACCCACCAGTTGATCCGCCGGCTCGGGACCGGCCGCGGCGGCCGCGGTCTGCAGCTTCTCCATCCACGCGTCGTCGGTGCGCCGCAACGAGGCCGCGATCAGTTCGTCCTTGGTGCGGAAGTGGGCGTAGAGGGTGGACTTGGCCACGCCCGACTCGGCGATGACCTGGTCCACGCCGACCCCGCGCAGCCCGTGCCGGTGGAACAGCTCCCCGGCGGTGTCCAGGATCTTCTGTTCGCTTCTCGTCTTGCGTACCTGCGTCCCCATACAAGACAGACTAGTCCGTTCGATTAGCCGGGCCAACCTCTTTGCCTTCCTTAATCGGACGGACTAGTCTGTCTGATTAAGGAAGGCAAAGAGGCCAAGAGAAGAGACCAAGAGAGATGAGGTCGGCCATGGACGCCATGGTCCTCGAGCAGTTCGGCAGCCCCCTCGTCCGCCGGGACGTGCCCACGCCCACACCCGGGCCGGGAGAGGTGCTGGTCCGGATCCACGCCAGCGGCGTGAACCCCTTGGACACCAAGATCAGGGCCGGTGCGGCCGCCCACGCCCGTGTGCAGCCGCCCGCCGTGCTCGGCATGGACCTGGCCGGCGTCGTCGAGGAGACCGGGCCCGGCGTGGACGCCTTCCGGCACGGCGACGAGGTCTACGGCCTGACCGGCGGCGTGGGCGCGCTACAGGGCTCGCTCGCCCAGTACGCCGCGGTCGACGCACGCCTGCTCGCACCCAAGCCGGCCGCGCTCGCCATGCGCGAGGCCGCCGCCCTGCCGCTGGCGGTCGTCACCGCCTGGGAGGGGCTCGTCGACCGCGCCGGGGTCGGCCCCGGTCAGCGGGTCCTGGTCCACGGCGGAGCCGGCGGCGTCGGAAGCGTCGCCGTCCAGATCGCCTCCGCACACGGCGCGAAGGTCTACTCGACCGGCTCGCCGCGCAGCTTCGACGTCATCCAGGCGCTGGGCGCCACCCCCATCGACCGCACCGCCGTCAGCGTCGAGGACTACGTGGCGGAGCACACCGACGGCGAGGGGTTCGACATCGTCTTCGACACCGTGGGGGGTCCCGTCCTCGACGCCTCCTTCACCGCGGTGCGCACCTACACCGGCCACGTCGTCAGCGCGCTCGGCTGGGGCAGCCACAGCCTCGCACCGCTGTCCTTCCGCGGCGCGACCTACTCCGGCGTCTTCACCCTGCTGCCGATGCTGACCGGCCGCGGCCGCGAGCACCACGGGGAGATCCTCCGCCAGGCCGCGCAGCTGGCCGACCGCAGCCTGCTGCGACCTCTGCTCGACCCCCGCCGCTTCACGTTCGACACCGTGGCCCAGGCGTACACCGAGGTCGAGCAGGGCACCGCCTCCGGGAAGATCGTCATCGACGTCGCCTGAGAGCCCGGACGAGACGGATCGCCTCCGCACGCCGGGCCCCTCGACGGTCAGCCCTGCCGCCCCAGACGGAGCAGGTAGCCACCCGCCGCCGCGGCCAGCACCGCCATGGCGGCGGCGAAGTACAGTCCCGCGTCCTGGAGGCCGACGGTGGTGGCCATCAGACCGATGCCCACCACCGGCAACGAGATCCCCGCATAGGCCGCGAGGAAGAACGCCGAGATGACCTGGCCTCTCTCCGCCGCCGGGGCCATGGCCGCCAGCCGGCTCACCGCCCCGCGCAGGGCGAACCCCTGACCCGCGCCGCCGACGACGGCGCTCAGGACGATCAGCGCGAACGACTGCCAGGCGAGCGCACCGGCAAGCAGCATCAGCCCCACGACCAGGAGGCCGCACCCGGCCGGCAGAGCACGCACGGCGCTCACGCGTCCCGCGAGCAGCTGGCCGACCGTCGACCCGGAGAAGACGACCAGGGCCACGAGACCCACGACGGCCAGATTGCGCACGCCCAGGTACTGCGTGAGGAACGCGGGCGTGACGGAGGTGAACACCCCGAGCAGGGCGAACCCCGCAAAGCCCGCCAGGGCCGACGGGACGAACACCGCCCGCACGGACGCCGACAGCGCGGGCAACCGCACCCGGGCCGCCGACCAGGGCCGCGGCTCAGGCACGGTCTCCGGCAGCGACCGCAACGTCAAGCCCGCCACCGCCAGCAGGACCAGATGCACCGCGTAGGGGAGCCGCAGCGGCCACGGCGCGTACTGGGCCAGCGTGCCGGAGAGCACGGGACCGATACCGAGGCCGCCCATGTTGGCGGCGGTGGCCACCAGGGCCGCACGGTTCCGCCTCTCCGCGGGGGCCAACTCGACGATGTACGCGGTGGCGGATCCGGTGAACAGACCGGCCGAGAAGCCCGAGCAGAGCCGACCCGCGAACAGCAGCGGCAGCCCATGGGCCGTCAGGAAGCAGACCGCGCTGGCGGCGCCGAACGCCAGGCCCACCAGGGCCACCCTGCGGCGCCCGACGACGTCGGACAGCCCGCCGCCGAAGGCGAGCACACTCATCACCGCGACCGCGTAGACCGCGTAGATGACCGTGACCATCAGCTCCGAGAAGCCGATCTCCTGCCGGTACAGGCCGTACAGCGGCGTCGGCAGTGTGGTGCCCGCCATCACGACGGCGAACGCCCCGGCCGCCTCCGCCTCGGGACGAACGGAGAACGCCGACCGTCGGCTTCCCCGCGGTCGAAGCGTGACCATGCCTCCCACCGTAGCCCCGGCACGCCGGACCTTCGCGCCCACACGACAGGCAGGCCGACCCGGGCGCCGTCTGGGATCTCCTTAGGGGTCCCTCAGGTGAGACCGCCCGGCGCGGCCCGCCCGTTCGGAGGCGGATGATCTCCATGACAGCAGCCCACGCCCGTACGTGTTCGGCACGCTCCCGGTGGTCACTCTGGTCGGTGGCGTCGTTCGTTTCCGTCGGATCCGTCGGTTCCGCCCTCTCCGTCGGATCGGTGGGAAGCTGCCTCTCCGTCGGATCGGTAGGGGGCTTCCTGTCGGTCGGATCGGTGGGGAGCTTCCTGTCCGTCGGCTCCGTGGGTTCGAGTCTCTCGGTGCTGTCCGTCGGCTCCCGAAGCGGCGTGCGCGGGCTCCCGGGCCGCCCGTCCGCGACCGCGTGAGCTCAGTTCACCGGCACGTCGACCAGCGTCGTGCCGACGCGCTCCGCCAACGCCTCGCCCGCGGTCGTCTCGGCGAGCCACGCCTCGAACCCGGGCACGCCCTCCTCCGGCACCCCGACCTCCACGACCACGCCGGACGCGTCGTAGGCGACGTCCCGCACGGCGTATCCGGCCGCGCGCAGGTCGTTCTCCAGCCGTCCCGCGCGCACGTGGTCGGTGTGGACGGCGAGCAGCGCCACGGGGCGGCGTTCGACCAGTCCGACCTCGTCCAGCGCCTCCGCCACCACCCCGCCGTAGGCGCGGACCAGCCCGCCCGCACCGAGCAGCACGCCGCCGAAGTAGCGGGTCACCACCGCGACGGTGTCGGTGACGCCGCGTCGGCGCAGCACCTCCAGCATCGGCGCCCCAGCCGTTCCGGCAGGCTCGCCGTCGTCGTTGGAGCGCTCACGGCGCGGGTCGTCGCCGACGACGAAGGCGGTGCAGTTGTGGCGCGCGTCCCAGAACTGCTTGCGGATCCCGGCGATGAACGCCTGCGCCTCCGCCTCGTCCCCCACGCGTGCGAGGTGGCAGACGAAACGGGACTTCTTGATCTCGATCTCGTGGACACCCGGCCCGGCCACGGTCAGATACGGCACGGACTCGCCTCCACCTTCACTTCTCCCCGCTCTCCTGCCGGCCAGCCTACCCGCGCCACCGCTGGCCAGGGCGGCTGCGCCCGGCCGGCGGCAACCGGTACGGTGGGCGCGATCATTCGGGGAAGCGATCATTCGGGGGAAACCGGGGGAACCGGGGAACCGGGGGAGGACCGGGCGTGTTCGGAATCATTCGGCCCTGTCGGCACCGCCTGACGGAACGTCTGCTGGAGAGTTGGACGGCCCATCTGTGCGGGCTGTGCCTGGCGCTGCGCGACGGTCACGGCCAACTGGCCCGCACCGCCACCAACTACGACGGACTGGTCGTCTCCGTCCTCGTCGAGGCGCAGACGGCGAGCCGGCCGGACGACCGCCGCAGGGCCGGCCCGTGCCCGCTGCGCGGCCTGCGCACCGCGCCCGTCGCCCGGGGCGAGGGGGCCCGGCTGGCCGCTGCGGTCTCGCTGGCGCTCGCCTCGGCCAAGATGCGTGACCACGTGGACGACGGGGACGGACTCTTCGCCCGCCGTCCGGTCGCCGCGGCCGCGGGCGGCGTGGCGGAGAGGTGGCGCCGGCAGAGCAGGACGGCGGGGAGCTCGCTCGGCTTCGACGCCGAGGGCCTGTTCGCCAGTCTGGAGCGGCAGGTCGAGGTCGAGGCGGCCGCCGGGTTCAGCTCCTCGGTGCTGTTGGTGACGGCCCCGACCGAGGAGGCCACGGCGCTGGCGCTGGAGCACACCGCCGTGCTCGCGGGCCGTCCCGGCAACCGCGCACCGCTGCGCGAGGTGGGCCGCTACTTCGGCCGCCTCGCCCATCTCCTGGACGCGGTGGAGGATCTGAGCGAGGACCAGCGCACCGGCGCCTGGAATCCGTTGGTCGCCACCGGCACCACGACGACGGAGGCGGAGCGCCTCTGCCGCGACGCGGTCCACGGCATCCGGCTCGCGCTCGCCGAGGTCGAGCTGATGGACGGCGCGCTGGCGCACCGACTGCTCGCGCACGAGACCGAAGCCGCCGTCCGGCGCGTCTTCGGCCACGCCCGCAACTCCTGGAACCCTCCGCCGGCCGGCCCCAACCCGTACGGCGGAGGCCAGAACCCCTACGGCAACCCGGGCGCAGCCGGTCCCCAGGACGGCAACCCGTACAGCGGCGGTCCGTACGGTGGACCTTCCGGGGGCGGTCCGGGCGGCGGCTCGTTCCCTCCGGGCGCGTTCGGTGGCGGGCCTTTCGGTGGCGGGCCTTTCGGCGGGGGGCCGGTGCCTCCTCCCCCGCCGCCGATGCCACCACAGCGCAACGGCCTGCTGCGCGCCTGCGGCATGTGGGCGCTGCTCTGCTGCACCTGCCAGGCCTGCTGCCGCGAGGAGTACCCGAATCCCTGCAACGGGCGTCCGATGCACGGAGCCTGCCGGGACGCGGACTGCTGCGACGCCTGCGACTGCTGTGAGTGCTGCGAATGTTGCGAGTGCCTCGAATGCTGCGACTGCAGCTGCTGAACGGCTGAGCCCGCCCGGGTCAGCCCCGGGCGGGCTCGGCCGTCGCGGCGCGGTCCGCAAGAGCCCGCACCTGCTCCGCGCAGACCGCCCAGGTCTCGCAGGAGAGGAAGTGACCCACGCCCGGCATGACGTGAAGCGTCGCGGGCGCAGTGATGCGGTCGAGGGATCCGCCGTGCCACTTCGCGCCGATCTGACGGCTCTGCGCCTTCGCATCCCGGAAGATGGTCACGCCGTGGGCAGCCTCCTTTGCCGCACTGCTCGCGGCACCGGGCGAGCCCGGGACGGCCGGGGCCGAGACGACCCGGCTCGAGACAGCCGAGCCCGCAAGCCCGGACGACCGCTTCACGGCGACGCTCGGCCGAATCCTCACCGGCGTGCTGGGCTGAGGACCCGGCACCGGGCCGCACCCGGATCAGGACGTCAATTGCCTGCGCAGGAAGGCGACTTCCAGCTCGACGGCCCGCTCGTGCTCCCCCTGGAAGGGCGCGTAGTGCCCACCCGGCAGGTGGACCACCTCGGCACGGGGAGCACGGTGTGCGGCCTTGAGCACCGGACCTGGAGGCGCCGAGCGGTCGTCGTCACAGACCACGACGAGCAACGGGCACCCCACACGGGAGACATGACGTCCCGACATCGCGAAGGCGAGCCGCAGCGCAGAGCGGGCCGCGACCACCTGCCGCCACTCCGGATACGACCCGTCCGGATCCAGCGGACTCGGAGTCACGCCGCCGTCCGGCGTCGTCAGCACGGCGACCTCGCCACGACGCCCCGCGAGCGGCACCGCCCGCGGCGGTCGACCGAGGCGTGATCCGATCTCGTCGACGAGACCTCGCCCGAGCAACCGCGCCATGGCACGTGGGCTCTGGTAGCGGGCGGCGTTCAGTGCGGCCGTCGCTCCGCCGAGGGCAGGCGTCTGAGCCACCACCGCGGCCACGGCCGGCTCGCCCGCAGCGACGTCGAGGATCTGACCGCCCGTCGCCGAGAAGCCCCACAAGGCGAGCCTGCCCGCAGCGACGCCCGGCAGGCTCGGCGCGAACGCCAGCGCCGCCTTCCAGTCGGCGAGCTGGCTGCCGCGCGTCACAACGGGGCACGGACCTTCCCCGCTCTCCCCCATCCCCCGGAAGTCGAACGCCAGGACGTGGAACCCGGCTTCCTGGAACCGCCAGGCGAAGCGGTCCGTACCGGGGCCCCTCGGAACCGCGAAGCCACCTGCCATGATGACGCAGGCTCCGTCACGTCCTGGATAGTGCCAGGCGACGCACTCCCCGCCGCCGCTGGCGAAGCGAACCTTCTCGCGCTGCTGCGCGTCCTGCGTGTGCTGTACCGATACGTCCATGTCGACCTCCGTGTCGACCCGACCGGATTCGCCCCTACACCACGAGTGAACCACATGGTTCACTTTGCGTCCACGCCCGCCTCCCCGTCAGCGGCCTCCTCACGCTCCAACGCGCGCAACAACGCTTCGAAGCCCGCCGCCACCCCGTCCTCGTCCCGGCTGAGCAGCCGCTCCAGCAGGAACCCGCGGAGAGTTCCGAGGATCATCTCCGCCACGCCCCGCTTCCGCCTCTCCGACCAGTGCAGGGGGCAGAGCCCGACGAGAATCGGCAGGTACTGCTCGGAGGCATGCCGCCCGAGGTCGCGATACCGCTCCGGGTCGTACATCGCCAGACCCATCGCCTGGTCCAACACGCGCGCCAGGCCGGCCTCCTCGCCCATCAGCATCGGCCAGACCACACGAATGCGATCCGCCAGCGACGTCTCCGCCGACGTCTCCGTCAGAGCGCCGACCGCGTGGTCGATCCGCCGCTGCCGCAGCTTGCCGACGGCCTGGCGCAGGAGATCCTCCGCGCCGTCGAAGTGGTAGAGCAGGACCTTGTGCGTCGTGCCTGCGGCCCGCGCGGCGCGACGCAACGAGAAGTCGACGAGCCCGTTCACGGCGAGGTCGTCGGTCACCCGCTCAAGAAGCTCCAGTCGGCGCGCCTCTCCCCGAGGCGTCCCGGTCGACCGTGGGTAACCCGCGTTCGTCTCCACCTGCGGAGCGTACAACGCCACAAC
>NZ_BBPQ01000101.1:17795-22018 GCF_000787855.1 Streptacidiphilus anmyonensis | reverse complement strand
GACGGTCGCCTGGAAGGACGAAGCGGCGCTGTCGGATGTACAACCTCGCGCAGCAGGCCTCCGCCGCCGAGCCCGGGCCGGACACGGCGTCGCAGGTAGACCCGGCGCTCCGGCTGGGGCGCCCGGGCCTGGCGATCCCGCTGACCGTGCCCGGCCTGTGGCCCGACTGGGACGTGGCCGGATGGAAGAAGCACCCCGCGGTGGTCCAGGTCCGCCACCGCATGCTGGTCGCGGGCCGGGCGGAGCTGGTCGGCACCCGCTGGCTCGCCGTGGGCGGCAACCGCTACCTGCGCGAGCGCGGCGGCGGCCGTTCCCACCGGCTGCGCTGGTTCGCCAGCGCGCAGGACGCTGCCGCGGCGGTGGCCCGCCAGCACCAGGACCTGTGGACCCGCCGCGACACCACAACGAGCTGAGCACCGGGGCCTGTGTCAGGCAGTGCGCCGCTGCTCGCTGTCGCGCATCAGACCGGCCAGGGTCGCCTCCAGCTCCGCGGTCAGTTCGACGTCGTGCACCGCGTCCGGGTCCACCGGCGGTCGGCTGACCTCCTTCAGGCCCAGCAGCACCAGAACCCGCCAGTAGGGCAGATGACTCTCGGTCGCGGCCGGGTAGCCGATCAGCACGCTCGCTGCTCGCGGCTGGCTGTGCTGCTCGATCAGCGCCAGCAGCCGGTCCGCGATGCGGGCCGTGCGCTTCTGGTCGGTGATCCCCTCCAGCGCGAGGACGACCGGGTTGCGGTGGCCAGCTACCCGCAGCGCGAGCTTGTGTACACCCGTTCACTCGTTAGAAGCATATGCCAGAAGGCCTTGCCGATTCGGCTTCGATGTCAGCGACCCTGGTAGGCGATGCGAACGGCGCGGGGGTGGTGGGTGTTCGTTCCGGCTTTGGGGGAATTTGTGGGCCGACAACCGGAGCGAGCATCAACACCCCTCTTGCATGCAGACACGAGGGAGTTCATGTGCTCACCTTTGAGGAAGCCACCGAAGCCAAGGCCATGCATGCCAGCGGCTGGTCAATTTCCAAGATCGCCCGGCACTTGAACCACGACCGCAAGACCATCCGGAGCTATCTGACCGGGCAACGAGTACCAGGTGTCCGCCGCTGCTCAGGCCCTGACACCCTGGAACAGTTCATCGACTACTGCCGACAACGACTGACCGACGAGCCCCGCCTTACCGCGGCCACGCTCTTTGGGGAACTCACCGAACTCGGTTACCAGCGTGCCTACTCCACCTTTACCAGAGCACTCCGCCACCGCGGGCTGCGACCGCAGCCCCGGCGCGCTGCGTATTCCATCCATGAGGCTCGCCATGACCTTGGCCGGCTACGACACCAGCCTGGCCTGGCCCAGCTGGCGATCCCCGGGACGTAGATCCGGCCGCAGCGGACCCCGGAGCAGGCCGTCGGCGAAAGGCGCTGGAGCAATGCCGGAAGCAGCACAGATGATCCAGGCCGCTGCCAAGTCGTCGCGTTCCTGCACGGAGGAGGAACGCTGGGCGGTGTGCGTGGAGTTGGTCTTCTCGTTGCTGGGGGCGGCCGCGCAAGACGACGTGGGCACCACGGATCTGTTCGCCTGGGACCGTCCGAGCGATCACCTCAGCCCCACCGCCTACGGGCTGCTCGGGCAGATGGCGACCCGGGCTGCCGGGGCTGACCTTCGCGGCAGCCTGCTGTTCGCCTTGGGGCTGTCCAGTACCTCGGCTGAGCCGGCCCCGCTACCCCCGAGGCCCCGCTGGTTGCTTTCGCGCCGGACCTGCTCTGAGCTGCACTGGTTACCTTCGCGATGCGCCGTCCGGTCGAAGGTAACCAGCGCCGGCGCGAGTAACGGTTCCGGAGGTAACCAGCGCGGTCTCCACGCACGTCGCGGGTCACCAGCAGCGGCACCAGGACCGCATTGGCGGCAGATTCCGGCCCGCAGCCGTGGGCTACCCCGTGAGCTACCCAGTGGGGCAGGGGGTGGGGTATGGCGTGAGCTGCCCCGTGGGCTGCCCTTGGACGGTGTCTCACGTGGCGATCTTGTGCTCATCTGGCCAGCCTCTCAGGCTGGCCAGATGAGCTGACCGTCCTCGACCGACGGGAGAGTCGTGGGCATCTCGTCGGTAACCCAGGCGAACTCCAGCGCAGCGAGCGTGGCCCCCCGCTCGGTCCAGACCAGGATTTCGCCGACGTAGGCACCCGAGGGATCGTGGACTTGCGTGTCAACGGGCAGGATCACTTCTGGCAGGGCTGCGTGCTGGCAAGGTTCGCGGACCTGGAGGTCGACGCTCACGGAGTCGGCCCCCCAGATGGCGATCACCTCGGTGCGGTCCAGCTGACTGCGCAGTTCCGATGCGCCGACGAAGTCCGCCGACAGGATGTTTTCAAGCACTGCGCGTTCGTCAGCGTTCAGCGGACGTGGGTCGATGGGAAGGGCAGCCACTGGCCCATTGTGGGTGGATGGGAACAATCCGGCCGACTCCCGCACCGGCCGTGGCCGCGAGCTGCCCGCAGCTGCACCATGATCGTTCATGGGGGTTCCTGCTCAGCAGTCACCCCGGCCTTTGAGAGCCCAGTGCCTGGTGTGATGATGTCCGGCATGAACGGCAGCAACACCCGAGCGGCGCGGATCCGCAAGCGCATCATGGCGGTCGTCGCCAGTACGTTCGGGGTGCTGGCGCTCCTCGTGGGCACCCTTGGCACTGTCGTGGCAGTCCACCTGTTGGTCACTGGCTCGCGCACCACGGCGGTCGTCGGCGCGGTCGACACGTCCCGGAAGAACCCGAACTACCTGCTGGAGTTCACGCTCGCAGATGGGACTCCGGTCCAGGCGTGGACAGGCGCGGTCGGCAGCAGCCAGGTGGGCGACAAGGTTTTGGTGCTCTACGACCCGGCCGACCCCGTGGACTGGGTGGTGTCGCCCGGCTACGAGACCGAACAGACCTGGATACCACTGCTGGTCTGCCTTGTGGTGGCGGGGGGCCTGTTCCTTTCGGGCGGTCAGCCTGGCGGCGGTCCCGCCGCCCTGCTGTCACTATCCCCGTGAGTGCCGCCGGGGGCACATGTACGACCTGACGGCGCCCGCGGACTCGGTCCTGGCCCACCCGCAGCAGGCGCTGGATCTGGGGGAGAGGCACGGACTCAGCTGACGAGCCCCGCTCGGGCGCCGTGATCGCTGGCGATCCGTTGATCGTCGACACTTGGCCTTCGTGGGTGGGCATCTGACGCAGCGACTCGTGCCGGACAGCTTGTGGGTGCTCCTGGAACCGGTGCTTCCAGCCTTCCGAGCTCGCCAGCAGGGCGGAGGCACGGCTCCGCTCGAACAGCCTGCGGTCTTCACCGTAGTCGTGTGCGTGCTGACCAGCGGATGCGCCTGGCGGCATCTGCCGCCCACCTTCGGAGTGTCGTGGCCGGCGGCCGCGCGCTGGAGCACCTGGCGGCCGCGGTTGTGTCCGGCGCGGATGGGTTCGGCGATTCCCGCAGTGGTCCTGACCGCGCTCGCTGACGGGCCGGGTGGTGAGGCGGTCGTCTCGGGTCTGCTTGTGCGGGTCGCCTGCTCGCTCCCGGGCCGTGTCCCGGGTTCGATTCTGATGGCGTCGCGGCTCGGGCTGTTGCCGTTCGCATCGGGGCGGCGGTGGGGCTGTGGCGACCTCCCGGCCGCTCTGACCTGATCCGCGCCCGCCCACCGCGCCTGCCCGGTGCGCCTCGGTCAGGGCGTTGGTTGTGCGGGCCATGGGAGGTCGTTCCGGTTGTTCGGGTAGGGTGGCGGGCGGACCCGGCCCGTGCCTGTCTGGATTACTCGCACGGGTCGGGCGTTCTTGTTCGCGGGCCGAATGGTGCTGCGCACCTGTGTTCGTGCCGTCGCCTCCTGTCGCGCGTTCTCGGGCCGGCGTCCGACGCTCGCTGTCGCGTCGCCCGCGCACGTTGAGCGCACGTTGGGCGCGCGGTCGGGTAGCCAGGGAACTTCCACCGCGGTGGCGCGACGGCGGGAGAGGGCGTTTGGCCTGTGTTGGTGACCTTTTTGGTTACCCGGGATCGCAGGGTGGCCAGCCTTTGCACTGGATGACGACGCGGGCGGCAATTTCCCGCGTGGGGTCGGTCCTGGGCGGTTCACGCCGGGTGCGGGGACGGGGCGGCTGGGTGTCTTGTTGGCGTTCGACCTCTTCCTCTTGGGCGTGGCACGGTGTGTTGTGTGTCTGCTCGCACCGGGCGGGGTGGGCAGGCCCGGTGCGGGTGCAGTCGTGCGGCCG
>NZ_BBPQ01000101.1:0-17256 GCF_000787855.1 Streptacidiphilus anmyonensis | reverse complement strand
GTCCTGGATCTGGTCACCGGGGCGGTAACCAGCGCGGGTCAGGGGCTCGACCTCGCTGCGTTGACTGTCCGGCTGAAGATACGCGTTGTGTGTTGCGTGACGTTCAAGATGGGTCTGACCGAGGCTCCGTGAACGTGCTGGTCAGCGGCCTGCATGCAGGATCGTTTCCTTGCGGGATCTCCCCGGCATGGGCATGCGTGCGGTCGAGGATGTGCTGATTCCGGGAGTCGCTGTCGAGTTGGAGCGAGTAGGCGCCGGCCCCGAGGGGTTGGTGGTGGAGGCGGCAGCGTGCGGTCGGCCGCCGCGGTGCCCAAGTTGCGCCGGGGCGGGGCGCCGAGTCCACTCCAACTACCGGCGGACGCTGATGGAGCGCCCCGTCGCCGGGGTCCGGTTCTCGATACGGCTGCGTGTCCGCCGGTTCTTCTGCGACGAGCCGACCTGCCAGCGACGCACGTTCGTAGAACAAGTCGACGGCCTGAGCTCCCGCTACGAGCGCTCCACCGTTGAACTGCAGCGATGGTTGCGCTCGATAGCGGTGGAACTCGGCGGCCGGCCTGCCGCCCGCTTGTGCCGCGAGATCCAGCTGAAGGCAGGCCGGACAAGGATCCTGAAGCTGCTGCAGGCTCCGCCCGTTCCTGCGCGGGCACCTCGGGTGCTGGGCGTGGACGACTTCGCTCTGCGTCGTCGGACCCGATACGCGACACTGCTGGTCGATGTCGAACGCAGTCGCGTCGTCGACGTGCTGCCCGACCGAACAGCCGAAACCCTGGCAGCCTGGCTGGCCAGCCACCCCGGAGCGGAGATCATCTGCAGAGACCGGGCCGGCGCCTACAGCAAGGCGATCCGGCAGGCCGCACCGCGAGCCATCGAAGTGGCCGACCGCTTCCACCTGATCCAGAACCTCACCGACGTACTGGAGAGGATCTGCCACGAGCACACCGCATGCCTGCGCAAGCACGCCGAACAGGAAGCCCGGCTGGCGGCACCGCCGGAACAGGTCCCGCTCTTCAGCTACCCGAGCACCGCCCTGCTGGACAGGACCAGGCAGCGCTTCGAGGACATCCAGCGACTGTACGGCGAGGGCAGGACCATCAACGCGATCGCCCGCAACCTGAAGCTCGACCCCAGAACCGTGGACCGCTACGTCAAGACTCCGCTCGACGTCCTGCTGGCCTCGGCCGACAACCGACGCCCGAACGGCAGCCTGGAGCCGTTCAAGGCCTACCTGAACGAACGTCACAGCCAGCTCGGTGCGGAGCGGTCGGTAGCCGCCTGTTCCGGGAGATCCGCGAACGCGGCTACCGCGGCAGCCAGCGCAGCGTGCAGCGACACCTGGCCCGTCCCGGCGCCGGCACCGTCGAACCGGTCCGCGCCACCATCCCACCGCGGGGACCATCGCCGCCTGGATCACCCGCCCACGCGAACTGATCTCGGCCGACGACCAGGAAGCCCTCCTCAAGGTCCGGCTCGGCTGCCCCGATATCAGCCGCGCATGCGATCTGGCCTGGGCCTTTCTGGAAATGACCCGTCACCAGCGCGGAACGCTCCTGCTCGACTGGATCCGGCAAGCCGAGCAGGACGCCCCCAAGCCCCTGCGCGGCTTCGCCACCTACCTCCGCCAGGACCTCGACGCCGTCACTGCCGGCCTCAGCCTCCCGTGGTCGTCCGGCATCGTCGAAGGACACGTCAACCGCGTGAAGACGATCAAGCGCCCTGCGGCGGCGCCAGATCAGGCACACGATCCCGGAGCCGAGGGACCAGCGTGCGAACCGTCAGCGGCGGGGCAGCAAGGGCGGGCGGTCGACTGGTTTCGACTGGGCTCTCTCTATCGTCGACGGAACGAGGTGGAGCGCACGATCAACAGGCTCAAGGGCTTTCGAGCCGTCGCGACCCGCTTCGACAAGAGGGCTTGCGTGTTCCACGGCACGGTGACCGTCGCCGCGATCTGGCTGTGGCTGCGCCAGTGACTGGCAGCAGTACAGCCGCGGAGCTGCCCCGGGCTATCGCATGACCGGACGGTTTTCGGTGGTGTACTCATCCGCGACATTGCAGACGCTGGCGCAGTCAGGGCACTTTGCCTTGCCGAAAAGGTAGGTAATTCCGTTGGCCAGCGTCTCCTGTCGGTCGCGGACTGCGATTCGATGCATCCACCGGCCGGAGCCGGTGAGCTCCGTCTCCGCCGCGGGCTGGAGTTCGCGCCGGGTCTCCTCCCCGCCGTGCCACACCTGCGAGTAGCACCCGAACTGGCCGATGGCGATTGTCATCCCTGCTCCGCAGTGGGGACAGGTCACGTGATAGATGTCGTCTGTGAACCCCTCCAGGGCGTTCGCCCAGTGGTACTCCCCGGCAACCGCGAGCAGGGCGCGAAAGGACACGAGGTAGTCGGCTGGCCGCGAGCGTAGGTGTCCGTCCAGCACCCGGCCGAATTCCGCGATCGCGCCGGCACAGTCCACCAGCAGGTGGTCGTGGCCGTGGTGTCCGGCCGCGCGCTCAAGGATCCTCCCCGACAGGGCGCGTGCCTCAGCGCTGCGTGGCGCCAGGTGAACCAGATCCGGTAGGGCGGCGAAGCTTGCCGGGGACACCAGGTCGTGCTCCAGGACCAATCGCCGTCCAAGTTCCGCCCAGGTATCAGCGTCCTCCTGGCGCTTCACGCGCTCCAAGAGCTGCGGGACGCGATCAGTCTCGAACCAGCAATCGCGCATCTGTTCCCAGTCCACCACCCCAGCATTGAACCCTCCTGACGCGCCCGGGAGCGAGCCCCCGTCCGAGCACCTCACGCCAGTGCCTCCGAGCGACCCGTCGGAGAGGCTCTAGGCCGCCAGAAGACCGCAGGCTCGGGGCTGCGAGGAGGCCGCGGCGCATTCAGGGGCAATCGCGATGCTAGTGCGCCTGTCGGGGGCCGAGCGGGCACGCCGCGCTTAGAATCAGACCCGCTCCGGTGAGGATCGGAGCCGCTGATCGGGTGACAGGTCGCGCGTGTCTCACGGCGGCGATCGCCTTCTGGCAACGGTTGATGGGACCATTCATGCATCCCTCCACTCGCTGGTGGAGCGATGTCGGCCACGGCCGCCCGCTGTGCGGGCGGCACGGGTCGCAGCTGACCGTTTCCGTCTGCTGACCGCTTCCTCACCTGAGGCTCCCGGCCTTGGCAGAGCCGAGTCTGACGCCCCAGATCCGCCAAGGCCCTCGGCCCTCGGTCAGGTCCGTGACTACCTGGACCGGCCGGACACTTGGCTATCTCGGACCCGATCGGGTTGCTCCCGGCGCGTCGGGCGGAGGGCGCAGATCCAGTCCAGGGTGTCCGGGACGGCCGATGCGCGGGCCTGGACGCCATGAAGTCCGCGCCGGAGCGCGCCGAGGTGGCTTGTACTACTGGAGTCGGCTCGGCGCCCCCAAGGGCGATCCCGCCAGCTTGGACGTGCGGGTCTCGGACGGCCCCACCGGGGCGCACGTGGTGGCCTTCACGGTCATCGGCTGAGACAGGAAGCGCCCCACCCCGCCCGGTCCCGCTGCCGGGGCAGTTGCCGACCGGTTCGAGAGCGCGTCGTGGCCTGCTCCCTGCGGAGTGGAACGGAGCGCGGCGCGCCACCTGAGGCAGGCTCCCGGCCGGGGCGTCGGGCGACCAACGCTTCTATCCACCACGGCTCCTCCGATGGCTGCTCCGGGATCGCCAAGGTGTCTGTCCCTGCCGGGATGTCCTGTCCGGGTGCTTGGGAAGAGGGGCGTCTGAGTGCCCGTCGCCTGTGGAGCTCCTTGGCGGCGCTGGCTGCGGCGACGGCGAGGATGAAGACGCCGACGGTGAGAGCGGCGGCTGCCATGACAGGCGGGCTGTCGCCGTCGTACGGGTTCGTGGCGTTGAGGGTCAGACCGGCGGCGAGGAGGAGGAATCCGGCTTCGAGAGCCCGGGAGGTCAGGCGGGCGGTGAGTGCGAACTTCTGGCTCGGGTGCCGCCGGCCGCGGATCGGATTGACGTTGGGGACGGTCCGCAGGACCGGGCGCAGCTTCGGCTCGCCGTCGAGCAGGAGGGTGGTGATGAGCTCGGAGTCCTTGTGGAGGTTGGCCGGACCGAGGCGCAGCTTGCCGCCGTCGATGCTGTAGTCGGGCCATTCGCCCGCGTCCAGGGCGGGCTTGTTGCCGACCAGGTAGCGCGTCTCGACTTCGCCGAGGACGGCTGCGCCGAGGTCGAAGTCGAGGGGCTTGCCGTCGAAGCGGGCCTGATCGATCGCGCGTCGGCTGATGACGCTGATGGTGAGCGTGGCGATGTAGGGGTCGTTCATGGTGATGCCGTCGTGCTGGACGGTGAGCCTGGCCCGCCGGGCCTGGGGGTCTTCGGCGGCGAGTGCTGCGACGGTCAGGGCGATGCGTCAGAACTTCCTCGTGGTCGTGGTGTTCATGTGTTGTCCAACGCGCTCGGTTGGCCCTCGACACGCTGGTGGCGGAGCGGCGCGCTGGTTACCTGCGGTGGATCGGGGTCACCGGGGCGGTAACCAGTGCAGGTCAGGGCTCCGCCTCAGCGTTGTGTCAACGCTCTCTGAAATTTGGTTCTGGATCACTTTTGGGATGCTGTTGGTGATCTTCGCTCGTCTGGGTGATGTGCGGTGGCCGTCGTTGTCGACTGCTCTTGCCCCTACTGTGCTGGTGGTGGCGGGGTGCTGCGGCGGTCGAGGGGGCCGCGATGGGCATGGGCTGGTGGACTGGCGAGGTAGTCCCGACGTTGACAGTGCGGATGGCTCGGGCGAGCAATCCGCGTGGGACGGCAGCAATGTGGATCCGGGACCATCTGGACGGGCTGTTCACCGACGAGGACTTCGCGGACTGGTTTCCAGCGGACGGCCGCAAGGGCATCTCGCCAGCACAGCTCGCACTGGTCTCTGTGCTGCAGTTCGCCGAGAACCTGACGGACCGGCAGGCCGCCCAAGCGGTCCGGCGCCGAATCGACTGGAAGTACTGTCTCGGGCTGGAGCTGGACGACCCGGGCTTCGACTACTCAGTTTTGAGCGAATTCCGCGACCGTATGTCTGAAGGCGACCGGGCCGACCGCCTCCTGGCGGTGATGGTTGGCCGCCTGGTCGACGCCGGCTTGGTCAAGCAGCGCGGACGGATACGAACCGACTCCACCCACATCCTGGCCGCGGTCCGTCGCCTCGATCGCGCCGAGCTCGTCGCCGAAACCCTGCGGCTGGCCCTGGATGCGCTCGCCCTGCACGCCGATGACTGGCTCTCCCGGCTGGTGACACAAGGCTGGGTCGAACGCTACGGCCGACCAGTCCGCTACGACCGGCTGCCACGCGGTAAGGAGGCCGTGCTCGAGTACGTCCTGCGGGTCGGCGAGGAGGCCTACGGCTCCTGCGAGCCCTCTACCACGATGACGCCCCGCCTGGCCTGCGGGAACTGCGAGCGGTGCAGGTATTGAGGCAGGTCTGGATCCAGCAGTACTGGTTCGACGACCAGGGTCGGCTCGGCTGGCGTGGACCCAAGTCGACCCGCGACCGCGCCAGTCGGCGCACGACCACCCAGCGCAACACGGGCAAGGCCGAGACCGATGGCCGGCCGGACCCGGCCGCGGCGCGGGTCCCGTGGGCAAGCGTGGAGATCGTCACCCCGCACGACCCCGACGCCCGCTACAGCCACAAGTGTGAACGACGGCGATTTTCCCCAGGGGGCCTGTCGGCGTAGTTCCCCACCCTCTGGGCGTCGGCTCAGCGGTCGACTGCCCAGGGTGCGTCTGCGGGTGGGGTGCCGGTCGTAAGGATGTGCGAAACGATCCGTAGCGCCTGTGCCAGGTGGATCGTGTCGTAGTTGGGATACTCGTCGTGCTGCCCGTTCGCAAGGATGTAGCCGCCGTCTCGGCCTGTGACTCCGGGGTCGACGGCGTGTTCGCCGGGGTCATCGTCACCGTCGAGCAGAAGGACCATGGCCCGCTCGGTGTTGCTGATGACCCCCAGCGATCTCCCTGTCGAGCTGGTCAGCCAGCTTTCCAGCCGCCCAGCCGCGATGCGTTCCCGCAGCCGCTGCAGTGCCGCCTCGGCGGACTCGGCCGCCGTGCCGTCGTCGAAGATCCAGGACTCAACCACGGACGAGAGCCTCTCACGGGCGGCCACGGCCAGGCCGGTCAGCTGCTTGAGGGCTTCTCGACGGGGTTCTTGGGGCGCTTGTTCGGCCGGTAGCTGGGTCCGTTCATGATGACCTGGTGGCTGGTGTTGATCAGCCTGTCGAGGGGCGACTCGGCGACGATGGGGTTGGGGAAGAGGGGATACCAGTCGCTGGGAGCCCGGTTGCTGGTGATGATCAGCGAGCGTCCTTGACGTTCTGAGACGAGTTCGTAGAGGTCGTCGGCCTGCGCGGCGGTCAGCTGGCGCATGGCGAAGTCGTCGAGATCAGGACGTCGGGGCGGATCAGCTCGCGCATGCGCTTGTCCCAGGTCCGGTCGGCGTGGCTGTCGGCGAGCTCGGTCAGGATCCGGCTGGTCTTCGCGAAGCGGGCATGGGCGCCCTGCCTGACGGCGAGGTGGCCGAGTGCCTGGGCGACGTGTGTCTTGCCGACGCCGACGGGCCCGAACAAGATCACTGACTCGCGGGTGTGGAGCCAGCGCAGGGCGGCCAGGTCGCGGATCTGGGCTGCGGGCAGCTTCGGGGAGGTGAAGTCGAACTCCTCGAGCGTGACCTGTTGCTCGAACTTCGCTCGCTGGAGGCGTCGTTGGAAGGCGACGGTCTCGCGGCGGGTGATCTCGTCCTGGCGGAGGACCTGGAGGAAGTTCGGGTGGCCGAGTTCGCCGCCGTGGGCCTGGGCCCGTCGGGCGTCCAGGGTCTCCGGCATCCCCGACAGTCGCAGCGCTCGGAGGGACTCGCGCAGGGCGGTGTTCAGCACGCTCATCGGGCGGCCTCCGTCGCATCGTCGGCGCCGTCGTGACCGGGGTCGTGGGGGTGTTCGTCCGTGGTCTGGGAGGGGATGGCGGTGGCGAACAGGCCCTCGGGGTTGTGGAGGAACGCGGAGGCGCCCGGCGTCGCCGGTCTCCGGTTCGGGGTCGGTCTCGGTGCCGGCGATCAGGATGCCCTTGATGGTGCGGTAGGACGGGTCGCCGACGGTCAGGGCTTTGCTCAGGCGGCTTCCAGCCGCTGGTCGCCGTACTTCTTGCGCAGGCCGAGGATCCCCTGGGCGGCCCGGAGCCGGTAGAGCGCGTTGACCTCCAGCAGCAGGTCGATGGCCTCGCGGCAGGCGTCACCGACCTCAGATGCCTGGCCGCGGCACCAGATCGGCGTCTTCATCTGGAACGCGATCTTCTGCGGCGGGTAGTCGCCCGGGTCGGTGCGTTTGCCCTGTTCAATGGCGGCGTGGGTCTTGACGAGTTGGCCTTCGTGGAAGACCTGGACCACGGTCGCGGTGGAGCGGACGTCGACCTTGCGGCCGATCAGCTTCCATGGCACCGAGTAGAGAGTGTGGCCGACCTTGATGTGGATGTCCGGGCCGACCTGGGCCTTCGACCAGCGGGCCAGCACGAATGGCTTGTCCGGCAGCGGCAGCAGGGCCTCGGCCTCGGCCGCCTCGAACGCCGCCCCAGGGGACGCCCCGTCCAGCGGCCGGCACTGCCTGTGTCCGGCAACCTCCCGGGCCCAGACCACCGCCTCGGCCTGCATGTGCTCGATCGAGGTGAACTGGCGGCCGCTCCAGAACGAGTCGCGGACATAGGGCATCGGTCGCTCGACCCGCGGCTTGTCCTTCGGATGCGACGCGCGAGCCGGATCAGCCAACGCTCCGTAGTAGAGGGCGAGTTCTGCATAAGACTTGTTGATCTGGGGGTCGTAGAGGTCGGGCCGGTCCACCGCCGTGCGCAGGTTGTCCGGCACCAGCCGGCGCGGGACGCCGCCGAAGAAGCGAAGCGCTTCGACGTGGGCCTCGGTCCAGGCGTGCTGGTCCATGTGGACCACCGGCTGCACGAACAGGTGCCGTGACCTGGGCAACACCATCACGAACGCCCAGATCCGGTGACGCTTGCCCGTGGCACCCAGCGGCGGAACGCGGTCAGCGAGACCTTCAACTTCTGCTCGTCCCGCAGGCGTTGGTGGATCGTGTTACGGTCGTGGTCTCCAGTAGGGTCTTGATGTAGTCGCGGTGCGGGTCGATCTCCGCCCAGGTAACCTGCCGCAGCTTCCGGTCGGCGAGCTCCGGAAACCAGACCTTGATCAGCTTGGCCCAGTCCGCCTCGCCCATAGGTGGCCCGCCCGGCGTGATTCCGGCGGCCGCCGCCGGCGCCAGGTACTTCCTGATCGTCTTGCGGTCCACCCCCAGCGACGCGGCCAGCTGGTTCTTCGACCGGCCCGCATACCAGTGAACGTAGATCTCGACGATGTCGACCACCGTGAACGTTCTCCTTGCCATCCAGCGTGTCCGCCGGCCTCTCGGCCCGTCGGTCGAGGGACCGCGACAACTCCCAGATGACCGCGGGTCCTCAACTCGGCACGGACATGCCCCAGGGGAACACGGATGATTCGGATGGAACGATTACTACCAGGTCAAACCACTCGAACAGGCAGTAGACGAGCCCCGGGCCGACGACCGCCATCCCCCTGGTGACCGGCGACCACGAGGGTGGGGAATTACGCCGACAACAACCGCTCGAATTAGGGGAAAACGCCGACCGCCGACAGGTGTTCACCGGCCCGGCAGCCGAGCAACTGGCCGCTGACCTCGTCGAGGCGACCCGCCCCTACGCACAGCGCCGGGCGGAACTGCCCGAGAACCTCGCCCATGTCCTGCTGCGCCTGACGGAGAAGGCCGACGCGCACCTCGATGTGAGCATCAACCTGGACTCCACCGTCCAGGTAGCGGCAGGCCGCCCCACGCTCCCCGACACCGACGGCGGCCGCCGCCTGCAGACCGTCCGGGATGCCCTCCTCGCGCATGCCCAGGCATGCCGCTACCCGGCGTGACCAGCTCCCGGCCCCGCCCGGCCCTCGGACTCGGCCGGGCATCTGCTACCGGGTCCGTTGACGCGCGGTCAGGTGATGGCGGCGGCGAGGCGCCCGGCGGGCCAGCGCGGGCCGGTTGACGGGTCGCGGAGCCAGGCCCACTGGGCGGTCGGCGTGACGGTGATGCCGTAGTCGGTCGGCGCGGGCCGCCCGAGCTCCTCCCACTGGTCCCATGCTTCCAGGATGTCGTCGCCGAGGCGGCGGGGGCCGCCCTGGAACAGCGCGACGGTGCCCTGGCCGGTGGCCGACAGCGCGGCCCAGGACCGGTCGCCGTCGTGCAGCCAGGCGTTGACGCCGTCGCTGTCGACGGCGGTTGCCACCACGGCGTCCGGCACCGCCACGCGCAGCGCGAACGTGAGGTTCCAGTCCTCGCGCAGCGTGGCCAGGTCGCGCACGAGGGTGCGCTCGCTGTCCGGCGCTCTGCTGCCCCGCACCCGCTGGTAGCCCGCCGGCCCGGCCGGGGCAGGGGCGTGGCGGTCGGGCATGAACTGGCCCAGGCCCAGCACCGGACCGCTGGCCGAGGCGGCGCCCGGCTCCACGGTGAGTGCGACGTGTCCGAGTCGGCCCCAGGGATAGACGATGCGCCCGCCGGGCTTGGTCCGGGCGAGCCAGCGCATCGGCACCCTCTCCACGGCGTAGGTGACGTGGATCCGCTCGAACCGTCCCGGGCCCGGTGCCTGTCGGGTTCCGTCACCGACGTGGACCTCGGCCCTCACGCCGAGCCGGTCAAGCCGTTCTTGGGCGCTCGCGGCCAGACGGGGGTCGGTCTCGGTGGACACCACCAGTCCGGGACCGGCGCGCCAGGCGGCCAGTGCGCAGGTCCAGCCCTGCCCGGTGCCGACGTCCCACACCCGGTGGCCGGGCTCGAGCTGCAGGGCGTCCATCATGTCGACGACGACCGCGGGCGCGGACAGGCTCGAGGACGGCAGCCCTGCGGTGACCTGGGTGACCGCCGCGGCGTCCAGCCCGGCGAACAGTACCCCGGCCCACCGGGCCGGGTCCGCGGTCCGGTCGACCGCCACGTACGCGTGCCCGTCCCACCGCCACAGCCGCTCCGGGGCGAACCGGTCACGCGGGAGCGCCGCGCAGGCCTCGCGCAGCCAAGCCGAGCGCTCGGGCCAGGCCCCGCGTTCGGCCATGGCCGCGTCCGTCCGCTTCCGCAGGCCGACCAGCTCGTCGGGCTCGGTCACTTCTTGTGCTTCCCGTCCGAGGGTGGCGGCGTGGGGACCTGCCCGTCGGAGTTGCCCGGCGGCGGCGTGCCCTGGCCCGGGTCCGGTGGCGGCTTCTCATGCTCGCCCATCGCAGTCCTCCTTCAACCGTTCGGACAGGAACCGCGCTCATCCTGACCTGGCGTCACCGGCCTGCGGAAGACCGCGTGGGGCGCGCCAGGGGGCGCGTGGAAGCACGCCACGCCCGGCACACCGACGGAAGCGGAACGTGGACGCAGGTCGGACCCCGACCCCCTGGGCGGCGGGTACGGACGTGATGGTCCGGACGCCCGGGGTGGGACTGGCGGGAGTCCGGGCTGCCACGCGTCGGTGCGGGCAGCCCGGACCCGCGACTCGGGGCAGCCGAGACAGCCAAGGGTAGGCGCTCATCAGGCAGACGCGGCCGACCCGGCCTGCGCACTGTGTGCGCCGCCTGGCCAAGGTCGATGGTCCGACGGGGAGTTCGGTTCGACTCCCGAGCCGAAGCGGACACCGGCGATCAACGGCAGCGCGGGTCGAGGGACCGCGGGCTGCGGCCGGCTCCCTCCCGGTGCGCCCGCCGGGCCGGAGGAGGCTCGCCCGCCGGGCTGCGCCCTGCGGGTGTCGATGCGTCACCACCAGTGGGCTCGTGAAGCGGCCCAGCCTTCACCCGGCGACCCGCCCCCGCCTGTCCCGCCCGGCGGCTTCATTGTCGCGAGAGCCAGGATCAGACCGGCGCGGAGCGCCACCCCCGACTCCAGGGCCGGTCATCACCCCCGCGCGCAGCGCGCTCGGCTACGCGCCGTCACGGATGTGCGGAGAATCACGGCCTGAGTAACTACAGCCAGTATCAGTAGGGGAGTTCGGGCAGGGAGTCACCGCAGGACCGGGACGCCGTCGCGATCGCTCCCGCTCGTGGACGATGCTTGACCGCCCATCGATCAGGTCACCGGTCGGTCGACGAGGTGGACGCAGGGCCGAATCTGGCCGCAGATGAAGGAGGGCCGCGCTCTGCCTGGTTGCGGAGGGCGGCCCTTCCTTCGTGTTCACCGTGCTGGCCCGGTCGGGGCCGTTCGCGCTACTTCAGCTGCTGCCACAGTTCCAGGGCCAAGCCGCACCAGGTGGCGGCGATCTGAAACGGGTGCGGCTCTTCTGAAGGGAAAGTGAGGAGGAAGCAGGAACCGACGGTTCGTGCGATGGCGTCCACCCGGCATGCAAGATCGATATCTCTATCTCGCTCGCCACGGCGAAGCCACTCCCGACGAGGGAGAGCTCACAGAAGCTGGGCGGCGGCAGGCGGAGCTGCTGGGCAAGCGCTTGAACGGCATACCGTTCACCGCGGTCCACCACGGTCCGCTGCCTCGCGCGGTGCAGACGGCCCGTCTGCTCGGAGGGCAGTTGGCCGACGTGCCGCTCCTCGAGTCGGAGGCGGCGGGCGACTACGTTCCGTATGTCCCGGCGCGGGACGAGTTCCCGGCAGAGGTCGCCGAGGCATGGTGGGCGCGGTTCGCCTCGGTGCCAGCCGAGGAGCGTGCGCATGGCGCGAAGCTGGCCTGCCAGGCGGTCATGGACTTCACCGGGCCGGTTGACCGCGGGGATGCACCGCGTCACGACCTGGTCGTCACCCACGCCTTTCTCATCGCCTGGCTGGTGCGGGCGGCGATGGACGCCCCGGCCTGCCGATGGATGGGGCTCAACCACGCCAACGCGGCCCTCACCGTGATCCGCTACGCCCCGGCCCGGCCGGCGACGGTCCTGGTCTACAACGACATGAGCCATCTCCCAGGCGACCTGCGCTGGACCGGGTTCCCCGCCGAGCTGCGCACACCCTGATGTCGTGATCACCGAATAGGCTGCGCCGCTCGGTCAGGCCCTCGGGGCTGTGCTCGGGCCTGCTCGTCTCTACCGTGGTAGCGGGAGAGGAGCGGTGGATGGGCTCGCTGTTCGAGGAGTTGGAAGCCCGCGAGGCGATTGCCCGGACGCGGGTGGAGGAGCTGGAAGCCGAGCTCGCCGAGGTGTCCGGGCGGCTGAGTGCGGCCCGGGAAGGGCTGGAGCGGCTGCGGATCACCCGGGAGACGGTAGCCGAGGTTCTGGCGGAGATGACCCCGGAGGAGCCGGGGGTCGGGGCGGACACCCATCGGCTGAGCACGATTGCTCCGGCGGCTTCGGCGTATGTGGGGGCGGAACGTCATCGGGGAGCTGACGGTGCCGAACTGGCAACCCGGGATGGGAGCGGAGGTTCTGCCGCGGGTGTATAGGGACATTCTGGAGGTGGTGGCCGATGCGCCGGGGCCGGTACGCGCCAAGCAGATCGTGCCGAGGATCGGGCTGCCTGCCGAGGCCGGGAAGATCGAGGGCACGCGGTCGAAGTTGAAACGGCTGGTGGAGCGGGGCTGGCTGAACGAGGACACACCGGGCATGTTCACTCCGGCTCGCCGCCGGGGTGGCGCTACGCCCAACTCCCATTAACAGCAGGGCTCTTCCGCGCCTACATTCGAAGGTGCGACGCGGCCGCATCGGACCGCACCACCTGGACCGCCTACGACGCCGACGGCAACGCCACCAACACCACCCTGCCCGGCGGCGTCACCATCGCCAGCACCTTCGACGCCCTCGGCAACCTCACCAGCCAGGCCGGCTCCGGCGCCGACGCTCCCACACAGACCCGCACGTTCGGCTACTCCCTCAACGGCGACCTCACCGGCAGCACGGCTGGCAGCGCGAGCGAGAGCTACAACACCAACGCGATCGGTGAACTCCTCAGCACCAGCGGGCAGGCCGGGAGCAGCAGCCTCGCCTACAACCCCGACGGGTCAGTCGTCAGCCGCGCGGATGCTTCCGGCACCAGCAGCTACACATACGACACCGACGGACGCCTCAACACCGCTGCCGACCCTGTCACCGGCATGACTCTGACCTACGGTTACAACAGCCTCTCCCAGCGAATGACCATCACTTACGGCACCGGCGGTGACGTTCGCACGTTCGGCTATGACTCCCTGCACCGCCTGACCAGCGACACGCTCACCACCCCCAGCAACGCCACGGTCGCGTCGATCAACTACACCTACGACAACGCCGACCAGCTCCAGACCAAGACCACCACCGGCTTCGCCGGTGCGGGCACCAACGGCTACAGCTATGACCAAGCCGGACGCCTGACCTCCTGGACCGACACACCCGCCAGCGGCAGCGCCACCACGACCGGCTACACCTACGACGACGACGGCAACCGCCTGACCGCCGGTACCAAGTCCTTCACTTACGACAACCGAGACGAGCTCACCTCCGACGGCTCCACCACCTACAGCTACACGGCACGCGGCACTCTGACCGGCAAGACGTTCACCGCCAACAACGCCACCCAGGCCTACGCCTTCGACGCCTACGGCCAGCAGATCACTGCCGGCCCCACCACCTACACCTACGACGCCCTCGGCCGGAACATCGCGGTAGGCAGCACCACCCTCAGCTACAGCGGCCAGGACAACATCGTCGCCTCCGACGGCACCACCACCTACAGCCGCAACGCCGACGGCACCCTCCTCGCCGAAACCACGCCCGGAACCGGCGCCGCGCTGGTGTGGACCGACCTCCACACCGACGTCGTCGCCCAGTTCACCGCAGCCGGCAGCGCCCTCGGTGGCTCCGCCGCCTACGACCCCTGGGGCACTGTCACCAACACCAACGGCCTCGCCGGCACCCTCGGATACCAAAGCGAATACACCGACCCCACCACCAGCCAGATCAACATGGCCGCCAGGTGGTACGAGCCGGGCAACGGCGCCTTCAACACCGTCGACACCCAGGACAACAGCCCCATCGGTGACAGTGTCAGTGCCAACCCGTTCGCCTACGGAAACGACGCTCCGCTCACCATGGGTGATCCTTCCGGTCACGACGCCGGAGCTGCCGCGGCGGATCTGGGCGCGATGGGGACAGGGGAAGCGGCAGACGGAGCACTCGACTGGAGTCCGTTGGGGTGGGTCCTAGCCGCCGGCATCGGGATCTACGGAGTGGGCAGCGCCGCCTACGACTACTGCCAAAACTCCCAGCCGCTCACGCACGGGGGCAGCAGCACCAGCACCTATACCGGCAGCGTCTGGGACCTCTTCCCTCGGACGCAGTCCTGCGTCCCGATGGGTCTTAGCGACCCCTGCTCCTTTGGTGGCGGTGGCGGTGGCTGCGGTGGAGGCGGTGGGGGTGGAGGCGGCGGCGGAGGTGGGACGTGCTGGAGCTGTGAGGCAGCAGCCGCTGCGGCCGCACGAGCTGCAGCCGCTGCAGCAGCCGCGGCACTGGCAGCGAAGATCCGTGCCGAGGCCGTCCAGCTCACCAAGACCATCGGCACGGCGGCCTTGACCGTCCACGCCGCTGCTTCCGCCACTCACCCAAGCGGCACGATCAACCCCTCGAACATCCTGAACCCCGTGACTGGTGCCGGAGGCATTGCAGCGGCCCTGGTAACTGCCATCGCGGCCGCGAAGCTCGCCGCGGCCTAATTGAACAGCAACCCTTGCGGCAGTTCCCCACTTTTGGGCGGCAAGCTTGGCACCATGGTCTATCTGCCCAGCAGACCGGGTGCAGTGGCTTCACAGCCTTCCTACGGGAAACCGGGCACGAGGCCACCTCATCGCATTCGTCTTGAATGGCAACAACAAGAGCCTTCAGAACTTCGCCGCCCTATACAGCAAGGCGAACTATTGGATGAAGAGCAAGATGGAGATGCCTCTCCGAGACGTGATCAAGGCCGGGGGCTACGAATGGGTCAACGTGACCCCCGTCTACGGCAATGCAACTTCACCCGTCCCCACATCGATCATCTACAATGCGTTCGGATCGCTCAATCGGTCCTGCGTAATCGAGAACAATGCGACAGCAGCAGGATCGTGGTGCATATGAGGGACGGTTTTCATGAACGACGTTGACTTCGCCGATCTTCTCGGCGCGCCCTTGCGTGCCGCTGATCGCATGGCCATGGGGCCGCTGGAAGCGGCATGGAGTGTCACCTTCCCCGAGGATACGGCGCTGTTTCTGTCTGCCTACGGGGACTCGGTGATTGCTGGCCAGATCAACATCTTTGGCCCTCGGACGATGGAGGAAGCAAACTCCTTCCTGGCACCGAGCCTTGCTGAACTTGCCGGCGATGGCGACCCCGTCATCGACTTCGGCCACCGGCCTGGACAGCTGATCCTCTGGGGTACTACCCCCGATGGTGACGCCTTCGCCTCCCAGGTGAGCGCGGCTGGGGATGAGTGGCCAACCGTCTATTTCAACGGCCTCGAGATGGAGTGGACAAGAGATGAGGTCGGGCTGACGCAGTGGCTCCGTGCTGCTCTCGCGGGCCATCGGCGTGACGTCTTCCCCGAATTGGGTTCTCTTCCGCACTCGGTAACTGAGTTGGAAGACCGCCCCTTCGGTTAGAATGCCCGTTTTGCTCGGGCCAGCTGACCCGAGGGGTGATCCCCAGGGGTCTCGTTCGGGGGATCCGTCCGGTTGATTCCGGTTCAGGCCCCGGGGGCTGCTTGTGTTCGCAAGATGACGAACACAAGCAGCCCCCGTCAGTGCGGCGACCAGACCGCCACCACCCGCCCGCCGCATAGGCTTCGGGCCGCCTGCGGGTGGCCTACTCCGGTCCGGCGAATGTCCAGGGCCCAGGGCTGGGGCGACGGTATCCACGCCCACGAGTTATCGAAGACCACCCCCGAAGGGCTGTCCCGCAATGATCAAGGAGTCCGTCGATCTGCCCGGCTGCAGGTTGGCACGGGGGCCCCTGGGGACGGTTGAATGCCCTGGTGATGGACTGGACGCAGGCGGTCGATGCTCACGGGGCGACTGAGCGCTCACGGGGCGACTGAGCGAGTCCCCGCGCTCCTGGATCAGGTGGCGCGCGAGGAAACGCCGGAGGCCTGGGAAGAGCTTTGGGACCGTCTCTGCCTGCACGGTGAGACGGTCTCCCCGGCGAGCTTCACCGCTCTTCCACGCTTGGCAAGCCTGGCTCCCGCAAGTGCCCAGGCGCTTGAACTGGCCAGCGCCATCGTGCGGGGCACCATGCAGCATCGGGACGGCGAGGCTCTGCTTGCGGGTTGCCCGGATGCGATCGCCCAGCTGCGGGAACTCGTGGACAGGCAGCTTCGGACCAGCCCTGCCGACTACAACCGGATCTTCGGCGATCTGCTCGCCCTCGAAGGGCAGTACCACTGGAGCGCCGCCCTGGGGGACTTCACCGACGACTTCTACACCGTGTCCTGCCCGCGCTGCGGAGCGGAGGTGACCATCGCCATCGGGGACTACGGCAACTACTCGGCCATCCGCGACTGGGATCTGGGCGACATCGAGCGCCGGGCCCTTCTGCCCACCCCAGCCGAGGAACTGCGCGACCTGGGCCACTGGATGCACGCCACAGCTGTCCGCGACGAGCAGCACCGACTCGCCGAGGGCATCAGGCATGTCTTCGGCCGTGCGGAGTGCCCGACTTGCGCCAGCGTGTTCAGCATCGCGGATGCCTACACGAGCGCAAACCTCCCCTCTGCCCCTGCGGCGTCCTGAGCTGGGACAAGGGTGCCCCGCCGCCTGGCATGATCTTGATATGGCTGGCGTCATCACGGCTTCGGAGCCTTCATGGATAGCCCCGTTCACCGGGCTGAGCCCGCGGCTCTTTCGCAAGCTGATCACAGCGCTCCGCCGTGAGGGCGCAGACAGGGTCCGCCCAGGACGTCCGTGGTCGCTGCCGCTTGAGGACAGGGTCCTGTTGGTGGCCGCCTACTGGCGCACCAATCTGACGCTGCGGCAACTCGCCCCGCTGTTCGGCGTCTCGAAGTCCGCCGCCGACCGGATCGTCGACCACACCGGGCCAATGCTGGCGCTCAAGCAGCGGCAGCGATTCCGCAAAGGCACCGTGCTCATCGTGGACGGCACCCTCGTGCCCACCCGTGACCACGTCGTTGCTGAGCAGTCGAGGAACTACCGGTACTCCACCAATCACCAGGTCGTCATCGACGCCGACAGTCGACGAGTTGTTGTTGTCGGTCGCCCGCTGCCCGGCAACCGCAACGACTGCAAGGTGGCTTGGTTCACTTCGAAGAGCAGCATTTGCTCATCGGTTT
>NZ_BBPQ01000102.1 GCF_000787855.1 Streptacidiphilus anmyonensis | reverse complement strand
CGTCCTGGCCGTCAACAAGATGGACCTCGTCGACTACGCCGAGCCCGTCTTCGCCGCCATCGCCGAGGAGTTCACCGGCTACGCCACGGGCCTGGGCGTCCCCGAGGTCACCGCCGTGCCGATCTCGGCGCTCGGCGGGGACAACGTCGTGGAACCCTCCGCCCGCATGGACTGGTACGGCGGCCCCACCGTGCTGGAACACCTGGAGTCGGTGCACGTGGGGGACGAGGCGGCGAGCCCCTGTGTCCGGTTCCCCGTGCAGATGGTCATCCGGCACGGCGGAGAGCGGTACTACGCGGGCCAGTTGCTCACCGGCCGGCTCCGGGTCGGGCAGACGGTGACCGTGCAGCCCTGCGACCGCACCACCACCGTCACCGCGCTCGACGTGCTCGGGCAGTCCGCGGACGTCGTCGCGGCCGGAGCCTCCCTCAGCGTCCGGCTCGCCGACGAGATCGACATCGGGCGCGGCGACATGCTCACCGCCGGACCGCCGCCGCGGATCACCAAGGAGGTCCAGGCGACCGTGTGCCATGTGGCCGACACGCCGCTCACCGTCGGCCAGCGGGTCCTGCTCAAGCACACCACCCGCACCGTGAAGGCGATCGTCGAGGACATCCCCTCGCGGCTCACCCTCGACGACCTCTCCCAGGACCCGCACCCGGGCCGGCTCACCGCCAACGACATCGGCCGCGTCACGCTGCGCACCGCCGAGCCGCTCGCGCTCGACTCCTACGCCGACTCCCGGCGCACCGGATCGTTCCTGCTGATCGACCCGGCGGACGGCACCACCCTCGTCGCCGGCATGGCGGGCGACTCGTTCGCCGCCCGGTCCCCGTCCCCGGCCGTCGCGGCGGCGAGGACGGAGGCCGACGGGGACGGGTGGGACTTCTAGCGCCGCTGCGTCGTGTGTCAGGTGGCGTCAGCGAGTCCCGTTCGAGGCGGTGGCGTCGAGCAGTTGGGGGGCGGGGGCGGTCGCGACGCCGGTGTGGGTGAGCAGTTCGCGCGCGAGGGAGTCGGCCTGGTGGCGGATCTCGGGGATCGCCGTGGTCTCCAGCAGACCGCCGCGCCGCAGGCCGCCAAGTGTCCACAGCGGCGCCTGCGTTCGCCCGGCCGCCGGGAGCAGCCGACCGGTGGGGTCGGTCTGCAGACCTCCGCCGAGCGGGGCGGGCAGCGCGAGGCCGGAGCCGAGGAGGTCCGTCACGAACGGGTCGGCGACGCGGGTGAGGTCGGTCTGGGAGCCGGTGCAGTTCACCACCGCCGTAACGGTCAGCGCCCGGCCGTCGTCGAGGACGACGCGGATGCCGTCGGGACCGACCTCGGCCCCGGTGACGGTGCCGCTGCCGACGGTGACCTGGCCGGACTCGACGGCCGACCGCAGGGCCTCGGCGCTGCTGGGCGGGATGCGGTGGCGGTGCGTCTCCCAGTGGCGGAGGTCCTCGCGCAGGAAGGCGGCCTGCTCGTCGGGGGCGAGCCGCTGCCACAGCGCGGTGGTGAGCGGACGCAGGCTGTCCACGCCCGGCCGCCAGTCGCCG
Organism: Streptacidiphilus anmyonensis; assembly: GCF_000787855.1. GTDB lineage: Bacteria > Actinomycetota > Actinomycetes > Streptomycetales > Streptomycetaceae > Streptacidiphilus > Streptacidiphilus anmyonensis. The sequence continues at coordinate 18,760 of NZ_BBPQ01000102.1, read as the reverse complement.
TGGGTGCGGCGGCAGCGCGACAGGTGACACAGCACCGCCCTGCGCAGCTCGGCGAGGCCCGCGCAGCCGTCGAGGTGCGGGGGATCGGCGGGCGGCAGCAGCGGCTCGCCGTGGCGCTGCGGGAGCAGTCCGTGGCGTGAGACCGCGTGGACGACGCGGCCGGGCCGCCGCAGGGTGTGGGCGATGTCCACCATCGTCAGGCCGGTGCCGACGAGCAGGACGTCACCGGTGTCGCCGATCGCGGCGCTCAGCCCCGGCATCCACGGGTCCGGGAAGAAGCCCGGCGCGGCGCGCAGCGTGGTCGGCGCCCAGCCGGTGTCGGGCGGGAAGTTGCCGAGCGCCAGCACCACGGCGTGGGCCGCCAGGACCTGACCTGTCGCGAACCGGAGTTCCACGGACCCGCCGCGGTCGCCGTCACCGCCGGCGGGGGAGTGGCTGATCGAGACGACCCGCTCGTGCAGGCGCACGAGTTCGGGCGCGCCCCGCCGCCGTACCGCCTCGTCCAGGCTGTCGGCGAGGTAGCGGCCGTACAGGCCGCGCGGGACGAAGCCGTCGCCGTGTCCGTGCTCGCCGAGCCACTGCACGAAGTGACCGGGCTGGTCGACGTGCGCGCTCATGTTGGTCGCGGGCACGTTCAGCAGGTGGTGCGGCTCGGTGGTGGAGAAGGCCAGGCCACGGCCGGTCGGCGCCGGGTCGATCAGCCAGACGCGGCGGGTCGGCCCGGGGTCTGCGGCGGCGTGCTGGAGCAGGCGCATCGCCGTCAGCGTGCCGGCCGCTCCCGCGCCGACGACGGCGATGTCGCGCACCGGCGCGACGCGGGTGGGGTGGGTGGAGCGGGCGGTGTGAGGGGAGTTCGTCGTCAAGGTGCTTCGCGCTTCTGCTGGGGGGCTCGCGCCCGTGCCGTTCGCCTGGGTCGTCCGGGGTGGTGGTCCGACGTCACGGTTCGTCGTGCGGCGCGTCGTAGGTCCTGCGGACGCTGGACCCGAGCCGGGATATGTCCGCCCCGTAGATGTGCAGCGAGATCGCCTTGGTGGGGCCGGTGTTGCACACCCGGTGGATGTCGCCGGGCGGCGCGATCGCGGACAGGGCGCCGGTCGGGTTCACCGTGCTGCCGTCGCGGACCAGCCCGGCGGCCGGGTCGTCGCCGGCCGGCCGGTAGCGGTGCTCGGTCTCCTGGCCCTGGTGGACTCCGGCGACGCACCAGCTGAGGTGGTCGTGGATCGGGGTCCGCTGGCCGGGCAGCCAGACCAGGGCGACGACTGAGAAGCTGCCGTCGGGCTCCGCGTACAGCAGGTGCTGCCGGTAGGTCTCCGCGCAGCCTTCCTGCTGCGCGGCGCTCAGCAGACCGGGCCTGCCCAGTGAGGGTCTGAGCAGCTCGGCCACCTGGCACGCCGTCATGTGGGGCGTCAGGTCGCGTCGGAGCACCTCGCGGATCCCTGCGGCGAGGTCGCTGATCCACGGCGTCGTCGTCCTGACGCCGGTTGCGTCGTATGCGGCGGATGAGGGCACGGCCCCACTGTGCGCGCCACGGCCGGACCCGTCCAACAAGCGTTGCTTGGACACGGCCAAGCGCTGCTTATCGGAGGCGTCACGTCCCGCCGTGGGCGTCGGCCACCTCCCGGAGCACCTCCAGCACCAGGGCCGTCGACGGCACCCGGGCGTGGTCACGCAGCACGTACGCCGAGATCTTGCGGTGCGTGAGCGGCTCCACCGGCCGCGCGGTCACCTTGTCGTGCCGCAGGAAGCCCAGCACCAGCCCGGGCATCAGGGCGACGCCCGCGCCCACGGAGACCAGGTTCTGCACCGCCAGGTTGTCGTCGGTCGCGAACACGACGTCCGGGGCGAACCCCTGCTCGGCGCACGCGTACAGCAGGTTCGCCTGGCAGCGCGGACAGCCCGCGATCCAGCGTTCCGAGGCCAGGTCGGCCAGCCGGACCGCGCTGTGCCGGGCGGCCGGGTGGCCCACCGGCAGCAGCGCCGTCACCGGGTCCTCCATCAGGGGGTACTCGACCAGGTCGGCGGCGTCACCCACCTGGAAGCCGGGATAGCTGAACGCCAGGGCGATGTCGCACTCACCCTGCGGGACCCGGCGCAGCGAGCCCGGAGGCTCGTCCTCCTGTAACTCGATCCGGATCCCGGGGTGCTCCGCCAGCAGGCGCGCGATCACCGCCGGCACCAGCGTGGCGTTGGCGCTCGGGAACGCGCAGATCCGCACGCGTCCGCTGTGCAGGCGCGAGAGGGCGCCCAACTGCTGCTCCGCCGCCGACAGCTGGTCCAGGATCAGCCCGGTGTGGCGGGCCAGGGCCTCGCCCGCCTCCGTCAGTCTCAGCCGGCGTCCCGCACGGACGAACAGCGGCATGCCCACGCTGCGTTCGAGCGCGTGCATCTGCTGGGTGATCGCGGGCTGTGTGCAGCCCAGGGACCGCGCGGCTGCGGAGAAGGTGCCAGCGGTCACCACTTCGTGGAAGGTGGCGAGATGGCGTGAGTCGAGCACCATCGGATCATAAGCGGAAGTTGGGGGCTCGAAGGCCCGGTGAGGGCATTCCCGCCACCGCGTCGACGGGTGGACGCGGTGGCGGGCCGACGGCGTCGCCGCACTGCCGGGGTGCCGGTGACGCCGGTGCTGCCGGTGACGTCGCGTCAGTGTCCCCGGGCGATCCACTCCTGAAGGTGCGGCGCCTCCGCGCCGATCGTGGTGGTGCCGCCGTGGCCGGTGCGGACCAGCGTGTCCGGGGGGAGGGTCAGCAGCCGGTCGGCGATGGAGCGGACGATGGTGGGGAAGTCCGAGAAGGACCGCCCCGTGGCCCCCGGACCGCCCGCGAAGAGCGTGTCGCCGGTGAAGACGGTGGCCAGGGCCGGCGCGTACAGGCAGACCGCGCCGGGTGCGTGTCCCGGCGTGTGCAGGACGTGGAGCTCCGTGCCCGCGACGGTGAGCACCATGCCGTGCGCGAGGTCGCGGTCCGGCTTGCGGTGCGGATGGGTCTGCTGCCACAGCGGCACGTCGTCCGGATGGAGCAGGATCGGCGCGCCGGTGCGTTCGGCGAGCTCCGGCGCCGCGTTGACGTGGTCGTTGTGCGCGTGGGTGCACACCACCGCGGTGACCTCGCGGCCGCCCACGGCGCGCAGGATCGCCTCGGCGTCGTGGGCCGGGTCGATGACGACGACGGCCTGGTCGTCCCCGACCAGCCACACGTTGTTGTCCACCTCCCAGCTGCCGCCGTCCAGGGTGAAGACGCCCGAGGTCTCCAGGTGTTCGACGCGCGCCGCCATCAGAAGACCACCACCGAGCGCAGCACGTCGCCCTCGTGCATCCGCGTGAACGCCTGCTCGACCTGGTCCAGCGCGATGGTCTCGGTGACGAAGGCGTCCAGGTCCAGGCGGCCCTGGAGGTGGAGGTCGATCAGCATCGGGAAGTCGCGCGAGGGCAGGCAGTCCCCGTACCAGGAGGACTTGAGCGCGCCGCCGCGGCCGAAGACGTCCAGCAGCGGCAGCTCCAGCTTCATCTCCGGCGTCGGCACGCCGACCAGCACGACCGTGCCGGCCAGATCGCGGGCATAGAAGGCCTGCCGGTAGGTCTCGGGGCGGCCGACGGCCTCGATGACGACGTCCGCGCCGAAGCCGCCGGTCAGCGCCTGCACCGCCTCGACGACGTCCTGCTTGCCGGAGAGCACGGTGTGGGTGGCGCCGAGGCGCTTGGCGGTCTCCAGCTTCCGCTCGTCCACGTCGACCGCGATGATCTTCGCCGCCCCGGCCAGGCGGGAGCCCATGATCGCCGCGCCGCCGACGCCGCCGCAGCCGATCACGGCGACGCTGTCGCCGCGGCCGACGTTCCCGGTGTTGATCGCGGCGCCGATGCCGGCCATGACGCCGCAGCCGAGCAGCCCTGCGACGGCCGGGGAGGCGGCCGGGTCGACCTTCGTGCACTGTCCGGCCGCGACCAGGGTCTTCTCGGCGAAGGCGCCGATGCCCAGCGCGGGGGAGAGCTCCTGGCCGGTCGCGGCCAGCGTCATCTTCTGCTCGGCGTTGTGGGTGTTGAAGCAGTACCAGGGACGCCCGCGCAGGCAGGCGCGGCACTGCCCGCAGACCGCACGCCAGTTGAGGATCACGAAGTCGCCCGGCGCGACCTCGGTGACGCCCTCGCCGACGGACTCCACCACGCCCGCGGCCTCGTGTCCGAGCAGGAACGGGAAGTCGTCGTTGATGCCGCCCTCGCGGTAGTGCAGGTCGGTGTGGCAGACGCCGCACGCCTGCACGGCGACCACGGCCTCGCCGGGCCCGGGGTCGGGCACGACGATCGTCTCGACCCGCACCGGCTCTCCCTTACCGGGGGCGATGACTCCTCGAACCTGCTGTGCCATGACGCGAGACCTTTCGTAGCGGGTGGGTCGGAACAGACGGTACGGGACGACAGGGGGATCAGTCGCGGAGCTTTGCCGTCACCCACTCGTGGAATGCGCCGATGTGGTGCTCGCTGGGCACCAGCACACCGCCGCGCGCGTACGCGCGCGAGTCCATCGCGGGCTGGCAGCGCTCGCACGCCTCGAAGTCCTGCGTGTTCACCCGGTGGAACAGCTCCACCGAACGGTCCAGGTCGGCGCCGGAGTCCACCACGTCCTTCAGGAAGAGCCAGTCGCACTCGACGACCGTGCGGTCCGCCGCCAGCGGGATCATCCGCAGCACGATCACATGGTCCGGCACCAGGTTGACGAACACCTGCGGCTTGACGGTGATGGCGTAGTAGCGGCGGTCCTGCTCCTCGGTGACGCCCGGGATGCGCGCCACGCCCGCGCTGCCGTCCACGGTGAAGCCCTCCGCCTCGTCGGCGAACTCCGCTCCGTGGCCCACGTAGTACTGCGCCGCGAAGCCGCCCTTGAACTCCGGCAGCATGTCGGTCAGCTCCGGGTGGATCGTGGCGCAGTGGTAGCACTCCATGAAGTTCTCGACGATCAGCTTCCAGTTGGCGCGCACGTCGTAGCGGATGCGCCGGCCCACGGCGAGCTCGTCGGCCTGGTAGTGGTCGATCGCCTTCGGGTCGCCGAGCCGCTCGGTGGCGGCGCCGATGACGTCCTCCTCGAACGACGGCGGCTCGTCCGCCAGGCAGACCCAGACGTACCCCAGCCACTCGCGCACGTGGACGCCCACCAGGCCGTAGGTGGTCCGGTCCACGTCGGGCATGCTGGTGAGGTTGGGCGCGGCGACGAGCTTGCCGTCCAGCCCGTACGTCCACGCGTGGTAGGGGCACTGGAAGGCGCGCTTCACCTCGCCCTCCTCCTGCGTGCACAGGCGGGCGCCGCGGTGGCGGCAGATGTTGAGGAAGGCCCGCACCGAGCCCTCCCGGGTGCGGGCCACCAGCACGCTCTCCCGCCCGACCTGCACGGTGCGGAACTTCCCCGGCGCGTCCAACTCGGAGGCGCGCACGGCGCAGAACCACATCGTCTCGAAGATCTTCTCCTGCTCCAGGGCGAAGACCTGCGGATCGGTGTACGCGGAACCGGGAAGCGTCGGGATCAGGCTGGCGGGCAGTTCGGTCGCGGTCACGACGGATACCTTTCGACGGCGGGAGGACACTTCAGGGGCGCGAGGCTCTGCGGACATGCGGCTCTGCCGCGGGGGCGCGAGCGACCACCCATCTGCAGGAGGGCCCTGCGCCCTCGGTCGGCCGCACGGGTGGGTGGCCTTCCTGGCGCTAACTGCGGATACGCGCCATCCCCGGATCGAACAGCGGCTCCTCCGCGACGACCGCCGGGAGCACCTCGCCGAAGTACTCCACGCCCACCCGCGTGCCGGGCGCGGCCGACGCCGCCGGCAGCCACGCGTACGCGATCGACTTCCCGATCGTGTACCCGAACGCCGCGCTCGTGACGTAGCCGACGGGGGCGCCGTCCACCCGGACCGGCTCGCGGCCCATCACCACCGCGTGCGGGTCGTCCAGCAGCAGCGGGACGAGCCTTCGCGCCGCGGTCTCCTCGCCGAGACCGACCAGCGCCTCGCGCCCGAGGAAGTCGCCCTTGTCCATCCGGACCGCGAAGCCCAGCCCCGCCTCGTACGGGTTGTGCTCCGCCGTCAGATCGGTGCCCCAGGAGCGGTAGCCCTTCTCCAAGCGGAGGCTGTTGAACGCGCTGCGTCCGGCGGCGACGACGCCCAGCCGCTGCCCGGCCCGCCACAGGGTGTCCCACAGCTGCTGCCCGGCGTCCGCCGTGGTGTACAGCTCCCAGCCGAGCTCGCCGACGTAGGACAGCCGCATGGCCGTGACCGGCACGTTGCCGACGTACGCCTGCCTGGCCTTGAAGTAGCCGAAGCCTCGGTGCGAGAAGTCGGCGTCCGTCAGCGGCTGGACCAGCTCGCGGGCGAGCGGGCCCCACACCCCCACGCAGCAGGTGCCGCCGGTGATGTCGCGGATCTGGACGGGGGAGCCCTCGGGCAGGTGGCGGGTGAGCCAGTCGAGGTCGAGGTTGCCGTTCGCGCCGACCTGGAAGCGGTCCGGGCCGAGGCGCGCCACCGTCAGGTCGCTGCGCACGCCGCCCGCCTGGTCGAGCAGCAGGGTGTAGGTGACCGCGCCGACCGGTTTGTCCAGCTGGTTGGTGGTCAGGTACTGCAGGAGCTCCAGCGCGCCGGGACCGGAGACCTCCAGCCGCTTGAGCGGCGTCATGTCGTACAGCGCGACCCGCGAGCGGGTGGCGAGCGCCTCGGCGCCGGCGATCGGCGACCAGTACCGCGACGCCCATGCGCCCCGGCCGGGGATCTCCTCCGCCTCCGCCAGCAGGGCGGCGTTGGCGTCGAACCAGTGCGGGCGCTCCCAGCCGGAGGCCTCCAGGAACACCGCGCCGAGCTCCCGCTGCCGGGCGTGGAAGGGGCTGACCCGCAGCGGGCGCGGCTCCTGCATCGGCTGGAGCGGGTGGAGGATGTCGTAGACCTCGACGAAGTTCTGGCAGCTGCGCCGGTGCACGTACGCGGGCGCGAGCTGCACCTGCTCGAAGCGGTTCAGGTCGCACTCGTGCAGGTCGGTCTGCGGGCGGCCGTCGACCAGCCACTGCGCCATCGCCTGTGCCACGCCCGCCGAGTGGGTCACCCACACCGCCTCCGCGACCCAGAAGCCGCGCAGGTCGGGGGCCTCGCCGAGCAGCGGGAAGCCGTCGGGGGTGAAGGAGAAGATGCCGTTGAAGCCCTCCTCGACCTTGGTGGCGGCGAGCGCCGGCAGCAGGGTGCGCGCGTCGAGCCAGGACGGCTCGAAGTCCTCCTCGGTGAACGGCAGCATCGACGGCATCACCGGGCCGCCCGCCTCGCCGACCTCGGCGAGGTCGACCGGCAGCGGGCGGTGCGCGTAGGAGCCGATGCCGACGCGGTCCACGTGCTCGCGGAAGTAGAGGTCGCGGTCCTGGTGCCGCAGGATCGGCTTGGACGCCTCCAGCAGCTCGGAGTTGTGCCCGGCGAGCGCCGCGAGGGGGGTGGTCCGCGCGTACTGGTGGGCCATCGGCACCAGCGGCACGGTGAGCCCGGCCATCGCGCCGAGCCTCGGCCCCCAGAACCCGGCGCAGGAGACCACGACGTCGGCGGGGAAGGAGCCGTGCTCGGTGGTCACCGCGGTGACGCGGCCGCCGCTGGACTCGATCCCGGTCACCGCGTGGTGGCCGAGGAAGCGCGCGCCGCGGCCGATCGCCAGGCGGGCCTGGGCCTCGGCCGCGCGCAGCGCCTTGGTCAGCCCGTCGTCGGGGGTGTGCAGACCGGCCAGCACCTGCCCGCGGTCGAGCAGCGGATGCAGTTCGACGCAGCGGTCCGCGTCGACGAGTTCGGCCCGTACGCCCCAGGAGGCGGCGTAGCCGTGCCTGCGTTTCAGCTCTTCGACGCGTTCCGGCGTCGTCGCCACCTCCAGGCCGCCGACCTGGCGGAAGCACCACTGGCCGTCGAGGGTGAGGGCCGTGTACTTGTCGACCGTGTAGCGGGCGAACTCGGTCATGGTCTTGGAGGGGTTGGTCTGGAAGACGAGACCGGGCGCGTGGGAGCTGGAGCCGCCGGTGGCGAAGAGCGGTCCCTGGTCGAGGACGGTGACGTCGGTCCAGCCGCGCGCGGTGAGTTCGTCCGCGAGCGCGCAGCCGACGATTCCGGCGCCGACGATCACGACTTTCGGATGAGCGGTCAAGTGATCCATCCCCTCGGGGAGTTGGGAGATCTACCCTGACTGTTGCCTATGGCGCAATGAATTGCGCGATGTGAAACAGGGTCGGTTCCCGGTGGGTGCCTGTCAAGACTTCCGGCACCTGTCAGCCCCCTTGACACCCTCTTTATGCCACTTCCATACTCGGCGGCACGTTGCGAATGAAGGTCAATGTCTCTCATCACGCAACACGCGAGGAGGCGGCTGTTCATGCGGCCCGTGGTCCGCACCACTTCCCTGTTCATCGACGGTTCCTGGACCGCGGCCGCGGACGGCCGCGAACGGATCGTCACCAACCCCTTCGATGCGAGCGACCTGGCCACCGTGCCCGAGGCCTCGACCGCCGACGTGGACCGCGCGGTGCGCGCCGCCCGCGCCGCCTTCGACGCGGGCGGCTGGGCCCACGCGCCCGCAGCACGCCGCGCCGCGGTCCTGACCGCCACCGCCGACGCCCTCCAGGAGCACCGCGAGGAGCTCGCCCGCCTGGAGACCCTCGACACCGGCAAGACCCTGGCCGAGAGCCGCTACGACGTCGACGACTCCACCGCCGTACTGCGCTACTACGCCGCACTGGTCACCACCGAGGCCGGACGCACCGTCGACACCGGACGCCCGGACGCGGTCAGCCGCGTCGTCCACGAGCCCGTCGGCGTCTGCGCGTTGATCACCCCGTGGAACTACCCGCTGCTGCAGATCACCTGGAAACTCGCCCCCGCGCTGGCGGCCGGCAACACCGTCGTCGCCAAGCCCAGCGAGGTCACCCCGCTCACCACCGTCCGCCTCTTCGAACTGCTCCAGCAACCGCTCACCGAGGCGGGCGCACCGCCCGGGACCGCCAACCTCGTCCTCGGCGGCGGCGCCGTCGGCGCGGCACTGGCCGAGCACCCCGACGTCGACCTGGTCTCCTTCACCGGCGGCCTTTCCACCGGACGATCCGTCATGCGGGCCGCCGCCGAGACCGTCAAGAAGGTCGCCCTGGAACTCGGCGGCAAGAACCCCAACATCGTCTTCGCCGACAGCGACCTCGACACGGCCGTCGACTACGCCCTCACCGCGGCCTTCCTCCACTCCGGCCAGGTCTGCTCCGCCGGCTCCCGGCTGCTCCTGCAACGCGGCCCGGACGCGCAGTTCGCCGCCGCCTTCACCGCGGAACTCTCCCGCCGCGCCGACAGGATCAAGCTCGGCGACGGCCTCGCCAAGGGCACCGAGTGCGGACCGCTGGTCTCCGCCGACCACCGCGCCAAGGTGGAGCGCCACCTCGCGGGCGCGCTCGCCGAAGGCGCCGTCCTGCGCGCGGGCGGCGCACGACCGGACGACCCCGAACTCCAAGCCGGGTACTTCCTGCGCCCCACCGTCCTCACCGACTGCCACCCCGGCATGGCCGTGGTCCGCGAGGAGGTCTTCGGCCCGGTCCTGACCGTCGAACTGTTCGACGAGGAGGACGAAGCCGTCGCCCTGGCCAACGACACCCCCTACGGCCTGGCCGGCGCCGTGTGGACCAAGGACGCCGGGCGCGCGGAACGCGTCGCGCAGCGCCTGCGCCTCGGCACCGTCTGGATCAACGACTACCACCCCTATGTGCCGCAGGCCGAGTGGGGCGGTTTCAAGCAGTCCGGCACCGGCCGTGAACTCGGCCCCTCCGGTCTGCGCGAGTACCAGGAGACCAAGCACGTCTGGCGCACCCTCGACCCCGCGCCCCAGTACTGGTTCTCCGACTGACGGCCCCTCGGGCCCCGGCGGTCCCCGCACCGCGCCGCACCGTGCCCGACCGTGGGCACGGTGCCACGCGGTTCCGCACCGCAACCGCGCCGCGTCCACACGCAGTCCCCGGAGTACCTGGAGCGCCCATGAGCACCTCAGGAAAGACCGCCGTCCCCAACCAGCCGCCGGGTGGGGGCAGACACCCAGGCCAGGACACCCACGATCTGGCCCGCTTCGGCTACCGGCAGGAGCTGGAACGCTCCCTCGGCTCCTTCTCCAGCTTCGCCGCCGGCTTCAGCTACATCTCCATCATGACCGGCGTCTTCCAGCTCTTCGGCTTCGGCTTCGGAGCGGGCGGCCCGGCCTTCATCTGGTCGTGGCCGCTGGTCTTCCTCGGCCAGCTCGCCGTCGCCCTGTGCTTCGCCGAGATGGCCGGCCAGTTCCCGCTGGCCGGCGGCGTCTACCAGTGGTCCAAGCAGATCGCCCGCCCGGTCACCTCCTGGATGTCCGGCTGGATCATGGCCATCGGCGCGGTCGTCACCGCCGCGGCCGTCGCCGTCGCCTACCAGGTGATCCTGCCCCAGGTGTCGCTCGCCTTCGAGATCGTGGGCGGCGCCTCCGACGCGGGCGCGACCACGACGCCGAACGGCGCGAAGAACGCGATCCTGCTCGCGCTCGGCCTGGTGGTGTTCACCACCATCGTCAACATCGTCGGCGTACGGCTCATGGCGAAGATCAACAACTTCGGCGTGGCCGTCGAACTCATCGGCGTCACCCTGCTGATCGTCATGCTCGCCGTCCACATCCACCGCGGACCCCAGGTCGTCCTGAAGACCGCCGGCACCGGCGCCGGCCACTCGTGGGGCTACCTCGGCGCCTTCCTGGTCGCCTCCATCATGAGCGCCTACGTCTTCTACGGCTTCGACACCGCCGGCTCCCTCGCCGAGGAGACCAAGGAACCGCGGCGCCACGCCCCGCGCGCCATCATCCGCGCGCTGACCGCCGCGTTCCTCGCGGGCGGACTGCTCATGCTGGTCGGCATGATGGCCGTCGGCAACATCAACGCCCAGCAGCTGGGCACCCTGGGCATGCCCTACCTCATCAAGTCCACCCTCGGCACCGGCCTCGGCGACGCCTTCCTGGTCTGCTCCGCCATCGCCATCACCGTCTGCTGCCTCGCCGTGCAGACGGCCGCCATCCGCCTGCTGTTCGCCATGGCCCGCGACGGCCGCCTGCCCTTCGGCAAGGCCATCGCCAGGGTCTCCCCGCGCTCCAAGACCCCCGTGGTCCCCGCGCTGGTCACCGGCGTGCTGACGATCGTCCTGCTGCTGGTCAACATCGGCAACCAGCGCGTCTTCTACATCCTCACCTCGGTCGCCATCATCCTCTTCTACATCCCCTACCTGATGGTCACCGGCCCCATGCTGCTGCGCCGCCTGCGCGGCGAATGGCCCCGCGCCGACCACGGCGGCTACTTCAACCTCGGCCGCTGGGGCACGCCCGTGAACGCCTTCGCGGTCCTGTACGGCGCGGCCATGACCGTCAACCTCGCCTGGCCCCGCGCGGCGGTGTACGGGAGCGACCACTGGTACTACCAGTGGGGGGCGATCGTCTTCACCGCGGTCATCACGGCCGTGGGCCTCGGCCTCTACCTCCGCTACCGCCGCGGCGTCGCCACCGTCGCCGCCCCGCTGGAGCTCGTGCCCGAGGCCTGAGGTCCGAGGTCCGAGGTCCGAGCGGCGCTCGGGACCGCTCGCGCGTCGACACGCTCATCGGACGGACGGACGGACGGACGGATGCGAGGCGTCGCCGGGCTCGGGTGTCATCCGAGCCCGGCGGCGCCTCGCGTCCGTCTCCTGCATGGCAGGCCCGGCAGGATTCGAACCCACATCACCCGGGTTGGAGCCGGGCGTTCTGCCGTTGAACTACAGGCCCTTGGCGGAAGGTGAGGGAGTCGAACCCCCAAGGCCCGAAGACCCAGCCGCTTTCTAGGCGGTGTCCCACACCGATGGGAGACCTTCCAACGCGGAGAGAGCGCGGATCGAACGCGCGCGGGGTTTCCCCCGACTACGGCTTAGCAAGCCGCTGCCTTACCACTCGGCCACCTCTCCGTGGCGTTGCCTGGACCCATGGGGCCACAGTGCCTCGCGTAGCGTCGGTGCGATTCGAACGCACACTGTTCCGGTCCTGAACCGGATCCCTCTGCCGTTGGGGTACGACGCCGTTGGCCTGGCAGGACTTGAACCCGCCACCTCCCGGTTCGTAGCCGGGCGCTCTGTCCAACTGAGCTACAGGCCAGTGAAGTCCGCAGGTCCGCGTCCTTCTTGGTGCTCTCAGCCTACGAATCGAACAGGTGGTGAGCCAAAGGGTTTTCCGTCTGCCGAGAGTGAGGGCCAAGCTGTCGGACGGCGGCGACGGACCCGGCCTGCCGGAGCGCGCACGTCTTCACCGCGGTCATCAGAGCTCGGCCGCTCCCGTCACGGGGCCGGTGCGAGGGGGGCGAGTACCGCGGGCCGCGCCGCGCCGACGGCGGCTGAGCCGAGAAGGAGGGCGGCCAGGTCGTGGGGCTGGGCCCGCTCCGTGGTCGGGGTCGCCGACGTGATCCGGTCCAGGCGGAAACCCCGGCCGGCGCGGCGGGTACGGCACCAGGCGATGAGGTACCACTTGCCGTCGGCGGTGAGCAGCCCGGCCGGCTCCACCAGACGATCGCTCTCGCGGCCTGCCGCGTCGAGGTACGACAGGCGCAGCACCGTGCCGTCGGCGAGGGCCCGCTCCACCGCGGCGCGGGCCGACTCCGCGGTACGGGCCGACTCCGCGTCACCGCCCGGTAGGGCGACGATTCGGGCGGCGAGCTGTTCGGCCGCCAGCGCGGCGGGGCCGGTCATCGAGGCCGCGATCTTCTGGGCCGCCGCACGGGCCGCGCCCGCGTACGGCGCCGAGGCGTCGGCCGCGGCGAGCGCGGTGACCAGCGCCGCCGCCTCGTCCGCGGTGAACCGGATCGGCGGCAGCGTCATCGCCGGGTCGATCGACCAGCCGCCGCCGCGCCCCGTCGTGGTGCGCACCGGGACGCCGGTCTCCATCAGCACCTGGAGGTCACGCTGCACCGTGCGGCCGCTGACCTCGAAACGGGCCGCGAGCGCCGCGACCGTCATCGGCCGCGGCGCCACCGCGCGCAACTCTTCCACCAGCGCGTAGAGCCGAGAAGTGCGGTTCATGGCTCGACGCTACCGTCACGCGCCGACGAGGAACTCCAGCTCTCGCTGCTGCTCCCGTTCGGTGACGGTCAGCGGGAACAGGGTGAAGCCGTGCATCGCGCCGGCGACGACGCCGAGCTGTACGGCCGCACCGGCCTCGCGCCAGCGCGCGGCCAGGAACAGCGAATCGTCGAGCAGCGGATCCTCGCTGCCGACGACGATCCGCGCCGACGGCAGTCCGGACAGGTCGGCGAACAGCGGCGAGACCGCCGGGTCGCGGCGCTCCTCCGCTGACATCCCGGGCGTGAGGAGCTCGCAACTGCCGCGGATCGAGTCGGAGTTGCTGAGCAGCGGCCGGGATCCGAAGGTCCGCGCACTGGGCGTCATCGACAGGTCGTAGGGCCCGTACAGCAGGTTCGCGGCCCGGAAGGCGCCGGTGACTCCGTGCCGGTCGCGCAGGCGCAGCAGGGTCAGCACGCTCAGGTGGGCGCCGGCCGACTCGCCGCCGATGAGCAGACGGTCGGTGCCGAACTCGGCAGTGGCGTGGTCCACCAGCCACCGTGCGGCGGCCTCGCAGTCCTCGGGACCGGCGGGGAACGGATGCTCCGGCGCGAGCCGGTACTCCACGCTCACCACCGCCAGACGCGCCTGCCCGGCGATCCGCCACAGCCGCTCGTCCTGCCCGTCCGCCGAGCCGAACGCCCAGCCTCCGCCGTGGATATGCAGGTACACGCCCTCAACCCGGTCCGGCACGAACACCCGTACCTTCGCCCCGCCCGCCACGATCCGATCCCGCCCCTGCGGCAACCGCATCGGCGGCGCGTCACCCCCGAGCCGGTTGCCCCGCAGCTGCGCGAGCAGACCAGGGTCAAGCCTCCGCCCGCGGCGCGGGCGCGTGGCGGCGGCAGCCTCGAACTGGGCGTTGAAGGCGAGGGTTTCGGCGAGGCAGTCCTCATCAGTGATCGTCATGCGTCGAGACTCGCAGCCGTCCGCGACAACAGCATGTCACCCTTTTTTAGTGACCTGCATCACATGTCCGTCGCCGTCGCCGGGATCCGACTTCGAGGGTGTCACCATCTCTGCGCTGGCGCTTCCGCTGGTCGTCAGAACGCTGATCGGGGCGTGGACCGTGATGTAGGGCTGGCTCACAGGAGTTGCTCGCCCCTCTCGCGCATGGCGCGCACCTCGCGGAGGTACGCGTGGCGCTCGGCCCGCAGCTCGACCTCCTCATCGGCTTGGGCCCGGGTCTCGTAGGCGCACGGGTTGCCGCCGTACTCCGTGCCCACGAGGACGCCGTCCAGCTTCCGAATGCGGTAGACCAACCACTCCTGGTCGTAGATGACCTGCTCGCCGCTCACGTCGCCCGCTCCTCGGCCGGCTGGTCGTGGCAGGTGCAGGTGCACTTCACCGGCACCCAGCCGAGCACGCGGTCGCGGTAGCCGGGGGCGCTGCACATCTGGTGGAGGTCCGGCCAGCGGTCCGCGCCGGTGCGGCACTCGGGGGTCGAGTAGGCCCGCGGCAGCGGACCGGGCGTGGCGGGGCGGGTCGGTGAAGCGCCCGCGGCGGTGGAGGATGCGGCCATGCGATCCACGATGGTGCGTGGCCTGATGCCGCCTCAATCTTGTTGCACCGTGTTGCACGGCAATCGCTCAGAGCTCGCGCATCGCCGCCTCGATCCGCGCTGTCGCCGCTGGGCCGTACAGAGCGGTGGCTCCCAGTTCGACGAACGCACGCTCGTACAGGGCGACGTCCGCCGGCGCCGCCACCGAGATCACCGCCGTGAGCGTCTCCAACTGCACGAGCTCCCGGTCGTAGATCCGGAACGACTCGGGGCACCACATGTTCGGGCGCTCCACGCTGAACGGCACGACGCCGAACGCCACGGCGGGCAGGCGCTGCAGCTCGAGGAGATGCTCCAGCTGGCCGCGCAGCAGGGCCGTGCCGCCGAACCGCTGCCGCAACAGGTGCTCCTCGACCAGCACCACGAACCGGTGCCCGTTCGCATGCAGCAGCGCCGACCGCTCGACGCGCTTCGCCGCGGCGGCCTCGATGTCGCCGGGCTCGCCACCGTTGAAGCGGGCGAACGCGCTGAGCATCGCACGTGCGTACTCGTAGGTCTGGAAGGGGCCCGGGATCGCCACCGAGCTGTACGAGCGCTGCAGGCGGGCGCGCTGGTCGATGCCGAGCTGCAACTCCTGGGCGTGGAGCAGGCCGGGCCGGTGCCGGCGCCGCCACTCGACGTAGAGCTCATCGGCCTGCTGGCTCATTGCGATCAGGTCGGGCGCGTTGCCCGGTGCATCGCAGGCTCCGCACCAGGCGGTGATGTCCGCCTTGGCGGCAGGCGTGACGGCGTTCTCGATGCGGGACACCTTCGCCGCCGAGACGCCCATGCGTGCGGCCAGCCCGCGGACCGTCAGGCCAGCGCTGGATCGCAGCTCGTGCAGGCGCGCGGCCACTCGCTCGCGCGCCTGCTGAGCCGATGACGAAGGCGATCTCGACATGCCGGTCTAACGGATCTCGTACTCCTCGTGAGGAACGCCCCGACTCCAGACGCTCTCGAAGGCATCGAGGCAGAGCTTGACGACCTCGGGCTCGTCCCGGTACTGCGGTTCCAACGGGACGCCGTCGCCAGAGAACTGTCCGAAGCGGACGAGGGTGTCGTCGAAGACCCAGAAGTCGGATCCGGGCAGTGCGAGGTCGACGGCGTGCGCCCGGGGCAGCCAGCGGACGCGCTCGCCGGCCGCGAGGTTCGCGGGGGTGATGGCGTGCAGCCAGCGGGTGTAGCGCGTGACTGGCTCGGACACGATGCGGGCGCGCCGCACCTGGACGCCACGGGCGACAGCATCGCGGACGATCCGGGACCAGCCCGCCCACCACTCAGAGCCCGGGTCCGCGTCTGCTACCCCGGTGGCTTCCCAGCAGGCGATCGGGTCGTCCTCGCTCGGGGCGGCGTAGTGGTCGCGCATCTCGAGGTGGACGGCGGAGCGCTGGGCTTTGGCGAACAGGTCAGCCCAGTTCGTCGGCGGCATCGCATGCCTTTCGGATGTTCGGGATCATGCTGAAGGGTAGGCGGATCACGTACTCGTGGTCCGGGATCCCCGGGGTGTGGTTGGGGGCCGGGCTGTCGTGGATCTGCTGGAGCAGGTGCTCGTCGGGCCGGTAGCCCTGGATCACTAGTTCCCGGCGTTCGTCGTCGACCCAGACAGTCGGCGACTCGCCCTGCCCGGTGTTCGGGTCGACCCCGATGAAATGCAGCGCCATGATCCGCTCCGTCGACAACGTTGCTGACCGGTCTTGGACGACACCGTCGTGGGCGAGCAGACGCTGCGTCAAGGGCGCGCGGATGCAGCTCGTCCTGCACCCCGAACGTCGAGGTCCGCCCGTTAGGCTTGCGAGCAGCGCAACACTGTCGAGCATCTGGTCCGCTCGCTGATCCGAGTGGAGCCGTCTGGCGAGCCTCAGTTCCAAGGTTCCCGGTAGGGGTTTTCGCCCAGCAGTTTCGCTGCGGCCATGCAGAGGTCCTCGCCGAAGAGCTGGTTGCTGCCCCAATCGGAGCCCCACAGGTCGGACGCGGCTTGGGCCACAGCGCGCCAGGAGTAGTCCTCATCGCATCGCCACGTGCGGATCTGAGCTGCCATCTCCGGCGTGATCGTCGTCGGGTCAACGGTGTTGTGTGTCACCCAGCGACCCTATGGACGTTGCGCGGTGGGCGGCCACTGGATAACGCGCTCGCCCGCCCGGCGGACGGCCCACGACTTCGCCCACAGGACCCCGGAAGTGCCATCCGGTGAACCGTGAAGATCCGAAGGAGAGGACCTGGCCCACCGGAACTTCCGCGTCGCCGACGCCAGCGGGACTGAGGCTGTCGCGGGGGTGTGAGGGCCTGCCGGTGCCGTCGGGGCCGGGGTTGCGGGGTGATCGCTGGGTATAGTGCTGGGGTTTCGGGGGGAACGCTCGCGATCCTGGCTGCTGGTGTGGGCCGGCTCGAGGTCCTGGTGGGCCCCCTGCCCGCGCCGCTGAGGAGGTCGTCCCCATGGAACCCGTCACGCTGATCACCGGGGGCTCGACCGGCATCGGTGCCGCCACCGCCCGTGCGCTGCTGAAGCAGGGCCACCGGGTGGCCGTCACCGGGCGCAGCGCGGAGAAGCTGGCGGCCTTCACCGCTTCCGCCGCGGCGGGTGAGCGGTTGCTGACGATCACCGGCGACGCGAGCGACGAGCACGACGTGGCGGCTGCCGTGCGTCAGGTGGTGGAGGCGTGGGGCCGGTTGGACAACGTCGTGGCCAACGCGGGTTTCTCGCTGCCCGGGAATCTGGAGAGCCACGCCCCGGAGGACATGCGCGCCATGGTCCTCACCAACGTCCTGGGTCCGGCTCTGCTGGTGCGCGAGACGCTGCCGCATCTGCGGGAGTCCAAGGGCCGGATCGTGATCATCGGTTCGGTCGCCGGGGTGCGCAACACGCCCGGCAACCTGTACTCGGTCACCAAGTGGGCCGTACACGCGCTGGCGGAGAACACCCGGCTGCTGGTCGGTAAGGACGGGGTCGGCGTGACCGTCGTCGCGCCGGGCGTGGTGGACACCCCGTTCTGGGAGCAGCGCGGCGGCACGCCCGACGCCGCACCGGTGATGACGCCCGAGCACATCGCGGACACCATCGTCTTCGCCGTCAACCAGCCCGCGGGCGTGGACATCAACCAGATCACGATGCGGCCGAGCGGGCAGGTCGGCTGACGCGCCGCCGCCCGCCACCGGCGGGGCGGCGGGTCGATCGGCAGGCGGGCCCGGAGGCGCGTGGCTCCCGGCACGCACTGCGGGCGTAGATCGTCGACGTGCCGGTTGACGACGATGCGCCGGGAGATGTCCGGGCCGAGGCCGGTGCCCTCGCCGACGGGTTTGGCGGTGAAGAAGGGGTCGAACACCCGGCTCTGGACGTCGGCGGGCACGCCGGGGTCGGGGTCGGGGCCGGGGCCGGCGAACTCGGAGAGCGGCTGGTCTCCGTCCCGCGCGGTGCGCACGGTGAGTGTGCCGCCCTCTTCGCAGGGGTGGATGAAGCCACAGGTCAGCGGGAGCAAGCAAGCGCTGTTGCGGCCGCCTCTTCGACGAAGCCGGGCTGCGCGGTCACTGCTTGTGAAGCTTGCAGAAGCCGTGGGGTTCGTCCGGAGGGCCGACGTACTGCCACAGCACGGCGGCGTTGCCGTCCCTGCCCTCGTCGAACGCGTTCGCGTTCGTCGTGCCGCCGAGGATCACGCCGCCGGTGGCCGGTGCCGACGAATCCAGGCTGTTCTCGCCGTCCTCCGGCTGCCAGGTGCCGCTGTCGGATCCGACCTGGGGGTCGGAGGTCCCGAAGCCGCACAGGTCGACCGCCGAGAAGGTTCCGTCGCCGCGCAGTGTCAGGACGCCTCCGCCCGGAGACTTCCAGGTGCCCACCAACTCCGTCTCGCTGAAATGCGCAGCGTCGGGGGTGGCGTCGGCGACGTGCTCGTACACTGCCCAACCGATCAGGGCCGCGGCCAGCAGCGCCACTGCGCCCAGACAGCCGGTAAGGCATCCGGATCCCGACTCCTCGGAGTTTCTGCGACCCGGACCCTCGTCCTGGCCGAAGTCCTCGAGCACTGGCACCCCCCGCGCCTCGTCATCACGCCCTGCCTAGGTGACTCGTGGGTTCGCGGCTGGGTTCCCGTTCGAGGCGCTGTGTGCGGCCCACCGCGCTTT
>NZ_BBPQ01000103.1 GCF_000787855.1 Streptacidiphilus anmyonensis | reverse complement strand
AATTTGAGCTGGCCGCTGTCACTGAAAACGCCAGCCGGGACAGCGAGGGTGCCCGGCAGCCGAAGGGCACCGGGCCCTGGTGATCGGAGAGGGTCAGCCGAGTGGGGCCTGGGGAGCGAAGAGGGCCAGGGGTGTGCCTTCGACGGCGAGCGCGGTGAAGCCGTGCTCGGTGCCGGACGTGTGGTCTTCGCCCTCGTCCCAGCAGACGCCCTGACCCGCGGTGATCGGGATGCGTGTGCCACCGGGACCGGCGATCCACCCGTCGCCGGTAAGGACCAGGAACATCTGGGGCGTTGCGGCGGGGTGGGTGCCGATGGTTCCGCCGGGCTCAACCTTCAAGAAGGTGAGGTGAACAGGGCCCTCGCCCGCAGCGATGCGTGTGGCGATCAGGCCGACACTCTCGTGCCAGGTGATCCGTCGTTCGTCACGGTCGAAGTGGAAGATCTCCAAGTGGTCCCTCCGGGCGAATCGGAAAGGAACCGATCGTAGGCGTTCGACCGATCACGGGGAAGATCTTGGCGAGCTGAGCGACGGTCAAGGCCGTGAGTCCGCTATCCCTGTCCTGGGCGGATACGGCTTTCGCTGGATCGCGACGGTGTCGGCGCGGAGGCGGGGCATCCCGGGGCGGGTGGTTTCGGGAGGGGCCGACTGGGCGTCACGCGCCTGGGGTGCAATCCGACGCAGCAGCGTGTCGCGCCCGGATGCTTGCGGCGCGCCTCGGCCTACGGGTGGGCCGCCGTGCCGGCAGCAGTGCCGGGCGGTGTTCCGGGGCCGCCGGTCGGCAGGCGGCGCAGGGCTTCCCTGCGGGTGAGCGGGGCGACGCGGGAGCCGTGGCGGTCCAGCCAGTCGGTGACGAACTGCGGGTCGCGGGTGGAGGTTTCGCGCAGGACCCAGCCGAGCGCCTTGCGGAGGAAGAACTCCCGTTCGTCGACGAGGGCGTCGCAGTAGCGCGCGAGTCGAGGGATGTCCGGGCGGCCGGCGCGGATGGCGGGCAGCAGCGCGAGGAGCGCGGAGCGGCGGAGCCAGAAGTCGGGATCGTTGATCCATCGGTCCAGCGCCGCGCCGGCGGCCGGGTCGCGCAGGAGGACGGCGCCCGCGCAGTGCACGGCCAGCGGATCCACCAGGGCCCAGGTGCTGCACTGCCGCAGCACTGCCTCGACCTGCTCGAGCTGGGCGGCGGCCAGTGTCGGGGCGTATTGGACCAGGATCTCCACGACGGCCCGGCGGTGGTCGTACACCGGTTGGGCGGAGCCGTCTGCGGACCACAGTTCCTGCGCGAGGGCCAGGACCTGAGCCGCCGACACGGCGCCCAGCCTGTGGCGCGTCGCAGTGACGCACCGACGCAGGTCCGGCACGCGGACCCCGAGGTGGCTCAGGTCGCTGTGCAGGTAGGCGCGTTGCTGGTCGGCTCTGAGGGGGTCGGCCAGGTGGCGGAGCTGGTCGCGGAGTTCGTCGGCCGGGGTGCGCGATGGGGCCCCGTTCGCGGTCATGCGTTCCCCTCGTGCGGGCTCGCGGTCACGGCCTGCGGTTTGGCAACGCGCGTCCAGTCGTCCGTCTGCCGGGTCAGCCGCTGCAGGACGGCGCGGGTGATCGCCAGGTCCTGCAGCGAAATGCCCGCGCCCGTGACCTGGTGCGCGGCGGCGGAGCGGGCGGTGATGGCGCTCAGGGTCTGGCGTCCGGCGTCGGTGAGGGCGAGCAGGGGTGAGGTGCGATGGTCGGGATTGTCCTGGAACGCCGCGAGGCCGTCGCCCACGAGGTTGGTGGCGATGCGCTGCACGCCCTGGCGGGCGACTCCGAGCCGGCGGGCGGCACGGGCCACGGACTGGGGTTCCTCGCTGACGGCGCTCATGAGCTGCCAGCGGGCCTGCGTCTGTCCCTCCGCTGTCGCCAGGGTCTCGCCCGCGCGGCGCAGTGCGCCCGCGGCCTCGAAGACGTCGGCCACGAGAAGCGGCAGTTCGTCCGTCATGCCGCACACCTTCCCCATTCGACAACATGTTGTCATTCAGGCACCATGATGTCATACCGAAGCGTCGCATCCAAGACGACGCTCCCACCGCAACGAGCACGGAGATGCCATGACCAGCGTCGCGATCAGCCACCTGCAGGCCGCCATGGAGCGCGGCGCGGCCGCCCGCCCGAAGGTCGGCGGCTTTCCCTACCTCGCCGAGAGCCTGCGACAGGCCGGCGTCACCCACTGCCGCATGGCCGTCCCCGCGAACGCCTTCCTCTACCTGACCAGGCACGGAAACGTCGTGGTCCAGGGCGAACCGCTGGTCACCGGCTTCGCGGCCACGCCGCCGTTCGACCAGACGGCCCTGGTCGCGGCCCTGCGCGCGGACCAGGCCGGCGAGTCGACGTTCCCCGAGTTCGTCCAGGGCTGCTGGAACGCGGGGATCGTCTGGTACGACGTCGACACCGCCGCCCGCACCTGCACCTACTACGGCGCCGCCGGCGAGTCCTACACCGAGGACTACCCGTCCGTCGCCCTCCCGTGAGGCCGGAAGCAACGACAGGCAGGGAGGGAAGGACCGAAGGAAGAAAGGAGGGGGAAGCCAGGTCCTCGGGCGTGCGCCCTGATCGCAGCGGATGCGGAGCCCCGGCGACGGACCTACGGTGGCCCCGACGGGTCGACGGCGACGAGGTCAGTGCCCGCCCCAGATGCCTCTCCGGCGCAGGAGGCGCCCATGTCTCCAGTTCAATCACAGCCAGCCACGCTTCCCCTGCGCGCGGCGATGGAAGCGCGCGACGCCACGGCGATCGTCGACGCCTTCGCACCCGACGCAGTCCTGCGCTCGCCGCTGACGGCGCGTCTGGTCTTCACCGGACGCCAGGAGATCGCGGCTGTCGTGCAGGTCCTGCTCGATGTGCTCGACGACTTCCGCTACACCGACGAGTCCTGTGACGACACCACCGGCTTCCTGGCCTGGTCCGCCCGCGTCGGCGGCCGACCCGTCGAGGGCACCGACCTGCTGCGCTTCGGGCCGGACGGGAAGATCACCGAATTCACCGCCTTCTTCCGGCCACTCCCGGCGACGGCCCAGGCGCTGCGCCTGATCGGCACCCGCCTCGCCCGCCGCAGGAGTCCCGCCAGGGCCCTGATCGTCTCCGCCCTGACCTACCCGCTCACGGTGCTCACCCGGGCCGGAGATCCCATCGGCGTACGCCTGATCCGCCCGGCCCTCGGCGGGCCGTCACAGGACGATCAGGCGGGAGACAGCCGGCGGCGCTGAGTCCGCGATAGCCCCGACCTCGCGCCCGGGGGCCGGCCCGTCGGAAGGCCGCACCCCCTGTGCTCCCGGGCCGGCGGGCCGTCGTCGGTCGGCGCGGGGGGACGCCAGGACGGTCGGCCGCGGACTCGCTAACCTGGGCAAAGGTGCCGATGGCGGCCATCTCGGGTGGGGCAGCAGTTCGCTGCCGTGCCGGGGCCGTCGCGGAGGTGAGCAATGCCCACGCAGGAGCCACCACAAGACCCACCACGGGATCGGTCCCAGACACTGCTGAAGATCGCCGCCGTGGCGCAGCGGTTCCCCTTCACCGTTGCCGCCGCCTCGACCATCCTGATCGTCGGGCTCGCCACCGGCGGCCTGTGGGCCGCGCTGCAGGACCGGTCCTGGTATCCGGACGTCGCCTTCGGCCTGCCGTCGCTCCAGTCGGGGCGGTGGTGGACTCCCGTCACGGGCTCGGCGCTCGGCGCGACCCCGCTGGACTACCTGCCGATCATCCTCGGCTTCGTCCTGCTCGTAGGGTTCGCCGAGTGGCGGCTCGGAACCCGGTGGACCGCCGCGGTGACGGTGACGGGCCAGATCGGGACGGTCCTGCTGACGTCCGCGTTGCTGGCGGTGCTCCGGACCACGGGCTGGGCCTGGGCCCAGGAACTGGCTCGGAGCGTGGACGTCGGCTTCTCGGCGGGTGCGCTGTGTGCGGGCGCGGTGGCCTCAGCCACCCTGGCCTCCCCATGGCGCCAGTGGCTGCGCCTGGGCCTGCTGGTCTACGTCGGCGTGTCGGTGCTGTTCGTCGGCACGCTCAGCGACCTCGAACACCTGCTGGCCGTGGCCGGGGGCCTGGCGCTCACGCGCTGGGTGGCGGTGCCGGGCGCGGCCGACGCCTCGGGGCGGTTGAGCCGTAGACAGTGGCGGCTGCTCGCGGTCGCCGGACTGGTCGTACTGGCTGCGATCTCGATGGCGGTCTGGGTCGCCCCGAGCCGCGGACCGATGGGCTCGACCTATGGTCTGAGCGGCTCGGGTTGGCAGGTGCTGATCCTTGTGGCGCTGCTCGTGCTGCTGGCCGACGGGCTGCGCCGCGGCAGCCGGGTCGCCTGGCGGTGGACGGTCGCGGTGGCCTCGCTCTACACCCTGCTCGGCCTGGTGGTGGCCGTCGTCTTCGCCGTGGGCAAGATCCTCGACCAGCAGGTCACGGTCCAGGGGGCCGCGGTGTTCGTCCCGACCGCGGTCGTGTGGTCGGCGGAGCTCCTGGTTCTGGTCGCGGGGCGCGACGCGTTCCAGGCGCGCCGCCCGAGTGCCCTCCTGGCCCGGTGGCGGGGTTCGCACAAGGGCGCCGAGCCGTCGCAGGACGCGCAGCAGGAGGCGGCCGACCTGCTGCTGCGCGAGGGCGGCGGAAACCTGTCGTGGATGACGACGTGGCCGGACAACGCCTACTTCTTCGCCGCGTCGCGGGACGGCTATATCGCGTACCGGGAGCACGCCGGGGTGGCGGTGGCCCTGGGCGATCCCGTGGGCGCGCCGGACGGCCGGGCGGACACGATCCGGGAGTTCGCCGAGATGTGCGACCGCGCGGGGCGCGTGCCCTGCCTCTTCTCGGCGACGGCCGCGGCCGCGGAGATCACCGAGCGGCAACTCGGCTGGCGCTCGGTGCAGGTGGCCGAGGACACGATCGTGGACCTGCCGGATCTGGAGTTCCGCGGCAAGGCCTGGCAGGACGTGCGCACCGCGCTGAACCGGGCCAAGAAGGAGGGGGTGGAGTACCGGCTGGGGTCGTTGGCCGAGCAGCCTCGCGCCCTGCTCGCCCAGGTCCGGCAGATCTCGGAGGAATGGGTCGGGGACAGCGGGCTGCCCGAGATGGGGTTCACGCTCGGCGGGGTCGAGGAGGCGCTTGATCCCCGGATGCGGGTCGGCCTGGCCGTGACGGACGACGGCCGTCTCCAGGGCGTGACCTCCTGGATGCCCGTGTACGCGGGAGCAGACGGGGTGGGAGCAGACGCCACGGGAGGAGACGCTGCGGGAGAGGACCGGGAGGAGCGGGAGGACCGGGGAGCCCGCGACGGCCGGCCGCCCTCCGGGTGGACGCTGGACATGATGCGGCGTCGGCACGACGGCTTCCGGCCGGTCGTCGAGTTCATGATCGCGTCCAGCTGCCTGGCGCTACGCGAGGACAGCGCGACGTTCCTCTCGCTCTCC
The DNA here is from genome assembly GCF_000787855.1 of Streptacidiphilus anmyonensis. GTDB lineage: Bacteria > Actinomycetota > Actinomycetes > Streptomycetales > Streptomycetaceae > Streptacidiphilus > Streptacidiphilus anmyonensis. Next base: position 14,702 of record NZ_BBPQ01000103.1, on the reverse strand, counting down.
GGTGCCCCCCTCGCACGCAACCCCGCCGGCACGGCGCCCACCGGCCTGCAGCGGATCCTGGACAGGCTGGGGAGCGCCATGGAGCCGTACTACGGGTTCCGTTCGCTGCACGCCTTCAAGGCCAAGTTCCAGCCGCGCTACGAACCGATGTACCTGCTGTACCGCGACGAGGCGGACCTGCCCAGGATCGGTGTGGCGCTGCTGAGGTGCTACCTGCCCGACGCCTCGGTGCGGGACCTGCTCACAGCGACCGCCCGGCGGGACTGACCCGGCGGGCGCGCTATGGACTGGCAAGCCGTCGGCATCTACGTGATCATCGAGCCGCCCAATCACGGGCTCGGCCTGTGGATGCTCGGCGCGTTCGTGCTGACCTTCCTGGGCACCCGCCTGATCACCCGGATGATCCGCAGCGGCAGGGGGCCGTTCCGCGACGTCGAGGTCGCCGGCATGCACCTGCACCACGAGGTCTACGGGATCATCGGGATGCTGGTGGCCGGGGCGATCGAGTTCGCCTACCGGCCCGGCACTCCGGGGGCGCAGATCCTCGCGGCGCTGTTCGGCGCCGGCGCGGCGCTCGCGCTGGACGAGTTCGCCCTGTGGCTGCACCTGGAGGACGTCTACTGGTCCACCGAGGGCCGCAAGTCGCTGGACGCGGTCTTCCTGGCGGTCGGCGTCGGCCTGCTGCTGGTCGCCGGGTTCAACCCGTTCGCCGACTCCGGCTCTACCAGCGCCGACCACGCGGCCTTCGCCGCCGTGCTGGCGTTCAACCTCCTGCTCTGCGTGGGCGCGATCCTCAAGGGCAAGACGGCCCTGGGCGTGATCGGGCTGCTGGTTCCCGCGGTCGCCGCTGTGGCGTTCCTGCGGCTGGCCAAGCCGACGTCCCCCTGGGCGCGCTGGCGCTACCGGCCCGGCTCGAGCAAAGCCGAGCGCGCCCGGAGACGCTATCCGGCGGAACGACGAACCCGGATGGACGCGGTCAAGGACTGGATCGGTGGCGCGTCCAGTCACTGAGCGGCCGTGGCTGATGGGGATTTCTTGAATCCCTCGGAGGGTGATCCGGCTTGCGACCCCAGCACGAACGGGTCCCAGTTCGTCATCACCGTCGCCCCGACCACCTGGCTGAACTTGAAGCACACGATCTTCGGCGAAGTCGCCGACGAGGATTCGCGCAAGGTTGTGGACTCCATCGCCACGACGGCTGTCGAAGCAGGAGACCGCCCGGTCAGCGAGGTCGTCGTCGATCCGTGACGCCAGTCGCCGAGCTTCTAAGGTGGGGCGTCACAGCTCAGCGGCAGGTCGGGAGGACGCATGGCAGAGGTCGAGGTTCCTGGACCGGAGTCGGACTGGGAACGGGCGCCGGAGTACCAGGGCGGCAAGCGAAATCCGGCGTTCCAGTCCAGCATGTGGGAGTACGCGGCGAGCTCCTTTCGGCTGGTTGCCGGCCTGTCGCCATCGCTGGACGTTCTCGCCGCGCGACTGCGGTTGGACATCGAAAGAGGTTGGGAGGACCTGGGCGCGGTGGATGCGGCGATGTTCCGCATCCAGAAGATCGACTTTGCGCTCAGCCGTCTGGAGGGCAACCCTTGCCCCGATGTCTTCGTCTGGGTCAGCCGCGCCCAGACTGACGTCGACGCGGCCCTCGACATCCTGCTCGATGCCCTCGGCATCGACGAACAAGCCCTCACCTTCCGCGGCGACATCGAAACCGGCTTCGCTGACCTGCGGAGCGAACCCCAGACCTGAGACCTGAAATCGTCCCGGACGGTGTCCTCGTGGGCCTGCACCAGCTGGGCGCTCACCGGGACCCGGTTTCCCGCCCGCCGAGGCCAGCAAGCAGCATCATCGCGCGCCGGTAGCGCACCGAGCTGGTACTGCCCCGGCGCACGATCTGCTGCAGTGTCAGCCGGGCAGCATAGATGATCGGACCGACAGGGCGGCCCAAGCGGAAGGCGAAGGCCGCGACCTGAGCCGGCCGTAGGCGCCGTGCGGGACGTGGTCGGGCCGCCGCAGCAGGACCGGCGACGGTCCTACCTCCGGGCAAGGTGATCCAGTGGCTTGATGTGTGGGATGGCCAGTGTGATCATCCGGTGCATCACGGCGACGGGGATGGCGGGATTGCGGACGGCGGATTCCGCGCTGCGCGGGTCGAGCAGGAGCTTCACCAACTCTGACGTCCGTAGTCCAGGGTTGATCCAAGCACGCCAGCGCACACCCTGATCAGGATCGGCTGCCAGTCTCGCGACTGCGGCGGACGCGAGTCGGCGGTCCGCGGCGGCGGCCCTGCGGACGATCGGGTCGGGATCCGAGCTGAGCCGCTCGGCATGCTCCGCGGTGGAGAACGGGTCGTCCAGGGTGAGGGCGCGCAGGAGCGGGTTGGGATCTGCCTCGAAGCGCAGCAGGCCGTCGCGCGGGAAGTTCGGATGGGTGCGCGGCCGACCCGGGAACCACAGGCTCCCCTCCCACCACCCGGCCACCTCGAGGAGCATGTCCGCCGGGGCGTCGTCACAGGACTCGGCGAGGAAGAGACGCACGACGCGGTCCGGGTCGCGGGCGAGGCGCGACACCACGTCCGCGGGCAGATGCGGCGCCCTGGCGACGCTGCGTCGGATCAGCAGCTTGGGCGAGCCCGCGAGTTGACGCATGGCCGCGCCGTCGGTGTGCAGGGCGCCGACCCACCACAGGGCCATCGTGGAGTTCTGCGGGTCGATGTGGGGAACCTGAGCAGCCATCGCCGCGATCTCGTCGGGGGTCGTGGGCGGCTCGGCGTCGCGGTGGGGCGCGCGTCCGATGCCTCGGCCGCCGCGGGACAGTCTGCCTGCCTCCAGGCGCTCCTCGGCGAGTTCCACAAGCTGCCCGCGCAGATCCGGCTCACGGGTGGCGGCGATGAGCCGCTCCCACTGACTGGGCGACAGACGGCAGATCTCCGCTGCGTCGGCGCGGACTTGGCGTTTCGGGTGCACGACTGCGGCATCGACGACGCCCACGGACAGGTCCTCGCGATGCAGCAGGGCCGTCTCGCCGACATCCAGGAGCCTGAGGAGCACCGCGGTAGGCGCTGCACGGTTGTTGAAGCCGAGGCCGGACAGCCAGGAGAGCCCGACGCGGCGGTCGACCCCGGCGGCTGAGGTCAGTCCGTCCCAGACAGGGGCGTGCGCAGCGGCCGGATTCTCTGTCGTGGCCTGAAGGCTATGGCCGGACCGGGCATGTCTCCAGCGCGCGGGTCATGCCGAGGGTTTCGCGGGCGACTCAGCCACGCGTCCGCTGGAGTTGGTAGGAGGCGGGGTACGAAGCGATGCAGCGACGACCCGCCTTCGGCGCGGGCTTCGCGCCGACGACCCCTTCGAACGGCGCAGGCCGGGAGCGGCTCAGTGAGAGGATCCGGGAGGAGGCAACGGTGCCATGGCGGGGAGAGGCGCGCAGGGGGCAGCTTCCAGTTGGTTCATGGCCGTCTCGTAGTTGATCACTGCACGGTCGTAGTCGCCCTGGGCGACGTAGTCGGCGCCGTCGTCGGCCTTCGCCGCTGCGGCCTCGCCGGCGCCGAGAGCGACTTCGGCCGCGTCCAGGCTGAGTCTGACGATCCCGACCTGGGCCGAGTCGGAATCGGACACGTTCAAGGGTGCGATGGTCGGCGTCGCGCCGACGAGTTGGTCGATCCAGGCGTGGTTCTGTCGGTCACCGGCTGCCACGTCGGGCCAGGAATCGTTGAGGTAGGGCGAGGACTTCAACTTGTCCGAGGCGCACGCCTGGCTGGCTTCGCGATCCCAGGTTCTGCGGGCGTCCACCTGTTCGCCTGCGAGCCAGGAGGGAAGGTGGTCCTGGATGTTGCCCAGGTTGCTGAAGCCGAAGTAGAAGGAACCGAGAGCGAGGACGGTGGCGAACCACCCCGCCAGCACGAGCCATCGGGGAGTGCCTTTGTCACCGCCCTCCTGGCGGAGCCGGCGCAGGAGCTCGTCGATCTGGTCACCGGAGTCGCCTGGGCGCTCTTCGGGCTTGGCAGGGGGCACAGCGACAGCATCGCCGTCGAGGAGCGAGCCGTGCAAGACCGTGCCAGACCGGGACTCCCCTGGGAAGAAACGATTCGAGTCACCGCCCGGGCCTGCGAAGGTGAACCGGGGGCTCGCAGCAATCGCTTGCTCCTCTCACGCATGGCGCGCGCACCTCGTGGAGACCAGCCAGTCGGCGTCGTTGACGATCCCGCTCACGAGGCGGGTTCCTCGGCCGCCTTGCCGTGGCAGGCGCAGGAGCACGGGACCGGGACCCAGCCGAGCACGCGGTCCTGGTAACCAGGCGCGTGGCACAGCTCGTGCAGGTCCGGCCAGCGGGCGCCGCCCGTGCGGCATTCGGGGGTCGAGTAGCCGCGCGGCAGCGGGCCCCCTGTGCTCCCTTCGTCCGCTCCGGTTGGACGGGTGCTCACCTGTGACTCCCTGCCGCTCGATCCGGCCACTCGCTGCTGATCAGCTTCCCGAGCAGCAGGAACCGCACGAGAGGGCCACACAAGGTGGCCAAACGGTGACGGGGGGCCAACCGGGGGCCAGTATGGGAGTCATGACGGAGGCGTTCGGAGAGCTGTTACGCCGGCTGCGCGAACGCGCAGGCCGCTCCCAGACCGAGCAGGCCGAGGAGCTGTGCAGACTGATGGGCGATCCGCTCAACAGCGTCACCAGGTCGGAAGTCTCCCGCTACGAACGCGGCGGGCGTGTCCCCCGCCCGCGTATGGTCCGCCTCTACGCCCAGTCGTTCGGCGTGCCCGAGGGTGAACTGCTGCGCGCGGCAGCCGTTGCACGCGCCGCCCGCTCCGCTTCTACAGTCAGGGCAGGCGCCCCGAACGTGGACGCCGATCCGGAGGACCCGTTGAGACGCCGTGAGTTCATGGGCGCCGCAGCCCTCGGTGTCGGGCTCGCAGCCGAGCCCTGGAGCCGACTCTCCTACGCTCTGGGGCGCCGCGGCCCGGCCGACGCCCAGGTGTCGGCAGCCATGACCGAGCGCACCACCGCGTTGTTCGCGGCCGAGGAGCGCATGCCCGCCCGGGAGCTGTACCGCGGTCTGGCCCAGCACCTCGACGAGCTGACCGTGCTCCTCGGCGCCGGCGGACCTCACCGCCGTGATCTCCTGGTCACCGCCGGGGAGACGGCCGCGCTGGCCGGCTGGCTCGCCTTCGACATGGGCGACATGACGACCGCCCAGCACTACTATGCCGCCGCCGCGCACGCCGGCCGCGAAGCCGACCACGAGCCGCTCCTCGCCCTGGTCCTCGCCTACGGCTCCTACGCCGTCGCTGATCCCGCCGAGGCCCGGACCATGCTGCGCGCGGCGCAGCTGCACGTCCGGCAGCCCGGTTGCGCCACGGCCCGTGCCTGGGTGTCCGCCCGCGAGGCGGAGGAGTCCGCAGCCATAGGAGACCGCGAAGGGGCGCTGCGCGCTGTGGAGCGGGCGCAGGCGGTCTTCGACTACGCCGACCCGGGCAGCGAGCAGCCGTGGGTGCGGTTCTTCTCCCGGGCCCGCCTGGACTCGATGACCGTGGCCGCCTACGCGCGCCTTGACCACCCGGACCTCGCGGCGGTGTCCGAGGCCGCGCTGCGGGCGCTCCGCCCGGGGGACGCGAAGGTGCGGGCCGTCATCCTCGGCGATGTCGCCCTGTCGTACGTGCAGCGCGGGGAGGTGGAGCGGGGAAGCGAGATCGCCCGCGCCGCGCTCGAGGTGACGATGCGTTCGGAGGCGACGTTGGGGAGGCAGCGGCTCGCCGTGGTGGCGCAGCAGCTGCCCACCCGGGGTGAGGGCGGACAGCTGCGGGAGGAGCTTCGGGCGCTGCTGGGTTAGCGTGTGCGGGTCTCGGTGTCGACCCAGGCGAGGTACTCGGCGCTGCCGCGCTCGATCGTCGCGGAGATGATCTCCGGGGTGTCGTAGGTGTGCAGCTGTTTGATGAGCGTCTCGAGCTCGTCGTACTTCGTCGCGGGGAGCTTGAACAGCACGCGCCACTCCAGCTCTTCCTGAAGGGCGCCGTCCCACCAGTACACCGAGCGGACGGGGCCTTCGATCTGCGCGCAGGCGGCGGCGCGGGCTTCGACGACGGCGCGGGCGAGCCCGGAGGCGCGGTCGGCGCTGTCGGTGGTGGTCAGCACGGTGATGTGCTCGGCCATGGATCCTCCCGAGGTCGGTGACCATCCGAGGCTACCCACCGGGTCTGGCGGCCGTCCGGAGTAGCCCGGGTCGCCGCGTCGGGCGGCTGCTGCTCGACTGATCGCGGACCATTCACTCGCCACCAGGAGCCGTGATGCCGATTCCCATCGGGCAGCCGATCGCCCTCATCTTCATCGCCGCCGCGCTGCTGTTCCTGCCCAGCCTCCTCGGCTGACCTGTGCAGGGCCCTTTGGACGGGGCAGGGCCTGCACGCACACACGGCGACCGGTCCACGCGCGGGGGTGCCTGACCCGCGGTCAGGCGTTCCAGCCGGCCCGGCGCGCACCGTATCGACCTGGCGGGATCATCCCACTGTCACCGATCGCCGCCGTCCAGCCGCCTGAGGGAGTCGAGTCCCTCAGGCGGCTGGGCGGCGTCGTCGCACGTTTGCCGTCCCATGGTCAGCGGCCCCTCTCGCGTCGGAGCCCCGACAGGCCTGCTGCCGGCCTGCCCCTGGCGACCACGGACTCGTCCGCGCGCCGATTCGGATCACCCGGACGCAAAAGTGTCAGATCGTCACTTTTCATACTGCGCCTCGTACGCTGACGGGCGGCGGCATGCGGCTCTTCGAAGTCCCGTCAGCGCGGTGGCGCGGCAGCCGCGACCGGCACCGCGTCAGATCACATCGCGAGGGCCGCTCCGACCCCCAGGGAGCCTGCGTCGCCATCCTTCCGGGTTCATGCGAGCGAAAGGTACGACGATGATCAGTTGCAGACGATGGCTGCCCGGCCCGGCGGGGCTGGATTCAGACACGTGTCGGGCTTCGCGGTGGGCAGTCAGAGGGCGGGCCCTGGCGGCGGGGCTGGTCCTGCTGGGCGCAGCGGCCCTGCCGGCGACGGCGGCCGTCCCCGCCCACGCCGCGACGCCCGGGACCTTCGCTTACATCGCCAACGCCGGCGCGAACACCGTGTCGGTGATCAACGTGGCCACCAACACCCTCACCGCCACCATCCCCGTCGGCACCAACCCCGAAGGGCTGGCGGTCAGCCCGGACGGCACCACCGCCTACGTCACCGACTCCCTCGCGAACACCGTGTCCGTGATCAACACCACGACGAACACCGTCACCGCCACCATCCCCGTCGGCACCAACCCCTTCGCGGTGGCGGTCACCCCGGACGGCACCACCGCCTACGTCACCAACATCGGCTCGAACAACGTGTCCGTGATCGACACGGCCACCGACACCGTCACCGCCACCATCCCCGTCGGCACCAGCCCCGACACGGTGGCGGTCAGCCCGGACGGCACCACCGCCTACGTCACCAACTCCAGCTCGAACAACGTGTCCGTGATCGACACGGCCACCGACACCGTCACCGCCACCATCCCCGTCGGCACCAACCCCGAAGGGGTGGCGTTCACTCCGGACGGCACCACCGCCTACGTCACCAACGGCCTCGCGAACACCGTGTCCGTGATCAACACCGCCACCGACACCGTCACCGCCACCATCCCCGTCGGCAACGTCCCCCAAGGGGTGGCGTTCACTCCGGACGGCACCACCGCATACGTCACCAACGGCCTCGCGAACACCGTGTCCGTGATCAACACCGCAACGAACACCGTCACCAACACCATCCCCGTCGGCCTTTCGCCGTTCGCGGTGGCGTTCAGCCCGGGCGGTACCCGCGCCTACGTCACCAACACCAACGCGGGCAACATTTCGGTGATCGACACGGCCACCGACACCGTCACCACCACCCTCGCCTTTGGCGCCAATCCCCGCGGGGCGGCCACGGTCAGGGTCCCGGCCGTGGCCACCGCCACCTGCCCCGCCGGCCACGTGATCACCGGCGGCGGATACCAGCAGAGCGGCGGCGCCGTCCCACCCGCCCAGGTCACCGACCGGCCCGTCGGCAACAGCTGGCAGGTCCTCGCCGACAACCAGAGCACCAACTACACCAACGTCACCCCCTACGCCGTCTGCGCACCCTGACTCTCCGGGCAGCCCTGGTGAGTGACCGCCGCCGGACGGGACCATATGAGCACAGAAGTGTCGAACCGCCCTAGTTCGCACTCATACGATTATGCTGACGCGCGATGGGTCTTGAGGTCCTGAGGTCCCGTCAGCGCGGTGGCCGAGCAGCGGCCGCCGATGAGGCGTCAGAACGCCCGGCCGCGAGGGCGGTGTCGGCCTGGCGGTCGCGTGAGCCGTCGTCAGACGGACCGTTCCGCCCCCCGGGGCCTGCGTCGGCCCCCCTTCTTCGGTTGTTCGAGCGAGAGGTACGGCGATGATCAGTTGCGGGAACAGACGGCTTCGCGGGACGGCCCGGGACGGCACGGATATGAGCAGGGCCCCACGATGGGGAACGCAGCTGCGCGCCCTGACGGTGGGGCTGTTCGCGCTCGGCGGCATCGCGCTGCCGGTGACGTCGGCCGTTCCGGCCCAGGCTGCGACGTCCGGAACCTTCGCCTACGTCGCCAACTTCACCACGAACAACGTGTCGGTGATCAACTCGGCCACCAACACCGTCAGCGCGACCATCCCCGTCGGCACCAGCCCCTTCGCGGTGGCGGTCACCCCGGACGGCACCAGCGCCTACGTCGCCAACAACGGCTCGAACAACGTGTCCGTGATCAACACTGCCACCGACACCGTCACCGCGACCGTCACCGTCGGCACCAACCCGGCCGGGCTCGCGGTCAGCCCCGACGGCACCAGTGTCTACGTCACCAACTCCAACTCGGCCAACGTGTCGGTGATCAGCACGGCCACCAACACCGTGACCGCCACCATCAGCGCCGGCACCGGGCCGTTCTCGGTCGCGATCAGTCCGGACGGGAGCACGGCCTACGTCGCCAACCTGGTCACCAACAACGTGTCCGTGATCAGCACAGCCACCGGCACGGTCACCGCGACCGTCCCCGTGGGCACCCAGCCGGTCGCGGTGGCGCTCACTCCGGACGGCAGCGCCGCCTACGTGACCAACCAGAGCACCAACAACGTCTCCGTGATCAACACAGCCACGAACACCGTGACCGCCACCATCCCCGTCGGCACGACCCCGCAGATGGTGGCGATCAGCCCGGACGGCACCACCGCCTATGTCACCAACCTCAACTCGAGCAGCGTGTCGGTGATCAACACCGCCACCAACACCGTCACCGCGACCATCCCCGTCGGCGCCCGTCCCATCGGGGTGGCGGTCAGCCCCGGCGGCACCCGCGTCTACGCCGTCAACGAGTTCGACGGCACCGTGTCGGTGATCAACACCGCCACCGACACGGTCACCGCCACCATCCCCGTCGGCCCGCGCCCCTTCGGGGCTACCGCGACGAGGGTTCCGGTCGTGGCCACCGCCAGTTGCCCCAGCGGCCACGTCGTCACCGGTGGCGGGTACCAGCAGAGCGGCGGCGCGGTGCCGCCCGTCGAGACCACCACCCGCCCCGTCGGCAACACATGGCAGGTCCTCGCCGACAACCAGAGCACCAACTACACCAACGTCACCCCCTACGCCGTCTGCGCCCCCTGACCCACCCTCTGCAGGCGGCTTTGGCCGGAGGGCTCGTCGGAGCCGGGGCTCCCCCGCGGTGCCCGCCGTCACCGGACGGCGGGCACCGCTGCGTTGGAGCGGACGCGCCGCCGACCGCGGCGGCATGTCATCCGCTGCGCCGGGCCGGGAACATGGCCGTGCGCCGGGGCAAGCACCCGACTGGTGCTTGCCCCGGCGCACGAACTGATGCAGTCGCCGGCGTCCTGGTCCGCCGGCCGGTTCACGCAGACAGCCTCAGCCACCGCCTGAACCATCGACCCGGCGAACGTGCGCGGTCACAACACCTAGATGAAAGGGTTCGGCGGGGAGACCACCGGGGTCCCCAGCACGATGGTGGTGCTGGCCGGGCCGGTAGCGCCGGTCGCGCCCGTGGCACCCGTCGCGCCAGCCCCGCCTGTGGCACCGGTCGCGCCCGTGGCCCCTGTGTCACCCGTCGCACCCGCGCCGCCCGTGGCACCCGTCGCGCCTGTGGCACCGGTCGCACCCGTGTCACCCGTCGCACCCGCGCCGCCTGTGGCACCGGTCGCCCCTGTGGCACCCGTCGCACCCGTGTCACCCGTCGCACCCGCGCCGCCCGTGGCACCGGTCGCGCCCGTGGCACCCGTCGCCCCGGCGGTCCCGGTCGGACCGGCGGCTCCCGTCGCCCCGGCGACCCCCGTCGGGCCAGTCGCACCGGTCGCTCCCGTGGCACCCGTCGCACCCGTCGGGCCGGTCGGGCCGGTCGGGCCGGTCGGGCAGTGGGGCCCTCGGCAGCAGTACGGAGACTGGCCGAAGTGCTGGCCGGGGGGGCACCATCGGCCGTCCGGGGACTGGTACCCGGCGAGGCGAGGCGCGCTGTCGGGGCCCTGCGCGGCCTGAGCCGCCGGGACTTCGATGCCGGTGAAGAGCACAGCGACCAATGCCGCCGTACCGCCGGCCAGCGTCGTACGGCGCCGGGGAAGAGGTCCGAGTGGTTTGAGCGTCACGTTGTCTCTCTCCTGAGTTGCGGCACGCGGACCTGCGAGGAGATCCAGCCGTGCACGGAGTAGGGCGGTGCAGCAGCGAACGGGAACATGCCCGGGAGAACCGCGTCGGCCTTCCGGCGGGCGCACGCGTGCGCCGGGGATGACGGATGACGGGGACCAGCGGCTCCGGGCGGTGGGCGTGTCAGCGCGGGCGCCGCGAGGGATCCGGTCCGTCGGCTCGAAGGCGAGCAGCGCCGCCGCTGCCGTGTCCGTCCATCCGAAGGCCTCTCACATCCGCAAAACGCCAGACCGAACGCACTGTCAGGCTCCCTGCCCAGTAGGCCGAAGCCGTCTGCTGCAAGAGGTACCGATCCGGGAGGGCGTTCAGCGGCAGGGGAAAAGAAGTAGGACTAAATGGGCATATGACCTCGCACGAATGGCCCACGCGCATGCCCCGTGACGTCGTGCCGTCGTGATGTCAGGGCGCTTTCCCGGGAGACGGCTCGTGCGCGTCGCACGGTGTGTCCTGCCGGGCGGACCGGAGTCAGCCCCGAGGGTTGCGCCGGTTCCATCGCGGCTCGACCAGCGCCCACTCCTCCTCCCAGGCGCGGGCCGCCCGTCGGTCCAGGGCGTGCCTGGCCCAGGCGTGTCCGCCGGTCAGGAGCACGACCGATCCGGCGAAGACCGCCGAGGCGTACGCGGCGGCCGTGCCCGTGCTCTGGGCGGCCGGAGGCGGTGCGGGCCGGGGAACGCCGTTCTGGTCGACCAGGATCGGCACCTGGTCGCCCGGCCTCGTCGTGGCCGGGACCGATGTCTGCGCGGCGTGCTTCCCGGTGGCGTCGGTCCAGTCGAGCGTCGCGATTCCGACGCCGACAGCGACCTGGAAGGGCTGGCTGGCCGCGACCGCGACCACTCGGTGCAAGCCTTCCGCCTGCCGGTCCGCAGACGCGCGCAGCACGAGGTAGAGGTGGACGCCGAGGAGGATGGACAGCGCGCCGGCGATGGACAGGCTCAGGGCGAGCAACGCCGGCAGCCAGTCCCGAAGGGAGTCGCTGCGGCGCCTGAGCGGGTTCTGCCGGCGAGGCACGGGCCCCGGCGGCAGGGCCGGGATCGACGGCGTGGCCCCCGCCTCCCTTCTCCGACGTGAGGGACGACCGGTTCGGGCGGCCCGGACCCACCAGGCGAAGGGCCGCGGAACACGGCGTTTCCATCATCGGACGGGCAGCGGTTCCGCGCCTGCCGAGGAAGCATTCACGCAGGTCAGAGGACCGCGAGGGCGGGCGGCGTTCAGGAGACGGTCAGGAAGGCCCGGCCCTCCGGGGTGAGCGCGCCGGCGCGGAACAAGGTGGTGCTGGGGCCGGTCTGGTCGGTCCCCAGACCGAACCAGGCATAGCGCTGGACGTAGGGAAGCGTGTCGAGCATGGCGGTGGCGGCGGTCAGGAACGCGGCCTGCTGGGCGTCGGTCGGGTAGCGGGCGGCGCCCTGGGAGAAGTCGGTGAGGGCGAATTCGGTGAGCCATATCGGCTTGTGGTAGCGGGCGTGGACGGCTTCGAGGTAGGCGCGCAGCTGCCCGACGGCGTCGGAGGTGGTGAAGTCCCCGCCGTACCAGTGCAGGGCGATGAAATCGACCCGGTAGCCGCGCTGCTGGACGCCGGTCATGAAGCGGTCCAGCCAGCCGCCCGAGGTGTCGGCGCCGTAGGCGACGGCCGGGCTGCCGAGGATCGGGGCGGTGTCCATGAGCTTCGGCCACAGCGCGAGGGCCTGCTCGGGGGTCATGTTGGCCTGGCTGCCCATGTCCGGTTCGTTGAAGCCCAGCAGGTACGGTCCCGCCTGGCCGGCCTGGGCCAGTGCCTCGGGGGTGACCGAGTCCGCTCCCCAGATCATCGGGACGAAGCCGGCGCCGTCCTGGCCGGTGAGCCCCGGGTTCTGCGGGGCCCAGGTGTAGTACCAGGCAGGGTGCACCTGGGTGAGGGCCTGCCCGACGCCGGAGAAGGTCCACACGGCGACGCCCTTCCTCCCGTCCGCCGCCGCGGTCGGGGTGGTGGGTGCGGGAACGGCCGCTCGGGGGCTGGGGCGGGGGCTGGAGCTGGAGCTGGCGCTGCGCGCCGGGGCCGTCGAGGAGGGCGGCGGCTCGGGACTGCTCGGGGCGGCGCTGCGGTCCGTCGCCGCCGCGACGGGAGTGGCCGGTGCGGGGTGGTGGTCCGCGACGAGGATTGCCGCGAGGAGGGCCGCGACGGCGGCAGCCGCCGTGGCACCAAGGAGCACACCGCGCTGGAGGCCGGAGCGGCTGACCGCTCCTGCGCGCGTTCGCCCGCTGCCCGGCATCGGCCGGGGGCCGGAGGCGGCGTGGTTCGGGCCGTGAGTCGTGCCGTGGGTCGGTGCGTGAGCCGACGCCTGGGCGGCGGCTTGGCGCAGGCTCGGCGGCGGTGCCAGGAGGGGCAGACCTGCGAGGAGGTTCTCGGCGGGGACGAGCCGTCCTTCGGCTGCGGCGCAGCGGTCGCAGTCACGGATGTGCCGGGCCAGTCGCTTGCGCCACAGCGGGCTGGGGACGGTGTCCCAGTGCGTGGTGACGTCGGCCAGGTCGGGGCAGCGCGACGCCGTCAGGGCGCGGACCACCTGGCGCGCGGTCGTGATCTGCTGCTTCATCCGCTGGACGCGCACGGCGGCGTGACGGGAGGACACCTCCAGGGCTGCGGCCAGGTCGGCGCGGGTGAGGTCGCCGGTCTCCTCCAGCCACCACAGGGCCAGGAGGTCACGGTCGGCCGGGTCCAGCCAGCGTGTGGCTTCGGCGAGTTCGCGGCGCTGGTCGGCGAGGCCGAGCTGGAGGATCGTCAGCGCGGTGAAGTCCGAGGCCGGGTCGGTGAGGGTTTCGGCGTGGTCGATGTCCACCTGCCGGGTGCGGATCTGCTGCTGCCCGCGCATCCAGTCGCGGATCTGTCGCACGACGATGGCCACCATCCATGATCGGTAGGCGTGGGGACTGTGCAGGGCGGGCAGCCCGCGCACGATGCGCAGCAGGCAGTCCTGGACGACGTCGTCGACGTCCAGGTGCCCGTCCAGAGCGCGGCCGACGATGTTGTAGACCAGGGGCAGGGACTGGGCGAGCAGGAGCTCGACGGCCTGCTGGTCTCCTGCGCGCGCCGCCTCGATCAGGGCCTCGTCGTGTGCCTGGATGCGCTCGTCGTGCCGTGCCACGTCCGTCCTCTCCGCCGGTTCGGTCTCCTGCTTTCGGAGACCGGCCCCGAGCGCGTGAACAACAAAAAGTACGCCGGAACTTGTCCGGCGGTCGTACGCACGTGTCGTTGATCCATCCGAGTTGATCCGGCTCCGTTCAGGAGGGTTCGCCCGGCCCGAGGTCACAGCGGTTGGACGTGCTGGTGGGACTGTAGGAGACGTGAGACTCCTACGTCGTGTGTCACTTGCTGTAGCCGGCGGCATCCTGGTCGTCGTGGGCACTGCGTTGCTGGTGCTTCCGGGCCCGGGGATGCTTCTGGTCTTCGCCGGACTCGCCGTGCTGGCGACGGTCTTCCCCGGCCTGCAGAGGTTCGTCGAGCCGGTGGGGCGGCGGGCGATGAAGACGGCTGCCGACAGCGTCTCCTCTCCCTGGAGGCTGGCCGGATCGACGGCGTTCGGCGTCGGACTGATCGGGGCCGGGCTGGTGTGGGGGCTCGTCCCGAGCCTGCCGTTCGGCGGTTGGGCGGCCGGGGGCTCCCTCGTGCTGTCCGGACTGGTCGTGCTCGGGCTGCTGGTCTACAGCCTGCGGCAGGCGAGGCCGCAGGACGTGGACGCCCTCTCGCGCGAGGACTGACGACCGCGGGACCGGTCGGCCCTCCTGGCCGGTACTGCTCGGTCCCTGGAACCGGAGCCGGAACGGAGGAGCCTGGGAGCGGGACCGTGGTGTGGTCGACAGGGCATGACGGCGTTGAGGCGCGGGTTCACCTGCTCGATGCGTCCCCTCGGCACGGCCTGCGAGCGTCAGACGGCCTGCGCGCTGGTGTACTCCCGCCAGTCGTTCGGCTTCTGCCCGACCTTCAGGGTGCGCAGCTTGGCGAGGACGGCCGGGTCCTGGACCTCGAGCCACTCC
>NZ_BBPQ01000104.1 GCF_000787855.1 Streptacidiphilus anmyonensis | reverse complement strand
GGGCGCGCAGGGCGCAGGGCGCGGCGGCGCAGGGCGTGGCGGCGCGGAGGGCGCGGAGGGCGCAGGGGCGGGAAAAGGCCACGTGGGCCGCCCGGCCGGAGGCGTAGGGTTGGCGCATGGCTCAGGAGCTTCCGACCGCGCCGGTGCGGGTCGACGCGTGGATCTGGTCCGTGCGTCTGGCCAAGACCAGATCCGCCGCCGGGACCGCCTGCCGCGCCGGGCACGTGCGGGTGAACGGCGAGCGGGCCAAGCCCGCGCAGCTGGTGCGTCCCGGCGACGAGGTCCGGGTGCGCCAGGAGGGCTGGGAACGCATCGTCATCGTCCAGAAGACCATCGCCAAGCGCGTCGGCGCGCCCGTCGCCGCCGAGTGCCTGGTCGACCAGAGCCCCCCGCCGCCACCCCGCGGGCTCCTCGCCCCCGTCCCCGTCCGCGACCGCGGCGCGGGCCGCCCCACGAAGCGCGACCGCCGCGACATGGACCGCCTGCGCGGCCTCTGAGCCGCGACCGGCCTCAGAACGGCCGCTGCCGCGCAGCGGATCGTTCGAGCGCCGCCACGGTCGTGGTCACGCGGCGGGCGAGGGTTTCGCCCGTCTCACCGTTCAGCAGGGCGTGGGCCAGGATCTCCAGGGCGAAGGTCAGGTACCAGGTCCAGGCGCGGCACAGCGTCGGGGCGTCCACCGCCTCTCGGACGCGGTCCCAGCCGTGCCAGGCGAGGCAGGCCGCGTCGAGCGCGGGATCGAAAGGCTGGGCCAGGTCCCAGTCGAGGACGCCGACGAGCCGACCGTCCGGCGCCCAGTGCGCGTTGGCGCCCGCCAGGTCGCCGTGGACCAGGGAAGGCGCGACCGGCTCCAGCTCCTGAGCGGCCCTCACCCGGCGACGCGCCTCGTCCTGCCACTCCTGCGGCAGCCGGGGGACGACCTCCTCCAGCAGCAGGCCGGACCAGCGCTCGCCGCCCGCGTACTGGTGCGGGGCGCCCAGGACGCCGTCGAGCGCCGACAGGTCGACCGCGCGCAGCGCCTCCAGCAGTGCGGCGAGCTCGTTCGGATCCCCGCCCTCCCCACGGGCGGTGGGTTCGCCGCCCACCCAGGAGAGCGCGACACCGAACCGGCCGTCCGCCTCGACGATTCCGGAGAGCGGCGCGGGCACGGCGAACGGCAGACCCAACGCCGCCAGGCGCCGCAGAAGTTCGACGTTGCGAGCGAGTTCGGCCCCGGCCGTGGGCGTCCTCGCCACGCGGACGACGGCCACCCCCGGCAGCAGCACCACGTCGTGGGAGCCGCCGGCGGCGGTGCGGGCCCCGGCGAGGCGGTGGCCGGGCAGCGCGGCCTCGGCCACCGCGCGGAGCGGCTCGGGGAGGCGGGTGTCGTTCATCGCTCCTGCGCGGCTTGCCTTCAGGACTTCTTGAACGCCACCACGCCGTAGCCGCCGACCTCGGCGCGGGTGAGGCGCAGGTCCTCGTCGCCGACGGGCTCGTCGCCCGCCTGCCACTCGTTGATGGAGACGACGCCCGGCCCGGCCAGCTCCCAGCCGTCGTCGCCGCTGGTGCCGAAGCGCCGGATCTCGTCGTGGGTGCGGGTGGCGATGGTGATGCCGCCGGCCTGGTAGATGCCCGTGACGGCGTCCCTAATCTCCTGCGGGGTGTGGTCCGAGCTGCCGTGGGTGAGGATCAGCACGCTGCCCGGGGCCAGCGCCTGCTTGTAGCGGTCGAGCAGCGCGAACGGGTCGTCCGAGTCCGGCAGGAAGTGGAGCAGCGCGACCACGAGCAGGGCCACGGGCTGCTCGAAGTCGATCAGCTCCTTGACCGCCGCCGCGTCCAGGATCGTGTCGACGTCGTGGAAGTCCGCGTCGACGTAGGCGGTGCGGCCTCGCGGGGTGCTGCTGAGCAGTGCGCGGGCGTGGGTGAGGACCATCGGGTCGTTGTCGACGTAGACGATCCGGGACTCGGGGGCCAGGCGCTGCGCCACCTCGTGGGTGTTCTCGGCGGTCGGGATGCCGGTGCCGATGTCGAGGAACTGGCGTATGCCCAGCGAGCTCGCGTAGCGGACGGCGCGGCCGAGGAAGCGCCGGTTGGCGCGGGCCGCGTCCTGGACGGTGGGGATGAGCTTCACGACCTGCTCGGCCGCGGCGCGGTCCGCCGGAAAGTTGTCCTTGCCGCCGAGGTAGTAGTCGTACATCCGCGCCGGGTGCGGGACATCGGTGCGCAGTTCGGTGCGGGGCTCGCCGTCGCCTTCCTCGGCCGTGGCCCAGTCCCAGTCGACCGCGGCCTCGTCCGCGGCCTCAACTGCGCCCTCAACCGCGCCGACCTCAGCGTCGATAACCGCATCGACGCCCGCGTTGACGTCCGCGTTCTCTGCCACGTCAGCCCCCTCCACCCAACACACCCCGGGACGGGGTGACAGCTCGTCACCCCGTGGTCCCCCATATGTTAGCTGTGAGACGGCAGACTGAGGCCATGGATCACGGATCGTTCACGTCTCATCAACTTCGGGCTCTCTGCCTGGACTTCAACGGCGCCGAGGAGACGTTCCCGTTCAACCCCGAGACCTCGGTCTTCAAGGTCAGCGGGAAGATCTTCGCCATCTCCGCCCTGGACGGGGATCCGCTGCAGGTCAGCCTGAAGTGCGACCCGGAGCTGGCGGTCCGGCTGCGCGCGGAGCACCCCGCCGTCACCGGCGGCTGGCACCTGAACAAGCGCCACTGGAACACCGTCCTGCTGGACGGCTCCCTCCCGGACCGGCTGGTCCGGGAGATGGTCGAGGACTCCTACGACCTGGTGGTCTCCGCCCTGCCGCGCAGGCAGCAACTGCTGCTCGACTGGCCCGGCCTCAGGACGCGGCCGGACGGGCAGCCGGAAGAGTCGCGGGAGGGCTCGCCGGAAGGTCGATCGTGACGTAGGTCTTGCGCAGCGTCTCGTGGACCTCCCACACGCCCGTCCACCCGGCCGGGGTCACCAGGGTGTCGCCGGGCCCGATCTCCACCGGCTCGCCCCCGGTCGGGGTCACCGTCGCACGGCCCGAGAGGATCTGGCAGACCTCGTGGTAGCCCTCCCGCGTCGCCGTGAAACGGCCGGGGGTCGCCTCCCACACACCGGCCTCGACCCCTTCCGGCGCGGTCCACACCGTGCACAGCGCCTCCTGCTGCCCCTCGGTGGTGCTGGTCGGCTTCGGCGCGAACGCGCCGAGCTCGGCCTTCTCGGCGCGGTGCAGAACGACGGCCATGGGCGGTGCTCCTTGCGTGGGCTTTGGTGGGCTTTCGGGGGCTGTCGGGCAGACGGACCACCACGCTGCCAAACCCGGCCAGCCCCGGCCACCGGCAAGGTGTAACGCCCCGACGGGCGAGCCCGACAACCCGCGACCGTGCCGGTCTCGTCGCGGTCCGGCAACAGTCCGGGGGCCGCGCTGTTCGTCCCCTTCGTGCGGCGATACGGTGCCGTCAGAGACGACCAGGATCTGGAGGGGGCGGCCGCCATGCAGGCTGAGATCAAGGGCAGCACGATGCCGGTGCTCGAGGTGCAACTCGGGGCCGGCGAGTACGTGGTGACGCCGCACGGCGAGCTTTCGTGGATGTCCGCCAACGTGCAGATGTCGCAGACCATGTCGGGCGGCGCGCCGGGCGGCGGAGGCGGCGGCTTCATGGGCGCGATGAAGCGCGTCCTGGGCGGCGGCAGCCTCTTCGTCACGCAGTACACGGCCCAGGGCGGGCCCGGCCTGGTCGCTTTCGCGTCCAAGGTGCCCGGCCACATCGTGCCGGTGGACATCGCCCCCGGCCGCAGCGTCATGGTCCACCGGCACGGCTGGCTGGCCGGCACCCCGGGGATCACCCCGACCGTGGGCTTCCAGCAGAGCTTCCGCGGCGGCATGTGGGGCGGCGACGGCTTCGTCCTGCAGAAGCTCGAGGGCCAGGGCCGCGCCTGGGTCGAGCTCTCCGGTGAGCTCACCACCTACACCCTGGGCCCCGGCCAGACGATGCTGGTCCACCCCGGCCACGTGGGCATGTTCGACCAGTCCGTGCAGTTCACGCTGACGCGGGTGCCCGGCATCGCCAACAAGGTCTTCGGCGGCGACGGCTTCTTCCTGGTCGCGCTGACCGGTCCGGGCCAGATCTGGCTGCAGAGCATGCCGCTGCCCAACCTCGCCCACTCCCTCGCCCCGTACCTCCCGGCCAGCGGCGCGGAGAACGCCGAGGCCGCCGGCGTCGGCGGCCTCATCGGCGGCATGCTGCGCTAGGGCCGGTGCCAGGGCCCACCGGCCCGGGTCGCAACGCCGTGCCGACGAGCCGACGAGTAGGAGCCGCACCCTCGGTGCGGCTCCTGCCGTAAGACTTCCGTAGCCGGGTTGTTCGGCTTCGACTGCCCAGTTCAGCGGTCTTATGGAGGCATGCGACGACTCCGCCTCCGCAACCCGCTCGACGTGCCCCTGCCGACTCCCCCGGATTCGGTGCGGAAGGGACCGTTCCGGGAGGGGGCCTTCCGGTCACGGCTGCACGAGCCCCGGACCGCGGTGGTGTTGGGGCGGTGGCTCGGCGTCGCCGTGCTGGTGTGCTTCGTCACCGGCCTGATCAGCCATGAGCTGCAGCAGCCGCCGGGGTGGCTGCGTGACCACCTGCCGAGCAGGCCCGTCCAGGGCTACCGCGTCACCCAGGGCCTGCACGTGATCAGCGGCATCGCCGCGATCCCGCTGCTGGGCGCGAAGCTGTGGACCGTCTACCCGCGCCTCTTCGCCTGGCCGCCCGCACGGACACTCCGCCACGCGCTGGAGCGCCTCGGGATCGCGCTGCTCGTCGGGGCCATGGTGCTGGAGCTCTTCACGGGGCTGCTCAACACGCTCCAGTGGTACCCGTGGCCGTTCCCGTTCCGGCAGACGCACTTCTGGCTGGCCTGGATCGCGGTCGGCGGCCTGCTGCTCCACATCGCCGCGAAGGGGCCGGAGATCGCGGCGCACTGGCGGCGCACGAAGCCGCCGCTGCCGGGACGCCGCGCGTTGCTGGGGTCGGTGGCGGCCGCCGTCGGCGCGGTGACTCTGGTGACGGCCGGTCAGACCGTGCCGTGGCTACGCTCGTTGGACCTTCTCGGACCGCGGCGGCCCGACATCGGCCCGCAGGGACTGCCCGTCAACCGCACCGCCGCCCAGGCCGGGACGCTGCACGCGCCGGCCGACTGGCGCCTGCACGTCGACGGGCCGCGCCCGTACTCGCTCACCATGGACGAGCTGCTGGCCCTCCCGCAGACGGAGGTCGACCTGCCGATCGCCTGTGTGGAGGGCTGGAGCGCGTCCGCCCGCTGGGGCGGCGTGCGGCTGCGCGACCTGCTCGACCGCGCGGGCGCCGCGCCGGGCGCGTTGATCCGGGTCACCTCCCTGGAACAGAACGGTCCGTACGCGGTGACGACGATGCCGCACACCTACGCGCGCGACCCGCTCACCGTGCTCGCGCTCCGCGTCAACGGCCAGGTCCTGGCCCCGGACCACGGCTATCCGGCCCGCGTCATCGCGCCGAACCGCCCCGGGGTCCTGCAGACCAAGTGGGTCTCCCGCCTGGAGGTGCTGTGACCATGACCCCGCTCCGCGCGCTCCGCACCGGCCTGGCTCTCACCGGGATCGGCGTCATCGGCTACGGCATCTACGGGCTGCTGCACGACCCCTACATCCGTGACCCCTTCGACGTCCTGGTCTGGGGCGTCGGCGGTCTGGTCCTGCACGACGGGTTCTGGCTGCCGCTGGTGCTGCTCGCGGGCATGGTGCTGAGCCGCACGGCTGCGACCCGACACCCGCTGCTGCGCGGCGGGTTGACGGTCGCGGCCGCCCTCACCGCCGTGGGTCTGCCTGCGGTGCTGCGGGCGGGCGTCGACCACGGCAACCCGACCCTGCTGCCGCTGCCGTATCTGCGCAACTGGCTGCTGCTGCTCGCCGTCGTCGCGGCCGTCGTCGCGGTTCTCGCCGCCGCGCCGAGACTGCCGGGCGCGGCACGGACGTTCGGCCGCCGGCTCCGGGGGGCCTGGTCCGCTCTCCCCCGCCGGACCTCGGGACGGCCGCGCCTGCGAGAATAGGGCGCAAGCCCACGTGACCTGTCCGAGCGACAGACCCGACAGAAGGGCCGTATGTGACCGACCAGGCTGTGATCCACCAGACCGCCACCGTCGCCGGCGCCGCCATCGCAACCGCCACCGTGACCGCCGTCAGCAGGAACGCCGAGCACTCCTTCAGCAAGTCGAACGCGCCCGCCATCCGCCTGCTCGCCGGCCTCGGCGTCGAAGGCGACACGCACCTCGGCGTCACCGTCCAGCACCGGTCGCGGGTCGCCGCCGACCCGACGCAGCCCAATCTGCGGCAGGTGCACCTGATGCACGCGGAGTTCCACGACGAGCTGCGCGAGGCCGGGTACGAGGTGACCGCCGGGGCGCTGGGTGAGAACGTCACCACCCGCGGCCTGGACCTGCTGGGCCTGCCGCGCGGGACGCGCCTGCGGCTCGGCGCAGAGGCGGAGGTCGAGATCACCGGCCTGCGCAACCCCTGCCCGCAGATCAACGACTTCCGGCCCGGCCTGCTCAGGCACTGCGTGGGCCGGGACGCGGACGGCAACGTGGTGCGCAAGGCCGGGATCATGGGGGTTGTGCTGCGCGGCGGCGAGGTCCGTCCCGGCGACCCGATCACGGTCAAGCTGCCCGACGAGCCGCACCTCCCGCTCGAACGGGTCTGACCCGGGCCTGGCGTCCGGTCCGGCCCGCTCCCTTGACGGAGCGGACCGGCCGGACCAGGGACCGGGCCGGAGACCGGGGCAGAGACCGGGCCAGAGACTGACCAGGCGTCAGTGCTGGGCGGGATTCCAGTAGTCGCCGGCCATCACGATCATCACCAGCGTCTTGATGGTCTCGCCGTAGTAGCCGTCGCCGAACGGGTTGCTCTGCAACTGCTGCCAGATCGCGTTCGTCCACGTCTGGTCACCGGAGGCCATCGCGGCCGGGCCGATCGAGTCGCCGGCCTCCTCGGCCTGGGTGTCGCCGGAGACGTTGCCGTTGGCGCAGTTCAGCTTGATGTGCGGCTGCACCTTGGCGGGGTCGCCCCCGGAGAGCTTCTTGGTGCAGGCCGACCACTTCTTCGCGTCGCCGAGCGAGACGGCGGCCGTGCTGGAGCCGTAGAGGAGCGCGTCGGTGCCGAGGTGCCAGGGCACGCGGATGGAGTTGTAGCCGACGATGTTGTCGGGCTGGTCCTCCTGGTAGTTCGCCGGCGCCGGCGAGGGCGAGGTGGTGTCGGCGTGGATCACGAAGTCCGACATCAGCCCCGCGCTCGGGGAGTACTTGGCGGTGAACTCGCTGACCACCTGCTGCATCCGGTTCACGACCTTGGTCCAGTCGTGGGCCTTGTCGTAGGCGGCGAAGGCGCGCAGGTGGTCCAGCATGTCGTCGGACGGACGGGTGTCGGTGGACGGGCCGTCGTCCTCGCACTTGAGGTGGCCGTCCGAGGTCACGTCGTGGGCGTAGACGCTGGCCAGCCAGGACTCGGCGTCGGCGGTGTAACCGCCCCACTGCTTGTCGGCGAGGATCAGGCCGTAGCCGATGTCCAGGTCCCCGTCGGTGGCCGCGTCGGGGGTGCCGGAGCTGTAGTACTTGCAGGTCTTGCCGTCCAGCTGCCACTGCATCAGGCCCCACTTGTCCTTGTGGTCCTTCACCAGCTGCCAGAGGCCGTTGAACTCGGTCTGCGCACTCGGGTCGTAGCCGGCCATCAGCGGCACGATGTTCATGCCGTAGCCCTGGCCCTCGGAGACCGGCCCGTTGTTGGTCGCGTCGCCGTCACCCTTGGTGGAGACGTAGTACTCGTTGCTCGCGCACCCGTGCACGAGGTAGGTCTTCTTCCAGGCGTTGTACTGCTTCTCCACGGCGGCGTCGCGCGTCGACTGCGAGACTGCGGGCATCACACCGGTCTTGTAGGTCTGATGCTGCGGAAAGGCGAGCTTGGGGGCCGATCCGGCCGCGCCGACCGTGGCGGCGGCGTCCGCGTTGCCGCCGACGGCGTACGCGCCCGCGGCGACTGCGGCGGTGGCCACCAGTGCGGCCACAAGGCGTTGCGGAGTACGGGACATCGACACTCCTTCGAAGTTAGGAAACTTTCCTAACGAGGTTCGTGGAAGTCTTCCGTCCGCCTGGCGAGACGTCAATACCCCCGCAACCCCCAAGTCGCGTTCGTGGCAACCGAAGCAAGATCCCGTCGCGCGCCCGGACCGGTTAGGCTCACGAAGGGCCGTCCAAGCGCCAGGTTCCACGTCCCAAGCACCAGGTTCCAAGCTCCACGAGAGGCGGAAGTCCCGTGACCGACATCGTTCTGCTCACCGGCCGCACCATGCCGCGCGAGGTCCCCGAGAACGACCTCCTGGTGGGCGAGCTGCGCGCGCTGGGCGTCACCGCCGAGATCCACCCCTGGGACGCGGCGCTGGACTGGGGCTCCTACGGCCTCTCCCTGGTGCGCACCACCTGGGACTACTGGGACCGGTTGGACGAGTTCCTCGACTGGGCCGGACAGGTCGGCCGCAAGACCGCGCTGCGCAACCCCGCCGAGGTCATCACCTGGAACCACCACAAGGGCTACCTCGTCTCCCTCGCCGAGCAGGGCGTACCCGTCGTGCCCACCGCACTCCTGGCCCGCGGCTCCGACCGGGCCCGGATCGACGCGGTACTGGCCGAGTTCCGCGAGCGCCACGGCGACATCGAGATCGTCGGCAAGCCGGCCGTCTCGGCCGGAGCGCGCGGCGCGCTGCGCGCCCGCGTCGACGGGCCGGAGACCGCACCGCACCTGGAGTCACTCGTCGCCCGCGGCGACGCGCTGCTTCAGCCCCTCGCCGACTCCGTGCTGACCCGGGGCGAGACCTCCCTGGTCTTCTTCGGCTCCGAGTTCAGCCACGCCGTCCGCAAGGTCCCCGCGGCGGGCGAGTATCGCATCCACGAGCACCACGGCGGCACGGTCCAGGAGCACACCCCCACCGAGGCCGAACTCGCCGTCGCGCAGGCCGCGTTGGCGGCCTCTCCGGCGCCGGTCGCGTACGGACGCGTCGACCTGGTCGAACTCGCCGGCGGCCCCGCCGTCATGGAGCTGGAGCTGATCGAGCCCGAGCTCTTCCTCCCCTACACGGAGGGCGCGACGGCCCGCTACGCCCACCACCTCGCCGGGCTGCTGCCGTGACCGCACCGGCGCAGGTCGACCTCTGGCTCCTCGACGCGCGGGCTCCCCAGCCCGCGCTGGACCCGGCCGTCCTCGACGCGGAGGAACGCGAGCGCGCGGCACGCTTCCTGCGCGAGGGCGACCGCGTCCTCTACACCGTCGCCCACGCCGCCCTCCGCGCGGTGCTCGCGGCACGGACCGGCGTGCCCGCATCGGAGCTCCGTTTCGAGCGCGCGCCCTGCCCCTGCTGCGGCGCGCTGCACGGCCGGCCCCGTCTCACCTCGGCGGACGGCCCCGAGTTCTCCCTGTCGCACGGCGGCGACCTGGTCCTCATCGGCCTGGCTCCGCCGACCGTACCGATCGGCGTCGACGTGGAACGGCTCCCCGGGGCGGAGACGGTCCACGAGACGACGGCCAGCCTCCACCCGGCCGAACGCGCCGAGCTCGCCGCCGCCTCCGGCGGCCCCTCCCCCGCGTCCTTCGCGCGCATCTGGACGCGCAAGGAGGCGTACCTCAAGGCCCTCGGCACCGGTCTCGGCCGTGACCCCTCCGAGGACTACCTCGGCGAGACGGATCCGGCAGCCCTGCCCGAGGGATGGACCATCGCCACCCTCGAAGCCGGCCCGACCCACGCCGCAGCCTTCGCCGTGGCCGCGCAGGCGGCGACGTTCACGTTCCACGCGCTCTGAGCCGGACGGCTCGGTCCATCCTCACTGGGATCAGCCCCGCCGGGCGCGGGCGGCGGCCGGCCCGGCCTACGAGCCGTCACGCGCGTGCCCCGGATTCCGGCCGGGCCCTGCGCACCGCCGACGGACAAGGCCGTCGCAGGGCCGGACTCGGCGCTGGTGCCGGTGCCGGTGCCGGGCTCCACGGCCGGGCTCCACGGCCGGCCGATCGGCGGGAGCTCACGTCTGGCTCTGCGGCTGGTACTCCTCCGCTGCGAGGCCGAACGTCCAGGCGACCCCCTCCCTGGCGCTGCGCGTGCTCGGGGGGACGCGCAGCCAGTACACCCGGTGCGTACCGTCCGGCTCCGGCGTGGAGTTGACCACCTCGACCATGACCAGCGGTTCGTCGCCCGGCAGTTGGATGCGCCACAACACGCCCGTCTCGTCCCGGTCCACCGGCTGGGCCCCGGACTCGGCGAGGTAGCGGTCGTAGCCGAAGTGCTCCAGCATCACGCGGCGCACCTCGGCGTTCGCCTCCTCGCGGATCTCCTCGACCGTCAGCGTGGCGAGACGCGCGAAGAGCGAGGCGGGAACCGGCATGCCGCGCCAAGCGTGCAGGGCGAACCCGTCCGGATAGGCCAGCGCGGGACCGTCGCCGCGGTGCAGACGCCCCGCCTCGTCCAGATCCAGCACGACGGGACGCTCCACCAGCAACGCCACCTCGGCGTACGGCCACCACCAGCCCGCACTGCGCGCCACGGCGGCCAGACCGCCAAGCTCCTGATCGTCCGCCAGCGCGGCGAGCCATGCCGCGTCCTGCTGGCCGAGAACGGCGTCGAGCAGCGCCAGCCGGACGGCCGACCGGGCGTCGTCGGACGGCACCGCCTGCCGGTCCTCGGCCCCGGCCAGCGCGTCCACGACGGCGTCCCGTATCCGCTGGGCCAGCCCGTGCAGGCGCGGCCAGAGCTCGCCCGCGGATCCCGCCCACCGCTCCGACCAGCCGGCCTGGCCGAGTTCGCCGACGAGGCGGGCGCGGGCACGCTCCCAGGGCGCCGTCCGCACGGCGTCCCGCACGCTGGTCACCTGCGGCTGCGAGGCTCCAGGCGCCGACTCGCCCTCGCGCGGTGCGAGCCCCTGCTCCCCGAGCTCATGCTCGGCCAGGCCGTGCGTGCTCGGCCCGTGCTCGCCCAGGCCGTGCTCACCCAGGCCGTGCTCGCTCAAGGCCCGGCGCGCCTCCACTCGGGCAGGCTCGGCCTCCGGCCCGGCCAGTTCGTCCGCGCCGCCGGTCAGTTGCAGGGCGGCCGCGGCGGCGACCAGCGGCGAGTCGAACCACACCACAGCCCGGGGCTCCGGCAGGCTGGCCTGCCGGTACGCCGCGCGCACCCCGGCCTCCGCCGCGGCCCGGTCCGCCGGACCGACCCGCAGGCCGATCCGCGCCCAGTCGTCCCGCTCGGTCCCCATGATCGCTCTCCTCGCCTCGTGTGACGCCCTACGGGCTGAACTGCCTCTGGTGCTTGTCCGCTGCTGACGACCTGCTGACGACGCCTCAGTCGGCGACGACCCGGACCGCGCCGGGCGTGTACTCCCGCTGCCGGACCACGCGGTACCAGCCGCGCGGCAGCGCTATCGCGGCGTGCTCCTCGTGGACGATCCGACCGGCCTCGGTGAGCTCCAGCCAGGCCGACGCGAACTGGTCCCCCTCGCGCAGCAGGCGACCCGGTCCTTGAACGGCGTGGGCATGGCCGGTGACCTCGCCGCGCGCCAGCACCAAGCGCCCGCGGCCGTCCCTCGCCTGGGCCGGCAACGACGCGACCGAGGCCGGCACCGCGCTCTCGGCCACCGGGACCAGCAGGACGTCTCCTTGGCGATACATCGGCCAAACCCCCTCGTCGGGCTTCTGTGGCGACCCGCGTCGCCCACGTCCCGAACACTAGGAGGGGGCACTGACAACCGACGTCGCGGACGCGACCACGCCCGGCCGCTCCGGGAACCCCGGTCCGTGCGCTGTCGGTCGGGCCTGATAGGACATGGGCCGCTGTCCTCGTCCGGCTGTCCCTTCTCCGCTCTGGAGTGCCACCGATGTCCGCTCACCACCTGACCGGGTTCCACGGTCTCCCGGTCTTCGACTTCCCGTCGGCCGAGGCCGCCGAGCCGCTCCCCGCGGCCGACGCCGTCGCCTGGCGTCTGCGCTACGACTGGGACGGGGAGGAGGACTTCGCGGGTCTCTGGCAGCGCTTCCGGGACACCGTCCGCACCGAGGAGGTCCGCGCGCTGGTCATCGGCGCGTGGGACGAGGAGATGTACGAGGACGACGCCTTGGAGCCGGTGCTCAAGGCCGTCGTCGACGCGAAGGACGGCTTCCCCGGGCTGCGCGCCTTCTTCCTCGCCGACCTCGAGTCAGAGGAGAACGAGATCTCCTGGATCCAGCAGCAGGACCTGGCCCCGCTGTTGGAGGCCTACCCGGCCCTGGAGGAGCTCGGCGCCCGCGGCGCGCACCGCGTGTTCACGCCCGTCCAGCACGCCGCGCTGCGCGTGCTGCGCCTCGAATCCGGCGGGCTGGCCAAGGAGGTGGTGCACGGCGTCAGCGAGAGCAAGCTCCCAGCCCTGGAGCACCTGGAGCTCTGGCTCGGCACCGAGAACTACGGCGGCGACACGACCGTCGCCGATCTCGCGCCGCTCCTTTCCGGCGACCGCTTCCCGGCGCTGCGTCACCTCGGTCTGCAGGACAGCGAGATCCAGGACGAGATCGTGGCGGCCGTGGCCGCCGCTCCGGTCGTCCCCACCCTGACCTCGCTCAGCCTCTCCATGGGCATCCTGACCGACGCGGGCGCCGAGGCGCTGCTGCACGGCCAGCCGCTGACCCACCTCGAGCGGCTCGACCTGCACCACCACTTCCTCTCCGACGCCATGATGCAGCGCCTGCGCGAGGCACTCGAACCGGCCGGGGTCGAGCTGGACCTGAGCGGGCAGAGCACGCCGCACCAGTGGAACGACCAGGTCTGGCACTACGTCGCGGTCTCCGAGTAGCGGCGGGAGCGGGAGAGACCATGTCCGTCGAGAACCACCTCAGCACCTTCCACTCGCTGCCCGTCGTCGACTACGGCGAGCTGATGGAGAAGGCCGAGCAGGGCGAGCCCCTTCCCGAGCCCGACTCCGTCGCCTGGCGTCTCGCGCTCGACATCGACGACGTGTACGACCCCAAGCCCGGGGGCCGGGACGACTACGACCCGATCTGGCGGGACTTCCTGGCGCGCGTCGACCTGAGCCGGGTCCGCGCCCTGGTGCTCGGCGTCTGGGACGACACCGCGGACAGCGGCCTGGACGAGCTGCGGGACCTGCTGATCGAGCAGGCGGAGTCGTTTCCGGCGCTGCGCGCCGTCTTCCTCGGCGACCTGGTGCGCGAGGAGAGCGACATCGCGTACATCCAGCAGTGCGACCCGGCCCCGCTGCTCGATGCCTTCCCCCTGCTGGAGGAGTTCGGCGCCCGCGGCGGCGACCAGGCGTGCGGCCCGCTGCGTCACACGGCCCTGCGCACCCTCCGCTTCGAGTCCGGCGGCCTTCCCGAGGTCGTGGTCCGGGCGGTCGGCTCGGCCGAACTTCCCTCGCTGGAGCGGCTGGACCTCTGGCTCGGCGTCGAGGAGTACGGCGGCACGACGGACGTGTCCCTGCTCGCCCCGCTGTTGGACGCCGGGCGCTTCCCTCGCCTGCGGCACCTCGGTCTGGCCGACAGCGAGATCCAGGACGCCGTCGCCGCGGCCGTGGCGTCAGCCCCGGTGGTGGCCCAACTGGAGTCGCTCGACCTCTCCATGGGCATCCTGACCGACACGGGTGCGGAGGCCCTGCTCACCGGCCAGCCGTTGACGCACCTCGCCCGTCTCGATCTGCACCACCACTTCCTCTCCGCGGAGATGGCCGCGCGCCTGCGCGCCGCGCTGGAACCCGCGGGGGTCGCGGTGGATCTGAGCGATGCGCAGGTGCCGACGCGGTACGGCGACGAGGACCCGTGGTTCTTCGTCGCGGTCTCGGAGTGATCCCCGTGTCCGCTCCCTCCCCCGTCCGTTTCGCGGTCGTCGGCGTGCCCGGCAACCGCCGCGTCGGGATGTTCGCCGAGGCCGTGCGCGCGGCCGGGCTCGGCGAACCCGTCGTCGTCCCCTGGCGGGAGGTGCTGGCCTCGCAGAGCGGCGGCGTGCCGCCGTCGCTGCCGCCCGGCTGCCTGGTCCGGGTCGACTCGCCGGGCGAGGACGAGGGGGTGGACCGCCTGCTGCGCGGTCACGCCCTCGGCGAGGGCTGGGCGCCGACCAGGGTCGAGGGCGGTGCGGCCTGGCACGCGGGCTTCCGCCGCGGTCTGCGCAGGCTCGCCGAGATCGTCGCCGCGACGCCGGACTGCCGGCTGCTGGCCGACCCGGACGACATCTCGGTGATGTTCGACAAGCGGCTCACCCACGCGCGTCTCGCCGCCGCCGGCGTCCCGGTGCCTCCGGCGCTGGTCCAGGGCCCGGGCGGCGTCCACGGCTGGGAGGAGCTGCGGCAGCTCCTGCGTGAGCAGCGGCTGCCGCGCGTCTTCGTCAAACCCGCCCACGGGTCCTCGGGTTCGGGCGTGGTCGCCCTTGAGCTCGGTCCGGGCGGGCGGGCCGGCGCCACCACCTCGGCCCAGCTGACCACGGCCGCGGACGGCTCCGTGCGGCTCTACAACTCCCTCCACGTGCGGCGCTACCGGGAGGAGTCGGAGCTGCGCGCGCTCTTCGACGCGCTCGCGGCCGAGCGGTTGCATGTCGAGCGCTGGCTGCCCAAGGCCACCCAGGGCGGCCGCGCGGCCGATCTGCGTGTCGTGGTGACGGCCGGTCGTGCCACCCACCTTGTCGTCCGCACCAGCTCGCACCCGATGACCAACCTCCACCTCGGCGGCAGCCGGGGAGACCTCGCCGAGCTGCGCGAGGCCGTCGGCCCCCGCTGGCCGGCGCTGCTGGAGACGGCGGAGCAGGCCGCGGCCTGCTTCCCGGGCAGCCCGTCCGTCGGCGTGGACGTCCTGCCCGCCACCGGCTGGCAGCGCTTCCGCGTCGGCGAGGTCAACGCCTTCGGCGACCTGCTGCCCGGTCTCACCGGCCTGCCCGGCAGCGGCGCGGAGGGCCTGGACACGTACGCCGCCTACGTCGCCGCGACCACAGGCACCACCACGCACCGAGAGCTCAGCCCATGCCCCTGACCGACCCGCACCCGCACCCGCCCCTCGCGCCGGGCGCGATCCCGCGCTCCCCGGATCTCGACATGAACGAGATCGTCGGGAGCCACGACATCCTGCTCGTCACGCTCGACACCCTGCGCTACGACGTCGCGGCGGAGCTCGCCGCCGCCGGACGGCTGCCGAACCTGGCCGCCTCCGTGCTGCCGTCGGGACGCTGGGAGCGCCGTCACAGTCCCGGCAGCTTCACCTACGCGGCCCACCAGGCCATCTTCGCGGGCTTCCTGCCGACCCCGGCCGAGCCGGACGGGCCGCGGGGGCGTCTCTTCGCCGCGCGCTTCGCCGGCAGCGAGACCACGGCCGCGGCGACGTACGTCTACGACACGCCCGACCTCGTCTCGGGCCTGGCCGCGTCCGGCTACCGGACCGTGTGCATCGGCGGCGTCGGCTTCTTCAACAAGCAGGCGGCGCTGGGCTCGGTGCTGCCCGGCCTGTTCCAGGAGAGCCACTGGTCGCCCGAGTTGGGCGTCACCTCGCCCACCTCCTTCGAGTCCCAGGTCGCCCTCGCCGAGCGGATCTCGGCCGGGCACCGGCCCGAGCAGCCGCTGTTCCTCTTCGTCAACGTCTCGGCGCTGCACCAGCCCAACTGGTTCCACCTGCCGGGCGCGACGCGCGAGCACGGCGACAACCGCGCCTCCCACGCCGCCGCGCTGGAGTACGTCGACGCCCATATCGGCCGGCTCCTCGCGGCGATGCGCCGACGCCGCCCGTGCCTCGCGATCGTCTGCTCCGACCACGGCACCGCCTACGGGGACGACGCCTACCACGGCCACCGCATCGGCCACGAGGCCGTGTGGACCGTCCCCTACGCCCACGCGGTGCTGCCCGCCGAGCCGCCCGCCTCCACGTCACCGGGACGCGAACCCGAACCCGCATCCGCAAGCGCGCCCGCACCGGTACCGGCCGCCACGCCGGCCGCGACACCGGCCCCCGCACCGACCCGCACGCCCGAGGAGACGCCGTG
Organism: Streptacidiphilus anmyonensis; assembly: GCF_000787855.1. Lineage (GTDB taxonomy): Bacteria > Actinomycetota > Actinomycetes > Streptomycetales > Streptomycetaceae > Streptacidiphilus > Streptacidiphilus anmyonensis. Next base: position 3,555 of record NZ_BBPQ01000104.1, on the reverse strand, counting down.
ACCGTCGCCGACCAGCGCGTCCCCGGCCTGGACACGGGCGAGTCCCCGTACCAGAGCTACGTCTACGCGTATCAATACATCCTCAGATGCATGTCAGCAATAACGCGCTGACCTGCACCTTGGTGCGCAGATCGGTCCTCGTTACGCGCGACTGCGCGCGTCGTCCAGCCGTGATTCGTAGAAGGCCCGGTCCCTGGGGAATCCTTCGAGGGCGGAGAGACCGCTGCTCAGAGCGTCGACCGCGACTGACCAGTCACGCGCAGCATGAGCGGCTTCGCCGAGCAAGAGCTTCGCTCGAACCGGGTCGAGCCAGTACAGCCAACCGGGTCGCTCTTCAGGAGCTGGGGACTGCAACGCGAGTTCGTAGGCTTCCTCGGCCAGTTGCCGCGAGCGGTCACGCTCACCAACCGCTGCGGCAGCCATCGCGGCCGCGTGAGAGGCGATGGACTGGGCAGCCGGCGATAGGTGTCCGGGGGCCTGCCTGGATGCCTCAGCAGTCCTCAACGCGCGGATCGGGTCGCCGTGGTTGAGGGTGTAGTAGGAGCGCACGCGGGTGACCCAGGACGCCATGTCACCTGAACCTGCGTCGATCGCCCATCCATGTGCCAGATCCAACCAGGCATGAGCAGGCCCCGGGTAGCCCTCGTTCGCGGCTACCCAAGAGAGCCAGTGAGCATGTTCGGCGGCCAAGATCAGCAGCCGGTCAGCAACTTCGGCTGAGGCTCCTGGGAGCAGCCGAGTAACGGCGTCAAGCTGGGATCGGACCACGGGCCACAGATCACGGCCGCCTACTTCATCCTCCGCGCGGCGATGTTCAGCCAGAACACGGGCGATCCAGTCGGCGGATCGAACGTCGATCCTGCCAGTGGTGTGGGCCCTGGCGATGCGCTCGTTCAGCTCGGGATCGGGTCCCCAGGAAGCAAGCGAATCGTCTCGACGGTCGGATAGTCCACGAAGCTCGTCAGGCACGGCAAGTCCCTCTGTGATTCGGGCGATTACGTCAGCGCTCGTGACCTTGCGCTTGCCGCCTTCAATCAACGAGACATGCGACTGAGGCATGCCGATGAGGGAGCCAAAGGCGAGTTGCGATAGGCCGGTTACACGTCGGTACTCCCGGAAGATGACTGCCCAATCTTGGGCTGCCCACGCGGCGCGCAACCGAGCGCCCGCCCATGATCCAGCGTCAGCCATGGCTCAAACGATACGCCGCCCCCATACGCTCTGCGTATCGCTTTGCTCTCTCTCGTCGTCGAACCTGACTGCATCGGAGAAATCGGCGACACGGCGGGACCGTGTGGTCACCAGGGAGGGCAAGTGCTTCGCGAATCCGCTGCGGTGTCTGGCTACGCCTCCGCGACCATGATGTCGGCCGACTTCCCGAAACGTGCACGCACGGCTCTGCCTGAACTCGACTGGACTCAAGCGCTCCAGCAGCAGCACCGGTATCGCTGCTGGGTCTGGTCAGCCTCCGACCTGGCAACGGTCGGGCTGGCGTTGGCGCGGATCGCCCGCGGGCTTGCGCTGGAAGCAGTCTTGGACTGGTGCCTTGAGCCGCTGGCAGACGATACGGCCTTGTGCGTAGCGGAGTTGATCGGCAATGCCATGACTCACGGGTGTAGGGAGGGGCACCACCCGGCGCTCTCTCTGGGGCTGCGGTACTTCCCCACGTGTTGTCTCTTGCTGGAGGTGGGTGATCCGAATCCGGCTCCACCGCTGCTGCCCAGCGGTGCTCAGCTGGAGACGTCGGACAACATGCCCACGGACGGTCGAGGCCTGGTGATCATCCGGGAGCTGGCGGATCACCTGTGGTGGCGTAGGCAGGGGTCTGGCGGCAAGATCGTTTATGCGCGCTTGGACACGCCTCGCTACTTCGCGCCATTGGCGGGTGGTCATCGTGGCTGAGAAGCGCACCCCGGACCTGTACCCCCTCGCTGGCTACACGTGGAGCACATGGCTTGCTCCCGCCTACACGCCGCCCCAGCAGTCTCCGATGGATTCATGTCCGGATCAATCTGACGTTCAGGATAAGGACGCGAAAGAGCGGGAGATCGACGACCACGGGGAGGTCTCTGATGTTTAGCTGGGTTGATCGCAGCTCTAAGGCGGGGCGTGGGCAGGTGTTTCGGTGCGCTTACTGCCACGGGAAGGTGCGCGCTGACAAGGCGCGCACTGAGAGCGTTCGCGGTGTGCAGCAGTACGTGCATGCCTGGCATCCCAGGCGGCGAGCCTGATCTGGTCTCCCGTGCGTACCCGTTGACGCTCGGGTGGGCTCCCGGCCGAGCTGGGCCGCCGGTCGGGAGCCGTCCACCGAACTGAAATCGAAGATTGTGCCGGACCACCCTCATACCTTGGCGGGGAGTGGGTGGTCCGGTGGGTTTGCACCCGGTACCGATGGTACTCGGGTGATCACGCATGTCTGGGCATATGCCCGTCAACTCCGGTCGACTGCGGTCGGAGTGGTCGTCTGAGTAGTGGTGCCGCAGGGTCAGCACTGGACGTGGAACCTGGGGACGGGATGGCCATGGACGACGGCGGGGCACGCGCCGATGACGGTATGGAGGGGTACGAACTGGAACTGGACGGCGGGGCGCTGGTGCCTGGCGTGGACTACGAAGCGGAGTGGCTACGCGCGCGGGCCGCTGCGTGCAAGCTGAACGCCGCGCTGGGGCGGCTCGGCATCGCACGTGAACGGCTGCGGGCGCAGGCCGGTTGGGCGGGTGACGGTTCCGGCGTGGTGCACGTGAGCCTGGATACCGGGACGGCCACGGACCTGGCGCGGTTGCTTGAGCTGATGCCCGGGAACGGCTCAGCGGCCTAACGGTGCTGCGCGCGCCTGCGCATGCCCGGGGCCTGAGCGGGGTGGTCCCTCGTCGATCGGGCAGCTTCGACGAACCGGGGTTCTTCGGGGCCCGCCAAGGCTCACAGGGTGACCCTTGGGCTCGGCCTTGGCGGGCCCCGGAGGTTCCCGGTACGCCTTCGGTGTCCGATCGACGAGGGGCACCGCGACCCGGCCTTTCACCCACCCGTCCCGCGCGTTACCGATCGCAGGTCCCTCGGAGGAGGGCCGGGGGCTCGGGGGCAGCGCCCCCGAAGGGCCCGCCTGGCGGTCGTTCCGGCTGCTTGGCACGGCGTGCGCCTTGGGCGGGCTGCCGCTCGGCCGGGACCGGCCGCCAGGCCGCATGCCCGGCCGAGGGCGGCAGGGCCGCCCGGCGGCGCGAACGCGCCGCCGCTTGAGACAGTGAATGAACTCTCCAACAGCCTTTTCCGGCGCGCCCCCTGCCCCCGCCCCCGGTCATTGCGGCGGGGCTCCGCGGGTGGGGCAAGCACCGGAGCTGGTGGAGGGTGCTCGGTGCAGCCGACTAGGGGAGCTGGCCGGTCTGGTCGACGAGCCAGAGCACGGCAGCGCGCGGTGTACGCGGGGCCGTCCGCACGCCTCTCGGTCAGATGGTGGCCTCGGCCGATATCTGCGTGCTGTCATCCGGAGCCCTGGAGCTGGCCTGAGGCTGCGTTCTGGCGTTTCATGTCGGGTCCGTCACGGTTCGGGGCCCGGGCAGC
>NZ_BBPQ01000105.1 GCF_000787855.1 Streptacidiphilus anmyonensis | reverse complement strand
GTAGTCTGACGAAAGGCCCGGCCAGGCGGCGGCTCTGACGCGACTCGGGGCAGCGTCGGCGGAAGGCGAAGTGGAGGCCGCGTCCGGCGACGATCCGTCAGATCCTCGGCAGAGGTCGAATTCTTGCAGAGTTTGATCGGACTCTTCCATGACTCGATATCGGAAGTTACGGTGTGCGGTGTCTGATCCAGCGCACTGCTCACCCCTTCCGCATGAGCCGAGGAGTCGCGATGAGACCCGCCCCGTCCCTGCGCCGCGCCCTGACCAGCAGCCTTGCCGGGGCCGCGCTCGTCGTGGGGCTCTTCGCCGCAGGCGGCGTCACCCACCGCGGTGACGCCGCCACCTCCGCCGGTCGCGCGACCCCCGCCGCCGCGACCGTCGGAGCCACCACGCCGTTCACGAGCCTGGAGGCCGAGTCCGGCACCCTGCTGGGCGGCGCGTCCACCGTCTCGCTGACCGCGGCCCCGACGACGCAGTACTCCAGCCCGGCGCTGGAGGCGTCGGGCCACGCCTACGTCCACCTGGCCGGCACCGGGCAGGGCGTGCAGTGGACGAACACCACCGGGCAGCCGATCAGCTTCGTCAACGTGCGCGCCAGCATCCCTGACGCACCGACGGGCGGCGGGATCACGGCGACGCTCGACCTGTACGTGGACGGCGTGTACCGCCAGACCCTGAACCTGAACTCGAAGCAGAGCTGGATCTACGAGGGCACCGACTACAACAACAGCGACGACAAGAACCCCGCCGACGGCGACCCCCGGGACTTCTGGGACGAGTCGCACGCCTTCGTCTCCGGAGCCCCGATCGCGCCGGGCAGCACCCTGTCCCTCGTCAAGAGCTCGTCGAACACCGCCGCCTCCTACGACGTCGACGTCATCGACGTGGAGAACCCGCCCGCGCCGATCGCGCAGCCGGCGAACTCCCTGTCCATCACCTCCTGCGGAGCGGTGGCCGACAACACGCCGACGAACGGCAGCGCGGACGGCGCCGCCACCGACAGCACGGCGGCGATCCAGAACTGCATCAACCAGGCCGAGGCCCAGGGCAGGACGCTCTGGATCCCGCAGGGCACCTTCTACCTCAAGGGCACCGCGGGCCTGCAGGCCACCGGCATCACCATCGCCGGTGCCGGAATGTGGTACTCCACCATCTACCGCGACGTGCCGCTGCCCAACAACCAGGGCCTGGCCGCGATCTTCTCGGTGACCTCCTGCAACGTCGAGAACTTCCACCTCGACTCCAACGCGATCAGCCGCGGGACGGCCGGCGGCGACGGCGGCGCGATGGACACCACCGGCACGAACTGGACCGCCGACGGCATCTGGAGCCAGCACGTCGAGTCCGGCTTCTGGGCCTCCGGCAGCGGCGGCACGGTGCGCAACAGCAGGGTCACCTCGGAGTGGGCCGACGGCATCAACCTGAACAACGTCTCGCTCACCGGCACCACCGGCAGCAACCTGACGGCGACCAACAACTTCGTGCGCGGCACCGGCGACGACGCGATGGCCATCAACTCCGTCGCCTCCAACACCAACGGCGGTTCCACGACCTACTACACCGCGATGTCGAACGTCACCCTGACGAACAACAGCCTGATCGCCCCCTGGGGAGGCAAGGGCATCGGCATCTACGGCGGTGGCGGCCACCACGTCCAGAACAACTACATCGCCGACACCGCGCGCTACATCGGCCTGGGCGCCGGGCGGTTCGGCGTCAACGGCAGCGACCTGACCTCGGCCACCGTGTCCGGCAACACCGTCGTCCGGTCCGGCGGCAACGGCTACGGCCAGGGCCAGCCGGCCCTGCAGATCGGCAACGGCGGCGACGGCCAGAACGTGGGCGTGGTCGACAGCGTCAACGCCGGCAACAACACGATCGTCGACGCGCTCTACGACGGGATCGGCTTCTCGCAGTCCACGAACACGACCCTGCAGAACAACACCGTCACCTCGCCATGGCGCAACGGCATCGTCATCCAGCCGCCCTACTACCCGGCGCCCACCGGCTCGGCGTCGATCACCGGCAACACAGTGACCGGGCTCGGCAGCGGCACGTCCCCGTACCTGAACAACTCCAGCGGCTTCACCGCCACCCTCAGCGGCAACAGCTGGCAGGGCACCACACCGCCCGAGGGCCCCTACGGCGGCACCCCGGCCGCGATCCCCGGCACCGTCCAGGCGGAGAACTACGACACCGGCGGCGAAGGCGTCGGCTACCACGTCAACTCCACCAACGGGACCGGCAACGCCTACCGCTCCGACGGCGTCGACCTGGAGACCACCACGGACACCGGCGGCGGCTACGACCTCGGCTGGACCTCCGGCGGCCAGTGGTTCCGCTACACGGTCGACGTCGCGACCGCCGGCACGTACACCGTCGCTCTGCGCGTCGCCGCGCCGTCCGCCGTCACCGCCGCGCTGCACCTCGCCAACGCCGCAGGCACGAACCTGTCCGGAGCGGTCGACATCCCGCAGACCGGCGGCTGGCAGAACTGGACCACGGTCACCGCCACCGTCACCCTGCCCGCAGGACAACAGGTCCTCACGCTCAACCAGGACAACGGCGGATGGAACGCCGACGACCTGGCCTTCACCGGCTCGTCAGGCCCGGCCGCGCTGACCGCGTCGCCGTCGAGCCTGACCTTCGGCCCGGTGACCGCGGGGACCACCAGCGCCGCGCAGACGGTGACGGTGACCAACCCGGGCGGCGTCGCGGCCACGATCACCTCCGTCGGCGTGAGCGGACCGTTCAGCCAGACGAACACCTGCGGAACCTCCCTCGCCGCCGGGGCGAGCTGCACCGTCTCGGTCCAGTTCTCGCCGACGACGAGCGGGGCCGCGAGCGGCACCCTCTCCGTCGCGGGCAGCGCCCCGAACAGCCCGCTCAACGTCGGGCTCTCGGGAACCGGAACCGCCGCGAACACCAACCTGGCGCTGAACCGCCCCACGACGGCGAGCGGCTACGTCCAGACCTACGCCCCGGCCAACGCGGTCGACGGGAACACCTCGAGCTACTGGGAGAGCACGAACAACGCCTTCCCGCAGTGGATCCAGGTCGACCTGGGCTCGACCGTCGGCGTCGGACGCATCGTCATGGACCTGCCGCCCTCGACCAGCTGGGGAGCACGGACCCAGACGATCCTGATCCAGGGCAGCACCGACGGCACCAGCTACGCGACGGTGGCGCCGTCCCAGGGGTACACCTTCGACCCGAACACCGGGAACACGGTGACGGTGACGTTCGCCTCGGCGGGCATCCGCTATCTGAAGCTCACGTTCACCGGCAACACAGGCTGGCCCGCCGGGCAACTGTCCGAACTCCAGGTGTTCGCGAGCTGAGACGTTCCCGGCAGGCACCGCACCGGAGCTAGAGCGCCGAGATGGACACAGGTGCGCGTTCGCTGCGGCTCAGGGCGCGCAGGACATTGGGCGCGCCGTGACGCCGCAAGGCGATCCGGGTCAGCAGGTCCACGACGGTTTCGACGGCGGGGGGCGGGAACTCCGGGGTCGGCAACCCGACGCTGTGCGCAAGGTCGTCGCAGTGGACAACGAGCTCCAGGAGTCGGCTGGTGACGAAGTCGTCGAGACTGATCGACCACGGCCCCCAGGTGGGGCGGCGAACCAGGCGATCCGGAGCGGCGGGCAGGATGCCGCGCAGTTCCTCGACGCATGCGGCGACCCGCGCGGCCAGGGCGGCCGGACCCTCTGCTGCCTCTTCCTCGCCGCCGGTTCGGATGGCCTGGTTGAACGGGGTGTCGAGGTCTGAGCCGATCCAGCTGACTCGCGCGTAGTACTGGTGGATCGAGATGACGGGCTCGGTGGTTACTGGCTCGGCGAGCACTGCGGGGATGAAGAAGACCTGCCCGGCCAGGTGACCCGCCAGCCCCTGGACGCTGAGCTTCGCCAGCGCGGAGGGCTGATGCCAGCCGTCTGCCACTTCCGGAGCAGCCAACAGCTTCGCCGCTGTGTCCGCCACTCTCAGGTAGAGCTCCCTCACCTGCGTCACCTTGCTGTTCCCCCTGTCGCGGTCGGCGGGTGTCCGCCAGGTCAACCTCGCGGCGACGGCGACGCATTCCCGGACGTGCCCCGACCGGAGGGCGGTCCGCAGGGTCAAGGTGCTGCCCGTTGGCCTGATGCACGGCAGCCGAGCGAAACCACTCCCGACCCGCCGCGCCGCCTCGCACGCGTCCTGGCGGGGCAGGAGACCGCCGCCGTCGGATGCCTCCACCATGCCGCGGCTTGGGGGCAGCCGGTGTCCGCGGTGACAGGGGCCCTGTGCCGTCGGCTAGAGCTAGAGCAGCTTCGACCGCGTGGTGCTGCCTCGCTTGGCGGGCGCGTTGCCGGCGCGGCGGGGCTTGCGCGGGCGTGGCCTGGTGAGGTTCTCGCTGAGGTTCAGGCCGGTACGCGCCTGCTCGGCGGGGGAGTGCTGCGGCTGGCACTCGACGCAGTACACCTCGGACGCGGGCCCGGCCGGGTAGTCCATCGACGCGGGGGGCAGGTAGTGGGCGCCGCAGTCCTGGCAGAGGAACACGGACCGGGTCACATCGTCGGGGGTGCTCATCACGTGATCCTTCCGCTGTCGCCGCAGCTGCTGCACTGGCCGTAGATCTGCCGCTGGACGGGCACAGGCTCGCCCTTCTCGTTGACCTCGTACGCGTAGACGGTCTTGAAGGTGGAGCCTTGGCCGCCGCATGCGCTGCAGGGCTGATCCGGCATCAAGACCTCCGCGTGTGAGGGTCTCCCCACCGTAGCGGGTGCGTGCCTGGTGGGCAGTCACTCGGACGGGTTCGCGATGCCGGCGCTGCCTGGTCGCGGTCGATGGCCTCCACAGCCGGCGGGAACGCCGCCGGGGCGATCCGGCGGCCCGCGGAACGACACGACGCCCGGACGCGAGTGCGCGCCGGGCGTCGGGGGTGCCGCATGCTGGTCAGGGCTGGGTGCGGACCTCGTTGGGGCTGACCGTGCCCGGCTTGCGCGGCGGGGCGGTCGGGTCCGTCGTGGGGTCGACCGCGACGACGTCGTTCGCGAGAGACAGGTCAGCCGCGACGGCCTCGGTCGGGTCGGACTGCTGCGGCTGCTGCGGCGTGCTCATGGTGTTCCTCTCCAGGTGTTCAAGTCGGGCGACCGAGGCGTGCTCGGCCTGGGCATATCTTCGCGGGTGGGAGTCAACATTCAATCAACAAGGCCGGCGACCAACTGCACGTCCCTGACCTCGGACGCCTCCGGAGCGCCCAGCCGCTGGAAGCCGTCCCTGGCCTGGGTCAACTGGTCCGCCGCCCTGCGCCCGTCGCCGAGAGCCAGCAGCGCCCGTCCCATCGCCCACCGCGCCAGCGACAGGTGGTAGTGCAGCTCGGACGCGTCCAGCAGGTCGAGTGCCCTGGCGGCGAGCTCCTGGGCGGACCGGGCCTCGCCCAGGTCGAGCCGGCAGTGTGCCAGGCGGGCCAGGACCAGCGCCTCCAGGCCGAGTCGCTGTTGGGCCCGGTAGAGCGAGAGGGCCTCGGCGAAGTGCGCGACCGCCGTGCGGGTGTCCCCGGAGCTGCTGAGCACGATGCCGAGCTGGTAGCGGGCGTCCGCCTCCGACCTGCTGCTGCCGGAGGTCAGTGCGGTCGCCAGGCCCTCCTCGGCCGCGTGCCGGGCCGAGTCCGGTCGGCCGGCGGTGAGTTCGCCGCGCGCGATGTTGCCGAGCAGGCGGGCCTCGTCGGCCACGTTGCCCAGCTGGGCGGCGAGGCTGCGGGCCAGCCGCAAGTGCTTGAGAGCCTCCTCGGCCCGGCCGGCGGCGTTGAGGTTCACCGCCAGTTCTGCGACCAACGTGTAGCGGAACTCCAGGCATTCGTCGCCCGGCAGCAGCCGCAGCGCCGCCCGGAACTCCGACTCCGCCTCGGTGACCCGGCCGGCCAGGGAATGGCGCAGGCCCGTGAGGTAGCGCAGGCGGGACAGGGCGCGGGGGTCCTCGGTGCGATCCGCGGCGAGGATCGCGGAGGGGAGGATGTCGCGCAGGCCGGGGCCCGCGGACTCGTCCTCGAAGAGCCAGACCCAGGCGAGCAGCAGGTCCACCAGCGGGCGCATCCCGAGGCGCGGTTCGACGCGCAGGACCTGTCCGGCGAGTTCGTGCAGAACGGTGCGGTCGCCGCGCAGGGTGACCCATTCCAGCGCGGCGTCGCCGAAGCGCGTCGCCCCGTCGTCCGTGCCCGGACGCGGCGGATGGAGCCGCCAGCTCAGCGGGGCCTGCTCGTTGGCGGCGCGCCAGGCCGCGCAGACGTACTCCAGTTGCTGCTCCAGCAGCCGCAGTACCACCGCCGACCGCACCTGCTCCGGCTCGGACGCCCGTGCCCGGGCGCGGGCGAAGACCCGGACCAGGTCGTGGTAGCGGTAGCGGCCCGCGGTCTCGGTCTCCAGGAGGCCGGCGTCGACCAGCGACTCCGTCAGGATCTCGGCCTCGGCCGGCGGCAGTTCCAGCACCGCCGCCGCGGCGGAGAGCGAGAACCAGGACACGGCGGGGACCGACAGCAGCCGGAAAGCCCACGCCTGCCGTTCGCTCAGCAGCCGGTAGCCCAGCTCGAAGGTGGACTCCACGGCGAGGTCCCCGACCCGCAGCTCCGCGAGGCGCTGCTGTTCGTCGCGGAGCCGGTCCAGCAGCGAGGCCACGGTCCAGCGGGGCCGGGTGGCCAGGCGGGAGGCGACGATGCGGACCGCGAGCGGGAGGTGCGCGCAGGCCGCGACCAGTTCGGTGGCCGCCGTGCCCTCGGCCGCCACCCGGGCGAAGCCCGCCACAGCCGCCAGGAGTTCCAGCGCCTCCAGTTCCTCCAGCGCGGTGAGCTCGGTGAGCAGCGCGCCGGGGATGCCCGCCAGCCGTGCGCGGCTGGTGACCAGGACCGCGCTGCCCGGGGTGCCGGGGATGAGCGGCAGGATCTGCGCCGCGTCCCGCGCGTTGTCCAGCACGATCAGCACCCGCCGGTCGGCCAGCCGCGAGCGCAGCAGCGCTGCGCGCTGCGCGGTGGCGTCCGGGAGTTGGGCGGCGGGGACGCCGAGGGCGAGCAGGAAGTCGCCCAGCACGGCCGCCGGGTCGGCGGGGCTTGGGGAGGTGCCGCTGAGCTCCGCGTAGAGCTGGCCGTCGGGGAAGACGGCGCGGACGCGGTGGGCGATGCGGACGGCCAGGGTGGTCTTGCCGACGCCGCCGATGCCGGAGAGGCCGTGCAGGGTGACGGCGGAGCGTTCGGCCGCGGTGACCAGCGAGTGGCAGATACGGTCGACCAGCGCGGCGCGTCCGGTGAAGTCGAGTGTGTCGCTGGGCAGTTGCGCCGGGACGGGGTCGGGCTCCGGGTCCTCGGGAGCGGCGTCCGCCGCCCGCCCGCCCTCGGTCGCCAACAGGCCGGGGTCACTGGCCAGGATGCGCCGGTGAAGATCGGTCAGCTCCGGTCCCGGCTCGATGCCCAGCTCGTCGATCAGCAGCCGTCGGCCCGCGTCGAAGAGAGCGAGCGCCTCGGCCTGCCGGCCGCTGCGGTAGAGGGCGAGCATCAACGCGGCGCGCGGCCTTTCGCGCAGCGGGTGTTCGGCCACGAGCGGGCCCAGCAGCGCCAGCACCTGGTCGTCGTTGCCGCTGTCGGCCTCCGCGCCGGCCAACGACTCCAGCACGCTCAGCCGGGCCTGGAGGAGCCGGTCGCGTTCCCGCTCGGCGAACGGGCCGGGCACGCCCGCCAGCGGTTCGCCGCCCCACAGCGCCAGTGCCTGGGTGAACAGGGTCGCGGCACGCGGCGCGTCCCCGGCGGCGCGGGCGGCCGCGCCGGCCTCCGCCAGCCGCTCGAACTCGCCCACATCCGTGGTGCTGCGGGTCGGCAGCCGCAGCGCGTACCCGTCGCCGACGGAGACCAGGACCCCGACCCGGTCGCGGCCGGCGGCCTCGGGAGCGAGCAGGGTGCGCAGCCGGGAGACATAGGTGCGGACCGTCCCGACGGCGCGGGCGGGGGAGTCCTCGCCCCAGATGGCGTCCACCAGCTCCTGCGCCGGGACGGCCTTGCCCTCCGCGAGCAGCAGCCTGACCAGCACGGCGCGCTGCTGTGGTGAACCGGCGTTGAGCGGGTCGCTGTCGCGTCGCACCACGACCTCGCCGAGCAGGGCGAACTCCAGCTCCTTGCCGGCCGAACCTCCCGCCCCGGACATAAGGTGTCCCCCGGTCATCCGTGCGCGTCCACCAGCGACGACTGCTCCCCGTACTGCGCCTCGGAGGGTAGCACCAGCGCGCGAAGGAATACCCCTTCCGCACGGCTCCTCGGCGTTGATCCGTTGTGTATCGGGGCCTGCCAGGCTCTGTCGTGGCAGCCCCGAGGAGGGGACCGTCCCGCCGACGACGCAGAGCGAACAGGACCATGACGAGCAGCATCCTCCTACTCCCTCGCAGCAGGACCACGTCGCGTACGGCCGAGTCCGGCCGTGACGAGGCCCGCACGCCCTGGACCCGGCCGGTCGGCCAGGGGGGCGCCGGACAGGGAAGGCGCGGGGTGGAGATCTCACTGCTCGGTCCGGTGCGTGCGTGGGACGGGGGCTGCCCGCTGTTCCCCGGGACACCGGTGCAGCAGGCGCTGCTTTCCATGCTGGCCCTGCGGGCCGGCATGGAGGTGTCGGTGGCGGAACTGGTGGAGGGGGTCGTGGGTCCGGTCGAGGGGGAGGCGGCCGGACCCCTGGAGGAGGAGCTGCACGTGCACGTCGCGCCCGTGCAGCGCCTCCTGCGCCGCAGGGGCGACGGGGGTGCCCTGCGGTCGACCGATGGCGGCTACCGGCTGGAGATCAACCCCGGCCTGGTGGACGCGATCGCGTTCGAGCACACGATCGGCGACGCGCGGGTGTTGATGGGGATCGACCCCGCCGCCGCCGAACTGCTGCTGGACAGAGCGCTCGGGCGGTGGCGTGGCGCCCCGCTGCAGGGCGTCCCGGGGCCGTTCGCGGAGTGGGAGCGGATCAGGCTCTGGGATCTGCATGACGAAGCCTCCGTCATGCGCCGTCGCCTGCGCCTGCTCCGGCGCTGAGCGGCGGAATCGGGGATCGGCTCCCCAGGGCGCTCGGGGGGGTGCTCAGGGGAGCCGATCCCGCACTCACGGTGTCGACGGTCGCGTCATGACCGGCCGTCAGTGCCACTGGGCGGCGTGCGCGGCACTGCGCACGCAGCGGACGGGATCGTTCGTGGCGACGTGGGCCAGGGCCGCCATGGTGTCGACCGTGCGTGGCAGTCGGCCCAGCGCCGTGGCGGTGCGGGCTCGGACGCGGTAGTCGGGGTCATGGAGGGCGTTCAGCAGGTCGGCGTCCGTGCGTGGGTCGGCGAGACGCGCGAGGGCTCCCGCGGCTGCGGCCCGGACCGTCGGGTCGGGATCGGCGAGCAGTTCGGTGAGCTGTTCGGGGAACTGCGGGCCGGCGTCGGGTGTGAGCGCTCGGCCGAGGATCCACGCGAAGGCGCGTCGGGCGCGGGGGCTGGCGCCGCGGTTCTCCCAGATTCTCGGTGATGCGACATAGGCGGCTCGGGGCCCCAGGGCGGCGAGGGCCTGGGCCGCGAGACGATGGGTGCGGCGGTCGGTGGCGTCGGAGCGGACGAGTTCGAGCATGGCCGGGGCGGCTCGCAGAGTGGCGACGCGCGCGAGGCCGACCAGGCCGGCTGCCCGTCGGGGGCCGGCGCACAGCTCCAACAGGAACGGGACGAACCGCTGGTCGGCCACCCGGGCCACGGCATGGACGACCTTCTCCTGCCAGAGCTCCTGCATGGTGCGGGTGAGGCCGAGCAGGGCGTCCAGCGCCTCCGGCGTCGCCAGCATGCACAGCGCCAGCGCCACCTGCTCCTCGCACTGCGTGCACGACCGCCGGGTCGGGAGGCGGCCGGCCTCCACCTCGCCGGCGATGCGAACGAGCGCTGCGGCGGCGGCCGGGCTCCCGATCCGGGCCAGCGCGACGGCCGCTTCGTGCGTCACCAGCGCGCAGCTGCGAGCCCTGTGCGTGGGAGGTGTCGCCGACAGGGCCGGCACGGCCTCCTCGGCGCGGGCCATGCCCAGCACGTACACCGCGTGGTCGACCTGGCGGCACTCCGCACTGCTGAGCGCGGCAAGACAGGCATGGACGGCACCTGCCAGCGCCTGCTGCTCCTCGGGAGTGCCGGCGGCCCGCGCGAGGCGGCCCAGCCGTCGTGCCGCGGCCGCGGCGGGGCCGCCGAGCCGCGGGTAGGTGAGAGCCTTCGCGAAGGCGGCCACCAGCTCGTCAGGCGCGAGACCGTCGACGAAGGTTCTCAGGTCTCCATGCCCCGGCCACTTGACCCAGGGTCCCCCTGCACCGTGATCCACGATCGCTCACTCAAGCGCCAAGCGGACCTCTGATCAAGTCTTCGGGTCGAACTGTACGGGTCTGGTGGGGGTAGGGAAGCCGATGACGGTGAGGTGGGGATGCGTGTTCGGCGGGGCCGCGTGGACGATGCCCGCGCGTACGTCGTGCGCTTGATCGTCTTCACGCGGCTGAGGTGGTGCGCTGCGGTGACCCTCGGTGACGGCGCCGGCGAGCGGCGGGTTAGGCTGCGGAGAGGTCCCGTAGGGCCGCGATCGGCCAGGAGGTAGGTGCCGTGTATCAGCAGCCCCGCTGGATCAGTGACGAGTCCAGGCTGCGCTGGGTGGCGCTGGACCGCGAACAACGACAGCGGTTGTTCGACGCAGCCCGCAGGGGCGAACCCTGGCCGGACCAGGACCTCGCCCTCGCCGCCGTCCACTGGGCCTGGGCCGTCCTCGGACCGCCGCAGGCGCGCAGGGCCTACCCGCTGGGGGACCTGATCCTGCGGGCCGCCCCGGCCGCGATGTTCGAAAACGTCTTCAACGGCGCCAAGCAGCACGACATGCGCCTGTCGGTGCGCCGCGCGGCCAAGCTCGTCGAGCGTGCCAACCTGCCGACGCTGGAAGAGGCAGGGCTCCTGCAGCGAGCCTGACGCCGGCTTCGGCCAGGTCTTCGACCAGGTCTTCGGCCGTGCCGGATCTGCTGCGCCAAGGGGCGACGGTGCCTGGCCGCGAGTCGATGGACGATGACGGCCGTGAGGATCCAGGTGACCAGTCCGCACGGACATGGGAAACGATGGTCAGGTCACTGAAGAGTGACGATCTTGTGCATCCCCAGCACCGCGTGCGGGATGCCGTTGCGCTCGTCGGGGACCATGCAGAGCAGCACGTAGCGGCCGGGCTGCAGGCCGTGGGCCTGTACCGAGGCGGTGTGGTCGGTGGACAGGGCGCCGAGCCCGGTGGCGGGGCCGGTGAACGGTGAGGGGGCCGGGCGGCCGAGCTGCTGGTTCCACAGGTACTGCGCGATCTGGTCCTCGGTGGTGTGCGCGCCGATGGGCCGCAGCTCCATCTCGTGGATCTGGTCGGACTGGTCGTGCACCAGGTAGGCCAGGTGGGCGTGGTCGACGTCCTCGGTCTGGAAGCGCAGACCGTGCTCGATCACGATGCCGTCGTCGAAGCGGGCCTGGTTGACGTTCGGCCCGTTGGTGCCGGCCAGGGTCAGCAGCTTGGCGACGGGGTGGGCCGGGTCGTTGCGCAGGGCGGTGAGGTCGAGCAGGTAGACCGGGCCGGGCGCGATCTCCTCGGTGAGCTGCTCGTGCACCTGCGAGGTGACGAGCGCTCCGCCCAGCAGGTCCGCCTCCCGGTCCACGGCCCGGATGCCTTCGGCCGCTGTGTGCGGGCTGGGGCTGAGGGCCTTGGCGAGGTCCTGGTAGACCTGCTGGGGCGTCACGCCGCCGTGCGGGCGCAGCACCTGGAGCTGGCGGCCGCTCGGGTCGTCCGTCTTGACCCGGAAGCTGACCAGGCCGCCCTTGGCGCTGGTCGGCGCCTGGATGCCCGAGGCGCCGATGCTGACCTCGATGGGGTGGTCCTCGGGCGAGGCGGCGCCGGCCACCCCGCTCGCGCCGAGGCTGGTCGCCAGCGCGAGGGCCGAGACGGCCGCGGTCCGGGCCAGTGTTGTGAGAACGTGCTCCGACATGGGGATCCTTCCGACGGGTTGTCACCGGCGCGAAGCATCCCCCGCAGCCGAGCACCCGTGGCGCGGGAACGCGACCGTTCGCCCTATCGGTTCAACGGACCGCCGGTTGCGCGGCACCGGGTGTGGACCGTTGCTCCGCAGGCCGACGGGTCCCGGCGGACCGCGCGATGAGCGGCCGCGTCTGTTCGCGGCGACGGGGCGACGGGGGTGATCCGGCCCCGGGGCGGCTGAGCGGCCGCACGCGCTCGACACGGACGACCCCTACGGCAGCCCGGAGAGAGGTGGACCCGGCGGCCCGCTGCTGCCCCGCGTGCCGAGGCGAAGACAGAGCCACGGACGCCTACCGTTGTTCGCGGGTCCGTCACCTGGAAAGGGGGCCTCAGGGCGTGGACGCGTCGTCCGGGTTGACAGAACAGCATCGCAGCGCCCTGGAAAGGATCCGGCAACGCGAAGACGCGGTCTTCCGCGGGCGCGTGCCGAAGTCGCTGGCGCTCGGCACGCAGGCACGCGGGTGCATGCCCAGCGGCGTCCCCATGGCCTGGATGGCCGGCTTCTACCGGACCCCGACGCTGTGGGTCTCACACGGCCATGGAGCGACGTTCACGGATGTCGACGGCAACACCTATCTCGACTTCAACGTCGGCGACATGTCGACCGTCCTCGGCTACGCCCATCCCCGCCTGGGCGAGGTCATCGGCGAGCAGGCGGCGCGGGGCGTCCAGATGTTCCTTCCGGTCGAGTCCGCGCTGGCGGTGTGCGAGCAGCTGCGACTGCGCTTCGGGCTTCCGCAGTGGCAGTTCACTCTCTCGGCGACGACCGCCAACATCGAGGCCCTCCGCATCTCCCGGGCGGCCACCGGACGCCAGGACATCCTGCTGTTCGCTGGTAAGTACCACGGCCAGCTCCAGGAGACGCTCTGGACCGACCAAGGCGCAGGTCTCGTGCCGGAAGCCACCGGCTTGGGCGCACCGCCGTCCGGGGTCGTCGTGGTCGACTTCAACGACCTCGACGGGGTCGAGCGGGTGCTGCGCGAGCAAAGGACCGCTGCGGTCCTCGTCGAGGGTGTGCTGACCAACTGCGGGACCGTGCTGCCAGACGCCGGATTCCTGCCGGGACTGCGCGAGATGTGCACGAGGTACGGAACGCTCCTGGTGATGGACGAGACGCACACCCAGTTCGACCTGTACGGCGGCGCGGTCACCCACTACGGCATCGCCCCCGACATCGTCACGGGCGGCAAGGGCATCGGGGGCGGCATCCCCATCGGCACCCTCGGCATGACCAGCGAACTGGCCTCGGTCGTCGAGTCGGGACTCGGGGACGAGCTCGGCGAGACGGTGGGCATCGCCCTGGGCGGCACACTCTTCGCCAACGCCCTGTCCCTGGCCTGCGCCGAAGTCGTCCTGACGGAGCTGATGACCCCGGCCGAGCACGACCGGACGGCACGACTGGGCGGCATCCTGGCGGACGGCATCGAGGCCGCCGCACGGGACCACGGACTGGCATGGCGCGCCCACCGGTTCGGCGCGCGCAGCGGCTACTGCCTGCTGCCCGAACTGCCGCGGAACGCGCAGGAGGCGCACGTCAGCCTCGACCCGCTGTTCGCGGACGCACGTCGGGTGTTCTTCGCCAATCGTGGCGTGTGGGACGCCATCTCCTCTTCCGGGCCGCACGCGGGCTTCGCTCACGACACTGGCGACGTCGAGGTCTATCTCGGTGTGCTCGACGACTTCCTGGACGAGATGTGCTCGAGATGAGTGCGCAGCGACGTTGAACTGCCCGGACGGGCGGAAGGCCGCTCCCACCTCTCGGTGGGAACGGCCTTCGACCTGTGCAAAGGCTCTCAGGACGGCAGGACTTGAACCCAGGGTCCGTTCACCCCCAGCGCCCGGGGCCCGCCGGCGCGCGACAACGGGCCGTGCACCGGCTGGTCAGCCGCGCTTGGCGCAGTACGGCGGCCGATGCTTCGCCGCCGCAGGCGGACAGGGGTGGTGCGGCATCGTGATCGAGGAACTGCTCTGAGCGATGTTCGCGTTGGCATTGACGATCGTGATGACGGGCCCGTGGTGGTCCCTCTGGTCGATCTCGACGTTGGTGCTGCAGTCGGTGACCCTCTTGCAGGCGCCGCCCGGCGAGGTCGGCAGGACGGCGTTCGCCAGGCGGCCCTTGGCGTGGTCGTTCACCTTCACCTTGTAGGAGACCCTGACCGTGCCTCCCACGGGTAGCGGGCCGTTCCAGGCGAGCGTGTTTCCGAAGACCTTGACGGTCCCGGCGGAGGCCCAGATGGAGGTCCGAACGAGCGATGCGTTCCGCAGGACGTCCGACAGGTCGTCCGTGAACGCGGCGGAGTCGCCGAGGTAGGGGTTGGCTCCGGTGTTCCTCACCGTCACGAGGTAGGTGAGGGTGTCGCCGGGGCTGGCTTCGCCGACCGGGGCCACGGTCTTCGAGAGGCTGTACGAGGTCCTCGGGGCGAGGGCGCAGCTCCCCGTGTCCTGTACCGAGCTCGCGCCGTAGAAGATGTTGCCCGTGTTGGCGACGACCGTGTAGGCAAGGGGCGCCGTGGACGGCGCGGTGGGCACGGAGGACAGCCGGTCGATCTGGCCGGAGCCCGTGAACGTGTACACCGTTCGCCCGGACTGCGAGACCCCGTACGTGCCGGACGGCAGGGTGCCGACCTCGGTGACCGAGTTGTCCGGGTGGATGCGGAAGACCCCGGTGGAGGCGCCGCTGTCGGCCAGACCCAGGATGTCGCCGTCGGGCAGGACCGTGAGGTCCCCCGTCGAGGCGAAGCCTGACGGGTACTGAGCGGCGAAGGTGGTGGTCGTGCCGGTGGCGGGGTCGATCGTCCACAGGCTCCGGCTGCTGGGCGCGCCGGCCAGGAGCTGCCCGTTCGGCAGCGCGGTGAGTGCGTTGAGGGCGACGTTCTGGGCCGGACCGGTCAGGGGCGTGGTCGCGGTCACCGCCCCCGTCGCCGGGTCGATCGTGGACAGGTGCGCCGGGATGGAGAAGTTCACGGCGTAGAGCGTCCGCCCGTCCGCGCTCCACGCGATGTCCCCGAGGTGCGCGGGCACAGGCACATTGTGGAGCTGCGCAGCGGTGAGCGGGTCGTACTCGATCAGGCGGCCCGGGCTGGTGTTCGCCCAGACCGGCACGGGCAGGCAGGGGGCGGCGTCGGGGCGTCGCACCTGATCGGCAGGGGTTGCCCCGATCGCCGATCCGGCGGCAGCCCCGGCCAGCGTGCACGCGAGCGCCGCGGCAACGGTGGCGCGGGCGAGTTTCTTACGGTGGGTCATGTCGGCTCCGATCGCGGACGCGAGACGCGCGGCTCCTGCCTGGTCGCGTGAGCATGCGGTCCAGGCATGTCGGATCTAATGACTATGCGAATGATCGGATCATCAATCGCCCGCCTCGGAAGTCCGCCTGATTGGTCGCATGCCGTGCGCCCGGAGGAGCCGCCGCACCCACGACGCCGCCGATAGCGCGCTGCTCGACCAGGCGCCTCGATGCGGATCAGGGCCCGCTGCTGGACCAGGGGCAGCCGGTCGGCGGCCGCGGGAACCTCGACGCCGACAACCGTGAGCGTCCTCCGCGCGACGCCCCCCGCCTACCGGTCGAGCCTCCTTGGTGGCCGCAGGAGGACGACGTCGACGAGGAGGTCCGCGCCGATCTCTCCGCCTTCGGCGATGTGCCGCCGGTTCGATGGCGTGGACCCGTTCGGCGCGATCAGGGTCGCATGCGAGGAGAACGTGAGTCGTCTCAAACCGCAGGTCAAGTCCTTGAGACGGTCATGAATCAGTGAGACAACCGATCTGCCTTGCTGATCCGCGGGCGACGCGTCGATTGTTGATCTCCGTCGGGCGAAACGCGCCGATCAACACACACTCTGAATCGGGGAACAAGCATGAGCATGCGCAAGCGCATAAAGACGGCGGCATCCTTCGCGGCAGTGAGCGTCTCCGCGCTGGCGATCCCTTTGGTCGGTGCTGGCAGTGCGCACGCCGATTCGCAGTCGGGCTGCTCGTACCCGTACGTGTGCATCTACGGCGGCACCAGCGTGAACGACCCCATCGTGGCTGAGTTCCGGGACTACACCAGCTACTACCAGAGCACCAACCACAAGAACTTCGCTGTCGTCAACACCCGCAACCAGGACACCGTGTGGCTGCGCATCGACTACGGGAGCGGCCCGACGTACACGTGCCTCACCAACGCGAGCCAGCCGAACAACAGCATCGGCAGCTCGGGAACTCTCACCGGCATCATGATCAGCTCGAACACCAGCTGCTGACTGCGGTTCCCTATGCAGCGCGCACGCTGAACGCCGCGCGGCGTAAGCGTGCGCGCTGTCGCGTCTGGACGTCGCCTCGTTCCAGTCGTCGATCCAGAAGCCCGGCAGGGTGTCGTGCTGCCGGGACTGGCCTGGCAAGCCCCGAACCTCCGGCCGAGCACCTTTCCGGATCCTCTCGACGTCCCGTCCCTGCGGCATGTGAGCCGTCGGAGCTCCTCACACGAGACCCGCGCTACCCAACACCACCAACGCGACGTCTCGTTGATCCGCTACACCACGCGGCGGGACGCCATCAGGGGCCGGCCCCTTCACGACCGGCTCCTGGTCGCTATCGCGAGCTGCTCTCCGGCAACCGCCGCACCGCGCAGGCCGTCGCCGGTCGGGAGCGTCTGCCCGACCTCAAGGATCTACCGGCCGCCGAGCGCCGGCGTGGCCCCGGACCGCCCTGAGGAGCACCGCGGTTCAAACGATGCACGAACTGTGCGCCGTGAAGCAGCCCGGGACCACAGCGACGCTGGAACAGGATCACGAACCTGGAGGTCGCCATGTCCGGTCCCGTCGCTGAACTTCCGTCGGTGCACTCCCTGTCGCGCCCCGAGGAGACCCCGGAGTGCGAGTCCTCGACCTGCCACGGCATTTCCATCCACGACCCGGTCTACCACCATGACGTCTGGTGGAACTGGGTCGGCCTGTTCGGCCTGGCGGTCCTTGTCCTCGGCGCGGTCGGATTCATGGTCGGACGGATCGTCGCCCTGTGAGCACCGTCCCAAGCCGCCGTGAACCAGCCCCAGCCGGGCCTGTGCCGGCCGACCACGCGGCCTGCCTGCCGACCGGAGAGGTAGCCCGGAGGCTCGGGGTCTCCCCGGTCACACTGAGGTCCTGGGAACGCCGCTACGGCATCGGCCCCGCCCAGCGCGACGAAGGCCGCCACCGCCGTTGGAGCGCGACCGACGTCGCGCGGCTGGAGACGATGTGCGAACTGACCGCACGGGGGCTTCCCCCTGCCGAGGCCGCCCGCCTCGCGGTCCATCCAGGACCAGGCCGGCTCACCGCTCTGCTTCGCAGCGAGCCGACCTCTGGTGCGGCCGAGGCGCCGCCACGCCCACTGGAAGAGGAGGCGACCCGCCGCCGCGTACGCGGCCTGATCAGGGCTGCCGATCGACTCGACGCCCCCACCCTCCAGGAACTTCTGGCGGACACGTTGGACCTCTGGGGAGTCGAGGCCGCATGGGATGAAGTGATCGGCCCGATGCTGCGCGCCGCCGGTCGACGCTGGGCCACGGTGGGGGAGCCCTACATCGAGGTCGAACACTTCCTCTCCTGGCACGTCGCCGCGGAACTTCACCGGCGCGCGTGCCCCGTTCCGCGTCGCGGACCCGTAACGCTGCTCGCCGCAGTGCCAGGTGAGGACCACACGCTTCCCTTGGACGCCCTGGCAGCCACGCTCACGGGGCGCGGCACGGCCTTCCGGATGCTCGGGTCATCGGTCCCCCCGCCGGCCCTGGCCCAGGCGTTGCAGCGCCTGGGCCCGGCAGCGGTCGTCCTGTGGTCGCAGACCCGCACGACAGCGGCGCCGAACCTCGCCGCCCACCTGCTCAACATCCCCTTCGGCGTCGCGGGCGCCCGCCACCGGCCCCTGCTCCTGCTCGCCGGCCCGGGCTGGCGCGGTGTCAAGGTTCCCGACCAGGCGGTGCTTCCGCCGTCCCTGCGGGCTGCGGCAGACCGCATCGCCTCGACCAGGGGAGTACGCGAGCCATCCAAGGGCGCGCCGGCAACGAAGAACTGATCGACAGTCGAAAAGAGACAAGGGATCCGACATGGCGATCACCGTCGAACGCTCCTTCCGGGTCGACGCCTCCCGGTCAGCGGTGGCCGCCTATCTGGAGGACTTCACGCACACACAGCAATGGGACCCCGGAACGGTCGCCTGCCGACGTCTCGACGTCGGGCCGATCGCCGTCGGCGCCCGTTGGGAGAACACCTCCCGCTTCCGGGGCAGGGAAACGACCCTCCACTACCGACTGCTCATTCGCCGGCCCGAGCGGCTCGTCTTCCGCGGCGAGAACCGGACCGTGCAGGCGACCGACGACATCGCGATCCTCCCGAACGGCCCCGGCAGCCTGATCACCTACCGGGCCACCCTCCGCTTCAAGAGGGTCTTCCGGCTCGCTGAGCCGCTGCTGCGCGGCGCCTTCGACGAACTCGCCGACGCCGTCCAAGCCCGCCTTCCCGAGGTACTCGAGACCTTGCCCACGTCCGGACGATAACCAAGCGGTCCCGGTCCCGGTCCCGGTCCCCGTGACAGTGGCGCCGCCCTTGAGGCCCACCCATGCGCGCATCGCGTCTGTCTCGCGAGCGGACATTCGATTGGTCTACGGCCGCGCTGTCGGCCCGTGCACCAAGAAGACCTCGTCCGCGTAGCACCACCCCCAGCTCTCGCCCTCCTTCAGGGTGCGGGCCAGCGGGTGGCCGGTGCGCTCCGCGTGGGCGTGGGCGTGTCGTCCCGGCGAGCTGTCACAGCACCCGACCTCCCCGCACAACAGACACGCGAGGAGGTTTACCCACGTGCCACCGGCACGCAGGCACGCCTCGCACCTCGGTGGGCGTGCGGCGAGCGGACGAGCCAGCGCGAGGTGCTCGCACGTCCTGGCGCGCGCCGCGCCGAGTGGCTGCTCAACGCGCCACACTTCTTCTTCGCTCACCACACCAGCACACCACAGGCGCGGCACCCAGGTCAGGCTCCTCGCCGCCACGCGCCTCCATGTCGTGGTCGCCCCCGACGCGGTGCGCGGATCAGCCGTGGGGACTCGGGGACGGGCCTGCCGGCGTACCCGCCCACAGGGGCGGGGACCGAGGCCGCGATGTCCCCGTGAGCAAACGTTCGAGCTGGGGACCCGTCGGCCTCGGGGCTGTGCGGGAACGTTGCGCATGGCGTGGCCTGGGCGGTCGTGCGTGCATGAAGAGGTGACCATGAGGTCACCGCCGGCGGCCCTGTG
>NZ_BBPQ01000106.1:14042-19451 GCF_000787855.1 Streptacidiphilus anmyonensis | reverse complement strand
AAGCTTGGAACTGCTCTCCGAGAGCGCGGACTGACGCCCGCTGTCGACCAGGTTGTCGACGACCTCTTCCCCGCGCTGGAGCGGGAGTTGACCACCACGGCCGCATGCCGTCTGACCGGCCGCTCCCGCGCGACCCACTACCGCAGGCTGAACCCGCCCGCGCCGAAGCCGCGGGCACCGCGCCCGGCGCCGGCCTCGGCCCTGAGCCAGGCCGAGCGCGAACAGATCCTGGCCCTGATGAACCGGCCCGAGTACGTCGACCTGCCACCCGCGCAGATCTGGGCCCGCGAGCTGGACGAGGGCCGCTACTGGTGCTCGGAACGCACGATGTACCGAATCCTGGCCGCCGCCGGGCAGAACGGCGAGCGGCGCCGTCAGGCCACGCACCCCACCAGGACCGTCCCGCAGCTGGTGGCGACGGCTCCGTGCCAGGTCCTGACCTGGGACATCACGAAACTGCGCGGCCCGGACAAGGGCGTCTGGTTCCACCTCTATGTGATCATCGACATCTACAGCCGCTACATCTGCGGCTTCACTGTCGAGCGCGCCGAATCGGCGGACCGCGCCGAGGAGTTGATCCGCGACACCATCGAACGCAACGGCATCGTCCCCGAGACCGTCCACGCCGACCGCGGCACCTCGATGACCAGCAAGAAGGTGTCCCAACTCCTGATCGACCTCGGGGTGACCAGGTCGCACTCGCGGCCGAAGGTCAGCAACGACAACCCGTTCAGCGAGGCGAACTTCAAAACGATCAAGTACTGCGGCGAGTACCCGGATTCCTTCAACTCCCTGACGGAGGCCCGGGACTGGTGCACGGGCTTCATCGCGTACTACAACCACGAGCACCGTCATTCCGGCATCGGCCTGCACACCCCGGCCTCGGTGCACTTCGGCACCGCCGACCTGGTCCGCGAACAGCGCACCGTGACACTGGCCGAGGCATACGACCGGCACCCCGAACGCTTCGCCCGCCGCCCCCGACCACCCCGGATACCCGAGCAGGTCTGGATCAACGAACCGAAGAACGAAACGGAACCCGAACCACAGAACGCCTGAGATCAGACCGTCTCAGTTGACTTGACAACTTCGTGCGCCGTGGAAAGCGCTGTTTGACCGAGCGGAGGTGAAAGACCTGCGCCGCGATCCCCGTCGCAGCGGGGCGAGCGTAGCTGACGGCAGCCTGAACCGAGAGGTGTCGGCGAGGGCGGGAGCAGCCGTGACAAAGCCGGGACGGCCCAGCACTGCCAGATGGGTCGGGTCCGGCGAGCGAGACGCAGAGGTGTACGCGAGGAACCGGCGTTTACGCCCCGTAATGAGTCACCGGCTCGAACCTGGCGGATCTGGGCCGGATGCGGCGCGCACCCACTCCCTCAACGGGGAGCGGGGAACTCTCGGGCAGGTCTGTTGGTGCAGGCCCGGGAGGCCACGGTGAAGGTCTGCGGCGTAACCGTGGCGATGCCGCCGGGGCAGAGTCGGGCACCTCCTGCGACGAACGGTCAGCAGTGAACACGGGAACCCTCCCGGATCTGCCCTGACTTCGCGCCGCCAGCGCGGGGTTCGAGGCTGGGCCCACCGTCGGTCGACCGGTGCGGGAGGGGACGGAGCCGCCGTAGTACTCGGAGCCGGGGAAAGCCCGGCACGAGGGGAAGGGCGGCAGCAGTTCCATGAAGGGAAGGAGACTGCAATGCCGGAAGACGCACCGCCGAACGGCGGCGCTCTGGAAGGAGGCCCCTTGCTGGGGCCCTTCGGCCGGGTACTGGAGATGCAGGCCAAGCTTCACCGTTGGGCGGTGGCCGACCCCGGCCGCCGGTTCGACGACCTGTTCAACTTCGTTCACGACCCGGCAACGCTCGTTGTGGCGTTCGACCGGGTCGCGGGCAACCAGGGAGCCCGAACCGCCGGCGTGGACGGCTTGACCGTCACCGACGTCGAGCGGGACATCGGAGCTCCCGGGTTCCTGGACGGTCTGCGCTCGGACCTGAAGTCCGGCGCGTTCCGGCCCCTGCCGGTGAGGGAGCGCAAGATCCCCAAGCCGGGCGGGTCGGGAAAGGTCCGCAGACTCGGCATCGCCACCGTGGCGGACCGGACCGTCCAGGCCGCGCTGAAGCTGGTGCTGGAGCCAATTTTCGAGGCTGACTTCGTGCCGGTCTCCTACGGGTTCCGGCCCAAACGGCGGGCTCAGGACGCGATCGCGGAGATCCAGCGTTTCGGCTCCAAGGGGTACCACTGGGTGCTGGACGCCGACATCGAAGCGGCCTTCGACAACGTCTCCCATCGGGCCGTCATGGACGCCGTGCGGAAACGTGTCAAGGACAAGCGTGTCCTGGCGCTGGTCAAGGCATTCCTCAAGTCGGGCATCCTCAGCGAGGACGGCCAGCGACGGGACACCCACACCGGCACCCCGCAGGGCGGCATCCTCTCCCCGCTGATCTTCAACGTCGCACTGTCGGCGCTCGACGAGCACCTGCACCGCGACTGGCGGCCCGGCGGGAAGATGGATAGCCAATACGCGCGTCGCAAACGCCGTCGGCACGGCCTGCCCAACTGGCGAATCGTCCGCTACGCGGACGATTTCGCGATCATGGTGCATGGCTCCGCCGAGGACACGGCGCTCCTCCAGGACGAAGTGGCCTCCGTGCTCGAACCCCTCGGGTTGAGGCTGTCACCAGCCAAGACCCGCATCGTGCACATCGAGGACGGGTTCGACTTCCTCGGGTTCCGCATCCGGCGGCGCCGCAAGAGAGGAAGCAGCAAGTGGTACGTCTACGTGTTCATCGCCGCGCGGCCCATCCGCTCGGTGAAGGACAAGATCCGTGCCCTGACCCGCAGGACGTCACAGGCCGACTCCAGGGACGTGCTGATCCGGCTCAACCAGATCACGCTCGGCTGGGCCAACTACTTCCGGCACGCCGTCGCGAAGCACACGTTCCGGATGCTGGGGGCTTTCCTCTGGCATCGCGTGATCATGTGGCTCAAGACAATGCACCGCTGGTCGTGGAAGGACGTCCGCAACTGGCTCCTCGGTCCCCACGGGACATGGCTGCCGATCACCGCGGACGGGATCGAACTGATCAACCTGGCGCGGACACCGGCGATCACCCGGTACCGCTACCGGGGCGACACGATCCCCAGCCCCTGGCCCACAACCTGACAACCAGCCCGACGAGAGGAACTGTGGAGAGCCCGGTACTCGGAGACGAGTACGCCGGGTTCGGAGAGCGGCCTGAAGAAACGGACCGGTGACAACACCGGAACCGCGCTTCAGGCCGACTCAACCGCTGCGATCGACGTGCGACCCTGCAGCGGGACACGTCGTTCGAGACGGACATCTGGGACGTTCAGGTCCGTCTGGCTCGCCTGGGCCTCGTCCACCCCTGGCCGGACAGTCCGTCCACCGGATCGTGCCACATAACCGTGAGTATCGACGGAGCGGGACACGGCGACGGCTGCGATGGCTTCTACGAGCAAGGCGAGTTCTCGGAAGAATCCGAGTACCTGCTGCCCCTGCTCGGTTTCACCCCCACGAACATCCTCTGCGTCTTGGCGTGGGCGTCCCGACAGCCCTATCACTTCACCGTCGCGCGACTCAGCGCGGACATCGTGGACCTGACGGGCGGCGTGGCTGTCGTGTCGCTCTACGACCACCAAGTGGACACCGCCCGCCAACTGCCCGGAGTCCTTGCGATGGATGTCGAGGAAGGCGCGGCCTACGCCACAGGCGGAAGCGCCTTCCTGCGCGCCTTCGCAGCCACCCCGGGCTTTCGACTGCTGAAGTAGCTCAACACGGCTACTCGGACGCCGACCTGCCCGACATCACGCTTTCAACTTCAGTAGCGGGACAGCCCTTAGGGCCGCAAAGAAGGCAACCCTACGCTTCCATTCCGGATTGGCACCACCGCCGCAAATGATCGAAGCCAGTGAATTCGGGCCGGGACATGCTCGCAGCCGATCAACCGGCGCACTTCAACAAATAGGCGTCCAAATAGGGCCCTCTCGGGGATAAACGAGATCATTCAACACGGGGTCATCCCCGACGACCACCATATTCAGAAAGTCAAGGAACCCAACATCATAGCGACACCAGGGATCTTCAAAGTTCCTCCCCCGCAACCAGACAATGGTTGGCCAAGAATCCGGATTGCTGCCTTGCGTCAGCCAGAAGCAGGTATCACCATTAAAATTGCTGCCCCATTCAAGAAGCCCACCCACCTCCGGAAATATTGGATAAGGACATCGCCCCGAATCCTCTTCGCGCATCCTGACGAGGGCTCCACCCATGCCAGCGGCGAAATAGTCGACAAAGGCCCCGAACCCCCCCTGCTCACCTCGCAGTCGAGACCAGGGTGCAACAACAGAAAGATCTCCCCAGAGCTCCCCAGGGCCGAAATATTCCATGAAATCGCGATAATCAGCCGGGAAGCTGATTCCGATTTCACTGTCAGATCTCCCCCAGGGGACCGAGAGCGGCTCGCCGACTTCGAGGCCGGCGGCAGCAGCAAAGATTGCGAGGCTATCGCGCATATCTATCTGCTTCCGTCAAGGTAGTGTCCGTTGTATTCATTCTCAACATCCGCGGAGTGGATGTCAACCAACTGCCCATCGCGCGTTCGCACGGTAAATCGGTATCGGTAGTAGTGGGGAATCGTGCAACCAGCCAGCAAGCACTCTGGCTTGACCGACATATCCACTACAAGGTCTCGTGGGTCGTCCTTGACCAGTTTCCGAATCTCAGACTCGATAGCATCCATGCCCCCAACATTCACTGCACGCCAGCACGGCGAGAGATTGCCGTCCAAGCCAAGGCCACCAGTACTGCCAGGGATCAGATGACAGCTGTTGACCAGCTTGCCACCCTTTGCGCCGGGGTAAAGCTGCTCCGCTCGCGCCCTAGCTTCTGCCATGCCCGGACCCCTGGCGTTCGATCTGCCCCCATCGCTGAAGCCGAGATAGAAACACCCCTCCGCGCCAGTAGCCTGCCCCTTCGCCCCCGTGGGCGCATAATACGTCCAGCCATCGTCCGGCCCATTGGTGTATGAAGGATACGGCCTGCGGTCAAGGCACGTGGGCTGGCGACGCTTCTTCTGATCAGTCACGACACCGTCCCCACCCGGGTCGGCAATTGGCTCAGGATTAGGCTCGACGGTCGGTTCGGGTGCTGGCTCGTCGAAGAAGTCGGCCACGAGTTCGTTAAACGTAGCGTCTACGACGTCGGCTGTCAGGGTGTCTGCCAGCGCGACAGCGCCACCCTCGAATGCGCCTACTCCAACGGCTACGCCGGTGGCGAGACCCTTGGCTGCGTGGCTGAGTTCTTTCTCGACCCAGTCGACGAACGGGTTGTCGTGGATGTGAGGTCGCTGGTTGACAGGATTGGGGTCGAACGGTGGCGGGCAGTATCCGGTGCACCCG
>NZ_BBPQ01000106.1:0-13862 GCF_000787855.1 Streptacidiphilus anmyonensis | reverse complement strand
CCGCCACCGCCACCGCCACCGCCACCGCCACCGCCACCGTTCGCCGGGCCGGTGGGCACGGTGTAGTTATGGGGACAGGCCCCGGGGTCGGAGTCGCATGGACTGTACGACTGGGTCAGGTTCCAGGTTTGGCAGTCCATCCCGTAGCGGCCGGTGCACGTGTCGGAGTCGTTGCCGATGGAGGTGTTGGGGGAGTACTCCCACCAGAAGGCGCTGCATGCCAGCCGCCAAGCCAGTCCGACGCCGAACCAGGAGAGGTCGTTGCAGGCGTTGTGACCACTGGGGTCCGTGGCATTGAGTGGATCGCCGCCGGCGTAGGTGTAGCGGTTCCCTTGGATGGAGTTGGGGTTGGGGTTGAGGGTCCAGCTGTCCTGGGAGGTGAAGGTGCCGCTGCTGGGTTGGTACCAGCGGGCGTGCATGTTGACGAGGCCGGTGGTCGGGTCGGTGAAGCCGCTTTGGTAGCCGAGGTTGCCGGTGGTTCCGGTGGTGGCGGTGGGCTGGCCGAAGGGGTCGTAGGCGATGGACGAGGAGAGGGTCGTGGCTGTGGGGGTGAGGTCGGCGACGACGTTGTCGTGCTGGTCGGTGATCGACAGGGTGGGGTTGCTGATGGTGCCGGCTGACTGGTTCGCGGTGCCGAGGAGGCTGCCGTCAGGGAGGCGGCTGTAGGCGTAGAGGGTGTCGGTGACGAGGTTGTTGGAGCCACCGTCGTAGGTGAAGGTGGTGCCGGCGGTTTGGGCGATGCGGTCGAGTGAGTCGTAGGTGTAGGTGACGGATCCGTCGGTGGTCATGCGGTCGAAGCCGTCGTACTGGACGGTGGTCGGGTTGCCCGACTGGGGTGTGATGGTGCTGAGGGTGCCTCGGGCCGTGTAGGCGTAGCTGGTGTTGCCGTTGGTGAGGAGCTCGTTTCGGGCGTCGTAGGTGGCGTTCTGGTTGCCGGCGCTGATGCGGTTGCCGGCGGCGTCCCAGGTGTAGTTGGTGGTCTGGGTGCCGTTGTTCCAGGTGGCGATGCGTCCGGCGAGGTCGTAGGTGTAGGTGTTGTTGGTGGCGCCTGCGGTGCCGGTGGTGTTCTCGGTGGTGATCTGGTTGTCGGGGTTGTAGCCGTAGGCGATGGAGGCGAGGGGGTTGCCGCTGGTGTTCTTGACCGTGTCGGTTTGGAGTCGGCCGAGGGTGTCGTAGGTGTAGTTGCGGGTGTCGCCGCCTGTGCCGTACTGCTCGGTCTGGAGTTGTCCGGTGTTGTTGTAGGCGTAGTTGACGGTTGCGCCGGTGAGGGGGTCGGTGGCGTTGGTGAGGCGGTTGCCGTTGTCGTAGGTGAAGGAGGTTGCTCCTGCGGCGTCGGTGCGCTTGAGCATGTTGCCGTTGGCGTCGTAGGTGTAGTTGGAGGTGCCGCTGGGGCCGGTGGAGGTCAGCAGGTGGCCGCGGTCGTCGTAGGTGTAGGTGTCGGTGCCGCTGGGGGTTCCTGCGGAGGTGAGGTTGCCGGCCGCGTCGTAGGTGAGGCTGCGTGCGGTCGTGGCGGTGTCGCCGCCTGTGGCGGTTTCGCCGGTGAGGTTGCCGAGAGCGTCGTAGGTGCTCTGGCGGACGACGCTGCCGGGCTCGACGAGGGTGACGGGTTGGCCGAGGATGTCGTAGCTGGTGGTGAAAGTTCCGTCGGCCGGGTTGGGGTGGGCGGTGGTCGGCGGCTCGATGGTGGACTCGGGCTGCTTGAGGCTGTTGTAGGTGTAGTAGGTGGCGATGTTGTTGCCGTTGATGAGGCGGCCGTTGGTGAAGCGTGTGCGGTTGCCGTCGGCGTCGTAGCCGAAGGTCGTCGTGATCGACGTGCCGGTCGCGACGGGTTCGACCTGCTGGGTGATGCGGCCGAGAGCGTCGACGGTGTAGGTGGTGGTGTGGGCGGCCTGGTCGGCTGGGTTGGCCACGTTGTCGGTGCTGCTGGTGCGGTTGCCGTTCAGGTCGTAGCCGTAGTAGACGGTCCCTGAGGTGGCTCCGGTGTTGTCGATGGTGCTTACGGTCAGCGGTTCGCCGAGCGGGTTGTAGGCGGTTGTGGTCTTGGTGCTGTCGGGCTGGGTGACCGTGGTTGGCCGCCCGAGGCCGTCGTAGCTTGTGCTGGTGGTCAGCTGGCTGGGGTCGGTGACGCTGGTTGGTTCGTCCGCGGCGTCGTATGTCGTGGCCGTGGTGCCGCCGCCGGGTTGCTTTGAGGTGAGCTGGTTGCCTGCGTCGTCCCAGGTGTAGGTGGTCGTGTACGGCTGGGGGCTTGGGTAGCGCTCGTCGGCGGTGCTGGTGATCTGGCGGCCGAGGTCGTCGTAGGTGGCTTCGGTGACCGCTCCCGTGGGGCCGGTGGCGGAAAGTACTTCGCCGTCGAGGTCGTAGCTGTAGGTCTGGGTGACGGGCTGGCTGTTCAGCTGGGGTCCGATGACCTTGGCCAGGTTGCCGAGTTGGTCGTAGGTCCGGGTGGTGGTCAGGTTGAGGCCGGTCGGGTCCTGGGTGGTGCTCTGCAGTCGGCCGAGCGCGTCGTAGCCGGCGGTGGTGACGGGGTGCAGGACGGTTCCGGTGTGGGGGTCGGTGTACGCCGGGGATGCGATGGCGACTGCTTCGCCGTCCTGGTCGTAGGTGGTGGTGGTGATGTCGGCCTGCGTGGTTCCGCTGCTGGTCAGTGTGCCCTGGGGGTCCTCGACGGACGTGGCGTCGCCGAAGGTGTCATACCCGGTGTACGTGATCGGCGTCTGCTGCGTGGCGGTGCTGCTGGCCGTGGTCGGGTTGTAGATCTCGATGGTGACCGGTGAGGCGATCGACGTGGTGAGATGGCCGTCTGCGTCGTAGGTGTAGTAGGTGGTGTAATTCGCAGCCGTGGCGCCGTTGGCATTTCCATCGGGTGAGACGGACGACAGGGCCAGGCCGCGCTGGTCGTAGCTGACGGTGGTGGTGTGGTCGCCCGTGCTGTCCTTGACGGTGGTGCTGGTGGCGTCGCCCAGGCTGTCGTAGAGGTAGTCGGTTTCCTGCGAGACACCTCCGCCTGTCTTGACGACGTGTGCTGCGGTGTCGTCGGCGTTGTAGGTGATCGTGCTGGTGCGGGCCAGGCCGCCGGGGTCGAGGGTGCTGCTGGTGAGCCGGCCGTCGGTGTCGTAGGCGAGGGCGGTGGTGGTCTTCCCGCCGCCCTTGGTCTGGGAGGTCAGGTTGCCGGCGGCGTCGTAGCTGTCGGACTCCTCGACGACGTTGCGTGTGCTGCCGTCGCTGTTGTGGAAGCCATCGAGGTCGACTTCGGCGACGAGGTTGTCGTCGTAGTAGTAGGTGTGGGTCGTGCGCCCCATTGCGTCGGTGTCAGTGGCTAGGCGTCCTGCGGGGTCGTACGAGCGGGAGTCGATGATCTGCCAGTGCGGGGCGACGGGCTGGTTCGGGTCGCCCGTGAAGTTGGCGATGGCGGTCTGCTGGAGCTGCCCCATGGGTGAGTAGCTGTAGGAGTACTGCGTCCCCGATGGGTCGGTCTCTCCGGTGACGTTCCCGTAGCCGTCGTACGAGTAGGTGGTGACACGGCCCGCAGGGTCGGTGACCTTCTGCACGTGGTCGTTGTCCGCGTTGTACTGCCAGCTCGTGGTGCGGGCGGTGTCGCCGCCGGTGAGGTCGCTGACGGTACGGCTGAGCTGATCGCCGTCGGCATCGTAGACGTAGCTCGTCTGCGGGTTGTGCACGACACCGGTGACCGCGTCGGTGGTGGCCGGGTCGGTTTCGGTGAGGAGGTTGCTCTGACCGTCCCAGGTGTAGGCGGTGACCATGGTCGACTGCCCGCTGCCGCAGTTGCTGCAGCTCACCGACTTGGTCAGGACTCTTCCGAGCGCGTCGTAGCTGGGGTAGGACGTGACGAGACCGGACGGGCTTGTGACGTGGTCGAGGTCGCCGTTGGCCTTGTAGCTGTACTGGGTCAGGTGGCCTGCGAAGTCGGTCTTGCTCGCGAGCAGTCCCGGCGGCTCGGTGCCACCGCCGACGGCGGATTCGGCGCCGGTCGTGTATGCGTTTCGGCTGGTGCTGCCATCCGGCCGCTCGGTGTAGGTGGGGTTGCCGACGCTGTCGTGTCCGTAGGTCGTCACATAGGTCGCGTCGCTGCTGCTCGAGGAGCGGGCATCCGCCATGGTGATGAGCTGGTCGTTAGCGGGGTCGAGCGCGTTCGTGGGGTCGAGGTAGTAGGTGGCGTAGCTGGTCTGGCAGTTGCCCGGGTTGCGGCAGGTGGTGGTGGAGACGATGTTGCCGCGGGCGTCGTGACCGTGGGTGGTGCTGTGGCCGTCGGGGTCGGTGACGGTGTACAGGTTGCCGGCGCTGTCGTAGGTGTAGCTGGTGGTGTTGCCGTACGCGTCGGTGCTGGAGATCTCCCGGCCCATAGCGTCCGAGCGGTAGCTCAGGGTGTTGTTGCCAGGGTCGGTGACCGTTGCGGTGATGACCGCAGTGGGGCTGGTGGCGCTGCCCATGGCCTCGTAGTGGCTGGAGACCGTGGTGGCGTCGAGGGCGGCCGGGTAGTAGGAGACTTCGGCGATGGTGCCGTTGAAGTGGCTGGTGCCGGTGGAGTCGGCGGTGGGGGCGCTGGGCCAGCCGGTGACGGTGCCGGCACCGATGTAGACGTTCGCGTCGCCGTTGAACTGAACCGGTCCGGCGTTGACAGTGGCCTGGGAGGCGCCGTCGAGGTAGAGGTGCTGGGTGCTTCCGGTGGCGGTCAGGACCACCTGGTGCCACTTGTTGTCGGTGACGGTGCTGGTGCTGGTGGCGGTGTTGGAGGTGGCACCGGTCCAGAATTGGCCGTGGAGTTTGCCGTCGGCACCGACGTACAAGGCGGGGTTCCAGTCGTCGCTGCTGGTGGTGGCGGAGCCGATCTGGTTGGTCTGGTAGCTGTACAGGACGCCGGCGGTGCTGGTCTTGAACCACAGCTCGATGCTGGCGGGGCCGGCGATGGGAGCCGCGGTGTCGGGGAGCTGGAGGGAGGAGGTGCTGCCGTCGAAGCCGGCGGCGGAGGCGTCGGGGGTCCCGGAGGGGCCGGAGACGCCGAGAGTGGTGTGGGTATAGGTGCCGGAGTAGGGGTCGGGCAGGGAGGTGCCGAGTTCGTCCTGGGCGTAGGGGGCCATGTTGGGGTCGTCCAGGCGCCAGTAGTCGACGGCGCCGTCTTGGACGACGCGGGCGCGGTATGCCTCGTCGGCGGTCGCGCCGGTGCCGCTGTCGGCGATGGTGGCGGCCTGGTAGTCGCCGAGGATCGTGTTGCCGGACAGGCCGTAGTTGTAGGTGGCGAAGTCGGCGAGGTAGCCGTTGAAGTGGCCGTCGGCATCGGTGGGCGCGGAGGGCCAGCCAGTGTCGTGGCCGGCGCCAAGGTAGGCGTAGCTGTTGCCGTTGTACTGGACGGTTCCGGTCAGCGGGGTGCCGGTGGGCTGGCCGTCGAGGTAGAGCTGCTGGGTGTTGCCGTTGGCGACGAGGGCAGCCATGTGCCAGCCGTTGCCGGTGACTTGCTGGGTGGAGACCATGGCGCCGGTGCTGGAGCCGGTCCAGAACTCGCCGTGGAGCCTGTCGTCGCTGCCGACGTAGAGGGCGGGGTCGTAGGCGCCACCGCTCGTGCCGAGCTGGGGAACCTGGTAGCTGTAGATGACGCCGGGGCTGCTGGTCTTGAACCAGACCTCGACACTGGTGGGGGCCCACTTCGGCGCGATGGTGCCAGGGAGTTGGATGTAGCTGCTGGTGCCGTTGAAGCTGGCGGCCGTAGTGGTGCCGGAGGCCCAAGGGCCGGTCTGGCAGCACGTGATGTCGTTGTTGACGCCGCGGTTCTGCTCGGCGGCGGAGGCGGAGACGAGTTCGGTGGCGGTGTTGCCGCTGGAGTCGTCGAAGGGCCAGTAGCCGGTCGGGTGCAGCCCGAGGACGGCGCCGTCGTACATGGTGTGCTGGGTGTTGGTGCAGCCTTGGATGGAGCAGCTGATGGTGCTCGTGGCGGACGCAGCGGCGGTGGCCAGGTTGGAGATCTGGGTGCTGTTCATGCCGAAGGGGAAGACGGCGACATTGGAGATCTGTCCGTTGAAGTGCCCATCGGGGTCGCTGGGGGCAGAGGGCCAGCCGTCGGGGGCACCGGCGCCGACGAAGACGTGGCCGGTGCCGTTGGCGGAGATGGTGCCGGACAGGGTGCCGGCGGCAGCGCCGTCGAGGTAGAGGCTCTGGTTGTTGGTGGCGGTGGCGGTCAGGAAGACGGTGTGCCACTTGCCGTCGGTGACGGTGGTGCTGGTGGCGAGGGGGTCTACGCTGCCGTTCCACAGTTCGGCGTGGAGTTTGCCGTCGGTACCGACGTACAGGGCGGGGTTCCACTGGTCGCTGCCCGACGCGTGGGTGGCGCCGATCGGGAAGGACTGGTAGGAGAACAGCACGCCGGGCTGGGTGGTCTTGAAGTACAGGCTGATGGTGCCCGGGCCGACCTTGGGGACGTTGGCGGCCGGCAGTTCGGCCCACGAGTAGGTGCCGTCGAAGCCCGCGGACGTCTCACCCGCGAGAGCTCCGGCCGCGCCGAGGGTCACATTCGAGTAGGTGCCGTTGTTCGGCGTCGGCCGCGGCGCGTACTCCTGGTTGGCTGCCTGGACGCCGTTCCAGTCCGACAGGGTCCAGTAGCCCGACGGGTTAGAGCCCTTCACGGCCGTGCGGTAGGCCTGCACCGACCCGGAGACGGTCGGGGTGTGGAGGTTCCAGCTGCCGCCGTTGGCGTCGGTGATCTCCGACGCCCGGTCGTTGACAGCGTCGTAGGTGACGGCCAGCTTCGACTTGCCCGACGGCGAGGTGATGCCGGTCAGCTCGGTTGCAGGGTGGGTGGCGGACTCGTACTGGGCGATGATCGCGGTGGCGCCGAGCGCGTGCTCGTAGGTGGCGGCCTCGGCGATCTGGCCGTTGAAGTAGCTTGCGTAGCCCGTGTTCGACGAGGTGCTGTAGTGGGCCTCGTCGGGCCAGTAGCCGCCGATGAATCCGGAGCCCAGGTAGGTCTTGGACTCGGTGACCGGCTGGACCTGCGCGGTCAGGGACGCGACCTGGGAGCCGTCGAGCCACAGCTGCTGCTGGTCGCCCGCTGCGGCCAGGACGACGAAGTGCCAGTTGCCGTCCGCGACGCTGCTGCTGGTGCTCATCGGGGAGATCGACGCGCCGGTGCCGTAGAACTGGCCGTACAGCTTGCCGCTGGACCCAATGTACAGAGCCGGGGTGTAGGCGTTTCCCGTGGTGGACTTCGCCAGGCTGTCGGCCTGGTAGGAGAACAGGACCCCGCCCTTGGTCGTGGTCTTGAACCACAGGCCCACCGACAGGTAGGACGTCTTGACCGTGTCATCGGGCAGCGAGATCTGCGCTGTGCTGCCGTTGAAGCCGGCAGAGGTTGCGGGCGAACCTGCCAGTGGCCCGGAGAGGTCACCGAGATCGACACCACCGGCAGGCGTACCGTCGTCAGCACCCTCGTTGGCCAGGACCTCGTCGGTGACCTGGGTGCTCTGCAGCTTGTCGCCCAGGCGCCAGTACGACTTGGGGCCGGCGTCCATCACCGCCGTGCGGTAGTGGTTGCCGGGCGTTCCGCCGCCGCTGGAGTCGGTGTACGTGTAATTGGTGCACGACGGACTGCTGTTGGTGCCGGTCGGCGGCGCACAGGCCTGCGTCAGCTCGTTGGGATTGGCGGAATTGCCGTAGGCGTAGGTCCAGGTGAGCGCCGGCTGGCCGGTGGTGACCTGGGTGACGTGCGAGCCGGCGCTGTCCCACGTGAAGTGCAGGGTGCGGCCGCTCGCGGTGTCGGTGACCGTGGACAGGGTATTGCCGGTCCAGGTCAGGGCCTGCGTATTGCTGTTCTTGTCCTTGATCGAGGACAGCAGCCATTCCTCGTTCTGCTGGATGGGTCCCCAGGTGTGACGGATCGGCGCGCCCTGGACGAACGTGTACGTGGTGCCGTTGCTCTCGCGCAGCACCCAACTGCCGTCGGTTTGCGGGTAGAGGTCCTGTGCCTCGCCTTCAGGTGAGGTGTACAGGTCCATGCCGGTGGTGCTCTTGCCGTTACCGGCGTAGTTGCCGGTGGAGTGGTACAGGTACTGGATGCCGGCGCTCATGTCGGTGGCGACGAAGTCGGTGTTGCTGTCCCCGCTGATGCCCTTGACGCCAGCCAGGCCCTGGTAGTTGGCCCAGCCCGGGCCCTCCATGGTGTAGCTGTTCCACACGCCGGTGCCGAGCGTGCCGGTGCCCTTGGCCGGGTAGAGCTTCAGGTTGTTGCTGGGGTCGATGGCCATCAGTCCCGGGGCGCCGTTGAAGGTGCCGCCGGTGAGCTCGCGCATGCCGTTCCAGCCGCCGGTGCCGACCTCGACCCGGGATCCGAGGGTGCCGTCGGTGTTGAACGGGTAGGCCCACAGGATGCCGGTGGACATCTCCACGGCCAGCAGGTCCTTCTTCCCGTCACCCGACAGCGGCGGGGTGACGGTCAGGTCGGTCATACCGTTCCAGCCACCGGTGCCGATCTCCGCAGGCGCGTAGGAGGCGAACGGGCCATTGGACTGCCAAGCGGTCATCACGTGGCTGCACACAACGCCGGTACAGGTCGTCTGCGCGCCGGAGGCCTTCCCTGTGAACTCCCACAGCGTCCCGGCGCTGGGGTCCACACCGATCAGGTCGCCGCGACCGTTGCCGTCGACCTGCCCGCCAGTCAGGTTGGTGAGGGTGCCCCAGTTGCCGGACGGGAGCGTGCCGCCGACGACGCCCCCGCTCGTCCAGTTGTGGGCAATGCCGACGCGGGTGGCAGCCGAGTAGTCCGGCCCCGGGTACAGGTACAGGTCACCGGTGGAGTCATCCACGGCCACGATGTCGTCGGTCCCGTCACCGGTCACATCTCCCACGGAGGTGGCGCCGGCGAGTGCGAAGGTGTTGCGGCCGAACCGCTCCTGGCGCCCCTGCGCATTGGTGAGCACCACAGCGCCGTCACCGTTGATGCTGTAGTCCGGATCGAGCCTCATGTCGTACAAGCTCGACCAGCCGGCCCCGAACATCCCCGAGTAGCGGGGGTCGAGGGAGTTATACGTGCGGGTGACGGTAAGGGCAGGACCAACGGCCTTGACATCCGCATCCGTGGCCGACGTCGTGTAGTTCCCGGTCTTCGCGTCGAACGGCTGCCCGCTTCCCCCCAGGGTCGCGAGGCTCGAGGTGATCTCAGGCTGCTGGATCTGCACAGCGAACGCGGCCGGGTTCGACCAGGCGCTCTGGTTTTTGCTGTCGGAGACGGCGACCGTCCACTCGTAACTGCCGTTCCACGCGACCAACCCGCGGGGGATGACCCAGTTGCGGCCGGACTGCCAGCCCGAGGTGGCCAGCTGGGTGCCGGAGGACGACAGCAGCTGGAAGTCGTAGGTCAGCCCTGTGCCCGGCCAGTTGTCCGGATCGTGCCCCGTGGCGAAGAGTTCGGGCGTGAGCGACGTGACAGTGGTATTGGACAGCGGCTCGATCGCGTCGATCTGCGGCGGGATGTTCGCGGCGGAGATCCACGTGCAGTTCTGGAACGGCACGCCGTAGGTGTCCGCCAGGGAAGACGTGCCGTTGAGGTACAGATCCCAGCACAACTGGTAAGTCCCGCCAGGGGTCAGCGCCGGAATGGTCCCCGTCATTGTGACTGACGAGTTCGGCGCGACGGTGCTCGGGATCGCGGTCAGCGGCGCGGAGGTGGAGATCTCGTGCCAACTCGCGTCGAACAGGCGCGCCTTGAGCTTCATGTTGGACGACGTCCACGAGGTGGTGCCGCGATTGGTGAGCGTCACGCTCTGCGAGCCGGTGGACTGACTCGTCGGCATCACATAGCTACTCGGCGTGGAGTAATCCGCGCCGTAGGGGCTGTACTGGATGCTCAAGTAGGGCTGGTCACCGGAGACGTTGACGCTGTCGAACTTCTTCCAGGCGTTGCTGTCCGTGTCCGACGCGGTCACAGCCAGGCCGTTGTTCGTCCCGCCGTGCGCCCAGCCCTCGACGAGCTGGGTTCCCGCTGCCTGGGGGCCGACGCCCACGTGGATCGTCTGCCACAGCGAACCGCCGCAGTTGCTGCCGCCCGTGAAGCTTGCCGAGCCGAGCACGCCGTTGTCGACCGCCACACCAGGGAACGCCGAAATCGTACCGGGGTCCCACGAGCCATCGATCTTCCGTACGTCGACGGCCTCAGGCGTGCTGCAGTTCGCCGAGTCGACGACGACCATGTCCAGGTCGACCGCCTCGATGTAGTCATTCTGCAGCGTGGTGCCGACCGGGAACGTCAGGTAGGTGTTGGCGACGTGCGTGCCGCCGTCGTACGTGCCCGTGTCGAGCTCCGTGCCCGTGGAGTGATTGGTGCCGTCGTTTGTCTCGACATAGGTCGAGGCGCCGGCGGTCACCGTCTGGGTGCTGGGATCCACGCGGACCGGGAACACGCGCTTCGGGTCGTGCAGCCACGAGGCGTCCAAGGTCATGCGCAGTGCGGGAGCGCCGTCAACCTGCACCAGCGAGTAGGTGACCGGGGTCGTCTGTCCTTGGTGAGCGGCACCGTTGGAGGCGGAGTCCTGCATGAATCCGCGCGGGATGACCAGGAGCACGTGGCCCGACGAGTCGACGAAACGTACATCGCCCGACTTGTCCAGCGTGGGCGAGACGCCGTTCAGGGCAAGAGGGAAGGTCCACGTCGTCGGAGCGGACGCATCGTGCAGGACCAGCGTCTCCTTGATGCCCGTACCCTCGCCGTTGTAGACGACGTCACTCGCCGGGAAGGCATCGGCGAAGGTCAGGGTGCTGCCGTGCGCCTGGCCGGCCACAGGCCGTGCGCCCAGGATGCCGTATGACACGGTGTGACCGGAGTCGAGTGCCCAGCTCACCAGGGCCGGCGCGTCAGCCTGCTGCGCGAAGGTCACCGGGGTCGAGTTCGCGGCCTCGCCGAGCCGACCCTCACGGGAGCGGCCGACCAGCGTGGTGTTGATATCGGCCCACGCTCCGGTGGACGTGCGGTAGTGCACAGGACTGGAGTAGACGCGCATGGTCCGCGTCCCGTCCGGGTTCTGGTAGATGCTCGTCGAAGCCGTGCGGAGCGAGACGATCTCCTTGCCCGCTATTGGAAGGCCCGGAACGCCTGTCTGCGCAGACGCGTCCCTCCCGGACATGGGAGCAATGCCGGCCTTCCCCAGCGCTCCCTGAAGGGTACGTGCCAACCCTGCCGGAGGCTGCACGGTCTTGCCCGCCGCCTGAGCACCGAGCGCCGGGGAGAGCCGCGACCCGCCAGGGCCGAGCGTCTTGGCCGCCGGAGGGACCTCACCCTTGCCGTGCTTGTGCCCCGAGCCCGTTCCCGCTGAACCCAGTTCGGTGTCCGAGGCGCTGACCCGATGGCCGCGCCCGGCAGCCGACCCACTCAACTGACTCGGCCCGTGCGCGCGGGCAGCCTGGACGGCCTCAAGTGCCGTGAAGGCACTGGCCTCCTGCGTCGCCGCCGTCATCACCAGGGCAAACACGGCCACCATGGCCGACGCACGTATCACAAGGCGTCGGCCTCGCCGGCCAAACCGCGTGCGCCCACCATTGACCAAAGCGCAGGCCTGCATCCGAACCCAGGAAACAACTTGATGAACCGACAGCGAGCGGCGCACGCCAACCCCCAACGCAGCGCGGACATGAACCCGCTCGAGGACACAGAACCCGCACAGTTCTACAGACGATCAAACGCCTTGTCGACTAATCAATATGCGCACTTGCAGGTGGTATGGGCTCCGGAGTCCGCAATGCACAGACGAAGCACGGGGAACTTTCGGCAGAGTCATCATGGAACTCTTACCAATAGGCCAAGGCAGTGACATCGCAGCGGGTAGCCGGTCGGGGGCACAGGCGCCATCTCAAGATGGGGGCGCTAGCATGGCGACCCTCCACGGACGCCACCCTCAAGCGAATGCTGTATTCGTGGCGTTCTTGAGTCGTCCTCCGATTGGCCAGACCGCTAGAGACAAAGGGATTCATCCAGATGAGGGACCCCTGGAAGCACCCAAGGTCCACCGCCCGGGCGGGCAGAAGGAAGCTCGCCAGACTTGCGGCCCTTGCATGTGTCGCGGCGACGGTCGGCGCGCTGTGGGTATTCTTCGCAACGAGGCATGTGAGCAACCCGCTCAAGGTCGCTGACGTATCCGGCCGGCCGACGGCCTGCTTGGCCTCAGACTCCGCCCCGTCGAGTGCAGCAACCGCCTCGCATCTGTGGTCAGTCATGCGTCACGCCGTCTCTGGCGAACACGTCAATGTGCAGCAGATCCAGGTCCCGATAGCCCGGGGCGGAAATGCCGAGCCATACCTGGCTGGCCTTGTGAATCAGCGTTGCGACCTTGTCGTCACGATTGGAGAGCCCTTCGGGCAAGCGGTCAGTGAATTGCTGAGGACCTCGCGCAGGGGCCAATTCCTCGCTGTCGACTCTGGTCTGGCTGAGGGAGCGACCCGCCTCACCTTGGCAGACGCCGACACCGCCCCGCGGGCCGTTCAGGCAGCGATGACTGCGCTGACGGGTTCTGAGTCAAAGAAGCAGTAGTGAACCGTTCCGGGTTCGGTATCGAGCTTGAGGTCACGCGCTGACGGGCTCGTCGGCGCAGGTTCTTTGGTGATGGTAGGCGGTTTCGTGTTCGGCCGGGGTGGTGTGGCCGAGGCTGCCGTGGAGCCGTCGGTGGTTGTACCAGTCGACCCACTCGGCGGTGGCGAACTCGACGTCCGTGAAGGTCTTCCAGGGTCCGTGACGTGCGATCAACTCGGTCCTGAACAGGCCGATGGTGGACTCGGCGAGTGCGTTGACGCTCCTATAGTTGTCAACTTGCGGCGGAGGCCATTCGTGGTGCAGGTCGGAGCAGGTGGTAGACCTCGCGGATGACGTAGCGCTTGAGGCAGCGGATGATCTCTCGTTTCGTCTTGCCCTCGGCGGTGCGGCGGGCGACGTAGTCGATCGTGGGCTGGTGGAATCGCATCCGGACGATGACAGTTCGGTAGATCGCGGCGTTGAGTTGGCGGTGGCCGCCGTGGTTGATGCGGTGCCTGCCGCCAGTCATGCCGGAGCCGGTGGGCACGGGAGCTATGCCCGCGAGCTTGGCCAGGGCGGCCTCGGACTTGACCCGCTCGGGGTTGTCGCCGGTCACGACGAGGATCTCCGCGGCAGTGTCGACGCCGATACCGAAAGGCTCGAGCAACTGCGGGGCTGCCCGCTGGACCAGGTCACCGATCATCTTCGTCAGCTCTTTGGCCTCGGTATCCAGGTACTGCCACCGCTTGGCGAGCGTCCGCAGGGTGTGACGAAGCGCGTCCTCGGGTCCTTCCAGACGGTGAGGACGCAGAGCCGCCAGCTGCCGTGCCAGGCTGATCTGGGTCTTGCCAGCGGTTTCCCGGCGCAGGGCGTCCGGGGCGTGGACGAGCATTGCCTTGATCGTGACCATCGCCGCTGTGCGCTGTTCGACGGCCTGGTCATGGGCGATCTTGAGCTGGCGGATCATCTCGGCCTCGCCGTCGGCGGTCTTCGGCATGGCCGTCGCGAAACCGGCCAGCACCGCGCGGGCCGCGACCCCGAGCACAACGCAACACTGGACATCTACGGGCGCTTCGCGCCCGCGACCCTGTGTCTGGACGAGGGTGAGGGGTCCGGTACCACTGCCGGAAAGGTCAGTCCCCCGAGCATGGCTCCACGGCCTCGCCCAAGAGGGAGCGCTCGGCGTACCCTCCGACACGGTGCCCACGCACCGGCAACGAGCCAAAAGGCAGCCCCGAAAACAAAACAGCCCCGGAATCCGGGGCGATCGTCGGGGTACCTTTGTCATCAATAGCCTAATCTGCCGTGCGCGGGGTAGGCGTGGTAGCAGTTGGTCCAGACGCGGCCGGCCTTGATGGCGCGG
>NZ_BBPQ01000107.1 GCF_000787855.1 Streptacidiphilus anmyonensis | reverse complement strand
TACTGGTGTACTGGTCACCTTTGTTACCGAAGGGTAGCTTACGCCCAGCGCCCTCGGAGCCATACTCCACCACCCCGCCCCGCGCGCAATAAGAGGCCCCGGCACGGTGCGTGTGAGATCAACCCTATTGACGGGTCGGACGTGACACGGAGTGCCCCGAACGGGCACCATCGGCTGTCGGCAACTTACGCTGACGTAACCGTAGGCTCGGGCATGGGCCCGCTGAAGAACGTTGGGCTGACTGTGGCAGATCTCGTGTACCCGCCGATCATCGGCGCAGCCCTGACCGCCTTCCGCGGTCTGGATCTGAAGATCGAGATCGACGGTGCGGAGAATGTACCGCGCACGGGTGGTGCGGTGCTGGTCAGCAACCACATCAGCTACCTGGACTTCCTCTTCGCCGGCCTCGGCGCCTACAAGTCCGCCAAGCGCAAGACGCGCTTCATGGCCAAGGACGACGTCTTCAAGCACCGCGTCTCCGGACCGCTCATGCGGGGCATGCACCACATCCCGGTCGACCGCTCCGACGGTCAGCCCGCCTACGACGCCGCGGTGGCGGCGCTGCGCGCCGGCGAGGTCGTCGGCGTCTTCCCCGAGGCGACGATCTCCCGCTCGTTCATGCTGAAGAAGTTCAAGACCGGCGCCGCCCGCATGGCCGCGGACGCGGACGTGCCGCTGCTGCCGGTCATCCTCTGGGGCACCCAGCGGTTGTGGACCAAGGGCCGGCCGAAGAACCTGACGCGTCGCCACACCCCCGTCATCATCCGCATCGGGGAGCCGATAGTGCTCACTCCGCAGGACCGGCCGGTCATGGTGACCCGCCGCCTGCGGGAGGCGATGAACCAGCTGCTCGAAGGCGCACAGCGGGACTACCCGGACCAGCCGTCCGGCCCCGAGGACACGTGGTGGGTCCCCGCCCAGCTCGGCGGCACCGCGCCCACCCCGCAGCAGGCCGAGGCCGAGGACGAGCAGGCCGCCGCGGACAAGGCCGCGCGCAACGGCTGAGGACCCCGCCTGAACCTGCTGTGAGCCTCCTGGAGACCGGCTGGAGATCAGCTGGAGACCGGCCGGAGATCGACAGGGAACCGGTCGCCGGGCTTCCGCGTCGGATCGGCAACCGATCCAGGAGGACCGATGCACACCACCCTCACCAGGCGTTCGCTGGCCGCGGCCGGCGCCGCCGCCCTCTCCGCCGTGCTGCTGCTCAGCGGCTGCTCGTCCAGCACGAACGCAAGCTCGGGCG
This sequence comes from Streptacidiphilus anmyonensis, assembly GCF_000787855.1. Lineage (GTDB taxonomy): Bacteria > Actinomycetota > Actinomycetes > Streptomycetales > Streptomycetaceae > Streptacidiphilus > Streptacidiphilus anmyonensis. Next base: position 17,572 of record NZ_BBPQ01000107.1, on the reverse strand, counting down.
CGTCCGGCGGCGCGTCCAACAGCGCCTCCTCTGCGTCCGTGTCGGCTTCCGGATCCGCGAGCGCGTCGGCGACGCCCGGTGGCGGGACCTCGGGCACGTCCGGAGGCGGCGTCTCGGCCACCGGTACCGCCGCGGCCGTCGTGGTGACCAACGCGGACAAGGGTCACACCGTCACGCTGCACCCCGGCCAGACCCTCGAGGTCGTGCTGAGCGGCGGCTACTGGGCGTCGCCCGCGAGCAGTGCCACGTCCGTGCTGAAGCTGTCCGGCGGGCCGAGCTTCGCCTCCCCCTCCCCCGGCCAGAGCTGCCGGCCCGGGGTCGACTGCCGCGCCCAGCAGACGGAGTTCGTCGCGGTCTCGGCCGGCTCGGCGACGGTGAGCTCCTCGCGCAGCAACTGCGGCGAGGCGATGCGGTGCACCGGCTCCAACGGCATGTTCAGCGTCACCGTCACCGTGGCGGCGTCCTGACCACGGCTCAGGAGAGCATGCGGGCCGCGTGCAGTCGGCTCGCATGCTCGACCAGCGCGATCAGCACCTTCTTCCCCGAGTCGCGCTCACGCGCGTCGCACAGGATCACCGGCGTCTCGGCCTCCAGGTCGAGCGCGGTGCTGATCCGCTCCACCGCGTGCTTGCGCGCCCCGGTGAAGCAGTTGACGGCCACGACGAACGGGATGCCACGGCGCTCGAAGTAGTCGACGGACGGGAAGCAGTCCTGGAGGCGGCGGGTGTCGGCCAGCACCACCGCGCCCAGCGCGCCGTGGGCCAACTCGTCCCACAGGAACCAGAACCGGTCCTGGCCGGGGGTGCCGAAGAGGTAGAGCGAGAGCCCCTGCCGGATGGTGATCCGGCCGAAGTCCATGGCCACGGTCGTGGTGGTCTTCTGCTCCACCCCGCCGAGGTCGTCGACGCCGCGGCCGGCCTCGGTCAGCTGCTCCTCGGTCCGCAGCGGACGGATCTCGCTGACCGCGCCGACCAGGGTGGTCTTGCCCACCCCGAAGCCGCCGGCCACCAGGATCTTCAGGGCGAGCGCGGGTTCGTCGGCGGACGTCGCGGGCTTGGTCGAGGTCGCGGGCTTGGGGGCGGCGGTCGTCGGCTTCGTCGAGGTGGCGGTCGCGGGAGCGGGGGCGGTAGCGGGGGCGTCAGAGTGCGCGGAGGCCATTGATCACTTCTCGCAGAATGCGCTCGTCGGGGAGCAGGGCGGGCGGGACGGGACGGCTGACGCGGATCAGGGCCGCGTCCAACAGGTCGCCGAGGAGCACCCGGACCACGCCGACCGGCAGGTCCAGTTCGGCGGCGATCTCGGCGACGGACTGGGCCTGGTGGCGGCAGAGGTTGAGGATCGCGGCGGACTCGGGCGCGAGCCCGAGATCCTCCCCGTACGGGCTGTCCGGTCCGTACGGGGTGTCCGCGACGACCATGGCGATCAGGTCGAACGCCTCAGTGGCGGGCCTGGTCCGGCCCTTGGTCAGGGCGTAGAGGCGGACCATGGGGCCCGCCTCCTCGTCGAACCAGTTCGGTTCCATGTCGCTCAGCCCTCAACCCGCCGAGGGCGCGTCCGCCGCGGTGCGCGGCGGGGTGTGGAGATGCTCGCCCACCCGGCGCACCAGGCGGGCCATCTCGTAGGCGATCAGCCCGATGTCGGCGTCCGCGCCCGCGAAGACGGCCAGGCAGGTGCCGTCCCCCGCGGCGACGACGAAGAGGAAGCCGCCGTCGAGCTCGACCATCGTCTGCCGGACCTCGCCCGCGTCGAAGTGACGGCCGGTGCCCTTGGCCAGGCTGTGGAAGCCGGAGGCGACGGCGGCGAGGTGCTCGCCGTCCTCGCGGCTCAGCCCCGCCGAGACGCCGAGGGCGAGGCCGTCCCGGGAGAGCACGACGGCGTGCCGGACCTGGGCGACCCGGGCGACCAGCTCGTCGAGCAGCCAGTTCAGCTCACCGGTGTGGTTCATCGTCGCGGCCATCCGCGGCGCTCCTCTCGAAGTCGTCGAAGTCGTCGTAGGACGGCCGGGCGGCGCTCGGCGGGTCCTGGTGCAGCCACAGGTGGCGCGCGCCACCGCTGCCGTTGGTGGCGGCGGTGTCGGCCGGATTGACGGTGGTGTCGGCGGCATCGGGTCGGGCCGGTCCCCGGCCGTGGCCGGTGTCCCGGCCCCGGTTCCAGCCGTCGCGCAGCGCGGCCATGGTGGCCCTGGCCTGCTCGGGACTGCGCTCGACGGTCTGCGCTGCGGGCCGTGCCGCACGCGGCCGCTCCGGCGGCGGCGCCTCCCGCAGTTGCACGGCCAGGCTCGCCTGCCGCACCCGGCGCGGAAGTTGGTCGCCGTCCTCGGCGTGATCACCGCTGCCGGGGGTGGACGAGCGCGTGGCGGGCTGCTCCGGCCACCCCAGGGCCCCGTCCCCGGCACGGTCGGATCCTGCGGCGGACCGACCCCCGAACGCCGGATGCGCCCCCTGCCCGGACCGGGTCTCACCCTTGCGCGCGCCCCTGCGTCCGAAGGCCGGGACACCCGTACGCCGCACCGGAAGCTCCACGCCTGAGGCGTCGTCCCCGGCCCCGTCGCCCGCCGCGCCCGCACCGTTCACGGCATCCGGCCTCACCACCGGACGCCCGAGGGGCGGGGTCCCGCCCTGACCGGGTATCACGGCCCCACCGGGGAACGCAGCCCTGGGCCCGCCGAACGGCAGCGGCACGGCGGGCGCGCCGCCCTCAGCCACGCCGGATCCCGCATCGGCGGACTGCACCGAGACCCGATCCGGCGCCTCGGCGCCACCGACCGGGCCGGGGGCGGCAACCGGGCGGCCGAACGGCGACGCCGTGCGGGCGCCCGCATCCGCACCCCACGCGGGCGAACCGCCCCCGGAAGCTGCCTGGCCGCCGGCCCGGCTCGGTGCGTCCACGCCGCCGAGCACCGCCGCTCCGCTGCGTCGTCCGTCGCGGTGATCCGCCGCGGCAGCCGCGCCGGTCGCCCGCGGGGCCCGCGGGGCCTGCGGGGCCTGCGCAGGGGACGGCTGGACGGGAGGGAGGAGGTCCAGTTCCGCGTCGAGGGGCTCCCTGCGGCGCTGACGGCCCGTCTCCAGCAGCGCGCTCGGCAGCAGCACGACGGCGGTGGTGCCGCCGTACGCGGAGGGACGCAACGAGACGCGGACGCCGTGGCGGCGGGCGAGACGGCTGACGACGAAGAGGCCGAGCCGGTCGCTGTCGAAGAGGTCCGCCTGCTGCGCGTCGGCGATGCGCCGGTTCGCCTCGGCGACAGCCTCTTTGCCCATGCCGAGCCCGCGGTCCTCGATCTCCACCGCGTAGCCCGCGCCGACCTGCTCGCCGGAGACCAGCACCTTGGTGTGCGGGGGTGAGAACGCCGTGGCGTTCTCGACGAGTTCGGCCAGCAGGTGGGTGAGGTCGGCGACGGCCGCGCCGACGACGGCGACGCCGGGCAGGCGGCGCACCTCGACGCGGGAGTAGTCCTCGACCTCGGCGACGGCCGAGCGCACCACGTCCAGCAGCGGCACCGGCTTGCGCCAGGCGCGGCCGGGCGCCGCGCCGGAGAGGATGATGAGGCCCTCGGCGTGGCGACGCATCCGCGTGGTGAGGTGGTCGAGCCGGAACAGGTCCTCCAGCTCGGACGGGTCCTCCGTGCGGCGCTCCATCGCGTCGAGCAGCGTCAGCTGCCGGTGCACCAGCACCTGGCTGCGCCGGGCGAGGTTGACGAAGACGCCGGAGACGCCGGAGAGCACCTCGGCGCGTTCGACGGCCGCGGTGAGCGCCGCGCGCTGCACGGTGTTCAGCGCCTCGCCGACCTGGCCGATCTCGTCGTCGCCGGCCTCGACGACGGGGGCCTCGGCGTCGATGTCGATCTCCTCCCCCGCCCGCAGCCGCCGCATCGCCGAGGGCAGCCGCCGCCCGGCCAGCTCCAGCGCGGAGTTGCGCAGTTCCACCAGCTCGACGACGAGCCCGCGGCCGATCCGGACGGAGATCAGCAGCGACAGGACGACGGCGGCGAGACCGAAGAGAACGGCCGCGCCGCTCGCGCTCAGCACGCCGAGGCTGTACGGGTCGGAACCGGACCCGGCCCCGGTGCCGGCGGCGGACAGCACGGAGTCCAGCTGCTGCTGCACCGCGGACGCCGCGGGGGCCCAGTCCGCGCCGGCGGCGTTCACCGCCCGGACACCGCCGCCGGAGGCGTGGACCGCCTCCTCCAACTGGACCAGGGTGTACTCCTGCTGACCCTCCGCCACCTGCCGGTAGGCAGCGAGGTCGGCGGGCTGCAGGTCCGGCGCGGCGGAGGCGTCGAGCGCGAGGCGGGCGTAACGCGCGCCGGTGAACTCCTGGTACTGCTCCTGCGTCATCCGGCCCGCGGCCTGGCCGGCCTGCACGGCGGCGTCCTCGCGGGCGAGCATCTCCCGGGCCTGCGAGAGTTCGAGCACCACCCGGGCGTCGGAGGCGACGGCGCTGTTCTGCACGGCCGTCAGCGAACCCACGACGCCGAGACCGCTGTCCACGACGCCCGCGTACGCGGTCGCGGCGCCGGGCCAGTCCAGTTGCCGCGCCTCGACGCGGGAGCGGAGCCCGTGCAGTGAGCCGGTGGCGGCGTTCAGCGCGGCGATGCGGCCCGGCAGGGTGGCGGCCAGGCCGACGGCGTCCGGTTCGCCGCGCAGGATGTTCTGGCCCATGGCCGCCACGGCGGCGTCGGTGGCCTTGGCTTTTCCGTCGTAGTCGGCCAGCCGGGCCTGGCTGGGCGCGGCCAGGTAGGCGAGGGCGGCGGTGCGTTCGGCCTGGACCGCCGAGACGGCGGCGTCGACGGGTTGCAGCAACGTTTCGTCGACGTGCTTGAACCGCACCAGGGAGTCGATCTGCTGGGCGGTGGTGACGGTGGCGAAGCCCCACAGCGCGAGCAGTGAGACCACGGGGACCATCAGCAGCGAGACGATGCGGGCGCGCACGGTGCGCGGGCGCAGCCGCAGGCGCAGCGCGAGCGGGTGGGGCCGGTAGGCGATCGGCCGTCCCTCGTCGGCGGGCGGTCCGGCGTGGGCGGGGCGCGGACGCGGCGTCACACCGACGGTCGTGGTGCCGGTGGCGGAGGTGGTGGGGGCCGTCACCGCGGCACCGCCGGGACGGAGCGCAGCCCCTCGGCGCCGACGCCGGCGGCGCGTTGCTGCGAGGTGGGTGAGAGCGCGACGAACGCGGAGGTGAGGAACAGGTAGGAGCCGAGGCCCACCGCGAGGGGGAAGATGAACTCCATCAGCGTCGCGCCGTGCAGCGGCGTGTCGGCGGGCTGGACCTGGACCGACACCGCCTCCATGCCGGTGTAGTGCATGGAGCTGACGGCGATGCCCATCACCAGCGAGGCGCCGGCCGCGGCCACCGGTCCGGAGATGTTCAGCCCCGCCCAGAGCGCCGCGGTGGAGGCGCCGATGGCGATGACCACCGAGAGGACGACCTCTAACGGCGCGTAGGTGATCCGGCCGTGGAGGTCGAGCGCGGCCATCCCGATGTAGTGCATGGCCGCGACGCCGAGGCCGGTGGTCGTGCCGCCCAGCAGCAGGGAGCGGTACTTGTGCCTGCCGTAGCCGACGGCGAACGCGCCGAGCCCGACGAAGACCATGGCGCCGAGCAGGCTGAGGATCGTCAGCGGCACGTTGTAGCGGATCTCGGTCCCGGTGACGGTGAAGCCGAGCATCGCCACGAAGTGCATGGTCCAGATCCCGGACCCGATCGCGGAGGCGCCGGTGATCAGCCAGTTGCGCTTGGCACGACCGGTCGAACCGACCGCCCGCACCATGCAGCGCAGCCCTAAGGCCGAGCCGAGGACGGCCATCAGATAGGACAGGACCGGCGTCAGCCAGCCGTACCCCAGCTCGGTCATGCTCCCCATGGCGCCCATGCGGCAGCCCCTCCGTCGTCAGGCTCTGGCAGAACGGAGTGGGACGCTACTGAGCGGATTCATCCGATTACGCGGACTCCCGCAAAAGTGCCGCAGGGGGGAACGAGGTGTGCTGAACTAATAGGGCATATGCCTGTGGTGGGGCGCACGCTACCGCTGGAGCGGCGTTGCAGGGGCGCTACTGGAGCACACCCACCGCGCGGGCGATGACGAGCGCGAGCGTCAGCAGCGAGATCGTCGACTGGGACAGCATCAGCATCTTCGCCCAACGCGACAGCGGCATGGTGTCCGTGGGGCTGAAGGACGTGGCGTTGGTGAACGCCACGTACAGGTAGTCGATGTAGTAGGGCTCCCAGTCGGGCCGGGCTATGCCCTCCTGCTGCATCTGCGGGAAGAGGAAGTCCGGGTGCTTGTGCACGCCCGCCGCGCGGGCGATGGGACCGCCGCGGTCCCACTCCCAGTACCAGAGGCTGAACGCGATGATGTTGGTGATCCAGATCCCGCCGCCGGTCAGCAGCAGCTGCACCGGACTGATCCCCTGCGAGCCGTGGAGGAGGTCGCGCACCAGCAGCACCGCGGACCAGCCGTTCGCGAGACTGACGGCGGCGGCCAGCAGCAGGCCCAGCACCCGCACCCGGTTGCCGGACCTGGCGATGTGACGGTGCGGGTTCACCACCAGCAGCGCGGCCATCAGCAGCAGTTCGAGCGCGGGCATCAGCCAGCGCGGGTGGATGCTGAGGCGCTCGGGCAGGAACCACTGGATGACGATGGCGGCGAGCAGCGCGGCCGTCACGGACCAACGCTGCTCGCCCTCCGTCCTCCGGAGCCACGCGGGGAGCAGCGACTCCTCTTCTGCGCTGTCGAGCTGGACGTTGTCGACGTTCTCCTGGTCGTTCACGGCGCACATTGTGCACGGTGAAGGCAGGAGTCAGGTCAGGGGGCGTCCACCCGGAACGGGTCGTGCTCGGAGAGCAGCTTGTCCAGGCGGGCCTGGTCGATCCGCGTGGTGTAGCGGGTCTCGTCCTGGCGGTCGCGGACGACCTTGGCGAGCGTGAAGGCGGAAGTCACCAGGTACAGCATGCCGAGCCCGAGGAAGGCGCGGATCCAGGCGTCGGTGTCGAGGAAGGCGATGCCCACCACCATGGCGCCGAGGGCGAGGGCGAACGAGAGGACCGCCTGGGCGTAGTAGGCCCCGGTGGTCCCCGATCTGACGGGAGGTGTGTTGGCCATGCCCGCAGGATGCGGGGTACGGAGCGGGCCCGCATGAGTACGGGTACTCAGATCGGTCGTCCGGATCGGGCGGGCCGGATCAGGCGGGCCGGATGGACGGGACGGATCGGGCGGGCCGGATCGGGCGGTCGATACGCTCGACCCGTGAACGAGAGCAGCAAGCCGGCGGCCGGGGCCCGCGAGTACCGCACCGAGGAGCTGGCCCGCGCGGCCGGCATCCCCGTGCGCACCCTGCGCTTCTACCGGGAGCGGCGCCTGCTGCCTCCGCCGCGCCGCGAGGGCCGGATCGCCTTCTACAGCGAGGACCACCTCGCGCGCCTGCGCGTCATCGCCGACCTGCTGGAGCGCGGCCACACCCTGGGCGGCATCGCGGAGCTCCTCGCCGCCTGGGAGTCGGGCCAGGACGTCGCCGAACTGCTCGGACTGGAGGCGGCGATCGGCGCGCCCTGGTCCCAGGAGACGGAGACGGCGGTCACCGCCGAGGAACTGGCGGCGACGTTCCCCGGGCAGGTCGACGCCGACTCTCTCGCCGCCTCCGTGGAACTCGGTTACCTGCGGCAGGAGGGCGACCATTTCGTCCACGTCAGCCGTCGCCTGCTCGACGCCTCCGCCGAGCTCGTCGCGGAGGGCGTGCCGCTCGCCGCGGTCCTCGCCACCGCCCGCGGCGTCCGCGCGAGCGCGGACGCGCTGGCGGACCAGTTCGTCGAACTGATCGTTGACCAACTCCTCCCCGACCTCGACGAACCCCTCCCCCCGGGCGAGCCCGCCCGCCTCGCCGAGGCCCTCGCCCGGCTGCGCGACGTGGCGCGCACCGTGGTCGACGTGGAGTTCGCCCTGGCGATGGACCGCCGCGTCCAGCGCGAGGTCAAACGCATCGGCACCGCCCGCCACACACGGTAGGGCGCGAGGCGCTCCGCGCAAGGCGGGCCACCCACCCTCGGCACAAGGCGGGCCACCCACCCTCGGCGCAAGGCGCTCGGCGCATGGCGGGCCACCCACCCTCGGCACAAGGCGTTCGGTACGAGGCGAGCCGCGCTCGGCGCTCGGCGCTCAGCACGTGGCGAGCCGCCCACCCTCGACGCAAGGCACTCGGCGCATGGCGGGCCACCCGCGCTCGGCGCTAGGCGCGTAGCGCGTGGCCACCCGCGCTCGGCGCTAGGCGCGTGGCGCGTGGCCACCCGCGCTCGGCGCTAAGCGCGTAGCGCGTGGCGAGCCGCGCTCGGCGCTAGGCGCGTGGCGCGTGGCGAGCCGCGCTCGGCGCACGGCGCTTGCGGAGCGTGAAGGCCGTGGCACCGGGCGGGCACGCGGTGACGCGTCCCTTGGGCCGAACCGCGACTCGCGCCGCACCCGAACGCCCCTTCCTCTCCCCGACCCCGCTCAGCCGCATCGGCGGAGCGCAAGGCGACGACACCGGCCCGGTGCTCACGGCACCGCATCTCCGGTGGCCAATCCCTACGCGCGGGGTGCCCGCCACGGCAACGCGAGCGCCTTTCCGGCCCCAGCCGAACGCCCCCACCGCGAGGAGCCCCTCCGCCTGACCGAAGGTCCGGGGACTGCTGCTCCCCACCATGAGGGCCGCGGGCCAAGGGGCGGAGTCGTGCCCCCGGCTCGTCGAGGCCAGGGCGGGCGGGCGCCACCGTCGTGGAGTCCCGAAGCCAGGCTCCCGGCGGCGGGAACCCCGCCAACCCGGATCCCGATGCGGAGCCCCACCCCCGTGGGGGCCCGCAGCGGGGCCGTGCAGGCGGAAAGCCGAGGGGCGGGCTACGCCGGGATGCGGTGGAGGCGTTGCGGGGTGGCGTCCGGGCGGGACTTGTGGAGGAAGGCGCGGCGGAGGGCGTGGTAGGAGTCGTCGGGGCCGTAGAAGTTGCGGTGCATCAGGGCGAGTTCCTCCGAGCGGTACCAGGCGAGGGGCCGGCGGCCCTCCGCGCGGCGGAGCGCGCCGCGCTTCGCGGCGAGGCGGCGCGGGAGGCGGGGGTCGACGGCGAGGCCCTGCGCGAGGTCGGCGACGTGGTCGGCCACGCCCTCCGGCGTGCAGTCCAGGACACGGTCGACGAGGCCGAGATCGAGCGCGCGCTCCGGGCCGATCGGCAGCGCCTCCGTGGTCAGCCGGCGCGCCTGCTCCTGGCCGACCCGGCGCGGGAGGGAGTACGTCCAGAACTCCGAGCCGTGCAGCCCCATCAGCCGGTAGTGCGGGTTCAGCACCGCGCCCGCGCGCACCCACACCTCGTCCGCGGCGAGCGCCAGCATCAGCCCGCCCGCGGCGGCGTTGCCGCCGAGCGCGGCGACGGTGAGCTTGTCGCGGGTGGTCAGGATCGCCTCGACCAGGTCGTCCATGGCGTTGATGTTGGCCCACGACTCGCGCGCGGGATCGGGCGCGGCCTCGATCGCGCCGAGGTGGATCCCGTGGGAGAACACGTCCCGGTGCGCGCCGAGGACCAGCACCCGCGTCGGGCGGCTGCGCGCGTAGCGGTAGGCGACGAGCAGCCGTCGGCAGTCCGAGGTGCTCATCGCCCCGCCGGGGAACGAGAAGCGGAGCAGCCCGGCGCTGCCGTGCTCGTGGTAGCGGATCGTGGACCAGGTCTGCCGCTTGTGGTGCGGCCGCAGCGCGGCGCTGATCTCCGGGACGCCGCGCAGCAGTCCGGTCGTCGCGAGGACGGTCGCCGCCGGGGCCTTCGCGGTCGGCGGCCCGTCCTGCTCGCGACGCGGACGCAGTGCGGTGAGCCACACCGCGCCGTCGACGGTGGCCCGGCAGACCGCTCCGTCGCGCGTCGCCAGCAGCGTGCCGGGGGCGCCGCGCAGTTCGTCCTCGGGCTGGCCGCCGTAGAGGTAGTAGGCGCGGCCGCCGAGCGTGTCCAGCACGCCGGGACTGGAGTCGGCGGTGCGGAGCTTGCGGGCGACCACGTCGGTCCCCTCCCCCGTCCAGTCGATCGCCCGCAGCTCCTGGCGGAAGTACGGCCGGGCCGCGCCGCGCCGGTCGGCGGGCCTCGGCACGAACCGGTGCGAGGCGAATCGTTCCACCGCACGCTGCACGGCCGCTGACGCGGCGTCGGCGAGCTCGTTGCGGTAGAGGTCGCTCTTGGCGATCCCGCCCGCCTCGGCGTGCTCGGGGATGTCGAACGGCTCCGCGGCCCAGACCGGCCCGGCGTCCATCTCGGCCACGGCCTGGAGCACCGTCACACCCCAACTGCGCCGCCCCTCGGCGAGCGCCCAGTCCAGCGCGGAGGGCCCCCGGTCCCCGGGCGGCCCGGGATGCACGATCAGGCAGGTGTGCCGCGACCAGACGTCCTCCGGGATCCGGCTGGTGAGCATGGGCGCGACGATCAGCTCGGGGCTGTGTCTGTGGACCGCCTCGCGCAGCTCTGTGTCCCCTCTCGGCCCGCCGCCGAGGTCGAGCGAGACGGATATCTGGTGGCCCTGGTACGCCAGTTCGACGGCAAGGCGCTGGGTGAGGCTGTTGAAGGCGCTGGCGTGAAGGAGGATGCGCATGTTTCCCTCCGGGACGGAAGGGGGACCGACGGCCACGGCCCCGCGTATGCCGCCGTCCCTACCCGCGCCCCCCAACCGGCACGCGGAGTTCCGCCCCGCCGCCCGATGCCTCGCCGCACACCGTGCGAGGCCCGTGCACCCGCACGCCCCCCGTCGCGCCTTGACGTCCCATCCCTCCCCGAGAAGGCCCTGCGTACCCGGCTCGGTCGGCGACCCGACGCGGTACGGCTCGGCTCGGCCCATCGCCTGGGCGGACCCGGGGCCCGGAGGGGAGCGCCGCCGGCTCGAAGGCCCGCTGCCCGGGCCGGCGCGGGTCCGGCCTCCCCCACCAGTCAGCGGGCACAGGCACCGGGCCCCTGGGGATGGCCCCTCCTCGCGGTGGTTCAGGCGGCCGGGTAGGGCTCCAGACGGTAGCCGCGGAGGAAGCGGTCGGCGACGGTCGCGCTCCAGGGGCGGACCAGGTCGTGCAGGCGGCGGGTGCGCTCCTCGCCGAGGGCGCGCCAGGGGGCGAGGGAGAGACGGTCCGTCAGGTCCTCGATCTCCTCGCGGAGCTCCCGCCCGCGCAGCGTCAGACCGCCGTCCTCGGTGAGCAGGTGACGCTCGTGGAGGCGCTGCTCCGCCGCCTCCCACGCCTCGTCGGACCAGCCGCGGCGGAGCTGGATGGAGGCACGCCGCTCGTGGCCCGCGGCGACCGCGTTGACGAGGACCTCGACCGCGTCCAGGCCGGAGGCCAGCAGCGCGGTGTTGTGGCCGTCGCCGCGCCACTCGCGCAGGGTGGTGACCGCCTGCCAGAGCTTGAGGTGGGGAGCCTCGGGGAGGGGCAGCGCGGCGTTGGCCGCGCCCAGCGGACGGCCGGCGAAGGTGCACGCGGCGGCCGCCTCCGCGGCGAGCTCCGCCGCCTCGGCCATCTCGGCGGAGCCGACGGCCTCCGCGCCGAGGGTGTCGTGCAGCGCGGCGTCCGCCGCCTCCAGCCGAACGGCGAGGATCTCCTCGGGGAAGCCCGCCGCGCGGACCTTCGCCGTGTTCGCCGCGATCATGCCGGGCTCGAAATGGAAGAAGACCGCCTCGACGAGACCCTCGGACGCCGCGCCCAGGGGCGCCGAGCGGCCGGCGAAGTACGCGGCCCAGGCGTCGAGCCCGAGGGAGCCGAAGACGCCCACCGCGGCGGGGCTGAAGACGAGCACCGCGTAGTAGGGGTCGAGGACGTCGCGCATGGCGCGTGCGGCCCGGAGGTCGAACGGTCGAGTCGTCATCGCAACAGACTAGGGGACCTGGACCCGAATAGGTTGACTTCCTAAACCTTTCTTGCCTAAAGTTTCATTCAGAAACTTCATGCACTGAACTATCCAGTTTCCCGAAGGACCTCAGCTCGATGAGCACCTCCCTGTCCGCGAGCGCCGCCGCGCCCACCGCACGGCACGGCAGCACGCCCCTCATCCTGGCCCTCGGCCTCGCGGCGATGGTCGTCTCGATGGCCCAGACCCAGGTCGTCCCGATCCTGTCGCTGCTCGCGCACGACCTGCACGCCAGCAGCTCCGGCGTCAGCTGGGTGACCACCGCCACGCTGCTCTCGGCGGCGGTCTTCACCCCGCTGCTGGGTCGCGTCGGCGACCTCTACGGCAAGAAGCCCACCCTGATCGCCGTCCTCGCGGTGATGGTGGCCGGTTCGCTGCTCGCGGCGACGACGTCCTCGCTCACGCTGCTGATCGTCGGCCGGGTGCTGCAGGGCTCCGCCACCGCGATCTTCCCGCTGGCGCTGTCGATCATCCGCGACCAGGTCGCCCACGAGAAGCTGCACGGCGCGATGGCGCTGGTCAGTAGCACCCTGGCGTTCGGCTCCGGCCTGTCGCTGGTGATCACCGGCCTGCTGACCCAGGGCTCGAACCCGAACTACCACTCGGTCTTCTGGGTCTCCACCGGCCTCTCGCTGCTGGCGCTCGTCGCCGTCGTCCTCCTCGTCCCGAACCGCGGGCACGCGGCCGGCGGCCGGATCGACTACCTCGGCACGCTGACCATGGCCGGCTTCCTGGTCCTGCTGCTGCTCGGCATCTCCCAGGGCCACGACTGGGGCTGGACCTCCGGCAAGACGCTGGGCTGCTTCGTCGGCGCCGTCGTCGTCGCGGCGGTCTGGGTCCTGGTCGAGCTCAAGGTCGACTCCCCGCTGGTGGACATGAAGATGTTCACGCACCGCCAGGTCGCCTTCACCAACCTCTCCGGCCTGTTCATCGGCTTCGCCTCGTTCGCGCAGTTCATCGGCATCTCCTACCTGGTGCAGATGCCGAAGCAGCTGACCGGTTACGGCTTCACCGCGTCCGTGCTGCGCGCCTCCGTCGAGTACCTGCTGCCGAGCTCGCTCATCGCGCTGATCGCGGCGCCGATCGGCGGCATCCTGGTCCGCAGGATCAGCGCGCGGGCCACGCTCGCGATGGGCGCGCTGGTCGGCGTGGCCGGCTTCGGCTGGCTGGCCTTCGCCCACGGCAGCAGCACCGGCGTGATCCTGGCCGGACTGCTGACCGGCACCTCGATCGCCTTCGGCTACGCCTCCATGCCCGCCCTGATCGCGGCCAGCGTCCCACTGGAGCAGACCGGCATCGCCAACGGCATCAACTCCATCTCCCGTTCGGTCGGCAGCTCGATCGCCTCGGCGGTCGTCACCTCGCTGCTCGCCTCCAAGCTGATCCACGGCCTGCCGCCCGGCCTGCCGCCGCTGCCGCAGCAGAGCCAGTTCACGCTGAGCTTCGTGATCGCCATGGGCGCGCTGGTGCTGACCGTCCCGGTCGCCCTGGTCGGCCTGAGCCGGATGCACAAGCCCCTGTCCGCGCCGGTCGCCTCCGGCGGCTCCACGGCTGCGGTCGCCGACGCGGACGCGGAGACCTCCACCGTCGACGCGAAGGCTTCGCTCAGCAGCTGAGATCGGAACCGATCTCGTCGAAATGGCCCGTGCGACCCCGAACTTCCTGGTCCGGGGCGTACGGGCCATTCGCACGGAAGATGAATCCTCGGTGATGTGCTCACGCCATTTCACCCCGCCTCTTACTTGACGATCATCCGATGAGTAGCCTCTCCCCCGTGCCATCAACCTCAGACGTCCCGGCCGCCGTCGGAAGCTTCGCGGCAATCTGGAGCCGCGCGCTCTTCCCGGCCACGCCGACCGATCTGACACGGGATCAGCTCACGGAGCTGCTCACCCCCATGGCCGGGCAACTGCGCGACGCCCTGCACCAGGACCGCTTCGACCCGCGTCCCGCCCGCGCGATAGGGAATCGCCTGGTCCGCGGCCACTCCGGCGAACCCGACGCCCTCGCCCAGACGCTCGGCGTCATGGACGCCTACCTGCTGCTCTACTTCCCTCCGCCCAAGCCCCTCTCCGGTCCGATCGCCCGCGCCCGCAGCGCGCGCCTCCAGCACGCCGTGGCGGCGGGATTCGTGGAGGCGCTGCGGGACGGGTGAGGCGCGGCGCGAAATCGCGGTGGGCGCGTCGCGACCGACGCGTCGCCGCGGGTGAATTGCGACACACAGGGGCAGCGGCGGCTTCCCCCGTGCAGGGATTGTGCAGGTAGGTGTCAGTGGCAGCCGTTACTGTCGTGAGCCATGCGCTTCCTGCACACCTCCGACTGGCATCTGGGCCGCTCGCTCCACCGCGAGAACCTCCTCCCGGCCCAACGTGCCTTCCTGCGCCACCTGGTGCAGACGGCCGAGGCCGAGCAGGTCGACGCCGTCCTCGTCGCGGGTGACGTGTACGACAGGGCCGTCCCCAGTCTCGGGGCCGTCGAGCTGTTCGACGAGGCGCTGCACGCGCTCGCCGCGCTCGGCGTGCCGGTCGTGCTGATCAGCGGGAACCACGACAGCGCACAGCGCCTCGGGGTCGGCGCGGGGCTGGTCGCCCGCGCCGGGGTCCACCTGCGGACCGCGCCCGACGCGGACGCGCTCGCCGCGCCGGTCGTGCTGGAGGACGCCCACGGGCAGGTCGCCGTCTACGGGCTGCCGTATCTGGAGCCCGCGCTCGTGCGGCAGCGGCTGGCCGCGGAGGAGGCGAGCCACACGGCCGTCCTCTCCGCCGCCATGGACGCCGTCCGGGCCGACCTCGCCGCCCGCCGCGCGGACGGCGCGGGCGGCGCGGGCGGCGCGGAGAGCGCGGACGTGCGTGCCGTCGTGCTCGCGCACGCCTTCGTCATCGGCGGCGAGGCGTGCGACAGCGAGCGCGACATCGCGGTCGGCGGCGTGCCGAGCGTGCCGGCGTCGGTGTTCGAGGGCGTGGACTACGCCGCCCTCGGCCATCTGCACGGGTGTCAGACGATCAACGAGCGTGTGCGCTACAGCGGATCGCCGCTGGCGTACTCCTTCTCCGAGGCCGACCACCGCAAGTCGATGTGGCTGGTCGAGCTCGGTCCCGCGGGCGAGGTGAGCGCCGAGCGGATCGACTGCCCGGTGCCGCGCCGCCTCGCACGTCTGCGCGGCGAGCTGGAGGAGCTGCTGACCGGCTCGGCGTACGAGGCCGTCGAGGACTGCTGGCTGCACGTCACCCTGACCGACACGGCGCGCCCGCCGCAGGCGATGGAGCGGCTGCGGGCGCGTTTCCCGCACACCCTTCAGCTCGCGTTCGAGCCGCAGGGCCGGGAGGACGACGGGCTGCGCAGCTACGGCGCGCGGGTGCGGGGGCGGGACGACGGCGCGGTGGCCCTCGGGTTCGTCCGGCACGTGCGCGGCGCGGACGCTTCGGCGGCGGAGTCGACGCTGCTGGTCACGGCGGTGGAGGCGGCCGCGCGCGCGGCGGGCGGGGAGATCTGATGCGGCTGCACACGCTGACCGTCACGGCCTTCGGCCCGTTCGGCGGGGAGGAGCGGGTCGACTTCGACACGCTCGCCTCCGGCGGTCTCTTCCTGCTGACCGGCCCCACCGGCGCGGGCAAGACCAGCGTCCTGGACGCGGTCTGCTTCGCGCTCTACGGTTCGGTGCCCGGCAGCCGCGGCCGCGCCGCGCGCGGGCTGCGCAGCGACCACGCCGAGGCGTCGCTGCTCACCCGGGTCGAGCTGGAGCTCACCCTCGGCGGCCGGCGCCTGCTGATCCAGCGCAGCCCCGAGCAGCTGCGGCCCAAGCAGCGCGGCGAGGGCATGACGCCGGTCAAGGCGCAGACGTTGCTGAGCGAGTGGTCCGCGGAGGACGCCGCGTGGCGCCCGCGCAGCGGCTCGCACCAGGAGATCGGTCAGGAACTGCTCGACCTGATCGGCATGAGCCGGGATCAGTTCACCCAGGTCGTGCTGCTCCCGCAGGGCGATTTCGCCCGTTTCCTGCAGGCGACCGCCCAGGACCGCCGCGAGCTGCTGGGCCGTCTCTTCGACACCCGCCGCTTCGGCGACGTCGAGGCCTGGCTGGCGGAGCACCGGCAGCGCTGCGAGAAGGAGACGCAGGCCGTACGCGCCGACATCGCGGCGTCCGTGGAACGGCTGCACGAGGCGGCGGGAGCCGCGGAGTTGCCCGCGCCCGAGGGGGAGGCCGCGGCCGAGGGGGTCTCCGCGTGGGCCGCCGCGCTGCGCGAGCAGGCCGCGCTGCGGCACGAGGTGGCCTCGGTGCGGTACGCGCTCGTCACCGAGCGGCGCGCCGCGAGCCGGGCGCGCCTGCGCGACGCCGAGGAGCTGTCCGCGCGCCAGCAGGAGCACCGCGCGGCCGTCGGGGCGCTGACCGCGCTGGCGGCGGAGGAACCGGAGCAGCGCGAGCGCGCGGAGGTTCTGGCCCGGGCCGAGCGCGCGGCCTCGCTCGCCCCTGTCCTGCGCCAGGTCGAGGAGGCGAAGCATTCCGCCGAACGCGCGGCGGCCGACCGCACGCGGGCCCTCGCCTCCCTCCCCGACGACGTGCCCGGCGTCGACCGCCTGACCGGCCGACCGCACGCGACCGCCGCCGTGCAAACGACCGCGCCCGCGACACAGACGGGGCTCGCCGCACAGGCCGGGAGCGGGCCGGGGAGCGGGAGCGGGCCGGGGAGCGGGAGCCACGCCGACCGGGCGACCGGCCAGGCGCCCGCAGGCCCGCACCCGAGCCCGGCCGACCCCACCGCGCCCACCACGCCCACCACGGACGCGGCGGCCCGGCGCGCAGCCGGGCAGGCGACGTCGGGCGTGCCCGTGCCGCGCCGGGCCGAGGAGGCGGAGGAGCACGCCGCGCGAGCGGCAGCCGAACGGACGCGCGCCGTCACCGCACGTCCCGACGACGCGCGGAGCGCCGACCGCCCTCGCACGGGCCACCCGCACGCGACCGGCGGCCCGAGCCCGGCCGCGGATGCCGCGGATGCCGTGGATCCCGATGACGCGGTGGACGCGGCCCTGCGCGCGGCGGAGCGGGCGACGCTGGGCGCGGTTGGCGAGTTGCGTGCGCTGCTGGGCGCCGAGCGTCGGTTCGAGGCGGTGGGCGAGGAGTCCGCGCGGGCCGAGCGGCGGTTCGGGCAGGCCGAGGAAGCGAGGGAGGACGCGGCCGGGTGGCTTTCGAGCTGGCCCGCCGTCAGGGCGCGGGCGCAGCAGGTCGTCGACGAGGCGCGCGTGGCGGCGGGGCGGCGGCCGGGCCTGGACGAGAAGCTGCACGTCGTCGAGGAGCGCGCCGGCGCGGCCGGGCAGCGCGACGCGCTGCGCGGTCGGCACGAGGAGTCGCGTGAGCGCCACCTCGCGCTGCGCGACGGGACGGCGGACGCACAGGAGGCGTGGCTGGGTCTCAAGCAGCGCCGGATCGAGGGCATGGCGGCCGAGTTGGCCGCGCGTCTGGAGCCGGGCGCGCCCTGCGCGGTCTGCGGTGCGACGGAGCACCCCGCCCCGGCCGTCGCCGCGCCGGATCAGGTGACGCCGGAGCAGGAGCGCGCCGCCGAGGCCGCGTTCCGCAGGCTGGAGCGGCAGACGACGGATGCGGGCGCGGAGGTCGCCCGCCTGGCGGCGGAGCTCTCCGCCGCCGAGGCGCGCGCGGGCTCGGCCTCCCGGGCGGAGCTGCTCGCGGAGGCGGCGGGCC
>NZ_BBPQ01000108.1 GCF_000787855.1 Streptacidiphilus anmyonensis | reverse complement strand
GCTCAGGAGGGGTGGGGAGGACGGCGCGCGGGGTGGCGGCGCGTCAGCGGGCGGTCCAGCCGCCGTCCATGGGGAGGGAGGCGCCGGTGATGCCGGCGGCCGCCGGGGCGCACAGCCACAGCACGGCCGCGGCGACCTCCTCGGGCTCGATCAGGCGCTTGATCGCGGTGCGGTCGAGGATGATCCGGTCCAGCACGTCCGCTTCCGGGATGCCGTGGGCCGCGGCCTGGGCGGCGATCTGGCTCTCCACCAGCGGCGTGCGGACATAGCCGGGGTTGACGCAGTTGCTGGTGACGCCGTGCGGGGCGCCCTCGAGGGCGATGACCTTGCTCAGCCCTTCGAGCGCGTGCTTGGCGGTCACGTACGCGGACTTGAAGGCGCTGGCGCGCAACCCGTGCACGGAGGAGACGTTGACGACCCGTCCCCATCCGCCGGCGTACATGTGGGGCAGGGTGCGGCGGACGATCCGGAACGGGGCCTCGACCATGACCCGCTGGATCAGGGTGAACCGCTCGGGTGGGAACTCGTGGAGGGGGGCGACGTGCTGCAGCCCGGCGTTGTTGACGACGATGTCGGCGTCGTCCGGGAGCGCGTCCACGGCCGCGCCCTCCGCGAGGTCGACCACCAGTGCGGTGCCGCCGATCCGCTCGGCGACCTCCTTGGCCGCCTCGGCGGCGCGGTCGACGACGTAGACCGCGGCGCCGGCCTCGGCGAGGGCCTGCGCGCAGGCCCGGCCGATCCCGCTGGCCGCGCCGGTGACCAGGGCTTTCCGCCCGGCCAGCAAGCTTGCGTGGGTGCTCTCCATGGCCGCTGACGCTAGGCGGCCGGGGCGGGGGCTCCCATGTGGGCCGTCGCCACAGACCGGGGTGCGGCTGTGGGGGACGCACCCAGGGCGGGCCCGGCGCGGTCGGGTAAGGGCCGTGCGTCGTCCCACGCGTCGCATCGTCCCCGACAGGAGGGACGGGCTTCACCCGTTCGGACGATTGTCCGGCCGGAACCGGCCGCTCGCGCCAAATGCTCGCTACATTCACGCCGTTCCCCTAGGGAGCTCGCGGCGTTCGGTGCGGGCCCCCGGAAGGTGTGTGCCAGATGCCCCAACGGCCTGTGACCGATCGCCCGCCGCTCGACCGCGCCCCCCTCGACCGCGCGCTGCTGGACAGCCGTCCGCGCCGCGCACCGGAGTCACCGCCCTCGTCGGAGCGCGCCAACTCCGGCGCGGGGGCGGGCGGAGGAGCGGCCGGTGATCGTCTCCAGTACAACCAGCGGCTGTCGGCGCTGATCGAGGAGGCCGGCTTCTCGCATGCGGGGCTCGCCCGGCGGGTGGACCAGCTCGGCAGCGAGCACGGCCTTGATCTGCGCTACGACAAGACCTCGGTGACGCGCTGGCTGCGCGGCCAGCAGCCGCGTGGGGCGACGCCCGCGTTGATCGCCGAGGTGTTCACCCGGCGGCTGGGGCGGCGGCTCACCGCACAGGACCTCGGCCTGGACGCCTGCGCCCCGGTGTACGCGGGGCTTGAGTTCGCCGAGAGCCCCGCGGAGGCGGTGGACATCGTCGCCAGCATGTGGCGCAAGGACACCGGCGCCCACAGCGAGTTGCGGCGGATCGCGTTCACCCCGGCCGGGTTGGTGGTGCCGAGTCGGGACTGGCTGATCGGGCGCACCGACGACCGGGTGGCCCGGGAGACGCCGCAGGATCTGGGCCGTCAGGACGGGGGCCGCACCGGCATCCCGACGCAGGCGCGCCGCGACGCCGGCCTGTCGGGCGGAATGCCGGGCGGTGCGGCGGGCGGCCCGACCGGCGGCCCGACCGGCGGCTCCTCCGCGGGCTCGCCTCACTCGGCCGCGGGAGCGGCTTCCGGCCCGGCTGCCGCCTCGGCCGCCGGTTCGTCGGGTGGCGCGTCCGCTGAGCAGGCCGTCGCGCTGCGCGGGGTGCCGCGTGTCAGCCGGGGTGACGTGGCGGCGATGCGCGCGGTGGGGGATCTGTTCCGCGCCCTGGACAACGCCTACGGCGGCGGGCACGCCCGGCAGGCGCTGATCCGGTACCTGGAGAGCGAGGCCGAGCCGATGCTGCGCGGCCGCTACAACGAGGCGATCGGCCGGGCCCTGTTCGGGGCGGTCGCGGATCTGACCAGACTCGCGGGTTGGACCTCGTACGACATCGGCGCACACGGTCTGGCGCAGCGTTACTTCGTGCAGGCGCTGCGGCTGGCGCAGGCCGCGAACGACCGGCTGTACGGCGGGTACGTGCTGGTGACGATGAGCCGGCAGGCGGTCTACCTCGGGCACGGCCGGGAGGCGGTGCAGCTGGCGCGGGTGGCGCAGCAGGGCGTGGGGTCGACGGCCCCGGCGGCGGCGCAGGCGCTGATGCACGCCGCGGAGGCGCGCGGGCACGGGCTGCTCGGTGACGCCCGGTCCTGTACCGCCGCGCTGGTGCGGGCCGAGCGGGCGCTGCAGGCGTCCCATGGCGGCGACGAGCTGCCGAGCTGGGCGCGGTTCTTCGACGAGGCGCAGCTGGCCGACGAGTTCGCGCACTGCTACCGGGATCTGCAGCAGTGGCGGCCGGCGGCGCAGCACGCGGAGCGGTCGCTGCGGCTCCGTCCGCAGACCTACGCGCGCAGCCGGGTCTTCTGCCGGGTGGTGCTGGCCACGTCCCGGCTCGGCCTCGGCGAGCTGGACGAGGCGTGCGCGGCGGCGACGGAGGCGCTGCGCGGGGTGACCGAGATGCGCTCGTTGCGCGCGGTGGAGTACCTGCGGGACTTCGCCCGCAGGCTGGCGCCGTACCGTGGCAACCCCTCGGTCCGGGCGTTCGAGGAGGCCGCCCGGACCGCGGGGGTGATCTGAACTCGGCCGGTGCTCGTCAGGCGGCCATGGCCGCCGCCGGCGATTCCGGGGTGGCGAGGCCGAGGTCGCGCAGCACGGCGTCCGCGGCGCGTCGGCCGGAGACGAGCGCGCCCTGGACGGAGCTGGTGTCGCGGTGGTCGCCGCACACGTACAGGCCGCGCAGGACCCGGACGGGGCGGCGGAAGACGTGCGGCGGCGGCATTGCGGGCAGCGCCTCCGCGAAGTGGCGTGCGGTCAGGAAGTGCCAGCCGCTGGTGTCGGTGTCGTAGAGGCGGGCGAGTGCCTCCCGGACGGCGGGTTCGGCGGGGACGGCGGCGCGGTGGCCGAGGACGGTGGAGGCGATCAGCGCTCCGGTGGGCGCGTAGGAGCGGTCCACCTCGCTGAGCACGAGGGTGTGCGAGACCAGCGCGCCCGGGGTGGAGTCGAGCAGGAGCAGCGGTTCGGCGAGCGGGCTCGTGTCGGCCACGTGGTAGTAGGTCGTGACCGGATGGTGCTCCGGTTCGTGCAGGCCGGGCAGCAGTTCGGCGGCGGAGCGCGAGTCGGTGGCGACCACGACGGCGCGCGCTCCGAACCGGCCGTGCCGCTCGGTGTCGACGCCGTCGGCGGCGATGCCGGTGACCTGGACGCCGATGCGGATGGTTCCGGCCGGCAGGCGCTCGGCCAGCGCGAGCGGAACGGCGCCGACGCCCTGGGCGGGCAGACAGAGCCGGCCGCGGGCGTAGCTGCGCAGCACCAGGTCGGAGACGCGGCTGCTGGTACGCAGCAGCGGATCGTTGAGCAGGGCGCTGAGCAGCGGCCGCAGGAAGCCGTCGACCGTCGCGGCGGGGATGCCGCGACGGTTCAGCGCCTCGGCGGCGGTGAGTTCGGGCCGGGTGAGCAGCCGCTCGACGGGCGTGGCGGCGAGGCGGGCCAGGTTGGCGCCGAGGCGGGCCTTGTCCCAGGGGCGGCCGAGGGGGGCGCGGGCGGCGCCGAGTGCCGCGCCCAGTGCGGCGCGCGGACCGCTGGGCGCGCCCATCCGGTAGCGGCGTCCGTCGGCGTGGACCATCACGTCGGCGCTGAGCGGGCGCAGTTCCAGATCGCCGAGGTCGAGGGCCCTGGCCAGCTCCGGGTAGGCGGAGTTGAGCAGGTGGGTGCCGTGGTCGAGCCGGTAGCCGTCGCAGTCCTCCCCGGCCATGCGGCCGCCCACGTGGTCGGTGGCCTCCAGGACGGTGACGGACAGTCCGCTGCTGGTGAGTCTGCGGGCTGCGGTCAGGCCGGCCAGACCGGCGCCGACGATCACGACATCGGTGTCGCGTCGGCGCGGATGCAGGGGGGTGGGGATGGCTGCTGTGGGCACGGACGGCTCCCTCCGGGTGCCAGGCTTCCGGGGCTTCTCTCAGTGATGCCCTCCCAAACGGCCGCTCAGACAAGGAAGTTCGGTGCGCACATCGGCTGAGCGCAGACAGATGTGACGCTGTGTCACATCTGGGTCGGGCTCGTGCGCCCCTGGTTACCCCGGCGTGAGCATGCGCCCCGAGTATGCCCCTGTACGCCCCCCGAGCGGGCCTCTGCGCCGGATCTCGGGCGCGTCGGCGACGGCTTCGTCATAGCGGAGCGTGACGAGGTTGGCGAGTGCGTCGTGCGCGCCGAGGGGGGCCGAGGTGAGGCAGGCGCCCGAACGGGCACCGGAGTGGGCGGCGCGACGTGCGAAGAACCCCGGCCCCAACAGGTACGCGGCGACGGCGACCCGTTCGTGACCCTCCGCCCGCAGCGCGGCCACGGCCTCCGCCGGCGTCGGTCCCGCCGCGCACAGGTACGCGGGCACCACAGGGGGCGCACCGGGGAGGCGCGCGCGCAACAGCCCGGCCATGGCGGCGGCGTCGGCGTTGGCTGCCGGATCGGTGGAACCCGCCGCGGCCAGCACCAGAGCGGTCGGCGGGGACTGCGCCCGCCGGCCGGCCTCGTCGAGCCGGTCTCGGAGCGCATCTGCGAGCAGCGGGTCGGGCCCGAGCGCGCGGGCGACGCGGGCTCGCAGGTGCGGCGCGTCGGCGAGCGCGGCCGGGATGTCGACGCGGACGTGGTAGCCGGCGCCCAGCAGCAGTGGCACCAGCACGACCTCCCCACGCAGCCGGGCCAGTGCCTCGGGCAGGGACGGCGTGACGAGATCCAGGAAGCACCGCTCCACGCGCAGCTCGGGCCGGAGCTCCCGTACCCGGGCGACGACTGCCTCGGTCGTCGCGACGCCCTCGGGCTCGCGGGTTCCGTGGGCGACGGCCAGCAGCGTCGGACGGGTCAGGCGGATTGAGGAGGTCAGGCGGATCGAGGGGGGCGGTTGGCTCGTGAGGGGCGCTCGGCCCGGACGGCCCGGTTGGCTCGGGCGGGCGGGGACGGTCATCCCGCCCCCAGCCGGTAGCCGCGCTTCGGCACGGTGCGGACCAGGTCGCTGTGAGGGCCGAGCGACTGCCGCAGCCGGGCGACGGCCGCCTCGACGGCGTGCTCGTCGGCGTCGGAGTCGGCCCACGCGCGTCGGAGCAGTTCGGCGCGGCTGAGCACCCAGCCGGGGTTCTCGGCGAGGGCGCGCAGCAGGGTCGCGCCCTTGGGGGAGAGCCAGTGGCTCTCGCCGTCCACCAGCAGGGCGTTGCCCTGGAGGACGAGTTCACGCCCCGACACCCGCAGGGTCCGGCGGCTGCGGGTGGGGAGCACCTCGGTCAGGGTGCGGACCAGGGAGCCGAGGCGGCCGCGGTCGGGCCAGACGACGGGGATGCCGGCCTCGACGAGCGGGCGGGCGCAGACGGGGCCGACGCAGACCGAGAGGATCTCGCCGCGCAGGGCCTCCAGCACCGGCCCGTCCAGGCCGTCGGCCGTGGCAGTGGTGAGGAAGGCGGCGATCGCGGGCGCGCTGGTGAAGGTGAGGGCGTGCAGTTCGCGCCGGGCGGTCTGCTCGACCAGGCGTCTGACGGGGGCGGGGTCCTCGGGCGGGGCCCAGCGGTACACCGGCACGGAGACCACCTCGGCGCCCCGTTCGCGCAGCGCGGCGGCGAAGTCGGTCAGCGGCAGGCCGTGTTCCTGGACGGCGATCCGGCGGCCGTCGAGGGGGCGGGCCAGCAGCCAGGTGAGCAGTTCGTCGGTGGCTTCGCTGCGGGGTGACCAGGTCTCGTCCAGGCCGCTGGCGCGGACGGCGCCGGTCGCCTTCGGGCCGCGGGTGAGCACGACGGCGTCACGGCAGGCGGCGGCGAGCTCCGCGCCGCGGCCCCAGCCGTCGGCGGCGCTCATCCAGCCGCGCCAGCCGACGCCGGTGGTGGCCACCACGTAGTCCAGCGGCGCGCGCAGGCACTGCTCGGTGGCCCGGCGCAGCGCGAGGTCGTCCTCCAGCGGGAGGATGCGCAGCGTCGGCGCCTCCACGACCCGCGCTCCGCGCCGGGTCAGCAGCGCGACGAGCTCGTCGCGCCGCCGTGCGGCGGTGACGCCGACGGTGAACCCGGTGAGCGGGAGGAGCGGTTCGGTCTCTGTGGTGCCCATGGACGCAGGTTCACCGGCCCCGGTTACCGGGAGGTTGCCCCGCCATCACGCACGCGTTAGCGAAACGCCTGCTCGTGTTACGGCGCGTGTCCGTGCCCCCACCCCGTCCCCGAGGCGGCGTGAGGGAGAGTTGCCGCAGGCGCAACACCCGGGACAAGGACGCGTAACGGCCCGCGCCCAACGTCGTTGCCATGACGACGACGAGGGCGACCGCGACGGGCACGGCGACGGGCACGGCGACGCACTGCCCGTACTGCTCGCTGCAGTGCGGCATGCGGCTCGCGCCGACGGCCGGTGCGGTGCCGGTGGAGGTCCGCGAGCGGCCCGACTTCCCCGTCAACCGCGGGGCGCTGTGCGGGAAGGGGCAGAACGCCGCGGCGCTGCTCGCGCCCGGCGCCCGGCTCACCACGCCGCTGGTCCGCGACATCCGGGTCCGTGACATCCGGGTCCGGGACACCTGCGACAGCGCCCTCGCTCGCGCCACCCCGGCCGCCCGCGGCGAGCTGCGCGCCGCGAGCTGGGAGGAGGCGCTGGACCGGGTGGCGTCCGGTTTCGCGGCCGTCCGCGAACAGCACGGCGCGGACGCTGTCGGCGTCTTCGGCGGCGGCGGGCTCACCAACGAGAAGGCGTACCAGCTGGGCAAGTTCGCCCGGATCGCGTTGAAGACCGCGACGATCGACTACAACGGCCGGTTCTGCATGTCGTCGGCCGCGGCGGCGGGTCGCATCGCCTTCGGCGTCGACCGCGGCCTGCCGTTCCCGCTGGCGGACATCCCGCGCACCGACTGCCTGATCCTGGTCGGCGCCAACCCGGCCGAGACGATGCCTCCGGCGCTGCGCTACTTCCGCGAACTGCGGGAGAACGGCGGCACGCTGATCGTCGTCGACCCGCGTCGTACCCGCACCGCCGAGCAGGCGGACCTGCATCTGCAGCCGGTGCCGGGCACCGACCTCGCGCTGGCGCTCGGCCTGCTGCACCTGCTGATCGCCGAGCGCATGGTCGACGTCGACTTCGTCGCCGAGCGCACCAGCGGCTTCGAGCAGGCTCGCGCCGCCGTGATGGCGCACTGGCCGGAGCGGGTCGAGCGGATCACCGGCGTGCCGGTCGCCCAGCTCCGCGAGGCGGCACGGCACTTCGGCCGGGCGCGCACCGGCATGGTGCTGACGGCGCGCGGCCCGGAACAGCAGAGCAAGGGCACGGACACCGTCGGCGCCTGGATCAACCTCTGCCTGGCGTCGGGCAAGGCGGGACGGCTCCACTCCGGCTACGGCTGCCTCACCGGCCAGGGCAACGGGCAGGGCGGGCGGGAGCACGGCCAGAAGGCCGACCAGCTGCCGGGCTACCGCTCCATCGAGGACCCGGCGGCCCGTGCCCACGTCGCCGCGGTCTGGGGCGTCGACCCGCAGGAGCTGCCGCGCAGCGGCCGCTCCGCCTACGAGCTGCTGGACAGCCTGGGCGCGCCCGGCCCGCAGGGGGTCCGCGCGCTGCTGGTGATGGGCTCCAACCCGGTCGTCTCCGCGCCCCGGGCCGCGCAGGTATCCGAGCGGCTGCGCTCGCTGGACCTGCTGGTCGTCTCCGACCTGGTGCTCTCCGAGACCGCGCAGCTCGCGGACGTGGTGCTGCCGAGCACGCAGTGGGCGGAGGAGACCGGCACCATGACCAACCTGGAGGGCAGGGTCATCCTGCGCCGCCGGGCCACAGCGGCCCCGAGCGGCGTCCGCAGCGACCTGTGGGTGCTGAAGGAGCTGGCCGAGCGACTCGGCGCGAAGGGTCCGGGCGGCGAGGGCGGTTTCGACGACGACCCGGAGACCGTCTTCGCGGAGCTGCGCCGCGCCTCGGCGGGCGGGCAGGCGGACTACGCCGGCATCAGCTACGAGCGGATCGCCGCCGAGGACGGCGTCTTCTGGCCCTGTCCGGCCGAGCACCACCCCGGCACGCCGCGGCTCTTTCTGGACGCCTTCGCCACGCCGGACGGCCGGGCCCGGTTCGCGCCGGTCAGCCACCGTCCGGCCGCCGAGGAGCCGGACGAGGAGTACCCGATCCACCTGACCACGGGCCGGGTGCTCGCCCAGTACCAGAGCGGCGCGCAGACCCGCAGGGTCGCCGAGCTCAGCGCGGCGGCGCCGGGCCCGTTCGTGGAACTGCACCCGCGCCTGGCCGCGCGGGTCGGCGTCGCGGACGGCGAGCCGCTCGCGGTGGTCTCCCGGCGCGGCCGGGTGGTCGCCCCGGCCAGGATCACCGACGCCATCCGGCCCGACACGGTCTTCATGCCGTTCCACTGGGCGGGGCCGGGCCGCGCCAACACGCTGACCAACCCCGCGCTGGACCCGACATCGAAGATGCCCGAGTTCAAGGTCTGCGCAGTGCGGTTGGAGGTCTCATGAGCAGGCGTCACATCGCCGTCGTCGGCGCGGGCATGGCCGCGGCCAGGTTCGCCGAGCGCTACTCCGCCCTCGGCGGGAAGGCCCGGGTCACCCTCTACGGCAGCGAGCCGCGCGCCCCCTACAACCGGGTGCTCCTGGCGGACGTGCTGACCGGCCGCTACGACGCCGAGGCGATCACGCTGCCGACCGGCGACGCCGACCTGCGGCTCGGCGCCGAGGTCGTCGCCCTGGATCCCGGCGCGCGACTGCTGACCCTCGCCGACGGCGCCACCGAGCCCTACGACGAGCTGGTGTTGGCCACCGGCGCCAACCCGTTGCTGCCGCCGATCCGCGGCCTGCGCCGGGAGGACGGCGGGGGGCTGCGCGAGGGGGTGCACGCGCTGCGCACCCTCGCCGACTGCGCCCGGCTGGCCGAGGAGGCGATGGACGCCAAGCGCGCCGTCGTCGTCGGGGGCGGGGTGCTCGGCGTCAGCGCCGCCCGGGCGCTGGCCGCGCTCGGACCGCAGGTCGAGATCGTGCACCAGGGGCCCCACCTGATCGAGCGCCAGCTGGACGAGGACGCCGCGGCGGCGCTGCGCGACGCGCTGCTGACCCTGGGCGTGGAGGTCTACCTGGGCAACCGTGCCCGCGCCCTGACCGAGGCAGGCGAGGTGGAGTTGGCGGACGGGTACCGGCTGTCGACCGACCTGACCGTGCTGGCCTGCGGCGTCCGACCGCGCACCGCCCTGGCGCACGCCTCGGGTCTGGCGGTCGGGCGGGGCGTCCTCGTCGACGACCGCCTCGCCGCCTCCGCGCCGCACGTCTTCGCGATCGGGGACTGCGCCGAGCACGCGGGCGTCGTCCACGGCCTGGCCGGACCGGCCTGGGAGCAGGCGGACGTGCTCGCGGCGCGGCTCTCCGGCGCCGACCCGGACGCCCGCTACCCGGGCTCCCGGCCGCTGGCCCGGCTGAGCGCCGGCCCGATCGAGTACGCCGCCTTCGGCGAGGTGCACCTCGACCCGGCCGGGCCGGACGAGGACGTCGACGAGTTGCGGCTCACCGACGCGACCCGCGGCAGCTACAAGAAGCTCGTGATGCGCGGCGACCGGCTGGTCGGCGCGATCCTCCTCGGCGACCTCGCCACCGTCGGCGACCTCGCCCGCGCGCTGGAGCGTGACGACTCCCACGCCGACGCCCCGCTGCATCTGCTCACCACCACCCATGGAGCCCTCTGATGACCACTCGACCCGAGGCGGCGCAGTCCTTGAAAGACCTCGTCCTGGTCGGCCACGGCATGGTCGGCCAGCGCTTCCTGGAGGCGTTCGTCGAGCAGCCCGGCGCGGCCGGGTGGCGGATCACCGTGCTGGCGGAGGAGCCCCGGGCCGCGTACGACCGGGTCCACCTGACCTCGTGGTTCTCCGGCGCCAGTGCGGAGGAGCTGTCGCTGACCCCGACCGGTTTCCTCGCCGAGCACGGCATCGACCTGCGCCTCGCCGACCCGGCGACCGCCGTCGACCGGGCCGCGCACACCGTCACCTGCGCCTCCGGCGCGGTGCTGCGCTACGACGCGCTGGTGCTGGCCACCGGCTCCTACCCGTTCGTGCCGCCGGTCCCCGGCCACGACGCGGCCGGCTGCCACGTCTACCGCACCATCGAGGACCTGGAGCGCATCCGCGACGGGGCCGAGACGCCGGGCACACGCGTCGGCGTCGTCGTCGGCGGCGGGCTGCTGGGCCTGGAGGCGGCGGGCGCGCTGACCGCGCTCGGCCTTGAGACGCACGTCGTCGAGTTCGCGCCGCGACTGATGGCGATCCAGGTCGACGAGGGCGGCGGCAGGCTGCTCCAGCGCAAGATCGAGGCGCTGGGCGTCAACGTCCACACCGGCGCCGGCACCCAGTCCGTCCTGACCGGCGCGGACGGCCGGGTGCGTGCGATGGGCCTGTCCGACGGGCGGGAGCTCCCCGCCGACCTGGTGGTCTTCTCCGCAGGCGTGCGGCCGCGCGACCAGCTGGCCCGCGAGTGCGGTCTGCCGGTGGGCGAGCGCGGCGGCGTCGTCGTCGACGAGCGCTGCCGCACCCGGGACCCGCACGTCTACGCCATCGGCGAGTGCGCGATGGCCGTCGACGGCAGGGTCTACGGGCTGGTGGCCCCCGGCTACGCGATGGCCGAGACGGCCGCCCGCTCCCTCGCCGACGACGGGGACGACGTCGACGGGGGCAACGGGCTGGGCGAGGAGCACCACTTCACCGGCGCGGACACCTCCACCAAGCTCAAGCTGCTCGGTGTCGACGTGGCGAGTTTCGGCGACGCGCACGGCGCCACCGAGGGCGCGGTCGACGTGCTGTACAGCGACAGCCGGGCCGGGATCTACAAGAAGCTCGTGATCGGCGCCGACGGGCGGCTGCTCGGCGGGGTGCTGGTCGGCGACACGGAGTCCTACGGCCTGCTGCGCCCGCTCGCGATCGGTGGCAAGCCGCTTCAGACGGCGCCGGAGCAGCTGGTGCTGCCGTCCGGTCTGGTCCCGGTGGCCGGGCCGATCGCGCTGCCGGACGAGGCGGTGGTCTGCTCCTGCCACAACGTCAGCAAGGGCGAGATCCGGGCCGCCGTCCACGACCGGGGCTGCACGACCGTGCCCGAGGTCAAGAAGTGCACCAAGGCCGGAACGGGCTGCGGCTCCTGCGTGAAGCTGCTCGGCACGATCGTCGCCGAGGAGTTGGAGGCGGGCGGCGTCACCGTCGACAGGAGCCTGTGTGAGCACTTCGGTCAGACCCGCGCGGAGCTCTACGAGATCGTGCGGGTCGCCGGGATCGGCGGCTTCTCCGAGCTGCTGGACCGGTACGGGCGCGGCGGTGAGGGCTGCGACGTGTGCAAGCCGGCCGTCGCCTCGATCCTGGCGAGCCTCGCCGGCGGCCACGTCCTGGACGGCGAGCAGAGCGCGTTGCAGGACACCAACGACCACTTCCTGGCCAACCTGCAGCGCAACGGCTCCTACTCGGTGGTCCCGCGCATCCCCGGCGGCGAGATCACCCCGGAGGGCCTGATCACCATCGGCGAGATCGCCCGCGACCACGGCCTCTACACGAAGATCACCGGCGGTCAGCGGATCGACCTGTTCGGCGCCAGCGTCGACCAGCTGCCGCAGATCTGGCGGCGGCTGGTGGACGCGGGCTTCGAGTCCGGCCACGCCTACGGCAAGTCGCTGCGCACGGTGAAGTCGTGCGTGGGGGAGACCTGGTGCCGTTACGGGGTGCAGGACTCGGTCGGCCTCGCCATCGAGCTGGAGCTGCGCTACCGGGGCCTGCGCTCCCCGCACAAGCTGAAGGCGGCCGTCTCCGGTTGCGCCCGCGAGTGCGCCGAGGCCCAGGGCAAGGACTTCGGCGTCATCGCGACCTCCGCCGGCTGGAACCTCTACGTCGGCGGCAACGGCGGCATGACGCCGCGTCACGCCGACCTGCTGGCGGCGGACCTGGACAAGGAGACGCTGCTTCGGACCATCGACCGGTTCCTGATGTTCTACATCCGCACCGCCGACCGGTTGGAGCGCACCTCGGTCTGGCTGGACCGGATCGAGGGCGGCCTGGAGCACGTCCGGCAGGTGGTGCTGGAGGACTCGCTGGGCATCTGCGCCGAGCTCGACGCGCTGATGGCCCGCCACGTCGACGCCTACGAGGACGAGTGGGCCGCCGTCCTCGCCGACCCCGACCGCCTGCGGCGCTTCACCTCCTTCGTGAACGCCCCCGGCACGCCCGACCCGGCCGTGACCTTCGTGCCCGAGCGCGGCCAGATCCGCCCCGCCCGCCCCGACGAGGACGGGCGGATCCTCACCCCGGCGCTGGTCGCCGGCCCCCGACTGGAGGTGCGCACCGCATGATCGGAGACCAGGCATGATGGGAGACCGCGCATGACCGAGATGTTGACGAGGCCCGTCGCGACCGAGGCGAGGACCGGCCTGGTGGAGATCCTCGACGGACGTACCTGGTCACGGGTCTGCCCCTTGGAGGAGCTGACCCCGGGGCGCGGCGTGGCCGTGCTGAGTGAGAGCGGACAGCAGGTCGCGGTCTTCCGGGACCGGTCCGGCGGGCTCTACGCGGTGGACAACCTCGACCCGTTCAGCGGCGCGTACGTCCTCTCACGCGGCATCGTGGGCAGTCGCGACGGCGCTCCGACGGTGGCCTCGCCGATGTACAAGCACGTGTTCGACCTGCGGGACGGGCGCTGCCTCGACGAGGAGCGGACCCCTGACGGTCGGCCCGCGGTGCTGCGGGTCTGGTCGGTGCGCATCGTGCAGGAGGGCGACCGATGACCGCCGCCGTGGAGACCGGGACGGCGGTGGCGGCTCCCGCCGGAACCCGCGCCATCACCGACTGGCGGCCGGAGGACGAGGACTTCTGGGCCGAGGCCGGGGCCGGGGTGGCCCGGCGCAACCTGGTCTTCTCCGTCCTGTCGGAGCACATCGGCTTCTCGGTGTGGAGCCTGTGGTCGGTGCTGGTGCTCTTCCTCGGCCCGGCCTACCACATCGACGCCGCGGGCAAGTTCATGCTCACCGCGGTGCCGACGGCGCTCGGTGCGGTGCTGCGCCTGCCCTACACCTACGCGGTGGCGCGCTTCGGCGGGCGGAACTGGACGGTCTTCAGCGCGTCGCTGCTGCTGGTGCCGACGATCCTGGCCGGCGTCGTGCTGCACCCGGGCGTCTCCTACGGGACGCTGCTCGCGGTGGCCTGCGTCGCGGGCGTCGGCGGCGGCAACTTCGCCTCCTCCATGGCCAACATCAACGCCTTCTATCCGCAACGCCTCAAGGGCTGGGCGCTCGGGATCAACGCGGGCGGCGGCAACCTCGGCGTGCCGGTGGTGCAACTGGTCGGCCTCGCGGTGCTGGCCACGGCGGGGGCCGCGCACCCGCGGCTGGTCCCGTTGGTCTACCTGCCGCTGATCGTGCTGGCGGCGCTCGGCGCGGCGCTGCGGATGGACAACCTCAGCTCGCTGCGGAACGACCGGCACGCGCTGCGCGACGTCGCGAAGGAGCCGCACAGCTGGGTGATGTCGCTGCTCTACATCGGCACCTTCGGCAGCTTCATCGGCTTCGGCTTCGCCTTCGGACAGGTGCTCCAGGTGCAGTTCCACCAGCAGTTCGACACCCCGGTGAAGGCCGCCTACCTGACCTTCCTCGGGCCGCTGCTGGGCTCGTTGGTGCGGCCGGTCGGCGGCAGGCTGGCGGACCGCTTCGGCGGCGCGAGGATCACGCTCGTGACGTTCCTGCTGATGGCGGCGGGCGCGGGGACGGTGCTGGCGGCCTCGCACGCGAAGTCGCTGCCGCTGTTCCTGGCGGGGTTCGTGGCCCTGTTCGTGCTGAGCGGCGTCGGCAACGGCTCGACCTACAAGATGATCCCGGCGATCTTCCAGGTGAAGGCCGGCACGGAGCAGGAGGCGCGGCGTCGCTCCTCGGCGCTGATCGGGCTCGCGGGCGCGATCGGGGCGTTCGGCGGGGTGCTGGTCAACATGGCCTTCCGGCAGTCGTTCCTGGCCACCGGCAACGGCGACGCCGCCTATCTGGCCTTCCTGGTCGCCTACGCCGTCTGCTCGCTGGTCACCTGGGCGGTCTACCTGCGCCCCGGCTCCCGCTGGCCGAAGGGGATCTGACGGCCGAACAGACCCGATGGCGAACAGGCCCGACGGCCGAACAGACCTGACGGTCTCAGAGCGCGGCCGCGACGGCCTGGTCGACGGTCGCGTGGGCGAAGCGGAAGCCGGAGTCGAGCAGTCGCCGCGGGACCACGCGGTGGCTGCCGACGACCTCGATCGCCATCTCGCCGAGCACGGCCCGCAGCGCGAACTCCGGAACGGGGAGCGCCGCGGGCCGTCGCAGTGCCCGGCCGAGGGCGGTGGTGAGCTCGGCGTTGGTCACCGGGACCGGGGCGGTCAGGTTGAACGGGCCGGCGAGCCGGTCGGTGTCGATGAGGTGCCGGATGGCCGCGACCTCGTCGCGCAGCGAGATGAAGCTCCAGTACTGCTGGCCGTCGCCCATCCGTCCGCCGAGGCCGAGCTTGAACAGCGGCAGCAGCCGCGCGAAGGCGCCGCCGCCGGCGTCGACCACGATGCCGCTGCGGGTGTGCGCGACGCGGATCCCGGCCTCGGCGGCGGACGTCGCGGCCTCCTCCCATTCGACGCACAGGCGCGCCAGGAAGTCGTCGCCGGCCGGGGCGTCCTCGTCGATGACGGCGTCACCCGTCTGGCCGTAGTAGCCCATGGCGGAGGCCGAGACCAGCACCCGGGGGCGCTTCTCCAGCCCCGCCAGCGCGTCGGCCAGGGTCTGCGTGCCGAGGACGCGGCTGTCGCGCAGGGTGCGTTTGTAGGCGGCGGTCCAGCGGTGGTCGCCGATGCCCGCGCCGGCCAGGTTGACGGCCGCGTCGACGCCCTCCAGGCCCTTGCGGTCGACGGCGCGCAGGGGTGGGTTCCAGCGCACCTCCACGCTGCCGTCGGCGCGCTCCTGCGGCTCGCGCCGCACCAGGCGGACCACCTCGTGTCCGTCGTCCAGCAGCGAGCGGACCAGGGCGGAGCCGATGAGCCCGGTCGAGCCGGTGACCGCGATGCGCATGCCGATATTCAAGCAGTTGGGCCGTTAAGGACCGCGTAGGCTCCGGCCATGGACACCGTGGATTCCGAGACCACCCGCGTCGTGATCAGACCGGCGGTCGCCGCCGACGGTCACGCCGTCTACCTGCTCGACCACCGGAGCTGGTCGCCGGTCTCGGAGGTCTCCGAGCGGCCGGACCCTCCGGGCCCGGACAGCACCGCCTTCCGCGACGACCGGCACCGGCCGGAGCACATGCTGGTCGCCCAAGGCCGGGACGGGGGCGAACTGCTCGGCTGGGTGCGCGTGCTGCCGCCGACCCCGCTGCCGAGCAACGCGCACATCCGCGCCATCCAGGGGCTGCTGGTCGCCCCCGAGGCGCGCGGCCTCGGGCTCGGGCGCGCCCTGCTGCACGCCGCCCTCGCCCGCGCTCGCGCCGAGGGCGCGTTGCGGGTGACGTTGCGCGTCCTCGCCGGCAACACGGTGGCGCGCTCGCTGTACGAGACGGCGGGTTTCGAGGTGACCGGTGTGCAGCCGCGTGAGTTCCTGGTGGCGGGGGAGTACCAGGACGACGTGCTGATGGGCATCGACCTGTGACCTTCCTGGTGATCGGCGAGAGCGTCGCCGACATCGTCCGGGCGCCCGGCGCCCTGGACGTGGCGCACCCGGGCGGCAGCCCGGCCAACGTGGCGTACGGCCTGGCCCGGCTCGGCCACGACGTCGCGCTGCTGACCCAGCTCGGCGACGACGCCATGGGCGAGCTGATCCGGGCCCGTCTCCTGCCCGCGGGCGTGCGGCTGCTGGACGACGGGCAGCGCGACGTGCGCACCCCGACGGCGGTCGTCTCCCTGGACGCGGAGGGCAGGGCGTCGTACACGTTCGACATCGCCTGGACGCTGCGGCCGTCCGTCCTGGAGGAGCCCTCCGTGCTGACGGAGGAGCCCCGGCACGTGCATCTCGGGTCGATCGGGGCGGCCGCGGCGCCGGGCGCGGCCACGGCGCTGGCCATCGCAGAGGGCCTGCGCGCGCGGGCCACCGTCAGCTACGACCCGAACGTGCGTCCGGCGCTGATGGGCGGGCACGCGGCGGCCCTCGCGCAGGCGGAACGCTGCGTGGCAGCGGCCGACGTGGTCAAGGCCAGCGACGAGGACCTGGCGTGGCTGTACCCGGGGGAGCCGGAGGCGGCGGTGGCCGAGCGCTGGCTGGGCATGGGCGTCGCGCTGGTGCTGGTGACCCGGGGCGCGGCGGGCGCGGCGGCGTACACGGCGCGGCACACGGTCACCGCCCCGGCGGGCGAGGCCGCGGTGGTGGACACCGTCGGCGCCGGGGACGCCTTCATGGCGGCTGTCCTCGACGGGCTCGACCAGCTCGACCAGCTCGACGGGCGCGACGGGCCGCACGGGCCCGGTCCGGGAGGCCGGCGGCGCGAGCGGCTTTCGCGGCTGGGCGCGCCGGAGCTCGCGGAGCTGCTGTGGCGGGCGACGGCCGCGGCCGCGGTCACCGTCTCACGGGCGGGGGCCCGTCCTCCGGACGCGGCGGAGCTGGAGCGGGCGCTTCAGGCGCCGTAACGCTCCCACAGGCGCGGGTAGCGCTTCTCCATCTCCTTCGGGTCGTCGAAGTCGAACCCGGCGCCGAGCGGTTCGCCGCTGCGGCGGCCCAGGTCGGGCAGGCGGGCGCCGGTGAGCTGCTCGTAGGCGCGGTCGGCGACCCAGCCGAGCTCCTCGGCGTCGCCGTCCTCCTCGTCGTCGAAGTCCGGCAGCAGGTCCGCCAGTTCGTCGGGGTCGGCCAGGGCGCCCTCGAAGACGTCGCGGCCCTGGCCGACCAGCCAGGCGCAGAAAGCCTCGAAGGCGTCCTGGCCGGCCCCGCCGAGCAGCAGGTCGGAGGCGCCCCACAGGTCGACCCGCCAGGCCCGGCCCATCCGCGCCTCGAAGAGGCGGGCGAAGTCGAGCACCTCGTCGGGCGTCCGCTCGACGAGGCGTTCGACGAGCAGGTCGGCGTGGTCGACCGGGTCGCCCTCGGCGCTGTCCCGGGTCTCGTCGATGAGCAGCCAGAAGTCCGTCTCGTCCATCACGCCCTCAAGCATCCACGCCGGGCGTGCGCGACGCACGCGGGACAGGCCGAAGGCCCCGACTCCACAGGGAGTCGGGGCCTTCGGCGCGGTGCTACGAGGGCCTGCGGGGCCTACAGCCCGAGGTCGCCCTCGAACGCGCCCTCCTCGAGGCGGGCCTTGAGGGTGCCCAGGAAGCGGGCGGCGTCGGCGCCGTCCACGATCCGGTGGTCGTAGGACAGGGCCAGGTAGACCATGTCGCGCACCGCGATGGTGGTGCCGAGCTCGGCGGACTCCATCACGACCGGACGCTTGACCGTCGCGCCGATGCCGAGGATCGCGACCTGCGGCGGCGTGAAGATCGGCGTGTCGAACAGGGCGCCGCGCGAACCGGTGTTGGTGACGGTGAAGGTGCCGCCGGACAGCTCGTCCGGGGTGACCTTGCTGTCACGGGTGCGGGCGGCCAGGTCAGCGGTCTTCTTGGCGATGCCGGCGATGTTCAGGTCGCCCGCGTCGTGGATGACCGGGACCATCAGGCCGCGCTCGGTGTCGACCGCGATGCCGATGTTCTCGACGGCGTGGTACGTGATCGTGCCCTCGGCGTCGTTGATGGAGGCGTTGACGACCGGGTGCGCCTTGAGCGCCTCGGCGGCGGCCTTCACGAAGAACGGCATCGGCGAGAGCTTGACGCCCTCGCGGGCGGCGAACGCGCCCTTGGCCTGCTCGCGCAGACGCATGATGTTGGTGACGTCGACCTCGACGACCGTGGTCAGCTGCGCGGCGGTCTGCAGCGCCTTGACCATGTTCTCGGCGATGACCTTGCGCATGCGGGTCATCTTCACCGTCTGACCGCGCAGCGGGGAGGCGGCGGCGATGGTGGTCGGGGCCTTGGCGGCGCCGGTCGCGGAGGCGGCCGGGGCGGCGACGGCGGCACGGGCGGCCTCGGCGGCGGCCAGCACGTCCTGCTTGCGGATGCGGCCACCGACGCCGGTGCCCTTGACCTGGTTCAGGTCGATGCCGTTCTCGGCGGCGAGCTTACGGACCAGCGGGGTCACGTAGGCGTCGGACGGCTCCGCGGCGGCGGCCGGGGCCGGCACGGCGACCGGGGCGGCCGGCGCGACGGGCGCCGGGGTGGCGACCGGAGC
>NZ_BBPQ01000109.1:14570-18634 GCF_000787855.1 Streptacidiphilus anmyonensis | reverse complement strand
TCCTGATTTCCAGTGGATTTCGTCTTCCCGTTCCGTCCTCTTCGGGGCGGTCACCGGGGCAACTCGCTAAACAGTACGGGGCCCTGTAGGTCGAGTCAAATCGACCTACAGGGCCCCTCACCCGTTCGGGTGAGTACCGGACGGGTCGTCAGACCTCGACGACCATCGGCAGGATCATCGGGCGACGACGGTACGTCTCCGAGACCCACTTGCCCAGCGTCCGGCGCACCAGCTGCTGGATCTGGCGGGTCTCCAGAACGCCGTCCTGCGCGGAACGCGACAGCGCCTCCTGGATCTTCTCCACCGCCGGGCCGAACGCGTCGTCCTCGATGCCGGAGCCGCGGGCCTGGATGTTCGGGCCGCTCAGCACCTTGCCGGTCGAGGAGTCCACGACCAGGAACGCGGTGATGATGCCCTCGTCACCCAGGATGCGACGGTCCTTCAGTGAGCCCTCGCCCACCTCGCCGACCGACAGGCCGTCGACGTAGACGTAGCCCGCCTGCACCTTGCCCACGATCCGCGCGACGCCGTTGACCAGGTCGACGGCCACGCCGTCCTCGGCGATGACGATGCGGTCCTTGCGGATGCCGGTCTTCTGGCCGAGCTCGGAGACCGCGCGCAGGTGGCGCCACTCGCCGTGCACGGGCATCAGGTTCCGCGGCTTGCAGATGTTGAAGAAGTACAGCAGCTCGCCGGCGGAGGCGTGGCCGGAGACGTGCACCTTGGCGTTGCCCTTGTGCACGACGTTCGCGCCCCACCTGGTCAGGCCGTTGATCACGCGGTAGACCGCGTTCTCGTTACCCGGGATCAGCGAGGAGGCGAGGATGACGGTGTCGCCCTCGACGATGCGGATCTGGTGGTCCCGGTTGGCCATGCGCGACAGCGCGGCCATCGGCTCGCCCTGGGAGCCGGTGCAGATGAGGACGACGTCCTCGTCCGGCAGGTCCTCCAGGGTCTTCACGTCGACGACGAGGCCGCCGGGCACCTTCAGGTACCCGAGGTCCCGCGCGATGCCCATGTTCCTGACCATCGACCGGCCGACGAAGGCCACCTTCCGGCCGAACTCGTGCGCGGTGTCCAGCACCTGCTGGATACGGTGCACGTGCGACGCGAAGCTCGCGACGATGATCCTTCGGTCCGCGCGGTCGAAGACCTGCTGCAGCACCGGGCCGATCTCGCGCTCGGGCGCGATGAAGCCGGGGACCTCGGCGTTGGTCGAGTCGACCAGCAGCAGGTCGATGCCCTCCTCGCCCAGGCGGGCGAAGGTCGGCAGGTCGGTGAGGCGGCGGTCCAGCGGGACCTGGTCCATCTTGAAGTCGCCGGTGGCGACCACGAGACCGGCCGGCGTGCGGATGGCGACCGCGAGCGCGTCCGGGATGGAGTGGTTGACGGCGATGAACTCGCAGTCGAAGGAGCCGATGCGCTCGCGCTGGCCCTCCTTGACCTCCAGCGTGTACGGCCGGATCCGGTGCTCGGCGAGCTTCGCCTCGACCAGGGCCAGGGTCAGCTTGGAGCCGATCAGCGGGAGGTCCGGCTTCTCACGCAGCAGGTACGGCACCGCGCCGATGTGGTCCTCGTGCCCGTGGGTGAGGACGATGCCGTCGATGTCGTTCAGGCGGTCCCGGATGGACGAGAAGTCCGGCAGGATCAGGTCGACGCCGGGCTGCTCCTCCTCGGGGAAGAGCACGCCGCAGTCGACGATCAGCAGGCGTCCGCCGAACTCGAAGACGGTCATGTTCCGACCGATCTCGCCGAGGCCGCCGAGCGGGGTGATGCGCAGCGCGTTCGGAGCGAGCGGCGGCGGCGCGCCCAGATCAGGGTGCGGATGACTCAAAGGTTCTCCTTTCCGCGCGCACCGGTCGGAGCTTCCTGGCTCTGGTGCACGCGGCATCGTCACTTGTGGTGGTTCTGGTACTGCAGGTACTGCTTCACGCCGCCGGGTTCCGGCACGTGGACGTCTGTGTTGTCAGAGGTGTACCCCGCCGTCGGCGAGATCCTTCCTCAGCTGTTCGAGCTCCGCCTCGGAGGCCTCGACCAGCGGCAGGCGCAGCGGCCCGGCCGGGAGGCCCTGGAGGTTCAGGGCGGCCTTGGTGGTGATGACGCCCTGGGTACGGAACATGCCGGTGAAGACCGGCAGCAGGCGCTGGTGTATCTCGGTGGCCTTGGCGATGTCGCCGGCGACGAAGGCGTCGACCATGGCGCGCAGCTCGGGCGCGACGACGTGGGCGACGACGCTGACGAAGCCGACGGCGCCGACCGAGAGCAGCGGCAGGTTCAGCATGTCGTCGCCGGAGTACCAGGCCAGGCCGGAGCGGGCGATGCCCCAGCTCGCGGCGGCGAGGTCGCCCTTGGCGTCCTTGTTGGCGACGATGCGCGGGTGCTCGCCCAACCGGACGACGGTCTCGGTGGAGATCGGCACACCGGAGCGGCCCGGGATGTCGTAGAGCATGACCGGCAGGCCGGTCGCGTCGGCGACGGCGGTGAAGTGCCGGTAGAGGCCCTCCTGCGGGGGCTTGTTGTAGTACGGCGTCACGACCAGCAGGCCGTGGGCTCCGGCGCGCTCGGCCTGGCGGGCGAGCTCCAGTGTGTGGTGGGTGTCGTTGGTGCCGACTCCGGCGACGACGTGCGCGCGGTCTCCGACCGCCTCCAGGACCGCCCGGACCAGGGCCTCTTTCTCGGCGTCGGTGGTGGTCGGCGACTCACCGGTGGTGCCGTTGACGACGAGGCCGTCGTTGCCTGCGTCGACCAGGTGCACGGCCAGCCGCTGGGCGCCTTCGAGGTCAAGGGAGCCGTCGGCGGTGAACGGGGTCACCATCGCGGTCAGCGCCCGGCCGAAGGGGGTCTCGGGGGTGGAGGTCGGAGCCATGAGTCCAACGCTACTCGTTGCGGGCAGGGGCAAGCACAGACGGTCCAGCTGAAGGACAACCGTACCGCCTGGCAGGCAAGGAGCCCGGCGCCGCCTGCTCGGGGGTTCAGGCGACACCGGGGCTCGTGTCTTTGAGATTAGGGAACGGTGAGATATCCCGCAAATGGGACATACGGGAAATCTTGCCGAACGGGCGAACGAGCCGTCACCGCACCGGTGTTACGGCGCGACGCGACCGTGGGCGTTGAACGCCTCGTGGGTGAGCGGCATCCGCTCGGCCCAGAGCGCCTCCATCTTCTCCGCCACCATCTCGATCTCTCGCTGGGGGAAGCTCGGCACCTTGGCCCGCTCGTCCTTCGTCCGCAGCGAGAGGAAGTGCATCAGGGAGCGCGCGTTGCAGGTCGCGTACATCGAGGAGAACAGGCCCACCGGCAGCACGGCGCGGGCGACCTCGCGGGCGACGCCGGCCGCCAGCATCGACTGGTAGTGGCCGTAGGACTGCTCGTAGGAGGCCCGCATCGCCCGGGTGACCGCCTCGTGCTGCTCCGTCGTCCCCTCGAAGAACTCGTACTTCCCCGGACGGCCCTGCTGGACGAGCTTGCGCTCGGCGGAGGGCACGTAGAAGACCGGCTGCAGCTCGCGGTAGCGGCCGCTCTCCTCGTTGTAGGACCAGCCGGCGCGGTGCCGGTGGAACTCGCGGAAGACGAAGATCGGCGCACTGATGAAGAAGGTCATCGAGTTGTGCTCGAACGGCGTACCGTGACGGTCCCGCATCAGGAAGTTGATCAGCCCCTTGGAGCGCTCCGGATCCTTCTGGAGCTCGTCCAGCGACTGCTCACCGGCCGTGGAGACCCGCGCGGCGAAGAGCACGTCGGCGTCCTGGGCGCTGCCGCGCACCAGCTCCACGGTGACGTCCTCACGGAAGGTGGGCTCGGGCTGGTCCGCCTTCTCAGCCGTCTCGTCGGACAACGGTGCAATCCTCTCGATCATGGGCGCATCCTCTGGCGAACAGCCTAGCCGCCAGGGTGGTGCGGGACGTTTCAGGTACAGTGCCGCCCCTGAGGGGGAAGCATGATGCAGCTGACGGTCCGTGAGGCCGTGGAAGCGGACGCCGCGCACCTGGTGCGGGTCCGCGTCGACTCGTGGCGGGCGGCGTACGCGGGGGTGCTCCCGCCGGCCTACCTGGACGAGCTGGACG
>NZ_BBPQ01000109.1:0-14349 GCF_000787855.1 Streptacidiphilus anmyonensis | reverse complement strand
GCGTACGCGGGGGTGCTCCCGCCGGCCTACCTGGACGAGCTGGACGCGACCGCCGCACCGGCCCGTCTCGCCGAGTACCTGCGCGACCTGCCGACCGGACGGCACTACCTGGTGGCCGAGCGGGACGGCCGGCTGGTCGGCTTCGTCGTCGCGGGGAGCGAGCGCCCCAGCGTCGAGTCGGCGCGCGGTGAGCGGGACGGCTTCGGCGAGGTGCACGCGCTCTACGTTCACCCGGACGCCTGGTTCACCGGCGCCGGGGCCGCCCTGCTGAGGACGGCGGCGGACCGGTTGGCGGTGGACGGGTTCCACACGCTGAGCCTGTGGGTCCTGGAACGGAACGCGCAGGCCCGTCGCTTCTACGAGCGCCACGGCTGGCAGGCGGACGGCGCCCGTGACGAGCTGCGGTTCGGCGGCGCGGTGGTGCAGGAGCTGCGTTACACCGCTCCGGCGCCGCTGCGGCCGGTCAGTGCGAGTGCGCTGCCGCGCCAGCGGCGTTTTCGCGCTGCAGTCTGATCGCGCGCTCCATCGCCTTGCGGGCCCGCGGGGTGTCACGGGCGTCGGCGTAGGCGACGGCGAGCCGGAACCAGCTGCGCCAGTCCTCCGGCGCTGCCTCCGTCTCGGCCTTGCGCCTGGCGAAGACCGCGTCGGCCGAGTCCCGGTCGATGCTGCCGCCCGGAGTGCGCGTCAGCTCGTCGACCGGCAGGCCGTTCTCTGCCTCCAGGATCCGGGAGAGCCGCTGACTGTCCCGGCCGAAGCGGTAGGTCTTCCAGACGAACCAGAGCGCGATGCCGACCAGCACCTCGGCGCAGACGCCGATGCCGATGCCGGCCCCGTTGCCGGTGGCCATCAGCTGACCGCCGGTCGCGGCCACCACGGCGAGGCCGAGCAGCAGAGCGATCGTGACGACGAAGTACAACACCCGGGCAACCACGGCTATGTCACTCGCCTTCGGCAAACAGGTAGTTCTCGAGCCCGAAGGTGAGACCGGGCGCGTCCACGACGTTGCGCACGCCGAGCAGGATGCCGGGCATGAACGAGCTGTGGTGCATCGAGTCGTGACGGATGGTCAACGTCTCCCCGACGCCGCCGAAGAGCACCTCCTGGTGCGCCAGCAGGCCGCGCAGGCGGATCGCGTGGACGGGGACGCCGTCCACGTCCGCGCCGCGCGCGCCCGGGAGGCCGTGCGTGGTCGGGTCCTCCTGCGGCGGCAGCCCGGCCTCGGCCCGGGCGGCGGCGATCAGCTGCGCGGTGCGGGTCGCGGTGCCGCTGGGCGCGTCGGCCTTCCTGGTGTGGTGCAGCTCGACGACCTCGACGGACTCGAAGAAGCGGGCCGCCTGCTGGGCGAAGCGCATGGTGAGGATCGCGCCGATGGAGAAGTTCGGGGCGATCAGCACGCCGGTGCCCGGCGAGGCCGCAAGCCACTCCCCCAGCCGGGCGAGGCGCTCCTCGTTCCAGCCGGTGGTGCCGACGACGGAGTGGATGCCCTGCGCGGTGCAGAACTCCAGGTTGCGCATCACCGCGTCCGGGTGGGTCAGCTCGACGGCGACCTGGGCGCCGGACTCGACCAGCGTCTCCAGCTTGTCGTCGCGGCCGATCGCGGCGACGAGCTCCATGTCCTCGGCGGCCTCGACGGCGCGAACGGCCTCCGAGCCGATCCGGCCCTTGGCCCCGATGACGGCGACCCGCAGCGGCGTGCTCATTGCAGTGGCTCCTAGCAGTTGAGGAATCTGGCCGGCTCAGGCCATGGCCTGGGCGAGGCGGTCGGCGCGCTTGCCTGCCACCGGTCCTATCACAGCAAGGGAAGGACGGAGCCCGCCGAGTACCTCGGTGGCCACCGCGCGGACGTCGTCCAGGGTCACCGCGGCGATCTTGCCGAGCAGCTCGTCGACGGAGAGGTGGCTGCCGTAGCAGAGCTCCGCCTTGCCGACGCGGGACATCAGCGAGCCGGTGTCCTCCATGCCGAGCACGGTCGAGCCGGACATCTGGCCGACGGCCCGCTTCAGCTCGTCCTCCGTGATGCCGTCGACGGCGACCTTCTCCAGCTCCTCGCGGCAGATCTTCAGGACCTCCTCGACCCGCTTGGGCTGGCAGCCGGCATAGATGCCGAAGAGCCCGGAGTCGGCGTAGGAGGAGGTGTAGGAGTAGACGGAGTAGGCGAGCCCGCGCTTCTCGCGGACCTCCTGGAACAGGCGCGAGCTCATCCCGCCGCCCAGGGCGGAGTTCAGCACGCCGAGCGCCCAGCGGCGGTCGTCGGTGCGGGCGAGCGCCGGCATGCCGAGGACCAGGTGCGCCTGCTCGGTCGCCCGGTCGAGGATGTCGACCTTCCCGGCGGTCTTCAGCGCGCGGCTGCCGTTGCGGGGCGCGGCCGGGAGGACGTCCTCACGGCCCAGCGCGCCGGCCTGCTCGAAGCAGCGCTGCACCTGCCGCACGACCTTGGCGTGGTCGACGTTGCCGGCGGCCGCGACGACGAGGTGCTCGGGCTTGTAGCGGCGGCGGTAGAAGCCGTGGACCTGGTCGCGGGTCAGGGCGTTGATGGTGTCGACGGTGCCCAGCACGGGCCGTCCCAGCGGGGACTCGCCGTACAGCGTCTTGGCGAAGAGGTCGTGGACGACGTCGCTCGGGTCGTCCTCGGTCATCGCGATCTCTTCGAGCACCACGTCGCGCTCGGTGTCGATGTCCTCCTGCCGGACCAGCGAGGAGGTCAGCATGTCGCTGACGACGTCGACGGCCAACGGCAGGTCGCGGTCGAGCACCCGCGCGTAGTAGCAGGTGTACTCCTTGGCGGTGAACGCGTTCATCTCGCCGCCGACCGCGTCGAGCGCGGAGGAGATGTCGAGCGCGGAGCGCGTCTTCGTGCCCTTGAAGAGCAGGTGCTCCAGGTAGTGCGTGGCGCCGTTCAGCACCGGCGTCTCGTCCCGCGAGCCGACGCCGACCCAGATCCCGAAGGCCGCGGAGCGGACGGTGGGCAGGGTCTCGGTGACGACGCGGAGGCCGCCGGGCAGGACCGTTCGTCGGACCGTTCCGGCGCCGTCGGTGCCCTTGAGCAGGGTCTTGGTCGTTCCGGGACGCTGGTCCTGGGCAGTGGGCTGCGGCACTGAGAAGTCCTTGGGATTGTTGCGCGAACGGGCCTGCGGCCCGGCTCCACCCTGACGGTGGAGCCGGGCCGCAGTGAGCAAGCTGCTGCTTACTTCTCGGCGTCGGTGGCGGCGTCCTCGGCCGCCTCCTCGCCCTCGATGACCGGGATCAGCGAGAGCTTGCCGCGCGGGTCGATCTCGGCGATCTCGACCTGGACCTTGGTGCCAACCGGCAGCACGTCCTCGACGTTCTCCACGCGCTTGCCACCGGCGAGCTTGCGGATCTGCGAGATGTGCAGCAGGCCGTCCTTGCCCGGCATGAGGGAGACGAACGCACCGAACGTCGTGGTCTTCACCACGGTGCCCAGGTAGCGCTCGCCGACCTCCGGCATGGTCGGGTTGGCGATCTGGTTGATCGTGTTGCGGGCCGCCTCGGCCGCCGGGCCGTCGGACGCGCCGATGTAGATCGTGCCGTCGTCCTCGATGGTGATCTCGGCGCCGGTGTCCTCCTGGATCTGGTTGATCATCTTGCCCTTGGGGCCGATGACCTCACCGATCTTGTCCACCGGGATCTTGATCGTGATGATGCGCGGCGCGTTCGGGGACATCTCGTCCGGAACGTCGATCGCCTCGTTCATCACGTCGAGGATGTGCAGACGCGCGTCGTGCGCCTGCTTCAGGGCCGCGCCCAGGACGGAGGCCGGGATGCCGTCGAGCTTCGTGTCCAGCTGGAGGGCCGTGACGAAGGTCTTGGTGCCGGCGACCTTGAAGTCCATGTCGCCGAAGGCGTCCTCGGCGCCGAGGATGTCGGTCAGCGCGACGTAGTGCGTCTCGCCGTCGACCTCCTGGGAGATCAGACCCATGGCGACACCGGCGACGGCGGCCTTCAGCGGCACACCGGCGTTCAGCAGCGACATGGTGGAGGCGCAGACCGAGCCCATGGACGTCGAGCCGTTGGAGCCCAGCGCCTCGGAGACCTGGCGGATCGCGTAGGGGAACTCCTCGCGCGTCGGCAGGACCGGGATCAGCGCACGCTCGGCGAGCGCGCCGTGACCGATCTCGCGGCGCTTGGGGG
This sequence comes from Streptacidiphilus anmyonensis, assembly GCF_000787855.1. Lineage (GTDB taxonomy): Bacteria > Actinomycetota > Actinomycetes > Streptomycetales > Streptomycetaceae > Streptacidiphilus > Streptacidiphilus anmyonensis. The sequence continues at coordinate 10,200 of NZ_BBPQ01000109.1, read as the reverse complement.
AGCCCACGCGGCCCGTCTCACCGACGGAGTACGGCGGGAAGTTGTAGTTGTGCATGTAGCGCTTGCGCGTCTCCGGGGAGAGCGTGTCGAGCTGCTGCTCCATGCGGAGCATGTTCAGCGTGGTGACACCCAGGATCTGGGTCTCGCCGCGCTCGAACAGGGCCGAGCCGTGGACGCGCGGGACGACCTCGACCTCGGCGGCCAGGGTGCGGATGTCCGTGATGCCACGGCCGTCGATGCGGACCTTCTCCTTGACGATGCGCTGGCGGACCAGCTTCTTCGTCAGCGCGCGGTACGCGGCGGAGATCTCCTTCTCGCGGCCCTCGAACTCCGGCAGGAGCTTCTCGACGGCGAGGTCCTTCACACGGTCCAGCTCGGCCTCGCGGGCCTGCTTGCCGGCGATGGTCAGCGCCTGGGCCAGCTCGTCCTTGACCGCGGCGGTCAGCGCCTCCAGGACGTCGTCCTGGTAGTCGAGGAAGACCGGGAACTCGGCGGTCGCCTTGGCGGCGTGCGCGGCGAGCTCGGCCTGCGCCCGGCACAGCTCCTTGATGAACGGCTTGGAGGCCTCGAGGCCCTCGGCCACGACCTCCTCGGTCGGCGCGGTGGCGCCGCCCTTGACCAGCTCGATGGTCTTGTCGGTGGCCTCGGCCTCGACCATCATGATCGCGACGTCGCCGTCCGGCAGGGCGCGGCCGGCCACGACCATGTCGAAGACGGCCTCCTCGAGCTCCTTGTGCGTCGGGAAGGCGACCCACTGGCCGCGGATCAGCGCGACGCGGACGCCGCCGATCGGGCCGGAGAAGGGCAGGCCCGCCAGCTGCGTGGAGGCGGAGGCGGCGTTGATGGCGACCACGTCGTACAGGTGGTCGGGGTTGAGCGCCATGACCGTCACGACGACCTGGATCTCGTTGCGCAGGCCCTTGACGAAGGACGGGCGCAGCGGGCGGTCGATCAGACGGCAGGTGAGGATCGCGTCCTCGGAGGGACGGCCCTCACGGCGGAAGAAGCTGCCGGGGATGCGCCCGGCGGCGTACATCCGCTCCTCGACGTCGACGGTCAGCGGGAAGAAGTCGAAGTGCTCCTTCGGCTGCTTCGACGCACTGGTCGCGGAGAGGACCATGGTGTCGTCGTCGAGGTAGGCGACCGCGGAGCCGGCGGCCTGCTTGGCGAGGCGGCCGGTCTCGAAGCGGATGGTGCGGGTGCCGAAGCTGCCGTTGTCGATGACGGCCACGGCCTCGTGCATGGTGTTGTCTTCCACCCGGAAGATCTCCTTCTTTTGTCCTCTAGGTGGAGCGCCCCCGCGCTTGTCCGTACGTCCTGCGGCCTGGACCTGGCCGGTCTTCGATCGAAGCTGCCGGCCGGAGCCCGCGTACCTACGCGCTGCTCCTCCGGCGGCCACTACCGAGGACCGGCGGCCTGGCTGCCGCTGGCTCGGATGCGTGTGGACGCTCCGCGTCCGGTGTCTCATCCCCGTGTGGGATGCGGCACCCTTTGTCCTTCACACCTTACGCACGGTCTCTTTCCCACGCGTGCCCAAGGCTCAACCACGCTCCCTTCGGCGGAGCCGAACGTGTGAGGAGCGGGGGCGGTGCGATACACCGAAGGGCGGCTCCCCCAGATCCCTGGGAGAGCCGCCCCCGAGTGGGTCGACTAGCGAGCGGTGCCCGCGGCGCCGCGGCGGATGCCGAGGCGGTCCACCAGGGTACGGAAGCGCTCGATGTCGGTCTTGGCCAGGTACTGCAGCAGGCGACGGCGCTGACCGACCAGGAGCAGCAGACCACGACGGGAGTGGTGGTCGTGCTTGTGGAACTTGAGGTGCTCGGTCAGGTCCGCGATGCGGCGGGACAGCAGCGCGATCTGGACCTCGGGAGAGCCGGTGTCGCCCTCCTTCTGACCGTACTCGGCGATGATCTGCTTCTTGATGCTCTGGTCGAGGGCCATGCCCACTCCTTCACGATCATGGTGCCGAGCGCCCCTGGTCTTCGTCACAGGGTCTGACGTACTCGGCGGAGGAACGCCGCGTGCATGATGCACGCACGATCCAGCGGTCAAGCCTACCAGGAGGGGGGTGGGCCCTCTGGCAGCCGGGATCAGCGCCCCGACTGTCGGAGGGCCCACCCCCTAGGAAGTCAAGCCCCGGACGGTGCCGTAGACGTCCAGGACCGCGAGGGCGATCGGGACGAGGGCGGCGAGGGTGAGGCCGTCGACGAGGTCGAGGATGCGGCCCCAGAACGGGGAGACGCCCTTCTTGGGCACGACCAGCGCGATGGAGACCAGGATCGCCGCGCCGGCCGCGATGCCGACCGCCGTCACCAGGGTGCGGATGTCGACGGCGGAGGTGTCGCGCATGTTCGTGAAGATGAACAGCGGCATGTGCAGCGCCAGGCCCACCACCAGCAGCGCAAGGCTGCCCAGGCCCGCGACCAGCAGGCACATCACCTGCGAGGTGTGGGTGAACAGGCGGGCCCGCAGCATCGTCGAGACGCCGAGGGTCAGCGCGAGCACCTCGGTCCAGGTGTTGTAGGTGAAGGCCAGCACCACGCTGCTGCCCAGCACGACGGCGGCGCAGCCGCCGACCATGCCGACGAGCAGCTCGTGGCCGCGGCGGGCCTGCGTCGCGATGCGGGTCAGGTCCAGGGCCGGACGGTTCTCGCTGTCCCCGCCGCGCGCCGAGGGGCGCTGCTGCTGGGGGGCGTGGAAGCCGACAGGCAGGCGCGCGAAGCGCGAGGACAGGGAGGGCAGGAAGCCCACCAGCCCGACCGCGACGACCGCGGCTCCCGCCGCGACCTCGCGGGCCGAGGCGTCGGTGAGGACGCCGACCAGCGTCGCGATCGTGCCGACACCGGAGACCAGCGCGGCGGCGACGAACGGCGCGTCGCCGTTCGGCAGCAGCGCCGCGAGCAGCGTCGCGGCGAGCAGCACGGCGATGCAGCCGACGAGGAACTGGATCCGTCCCGGCCCCTCCCCCTGCGCCGGGGCGACGACGCCCGTACCGCCGAGCATGGCCAGCGGCAGCGCGGCCATGCCGAGCGCGAGAGCCGCGCCCCGGTCCTCGTAGACGCGGGCGCGGGCGCCGGCCAGCGCGATCAGCACGACCGAGGCGAGGCCGGCGATCAGGCCGGGCAGCGAGTGCATGTCGTGCTGGAGGTCGGAGAACCACAGTGCGAAGGCCAGCAGGAGCAGGACGATCGCGCCGCCGATGAGGCCTGTACCGCGCATCAGCGCGGGGCCCCACTGGCTGCGGTCCTCCGCGACGCCGGAGGCGATGGCGTCCGCGACGTCGTCGAAGACGGCGGGCGCGAGCGACTCGGCGAACGGCCGCAGGCTCAGCAGGTCTCCGTCACGCACCTGTTGGGCCTGCAGCGGCAGGCTGCTGTCCAGGACGGTGCCGTCGCGTCGGACGAGGTGGAACCCGGTGGGCGCGCCCTCGGCCTGGGTCTGTCCGGAGAGCCGCAGTACCTCCGGATAGATGTCTGCGAGCGGGACGTCCTCGGGCAGAGCGACATCGATCCGACTGTCCGGCGCGACGACGGTGACCCGGCAGAACCCGGTCGTGGCGCTGGTGCTCACGTGGTGGCCTCCCCCATACCGTGGCTGACAGCGGTTCACCTTATACGGTGCGGACACTTGTCAGGGTCGCGGGGAGTAGCCGGACGCGACCCCTGGGACCCCGAGGCGATCGGTCGCCGGAGCGCCCGTCCTGAGACGGCGTCAGAATCACCTGCGCGACCGGCGGCAGTGCGCCGAGCTCGCGTGACACGGCGCAGATCGCCCGGGAGAGGGACGCCGGGGCGGGATGGGGTACGTCCGCCACGGGGGTGAATCCGTCGAGGGACTGGAGCGGCCGTCCGGCCTGACGCTGCATCCCGCCGACGACCCGTCACTCCTGGAAGCGGCGTCCGCGCACGCCTCGGTCACGTGCCGGGCAGCGGCGCGGACGGGCTGCGGGAACTCCGCCTGCTTCTGGTCTCGTTCGATCTCTTCTTCCCCGTGATCGAGCCATGACCGGTTCCCGATAGGATCGCCGCTTGCGGACAGCGGTGCCACGGGGGCGGCAGATTGCGCCCCCCTGCGGTCACCGGGGGACTAAAGAACGAGGCTGGTGCCGAGTTGAGCGTGGTGACCGTCAAGCGACCGCCGCGGGCTTACCCGCCGGCGGTGCCGAACGAGGAGCTCCATCTGGAGCCTCCGCCGGAGCTGCCCCGCGACGACGGGGGCTCCTGGTGGCAGTCCCTGCTGCCGATGCTGGCGACGGCCGGTTCCGCCGCGTTCTTCTTCATGCCCGGCGCGCAGACGATGATGAAGGTCATGGGCGGCATGATGGTCGCCTCGACGGTGGCCATGGCCGTCGCGCAGGTGAACCAGTCGCGCAAGGGCGGCGGCGGCACCGACGACGAGCGCGCGGACTACCTGAAGTACCTGGGCCAGCTGCGCCGCCAGGTGCGCAAGGTGGCGCAGCTTCAGCGCGACGCGCAGCTGTACACGCACCCCCAGCCGGACCAGCTCTGGTCCGTCGTGGCCGAGGGCCGCCGGCTGTGGGAGCGGCGGCCGATGGACGGCGACTTCGCGCAGGTACGCGTGGGCACCGGACCGCAGCAGCTGGCGTCCCGGATCGTCCCGCCGCAGACCGCGCCGGTCGACGACCTGGAGCCGCTGACGGCGGACGCGATGCGGTCGTTCATCAAGAGCCACAGCACGCTGCCCGACCTGCCGCTGGCCGTCTCGCTGCGCGCCTTCTACCACATGACCGTCTCCGGCGACCCGGACACCGTCTACGGGCAACTGCGCGCCGTGCTCTCGCAGCTGACCACGCTTCAGTCGCCGGACGACCTGGTCGTCGGCATCGCCTGCGCGCCCGGCGCGCTGCCGGAGTGGGAGTGGACCAAGTGGCTCCCGCACACCCAGCACCCGCGTGAGACCGACGGCGCCGGCTCGCTGCGCATGATCTGCACCTCGCTCGACGAGCTGGAGGAGCTGCTCGACGACGAGCTGGCCGGTCGTGCCCGGTTCCACCGCGACGCCCAGCCCGTGCCGGACCAGCCGCACATCGTGGTGATCCTCGACGGCGCCCAGATCGGCGCCGACTCGGTGCTGGCGAGCGGTGAGGGCCTCCAGGGCGTGACCGTCGTCGAGGTCGTGCTCGGCGAGACGGACGAGCAGCGCGGCCAGCTGGCGATCAGTGTGACGCCGAAGGAGATGACGCTGCGCTCCGCGTCCGGCGCCTCCTACAGCGGCGTGCCGGACACCGTGTCCGCCTGGCAGGCCGAGGCGCTGGCCCGTCAGCTCGCCCCGCTGCGCATCTCACAGGGCGGCGACGACGAGCCGCTGCTGGCGAACCTGGACTTCACCGACCTGATGGGCGTCGGCGACGCCGCCTCGGTGGACACCGCCCGCACCTGGCGTCCGCGACCGGTGCACGACCGGCTGCGCGTCCCCATCGGTCTGGGCGCCGGCGGCGAGCCGGTCGTCCTGGACCTGAAGGAGGCGGCACTCGAGGGCATGGGCCCGCACGGCCTGTGCGTCGGGGCCACCGGTTCGGGCAAGTCGGAGCTGCTGCGCACGCTGGTGCTGGGTCTGGCGCTGACGCACTCCTCGGAGACGCTGAACTTCGTTCTCGCCGACTTCAAGGGCGGCGCGACCTTCGCCGGCATGGCGGACATGCCGCACACCTCCGCGATCATCACCAACCTGGCGGAGGAGCTCACCCTCGTCGACCGCATGCGCGACTCGATCACCGGTGAGCTCAACCGCCGCCAGGAGCTGCTGCGCGCGGCCGGCAACTTCGCCAACATCCACGACTACGAGCGGGCGCGCGCGGCCGGTGCGCCGCTGGACCCGCTGCCCTCGCTGCTGCTGATCATCGACGAGTTCAGCGAGCTGCTGACGGCCAAGCCCGACTTCATCGACATGTTCATCCAGATCGGCCGCATCGGCCGTTCGCTGGGTGTGCACCTGCTGCTCGCCTCGCAGCGTCTGGAGGAGGGGAAGCTGCGCGGTCTGGACACCTACCTCTCCTACCGCATCGGTCTGCGCACCTTCTCCGCCGCCGAGTCCCGCGCGGCGCTGGGCGTCCCGGACGCCTACCACCTGCCGCCGGTGCCGGGTGTCGGCTACCTGAAGTTCGGCACCGACGTCATGGCGCAGTTCAAGGCCGCCTACGTGTCCGGCCCCTACCGGCCGGGCGGCGCGCAGCAGTCCTCGGGCGGAGTCCGGCGGGCGCGGCCGGTGCTGTTCACCGGCTCGCCGGTGGCGCTGCCGCTCCAGCCGCTGGAGGAGACGCCCGCCGTCGTCCAGCCGCCCCGGCAGGACGACGCGCTGGTGGACACCGTGCTCGACGTGATCGTCGACCGACTGGAGGGCCAGGGCCCGCCGGCGCACGAGGTGTGGCTGCCGCCGCTGAAGGAGGCGCCCTCCGTCGACCAGCTCTACGGCCGTCTCGCGGTCAGCGCCGAGCGCGGCCTGCACGCGCCGGACTACACCGCGCCGGGACGCCTGGTGGTCCCGGTCGGTCTGGTCGACAAGCCGTTCGAGCAGCGCCGCGACCTGATGTACGTGGACTTCTCCGGCGCGGCCGGCCACGGTCTGGTCGTCGGCGGTCCGCTGACGGGCAAGTCGACCCTGCTGCGGACCGCGATCACCTCGTTCGCGATGACGCACACCGCCGCCGAGGTGCAGTTCTACTGCCTCGACTTCGGCGGTGGCGGTCTGATCGGCATGCAGGGCCTGCCGCACGTCGGCGGCGTCGCGGGACGTCTGGACGGCGACAAGGTGCGCCGCATGATCTCCGAGGTCAGCGGGGTGCTGAACCGCCGCGAGGAGCTGTTCCGGGCGCAGCAGATCGACTCGGTCGCGACCTTCCGCAACCGCCGCAAGCAGGGCATGCTGCCGGACGAGCCGCACGGCGACGTCTTCCTGCTCATCGACGGCTGGCTGAGCTTCCGGCAGGAGTTCGAGGCGCTGGAGCCGCACGTCGCCGACATCGTGCAGCGCGGTCTGGCCTACGGCGTCCACGTGGTGGTCACCGCCAACCGCTACGGCGAGGTCCGCCCGGCGCTGAAGGACCTGCTCCAGACGCGTGTCGAGCTCAAGCTCGGTGACTCCATGGAGTCCGAGATCGACCGCAAGGTGGCCCAGAACGTGCCCGCGGGCGCGCCCGGCCGGGGTCTCACCGCCGACAAGCTGCACTTCCTGGCGGGTCTGCCGCGCCTGGACGGTTCCAGCACGGTCGAGGACCTCTCCGACGCGGTCGCCGCGATGGTGCAGGCCACCGCCGAGAACTGGCAGGGCCCCCGGGCCCCGCAGGTGCGCATGCTGCCGGAGCTGCTCCCCGTCGACCACCTGCCCAAGCCGTTCGAGACGGCCGATCTCGGCATCGCGATCGGTGTGGACGAGAACGCGCTCGCGCCGGTGTACCTCAACTTCGACACCGACCCGCACTTCATCGTCTTCGGTGACGGCGAGACCGGTAAGACGGCGCTGCTGCGTCTGCTGATCAAGGGCATCACCGAGCGGTACACGCCGGAGCAGGCGCTGATCGTGATCGGCGACTACCGCCGTTCGCTGCTGGGCACGGTCACCACTCCGCACCTGCTGGAGTACGCGGCGGCGCAGCCCGCCCTGCAGGCGTTCCTGGGCGATGTGAAGGGCTCGATGGAGCGCCGCATCCCGGGCAAGGACGTCACGCAGGAGCAGCTGCGCGACCGCAGCTGGTGGAGCGGCCCGGAGCTGTTCCTGGTCGTCGACGACTACGACCTGGTCGCCACCTCCACCGGCAACCCGCTGCAGCAGCTGCTGGAGGTGCTGCCGTTCGCCAAGGACGTCGGCCTGCACATCATCATCGCCCGCCGTTCGGGCGGCGCCGGGCGCGCGCTGTTCGAGCCGGTCATGCAGCGGCTCAAGGAGCTGGGCGCGCAGGGCATCGTCCTGTCCGGCGACCGCGACGAGGGCGTGCTGCTCGGCAACGTTCGCCCGCAGATCCTGCCGCCGGGCCGAGGCGTCCTGGTCACCCGCCGCCGGGGCTCGTTCACCGTGCAGACGGGGTGGCTGCCGCCCCAGTAGCCGTCGCAAAAGTTTCCACATTCCGGATCGTTATGCGGACGGTTTCGTCCGCAGACTGCTCAATCCGAAGCAGGCCGCGGGGCCGCTGAGTGCTTGGTCACTCGGCGGCCCCGTTGTCGTCGCCGGGTTCGCCGATCGCGAAGCCATGATCATAAATACTGGATGGCAATGATATGAAGGCTGTATTGCGCATCTATCTTTGAAGCAAAGGCGCAGTGTGACCGAGGACATAAAGGACAACTCGCTGACACGACTTCAGATCAGTTGTGCTAGCCGAATCCGGCAACGGAATCCGAAGCAAAACCGGCCTTGACGCGCCGTTAACGGCAGGGTTCCATGACTGAGCCGGGAGCGACTGACACGAGCATCAGCGAGGAACGCCAGGAGGCGATAGCGCTCCCCCAGCGACACCCTCTGTTGTGCGAGCCGGAACGGAACGCCCATGACCGACACCCTGCGCCGTCCCCAGGACGGCACAACGGCTGCCGCGCCCTCGATCGAGGCCGCGGAACCGCAGAAGCTCAAGCGTTCCATCGGCGTCGTCGGCGGCACTCTGCTGACACTGTCGTGTCTGACGCCGGCGTCCTCGCTCTTCGTGATCGTCCCGGCCTCCTTCGCGGCCCTCGGCACGGGCACCGCGCTCGCGCTGGCGATCGCGATCGTCCTCTGTATCGGCGTCGCCTGGTGCTACTCCGAGCTCGGCACGCTGGTCCCCAGCGCCGGCGGCGAGTACGCCATGGCCGGCCACACCGTCGGCCGGTTCACCGGCTGGCTCGCCTTCATCCAGGCGCTGCTGGTCGTCATGATCGTGCCCCCGGTGATCGCGCTCGGCACCTCGCAGTACCTCGCCCCCATCGTCCACGTCGACCCGAAGCTGATGGGCGCGATCGTCATGATCGCCGCGACCGTCATGGGTCTGCTGGACCTGCGGGCCAACGCCTGGATCACCGGCATCTTCCTGGTGCTGGAGGTCGTCGCCGCCAGCCTGGTCGCCGTCCTCGGCTTCGCGCACAGCAACCGCTCCGCCTCGGTACTGCTCCACCCGCAGCTGCCCGGCACGCACGGCGGCATCAGCCCCGTCACCTTCGGCACCCTCATCGCGGGCCTGGCCGCCGCGCTCTTCATCACCCAGGGCTTCTCCACCGCGGTCTACCTGGCCGAGGAGATGGAGCGCCCGCACCGCACCGTGCCGCGCACCGTGCTGTGGACGCTCGGCATCGGCTCCGCGGTCATCCTGATCCCGGTCATCGCGATCACGGTCGGCGCCCCGAGCCTGGACGCCCTGGCGGGCGGCGACATCTCCAGCATGGTCACCCAGTGGAGCAACTCCGCCGTCGGCACCTTCGTCAGCCTGGCCATCGCGCTCGCGATCATCAACGCGGCGATCGTCATGGTCATCCAGAACTCCCGCGTGCTGTACGCCTCCGCCCGTGACAAGGCCTGGCCGGAGCCGGTCAACCGCGCCTTCACCAGCCTCAGCAAGCGCTACGGCTCCCCGTGGATCTCGACCCTCGCAGTCGGCGTCCCCGGAGCGGTGCTGTGCTTCGTCAACCTGGACACCCTGAGCGCCGTCACCGGCGTCTCCGTCGCCCTGCTGTACGGCTGCGTCGCCGTCGCCGCGCTGGGCGCGCGCCGCGGCAAGCACAAGAACGCCAAGGCCTACCGCATGCCGCTGTGGCCGGCGGTGCCGGTCGCGCTGATCCTGGTCCTGATCTACGTGGTCACCCAGCAGAGCTTCACCGCCCTCTGGCTCACCGGCGGCATCACCGCCGCGGCGGCCCTGTACTGGGTCTTCTACCTCCGGCCCCGCCCGGAGACCCGCTGGATCATCACCATCCCCGAGGACGAGAAGGAAGCCCTCGAGGTCTGACAGCTCGCCGCACCCCACTCGGGCCCCCGCGCACCCCCGCGCGGGGGCCCGAGGCTTTCCGCTCCCGCAGGTCGTTGCACTCTCCAGGGGCGCGGAGGGCTGCACGACAAGCCACCGATGAGCGGACGGTCCTCCACGCACAGGGCCGTCCGCACGCCGTTGGTTGCTCGCGCCCACGCGGCGGAGCCGCAGATCGGCACCAGCCCCGCGCCCCTGAGGCTGTGCGACTGGCTCCCTGTGCGACTGGCTCCCTGCGCAGGAGTCGCGCCCTT
>NZ_BBPQ01000110.1 GCF_000787855.1 Streptacidiphilus anmyonensis | reverse complement strand
AACTACCTCGCCTGGGCCGCGGGATCGCCGCCGGGCGACCCGGAGGACATGCTGCGCCACGCGGCCGAAGCGCTGGCGTTGGCCACCCGTGGCGGGGCCACGGCCCAGATCGCCTGGTCGCACACGTACACCGCACGCGCGCTGCGCATCCTCGGCCGGCTCGACGACTCCGTCGTCGCGGGGACCTTGGCGGCGGAGTCGTTCCGGGCCCTCGGCGACGTCGACGGCTACGTCCAGGGCCTGGCCAGTGTCGGCAACTCCCTCCGCGAAGCGGGACGCTGCGCGGAGGCACTGGAGCGGTTCCAGGACGCGCTCGCGCTGATCGAGGACGAGGACTCCGGCATGTCCGCGAGCGTCGCGACCGCCTGCCGGCCCCTGGCGCTGCTGCGGATCGGCCAGTGCCGGCGCAGTCTGGGCGAACGGGCGAAGGCGCTCACCACCGTCACCGAGGCGATCAGCCTGCGGCCGGAGCGGTCCGACCACTGGCAGGCCGACGCCCTGGAGACGCTGGCCGCGCTGCTGGCCGACGACGGCCGGGCCGCCGAGAGCCGGCAGGCGTACGCGCGGGCGGCCACGGTGTTCGAGGCGATCGGCGACACCGAGGCCGCCGACCGCTGCCGGGCTCGGGCCGCTGACGCCGACGCCGACTGAGTTGCCCCCTGAGCTGTGCCCTGACCTGGCGCGCTCCGGGTTCCGCGCGCAGTTCTGCGTGCTGTTCTGCATGGTCCGCCCGGCCGCGCACCGATTGACTCGTTCGCACCCGGGACAGCGTCAGAACCTGTCCCACCAGGCCAGGAGGGACCATGGCACCCATCAGGAACGTCGTCCTCGTGCACGGCGGCTTCGTGGACGGATCCGGCTGGCAGGGGGTCTACGACCACCTGACCGCCGACGGCTACCACGTGGCCGTCGTGCAGAACCCGACCCTCTCGCTGGCCGGCGACGTCGCCGCCACGCGCCGGATCCTCGACGGGCTCGACGGCCCGGCCGTACTGGTCGGGCACTCCTACGGCGGCGTCGTCATCACCGAGTCGGGCAACCACCCGAACGTCGCCGCGCTCGCCTACATCACCGCGTTCGCCCCCGACAAGGGCGAATCGGTGAGCTCCCTGATCGCCGACCCCGCTCCCGGCGCGCCCGTCCCGCCGATCCTGCCGCCGGTGGACGGCTTCCTCTTCCTGGACCGCGACAGGTTCGCGGCCTCCTTCGCCGCCGACGTGCCCGAGCAGCTCGCGGCCTTCATGGCCGACTCCCAGGTCCCCTGGGGCGTCGAGGCGCTGGACGGCACCGTGACCGACCCGGCCTGGCAGAGCAAGCCGTCCTGGTACCTGGTCGCCACCGACGACCACATGATCCCGCCGGCCGCCCAGCGCGCCATGGCCGAGCGGGCGAAGGCCACGGTCACCGAGACCCCCGGCAGCCACGCCGTCTACGTCTCCCGCCCGGCCGTCGTCGCCGCCGTCATCGCCCAGGCGGCACAGGAGCCCCGATGAACCCCGACCTGTCCCGCCGTCGCGTCCTGGCCGCCGGAGCGGCCGTCGCGGGATCGGCCGCGCTGCTGACCCAACTGGCCGCCTCCCCCGCCACCGCCGCCTCACCCGCCGCCGCGGACGCGCAGCAGTCCGCGTCCACGGCCAAGCCGACCATCGTGCTGGTGCACGGCGGGTTCGCCGACGCCTCCTGCTGGAACGGCGTCGTCGAACGCCTCCAGGACGCGGGCTACACCACCATCGCCCCGGCCAACCCGCTGCGCGGCCTGCCCACCGACGCCCCCTACATCGCCAGCGTGCTCCAGTCGATCAGCGGCCCGATCGTCCTGGCGGGCCACTCCTACGGCGGCGCCGTCATCACCAACGCTGCGGCGGGCAACCCGAACGTCAAGGCGCTGGTGTACATCGCCGCCTTCGTGCCGGACGTGGGCGAGCAGCTCGGGGTGCTGATCGGCAGGTTCCCCGGCAGCATCATCCAGGCCGCGACCCGGCCCGTGCCCTACCCGAAGCCCGACGGCAGCACCGGAACCGACCTGTACCTCCAGCCCGACGGCTTCCGGGCGGCGTTCGCCGCCGACCTGCCGGTGGCCACTACCCGGCTCATGCAGGCCACCCAACGCCCCTTCGACGCCTCTTCGTTCACCGACCTGACCACCGCCGCCGCCTGGCGCGCCATCCCCTCCTGGGGCCTGGTCGCCGGCCGTGACATGGCCATCCCGCCGGCGCTCGAGCGGTGGTTCTACCAGCGGGCCCAGGCCCGCGAGATCGTCGAGGTGCCCGGCGCCTCGCACGTGGCCATGATCAGCCACCCGGGGACCACCGCCGGGCTCATCGCCAAGGCCGCCAGCTCCGTCGGCTGAACACCCCCGCCCTTCGCCCGCACTCGATTCGTGCCGGGCCCCGCCCCGGTCCCCCGCAGGGACCGGGGCTCAAGCCGTCGTCGACCGCGGGACCTGCCTGGATCATGAAGATTTCCTGCTGACCCGGTTCAGCAACTGTCGATGGACCGGGACCACCGTGACACGGGAGGCTGTTGTCGCGACCCGTGACTCGGGATTTCGCACCATCCCCCGATCCCATCGTGGTTCCGCATGCCCGGGAGGCAGCTGCTGTGAAGGCACTTGTGAAGGCCAAGGACGAGCCCGGCCTGTGGCTGATGGACGTCCCCGAGCCCGAGGTCGGCCCCGGCGAGGTGCTGATCAAGGTGCTGCGCACCGGTATCTGCGGCACCGACCTGCACATCCGCGCCTACGACGCGTGGGCGCGGCAGGCCGTGCAGACCCCGCGCGTGCTCGGGCACGAGTTCGTGGGCGAGGTCGTCGAGGTCGCCCCGGGCGTGACGGACGTCGTCGTCGGCGACGTGGTCAGCGGCGAGGGCCACCTGGTCTGCGGGAAGTGCCGCAACTGTCTGGCCGGGCGGCGGCACCTGTGCCGCAGCACCGTGGGTCTGGGCATCGGGCGCGACGGCGCCTTCGCCGAGTACGTGACGCTGCCGTCCTCGAACGTGTGGGTGCACCGCGTTCCGGTCGACCTCGACGTCGCGGCGATCTTCGACCCCTTCGGCAACGCCGTGCACACCGCGCTGTCCTTCCCGCTCGTCGGCGAGGACGTGCTGATCACGGGCGCGGGCCCGATCGGCATCATGGCGGCGGCCGTGGCCAAGCACGCCGGCGCCCGCAACGTGATGATCACCGACGTGAGCCCCTACCGGCTGGAGCTGGCGGAGAAGGTCGGCGTGAGCCTGGCGCTCAACGTGGCCGAGACCACGATCGAGCAGGGTCAGCGCCGGCTCGGCCTGCGCGAGGGCTTCGACATCGGCCTGGAGATGTCCGGCCGCCCCGAGGCGCTGCGCGACATGATCGCCAACATGACCAACGGCGGCCGGATCGCCATGCTCGGGCTGCCGGCCGAGGAGTTCCCGGTCGACTTCGCCCGGATCGTCACCTCCATGATCACCCTCAAGGGCATCTACGGCCGGGAGATGTTCGAGACCTGGTACGCGATGTCGGTGCTGCTGGAGGGCGGCCTGGACCTGAGCCCGGTGATCACCGGCCGCTACCCGTACCAGGACTTCGACGCCGCGTTCGACGACGCCGCCGGCGGCCGCTGCGGCAAGGTCATCCTCGACTGGACCGTCTGAGGGCCCCCTCCGACGCGCTCCCGCCGCGCCCCGCTCCTCCCACGACACCCGCGAAACCCGCGAACTTAAGGACCTTTCGATGCTCGACTCCGTCCGCGAGGACCTCCAGGCCACGCTCGACGAGATCCGCGACGCCGGCCTGCACAAGCCCGAGCGCGTGATCGGCACGCCGCAGAGCGCCACCGTCGACGTCACGGCCGGGGGCCGCCCGGGCCAGGTGCTGAACTTCTGCGCCAACAACTACCTGGGCCTGGCCGACAACCCCGAGGTGATCAGCTCCGCGAAGCAGGCGCTGGACACCTGGGGCTACGGCATGGCCTCGGTCCGCTTCATCTGCGGCACGCAGGAGGTGCACAAGGAGCTGGAGGCGCGCATCTCGCGCTTCCTCGGGCAGGAGGACACCATCCTCTACAGCTCCTGCTTCGACGCCAACGGCGGCGTCTTCGAGACCCTGCTGGACGACCGCGACGCGGTGATCTCCGACGCGCTCAACCACGCCAGCATCATCGACGGCATCCGCCTGTCCAAGGCCCGCCGCTACCGCTACGCCAACCGCGACATGGCCGACCTGGAGCAGCAGCTCAAGGCCGCCTCGGACGCGCGCCGCAAGCTGATCGTCACCGACGGCGTCTTCTCCATGGACGGCTACATCGCCCCGCTGGAGGAGATCTGCGACCTGGCCGAGCGCTACGGCGCGATGGTCATGGTCGACGACTCCCACGCGGTCGGCTTCGTCGGCCCGGGCGGGCGCGGCACGCCGGAGCTGCACGGGGTCATGGACCGCGTGGACATCATCACCGGCACCCTCGGCAAGGCGCTCGGCGGCGCGTCCGGCGGCTACGTCAGCGCCCGCGCCGAGATCGTGGCGCTGCTGCGCCAGCGCTCGCGTCCGTACCTGTTCTCCAACTCGCTCGCCCCGGTGATCGCCGCCGCGTCGATCAAGGTCCTGGACCTGCTGGAGGACACCGACGGCGGCCCCGGCGCCGAGCTGCGCAAGCGTCTGGCCGAGAACACCGCGCTGTTCCGCTCCCGGATGACCGAGGAGGGCTTCGAGATCCTGCCCGGCGAGCACCCCATCGCCCCGGTCATGATCGGCGACGCGGAGCAGGCCGGGCGGATGGCCGAGGCCCTGCTGGAGCACGGCGTCTACGCGATCGGCTTCTCCTTCCCCGTCGTCCCCCACGGCCAGGCGCGCATCCGCGTGCAGCTGTCGGCGGCCCACTCGACCGAGGACGTCGAGCGCGCGGTGTCGGCATTCGTGGCCGCGAGGTCCTCGATGCGATGATGGCCAGATGATTGACTCCCGTCGGCTGCGCACCCTGCGGGCCGTCGCGGACCACGGAACGGTGACCGCCGCGGCCGCCGCGCTGTACCTGACCCCGTCCGCCGTGTCCCAGCAGCTCGCCGCGCTGGAGCAGGAGGTCGGCCACCAGGTGCTGATGCGCGACGGCCGCGGCGTCCGTCTGACGGCCGCCGGCGAGATCCTGCTGCGCCACTCCAACATCGTGCTGGAGCAGCTGGAGCGGGCGCAGGCGGAGCTGGCGGACTTCGCCGCGGGGCATGGCGGCGAGGTGACGGTGGCCTCGTTCGCCACCGGCATCGCCACCGTCGTCGCCCCGGCCATGGCCGAGCTGGCGCTGAGCGCGCCCGGCATCCGGCTGCGGGTCCAGGACGCCGAGGGCGACGCGAGCCTGATGCTGGTCCTGGACGGCCGCGCCGACCTGGCGGTCGCCGTCGAGTACCGCGGCGCGCCGGGCCAGGACGACCAGCGGCTCTCCCAGTTCCCCCTGTACGCCGAACCGTTCGACGCCGTGCTGCCACGCAGCCACCGGCTCGCCGAGCAGCCGGCCGTCGCCGTCGCCGACCTGGCGAGCGAGCCGTGGATCGGCCCCTACCCGGGCAACCCCTGCCACGACGTGGTGATGCTCGCCTGCGAGTCGGCGGGCTTCCAGCCGCAGCTGGCGCACTCCTCCGACGACTTCCGCGCGGTCGCCGCGCTGGCCGGCACGGGTGCGGGCGTCGCCCTGGTCCCGCGCTCGGCGCTGCGCGGCGTCGACCTTCCGCACGTGGTGACGCTTCCGCTGGTCGGCACCACCGCGACCCGCCGCGTCTTCGCGGCGGTCCGCCGCGGCTCCCAGGACCACCCGCTCTACCGCCCCGTCCTCGACGCCCTGCGCACCGCCGCCGCCCAGGCCCACCTCGCGGACACGCCGACCCCGACCGGCTGAGCGTTTCCCTGCCAGGGGCGCGGCCGACGCGCGGCGCAGGGCCGTTGCGAGCCCAGAAGGGCGGGGCCCTCGCCTCAGGCCCCGGGGACCGGGCGGCCAGCCGTCACGGTCCACGTCAGCCCCTCCCGCTCGCCCTCGGTGCGCTGCGGGCGCACCGGCGCCGACCGGCTGATCCGTCTCCCGGGCCGTGACGCGTCATGGGAGGCGAGGCTCTCCGGCTCGCCGACCACCCGGGGACCGAACCGCCAGCCGTCAGGCTCCGGGTCGGCCTGCAGGCGGGCCGGGCAGCGCGGGCGCACCGTCAACTGCCGCGCCTGCGGGGAGTTCCGCAGGCGGGCGCACGGGCCGTTCGCGCGTCTGCCCGGCGCGGTGCCGGGCCCGCGAGCGTCCGGGTGGGCAACGGCCCCGCCGGGCGCTGCCCCGCCGAGATGCCGCGCCGCTCAGGGGGTCGCACGCTGGAATCACGTGACCAACCCGACCAGGGAGGCACCTATGTCGGCTCACTTCGAGGTCTACGAGGACAAGGCCCACCAGTGGCGGTTCCGGTTGAAGGCCGGGAACGGCGAGATCGTCGCCGTGGGCGAGTCCTATCCCACCAGGACCATCGCCGAGAAGGGCTGTGAGGCGGTCAAGCGCGCCGCGGCCGAGGCCGACATCCGCGAGGCCAAGGCCGCCGCCTGAGTCCGCGCGACGAGAAGGCCCCGCCGATGTCGTCACCGGCGGGGCCGTTTCGTGCGCCTGGGCGGACTCAGGGCGCGGGCTGGGGCTGGGTGACGCAGTGGATGCCGCCGCCCTGGTTGCCGAGGTTGTCGATGTTCAGCTGGACCACGCTGCGGCCGGGGAAGAGCCGCTGCAGGACGGCCTTGGCGTTGGCGTCCGCGGTCGAGTCGCCGAACTGGGCGGAGATGACCGCGCCGTTGCAGACGTAGTAGTTGGCGTAGGAGTCGACGAAGTCGACGCTCGTGGCGCGGATCTTGTTGTAGTCGGGCGACTGGAGCTTGGTGACGGCGATCTTCGCGCCCTGGGCGTCGGTGGACGTGGAGAGCGTGTTGTACTGCTGCTGCTCGTCGTTGGACCAGATGTCCGACGGGTCGGCCGGGTTGGGGGTCTGCACGAGGCCGGCCCCGGCGGCGAGGAAGCGCGAGGTGGCGTCGACGTGGTCGTCGGTGATGTCCTGCCCGCTGATGCCGGTGAACCAGATGACCTTGGACGCGCCGTAGGCGGCGCACATGGACGCCTCCAGCTGGGCCTGGGTCTTGCCGGGGTTCCGGTCGGAGTTGATGATGCTGCTCTTGGTGGCCATCAGGGTGCCCGCGCCGTCGGCCTCGATCGCGCCGCCCTCGCTGACCAGGCCCGCGGCGGTGAAGTTGACGCCGAGGTAGGCGGCGACGCGCTGCGCGACGAGGGCGTCGTTGGCGTGGGTCTGCTTGTTGCCCCAGCCGTTGAAGTTGAGTCCCACGGCGTCGAGTCCGCCCGCTCCGTCGGTGCGGAAGACGGGGCCGGAGTCCCGCATCCAGCAGTCGTCGATCGGGATGCTGCCGATGACGGTGACGTTCGGGTTGGTGCAGGCGCGCTTGGCGGCGCTGACGCTGGCGGAGTTGGCGAGCAGGTAGACCGGCTCGTAGGTGGCGATGGTGTTGGCGATGAGGGCGATGTTCGCCTGCATGCCGGAGAGCTTGCGTCCGTAGATGGCGCTGCTGTCGGGCCAGGCCATCCAGGTGCGGGTGTGCGGGACGCTGTCGAGCGGGACGGCGAAGGCGCCCGCCGCGGCGGCGGTCGCGGGGCGCAGGGTGTTGCCCCGCACGCCGCGTGCGGCGGTCGCCGCGGTCGCGGCGCGGGCCGTTCCGGCGAGGCCGGTGACGGCCCATGCGGCGCCGGCGGCGGTGAGCCCGGCGGCCGCCAGGAAGCGGCGCCGGTCGAGCGGGCGGGCGTGCGGGGTGTTCAGGTGCGGTGAGCTCAGGGGGTCGTGCGCGTCCTCGGCTCTGCCGTGCTGGTCCATGCTGGGCCTCCCTTGGCTGGGGCGCGCTTCTGCGCGGCTGACGGGAAGGTATAACTGACCATGCGCTCGGTCAATAGATGTCGCAGGAACTGGTTCGCTCACGGGGGCGGCCCGGCATGGCTAAGGTGGGCGCGTGGCGACGGGAGCTGGGGAAGACGTGGAGAACGCGGCAGTTCAGGAGGCTCGCGGCACGAGCAGCGCGGGCGCGGCCGTCGCGGCCGGAGCGGTCCGCGCGCGCAAGCCGCGGGTGTCGGTCAAGGGCGAGCAGACGCGCGCCCGGTTGGTGGCCGCCGCGCGGAGCCTGCTGGCGGGCGAGGACGACGTGCCGTTCACGACCCGCAACGTCTCGGCGCTGGCCGGGGTGACGCACGGGATGTGCCACTACCACTTCAAGGACCGCACGGATCTGATCGTGGCGGTCGTCGTGGACATCCGGCCGGAGTGGATCACGCCGATGGAGGAGGCGGTCGCCGCCCCCGGCACCTTCGACGAGCGGTCCGAGCGCGTCATCGCGCTGCTGTCGCAGCCGGAGGCGGCGGAGCTGGCCCGGATGCACTCGGCGCTGCACTGGTTCTCGCTGACGGACGAGCGGGTGCGCGTCGCGCTGGAGGCCGAGTACGCGCGCTGGCGCGCCTGCTTCGTTGACCTCTTCCGGGTCCTCGCGGCCGAGCGGGAGGGCGGCGCGGACGCGGAGACGCTGGGCGAGGCGCTGGCCGCCGCGGCGGACGGGCTGGCCGCGATCCAGTCGCTCGGCTCGGCGGTGGACGCCCGCGCCGTCGTCCGTGCCCTCGTCCACGGCCTCGCCGCCGCAGCGGACCGCCTGCCGGGCGCCTGAGGGTCCGTCCGACGGCTCCCGGCCGGGCGACGGTCCCCCGGGACTTCGACCGGGAGGCGCCCCGGGCACGGCCCGCCCGGCCGGGGTCCGGAAGCCGTGCGGCCAACCGCGCCGCACGCCGCGAGCTGATCCGCGCGGATCTCCCGTCTCCCGGGCAGGCCCGGGCCCCGGCGGACGGCAGGCAGCGGTCCGGGCGGGCGCGGCATGCGACCGCGCGGTCGGCGGCGCTCACGACCTCGGCCTCCGGAACCCGCGCGCGGGAGCACCCTCGGACCCGCTTCCGGACGCGCGGCCGGCCGGCAGATCGCCGCGTCGGCGGGCGGGTTCCAGTGCGGCCATGCCGAGCACCGCCGCCGCGAGGAGGGCGTAGAAGACGGCGGTCTTGTTCTGGTCGTCCAGGAAGAACCACAGGGCTGCCGTCCCGGTGAGCCACGCGCCGACCGCGGCGAAACCGCCGTCACGGCCGCGCCGGGAGCAGCAGCGGACGGCGCAGACGACGGCCGTCGCCGCCAGCCCGAGGGCGAGCAGCACCGGCTTGGTCTCGAACCCGAGGTAGGCGCGCCGCAGGTCCGACTGGACCGCGAGCGTCTCGGCGACCGGGCCCCAGGCGACCGTGCAGGCCAGGCGCGCCGACCAGAGCAGCGCGAGCGCCCCCAGCAGGCAGGCCAGCAGCGTGACGGCCGCGAAGTGCGGAGCTTCGACGTACCGCATCCGCGCGCACAGGGCGGCGAGCGCACAGCCCAGGACGGCGAGCACGCCCTCGGCGGTCGGGTGCAGCCGGACCACCCAGGGCCGGGGGCTCGTCGGGACGGGGTCCGTGGCGGGCGGCACGACGACGCTCGCCGGCCCGAAGCCCGGCGGCTCCGCCGCCGGCAGCGTCGGCCGCGCGACCGGGGTGACCGGGATGCTCGGGGCGACCGGGGTGACCAGCACCGTCGCCGCCTCCGATCCGGCGGGGGCGCTGCGTGCGAGCGCGGCTCGCATCGACGCCGCGTCCCGGTAACGGTCGGCGGGGGTCTTGCCCAGCGCAGTCAGCACGACGGCGTCGAGCGCCGGGGGCACCTCCGGGCGGCTGCGCGACGGCGGCGCCGGCTCCGCCGTCAGGTGCTGGTGCATGATGACGAACGGCGAGTCGCCGACGAAGGGCTGACGGCCGGTCAGCAGCTCGTACAGAAGGCAGCCGACGGCGTACAGGTCGGCGCGGTGGTCGACGTCGAGGCCGTTGATCTGCTCCGGGGAGAGGCAGGCGGGGGTGCCGACGGCCATGCCGGTGCCGGTGAGGCGGGTCGCGGTGTCGGTCAGGGCGCGGGCGATGCCGAAGTCGAGGACCTTCACCGCGCCGGAGCGAGTGGTCATGATGTTCGCCGGCTTGATGTCGCGGTGCAGGATGCCCTGGCGGTGGCTGTGGTCCAGCGCGTCGAGCACCTGCATCGCCACGTCCACGGCCTCGCCGACCGGGAGCGGACCGCGCCGCAGCACGTCCGCGAGGGTGACCCCGTCGACGTACTCCATGACCAGGTACGGCACGAGCGCGCCGTCGCGCACGTCCTCGGCGACGTCGTGGATGGTCGCGACGACGGGGTGGTTCAGCGCCGCCACCGCGTGCGCCTCGCGCTGGAACCGGGCCCGGCACTGGGGGTCGTGCGCCAGTTCCGGGGCCAGGGTCTTGACGGCGACGAGGCGTCGCAGGCGGTGGTCGACGGCGCGGTGGACGGTGCCCATGCCGCCCCTGCCGAGTTCGTGTTGCAGTTCGTACCGGTCAGCAAGCATGTGGTTCCGTGCCGTCTCGTGGTGCTCGTCGTGCGGGTCAGGTCCCGCCGGGTCAGGTTCCGGCGGGTCAGGTTCCGGCGGGTCGGGTCGGGGCGCCGCACCCGACTTCCCCACGAAACCGGGTGCGGCGCGTCGGAGGGGGCCCTACAGGGCCCGCCGGGCGACGGCGATGGCCTTGGGGTTCCACCCCGGGCGCGGGACGGAGTCCAGCAGCAGCCGCGTGTAGGCGTGCTGCGGGTCGGCCAGCACCTCGGCGGTACGGCCGGACTCGACGATCCGTCCGTGCCGCATCACCACCACGTCCTCGGTGACGCAGCGGACCACACCAAGGTCGTGGGTGATGAACAGGTACCCGATGCCGGTGTCCTGGCGGATGTCCGCGAGCAGGTTGAGGATCTGCGCCTGCACGGAGACGTCGAGGGCCGCCACCGCCTCGTCGAGGACGAGGACGGCCGGTTCGACCGCGAGCGCGCGGGCGATGGCGACGCGCTGGCGCTGGCCGCCGGAGAGCTGCCGGGGCATGGCGCCGGCCTCGCGGGCGCCGAGCCCGACCTGGTCGAGGAGCTCCTCGACGCGGCGGTCGTGGTCGGCCTTCGCCTCGGGGACGTGCAGGCGCAGCGTCTCGCGCAGCACGCTGCCGACGGTCACCCGCGGGTCGAGGGAGAGGAAGGGGTCCTGGAAGACCATCTGCACCTCGCGGGCCCGCTCCAGCCGGGCCCCGCGGCCGCGTCCCGCCGCCGCGGACCGGTCCCGGCCGCGCACCAGGACGCGGCCGGAGTCGGCACGTTCCAGGCCCACGATGATCCGCGCGGTGGTGGTCTTGCCGGAGCCCGACTCCCCCACGATGCCCAGCGATCCGCCGCGCGCGAGACAGAACGAGACGTCGTGGACGGCCTGCACGCTGCCGAAGGCCCGGTGCAGCCCGGCGACCTCCAGGACCCTCTGGTCGTCGGAAACGTCAGTCATGGGCGGCGCTCCCTGCGAGCTGGTCGGCGAGCTGGTCGCTGTGGTGGCAGGCGACGAGGCGGTCGGGCTCGCCGGGGACCGGCCGGTGCGGCGGCAGTTCCTCGGCGCACGCCTGGGTGGCGAAGGGGCAGCGAGCGGCGAACGGACAGCCCGTCAGCTCCTCCTTCAGGCTGGGCGGCTGGCCCTTGATGGCGGCGAGCCGGCCCTGGGGGGCGTCCAGGCGGGGCGTGGAGCGCAGCAGCGCGGCGGTGTAGGGGTGGCGGGGCCGGTCGAACAGCGCCTCGGCCGGGCCGGTCTCGGCGATCCGTCCGGCGTACATGACGTAGACGCGGTCGCTGATGGCGGCGGCGAGGCCCAGGTCGTGGGTGACGAACAGCAGGCCGGTGCCGAAGCGCTCGCGCAGGTCGTCGAGGAGGCCGACGACCTCGGCCTGGGTGGTCACGTCGAGGGCGGTGGTGGGCTCGTCGGCGAGGATCAGGGCCGGGTCGCCCATCAACGCCGAGGCGATCATGACGCGTTGGAGCATGCCGCCGGAGAGCTGGCCCGGGTACTGGCGCAGCACGCGCTCGCCGAGGCCGACCGCGTCGAGCATCCGCACGGCGCGCTCGTCGGCCTGCTGCGCCGGCGTGTCGGCGTTGAGCCGCAGGGACTCGGTGAGGAAGTCGCCGATGCGGCGCAGCGGGTTGATGGCGGCGCGCGGGTCCTGGAAGATCATGGCCGCCGTGTGGGTGCGCAGCTGCCGCAGCTGCTTGGCGTCCATGGTGAGCACGTCCTGGCCCTGGACGGCGACCCTTCCCTCGGTCGTCGCGCCCGGCGGCAGCAGCCGCAGCACGCTGCGCGAGGTCAGCGACTTGCCGGAGCCGGACTCCCCGACGAGCGCGACGGTCTCGCGCGCGCCGACGGTCAGGTCGATCCCGGCCAGGACCGGACGTGCGGCTCCGGGCAGGTGGAGCCGCAGCCCGTCGATCTCAAGGGTGTTGGTCATCGGTCCCTCCGGGCGACCTGGTCGGCCCAGCGTTCGCCGACGACGTTGAAGGCGACGACGGTCAGCACGATCGCGACGCAGGGCAGGATCGCCGAGAGCGGGTAGCCGGCCTGGATGGCGCTTTCGCCGTCGAAGACCATCCGGCCCCAGTCGGGCGTCAGCGCGGGCACGCCGAGTCCGAGGAAGGAGAGGCCGGCCAGGTCGATCAGGGCGTAGCCGAAGTTGATGGTGGACTGGGCCAGCACCACGGGCGCGATGTTGGGCAGCACGTGGCGCAGGCAGATCTGGACGGCGGAGTGGCCCTGGACCTGGTACGCCTCGACGTAGGGGCGTTCGCGTTCGGCGAGGACGAGGGAGCGGGTGAGGCGGCTGACGTAGGGCAGGTAGGCGACGCCGAGTGCGACGACCGGCGCGATCAGGCCCTCGCCGTAGATCGAGACGATCAGGATCGCCAGCAGCAGTCCAGGGAAGGCGAAGACGAGCTCGGTGGTGCGCGAGAGCACCGAGTCGAGCCAGCCGCCGCGCCAACCGGCCGCGACGCCCACGACGACGCCCGCGACGGTGGAGAAGGCGACGACGCCGAGCGGGCCGAGCAGCGAGGTGCGGGCTCCGGTGATCAGCCGGGACGCGGTGTCGCGTCCCGAGCCGTCGGCCCCCAGCGGGTGGGCGGCGGACGGGCCGGCCAGCGCGTTGCCGAGGTCGACGGCGTTGGGGTCGTGCGGGGACAGCCACGGCGCGAGCAGCGCCAGCAGTACGACGACGCCGAGGAAGCCGAGGCAGAGCAGGTACAGCAAGGGGCGGTTGGTCCTGACCCGGGCCAGCCCGGGGCGGCGGACGAGGGCGGTGGTCATGCGCTCGCTCCTCTCGTGCCGAGGCTGACCCGGGGGTCGACCAGCGGGAGCAGCAGGTCGACGACGAAGTTCACCAGCATGAAGATCCCGACGATGATCAGGGAGATGGCCTGGACGACGGGGAAGTCCTTGGTGGTCGTGGACAGGTCGAGCAACTGCCCGATGCCGTTGACGCTGAAGGCCGTCTCCACCAGGACGGTGCAGATGAGCAGCGTGGAGACGATCAGTCCGCCCATGGTCAGCACCGTGCCGAGGGTGTTGCGGAAGACGTGACGGCGGATCACCGCCCGCTCGGGGACGCCGCGGCTGCGGGTCACGGTGACGTGCTCGTGGCCCATCACCTCGAGCATGGCGCTGCGGGTGACGCGGGCGAGCATGCCGATCAGGTAGAGCGCGAGGGCCAGCGCGGGCAGGGTGAGGTGCCACAGCATCGACCCGAGGCCGGCGCCGCTGCCGCTGCTGGGGAACCAGCCGAGCTTGACCGAGAAGAGCCCCTGGAGCAGCACCGCCGCCACGAAGGACGGCGTGCCGACCGCGAAGGTGGTGCCGACCAGGATGGTGGAGTCAGTGGCGCCGCCGCGCACCGCGCCGATCCAGCCGAGCGCCAGGCCGAGGACCACGACCAGCACCAGGGCCATGGCGACCAGCAGCAGCGTGCTGGGCAGCCGGGCCGCGAGCAGGGTGTTCACCGGCGTGCGGTACTCGATGGAGCGGCCGAAGTCGCCGTGCAGCACCTGGCCGAGCCAGCGCAGGTACTGCTCCCAGAACGGGTCGTTCAGGTGGTACTGGTCGTTGATCGCCTTGAGCGCCTCGGGTGAGGCGGAGCGCCCCGAGAGCAGGAAGCTCGCCGGGTTCCCCGGGGCCAGGTACATCGCCCCGAAGATCAGGAACGAGGCGGCCAGCAGGGTCGCGGCCATCTCGGCCAGGCGTCGCAGGGTGAACCGCAGGAAGGTCATCTCGCGGCCCCGATGTCGGCGGCCCACGGGTAGTACAGGTAGGAGATGGTGGTGGGCGCGCCGGTGATCCGCTTGTTCATGAACAGCGCGGTGGGCCAGTTCGCGACCGGGATCCACAGGTTCTGCTGCACGGCGATCTGCTGGAGCTTCGCCTCGACGGCCAGTCGGGAGGCGGGGTCGTCGGTGCCGACGGCCTCCTGGACGAGCTTGTCGTAGGCGGGATTGCTGTAGCCGGCGTAGTTCTGGTAGTTGCCGGTCTGGAAGTTGGCGAGCAGGTCCATCGGGTCGGTGATGGACAGGTAGTAGGTCTCGGGGAACATGTCGATCCCCTGCCGGGCCTTGGGGTCGGTGAACAGGGCCGAGAAGGCGTCCGGGGCGATGGTCTTCACCTGGACGTCCAGGCCGATCTCGGTGCCGGCCGCCTGGACGGCGGTCGCCAGCAGCGAGACGTCCTGACCGATCGCGCTGGTGGCCACGGTGACGGTCTTGCCCGTCGCGCCGGCCTCCTTGATCAGCTCCTTGGCCCGGGCCAGGTCGGGAGCGGTCGAGGGCAGGTCGAACGCGGATTTCAGCGTCTCCGGGTCGGCCATGGCCCAGGCGGCCTTGTCCGTCAGCGCGTTGGTCACCTGGCCGTTGCCGGCCAGGCCCTGCTTGACGAAGCCGGAGCGGTCCAGCGCGAGCGACAGGGCCTGCCGCACCCGGGCGTCGCCGAGCACCCCCTTCATGTTGGTGACGTTGACGTTGACGGTGCTCAGGCTCTCGCCGAAGTAGAGGGTGCCGACGCCGCTGTCGCGCAGCCGCTGGTAGCTCTCGGTCGGGATCAGGTAGCCGCCGTCGACGGCGCCGGTGAGCATGGCGTTGGTGCGCGCCGAGGGGTCCGTCAGGAACTCGAAGGTGACCTTGCCGGCCTTGGCCGGGGTGCCCCAGTAGTCGGTGAAGCGGTCCAACTCGATGGACTGGCCCTTGTTCCAGGCGCCGAGCTTGAACGGTCCGGTGCAGTCGAGGCTGCCGGTGCCCCAGTTCGCCCCGGCCGCCTTGATGCCCTTCTCGCTCGCCACCACACCGGCGGCCGTGGCCATGTACTGCGGGAAGACGGCGTCGGGCGTCTTCAGCTTGACCGTCACCTCCAGCGGGCCGGTCTTGGTGATGGAGGCGACGTTCTGGAAGACGCCCGCCCAGGCCGCGCCGGTCTTCGGGTCCATCTGCCGGTCGAGGCTGTAGACCACGTCATCGGCGGTCATCAGGGAGCCGTCGTGGAAGTGCACGCCCGGACGCAGGTCGTAGACCCAGGTGGTCGGGTCCGGGTGCGAGGCCCGCTGCGCGAGACCGGGGACCTCCCTGAGCTGCGGGGTCCACTTCATGAGGCTCTCGCACACGTTGGACAGGATGGTGTTCGACGGGTAGTCGAAGGCCATCGCGTAGTCCAAGGTGAGCGGTTCCGCGTAGGAGGCCCAGGTGAACGAGGCGATGTCGCCCGCGGGAGCCGGGGTGCCGGCCGACAGCTTGAAGGCGGCGGCCGCTCCGGCGCCTCCGGTGGCCGGCGGCCCCGAGCAGGCGGCGACCAGGCCGAGCGCGGCGGCCGCCGAGAGGGCGACGGCCAGCGGCCGGCGGGGGCCGCGGGCCGGCGACGCCGATGGTGAAGCCGAGGCGGAGCGGGGCAGGTGTCTGGACATCGGTGCTCTCTTTTCGTGCGCGACGCTGGGGAGGGGGCGAAGGGCGGAGCGGCGACCGGTGCTCAGGAGGCGGCGGGCACCTGCGGGGCCGCTGACAACTGCCGCGCTGCGGGCACCTGCTGGGTGATGCAGTGGACCCCGCCGCCGCCGAAGGCGATGACGCGCGAGCGCACCCCGACGACCTTGCGGCCGGGCAGCGCGGCGGCGAGGACGGCGAGCGCCCCCTCGTCCTCGGGGACGTCGGCGACCGGCACGACCACGCCGCCGTTGGCGATGTAGAAGTTGAGGTAGCCGACCTCGGTGTCCTTGCCCTCGACGTCGACGAAAGCGCTCTGCGGCAGGTCGATGATCTCCAGGCGGCGGCCCTGGGCGTCGGTGGCCGCCTCCAGCACGGCGCGGTTGACGCGCATCCGCTCGTAGTCGGGGTGCTGCGGGTCGCTGGGCAGCTGCACCACGACCTTGCCGGGGGCGACGAAGGCGCAGACGCCGTCGACGTGGCCGTCGGTCTCGGTGTCGAGTAGCCCGCCGTAGGGCAGCCAGATCACCTTGGTGACGCCGAGCTTCGCCTTCAGCTCGGCCTCGATCTCGTCCTGGCTCATGCCCGGGTTGCGGTTCGGGTTCAGCAGGCACTGCTCGGTGGTGATCAGCGTGCCCTCGCCGTCGACAGTGATCGCGCCGCCCTCGAGGATCATCGAGGACTCGACGCGCTCGACGCCGAGACGCTCCAGCAGCAGGCCGGCGATCTTGTCGTCGGTGTCCCAGGGGAAGTGCTTCTGGCCCCACGCGTTGAAGCGGAAGTCCACCCCGGCGCGTCGGCCGTCCTCGCCGAGCACGAAGATCGGACCGGAGTCGCGGAACCAGGAGTCGTCGATCGGCAGCTCCACCACCTCGACGCCCTCGCCGCACAGGGCAGCGGCCTCCCCGCCCTGACCGGGCAGGGCCACCATGGTGACCGGCTCGAAGGCGGCGATGGCGCGGGCGACGTTCGCGTACTCGCGCCGCGCCTCCTCCAGGGCCTCCTCGCCCCAGAGCTCGGCCCGGGTCGGCCACGCCATCAGGCATCGCTCGTGCTCGGTCCACTCGGCAGGCATACGCAGAGTCATGACAGCTCTTCTCCTGATGTGACGGTGTGTGGGACGTGCTGGACGCGACGTGTGTGGTCGGCGCGCCGAGCGGTCAGGGAGCCGGCGCGGGCCGGATGCCGCTTCTCGTCTGATCCAGTCGGGTCCGGTGGGATCCGGTCGGAAGGGGACGTGGGACCCGTCGCGGCGGGCGACGGGCCGTGGCCGGAATGTCGCTTCCCGCAGCACGACGGCTGCGAGAGTGATCCGCATCTTGCCCCGAACTGAAACTTCAGTCAATACTCCGTGTATGCCTCCGCCAGACCGTCGAACCGAGATCCTCACCGCCGCCACCCGCGTCATCGCGCGACGCGGCGTGCGCGGCCTGCGCGTGGCCGAACTCGCGAAGGAGGCCGGCGTGTCCGTGGCGCTGATCTACTACCACTTCGGCGACCGGGCCGGACTGCTGCGCCGGACGCTGGAGTTCATCGGCGACCGCGCGGAGCGGTACACGGCGGGGCCGGACGCCGCATCCGACCCCGCCGCATCCGACCCCGATCCGCGCTCCGAGCTGGAGCAGACCCTGCTGCTGGAGCTCCAGGACACCCCCGTGGTGCGCGAGAACAGCACCGCCTGGGGCGAGCTGCGGGCCAGCGCCGTGTTCGACCCGGAGCCGCGCGAGGACCTCGCCGCAGCCACGCTCGCCTGGGTGCACGGCACGGCCGAGCTGCTCGGCCGCGCCCACCCCGGCGGCACGGCCCCCGCCCACGCGGCCGCCGCCGAGCGGCTCACCGCCCTGCTGGAGGGGCTGAGCCAGCGCTGGCTCAGCGGCTCCATCCCCCTGGAGCACGCCCGCCACCTGCTCGCCGAGGCCGTCGCCGTCGAGCTCGGGGTCGGGGTCGGTGGGGTCGGGGTCGGGGTCGGGCACCATCCACTGCCGCCGCCCCCAAGGAAGGTTGCCGAACGGTGTTCTTCGACATAGGCGCACTCAAGCTGGCGGCCCTGGTGGTCCTGGCCGTCATGATCTTCGGCCCGGACAAGCTACCGAAACTGGTCTCCGAGGCCACCGCCGTCCTGCGCCGGCTGCGACAACTCGCCGACAGTGCGAAACAGGAGGTCAGGGACGGGCTGGGACCGGAGTTCCAGGACCTCGAACTCGACGACCTCAACCCGAGGACCTTCGTCCGCAAGCAGCTCGCCGATCTCACCGAGTCCTCGGAGCAGAACCAGAATATTGACTGAAGTTTCAGTCAGATGAGAGAGTGCCTGACCATGCGACTGACACCCACTGAGCAGGACCGGCTGCTGCTGTTCACGGCAGCCGAGCTCGCCCGCTCCCGCCGAGCC
>NZ_BBPQ01000111.1 GCF_000787855.1 Streptacidiphilus anmyonensis | reverse complement strand
GGGAGCGCCCGCGCACGCGGGCGGGTTCGGCGGGGCCGAAGGCGCAGGCGCCGCGCACGTGCCCTCCGGTGCCACCGGCGACTTCGTGCTGGCCGCGCCCGTGCTCGCCACCGAGGTGGAGGAGCCCGGCGGCGGCACCGCCGGGGCGCCGGACCCGTGGAGCAGCGTGCCCGTGGGCGACAGCCGCGTCTGCGTCGGCTGCGGCGCGCAGCGGATCGACACCGACGGGTACTGCGAGGCCTGCGGCCTCGCGCAGCCGAGGCCGAGGGACCATCAGGAGCGGTCGCTGAACGGCGTCTGCGGCGTGAGCGACCGCGGGCACCGGCACCACCGGAACGAGGACGCCTTCGCCGTCGCCGCCACCTCCCGTCCGGACGGCAGCTCCGCCGTCGTCGCCGTCGTGTGCGACGGCGTCTCCTCGGCGACCCGCCCGGACGACGCCTCGCAGGCCGCCGCCGACAGCGCCAGCGAGGCGCTGCTGGAGGCGCTGGAGTCCGGCGTGGAGCCGGAGACCGCGATGACGGAAGCAATCATGACCGCGGCCAACCGCGTGGACGAGCTGGCCGACGAGTACGAGCGCGAGCCCAGCCGCAACGCGCCCGCCTGCACCATCGTCAGCGCGGTGGTGACGGAGGGTCGGGTCACCGTCGGCTGGGTCGGCGACAGCCGGGCCTACTGGTTCCCGGACGACCGCTCCGGCTCGCGCCGCCTGACCGTCGACGACTCCTGGGCGACCCGGATGGTCGAGGCGGGGCTGATGTCGGAGGCGGAGGCCTTCGCCGACCCGCGCGCGCA
The DNA here is from genome assembly GCF_000787855.1 of Streptacidiphilus anmyonensis. Lineage (GTDB taxonomy): Bacteria > Actinomycetota > Actinomycetes > Streptomycetales > Streptomycetaceae > Streptacidiphilus > Streptacidiphilus anmyonensis. The sequence goes on along the minus strand of NZ_BBPQ01000111.1, from coordinate 17,128 downwards.
CGCCATCACCGGCTGGCTCGGCGCGGACGCGATCGAGGTCGAGCCGCACACCCTCACCTTCACCCCTGACGCCCCCGGCACCGTGCTGATCTGTACCGACGGCCTGTGGAACTACGCCGAGGCCGCCGCCGACCTCGCGGCCGTCGTCCCGGCGGACGCCCGCACCAAGCCGCTGCACGCCGCGCAGACCCTCGCGCGTTACGCCTGCGACCGCGGCGGGCACGACAACGTCACCGTCGCCCTGCTGCCCGTCGACCGCGTCGAACCGCACGAGCCCACCATGCCCAACCATCCGCCCACTCTCGTCGGCGACAGCCTCGATTCACCCACCATTCAGCTACGCGAGGGGGAGAGCTGAACCATGGCCAAGCTCACCAAGTCCAACTTCCCGCAGTTCTCCGTCGACATCTTCCAGAACGCGTACCTCGCGCAGGGGGCGAACGAGGTCAACGCGATCGTCACCGTCACCGCGACCGGCGGCGGCACCAGCGCGGCCCTCCCGGCCGCCGGTTACGGCGCGGCACTGGACGGCCCGGACGCGGCCGTGGTCATCGCCGTGGACTGCTCGGGCTCGATGGACTACCCGCCCACCAAGATCCGCAACGCGCGCGAGGCCACGGCCGCCGCGATCGACTCCGTCCGCGACGGCGTCGCCTTCGCCGTGGTCGCGGGCACGCACGAGGCCAAGGAGGTCTACCCGGGCGCGGGGCAGCTGGCGATCTCCTCGCCGGGCACCCGGGAGGAGGCCAAGCAGTCGCTGCGCCGGCTCACCCCGGGCGGCGGCACCGCGATCGGGACCTGGCTGACCAAGGCCGACCAGATCTTCTCCACCCGGCCCGACATCTCCATCCGGCACGCGATCCTGCTGACCGACGGCCGCAACGAGCACGAGCGTCCGGACCAGCTCCAGCACACCCTGGACCGGGTCCAGGGCCGCTTCACCGCGGACTGCCGCGGCGTCGGGACCGACTGGGAGGTCGCCGAGCTGCGCCGGATCTCCTCGGCCCTGCTGGGCAGCGTCGACATCGTCGCCGACCCCTCCGGCCTCGCCGAGGACTTCCGGGCGATGATGGAGAAGGCCATGGGCAAGGCCGTGGCCGACGTCGCCCTGCGCGTGTGGACGCCGGCCAACGCGACGGTGAAGTTCGTCAAGCAGGTCGCCCCCGTCGTCGAGGACCTGAGCGGCCGTCGCGTCGACGCGGGCCCGCGCGCCGGCGACTACCCGACCGGCTCCTGGGGCGACGAGAGCCGCGACTACCACGTCTGCATCGAGGTGCCGCCGGCGGGCGTCGGCGACGAGATGCTGGCCGGCCGGATCAGCCTGGTCGTGCCGCAGCCGGACGGGACCTCCGAGGTGCTCTCGCAGGGTCTGGTCAAGGCGGTCTGGACGGACGACCTCAACGCCTCCACCAAGATCAACCCGCAGGTCGCGCACTACACCGGCCAGGCGGAGCTCGCGGGCGCCATCCAGGAGGGCCTCGACGCCCACCGCCGCGGCGACCTCGACACGGCGACTGCCAAGCTGGGCAAGGCCGTTCAGCTCGCGGCCGAGTCGGGCAACGAGGACACCTTCAAACTGCTGTCGAAGGTGGTCGACGTGGTCGACGCGAAGGAAGGTACCGTTCGCTTCCGTAAGAACGTGAGCGAGGAGGACTCGATGACGCTCGAAACCCGCTCCACCAAGACCGTCAGGGTGAAGAAGTAGCGGGGGTCCCCCCGCACCCGACCGACGCCTAGCTTGCCCGAGGGGGGCTTGCACGATGCCGATCTGCCCGAACGGCCACACCTCGCAGACCACGGACTACTGCGACTACTGCGGGACGCCCATGACCGGGCAGCCGGCCGCCCCGCAGCAGCAGCCGGGCGCGGGCCAGCCGTGGCAGCAGCCCGCGCCGTCCGCGCCCGCACCCGCGACGCCGACGACCGGTCTGCCGGTCTGTCCGATCTGCACCACTCCGCGCACGGGCCGCTACTGCGAGGAGTGCGGCTACGACTGGGACCTGGCACCGCAGGGGGGTGCGCCGATGCCCGGTCCGGCTCCGGTCCCCGGCCAGCAGCCCGTGCCGCAGTCCTTCAGCCAGCCGTTCCAGCAGCCCTTCCAGCAGCCGTTCCAGCAGCCGCCCGCGCAGCAGCAGCCGTTCCAGCAGGCGCCCGCGCAGCAGCAGCCGTTCCAGCAGCAGCCCGTGTCCGCGGGCACGCCGCAGGCGCCGGCCCACCCCGGCCTGGGGGAGCCGGTCTCCGGGCCGGTCACCAACGGCGGCGGGTACGGCGCGTACATCACCGGGGACACCAACGGCGGCAACACCGAGTACGTCCTGGCTCCGCCGACCCCGGCCGGCGCCGAGGGCCCGGGCGCGCCCGGCGGCGCGGACCCCTTCGGACCGCCGTCGAGCTCCATGGGCCAGGCGCCGCAGCAGGGCGCGCCCGGGTACCGGGGCACCTGGATCGCCGTGGTCAGCGCCGACCGCGACTACTTCCAGGACATGATGGCCCGCAGCGGTCCCGAGGCCGGCGGGCTCTACTTCCCGCCCTACTCCCCCGAGCGCCGGGTCCCGATGACCGGTCAGGGCCAGCTCCGCATCGGCCGCCGCAGCCACCAGCGCGGCACCGTCCCGGAGATCGACCTGTCGATCGCCCCGGAGGACCCGGGGGCCTCGCACAACCACGCGCTGCTCCAGGAGCAGCCGAACGGCGGCTGGGTCGTCATCGACCAGGACTCCACCAACGGCACCTCGCTGAACGGCAGCCCAGACCCGCTGCCGGCGTTCACCCCGGTCGAGCTCAAGAACGGCGACCGGATCCACGTCGGCGCGTGGACGACGATCACGGTCCACTGCGCCTGAACCGGGACTGAGTGAGTACCCAGACACCGAACGGGGGGCACGGTGACAGGGGACGACGACGCGGCGATCACCGCCGACGGCCTGCGCAAGCGCTACGGCGCGGTGCAGGCCGTCGACGGAGTCTCGCTCTCCGTCCGACGCGGCGAGTTCTTCGGTCTGCTCGGCCCGAACGGGGCGGGCAAGACCACCACCCTGGAGATACTCGAGGGGCCGCGCGAGCCCGACGAGGGCACCGCCACGCTCCTCGGCGAACGCCCCTGGCCGCGCAACCCCCGGCTGCTGCCGCGCATCGGGGTGCAGCTCCAGGCGTCGGCCTTCTTCGAGCGGCTGACCGCCCGTGAGCAGCTGGCGACCTTCGCCTCCCTCTACGGCGTCGGCCCGCGCCGGGCCGAGGAGATGCTGGCCCGCGTGGGGCTCGCCGAGTTCGCGGGCACGCAGGCGGAGAAGCTCTCCGGCGGCCAGGCGCAGCGCCTGTCCATCGCCTGCGCGCTGGTCCACGAGCCGGAGCTGGGGGCCTGGACGCTGACGACCGCCCAGGTCGAGGACCAGTAGGTCAAGCCGATCCAGTACCTCACCCCGGCCTGCTGGGCTGGGCCGTCGCCACCTCCGGCACCTTCTCCGCCGCGCTGACGCTGGTGGCCTGGCGGCGCAAGCGCATGCTGCGGCGGCTGCGACTGGCGCCCGTCGGCCTCGCCGGGGTGATCGCCGCGCCCACGGCGGTGACGCTGCTGGTCGCCCTGGTGCAGACCGCCGTCTTCCTCGGCGTGGCGACGCTGCCGTACTACGGCCTCCAGCTGACCGGGGACTGGTGGCTCGCCGTCCCGCTGGTGCTCAGCGGGTCGCTCTGCTTCATGTCCATCGGCCTGCTCGCGGGCTCCTTCGCCAAGACCGAGAACGCCGCGCAGAGCGCGGCGCAGCTGATCGTCCTGCCGATGGCCTTCCTGTCGGGCTCCTTCTTCCCGCTGGACTACGCCCCCGGCTGGGTGCAGGGCATCGCCCAGGTCATGCCGCTGCACCACCTCGCCGCGGCCATGCAGGACGTCCTCAGCCGGGGCAAGGGCGTGGACGCGGCGCTGCCGACGATCGGTGGCCTGCTGGCCCTCGCGGCCGTGCTGTGCGCGGTCTCGCTGCGGCTTTTCCGGTGGGACGACGCGTGACTTCCACGGTCTGAGAGGATGGGCACGTGGACCAGATCAAGCGGGGCACCCTGCAGACCCAGACCTTCTACGAGCGCGTCGGCGGCGAGCCGACCTTCCGCCGCCTGGTCCACCGGTTCTACGAGGGCGTGGCCGCCGACCCGCTCCTGCGCCCGATGTACCCCGAGGAGGACCTCGGCCCGGCTGAGGAGCGCCTCACCCTCTTCCTCATGCAGTACTGGGGCGGCCCCCGCACCTACAGCGAGGGCCGCGGCCACCCGCGCCTGCGCATGCGCCACGCCCCCTTCAAGGTCGACCGCGCCGCGCACGACGCCTGGCTGCGGCACATGCGCGACGCGGTGGACGAGCTGGCGCTGGACGCGGAGTCCGAGGAGGAGCTCTGGGGCTACCTCGTCTACGCGGCGGAAAGCATGATCAACACGCCGTGAGGCGTCTCTAGGGGCGCGAGGAACCACCGACCTGCGGATGGCCCCGCTCGTTCGGCGCGCTACGTGGGTGGGTGGCTTGTCGCGCAGCTCCCCGCGCCCCTGAAGTCGCCGCTACACGAGGTGCGCGTTGACCGCGCGTGCCTCTTCCGCCAAAGCCCGCGTCTCCACCACCGTCGCGCCCGCGGCTTCCAGCAGTTCGACGCCCTGGCAGTCGGCGACGAACAGCGCGGGCTCGCGCCAGGCCAGGACGACGCGGCCGATGCCCGCCGCGCGGATCAGTTCCGCGCACGGGGAGGGGCGGGAGGCGCGGACCGAGCAGGGCTCCAGCGTGGAGTAGATCGTCGCCGTGCGGAGCCGCGGGTCCCGCGGATCGATCTTGCCCAGCGCGGACTCCTCCGCGTGGACCTTGTCGTCGCCGCCCTCGCGTGAGAACCCGCGCGCCATCTCCGTGCCGTCCGCGGCGACGACGACTGCGCCGACGGAGTACGCCGTCTCCGACGGCGGACACTGACGCGAGAGGTCGATCGCGACCCGCATCCAGTCGAGGTCCGCTGCCGTGACCAGTGACGCGTCCGCGCGCCGCGCGGCATACCGCAGCACCACGATGTCCCCGAGGGTCTGCGCGTCCAGCAGCGTCATGCGGTGCGTCGCGTCCTGCGGGAACACCCTCCCCACCGGTGGGGCGAACCGCGGAGCGGATGCTTCGCCGACGAAGAACGGCGCGACGGCCAGCTGGACCTCGTCGACCAGACCCGCCGTCAGGAAGAGGGACTGGACGGCTCCGCCGCCCTCGACCATGAGCCGGCGCACGCCCCGCGCGGCCAGCGCGTCCAGCACCCGCCCCGCGTCCAGCTCCGGGCCGGTGCCGACGATCTCGGCCAGCCCGCCCAGGGACTCCCGCAGGCCGGGGACGGCCGCGTCCGGTGCGAGGACGAGCTTGGCGCCGCCGCTGTGCCACAGGCGCAGCTCGGGAGCGAGGCCGCCGTGGCCGGCCAGGGCCACCTTGAGCGGATGCTCCGTCAGACCGCCCGCCACGCGCGCCTCGCGACGCGCTGCGTCGCGGACCTCCAGGCGGGGGTCGTCGGCGCGCAGCGTGCCTGCGCCGACGAGGACAGCGTCGCTCCCGGCCCGCAGCTCGTCGACCCGGTCGAAGTCCTCGGGAGAGGAGAGCAGCAGCCGCTCCTCCGTGGCGTCGTCGATGTGCCCGTCGACGGACATGGCCGCGCTGATCAGCACGAACGGACGGGCGGGCGGGGCTTCGAGGCTCATGAACGTCTCCAACCACCGTTGCCGTCCCGATATGCCCCGTCTCTTGGCAGGGCACGGAACGTAGTGTCACACTCACTTCACGTCATCTTCACGCAATCAGGGGACCACGCTCCGCATACATGCGAGAACTTTCCGCATTCGGCCGAACGTGGGTAGTTGTGTTAGACGACTTTCACACCGGGGGACAGAACACGGCATCCACCATCAGGCCGCCTCGGCCAGCTCTTTCCGAGGCGTTCTGACAGGACGTCAGATGGAGCCGCCGTGGGGGGAACCAAGAACGGGGGAAACGTCTCGTGCGTTGGCTGATCTCTTCGTGCCTGCGACTCGCCGCCGCCGTCGTCGTCGCCGCGCTCGTCCTGATGGGGCTCGGCATCGGATCCCTGCGCCACGCGGCGGTGGACACGCTGCCGGAGTTCCTGCCGCCCCAGGTGGAGGTCCAGACCGAGGCGGTCGGGCTCTCCACCAACGAGGTGGAGCAGCTGATCACCGTGCCGATGGAGGACGAGCTCAACGGCATCGCCTTCCTGGACCACATGCGCTCCCGTTCGATCCCAGGGCTCTCCGACATCGAACTGACCTTCCAGGCCGGCACCGACATCTACCAGGACCGCCAACTGGTCCAGGAACGCGTGACCCAGGGCCCGGCCGTGGTCAACGTGGGCACCCCGCCCGTCATGGTGCAGCCGCTCTCCGCCGAGACCCGCGGGCTGATGGTCGGCATCTCCTCCACGAAGGTCAGCCCCATCAGCCTGTCCACCCTCGCCCGCTGGCGGATCCGCCCACGGCTGCTGGCCGTGCCCGGCGTCGCCAACGTGACCATCTGGGGGCAGCGCGACCAGCAGCTCCAGGTCCTGGTCGACCCGGCGAAGATGCACGCCAAGGGCGTGACGCTCACTCAGGTGATCAACACCGCCGGTGACGCCATGTGGACCTCCCCGCTCTCCTTCGTCGAGGCGTCCTCCCCCGGCGCGGACGGCTTCATCGACACGCCCAACCAGCGCCTCTCCATCCAGCACCTGCTGCCGATCTCCACGCCGCAGGACCTGGCCAAGGTCCCCGTCGAGGTCGACACCGGCGTCAGCAAGCTGAAGCTCGGCGACGTGGCGACGGTCGTCGAGGACCACCCGCTGCTGCGCGGCGACGCGGTGCTGTCCTCGCAGTCCGCCGACGGCACCGGCTTCCTGCTGGTCGTCGAGAAGTTCCCCGGCGCCGACGCGCTCGCCGTGGACCGGGGCGTGCGGCAGGCCATGGCGGAGCTCGCGCCCGGCCTCGCCGGCGTCAAGGTCGACACCGACGTCTACCGGCCCGCGAACTACCTGGACTCCATGCTGCGCAACCTCGGCTGGGCCGCCCTGGCCGGGCTGGTGCTGCTGGTCGCGTGGTTCGCGGTGGCCTGGCGCTCGTGGCGGGTGGCGCTGGTCGGGCTGGTCGCGGTCACGCTGCCGATGATCACCGCGGCCTGGGTGGTCCAACTGCGCGGCGCGACCTTCAGCTGGTTCACTCTGGCCGGCCTCGCCGTCGCCCTGGCCGTCATCGTGGACGACGCCGTGTCCGCCATCGCCGCCGTGCAACGCGGCCTCGACCGGCCGCCACCTGGCGGGGACGGCGACGGCGGCGACGACCGGGAGGGCCGGGAGAGCCGGGAGGGGCGCGCGGCCGCGATCACCGACGCGCTGCTGGGCGTGCGCCGCCCGCTCGGCTGGGCGCTGGCCGTGCTGCTGCTCGCCGCCGTCCCGCTGCTGCTGGTCCCGGGCAGCGACGGCGCGCTGACCCGGCCGATGCTCTTCACCTACGTGCTCACCATGGTCGCCGCGACCGCCGTCGCCCTGACCGTCACCCCGGCGCTCGCGCTCCTGCTGCTGCGGCGTACCCCCGAGGGACGCGCCGTCCCGCCCGTGGCGCGTTGGATCGAGGCCGCCTACGACAGCCTCGCCGCCGTCTTCGCCCGTCGTCGCGCCGCGTCCCTCGTGGTGGCCGGTGTGCTGGCGCTGGGCGCGCTGGCGATCATCCCGCAGTTCGGCGGCGGCACCCTGCTGCCCACCCCGCAGGACCGGAACCTCGTGGTGCAGTGGAGCGCCGCCCCCGGCACCTCGCTGCCCGCCATGCGGCAGACCACCCAGGCGGCCGGCGCCGAGCTGCGCGCGGTCCCCGGCGTGACGGGGGTGGCCAGCGACATCGGCCAGGCCCTGCTCGGCGACCAGATCGTCAACGTGGACTCGGCCCAGACCTGGGTCACCGTCTCCGGCGGCGCGAACCTGGACCGGACGAAGACCGCGATCGCCCAGGTGCTCAGCCACTACCCCGGGCTGAGCCACCAGTTGCTGACGTACGCGCAGACCGCGCTCGCCAAGGCCCCGGCGTCGAACACCGATCCCGGCAACGGCGCACCGCTGACGGTCCGTCTCTACGGCACCGACTGGGCCACGCTGACCGCCGACGCGAACCGGCTGCGGTCCGTCGTCGACGGCATCGGCGGTGTCAGCGGCGCGACGGTCCACCAGCCGGCGCAGGAGCCCTCCGTCCTGATCGACACGAACGTGGACAAGGCGGCCCAGTACGGCCTCTCCCCCGGAGACGTGCGCCGGGCGACGGCGGTCCTGATCTCCGGCATCCCGGTCGGCAGCTACTACCAGCAGCAGCAGATCTTCGACGTCGCGGTGTGGAGCGTCCCGGCGGTCCGCCAGAACCTGGGCGACATCCAGAACCTGATGCTGGACACCCCCAGCGGCGGGCAGGTCGCCCTCAAGAACGTCGCCACCGTGAGCATCGCGCCGACGCCGACGGAGATCGACCACGAGCAGGCGTCCCGCTACCTCGACATCACCGCCCAGCTGCACGGCATCGACGCGGACACCGCCGTCACCCGGGTCCAGGCGGCCGTACGCGGCGTCGCCCTCCCCCTCGGCTACCACGCGGAGGTCTCCAGCGGGCTGGCGGAGCAGCAGAGCGCCTCGCTGGTGATCATCCTCGTCGCCATCGGCTGCGTGCTGGGCACGCTGCTGCTGTTCCAGGCGGCACTGCGGAGCTGGTCGCGGGCCGGACTGCTGCTCGCCTCGCTCCCGCTGTCCCTGGCCGGCGGCGCGCTGACCGCGTACGCGGCGGGCCGCACGCTGACGGCCGGGACGCTGATCGGCTTCCTCGGCGTGCTGGCGCTGGCGGTGCGCGGCGGCATCCGGGTGCTGCGCCGCACCCGCGATCTGGAGCTGAGCGGCCGGGCGGGCGCGGCGGGCCTCGCGGCCCGGGAGGCGTCGTTCCCGGTGGTCGCCTCGGCGGTCGGCCTGATCCTCATGGTCGTGCCGTTCACCCTGCGCGGCGACATCGCGGGCCTGGAGCTGGTGCGTCCCCTCTCCTTCGTCCTCATCGGCGGCGCGGTGACGGCCACGGTGGTCACCCTCTTCCTGCTCCCCGCGTTCGCGGGTCAGGGCCCGGTGGAGGAGGACGAGGCGGAGCTCTTCCCGAGCGACGACGGCGAGCCGGGCGGCCCCGAGCACGCCACCCCGGAGTCCGGCCCGAGCGCGACGGCGCTGGGAACGCCCCCAGGGGCGCGACGAACTGCGCGACAGTCCCGCGGCCTTGGGCTGGGGGGACCCCCACCCCAGCCGGATGACGCCCCGAACGCGCAGGGCCATCCGCACGCCGGGGGTTCTCGCGCCGTTCCCCGCTCCCCTGAAGTCGGCACGCCGCCCGCCGCTGAGGAAGGCGCAGCCTGATGTCGCGGGCGCGCGTACTCGTCGTCGTGGTGGCCGCGGTCGTGGGGCTGCCCGTGGTCGCGGCCTGCGGGCCCAAGGACCAGACCCCCGCCTCCTACACGCCCGCGACGCTCGCGCCGCTGCCGAGTTCCGTCGCCGCACTGCCCGGATACGGGCACGTGCAGAAGGTCGTGCTCACTCCGCTCGCGGAACAGCGCCTGCGGGTGCGGACCGTGACCGTCGCCCCGGGGGCGGGCGGTGAGACGGAGGTGCCCATCACCGCCGTGATCTACGACCCGGACGGCGTCCCCTGGGTGTACGTGCCGGACGGCGGCCACGCCTACACGCGCCACGCCATCACCATCGCCCGCTACGACGGCGACACGGTCGTCCTCAGCGCGGGACCCGTCGCCGGAACGCCGGTGGTCGTCACCGGCGCGGCCGAGCTGCTGGGCACCGAGTACGGAGTGGGGGAGGAATGATGCGCGCGCCGACGACGGGGACGGTGAAGGGGCACGGCGGCGTGATGCGCGCCATCGTCGCCTGGAGCCTGAGTTTCCGCTTCCTGGTGGTGGCCGCCGCCGTCGCGTTGATGACGGTCGGCATCGCGACCATGCCCAGCACCCCGCTCGACGTCTTCCCCGAGTTCGCTCCCCCGCAGGTGGAGATCCAGACCGAGAGCCTCGGGCTGTCCACCTCCGACGTGGAGCAACTCGTCACCGTGCCGCTGGAACTGGCGATGAACGGCATGCCGGGGCTGAGCCAGATGCGGTCCACCTCGGTGCCGCAGCTCTCCTCCATCGTCATGGTGTTCTCGCAGAACACGAACCTGCTCCGGGCCCGCCAGCTGGTGGCCGAGCGGCTGGCCACGGTCCGGCCGACGCTGCCGCGCTGGGCGAGTCCGCCCGTCATCCTCGCGCCGGTCTCCGCGACCGCGCGCGTCGTGCAGATCGGCATGACCGCCAGCGGCAACGGCCCGGACGGCAAGCCGCTGACGCCCATGGAGCTGTCGCAGCTCGCCTACTGGAACGTCAAGCCCCGGCTGCTGCACGTCGACGGCGTGGCGGACGTGTCGATCTGGGACCAGCGACCGGAGACCTTCCAGGTCCAGGTGGACCCGAAGAAGATGGCGGCGCAGCAGGTCACCCTGGACAACGTGGAGCGGTCCACCGCCGACGCGCTGGACTCCGGCGCGCTGCAGTTCTCCACCGGCGCCGTCGTCGGCGCGGGCGGGTACCTCGACGGACAGGGCGCGCCGGGGCTCGGCAACCAGCGGCTCCAGGTCGCCCACCAGCTGTCCGTGCAGAGCCCGGCCGACCTGGCCAAGATCCCGCTGGAGGACCAGGCCGCCCAGGGGAAGAAGGTGACGCTGGGCCAGATCGGCGACGTCGTCGAGAACTACCAGCCGCTCATCGGCGACGCGGTCATCAACGGCAAGCCGGGCATCCTGCTGGTCGTCGAGAAGCTGCCGTGGGGCAACACCCTCAAGATCACCTCGGCGGTCGACGACGCGCTCAGGTCGCTCCAGCCCGGGCTGAAGGGCGTCGCCTTCGACTCGCACATCTTCCGGCCGGCCGACTTCATCGACGACTCCATCCACAACCTGCTGGACTCGCTGCTGCTCGGCTTCCTGCTGGTCGTGGTGATCCTGGTGCTGTTCCTCTTCGAGTGGCGGGTGGCGCTGATCAGCCTGGTCAGCATCCCGCTCTCGCTGACCGCGACCGTGCTGGTGCTCAGAGCGCTCGGCACCACCGTCAACACGATGGTGCTGGCCGGCCTGATCATCGCGCTCGGCGCCGTCGTCGACGACGCGATCATCGACGTCGAGAACATCCTGAGACGCCTGCGCATCGCCCGCCGCACCGGCAAGGACGACGGCAAGGCCACCAAGTCCACCGCCCGGATCATCCTGGGCGCCTCGCTGGAGGTCCGCAGCCCGATCGTCTACGCGACACTGATCATCGTCGCGGCGGCCGTGCCGATCTTCCTGCTGCACGGCCTGACGGCGTCCTTCTTCCGGCCGCTGGCCTTCGCCTACACGCTGGCGATCATCGCCTCGATGGCGGTGGCGCTCACCGTCACCCCCGCGCTGACGCTGATCCTGCTGCGCCGCGCGCCGCTCAAGCGGTTCCAGTCGCCGCTGGTCCGGGTGCTGCGCCGCTGGTACGAGCGGTTCCTGAACCGCATCGTGGCCAGGCCCACCGCCGCCTACGGCGTCTTCGCCGCCGTGGTGCTGTGCGGCGCCCTGGTCGCGCCGCAGCTCGGCCAGTCGCTCTTCCCGGCCTTCCAGCAGCGCGACCTGCTGATCCACTGGGACGCCATCCCCGGCACCTCCGACACCGAGGTGCTGCGCACCACCAACCAGCTCTACGCGGAGCTCAAGGCCATCCCCGGCGTCGAGGACTTCGGCGCGCACATCGGCCGCGCCCCGCAGGGCGAGGAGATCGTCGGCATCAACGCGACCGAGGTGTGGATCCACATCGCGTCGAACGTCGACTACGACAAGACCCTGGCGGCGGTCCGCCAGGTCGTCGACAGCCACCCCGGTCTCTACCGGGACGTGGAGACCTACCTCAACGAACGCATCGAGGAGGTGCTCACCGGCTCCCAGCAGGCGGTCACCGTCCGCGTCTACGGCCAGGACCTGAACCAGATGCGCAGCACGGCGCAGTCCGTGCTCAACCAGGTCGCCGCCGTCCCCGGCGTCGTCGACCCGCACATGGCCCTGTCCGTGGACACCCCCCAGATCAACGTCGAGGTCGACCTGGCCAAGGCCGCGAAGTACGGCCTCAAGCCCGGCGACGTACGGCGGCAGGCGGCGACGCTGGTGGCCGGCCAGGAGATGGGCAACGTCTTCGAGGACAACCAGGTCTACGGCGTCTTCGTGTGGAGCCTCCCGTCCGTCCGGCAGAACGCGGGCTCGATCGCCTCCCTGCCGCTGGACACCCCCGGCGGCGGCCACATCACACTGGGCGACGTCGCGAACGTCACCTTCGGCCCCGACCCCTACCTGATCACCCGTGAGGACAACTCCCGCTACATCGACGTCGGCGCGAACGTGCAGGGCCGCGACCTCTCCGCCGTCGTCGACCAGATCCGCGCGAAGCTCGCCGCCAACGTGACCGTCCCGCAGGGCTCGCACTACGCGCTGCTCGGCGAGTACCAGGAGCGCGAGCAGGCGCAGCAGAGCCTGCTGACGACGGCGGCACTGGCGGCCGTGGCCATCATGCTGCTGCTGCAACTCGCCTTCGGCTCCTGGCGGCTGGCGACGCTGCTCTTCGTCACCCTGCCGATGGCGCTGATCGGCGGCCTGATCGCGATCTGGTTCGGCGGGGCGGAGATCACCATCGGGGCCCTGGTCGGCTTCTTCACCGTCTTCGGGATCGCGGCGAGAAACGGCATCCTGATGATCAACCACTGCCAGCATCTGGAGACCGAGGAGGGCATGGCCTTCGGCCCCGACCTCGTCGTCCGCGGCGCGAGCGAGCGGCTGGCGCCCATTCTGATGACCTCGCTCGCGACCGCCCTGGCCCTGGTGCCGCTGGTCATCGCGGGCAACCAGCCGGGACGCGAGATCGAGTACCCGCTGGCCGTGGTCATCCTCGGCGGCCTGGTGAGCTCGACCCTGCTCACGCTGTTCGTGGTGCCGTCGCTGTACCTGCGGTTCAGCCGCCGCAGGCAGCAGGGCCCCGCCGGGATGCCGCCCGCGGAACTGCCGGCCGGCTGACGCGTTGACCGACCCGGGCGTGGACCGACCTGGAAGTGGACCGACCCGGGAGTGGACCGACCCGGGCACGGGGTTCAGCCCGGGACGGCGATCCCGTCCAGGACCATGGACAGGTACTGGCGGGCGATCTGCTCCGGGCTGTGCCCGCCACCCGGCCGGTACCAGGACGCGGCGACCCACACCGTGTCGCGCAGGAACCGGTAGGCGAGGCGCAGGTCCAGATCCGCACGGAAGGCGTGCGCGGAGACCCCGCGCTCCAGGGTCTCCAACCACACCTGCTCGAACCGCCGCTGCGACTCGGCGAGGAACGCGAACCGCGGCTGCACCGCGAGCTGACGGGCCTCCTTCTGGTAGATCGCCACGGCGTCCCGGTGGCGGTCGATCTCCCGGAACGACTCCGTCACCAGCGCGGCGAGGGTGTCCTTCGGGTCGAGCTGCGCGGCGAGGACCTCGTCGTAGCCGGCCCACAGCTCGTCCAGGAAGCCGGAGAGGATCTCCTCGAGCATCGACTCCTTGGAGTCGAAGTGGTAGTAGAGGCTTCCGGCCAGCAGCCCCGCCTCGTCAGCGATCTTCCGCACGGTCGTGGCGTTGTAGCCCTGCTCCGCGAAGACCCGCGCGGCGGTCTCCAGAATCTCCCGCCTCCGCGCGGGAGACGGCGACTGGCTGCTTCTCTGTGTACTCGGCACCCGCACATTGTCCCCGGCGGCGCAGCCCGCACGCTCCAGGGCGTACCGCTCGCCGTCCGACCACGACATCCCGGCCGCCGACCCGCAGCGGCGGAGCGGGAGGGCGCCTCCGCCTCGGCCACCGCACCGCCACCGCCACCGTCCGGAAGGTCCCGTCATCCCGTGTCCGAACTGTCCATCCGACTGTCCGTGTACGGGGCTAGGGTTCGGCCATGGCTGATTCCGGAGACCTCGACGGCTTGCACTCCTGTTCGGTCGGCGGCGCGGAGCGACTCGACGCCGAAGGCGAGATCGCGGTGGCGCGCCTCGCCATGGACGGCGGCGATCTCGCGCACGCCGCCACGCACGTCGGCAACGCGATCGCCACCGCGCCCCAACTGCCGGAGGCGCACGAGGCGCTGGGCGAGCTCGCGGCACGCGCCGGGGGCGCCGAGGCCGCGCTCGCGCTGTTCCCGATGGATCGGCCCTACATCGGCGCCGTCGCGGCCCGCGCCAACCTGCTCGCGGCCTGCGGACAGTGGGACCAGGCGGTCCGCCTGCTCGCGGAGGTCGTCGCCACCGAGCCGGGGCGGCCCTGGTCCGAGGTGGCCTGGCTGAGCCGCCCGGACCTGCCGTCCCTGGTGAACCCCGAGGTCGTGGCCCAGTCGATCGGCCGGATCGTCGGCTCCGGTCTGCCCGACCCCTTTCCCGAGGTGCTGCGCGCCTCCCTGCGGCCCTTCTACGACACCGTTCGCGCCGTGACCGCCGCTCATCCGCGGCACGCGATGCTGCTCTCCCTCGCCTCCGGCCTGGCCCGGCGCTACGGCGACCACGACGAGTCCATCGCCTGGGCCCGTGCCGCCGTCGCCGCCGAGCCCACGCACATGAGCGCCGTCATGCTGGGCTACGCGCTGCGCGCGGCGGACAGACCCGACGAGGCGATCGCCGTCTGGACCACCGAGCTCGCCCGCGACCCGACCGACCTCAGCCTGCACGTGGACGTGGCCGAGCTGTACGCCGCGACCGGTCGGCCCGAGCTCGGCCTGCCCTGGGCGGAGAAGGCCGTCGCCGCGAACGCCCACGACCCGCTGGTCGTCCCCGCCCTTCACGGCATCCGCTTCGCCGTGGACCAGGACCCGGCCCACCTCCTCGCCCTCGTCGACCATCTGCGGGAGCACCCGGACCACGACTACGCCGGGACGGTCCTGGCCCAGCACAGCGCCGGGCGGCCCTGGCTGGCGGGCGTCAGCCCCGCGCGCGAGGCGACGGCGAACGCCCTGCGCCGGTTCCTGCGCAGCGCCGAGGCCGAGTCCCACCACCGGCTCTCGATCGTGGGGTCCGCCGTCGAGGCGCCCAGCTGTGTGCTGACGCTGCGTCAGTGCTTCCCCGACGCCGAGCTCGAGTTCCGGTCCATACCCGAGCCGGACCCCCGGCTCCCCCTGCGCGCGGTCGGCACACAGGTCTGGAACTACCTCGGCACCGTCGCCGAGCCGGCCGTTCCCGCTCCGTCGGCGGAGGCGAGCGAGGGCCTGCGGGCCGTCGCCGAGCACGCCTGGCCGACGCTGCCCGCCGCCTACGACCGCGCGGTCCGGCTGGCCGCGATCCCGATCGCGGACCTGCTCGGCGTGCTGGTGCACCCGCCGCTCCCACGCGAGGACGAGCGCGGCCGGGCCCTCGCCGCGAACGCGCCCGACCTGTGGGTGCGCGCGGTGCAGAGCTTCGCCTGCCTGGGCATCGCCCACCACGGCACGGACACCCCGTGGCCCGAGTCGGAGCGCCGCCAGGTCCTGTCCGATCTGCTGGTCGGCCCGGAGGACTGGGTCACCGAGGCGGCCGGGCTCGCCCTGCTCGCCGTCGCCTGGAGCGAGCCCGCCACCCGGGAGGACATCGGGCGGCTGCTCACCTCTCGGCTCGCCTCCGCCGTGCAGGCGTTCCGCACCCGACCGGTCGAGGCGCTGCCGACACTCTGCGCCCTCGTCCTCGCCTGCCCCTGGCTCGACGAGCAGGACCGGAAGCTGGCCGGACTGGCGGCGGACGCCGTCCGTCGCAGCGACGAGGCTCCCGAACCGCCGGAGGCGGAAGAGGCGGAGCCGGAAGAGTCGGAGGCAGAAGAGTCGGGGCGTGAACTCGTCGCCGCCGGGAAAGAGCGCACGAGAGGGACCGGAGAGAAGGAGCGCTCCACGGAGGACCGCTCCAGGGAGGAAACGGAGCCGAGGCGGCGGGGCCTCTTCCGCCGACGCCGCCGCTGAGTCACCATGGGATCGCGAACCGTCACCGACAGGAGAGGGTCGTCATGAAACTGGGGAAGCTCGTCGCCACCGGCGTCGCCGAGGACGTGGTGGACGCCACCGTCGAGGAGGCGCCTCCCACGCCCGAGACGGACACCGCGCTACCGCTCCGCGCGGAGACGGTGACCGCTGAGACGGTGACCGCAGGGTCGAGCACAGAGCGGTGAGCGGGTTCCGGCGCGCTCCCCGCGAGCGTCCGGACCGTCCGCCGGTCGGGTACAAGATCGCCCGGCCGATGCTCTCCGCCGACGGCACCGGCCTCGGCTTCCGAGGCGTGTCGCTCGGCGGGGACATCGTCTACGGGCCGCTCGACGACGCCCGCTGCGGCTACGAGCGGCGGCACCGCCCGCCCTCGCGCTGGTGCGCCTGCGGCTTCTACTGCCTGCACGACGCAGGGGCGGCGATCGAACTCGGCTGTGCGACGGAGTACCGGGACACCGTGCTGCTCGAGGTCGCGGTACTGGGCGCCTACCTGCGCCATGAACGCGGCATGCGCTTCGAGCGCCAGCGCGTGCGCCGCGTCCACTTCCCGCGGTGCGCCTGCGGTCGCGCGTCGGAGGGCGTCGTCGACACCGGCGAGGGCGTGCTCGGCTGGCGCGCCATCACCGGCAGTTGCGCGGCCTGCGCGGGCCACCGCGCGCTGCTCCGCTTCGACGCCTATGCCCGCCTCGCCGGGCCGGAGACCGTGACCACCTGCGACGAGCGCCTCGCACCGCCTGCCCCGGCGCTCCCGCGCGTCGGCTCGCTCTCCCTCGACCCCGGCGCCCCCGGCCAGGACGGCACGGACGCCCTGGTCCCCCAACTCGCGGCAGAGGCAGCCCTTCTGCAGGCCCGCCTGGACTGGTTCCAACTCCAGCTCGGCAAACTGACGGGCCAGGGCGAGAGCTGACCGGGGCCGCGCCCCGGCACCCGACACCCGGCCCCGCCGGCGTGGGCGCGTCGCTCGCGCACCCCGCGCGACGCGGAGGACCGGCCCCGGCCCGACCTCACGGCCGCGCCGCCCCGGGATGCAGCACGGCGGCGCAAGGTCGCGGGGGCGCGGGGCGCGGCGGTGCAGGG
>NZ_BBPQ01000112.1:5687-17813 GCF_000787855.1 Streptacidiphilus anmyonensis | reverse complement strand
CGACAGCGCGTAGGGGCTGTCCTGGGCCGGAGCAACGGGCAGAGAAACAGCGGTGGTCACGCCAGTCCCCTCTCGGTCAGCAGAGCGTGCAGGGCGGCGGCGGACTCGGCCACCGTCTGGGTGTGCGCCTCGATGCGCAGGTCGGGGGAGGCCGGAGCCTCGTAGGGGTCGTCGACGCCGGTCAGCCCGGAGATCTCACCGGCCGCCTGCTTCGCGTACAGGCCCTTCACGTCGCGCTCCGAGCAGACCTCGACCGGGGTGGCGACGTGCACCTCCAGGTAGTGGGTGTGCTGCGCGGCGTGCCGGGCGGCGACCGCGGCGCGGGAGTCCGCGTAGGGGGCGATCACCGGGGCGAGCACCTTGACGCCGTTGGAGGCCAGCAGTTCGGCGACGAAGCCGATCCGCTGGATGTTGGTGTCCCGGTCCGCGCGGGTGAAGCCGAGGCCGCGCGAGAGGAATTCGCGGATCTCGTCGCCGTCGAGGATCTCCACGCGGTGGCCCTCGGCCCGCAGGCGCTCCGCCAGGGCGGTCGCGATCGTCGTCTTCCCGGCGCTGGGCAGGCCGGTCAGCCACACGGTGGCGCCGCAGGCCTGCACGGCGGCTGCCGTGGTGGCCGCCGGTGCGTCAACTGTGGTGGTCATGAAGGTCTGCTCCAGACAGGGGATCAGTGCCAGACAGAGGATCAGTGGGATCAGGGATCAGGGGAGAAGGGACAGGCGGATGGGAGCGAGGGGACGTCAGAGGTGGATGCCGCACTCGGTCTTGCCCGCGCCGGCCCAACGGCCGGAGCGGGCGTCCTCGCCCTCCAGCACCCGGCGGGTGCAGGATTCGGGCGAGCAGCCGATCGACGCGTAGCCGTCGAAGAGCAGCGGGTTGAGCAGGATGCCGTTGGCCGCGACGTAGGCGTCCACGTCCTCCTGCGTCCAGCGCGCGATCGGAGCGATCTTGACCTTCTGCCGCTTCGGGTCGTAGGCCACGACCGGGGTGTTCGCCCGGGTCGGGGACTCGTCGCGGCGCAGACCGGTCGCCCACGCGTCGTAGCCGGCCAGGCCGCGGTTCAGCGGCTCGACCTTGCGCAGCTTGCAGCACAGGTCCGGGGCGCGGTCGTGCAGCCGGGCGCCGTACTCGGCGTCCTGCTCGGCGACCGACTGACGCGGCGTCAGCGTGATGACGTTGACCGGCATGGTCGCCGCCACCGCGTCGCGGGTGCCGATGGTCTCCACGAAGTGGTAGCCGGTGTCCAGGAAGATCACGTCGACGCCGGGCAGCGCGGCCGAGGCCAGGTGGGCCACCACGGCGTCCTCCATCGAGGAGGTCACCGCGAGCCGGCGGCCGAAGGTCTCGGCGGCCCACCGCATGATCTCCTGCGCCGTGGCCTCCTCCAGCTCCCGCGCGGCGTCGTCGGCCAGGGACTCCAACTCGGCGGGTGCGTAGGTGGATTCAGTCTCGGTCGTCATCGTTGGCTCCCCCGGTGGTGGACGAGGCCGACAGCAGGCCCAGGAACTTCAGCGTGAACGCGCGACGGCAGGAGGCGCACTCCCAGGCGCCGTGCCCGCCGGTCTCGCTCGGGCGCAGGTCCTCGTCCCCGCAGTAGGGGCAGTAGAAGGGCGCGGCACGCTCGCTCATGACAGCTGCTCCTCACTGGCCCGGATGGTCCACTGCGCGAAGCGCTCGTCGTCCTGGCGGTCCGCCAGGTAGCGGCGCAGCACGCGCTCGACGTAGTCGGGCAGGCCGTCCTTGGTCACCTTCAGCCCGCGGACCTTGCGGCCGAACCCGGCCTCCAGGCCCAGCGCGCCGCCGAGGTGCACCTGGAAGCCCTCGACCTGCTCGCCGTTCTCGTCCGTGACGAGCTGGCCCTTGAGGCCGATGTCGGCGACCTGGATGCGGGCGCAGGCGTTCGGGCAGCCGTTGATGTTGATCGTCAGCGGCTCGTCGAACTCCGGCAGGCGCGCCTCCAGTTCGTCGATGAGCGTCTTGCCGCGCTCCTTGGTCTCGACGATGGCGAGCTTGCAGAACTCGATGCCGGTGCAGGCCATCGTGCCGCGGCGGAAGGGGGAGGGCGTGACCTGCAGGTCCAGCGCCTCAAGGCCCGCGACGAGCGAGGCGACCTGCTCCTCGGCCACGTCCAGCACGATCATCTTCTGCTCGGCGGTGGTCCGCAGGCGGTCCGAACCGTGCTGGGCGGCCAGGTCGGCGACCTTGGTCAGCAGCGAGCCGTCGACACGGCCGACGCGAGGGGCGAAGCCGACGTAGTAGTTGCCGTCCTGCTGCCGGTGCACGCCGACGTGGTCGCGCCAGCGCTCGACCGGCTCGGCCGGGGCCGGGCCGTCGACGAGGCTGCGGTGCAGGTACTCGTCCTCCAGCACCCGGCGGAACTTCGCCGGGCCCCAGTCGGCCATCAGGAACTTGAGCCGGGCGCGGTTGCGCAGGCGGCGGTAGCCGTAGTCGCGGAAGATCGAGATGACGCCGACGAAGACGTCGGCGACCTCGTCCAGCGGCACCCAGGCGCCGAGACGCTCGCCGAGACGCGGGTTGGTGGAGAGACCGCCGCCGACCCACAGGTCGAAGCCGGGACCGTGCTCGGGGTGCTCGACCCCGACGAAGGCCACGTCGTTGATCTCGTGGACCACGTCCAGCAGCGGGGAGCCGGAGATCGCGGACTTGAACTTCCTCGGCAGGTTGGAGAAGTCCTTGTTGCCGATGACGCGGCGATGGATCTCCTCCAGCGCCGGGGTGCCGTCGATGATCTCGTCCGCGGCGATTCCGGCGACCGGCGAGCCGAGGATGACACGCGGGCAGTCGCCGCACGCCTCGGTGGTCGACAGCCCGACGGCCTCGAGCTTCTGCCAGATGGCCGGCATGTCCTCGATCCGGATCCAGTGGAACTGGATGTTCTGCCGGTCGGTGAGGTCGGCGGTGCCGCGGGCGTAGGTCTGCGAGACCTCGCCGATCGTCCGCAGCTGGGCGACGGTCAGCCGGCCGCCGTCGACGCGGACGCGCAGCATGAAGTACTCGTCGTCGAGCTCGTGCGGCTCCAGGATCGCGGTCTTGCCGCCGTCGATCCCCTGACGGCGCTGGGTGTAGAGCCCCCACCAGCGCATGCGCCCGCGCAGGTCGTTCGGGTCGATGCCGTCGAAGCCGGTGTGGGCGTAGATCGTCTCGATCCGCGTCCGAACATTGAGACCGTCGTCGTCCTTCTTGAACTGCTCGTTGCCGTTCAGCGGCGTGAAGTGACCGGCAGCCCACTGGCCCTCGCCACGGTGGCGGGTCACCTTGCGCTTCGGTGAGGAGGAGGCGGGGGTGGCGGCCATGGGGTGCGTCCTTCGGCAGTTGGTTCGGGGCCTGAGTGGTCTTCTCCCGGACCGGCGCTACGACGCTGACCTGCACGAGGGTGCGTGCGGCGCGACGGCGACCCGGCCTGGGGCGACGCGTTCCGCGCGGCGGTGCGCGGGCGTCGGGCTGGCTGTCGGTGGGGCGGCAGGGGTATCAGGTCACCGGACAGATGGCGCTGGACATGCGGCCGAGGTCGACGTGGAGTCGACCGACCAGGGCAGTTCCGGCACCAGACATGGCAGAAGACTCGCACGCCGAACTTTTCGCAGTCCAGCACCTTCCAGCATCCGGACAAAACTGTCCCGGTCCCTGGGATTTCGGGATGGCCCCGGTCCGGGAGGAGGGCCCGAACATCCGGATCGGGCTTCTCGTTCCGATCTGCAAGACAGAGGCGTCCACTATCCGGAAGATCGCCCGCCCGGCCCGGCGGCCCGTTCGAACGGGCGAGGGCCGCGACCCGGGCAGGGCGGCGGACGGCGCAGGGCGAGCGAGTCCACTGTGGGCCGATAGGTTTGCACCGTGCAACCCGCAGGCGAACCCTCACCCCCGCCCACACCCCGGCACCGCGCCCACGGCGGTCGGCGTGCGAACCGCCGCCGGTCCGGAGCCTCCTACGGGGCCATCGCCTGGAAGCTGGTCAAGGACACGACCAACACCTGCGTCGAGTACCGCGTCACCGGGCTCGCCGCCGAGGTCGCCTTCTTCACGCTCATGTCCGTCCCGCCGCTGCTGCTCTCCGTCGCGGGCACCCTCGGCTACCTCAGCCACGGCGTGATCGCCAAGCTGGAAGCGGACATCCTGCGCGCCGCGAGCACCTTCCTCACGCAGAGCTCCGTGCACCAGACCGTGCAGCCGCTGCTGAACAGCGTCTTCAGCGGCGGCCGCCCCGACCTGATCTCGCTCGGCTTCCTGCTCGCCCTGTGGTCGGGCTCGCGGGCGCTCTACGTCTTCGTCGACACCGTCACCATCATGTACGGGCTCGAGGACCAGCGCGGCATCGTGCACACCCGACTGCTCTCGCTCGGCCTCTACATCGTCGCCCTGATCGCGGGCACCGTGATCGGACCGCTGGTGATCGCCGGGCCCGACCAGATCGTGAAGTGGTTCCCCGCCGCCTCGGACGTCGTGCACATCCTCTACTGGCCGGGCGCGATCCTGCTCTCGGTGGTCTTCATGACCACGCTGTACCACGTGGCCGTCCCGGTGCGGACCGCGTGGAAGGAGGACCTGCCCGGCGCGATAGTCGCCCTGCTCGTCTTCTTCGTGTGCAGCATCTTCCTGCGGCTCTACCTCGTGCACTCGGTCGAGGGCCCCACCGTCTACAGCTCGCTGGCCGCGCCCGTCGCGGTGCTGCTGTGGATCGGCGTCATCGCCCTCGCCGTCCTGATCGGCGCGGCCATGAACGCCGCGATCGACCGGATGTGGCCGACCCGCGAGACCGCGCAGGCCCGCGCGGAGAACGAGAAGGCCCGTGAGGAGGAGGCGCTGGAGGTCATAAGGCGCGCCGAGGCGCGGCGCTCCGCCAACCGCAACCGCGCCGCCAACCCGCCGCCCTCCGCGACGGGCGGCGAGTCCGAGGCCCCGGCCGAGTACCCGGAGCGCTGGGCGGACTTCCTCCCGCACAAGGACGTCCGCGGCCGCATCCAGTCCAAGGGCATCCGCCGTCGGCGCTACCCGTCGCCGTTCGAGAGCGAGGACGACGGCCAGGACCGGGGCAGGGGAGGGAAGCCGGACGGCGAGTAGCAGCCGCGCGACGGGAGACCGCGTGACGGGAGAACCCGTGGCCGGAAAGCTGGTCGCGGGAAAACCCGTCTCCGGAAAATCCTTGGCCGACGTCGGGTCGCCGGCGGTACCGTCTGACCAGCCGTGAGGTCACGGGAGACGTCGAGAAGCCGAGGAGGTGAGGAAGCGATGAACACCGCTCTGTTCCAGCAGCAGCCGATCACACTTCCCTCCCTTCGAAGGGCTTCTCTTGTCTTCCTCCGATCGCTCCGATCGACTTCCGTCTGACCTCGCCCGCTACGGCTGGGACGAGGACTGGCAATCCGCCTTCGCGCCCTTCGCGGCGCAGGGCCTGATCCCCGGCCGGGTCGCCCGGGTCGACCGCGGCCTGTGCGACGTGGTCACCCCCCTCGGCACGCTCCGGGCCGACACCGCGCTGGTGACCCCGCGCGACCCGGTCCGCATCGTCTGCACCGGCGACTGGGCGGCCGTCGCCGAAGGCGCCGCCGAGATCGGCTACCAGGTCCGGTCGCTGCTCCCGCGCCGGACCGCCGTCATCCGCTCCGGTGCGTCCAAGCGCTCGGAGGGGCAGGTGCTGGCGGCCAACGTCGACACCGTCGTCATCGCCGTCTCCCTCGACGTCGAGCCGGACCTCGGCCGTGTGGAGCGCTTCCTCGCACTCGCCTGGGAGAGCGGCGCGGCCCCGCTGGTCGTCCTCACCAAGGCCGACCTCGCCCCCGACGCCGCGCTCATCCGCGACGACGTGGAGCGGATCGCCCCGCGCGTCCCGGTCCACGTCGTCAGCGCGGCCGAGGGCCGGGGCCTGACCGGGCTGCGGGCCGCGCTCGGCGCGGGCACCGTGCTGGTCGGCCAGTCCGGCGTCGGCAAGTCGACACTGGCCAACGCGCTCGTCGGCGCGGACGCGATGGACGTCCGCGCGATCGGCGTCGACGGGAAGGGCCGGCACACCACGACCACCCGCGAACTGCTGCCGCTGCCCGACGGCCACGGCGTCCTGATCGACACCCCGGGCCTGCGCGGTGTCGGCGTGATGGACGCCGGGACCGGCCTCCAGCAGGTCTTCGCCGACATCGAGGAGCTGGCCGCGCAGTGCCGCTTCGCCGACTGCCGGCACGAAGTCGAGCCGGGCTGCGCGGTCCAGCGGGCCCTCGACGAGGGCGAGTTGTCCTACCGGCGACTGGAGAGCCACCGCAAGCTCCAGCGCGAGAACCGTCGCATGGCCGCCCGCGCCGACGCCCGCCTGCGGGCTGAGACGCGCCGCATCTGGAAGGAGCGCGGCCGACTCACCCGTGGCAAGGGCAGTTGGCGGGGGTGATCACTGCTGTGCCTGACTGCTGAGGTCGCCGGGCTCAGCAGGCGCAGGAGATGCCCGAGCGCGGGGCGGTCAGGTCGTCGATCGGGCGCTGCTCCGCACCGCGCGCGGACTCGAACGCGAAGCCCTCGCGCACCCAGTACTCGAACCCGCCGATCATCTCCTTGACGGGATAGCCGAGCCGGGCGAAGGCGAGGGCGGCGCGGGTGGCGCCGTTGCAGCCGGGGCCCCAGCAGTAGGTGACGACGGTCGTCGAGCGGTCCACGAGAGACGGGGCCAGCTCGCCGATCCGCGCGGTCGGGATGTGCAGCGCGCCCGGGATGTGCCCCTGGGCCCAGGCGGCCTCGCTGCGTGAGTCGACCACGACGACACCGTCGACACCGGCGGCGAGGTCGGCGTGCACGTCGGAGACGTCGGCCTCGAAGGCGAGCCGGGCGAGGTAGTGGGCGGCGGCGACCGCCGGGTCGGCGGCGGGCACGGAGAGCACGGCGCTCGGGGCGCTCGCGTCAGTGGTGGTGGCGGTGGTCGTCATGGCTCGTCCTCGTCCTCGCGCTGTTTCTGCTGTGTCTTCGTCTTCGTCCTCGCTGCGGCGACGACCTCATTCTCGGGGGACGGCGATCACCGCCACGAGTGGCGTGAACGCCCGACAACGTGAAGATCCCGCCACCCGCAACGCCAGCGAGCCCTCGCCACTGCCATGTCCGATTCCCGCCAGTGCGCGGCCCGCCGATGCCGCAGACTGGAGGGCGTGAGGATGCACGAGGACGCCTGCTACCGGGCGGTGAGCAGCAAGGACGCCCGTCTCGACGGCGTGTTCTACACGGCCGTGCGGACCACCGGCATCTACTGTCGACCCAGCTGCCCCGCCAGAACCCCCAACCGAGAGAACGTCGACTTCTATCCGACCGCCGCGGCCGCGCAGGCCGCCGGTTTCCGGGCCTGCCGACGCTGCCGGCCCGACGCCGCGCCGGGCTCGCCGGAGTGGAACCTCCGCGCCGACCTGGTCGGGCGCGCGATGCGCCTGATCGCCGACGGCGTGGTCGACCGCGAGGGCGTGGCCGGGCTCGCCGCACGGCTCGGCTACAGCGAGCGGCACCTGACCCGCGAACTGCACGCCGAACTCGGCGCCGGCCCGCTCGCGCTCGCCCGCACCCAGCGCGCGCAGACCGCGCGGCTGCTGCTGCAGACCACCGACCTCGGCGCGACCGAGGTCGCGTTCGCGGCCGGCTTCTCCAGCGTGCGCCAGTTCAACGACACGATCCGCGAGGTGTACGCGATGACCCCGACCGAGCTGCGCGCCCACCAGGGCCGCCGCAGTGTCGTGCAGGGCGTCATCCCGCTGCGCCTGGCCCACCGTCAGCCGTTCGATGCCGCGGCGGTCTTCGACTTCCTGGGGCTGCGTGCGGTGCCGGGCGTCGAGGAGATGGTCGCGCGCGAGAGCGGTGGCGCCCGCACCTACCGGCGCACGCTCGCCCTGCCCGGCGGCCCCGGCGTGGCCGAGGTCGACGAGCCGTCCAAGCCGCAGGGCTGGCTGGACGCGCGGGTGCGGCTCGGCAACGTCCGCGACCTGACGGCGGCGGTGCAACGGCTGCGCGCGCTGTTCGACCTCGACGCCGACCCCGAGGCCGTCGCCGAGGTGCTCGGCGCGGACCCGTACCTCGGCCCGCTGGTCGCCAAGCGCCCCGGGCTGCGCTCGCCCGGCCACGTCGACGCCCACGAGCTGGCCGTACGCGCGGTCCTCGGCCAGCAGGTGACCGTCGCGGCGGCGCGCACCCTCGCGGGGCGCCTGGCCGCGCGCTACGGAGCGCCGCTGCCCGAGCCGAGCGGCGGCCTGACCCGTCTCTTCCCCTCGGCGGCGAGCCTCGCCGAGGCCGACTCCGCCGACCTCGCCATGCCCGTCGCCCGCCAACGCGCGGTCCGCGGCCTGTGCGCGGCCCTGGCCGACGGCACCGTCCGTCTGGACCCCGGCGTCGACCGCGACGAGGCGGGCGCGGCGCTGCTGGCCCTGCCCGGGATCGGCCCGTGGACCGTCAGCTACGTCCGGATGCGCGCTCTGGCCGACCCGGACGCCTACCTGCCCACCGATATCGGCGTCCGCCACGGCCTGCGGGCGGCGGGCGCGCCGGGGCCGGCGGGTGAGCCGGACGGCGACGCCTGGCGGCCGTGGCGTTCGTACGCCGTGCACCATCTCTGGGTCGCCGCGACCGAGGCCGCAGCCTCGGAGCGGACCCTCAAGACCTATGCGAAAGCGAGCAAGTGATGACCCGCTACACGACCATGGACTCGCCGCTGGGCCGCCTCCAGCTGACCTCGGACGACGAGGGACGGCTGACCTCCCTCTACGCGCCGGTCCAGAAGGGCCGCACGGTCGAGCCCGATCCGTCCTGGTCCCGCGATCCGGACCTCCTCGCGGACGCGGTCGCCCAGCTCGACGAGTACTTCGCGGGCGCCCGCAAGGAGTTCGACCTCGCACTCGCGCCCACCGGCACGGACTTCCGCCAGCGCGTCTGGCGGGCCCTGGACGACGTCCCCTACGGCGCCACCATCACCTACAAGGAGTTGACGCAGGCGGCGGGCCTGCCGCCCACCTCCGTCCGCGCGGTTGCCGGGGCGGTGGGTGCCAACCCGCTGCTGATCCTGCGGCCCTGCCACCGCGTGGTCGGCAGCGACGGCTCCCTCACGGGCTTCGCGGCCGGCCTGGAGGCCAAGCAGACACTGCTCGGCATCGAGGGCCGCTAGGGCCGCGACGCCGCCAGAGTCACCGGGCCGTGAGGCAGCGAGGCCGCGAGGCAGCGAGGCCGCGACGCCGCGACGTTGCGAGGCCGCCAGGGCTGCTGAGGTGCGGGATCCACGACGCCGCTCGCCGCTCCTCCGCAGCCTCGCGGACGGGACGGGTGGTCCCGCCGTCGAGGACGGTCGCCGATGGCGACCGTTCGTGGTTCCGCCCGCTGCCGGGCCCCGGTCGCGCTACGTCGCCGGGGCGCTGTCCTCGCCCAGGGCGGCCGCCAGATTCTCCAAGCCCGTCAGGGCATTGAGCACGGCCGCGCTGTCCTCCGGGGCCAGTGCCGCCAGCGCGGTGGCGAGGCGGCGCTCGTGCGCGCGCTGCCAGTCGCCCAGTTGACGGTGGCCCGCGTCGGTGAGGCCGATGCGGGCCGTCCTGCGGTCCCCGGGGTCGTTTTGACGGTCCACGAAACCCGACTCGAGCAGGCGGCCCACCAGGCCGCTGACGGTGTTGGGTGCGAGGCGCTGCCGTGCGGCGAGTTCGCCGACGCGCAGGGGGCCCGTCGCGGCGAGCGTCTGCAGGAGCTCCACCTGCGCCATCGGCAGGGCCTCCCACGGGTAGTCGGTGCGGATGCTGCTGCGCAGCGCGCGGCGCAGCCTGGTCACCGCGTCGGTGAGGCGCTGGACCTGGGCCGTCTCCACGGGCTGCCCGGACGACGGGGACCCCGGAGCGGCATGATTGACAGGTTCTGGCATGGGCGAAGCCTAACGGGCGACCCAGCCCCGCTCGTAGGCGTGCCAGCCGAGTTGCAGGCGTGTGCTGACGCCCGTCAGCGTCATCAGGCGCTGCACGCGCCGTTGGACCGTGCGCAGCCCCAGGTCGAGCTGCTTGGCGACGCTGGCGTCGGTGAGGCCGGTGAGCAGCAGCGAGACGATCTGCAGGTCGACCGGGTCCGGCTGGTCCGCGTCCACCTCCACCTGTCCGGCCGTCTCGGTGCCGAACCGCACCGGGGAGGCCGTCTGCCAGCACTGCTCGAAGAGCCCGATCAGGGCCTCCAGCAGGCCCGGCGCGCGCACCAGCAGCGCGGCGGGCTCGCCCGGGGTGCCGAGGGCGAGCAGAGGGAGCATGGCGAGCCGGTGGTCCGAGATCACCAGCTTGGTGGGCACCTGCTCGGCCACCCGGACCTGCTGGCCGCGACTCAGCGCCAGGGTGAGCGCGTCCATCATCGACGCGTCGGCGAGACGGTCGCGCGCCAGCACCGTCCGGTGCGCGACGCCGCGCGCGACGACGATGTCCTCGGCGCCGTTCTCCTCCGGGCCGACCGCCACCGGCGCGTCCGTGACCAGCGCCAGCAGCTCGCTCTCGGTGCCGAGCTGGATCTGCTCGAACCGGTGCCGCAGCGCGGAGACCCCGGAGACCACCTCGACCAGGTCGGCCGCGCCCGAGGCGGCCGCGCCGGTGCGGCGGTACTCGTCGGCCAGCATCTCGACGACCCGTTCCGCCTCGTGCAGCTCGTGCCGCCGCTGCGACAGCGCGGGCGCCAGCGCGACACCCGGGGGCGCGGCGACGTAGTGGTCGGGCAGTGAGGCGGACGCGGCGGCGAGCCCGGCCGCCTCCAGTTGGGTCAGGGCCTGCTGCACCAGGTACGACTGGACCGCGAGCCGCTCGCCGAGGGCCTCGGGTGTCGCGGCGCCGAAGGCCAGCAGCGCGCGGTAGACCGACTCGGCGCGTTCGTCGAGACCGACGAATTCCAGCACCCTGCGTTCCACCTCCTCGGCCCGACGTGCGTACCTGCAGCGATCATCATGCCTCGACCAGCCGGTCGGCCGGTAGCCGGACCACGGAACGTCGTTCGACCATTGTCCGGAATCCGTCGTTCGCTTGCTCCGGACGTGTTCTGATTCGTCGGTTCCTGGCTTGGCGGAGCCGTCCCGCGTGGAGAATGGCGTGGATCCCGGAGCCGGACGGAGGCGTCAGCACCATGAGCGACCCACGTGACCACGGCGTGCCGAGGCCCACGGCCCAGGCGGAGGACGCCTGGTGGGATGCCGTGTACGACCCCTCGGAGCGGGAGGAGCGGCACCGGCCCAGCACGGGCACGGTCGACGACTGGTTCGCCTCGGCCCTTGGAGCCATCGGCGCGGACGAAGCCGACGAAGCGACCGAAGCCGACGAAGCCGACGGAGTCGATGGAACCGTCGGGGCGGGCCGCGCGGTGGAGGCCGTCACACCGCAGCCGCGCAGCCCGGTGGACGACGAGGACCTGCCGCCGGACCCTGACCTCCCTCAGGTCCCTGACCTCCCTCAGATTCCTGATGTCCCGGACGCCCCTGATCTGTCGGAGATCCCGGACATCCCGCCGATGCCCGAGGTCCCGCCCATTCCGGTGGTCCCGCCGCCGCCCCGGCTGCCCGACCCGCGTGTGATCGCGCCGCGCGGCGAGCAGCAGCCGATGTCCCGACCGGGGTCCCGACCGGGGTCCCCACCGGTGTCCCAGCCGGTGTCCCAGCCGCCGTCCGAGCCGGATCTCGACCCGGAGCTGGATCGCGAGGCGCTCGGTCCGCTCCCCGGTACGGAGGCGGAGGCCGAGGCGGATGCCGAGGAGGAGGACGCGGCGGAGCCCGCCGCGCCGCGCGGAGCCGACCCGCGCCCGGCCGACCCGCGCGTGGAACCTCGCGTGGTGACGGAGCCTGCTCCCCCTCAGCCCGGCGCCGGTGCGCCGGTCGGGCCGCCGCCGCACGTTCCCACGCCGACGCTGCCCGACGGGGCCGCGCTGCGCTGGGGCCGGAGCCGGCCTGCGGCAGGCGTGCCGCTGCCGGAGCCTGACGCGTTGCCGGAGGCCGACCCGGACGACCTCGGCAGCCTCGTGCCGGACACGGTGCTGGAGTTGGCGCGGCACGGGAGCATGACGCTGCGCGCCGCGAGCGCGCGCGGCGAGGGAGCGCGGGCGCTGGGCGCGCCCCGGGCGGACCGGCTGGTCGTCGCCCGGTTCGGCGACGGCGCGGACGGGTGCTGG
>NZ_BBPQ01000112.1:0-5518 GCF_000787855.1 Streptacidiphilus anmyonensis | reverse complement strand
GCCCGGTTCGGCGACGGCGCGGACGGGTTGCTGGTGACGGCCGTGGCGGGCGGTCCGGGCGCGGAGGAGGCGGTCCGGCTGCTGGCTGCTTCCGTGGGACGCAGCCGGACGGGGCTGCTCGCGGACCTGCGGCAGGGCGCGCAGGAGCAACTCCGCTTCGGGCTCCAGCGGCTCACCGCGCGCGCCGCGCGCGGGCTGGGACCGGACGGCGCGATCCACGCGGTGCTCGCCCCGCTCGACCCGACCAACCGCCTACGGGCGGGCTTCGGCACGGGGCCCGGCGCGCTGCTGCTGCTCGGCGACGACGCCTGGTACGACGCCTACGCCGGGCGGCGTCTCAGCCTGGACCCCGAGGGCGAGGACGAGGCCGTGCAGCAGCAGGGCCGCTTCCGGTTCCGCGCGGTCGTGCCGGAGCCGGGGGACGTGCTGCTGCTGTGCACGGAGGGGCTGGCGCGGCCGCTGCGCGCCGAGCCCGCGGTCGCGGCGCTGCTGGCGGAGCACTGGTCGCACCCGCATCCGCCCGCGGGCGTGGACTTCCTGCGGCAGATCCAGGCGCGGGCGTCCGGCCACTCGGGGGACCGGACGGCCGCGGCGATCTGGGAGGAGTGAGCCGCGCCTCAGCCCTCGCGCGGCTCCGTCGACGGCTCCTGGCCCTCGATGGTGCCGTTGGTGACGGCGGGGTCGGGCGAAACGGGCTCGGGGTCCTGCGCAGGGGCGGCGACCGGCGTCAGCCGCACGGTGGCGTGGTCCTGCGACTGGCGCGGGAGGACCGTGGTGGGCACGTCGGTCGGCGCGTCCTTGGGCACGGTGTCCTCCGGCACGGCGTCCGTCAGCGCGAGGGTGGGCACCGCGTCCTCCGGCGCGGCCTCGGCGGCCGGCAGCGGCTCGGTGGCAGGCTCGACGACGGGCTGGGCGGCCACCGGCTCGGCCAGTGTCGGCGGAAGGGTCTCCTGCGTCGGGGGAGCCGCCTGCGGCGGCACACTCGCCGTGTACCCGGCCTGCGGACCGGGCTGCGGACCGGGCTGCGGACCGGCCTGCGGGGCGGGTTGCGGCAGGGGTTGCGCGTCCTGCGGGTACGAGGGCGCGTACGGCGTGCCCGTCGTCGGTCCGTATGTCGGTCCGTAGGGGCCGACCTGGCCCGGGATCGGCGCGGAGACGCCGAAGGGGGCGGGCGCGGGCTCGGCGTAGGCCGCGTACGGCGCGTTCGCGATCACGGGGGCCGCGTAGGGATGGCCGACGCCGGGGCCCTGGAGGATGCGGATCTGCTGCATCTGGGTCAGCTTGCGGATCATCACGATGCCGAGGATCGCCGAGGCCACTCGGCACAGGTCGCCGAAGCCGCTCGCGCCGTAGGGGACGAGCAGGCTTCCGGAGGAGTTCAGTGTGCGGGCGCTCGCGCTGACCGGCGTCGACAGCATCGTCTCGCCGACACAGAAGCTGAGCCACCACCAGGTCACCAGGTAGGTACGCGGCTTGCGCAGGACCGGCTGTGACTGGAGGGGGATCGCGGCGCGCCAGACGCCGCCCGCGACGACGCGGGGGAGGACGAACCAGCCGAGAGGGATGAACCAGCCGCCGATCGCCCAGCCGGCGCTGAGCGCCTGTCGGCCGGGGGCGAGGATCGCGGCCAGGTTCGCGGACTTGAAGAACCAGACGATGAAGACGATGCCGGTGGCGAGCCCGAGCAGCAGGTTGAACAGGGCGAGGATTCCCGCGATGCCGGCGACCGCGTCGAGGCTGTTCAGGTTCGTGTTCGCGTCCAGGATGCCGCCGGGCCCGGCCTTGGCGACCGTGTACGCCCAGATGTTCAGGCCGAAGGAGACCAGCGCCAGCACGCCGGAGACGGCGATGAGGATCTGCGCGGCCAGGCCGATGCCGGCCGGTGCGGTCGGCGAGATCATCGCCGGCTGCGGGTAGTACGCCGCGTACGGCTGCGCGGGCGGAGCCGCGAGATAGCCGCAGTGGGGGCAGCGGCCGTACGCGTCGAGCGTCGCGGCCGAACAGGACGGGCAGAGCACGGGAGATCCCCTTGGCTGGTTCCGCGCTCCTCGCCGCGCGGCTGGCGGCCGATGGTATGCGATGCGGCGGAGCCTCGTCCACGTGTTCTCTCGCGGCCTTCGTGTACGGACAGTTGCCGGTGGGTCGCGTGTGTCGAGGGTGGCTCAGCGTGCGAGCAGGGCCTCGCTCAGGTAGTCCTCGACGTGCCCGAGCGCGGCGTCCGGGCTCGCCCCGGGCAGGCCGACCACGATCGGTGTGCCGAAGCCGTCCAGGAGCGCGCCAAGGCGCACCGCGAAGCGCTCGGGGTCGACCGTGCGGAACTCGCCCGCCCGGACGCCCTCGTGCAGCAGGGCGACGAGGTCCTCGCGCCACACCGCCTCGATCTCGACCTGACCGGCCCGGATCTCCTCGCTGGCCTGCGAGCGTCCCCACACCTCGACCCAGAGGGTCCAGCGGGGATCGCCGGGGCCGGTGGGCAGGTAGAGGGCGGCGAAGGCGCGCAGCCGCTCGGTGGCGGGGGTGTCGCCCGCGAGCAGCTCGCGGCGGCGCTCGCCGAGCTGGGACTCGCTCCAGCGCAGGGTCTCCAGCAGCAGCTGGTCCTTGCTGCCGAAGTAGTAGAGCAGGTGGCCGCCGCTCATCCCGAGCTCCTTGCCCAGGGCGGCCATGGTCACCCCGGCCAGGCCCTGCCGGGCGATGGCGGCCATGGCCGTGGCGAAGACCTCCTCGCGGGGCCTGGCCGGCCGGCGCGCGGACGCTCGGACCACTGCTGCTCAGCCCCTCTCGCTTCCTGGTCCCGCTGGACGGCACAGCTTCGAATGCTGTTCAAACCGTTGGGGACCAGTAAAGCACCAGGAGCCGCCCGCGGCTGGTCAGGCGACCTGCCGTCCGGTCACGTAGCCGAGCAGCGGCACCGTGGGGGTGACCCGGACGACGTCGACGGAGCCGTCCGTCGGCAGCGTCAGGACGACCTTGCCGCCCGCCACCGTCACCGGGTACTGGGTCGGCGCGGACCACCCCTTCGCGGTCCGCATCGAGATTGCGACGGTACCGTCGGCGCCCTGGGCCGCCAGGCAGAGCCAGAGCGGACCGTTGCGCGAGGCTCCGGCCGGCGCGGTCAGGGTGCCCGCGGGCTCCACGGGGATGTCGGCGTCGGTGTTCGGCGCGAGCGGCGGCAGGTAGGCGAGCACGTCTTCCTCCAGGTAGCTGGGCGCGGGGGCGGGGCGAGGCGGCGGAACGGGCCGCGGGTACTGGCCGAAGTCGGCGGCCTCGGCGGTGTCGTAGTCGGCGCCGCCGCTGAGGGTGGTGCCGCCGGGTTGGCGGATGGTGGCGAACGAGGCCCAGACGCCGCCGGACCAGGCGACCGTCTGCCACAGGTAGCGCAGCCCGGCCGCGTGGGCGCCCTGGATCACGCGCAGCCCGCCGTAGACGCCCGTCCGCGCACTGCCCAGGACCGACTGCACGCCCTGGAAGTACGGCTCCACGGAAGCCCAGTCGGTGTCGGTGTCGACGGCGAAGTGGACCACCGTCGTGTCCGGCAGACCCACGCCGGCGCGCTGCGACCACGCCGCGTTGGCGTCGGTCACTCCGGCGCTGTGCCCCTGGAGAGCGCGGCCGGCCGTGCTCTCCCAGACGGTCACGATGCCGAGCCCGGCCGCCTGGTAGTCGTGGACCTCGGCAGAGGTCAGGTTCTTGGTCGGATCGTCGGAGAAGTACCGGGCCACCCAGGTCGCGCCGGTGGCCTTGATCTCGGTGATCGATGGCCGGTCCCAGGCGATGTCGATCCCCGTCGCGCCCATACGTGTGTCCTTCCAGCGCCACAGCCGAGCGTTCGTGCGCGACCAGCGTATCGGTTGACCGGTACGCGGCGTGGCGATTTGTCGTCAAAGCTCCTCAGTTGGACCGGGGCTGACCAGTTGTCATCCGATAGCGTGGCGGGAGCGAAACAGATCGAAGCACCGGGGGGAACCACACATGCGCGCCGTCACCATCGCCCTCACCGCCGCGGCCACGGCCGCCGCCGTTCTCGGACTCTCGGCCTGCTCCTCCAGCGGCGGCGGCTCCGCCTCCTCGGGCAGCACCGCGTCCTGCGAGTCCGCGCTCGTCGACCAGCTCAAGGCCTCCGGCAGCTCCGTGTCCGGGGCCATGCCGTCCTTGGCCAGGCCCTCGGCCTGCAACGGGGTCGACACCCTCACCTACGCCAAGCTCCTCACCCAGGCAGTGCAGGCCGTCTTGAAGAGCGACCTGCCGACCGGACTCCCCACCGGCATCCCCACCGCCCTTCCCACCGACCTTCCCACCGACCTGCCGAGCGGGCTCCCCACGAGCCTCCCGAGCGGCCTCCCCACCGATCTGCCCACCGATCTGCCCACCGATCTCCCCAGCGGCCTGCCGAGCTGATCCACGAACGAACCGGCACACGACCGAGCCCCGCCGCACGCGGGGACGGCGCGCGGCGGGGCTCGGTGGGGGTGGGGGTCAGGGGCGCGGCTGCTGCTGGGTGATGCAGTGGATGCCGCCGCCGTTGGCGAAGATCTCGCGGGCGTCGACGAGTTCGACCTTGCGGTCGGGGAAGACGCGGGCGAAGACCTCGGCCGCGGCCTGGTCACGCGGGTCGTCGAAGGCGCAGAGGACGACGGCGCCGTTGCAGAGGTAGTGGTTGATGTACGAGTAGTCGACCGGCTCGCCGTCCTCCTCGAACAGGACGGTGGGGGCCTGGAGTTCGATGACCTCCAGCTTGCGGCCCCTGGCGTCCGTGGACGCGCGCAGCAGGGCGGCGATGTCCTTGGTGACCTCGTGGTCGGGGTGCGTGGGGTCCGGCTGGCTGTGCACCACGACGGTGCCGGGGCGCAGGAACGCGGCGACGATGTCGATGTGGCCGCGGGTGCCGAAGCGCTGGTAGTCGCGGGTCAGGCCGCGCGGGACCCAGATCGCCTTGGTGGTGCCGAGGAAGGCGTGGATCTCGGCCTCGACCTCCTCGCGGGTCCACTCGCTGTTGCGGCCCTCGCCCAGCTGCACCGTGTCCGTGAGCAGGACGGTGCCCTCGCCGTCGACGTGGATGCCGCCGCCCTCGTTGATCAGGCGCGAGGCGAAGCGCTGAACGCCCGTCAGTTCGACGACGTGCTCGGCGATGTGCTGGTCGTTCTCCCAACTGGCCCACTCCTGGGCGCCCCAGCCGTTGAAGATCCAGTCGGCGGCGGCCAGGCCGCCCTTCCCGTCGGTGAGGAAGGTGGGGCCGATGTCGCGCATCCAAGCGTCGTCCAGCGGGCGCTCGACGATCTCGACCTCGGGGGAGACGTAGCCGCGCGCGGCCTCGGCCTCGCCGGTGTTGACGACGAGGGTGACCGGCTCGTAGCGGACGATCGTGTTGGCCACGTTCGCCCACGCCTGGCGGGCCAGGTGCAGTTCGTCGCCCGCGAAGGTCTCGTTGGAGGTCGGGAAGGCCATCCAGGTGCGGTCGTGCGGGGCCCACTCTGCGGGCATGGACCAGCCGAGGGACGCGGGCGTGGGGGTCTCGGTCATG
>NZ_BBPQ01000113.1:7142-17818 GCF_000787855.1 Streptacidiphilus anmyonensis | reverse complement strand
CACCCCTCCTGAGCCCTCCCCCACCCCTCCCACGGAAGGCCCCATCGTCGTGGCAACCGAAACCGCATCCACGAAGACCGCATCCGCTTCGAGAGTCCCCAAAGGCCTGGCCAAGGTCGTCGGAGCCAGCCTGGTCGGCACGACCATCGAGTGGTACGACTACTTCCTCTACGGCTCCGCCGCCGCCCTCGTCTTCGACAAGGTCTTCTTCCCGACCACGGACCCGCTGACCGGCACCCTGCTCTCCTTCCTCACCTACGCCATCGGCTTCGCCGCCCGGCCGATCGGCGCCCTGGTCTTCGGGCACTACGGCGACCGGCTGGGCCGGAAACGGCTGCTGGTGATCAGCCTGCTGATGATGGGCGTGGCGACCGCCCTCATCGGCTGCGTGCCCGGCTACGCCACCCTCGGCGTCACCGCCCCGATCCTGCTGACCGTCCTGCGCCTGATCCAGGGCTTCGCCCTGGGCGGCGAGTGGGGCGGCGCGGTACTCCTGGTCTCCGAGCACGGCGACGCCCGACGCCGCGGCTTCTGGGCCTCCTGGCCCCAGGGCGGCGCACCGCTCGGCAACCTGCTGGCCGTCGGCGTGCTCTCGCTGATGACGACCGTTCAGCCCGACGCGGCCTTCGTGTCGTGGGGCTGGCGCGTCCCGTTCCTGCTGTCCGCCCTGCTGGTCGGGATCGGACTGTGGATCCGGCTCGGCGTCGACGAGTCCCCGCTGTTCAAGGAGGCCCGCCGCCGCGCCGAGGCCCGCGCCGCCGAGGGCGAGAAGGAACAGCCGCCGCTGCTCGCCGTGCTGCGGCACCACTGGCGTGACGTCCTCGTCGCCATCGGAGCCCGGATGGCCGAGAACATCTGCTACTACGTGATCGTCACCTTCGTGCTGACGTACTGCGTCGACCACCTGAAGCTCGAGAAGCAGACGGCCCTCAACGCGGTCCTGATCGGCTCGGCGATCCAGTTCTGCCTGGTCCCGGTCTTCGGGGCGCTCTCCGACCGGATCGGCCGCAAGCCCGTCTACCTGGTCGGGGCCGTCGGCACCGGCGCCTGGGCGTGGGCGTTCTTCGCCCTGCTGGACACCAGGTCCTTCCCGGCCCTGGTGCTCGCGGTGACGGTCGGTCTGATCTTCCACAGCGCCATGTACGCCCCGCAGGCGGCGTTTTTCTCCGAGCTGTTCCAGACCCGCATGCGGTTCTCCGGGGCCTCCATCGGCGCCCAGTTCGCCTCCGTCGCCGCCGGCGCCCCCGCCCCGCTGATCGCTGTGGCTCTGCTGAAGAGCTACGGCACCTCGACGCCGATCTCGCTCTACGTGAGCCTGGCGGCCGTGGTGACCGTGGTGGCGCTGCTCTTCGCCCGTGAGACGCGCGGCGGCCGGCTCGAAGATCCCGACGAGACGACCGCCGAGGCGCTGCCGACCGCCCCGTGACACGTCCGCCCTCTCCTGCGACGATGGCCCGCACCATGCCCGAAGAGACCGAGATCCACCCCGCGGAACGGCTGCTGCGACTGCTGGCCGTGGGC
Organism: Streptacidiphilus anmyonensis; assembly: GCF_000787855.1. GTDB lineage: Bacteria > Actinomycetota > Actinomycetes > Streptomycetales > Streptomycetaceae > Streptacidiphilus > Streptacidiphilus anmyonensis. Next base: position 16,297 of record NZ_BBPQ01000113.1, on the reverse strand, counting down.
GCCTCCGCCGAGGAACTCGGCGAGGCCGGCGCGGCGGCGCCCGGCTCCGCCGCCCAAGCCCTGCGCGTCCACCGCACCCTGGCCCAGCACCGCCGCCGCGAGGCCCAACTGACGGCGCTCTTCGACACCGCCACCGACCTGGCCGCCTCCCGCGACCTGGACGCCGTGCTGCAGGCCATCGTCCGCCGGGCCCGACTGCTGCTCGGGACCGACCTCGCCTACCTCACCCTCCCGGACGAGGAGGCGGGCGACACCTACATGCGAGTCACCGACGGCTCGGTCTCGCCGCTGTTCCAGACGCTGCGGCTGGAACTCGGCGAGGGGCTGGGCGGGCTCGTCGCCCAGACGGCCCGGCCCTACGCCACCCCCGACTACCGCACCGACGCCCGGTTCCACCACACCCGCAACATCGACGCCGGGGTCCTCGACGAGGGCCTGGTCGCCATCCTGGGCGTGCCACTGCTGCTGGAGAAGCAGGTCATCGGGGTGCTCTTCGCCGCCGACCGCAACCCGCGACCGTTCTCCCCCGACGAGGTGGCGCTGCTGTGCACGCTGGCCGCCCACGCCGCCATCGCCATCGACACCGCCCGCGCCCTGGACGACACGCGGGCCGCACTGGCGGACCTGGCCGCCGCCAACGCCGTGATCCGCGCCCACGCTGCCGCGATCCAGCGCGCCGAGGAAGCCCACGACCGCCTGACCGACCTCGTCCTGCGCGGCGGCGAGGTCCCCGCCGTCGCCGAGGCCGTCTCCGCCCTTCTGGGCGGCGGCATCGCCGTCCTGGACCCCGACGGCCAGCGACTGGCCGGAGAACCCGCCGGGCTCGACGTCCGCGCACCGGTGGCCGAGTCCCGAGCCACCGGCCGGGCCGTGGAGGCGGAGGGCCACTGGGTCTGCGCCGTCCTGGCTGGTCAGGAGCTCCTCGGCAGCCTGGTGCTGACGGGGCGTCCGGAGTTGGAGGACGCCGATCGCCGCCTCTTCGAACGGGCGGGCGTCGTCACCGCGCTGCTGCTCCTGCTGCGCCGCTCGGTCGCCGAGGCGGAGAACCGGGTCCGCGGCGAACTGCTGACGGACCTTCTGGACAGTCCCCAACGCGACCCCGCCGGACTGCTCCAGCGCGGCCTGCGCCTCGGCGTCGACCTACGCCGACCCCATGTGCTGCTGGCCGCCCGCGTGGGCGCCGCAGGCGCCCGCAGCCGACTGGCGAGCGCCGCGACCCGCCTGCTCTTCGGCCGCGGCGGAATCAGCGCGGAGCACGGGGAGGGCGTCGTGCTCGTGCTGCCGATGGAGGCCGAGCCGGGCTGCACGACCCCGGCCTCGCTCACCTCTCCCGCCTCTCCCACCTCGCCCGCATCACCGGTGACGACAGTGGCGGCTGGGGCCGCTGCGCAGCTCACCCAGCTCACGGGCGCCCCCGTCACGGTGGGCGCGGCCGGCCCGGCGGGTGGCATCGCCGCGCTCGCAGCCGCCCACGCCGAGGCCCTGAGGACCCTGCGGGCCCTGTGCGCCCTGGGCCGCGAGGGGGACGGCGCCTGCGCGGCCGATCTGGGCTTCCTCGGCGTCCTGCTCGGCGAGGGCCATGACGTGCGGGGCTTCGTCCAGGAGACCCTCGGCCCCCTGCTCGCCTACGACGCCAGGCGCGGCACCGAACTAGTCCACACCCTGGACGCCTACTTCGCCTGCGGCGGGAGCCTCACCCGGGCGAAGGACGCGCTGCACGTCCACGTCAACACCGTCGTCCAGCGCCTGGACCGCGTGGAGGCGCTGCTCGGCCGTGACTGGAACCACCCCGAGCGGGCTCTTGAGCTCCAACTGGCGCTCCGCCTCCACCTGCTGACGCGCTAGCCCTGCCGCCGACCGGTCAGGAGGCCAAGCCCCGGAGCACGAAGCCGACCACCGCCTCGAACTCGCCCTCCGCGCCGGGCCGGGACCACTCCTCCGCGTAGGCCGGGTCGTGGTAGTGGGCCGTGGCCTGGAAGACCACGTGTCCCAGCGCCCCTGGATCGCCGGAACCGAAGGAGCCCCGCTCCTGCCCCTCCACGATGATCCCGGCCAGCTGTGCCTCCAGGCCGCTGACGTGCTCGGCGATCAGCTCGCTGTTCTCGTCCACCAGCACCTGGTAGGTGGCGAAGAGCTCAGGATCGGCGAGAGCCTTCTCCTGCTTGGCCCGGAACAGGGCGGCCAACCAGAGCCGCAACCGCTCCCGGGGCTCCTCCGGGCCGGCGGCGATGCCCGGCAGCGCGGCGTGCGCACGGTCGAGCCAGCGACGGGTGACCGCGCCCCGAAGGGCGGCCTTGCTCGGGAAGTGGCGGTAGACGGTGCCGTGGCTCACCCCCAGGGCGCGGGCGACGTCGACGACGGTGGCCTTGGCCGGGCCGTACCGGCGCAGGACCTCCTCCGCTGCGGTGAGGATGTCCTCCGGGGTGAGTGCTGCCTCCGCCATCGATACCGGTCGCTCCCGCTACTTCTCGCCTGTTGCTTCTGTTACTTCTCGCTGTCCAGGTGGGCCATCTGAGCAGCAACATACCGGTCACCGGCGGCCGAGCCCTGCGGCACCGCCTCCTCGATGGCCGCCAGGTCGGCAGGCTCGAGCACGAGCTCGGCCGCGCCGAGGGCCTCCGTCAGCCGCTCCCGGCGACGCGCGCCGACCAGCGGGACGATGTCGTCGCCCTGGGCCAGTACCCAGGCGATCGCCACCTGAGCCACCGAAGCCCCCTTGGCCTCCGCGACCGTCCGGAGGGCCTCGACCAGGCGCAGGTTGGCCTCCAGGTTCCCGCCCTGGAAGCGCGGGCTGAAGCCGCGGAAGTCCCCCGCGGGCAGCTGCCGGTCGGCCTGCCAGTGACCGCTGATCAGGCCACGGGAGAGCACCCCGTAAGCGGTGACGCCGATGCCGAGCTCGCGCACGGTCGGCAGGATCTCCTTCTCGATCCCGCGGGAGATGAGCGAGTACTCGATCTGAAGATCGGTGATCGGGTGCACCGCCTGGGCCCGGCGCAGCGTCTCGGCCCCCACCTCGGAGAGCCCGATGTGGCGGACGTACCCCGCCTCCACCATCTCGGCGATGGCGCCGACCGTCTCCTCGATCGGAACGTTCGGGTCGAGCCGGGCGGGACGGTAGACGTCGACGTAGTCCGTGCCGAGCCGGCGCAGCGTGTACGCCAGGGCCGTCTTCACGGCCGCAGGCCGGGCGTCGTAGCCGATCCAGTTGCCCGCGTAGTCGCGCTGGGCACCGAACTTGACGCTGATCGCGACCTCGCCGCGCGCACGGCCGCTGCTGCGCAGTGCGTCACGGATGAGCAGTTCGTTGTGGCCCATGCCGTAGAAGTCGCCGGTGTCGATCAGCGTGATCCCGGCGTCGAGGGCGGCGTGGATGGTGGCCGTCGACTCGGCCTCGTCGGCCGGGCCGTACAGGTCGGACATGCCCATCGCGCCCAGGCCGAGCCGGGAGACGAGGAGCGGGGAGCTCTTGCTGCCGAGAGTGCGTTCGTTGAGTGCCATGTCTCGAGTATGCGAGATGGGCTGACAGATTTCAATATCTGTCACCCGTTCCGGCGAAGCCCCGGCCCGGAGCCCTGGGAACAGCGGGCCCGGCCGTACAGTTGCGTGGAGCAGGACGACAGAAAGCGAGGCACCCAGTGGCCACGGAAGCGGGCAGCCCGGCCGGGGACGGGACGGCCGTCCAGAGCGGCGGCGAGCTGCGTTTCGTCCCTCTCGGCGTCGGCGAGCGCACCATCCCCTACCAGGAGGCCCTGGACGAGCAGCTGCGGCTGCACGCGCTGCGCGTGGCGGACGAGATCCCCGACACCGTGCTGCTGCTGGAACACCAGCCGGTCTACACCGCGGGCCGCCGCACCCGCCCCGAGGACCGCCCGCTCGACGGCACCCCGGTGGTCGAGGTCACCCGGGGCGGCGAGATCACCTGGCACGGCCCCGGCCAGCTGGTCGGCTACCCGATCATCAAGCTCGCCGAGCCGATGGACGTGGTGGCCTACGTCCGCCGACTCGAGGAGGCGCTGATCCAGGCCTGCGCCGAGTTCGGCGTCGAGGGCAATCGGGTCGAGGGACGCAGCGGCGTGTGGAAGCTGGGCCAGGAGATTCCCGGTGCCCGGGTCGACGAGTCCCAGGTGGTCAACATCGGCGCGCTCACCCTGCGCATGGGCGCCAAGCTCGGTCTGGACCCGCGCATGGCCGGCCCCGAGTACGCCCCGTCCAACGCCGGACAGCGCGGCGCCGACCGCAAGCTCGCCGCCATCGGCGTCCGCGTCGCCCGCGGCGTGACCATGCACGGCTTCGCGCTCAACTGCAATCCCGACCTGACGTGGTTCGACCGGATCGTCCCCTGCGGCATCCGCGACGCCGGCGTCGCCTCGCTCAGCTCCGAGCTCGGCCGGGACGTACCGGCAGCCGAGGCGATGCCCGTCGTCCAACGCCACTTCGCCGAGCTGTTCGCGCGCACCCCCACCGCTTGAGCCCCACCGCCGCTTGAGCCTCAGCGCCTGAGCCGACTCGGCCCACCGACCCACCCGACCGCAGGCGTACCCTAGGGGACGCACTGGATTTCGAAGATAGGGAGCCGCACGTGTCCGCTGTCGCACCCGACGGCAGGAAGCTGCTGCGTCTGGAGGTCCGCAACAGCGAGACCCCGATCGAACGCAAGCCCGAGTGGATCAAGACCCGGGCGAAGATGGGCCCGGAGTACACCGCTCTTCAGTCGCTGGTGAAGAGCGAGGGTCTGCACACCGTCTGTCAGGAGGCGGGCTGCCCCAACATCTTCGAGTGCTGGGAGGACCGCGAGGCCACCTTCCTCATCGGCGGCGACCAGTGCACCCGCCGCTGCGACTTCTGCCAGATCGACACCGGCAAGCCCGCCGAGTTCGACCGGGACGAGCCGCGTCGCGTCGCCGAGTCCGTGCTCACCATGGACCTGAACTACGCCACCATCACCGGTGTCGCCCGTGACGACCTGGAGGACGGCGGCGCCTGGCTCTACGCCGAGACGGTCCGCCAGATCCACGCGATGACCGCCGAGCGCGCGGCCGGCCGCACCGGCGTCGAGCTGCTGATCCCGGACTTCAACGCGGTGCCCGAGCAGCTCGCCGAGGTCTTCTCGTCCCGGCCCCAGGTGCTGGCGCACAACCTGGAGACGGTGCCGCGCATCTTCAAGCGGATCCGGCCGGCCTTCCGGTACGAGCGCTCGCTCAAGGTCATCACCGAGGCCCGCGCGGCCGGTCTGGTCACCAAGTCGAACCTGATCCTCGGCATGGGCGAGACCCGCGAGGAGGTCAGCGAGGCGCTGCGCGACCTGCACGAGGCGGGCTGCGAGCTGATCACCATCACCCAGTACCTGCGTCCCTCGCCGCGGCACCACCCCGTGGAGCGCTGGGTCAAGCCGCAGGAGTTCGTCGAGCTCCAGGCCGAGGCCGAGGAGATCGGCTACGCCGGCGTCATGTCCGGTCCGCTCGTCCGCTCCTCCTACCGCGCCGGCCGCCTGTACCGGCAGGCGCTGGAGCGCCGCGGCACCGCCGCAGTCTGAGCCGATCCCACTGCCTGTCGCCGTGCCGTGGAAAGGCGTGCCTGTGATGTCTGTCGCACGCCTTTCACGGGGGTTTGACCAAGTGGTCACGGAGCGGTAACACCAAGTGGTGAAGATGGCGTGGTAGTCCAAGGGGAGAAGGTCACCATGCACCTCGCTCAGAACGTCGCCTCCGCGTTGCGGATGGCCGAGTCCCTGCTGTTCGCCGGCGGCCAGCAGACGGCCCGCCGCAACGCCTGGGACGCCGTCTGCGAGAACCGTCGGCACGCCCGCGACCGCCAGGAGAGCGAGCGGATGCTGCTGCGCGCCGTGCGCTGACGCCGCACCGCTCGACGCATCCCTGCGAGAAGCGTCACAGCCCCGCGCATCACGACTGGGACACAGGCGGTCCTCTGCCGGGACCAGGCTTGGGCAACCGCTGGTCCAGCCCCGTACCATGAACCACATGGCGAGGCAGGAATCCCCCAACAGCCCTGGACGGCTCTCCCAGATCCGTCAGGCATACACCATGACCAAGCGGGTCGACCCGAAGATCGGTCTTATCGTCGCCGGCGTCGGGCTCGGCACCTTCGCGGTGCTCCTCGCCATCGGTTTCGCGATCGGGCACCCGATCTACCTGGGCATCCTGGGCTTCGTGCTCGGCCTGCTCGCGGCCGTCGTGATCTTCGGTCGGCGCGCCGAGAAGGCCGCCTTCGGCCAGCTCGAAGGCCAGCCCGGCGCCGCTGCGGCGGTGCTCAACAACATCAAGCGCGGCTGGAACATCCAGCTGGTCGTCGCGGCCAACCGCCAGCAGGACGCCGTGCACCGCGCGGTGGGCCGCCCCGGCGTGGTGCTGGTCGGCGAGGGCAACGTCAACCGCCTCCGCCCGATGATCGCGGCCGAGAAGCGCAAGATGAGCCGCGTCGTCGGCGACGCGCCGGTGATCGACATCATCGTCGGCAACGAAGAGGGCCAGGTGCCGCTCAACAAGCTGCAGACGCACATGATGAAGCTGCCGCGCGTCATCCCCGGCGCCCAGGCCACGCAGATCAGCGACCGGCTGCGCGCCATGGGCGATCTGCTGGCCAACGCCCCGATCCCGAAGGGTCCGCTCCCCAAGGGCTCGCGGATGCCCAAGGGCGCCGGCCCCCGCTGACGACCTTTCCCGGAACGAACGACGCGGCCCCGGTGGCCGGCCCTCGTGGGTCGGCCACCGGGGCCGCGTCGTTCGTTCCGGGGTCTTCGTCGGCTGGTCTTCGTCGGCCCTCGGTCGCGGATCTCGCCCGTCAGCCCCGGACCTCTGTCAGACCCGGACCTCGACCGTGCCGACTGCCTTGTCGTGCAGGCCGCGTCCGTCCCGGTCCCAGATCAGGGCCGGAACCGCCAGCACGAGCATGAAAGTCCGCAGCGCGACCTGGCCGAACGAGGCGCGCCCGCCGTTCAGGCTGACGACACGCAGTCCGAGCAGCTTCTTGCCCGGCGTCGCCCCTGCCGTGGCCAGCGTCAGCACGCTGACCAGGAAGAACAGCACGGTGATCCAGATGTTGACCTGCTTGACGTCCCGATTCGCGATCAGCGCGAACGCCACCAGGTAGCAGAGGAACCAGTCGATCGCGAGTGCACCGAGGCGGCGCCCCGCGCCGGCGATCGAACCGGGCCCCTCCTCGGGCAGACCGAGGCGCTTGCCGCGGTAGCCGAAATCCGCACCCATCTGCTCAGCGCCGGCCCGCGGGCCCTCGATCCAGCTGCCTATGGCCTTACGACTCTCATCCACGCCACCACAGTAGCCCGGCCGTCGGCGCCGCCTGGAAACCACCCCTGGCGCGCGCCGGGTCGCTGCCGCCAACCGGCCCGGGTGCGGTCTAGACCACTCACGGGAGAGTGAACACGCCCCATCGCCCTGACGGCGCAAGTACGCAGCAACGACGCGGGTTCTCGGTTCTCGGGAGGCCCGCGGTTAACATCGGCGAAACATATGGGTCACGGCCGAGAAACGGCCACTTCCTATGGTTTCGAGAACCGGTATCGCCGGACGGGACCGGCGGTCCGCACCCGCAATCCCGGCAGCCGCCGGGGCCGAGGAGGATGGATGTTCAACAACGCCGACGAGGTGTCGCGCTACATCTCGGACAACGACGTCAAGTTCGTCGATGTCAGGTTCTGCGACCTGCCGGGCGTGATGCAGCACTTCACGGTGCCCGCCTCGGCTTTCGACCCGTCCGAGATGCTGATGTTCGACGGCTCGTCGATCCGCGGCTTCCAGGCGATCCACGAGTCCGACATGGGTCTCGTTCCCGACCTCAGCACCGCACGCCTGGACCCGTTCCGCAAGGACGCCACCCTCAACATCAACTTCTTCATCCACGACCCGATCACCGGCGAGCAGTACAGCCGTGACCCGCGCAACGTGGCCAAGAAGGCCGAGGCCTACCTGGCCTCCTCCGGCATCGCCGACACCGCCTACTTCGGCCCCGAGGCGGAGTTCTACGTCTTCGACGACGTCCGCTTCGAGACGAAGCAGAACCGCTCCTTCTACGAGATCGACTCCGAGGCCGGGGCCTGGAACACCGGTCGCGTCGAGGAGGGCGGCAACCGCGGCTACAAGGTCCGCTACAAGGGCGGCTACTTCCCGGCCCCGCCGGTCGACCACTTCGCCGACCTGCGCGCCGAGATGTCCCTGGAGCTGGCCAACGCCGGCCTCGAGGTCGAGCGCCAGCACCACGAGGTCGGCACCGCCGGCCAGGCGGAGATCAACTACAAGTTCAACACGCTGCTGGCCGCCGCCGACGACCTGATGCTGTTCAAGTACATCATCAAGAACGTCGCCTGGCGGAACGGCAAGACCGCGACCTTCATGCCCAAGCCGATCTTCGGCGACAACGGCTCCGGCATGCACTGCCACCAGTCGCTGTGGACGGACGGCTCCCCGCTCTTCTACGACGAGCAGGGCTACGCCGGCCTGTCGGACACCGCCCGCTACTACATCGGCGGCCTGCTCCGGCACGCCCCCTCGCTGCTGGCCTTCACCAACCCGACGGTGAACTCCTACCACCGCCTGGTCCCCGGCTTCGAGGCCCCGGTCAACCTGGTCTACTCGCAGCGCAACCGCTCCGCGGCGATCCGCATCCCGATCACGGGCGCCAACGCCAAGGCCAAGCGCATCGAGTTCCGCGCGCCGGACCCGTCCTCCAACCCCTACCTCGCCTTCTCGGCGATGCTGCTGGCCGGCCTGGACGGGATCAAGAACAAGATCGAGCCGCTGGAGCCGGTCGACAAGGACCTCTACGAGCTCGCCCCGGAGGAGCACGCCGCGGTCCCGCAGGTCCCCTCCACCCTCCCGGCGGTCCTCGACGCCCTCGAGGCCGACCACGAGTACCTGCTCGCGGGCGGCGTCTTCACGCAGGACCTGATCGAGACCTGGGTCGACTACAAGCGCACCAACGAGGTCGCCCCGATCGCCCTGCGGCCGCACCCGCACGAGTTCGAGCTCTACTTCGACATCTGAGCGAGCCTGCTTTCGTGCCCTGCTTAGGAGGAGCCCTGAGCGTCCGCACCGGAGCCCCGCCACTCCCTCGAGGGAGTGGCGGGGGCGCCGCCCCCCCCGGGGGCGGGGTCGCCCGGGGGGGGGGGGCGCGGGGGGGGG
>NZ_BBPQ01000113.1:0-6753 GCF_000787855.1 Streptacidiphilus anmyonensis | reverse complement strand
GCCCCGCCACTCCCTCGAGGGAGTGGCGGGGCTCCGCGCCTACCTGGGTAGCGGGCTCGCGGGTGGACGGGCTCGCGGGTGGACGGGCTCGCGGGCAGACTGGAGGACATGCCAGAGCTGCCGGAGGTGGAATCGCTCGTCCAGTTCCTCGGCGAGCATCTCGTCGGACGGACAGTCGAGCGGGTCTTCCCGGTCTCGGTCGCCGCACTGAAGACCTACGATCCTCCGATCACCGCGCTCGAAGGGCACACCTTCGACGGCGCGGGCCGGTACGGCAAGTTCCTCGACCTGCGGGTCGGGGAGCTGCATCTGGTGATCCACCTCGCCCGGGCCGGATGGGTGCGGTGGAGCGACAAGGTGCCGCCCGAACCGCCCCGCCCGGGCAAGGGTCCGCTGGCCCTGCGGGTGCGACTCGTCCCGACGGACTCGGGTGCCTCGCAGGGGTTCGACGTCACGGAGGCCGGGACGCAGAAGCACCTCGCGGTCTGTCTGGTCCGGGACCCGCAGGAGGTCCCCGGCATCGCGCGCCTCGGCCCCGACCCGCTGTCCGGGGAGGTGACGCCCGAGGCCTTCGCCGCGCTGCTCGCGTCGGAGCGGCGGCAGGTCAAGGGCGTCCTCCGCGACCAGGCCGTACTCGCGGGCATCGGGAACGCATACTCCGACGAGATCCTGCACACGGCGCGGCTGTCGCCGTTCAAGCTGGCCGCGAACCTGAGCGCGGAGGAGGTGGCCGGGCTCTACACGGCCATGCACACCACGCTGACGGACGCTGTCGAACGCGCCCGCGGGCTGCCGCTGCGCGACCTCAAGGCCGAGAAGAAGAGCGGTCTGCGCGTCCACGGCCGCACCGGGGAGCCCTGTCCGGTGTGCGGCGACACGATCCGCGAGGTCTCCTTCGCGGACTCCTCCCTGCAGTACTGCCCCACCTGCCAGACCGGCGGCAAGCCCTTGGCCGACCGCCGGCTGTCACGCCTGCTGAAGTAGCGACCGCTTCGCCGCCTCCGTCACGCTGCCACGCCGCCGCTCCCTCGCTCAGGGCCGGCTGGTGCGAGGGCTCCGCGCTGCGGTCTCCCGGATCAGCCCGAGTGGGCCTCGACGAACTCCTCGCCCAGCACCTCGTGGGCCGCCTTGAGGTGGTCGAGGTCCACCTCGCCGTGCTCGGCGGCGTGACCGTCCAACGCCTTCAGGATCCGGTCCACCGGCTCGTGGGTTCCGCCGAGCCGCTGCTCCGCGAAGACGGCGATCCCGAGCTTGAGGAACAGCTTCGCCGCGTGGCGGTGCTCGGCGTGCTCGCTGAGCACCTCCTCCCCCGCACCCACGCCACGCTCGACCATCTCGACGGCCCGCTCGATGAAGCTCATGCACCCCTCCGGTGACACCCGAATCCCTTGCGTCACCGCATCGGTGACGCTCCGCCGCGTACCTTATGGCAGCCGGTGATCACCGCGCAGCGGTGGGCAGGTCACGTTTTCGCAGCTCGGGCGCGTAGGGCGCGCTCCCCACGGAACACTCCATCGAGCGATGGCATCACTACTCTCCGCAACATAGAGTGGGCCTGATCGATGGGTTTGTACACGGCTCACCCCCCGATGCCTTGAGAGGCGTGGGGCTGCTCGGGGCTCGGGAGGAGGTGCGTCGCCATGGGATCCGGCAACGGTTACCGCGTCGACGTGACCGCGTTGCAGTCCACGGTGCGCCAACTGCGTGCCATCGCCGACGGCCTGGACACGGCGAGGTCGTCCGCCCGCTACGACACCGCCATCCCCCAGGGCACCCTGGGCACCGGCTTCGCCGGCGCGGCGGCGCTGGCCGAGAAGCACGACGAGATGCGCGACTGGCTGGGTTCGATGATCGCCGAACTCCAGGGGTTCATCGAGCAGTACAGCGGCGAGACGCGGTCGGCAGCCGAGGCGTACGAGGAGCAGGAACACCGCACACAGCAGGACTTCTTCTCTGCGGCGGCGTCGGCGGGCGCCGGTGGTGGCATCGCATGAGCGGGAGAGGCGGCGCCGGTGGCCCTTCTGGGGCTTCCGGTTCTGGAGGACGGTTCGACGGCGCAAGCATCACCGCTTTGCGCGCGATGCTCGCGGGCTCCGACCCGGGCACGCTGGACACGGTGGCGGCGCGGTGGGCAGCGGTCGACCTGGCCCTCCAACAGGCCCAGGAGGACCTCCTCCACCACACCCGCGCAGCCACCGCGCACTGGACGGGCACCGCAGCAGACGCGTTCACGGCCCGCGCCACCCAACTCCACCAGGCCATCGGCGACGGCGCCGCCTACGCCTCCCACGCTTCTTCCGGCGTCTCCTACGCGGCCGAAGCCCTCCGAGCGGCCCGCGTCGACATGCCGCCGGAACCAGCGTCCCTGGAGGGCGTGCTGACGTCCGAGCAGGCCCTGACAACCGGGGCGCCGGCGGACGCGCTGCACGAGCAACAACGGCGACATGCGGTGGCGGTGATGAAGCAGCTGGAGCAGAGGTACGCGGCGGCCGCCGAGATGATCGGGACACCCGGCACTTCAAGGATCAACTTCGACCGCGGGGTATTTCATGATGACCCGCTCCAAAAATCGCAAGCCGCGTCGCAAGATAAATCCGAAAGGCTGGAAAATGCAGACTCCTTTCCAGACGACCGCCAAGGGGAAGCCTCACACGCTGCTGACTCTGCGCAGGCTACTTCGCACCAAGTGGGCGGCGGGCGCGAGTCTCTGCCATCTGTCAAATATCCTCGGTTTGCGAGTTCCGGGATAAGAGAAAACGGATTTGAAGCGAGCCCGCAAGCAAGCCTCGATCAGTGGTGGCAAAGTTCTTCGCACAACCTCCACGCAGGTACCACCTTCCCGCAGGCCTCCACTTCACATGCAGATCTTCGCACTCCAACAACATCATCTGACCCCATGGAAATCCAACCCATTGGATCGAATCCCTCAATTGGCTCCGACTCGTTCGCACCCCTCCCGCAAGAAAACAGAATTGTCCTACGAAGCTCTTCGGCAAGCCAACGCCCCCGCGCAGATTTTTCCGTTTCTACCCGGAATCCGACAGAGGGGAGTAGCCGATCCGATTTCTCCATTGATTCAAAGCCCGTCAGCAGCGGAAACAGTTCCAAGGATCCGCTCCAACCGAATCCCAGGCGCGGCACGGCGCTGGGCTCAAATGGAGACCTGCAAAGCATGCCCATACATGCAGGGCTTGAACGGATTTCTCGGCGTGCCCGAAGACAACGCCCACCATATCTGACCGAGGAGCCGTGGAGTTGGATTCCACCTTCCTGCGCAAATCCGCCAGTCATCGACAAATAGTCACGGAAGAGGAATGATCGCGATCGCTCGAAAAGCATTCAGCTGGCCCTTGGCCGTATGCAGCATTTTCTTTCTTACACTCACGGCATGCATGGCGGACTCCGCCCGCAGCGCCCAATGGCCCCTTGATTCCTTTCGAGTCCACAGTGAGGTTTGGCCGCATTCTGAAGGCAGAGGAATCATCGTTGCGGTCATCGACAGCGGAGTCAGGTCAACGCATCAGGATCTGACTGGACAAATGGTCGGCGGGAAGGACCTCATCGACCACAGAGACTCACCAACCACTATTGATCACGACGGTCACGGCCATGGAACTGCCATGGCGAGCCTGATCGTTGCCCACGGACATGGATCCGGAAACAACGATGGGGTGGCCGGCCTAGCTCCTCAGGCAAAAGTCATGCCACTCGCCATCGACACCGGGCCAAACAGCCTCCAGGAAGCATCAGAGGCAATCTACTTTTCGGTCAATCATGGTGCACGCGTGATCAACATGTCATTCGCAACCCCATCCGGAACGCCAACCATGCGGAGCGCAGTCGCCTACGCCATTTCGCACGACACCGTGGTAGTGGCCGGGGCTGGCAATGCCGGGGCGGATTCCCTCGCATGGCCGGCGGCGTACCCCGGGGTGGTGTCCGTTGGGGCGGTGGATGTAGACGGGAAGCCGTGGGTGGATTCGAACTACGGGCCAGGGCTCACGTTGACCGCGCCCGGGGTCGACATCGTGGCCGCTGGGGCGAGCAGCGACAGTGAGTACCGGTTGTCCGACGGGACAAGTGATGCTGCGGCGTATGTCTCCGCCGAGGCGGCGTTGGTGCGGGCGGAGTATCCGCGGTTGACCGCTGGGCAGGTGGTGAATCGGATGGTCAAGTCGGCCGTGAACCCCACCGGGCGGGTGCATGACGATCACTACGGCTACGGGATCATCCGCCCTGATGCGGCGCTCACGTTCGATATTCCGGCCGGGCCGCCCGAAGGGCCCTTGAAGCAGCTGGGTGCGGCCGGCAGGACGGTAGGGACGCCCGTGGCCGTCGCGGCGGAGCCGACGGCTGGGGAGAGGCGGAGCGGCGGGGTTGGGGACGGGGTCGTCGGCGCGGTGAGTGGGGTCGCGGTGGTGGGGGTTGGTGGGGCGTGGTGGGCGTGGCGGCGGCGGAAGGGGAGAGGGGTGGGGTGAGCGCGGTTGCGGATCTTGCGGGGGTGGCGTGGCATGGAAACCTGGTGGACCGCGCCTGGCGGTGTGTGGGAGAGGAGCCGAGAGATGGGGGATCGCGCTCCGACCCGGCCAGGGAGGGCGAGGGCGGGTCGGCTGCTGCTCCTGCTGCCTCTCGCGCTGATGGCGCTGATCGCCACCACGGACATCATCGCCCCGGCTGACATCCACCTCGGCCCCCTGCTGGTTGTCGCGCCGGCGATCACCGCCTCGTTCGCCGGGCCGCGGGCCACCGCGGCGATCGGGGCGCTGTCGGTGGTGACTCTGGTCAGCATCGGCGCCACACGAGGCGTGCTCACGACGGAGAATCTGGAGGTGCAGATCGCCTCGCTCGTCCTCATCGGGGCGTTCATCGTCGTCTTCGCCGCGCTGCAGGAGCGGCGCGACCTCGAGCTCGAGCGGGCGAGGACCGTCTCCGAGGCGACGCAGCGGGTGCTGTTGCGGCCGCTGCCGACGCGGGCCGGACCGCTGCGGCTCGCGTCCGAGTATTACGCCGCGACCGTGGGCGCGCGCATCGGTGGGGACCTCTATGCCGCGGCGCGGACGCAGCACGGGACCCGGCTGGTGATCGGCGACGTGCGCGGCAAGGGGCTGGAGACGCTCGGCGACGCCGCGCTGCTGCTGGGCGCGTTCCATGCGGCCGCGCACCGTCAGTCGCCGCTCCCCGAGTTGGCCGCGTCGCTGGAGGACAGTGTGAGCTGGGGCCTGGCCGAGGTCGCGGCGAGCGACGAGGCCGTGGGCGCGGACATCGGGGAGCGGTTCGTGACCGCTGTGATCGTGGACATCCTGGACGACAGACCGCTGCTGCAGCTGATCAGCTGTGGCCACCCGCCGCCTCTGCTCCTGCACGAGGGGCGGGCGGCGTTCCTGGAGATGGTGCAGCAGTGTCCGCCCCTGGGTCTTGGCCTGGGGCCGGGACCGGCGGTGGCGGACTACCCCGTGACCGACTTCCGGTTCGAACGCGGGGACGTGCTCCTGCTCTACACGGACGGGCTGATCGAGGCCCGGGACGGTGACGGCCGGTTCTACCCCCTACAGGAACGCGTCGAGGCTCTCGCGGCCATGGCGACCGTGAACGGGGACGGGAGCGGGGGCGGGAACGGGAACGGCGGCGGCAGCGGGGGGCCGGGTCCGTTGTCACCCGCGGAGCTGATGCGGCTCCTCACCGAGGACCTGCAGCAGCACCTGGGGGGCCCCGTGCAGGACGACACGGCGATGATCGCCGTGATCCGGTCCGACGACGAGCCGAACGCGGCGAGGCGTGGCTGAATCCGTCGGCTTCGGGCCGTCCGGCGTGGTGCCCCGCACCGGACGGTCTGGGGGCCCTTGGCGTACGTCAGCTGGCTGGTGAGCGCGACGACGTCGTCGTGGACGGTGACGGGGTCGTCGCCGGTGGCGACGACCAGCCCGTAGGCCTCCGCTACCCGATCGACCAGGCCGTCGTAGCCGCGGGACGGGAGCGAAACGCGGGACGAGTCTTTCGCTCAAATGTTCGAGTGAAGCGGTAGTCTCGTTTCATGGGCCTCTCCACACCGCTCCAGGGTTCCCTCTTCGACGAGGTCGAGGAGACGCACCTCAGGCCGCTGCACCAGCACACTCCCGAACGAATCGGCCTCGGGGCCGGCGCCTGGATCGACCTGCTCCCCGGCTGGCTGGTCGGCGCCGACGCGCTGTTCGAACGGCTTGCGACGCAGGTCCCGTGGCAAGCGGAGCGACGGAAGATGTACGACCGGGTCGTCGACGTGCCGCGACTGCTGGCGTTCTACGACGAGGACGACCGGCTGCCCGACCCGCTGTTGCGCGAGGCGCGCGAGATGCTCAGCGTCCACTACACGCAGGAGCTGGGCGAGCACTTCGCGACGCTCGGGCTGTGCTTCTACCGCGACGGACGGGACAGCGTCGCGTGGCACGGGGACACCATCGGCCGTGGGAAGAGCGAGGACACCATGGTTGCCATTCTCTCCGTCGGCGAGCCGCGCGCCCTGCTGCTGCGACCGCGTCCGGAGGCGGGGATGTCGGGCACCACGGTGCGCCAGCAGCTGGGGCACGGGGATCTGATCGTCATGGGTGGGTCATGCCAGCGCACCTGGGAGCACGCGATTCCGAAGACCGCCCGCCCTGTCGGGCCGCGCATCAGCATCCAGTTCCGGCCGCGCGGCGTGCGGTAGTTCGGCATCTGGGCGTGGGTGTGGGCCGCTCCCCGGGTGGGGTGGGGAGCGGCTGGGTTGGGGGCGGTTGG
>NZ_BBPQ01000114.1 GCF_000787855.1 Streptacidiphilus anmyonensis | reverse complement strand
AGCAGTCGCAGTAAGTCATGCTGGGACAGGGCCACCCTGCACCTCCTGAGTTGAACTGGCCGTTCGCTTCGGAGAGTTGCATGGTGGCCCGCCCTACGGGCAGGGAGCAGAGACCACGCAGGGTCACGCCCCCGGCGTACGCCGCAGCAGTGATCGGCTACACCACATCAAGGGACGCCATCAAGACGGTCTGGGCCGCCGTGTTCCGCTCCCGCTGATCCGTCCTGTCGGGCACACGCGCTGTGCACGCACGCCGACCCGGCGGCGTCGGCCGAGCCAGTACAACGCCCGTGGTGCTCGCAGCGGTGGCCGGGCCGGCCGCGCGACAGCTGGCCGTACGCCACCGCTTCGAAACCCAAGACCCGCAGGACGGCACGAGGAGCCGGTAAACCGGTGCGGCCGAATGGCCGGTCACGTCGGTGCCTGCGGTCATCAGCGCCCACCCTCGGGTCTTGCCGCCGCAGGCGTGCCAACTCGGCGCGGACGATCCGGACCGCCAGGCGTCAGCTCAGCCGCAGACGGAGATGGTGGCCTTGCGCTGCGCGCACTCTCATCGTGGCCTGCCTCTTTGGCTCGACAGTGGCGCATCGTCCTGGTCGTGTCACCCCCGATCTCCCAGCACGCTCGCCCTCCTGCTCCAAACGGGATGAGCCGGGACGTAAGTCGCCGCGCATGCTCGGCGGGTTCGCGGGCACATGCGGCTTCAAGGAGGTGGGATACACAATGGGTCCCTTGCTGTTGGTTCTACTGCTGGCTCTGCTTCTGGGCGGTGTCGGGTTCGCTGTGCACATCCTTTGGTGGGTGGCCATCGTGGTGTTGGTGCTCTGGGTCGCGGGGTTCTTCTTCCGCGGCGCGGGGGAGTCGCGCGGGCGCTGGTATCGCTGGTAGCCGTTACGCGGTGCACCCACGAACGGACGCGGGGCGGAGCCGACACCGGTGCGGCATCCGCCCCGCACCCGTCCCACCGCAGGGTGGGGAAGGAAGCACAGCCATGGAGACCGCGACGCTGGCCTGTAGGCCGGGGTGATGGCGATCTTCGGTTGGGCTTGTCGCGCTGCGTGTCGGCAACGGTGTAACCGGGGGCGGTGTCCGTCCAGTACGCGCAGGAGTAGGTCGTGGACGGGACCGGCAGCGGCCGGTGGAAGTCGTTGGAGCGGTCGTGGTGGTGGCTGGTCGCGGCTCGGTCGCGAGTTCTGCTGTGGAGTGCGCCGAGCGAGCCGAGGCGGGCTGCCGTGAGGGCTCGCCAGGGAGGCCGGCTCCGGGCACCGCCGGATCAGCCCGCGTTTCTCGACGGTCCGGCGCACCGTGCGCAGCGCCTCGCGCAGGTCCCCCTTGATGTCGGGGTCGCCGCTGGCGCAGGTATGTGCGGGACCGGGTTCGTCGGGTTGCGGCAGCGGGTGGCGCAAGGCTCGGCGCGAGCGCAGCATGAGGATCGGGGTGTCGGGTGCGCCGGCGGCGCTGCCGTCCCGGGCGTCCAGCCGCAGCGGGGCGCGGGCGCTGGCCGGGCAGTCGGAGTCACTGGAGAGGTGTCGCGGTCCGGACCAGGTCGGCGACGGCTCTGGAGCGGCTGTGCGGTGGCCAGGCGATCACGGTGGTGACTTGCGGGGCGTCCAGTACGGGCACGGCGGCGAGGTCGCTGTGCAGGTGGACTCGGCTCGACTCCGGAGCGACCGCGCAGGCGCGGCCGAGCGCGACGAGCTGCAACAACTGTGCGTGGTCGCGGACTTGAGGGCCGGGGCCGGGCGGGTAGGCGCCGTCGGGGTTGGGCCAGCGCGGCAGGGGCAGGCCCGGCAGGTCGGTGATGTCGGCCATGTGCAGATGGGGCCGGGCGGCGAGCGGATGCCCGGCCGGCAGGATCGCCACCTGGCCCTCCGTGCTGAGGTCTTCGGTGTGGAGCCCGGCCGTCGAGTCGAACGGCCGGTGCAGCAGCGCCACGTCGGCCCGGCCCTCGCGTAGGAGTCGTTCCTGTTCGGCCGGGCCGCACAGGATGACGTCGACGGGGACCGCGCCGGGTTCGGCGGCGTACGCGTCGAGCAGTTTCGCCAGCAGTCCGCTGGACGCGTTGGCTTTCGTGACCAGGACCAGGCCAGGACGGCCGGTCGCCGACAGGGCGGCGCGGCGGGTCCGGCGCTCGGCGGCGTCGACCGCGTCGAGGGCCGCCCGGCCTTCGGTCAGCAGCACCGCGCCGGCCTGGGTCAGCGTGACGGTGCGGCTGGTCCGGTCCAGCAGTACTGCCCCGAGTCGGCGCTCGAGCTGCCGGATCGCCCGCGACAGGGGCGGCTGCGCGATCCCGAGCCGCTGCGCGGCACGCCCGAAGTGCAACTCTTCAGCGACGGCGACGAAGTAGCGCAGCTCCCGGGTCTCCATCCGGCCACCGTACTCCGGATCCATACCCGGAAGGTATCGCTGCCCACTCCATCGGTCTTGGACCCCCGCCGGGGCCCGAGGGCAGCATGGTTCCCATGAGCGAACGAACGATTGCGCTGGTCACCGGCGCGAACAAGGGAATCGGTTACGAGATCGCCGCGGGCCTGGGCGCCCTCGGCTGGAGCGTCGGCATAGGCGCCCGCGACGACCAGCGCCGCAAGGACGCGGTGGAACGACTGCGCGCGGCCGGCGTCGACGCGTTCGAGGTACCACTGGACGTGACCGACGACGCGAGCGCGACCGCCGCCGCACGGCTGATCGAGGACCAGGCCGGGCGCCTCGACGTGCTCGTCAACAACGCCGGCATCGCCGGCGCCATGCCGCAGGAGCCCACCCGGATCGATCCCGCCACCATCCGGACGGTCGTGGAGACCAACGTCATCGGCGTCATCCGCGTCACCAACGCGATGATGCCGCTGCTGCGGCGCTCCGCCTCGCCGCGGATCGTGAACATGTCCAGCGCTGTCGGCTCCCTCACCCGTCAGTCCGGCAGGGCTGCTGACGAGACGGCAGGTCCGGTGGCGGTCGCGTACGCGCCGTCGAAGACGTTCCTGAACGCCGTCACCCTCCAGTACGCCCGGGAGCTGCGCGGCACGAACATTCTGGTCAACCTGGCCTGCCCGGGCTACGTCGCGACCGACCTCAACGGCTTCCACGGCGTGCGCACCCCGGAACAGGGCGCGGCGATCGCCGTCAAACTCGCGACCCTGCCCGACGACGGCCCGACCGGTCGGTTCTTCGAGGACGCCGGCGAAGTGCCCTGGTGATGTGGACGGCAGTCATCGCCCTCCGGGGCGAGGCCGCTTCGCCCGGGCCAGCCGGCCGGGCCTTTGGGCTGGTCGACGCCGAGGCGGTCCGGCGGCTGGTCGCAAGCTCGGGTGGGCGATGCGCCAGGTCGTCCTGGCGCTCGCCCGCCTCGTCGACCGCGTCCGCGCCTCACGTTCTGGCGGGCATCAGCCGCCCCACACCATGTCTTCGTTCGGGAAGTCTCCGCACTGGAAGAGCCTTGCGGGGTTGCCGTTGCCCAGGCCGCCCCAGATGTTCAGGCAGTTGTTGAGCGCCGACCTCGGCTGGAGCTGCCAACTGCCGTTGTCGTTGAGCATGTTCCATGTGCCGTCGGCGTCGCCGTTGCAGGTGAAGAGCTTGATGTCGTTGCCGGAGACGTCGCCGCCCTGCCAGTCGTTGGCGCACAGCTTCGTGTTCGTCACCGACTGGAGCTCGAAGTGGTAGCTGTCGGTGTAGATCTGGTTCCACCTCTCTGCTTCGTCGTTGGAGCTGCACGGCCATGAGGTGAGCTGCTGGCCCACGACGGCGTTGTTGCCGGGGATGTCGAGGCAGTAGTAGCCGTTGCCGTTCCCGGGGAAGAACACGGCGACGTCGTACTGGTTGGCGTCGGCGTGGGCGGGGGCGAGGCCGATGGTGAGGGCCGCTATCGGGGCCGCGGCAGCGGCCAGGGCGGCGAGGCGTTTGCGCATGAGTGGGTCCCTTGCAAAGTCGTGGTTGGTTGGGTTCGCGTCGGTGCGGGCTGTGGTGGAGCGGTCTCAGCAGCGGCCGCGGGTGTTGGTGGCCCAGAAGGCGATGCCGCCGCCGTAGAGAACGACGTTGTCGTCGTCCTGGACTGCGAGGGTGTCGGCGCCCCTGCCCCAGGTGTTGGAGGACCACCGGGCGTCCTGCGATGGCCAGGTGCCGTAGACGACGAGGTTGCCGTCGTTCTGGAAGGTCATGTAGTCGGGGCCGTGGCCGTTGATGTTGAACGTGTTCGAGGCCCAGATGGCTTTGTTGGATCCGTTGCAGTAGAGGACGAGGTTGCCGTCGACCTGCATCGTCAGGTGTGTGGTGGCTGAGTTGATCGACTGTCCGCCGTAGAGGTTGAACACGTAGCCGACCTGGGTGGTGGCGCTTGCCGGCGCTGCGCCGGCGATCATGAGTCCCACTGCTGCGGCAACGGCGGTCGTGGCGCCGACGGCCTTGCTTCGAGTCGTCATCGTTTGTCTTCTCTCGTCGTGTGGTTCAGGGCACTGTGCGGTCGGCGGCGACCAGGAGGTTCGGAACCCTGACGCGGGCCGCTCTGGTGCCGCAGGGCCGGGTGTCGACCGCGTGTCGGGGCCGGTCGGCCGGAGGTGGTGACCGGCAGCACTGTTGTGGCAGCCGTGCGGATGCCGCCCGGGGCGGCAGGTCCCTGTCCGGTCCTGTTGGCCAGGCTGGTGGTTTCGGCCGGTGGGCGGCCACGTCAGCGGCCCGCCAGTTTTGGCGGGCGGGCTTCGGGCGGGGTGCGGTGGCTGGCCTGGGCCGCCCGTTGGGGGTGCGGCCATGGGTTCCGTCGAGCGGCCCGGCGGCGGGGCCCGGGCGATGCTGGTGGGAGCCGGGTCGGCGCAGGTGCAGATCCGTCCCGCCGGCGGTGATGTCTCCGACGGATCGCCCAACGCGTCGCCGTCAGTGGTGGCTTGCCGAGACTCTCGGCCCGGGGGGGGGAGCAGACGGGAGAAGAAGACCGCTCCGAGCAGCTTTGGATATTAGATCCGTGCCTAGGTAGCGCCTTAGATTCAGCCTATGCTGTGCGGGAGGAGGTACTGCCATGCCCGACGCCCGCCCCCTGATCGACGCCGTCGACGCCCTGCTCGCCGAACACGGCGAGCCGGACCTGCCCGCCCCCGCAGAGAGGGCGCGCCTGCGCAGGGCCGCCAAACTGACGCAGCGCCAGGTCGCCGACGCGCTCGGCGTGCGCGTCGAGACGATCTGGACCTGGGAGAAGGGCCGCACCGAACCCCGGCCGCCGCATCGGGCCGCCTACGCGCACCTGCTGCAGCAGATCGCCACCCGACTCGCCGACGAACCGACGCAGGGGCAGTGATGGACGCCAAGACCTACAACGCCGGTCTCGCCGACCTGCGCCCGCTGCGCGACGACATCGCCAAGGCGGAGAAGTCGCTCGCGAAGCTGCTGCGCGACCGTGAGAGCCGGGTGCGCAAGCTCGGCGACTTCGAGGACGCGAAGGCCGCCACGATCGCGAAGGCCGCCGGGGTCAGCATCGGGGACGTCGTGGCGCTCGTTCCGCGCCTGGACCCCACGCCCGGTCATGCCCGCGCCCGGCTCCAGCAGCCTGCAGCCGCACTGGCCTCCCCACCCCTCGAAGCGGACGCCGAGACCGAACCGGAGGGCGCTGTCGCGCCCACGTTCCACACCGCCGCAGCCGCCTCGCACGAGCAGGCCGCAGAAGCTCCGCTCGTCACGCCGCCGACAGGCCAGGCTGAAGACGACGAGGCACCCACCACCGCCACAGCGCACCACGAGTCGCCGCCGCCCGCGGTGCGACGTCCAGGTGAGCGCATCGAGCTGCCCTCGATCCCGGACGGAGCGCAGGGCGAGGCCTACACGGCGGCGACGGAGAACCTGTTCTCCCAGCGCCCCAACTTCACGCAGGCATCCCGGGAGATGGGGTTCCTGGACGCCGCCACCGGGGTGCTGGTCTGGCGCGGCGGCGAGGTCCGCCTGGAGCTCGGGGCACGTACCCCGGGAGAGATCCTGGACGCCGCCCTGGCTGCCGCGCCGGGCATCGAGCGCCTCTACGTCACCGCAGGGGACCCGTGGCTAGCGGGAGCCGAGCGGTACCCGACGCTGAAGCAGGCCGTCAACGCATGGCTCAACACCGAGGCCCAGCACTGGACGGTCGACACCGGTCGCGGCCGGGACCGCATGGCCGGGCACTTCGTCCACGCGCGCCAGCCGGTCGGCCGCTACACCCGCGCGGGTGCCGAGCGGAACGCGGAACATGTGGAGATCCGCTCGGTGCGCGAGTGGTTCGACCCGGACGGAGCCGACCCGCGGTTGGTCCGCGAGGCGTTCGTGTGCCTGTGGAAGGCGTTGAAGGTCAAGTGGCCCGACGTGGTCCTGATGGGCTCGCCGTCGCAGACCGGCAAGGACCTGTGGGCGCGGACCATCCCGCTCAAGGGTCAGTGGGCGGGTGGCTACCCGGTGCTGTCGGAGGAGCTGCGCGCCCTGTTCCATGCGACGGCCGGGCAGGGCCGCACCGAGCTGATCCTGCCGCCGCAGGTTCCGGCCGAGCTGCCGGGCCTGGTCGAGTACGACCGCACCTTCGCCTACGCCCGGCACACCTGGCGCAGTCCGGTCGGCACGCCGCGGCGCGTGACCGGGGCCGAGTTCGCGAAGATGGGCGAGGCGGAGCAGAAGAAGCTGCTCATGTCCCCGGCCCACATCCGGGTCCGGGCCACGGTGCCGCAGGGGTGGCGGCACATCGGGCTGCTGCCCGCGCCGATCAGCGGGGACCGCAACTGGGAGTACCCGTCCACCCCGGGCGCCACGTTCACGACATGGGCCGGCGGCGCTGAGGTCTACACGGCGCTGTCGAACCCTTTTCAGCCGTGGCGCATCGAGGTGCTCGACGCGCTGGTCTTCGCCGAGGGCGAGCCGATGGACAAGTGGTCCAAGTGGCTCAAGGAGGCCTGGGCCTCGCTGACGGCCGGGGCGCAGATCCACGCGGACGCCCGGCAGCGCCAGGCCCTGTTCCTGGCCTCCCGCGCGGTCCGCAGCATCCTGCTGTTCGGTATCGGCGGCTTCGCGCAGCGCCCGCGCCTGGTCACCGGCACCACTTCGCTCGACGAGCTGCACCTGGTCCCCGAGGGCGCGGAGATCCTCACCCATGACGAGCGGCAGGTGACCTGGCAGCGCGTCAGCGGCTTCTCCCGCGACCCCATGGCGCACCCCGAGTGGTCCGCGAGCGTGTGGTCCGGGGCGCGCGCCGCGCTGCTGTCGATGCGGATGCGCCCCGAGAACGTCCAGGTCGGCGCCCTGCACGTCGCAGCCGGGCAGGTGGTGGCGTTCCGCACCGACGCGATCTACCTGACCGCCCGCCACGACTGGCCCTACCACGGCGAACCGGGCGACTACCTTCTGAAGGGCCACCTCGCCGGACCTGTCCCGGCGCCCACGAGCGAGGACGAGCTGCTGGTGCTGCGCGACAAGGGCCGCGCCGCCCTCGCCGCTGTCGGGGGTGAGCGATGACCACGCCGCCGCAGCCCGGGGAGGCCGCGAGCCTCGCGCAGCAGCTGGTCGACGCCGGGTTCAACCGCCGCCAGATCGCCGACATGCTTGAGCGCAACGCCTCCCTGGTGTCCCAGTTCTTCACCAAGGGCAAGGGCGCAAGCTTCGTGCCCGCGCTGCGCCAGCTGGTCCGCGCCGTCGCGGGCGGCGAACGCGACCCGGACGCGCTGCAGGCCATCGCGCAGCAGAACGTGACCCGACGGTTGACCCGCGACGGGCACGTGGCGCGGGTCCGCGGCCGCGACGTGCTGGAGACTCCGGGCGGGTCGATGGCCGGCCGCGCCGGACGGCAGGCGATCGCCCGTGGTGCCGGGCACCTGGCAGGCGTCATCCACGACACCGCCGAGCGCGGCGGCCGGGTCGCTGTCACCGTGCGCATGCGCAAGCGCCACTTCGCGCTCTCCTCCGGGTCCAAGGACGACTCGCCGGGGCTTCGCCGCGGCGTCGTCCCGCGCGCGGACGGCACCGAGGAGCGCTCCTACGGCTCGAAGGTGTCGGGCGGCTTCGACGCCCGCGAGTGGTCGGCGCTGGTCGCGGCCGCCGGAGGCGACGTCACCGCCGCCGTCCTGAAGTGGCTGGTGGAGACCGGCCGGGCCACCGAGGACGCTGAGATCATCTACATCGAGGTCCGCGGCTGGACCCCCCGCCGCTGACCACGCGTCACGCCCCGCAGGAACTGACGCAGGACCGCTCGGAAGGGATCAGGGAAGTGGAGACCCAGGTCGTGGACACCGATGCCGATTCCGGCTCGGTCGACGACGCGGGGGACCAGGCGGTGCCGCACGAGCGCGCGCCCGAGGCGGCAGGCCCGTTCCTGATCCCGTTGCGCGAGCACCAGAAGCGGGCTGTCACCGCGGCCTGGCGGGCGGTGCGCGACGGCGGCCGCGCGATCGTGGAGTCCTGCTGCGGCTCCGGCAAGACCCTGATCGCCGCGGCCTGTGCGCGGCGCGTCGCGCCGCGGGGCACGGTGCTGGCCACCATGCCCACCATCGAGCTGGTCTGGCAGACCGCCGGCGTGTGGCTGGGGCACGGCGGCCGCCGCGGACCGGTCGTCATCGTCTGCTCGTCCTCGGAGAACCGGGAGCTCGAGGAAGCCGGCTTGAGGGTCGACGCGGTCATCACCACCAAGGCGCACAAGATCGCCGACGTGGTCCGCGCGGCCGCCGGCGGGCCCGTGACGGTGTTCGCCACCTACGCCAGCATCGACCGCGTCGTCGAAGCCCACGCGCTCCACGCGATGCCGGGCTTCGACCTCGCGGTCATCGACGAGGCCCACCGCACCGCCGGATCGTCTGCCAAGCCCTGGGCCGCCGTCCACGACGACACGAAGATCCCCTCCCGACGGCGCCTGTACTTCACCGCCACCCCCCGCATCGCCGGAGGCATCACCGCCGGCCTGGAGGACAGCGAGCAGAACGTCGTCTGCTCCATGGACGATCCCGAGGTCTTCGGCGAAACCGTCTTCCGCTACCCGGTCGCCCAGGGCATCGCGGACGGCCTCATCGCCGACTACCAAGTCATCGTCCCGGTCATCACCGACCAGGACCTCCAAGAGCTCCTCAACGAACCCGGGATCAGCGACCTGCGCTCGCGCCGCACCAACGAGGAACTCCAGCGCCTGGCCCTGCAGATCGCCACCTGCCGTGCGATCGAGACCTACGGGCTGGAGCGGGTCATCACCTACCACTCCCGCATCCGCGGCGCCCGCGACTTCGTCCACACCCTCCACCACGCCGCCGAGCTCCTGCCGCCCAGCGACCGCCTCACACACCTCTACCGCGCCGCCGTCGCCGGCAGCGACAGGCTCAAGGACCGCCGCCACGCCTTCATGGAGTTCGCCACCGAGAGCTCCAAGGGCGGGCACCGCTGCGGCTTGATCGCCAACAGCCGCCTCCTCGCCGAGGGCATCGACCTGCCGGCCGTCGACGCCGTGATCTTCGCCGACCCCAAGAACTCCATCGTCGACATCGTCCAAGGCGCAGGCCGCGCCTTCCGCGTCCCCTTCGGCGTCACCGGCAAGGTCGCCAGGATCATCATCCCCGTCTACCTCCCCGCCACCACCGGCGACGCGACCGCCGACCCGCAGGACACCGAGACCGAGCTCAACCGCAGCGCCTTCGCCGCCGTCTGGCAGGTCCTGCGCGCGCTCGCCGCCCACGACGAACGCGTCACCGCCCGCATCACCGAACTGCGCACCAACCGCTACGGCACCGAGCAACTGCGCCCCCACACCGCCGAGCCCGGCCTGGAGGAGGTCCAGGACGCCGAGGAACTGGAGAACGGGGCCAGCGACGAGGACGCCAAGTGGCTACGGGTGGAGACCACCGCCTACGAGGACCAGATCCTGCGCACCCTCAAGCTCCGCGCGCTCAGCCCCCGCACCGCCGAGTGGGAGAAGTGGTACGAGCGCGCCGACTCGTTCCACCGTCAGCACGGCCACCTCGACGTCCGCGAAGGCGACCTCGTCGACTGGCTGAACCGGCAACGCGAGCAGTACACGGCCGGACGGCTCGACGCCGCCCGGACCAGCGAGCTCGACCGGATCGGCATGATCTGGGACAAGCACGCCCACGCCTGGGCCCGCGGCTACGCCTACGCCAAGGCCTGGCACAAGATCCATGGCGACCTGGCCGTCCCCGGGGGCGCCAAGATCGACGGCTACACCGTCGGCCGGTGGATGCGCGTCCAACGGCTGAACCCGAACCTGCCCCCGGAACAGCGGCAGCTGCTCGACGCTCTGGACCCGCTGTGGCGATGGGATCCGAAGTGGCAGCGCGGCTACCGCCGCATGGCCGCGTACCTCGAGGCCGGAGGGAGGCTCAGCGGTCCGCGCAACCGCCCCGGCCTCGGCGACGATGTCGGCTTTCGGCCCGGCGTATGGCAGCACCAGCAGGTTGAGCAGGTTGGCACGCTGGACGTCGCCCAGTTGGCACTTCTCGACCAACTGGGCCGTTGGCGGGGCCTGCGTTGACAGGCCGTCGCAGGGGCTGTGCACCTCGCCGGGGTCTGACATGAGGAGACCTCAGGCGACGACTTGAGCATGCACAGTCCGCGGAGCTGGCCGGTCACTGGTGCTACCTACAAGGCGACGCCCCGCTTGAATCTGCAGCGTCGATAGAAGCAGCTGCAAGTCAGTCCGCCCCAGTCGTGGAAGGCGTCACGGCCCAGGTCGCGAAGACGATAGAGACGGCTGGCCGAGTTCACCGCCGCGAAGAGCGTTGCCTCAAGCGCGTCCTCCAGCGAGCCACGGAGGCCGCCGTGCTGATTCGCCCACTCCGTAAGCACGTGCGCGGCCTCGGTGCGAATGACCGGCTGGTAGTTGCCGGGCTTAACCGAGCGAAGCCAGTAAGGGCCATGACGGGTGCCTCCGCGACGACGCCGCCTCCGGCGTAGTCGTCGCGGAACTGCTCGTGGGTGACGACAGCGGCCAGCAAGTCGGTGTCCTGGCTGACCCGTGGAAAGCGAAAGGACTTCAGGTCGACCCGGCCTACCCGTGGGCATGACCATCGGCGAAGGGATGGTCTCGAAAGTTCACGAAGGTCCGGCCAACGAAGTCGAGCTCAGTCACCGATTCACGCTACCCCGCGGCCAACGACTCACTGCGACGGCATCACGGAACTCCGGCCAGACCCCCGAAAAGGACCAGGGATGCTGTTCGCTCCAGCTCGTTCATCGCTCAACGAAGTGGTGAAGGCGGGGAGCGTCCAGCGACATGTTGGGGCCCGACCGTCAGGTCGCCGGCCCGGAGGTCGGTGAGGGCCAACTGCGGGGGGCCGGGGGCCGTCTCCGCCTCGAGCTCACCCTCTAGGCACGCGCCACCTGGCTGGACCTCTGGCGGGCCTGGCTCCGCCAGCGCTGAAACGCCGTTGACGGCGGGGCCACGACCGGGCTTGGCTGGGCGGCATGGAGGAACTGACGGAGGGGCTGCGCTACGTCACGGTCGGCGATGTGGCGCAGGAGATCGAGGACTGGCGGTATGTCCACAACGAGGTCATTCCGTTTGATCCGCTCTCGGCGGAGCAGGTGGGCGAGCGCGCGACGCGCTATCGCCTGGAGGTGCTCTACCTTGGCGGGCAGGCGGTCGGTTGCTCGACCGAGCGGCCGCCAACCGAGGAGGACCCGGTGGTGACGGTGATTGTCCGCATCCTGCCGGAGCACCGACGCCGTGGGCTCGGCACCGCGCTGTACCGGCGCGCTCTGGACCGGGCCCGCGAGCTCTCCGCGGTCGGCGGTGCCACGGAGGCCGGGGTGGGGATCGTAACGGTGGTGCTCGCCTCGGACGAGTCCGGGATGCGCTTCGCCGAGCGCATGGGCTTCATCGAGATCGAGCGCAGGGGCCTCGTGGAGATCGAGCGCTACCTCCTTGACCGCGACAACGTCCCGTGCCTCGTGCTGCTGCGTCTGGAGGAGCCGGATCGTGCCCTCACCACCGTCCCACCCAGGAAGCCGCACGTCAGCCGAACCCTATGAATCGGGCGACAGGGTCCCACAGGTTCAGGGCGCGGCTGAGGCCAACCGCTGGCTGATCTTTTCGGCGAGTTCGGTGTACGACAGTCGTTCGTAGAGCTCCAGCGACTGGAGCCATTCCTCGCGGGCATCCGAGGTCAGCCCGAGGGCATGGAGTACGTCGCCGATGTCGCGTCGAGTGTCGGCCTCCCGGTGTTTGTCGCCCAGCTCCACTCGTGTCGCCAGCGCTTGCCGGTAGGTCTGCAGGGCTCCGGTCAGCTCTCCTTTGAGGCGCTGGACGTCCGCGATGTTCTCCAGCACCTGCGTGGTGTTGGAGCGGTTGCCGACGAGGTGGTGCTTGTCGAGTGCCAGATGGTGGCTGGCCAACGCTTCGTCGAGACGGCCGAGCCGGAACTGGGCGACCCCGATGTTGCCGAGCGCGGCCGCTTCGACCTCGGCGATGCGCGGGTCCGATGTCGTGAGCTCCCGGCAGATGCCCAGGGCCTGGTCGTAGCAGGCGATCGCGTGGGTGAACTCGCCCTGGGAGCTGTGGGTGCTCCCGATGTTGAGGAGCATCTGCGCCTGCAGGCGTTGCTCGCCGAGCGATCGGCTGAGATCAAGGGCCCGTTTGAAATGGTCACGCGCCGTATCCAGCGCGCCGAGCAGGATGTGCGACTTGCCCAGGCCGCTGAGAAGTCGGCACACGGCCAGTCGGTCGCCCAGAATGCCGGCAGAGGTGATCGCCAGCTGGGCCATGCGGTGCCATGCGTCGTGCCGTCGGCACACGGTGAAGTAGAGCACCAGGACGAAGGTCAGCTTCCAGACCGCCTCGTGGCGTCCCTTGGCCGCGGCGGCTTCAATCGCGGAGCAGATGTTGCCCCATTCGACTTCGTACCATTCCAACGCCGCGCGGTAGTCGGCGAACCCGGGTGATTCGATCACCGGGCCGGGCAGCGGCTCGACGCGCACGACGGGATTGATGAACTTCGAGGCCGCCTCGGCAGTGACGAAGAACCACATGAGAAGCCTGTCCAATGCGGCCTCCCTGCTCGCCGCGGGAAGCGCCTCCGCCCGGCGTCGGACGAAGGCGCGGATCAAGTCGTGGAACCGGTAGCGACCCGGTCGCGGACTGGACACGAGCTGTTCGTCTACCAGCAGTTCCAGGGTGCGCTCTGCCTCGGCCGGAGTGACAACGGTCAGCGCGGCCGCCATCTCGGCGGTGAACTCCTCACCGGGGTGTTCGGCGAGGAGCAGGAGGAGTCGGCGGTGTGCATCTTCGAGCCCCCGCAGGGAGAGATCGAAGACCGACTCCAGTGAGCTGCCACCAACCCGGAGGGCGTCCAGCGCGCTGTGTTCCAGGCGTCGCGCGAGTTCGTCCACGCTCCAGGCGGGTCGGACGCGGAGTCGGGCGCCGGCGAGGGCGACGGCCAGTGGGAGTCGGCCGCACGCCTCGACCACCCGGCTCGCGGCATCGGGTTCGGCGGCGACCCGCTCCCGGCCGCCGAGCCGGGCCAGCAGTTCGACGGCCTCGACCCGGCTGAACACGTCGAGGTGGTGGACGACGGCACCGTCGAGGTCCGCCAGTGTGCGTCGGCTGGTGATCAGCACCAGGCAGGCGGGGCCGGCGGGGAGCAGGCTACGGACCTGTCGCTCGTCGGCGGCGTTGTCGAGGACGACCAGCGCCTCCCGGTCGTGCATACGGTCACGGAACATCGCCGCCCGCTCGTCGAGGCCGCCCGGGACGTGCTGCGCGGGTACTCCCAGCGCCCGCAGGAATCCGCCCAGGACATCCCTCGGATCGGCCGGTGCCCGCTCCGGGTCGAAGCCGCGTAGGTCCGCGTAGAGCTGCACGTCCGTGTAGCGCCCGGCGCGAAGGAGCTCGTGGGCGGCGTGCAGCGCGAGTTGCGTCTTGCCGACGCCGCCCATGCCTTCGATGGCCGACACCACCACGGTGCCGCCACCGCCCCGGTCGGCCGCGGAGGCGGCGTCGAGCAGCCTGGCCAGGGCGTCCTCGCGCCCGGTGAACGTCGCGAGATCCCCGGGGAGCTGCCGCAGTACCCCGGCCGGACCGCCCGACGTGGTGCCGCGCTGGATCCGGGCGTATGCCGCCCGCCAGCGGTCGACCTGCGGTTCGTCCGCGCCCAGCGCCCGCACGACGGCGAGCACCAGATCGAGGTCGAGGCGGCGCCGCCCGACTTTGAAGACGTCCACGAGCGTGGACGCCGGCAGGACACGGGCTGGCCGCACCAGCGGGCCGACCCGCTTCGCCAGCACCCGATAGGAGGGCATTCCCGCCGACGCGCGCAGCTCGCCCAGCATTCCGATGTACTCCGCCAGATCCTCGGCCTGGTCCGGATCCGGCGTCGAACGCCCCTGCTGAATTGCCATCCCCCACCCCCGTGAAGCCGTGCCGCTGACAAGCAGCGGTCGGACAGGAGTGTACGGATTCGTACGGGACGGGACCGCGCGCTGCGGTGCTTGTGCACCGAGGGCACCTGAGCTGATCTCCGGGCCTGGTAGCCGACTTGATAGCTTGACCCGACCGGCAATCGGGTGACCTACGGGGGTGGGATCGTGAGCGGACAGATCGCGCACGCCATGGAAGACGCCGCGCGCAAGGCCGAGCAGGGGCTGGCCCAGGACTTCAGCAAGGCCTACCACTCGATCCTGAAGGACACCGAGGAGAAGACCACACAGGTTGCCGAACACGCCGCCGAGAACGAGGCGAAGACGGTCGAGGACCTGGGCAAGTCCGCCGAGCATGCCACCACCGAGCCCCACGAGCCCCACCCGGACGGCGGCGGCCCCGGCCCCCGACGGGCCTCCGAGAACGACGAGAACCTCCCCGGCGACGGCCGCCGGCAGGTCGTGCTCACCGGCGTCCGGATGCCGCGCATGAACTCCATCATGGAGCGCTGGGTGCAGACCTGCCGCCACGAAGTCTTGGACCGGACGCTGATCTGGAACGAAAGCCACCTGCGCCGCGCACTTCGCGAGTTTGAGCAGCATCACAATGCCCAGCGGCCCCACCAAGCGATGAACCAAGCGGCACCCCTACGCGCAGTCCCCGAGCCGCTCGAACAAGAGCGGATCACCCGCCTGGACATACGCCGGAGACCGACTCGGCGGCGTCATCCACGAGTACCGACATGCTGCCTGAACTGCGCGGATGAGGTTGTCGGCAGGCGCAGTGATCTTGGTGGCTAATTCTAAGTTAGCTTCCCGGTAAGCGAGTTGGCTTCTGTTGTGGTGAGATCATGGCGGTCTTCCTTGCTTCTGGGTGGATCGGAGTGTGTGGTGTCGGTGCAGCCGCGGCCGTGGCCGGAGCCGGATCCTCAGGTGGCTGCGGCGATCCGGGCGATCTATCGTGGCCGGCGGGAGGTTCCGTTGCCGGTGCAGGTCCGCGATCGCCTGGGTGAGCTGTTCCCGGACGCGGTCTTCGCGGAAGCGTTCGGGAAGGCTGGCAAGCCCGGCTGGTCACCGGGGCGGCCCGCCCTGGCCACTGTGCTGCAGAAGGCGGCGAACCTCACTGACCGGCAGGCCGCCAGCGAGGTCCGCGAGAACCTGGCCTGGAAGTACGCGCTCGGCCTGGGCCTGGACGACCCGGGCTTCGACCACAGCGTCTTGTCGGAGTTCCGCTCGCGGGTGGTCGCCCATCACCTGGAGGGGCGGTTGCTGGACCTGCTGCTGGAGCGGCTGCAGGCGATGGACCTGCTGGGTGCGGGCGGGAGCCAGCGAACCGACTCCACACACGTCGTATCGGCAGTGCGGGATCTGAACCGGCTGGAGCTGGCGGGCGAGAGCGTCCGGGCGGTGCTCAATGCGCTGGCCTCCGCCTGCCCGGACTGGGTGGACCAGGTGCTGGTGGTGGACGACTGGAGCCACCGCTATGCGGACCGGGTGGACGCCTGGCGGCTGCCAACCTCCAAGACCGGCCAGAACGAACTCGCGCTCGCCTACGCCACCGACGGCTTCACCTTGCTGCAGGCCCTCTACGCGCCCGCCTCGCCGACGTGGCTGCGCGAGCTGCCCGCGGTGCAGATCCTGCGACGGGTGCTGGTGCAGAACTACACCCGCGCGACCGACCGGGCCGGACGGGTACGTGTCCGGCTGCGCGACCGGACCGAGGACGGCGGAGACGGCCTCCCGCCTGCCCCGATGCGCCTGGCCTCGCCCTACGACACCGACACCCGCTGGTCCGCCAAGCGCGACATCTTCTGGAACGGTTACAAACTCCATGTCTCGGAGACCTGCCACCCGCAGGCGGACGGCGACCGGCCCGCCCGGCCGAACCTGATCACCAACGTGGCGACCACCTGCTCGACCCTGCCGGACTCCAAGACCCTCGACGCGATCCACCACGCCCTTCAGCACCGGAGTCTGCTGCCGGCCCGGCACTACCTCGACTCCGGCTACCCCAGCGCGGACCTCATCGTGTCCGCACGACGGACCTACGGCATCGCCCTGGTCACCCCGGTCCTGCTCGACACCTCTCGTCAGGCCAGAGCCCAAGAGGGCTTCTCCGCCCACGACTTCACCATCGACTGGGAGAACTCAAAGGCAGTCTGCCCAGCCGGGAAGACCAGCACCACCTGGAACCCCAACATCCAAGACGGTGTCCCCAAGACCGTCGTCTCCTTCGCCGCCCTCGACTGCATCCCCTGCCCCTACAAGAAGCAGTGCACCAGCGCGCGCCGCAACCGCCGCCAGCTGAGCCTCTACCCCAAAGAACTCACCGAAGCCATCCGCGACGCCCGCGCCCAGCAGCAGACCGGAGACTGGCAACGCGACTACGCGCTCCGCTCCGGCGTCGAAGGCACCATCCGCCAGGCCACCCACACCACCGGACTACGACGAGCCCGCTACCGCGGCCTGGCCAAAA
>NZ_BBPQ01000115.1 GCF_000787855.1 Streptacidiphilus anmyonensis | reverse complement strand
TTTGTTGAGTACTTCTACTCATGCGTGCCCGGCGCCCGGCCACGACCCTGGGCGCATGGATTCGATGCGTGTCGCTCCCAGCCTGATGGATCGCTGGTGGAGCATCCCGCGCCCGAGGACGGTGTCGGATGTCGCGTCTGCCGTCGTGCTCTTCCTTGCGGAGGCGCTGGTCTGCCTCGGCGGGATGCGTCACTGGGCCCTGGGGCTCTTTGTGGCGTCCGCCGGCATCTTCCTGGGGGCTCTCGTCCGCCGCGCGCCTTTCACGGCAGCGGCGCACTATGTCATCGCCTTGTGCGTGGGCCTGGTGATGCTGCCTCAACATCCCCCCGCCGCGGCCGGTCCGGAACGGGTGCCCGACTACTCGACGGTGTGCCACTCGGATCAGCGCTGCGGCTGATCCCTGTCACGCCGGCCGAGGGGCCAGCGCACGACGAGCCACAGGACGATGCCTGTGAGGCAGCCGCTGGCGACCACGTCCCAGAGCCAGTGGTAGTTGCGCCAGATGAGGCAGAAGCCGACGCCCGCGCAGACGAAGGCCGTCGCCGGATAGACCAGGGGGCGCAAGCGCGGCCAGGCCGTGCACAGGATCAGAGCTGCCGTGCCCAGGCAGATCGACGCGGTGGCTGTGTGGCCCGAGGGAAACCAGCCCCAGTCGCCCGGGGCGACGGGTGCGCCCTCCGGGCCGGGGCGGCCGATGAGGATCTTGCCGGGGATCACCGTGCCGAACAGGGCCAGGGCGGCGAGCAGGGCGGTGGCCAGAGGGCGCCAGGAGCGGAGACGGACGGTCACCACGACGGTCACGGCCGTCAGGACTGCGCCCGAGTAGGTCGCCACGCCGAAGTCGGTCCAACGTTCGGCGAGGGTGTCGGTCCACGGCCACGGATCGGCCGCCACCCATCCCTGGACCGTGTCGCGGGCCCAGCGGTCGACGGCCAGCAGAGGGCCGTTCGTCAGGACCTGTTCCGTCAGGACGCCGAGGATCGCGAACAGCACGACCGGGAACCACACGGACGGGAGGAGCGTCCCGAAAAGGGCAGCGCGAAGCCGCCCCGGAGCAGGGGGGAGAGCTCCGGGGCGGCTGAGGTGATCGACGTTCCGCTTGGCCCGGGGGGTTTGAGCTCGGCGTTCAGTCGATCGGCTGAGGGGATCCGCGGGCGGATCCGAAGTGGTGTCCTCGGTGGTATCGCGCTTCTCCATCTGCTTTGACAGTACGTCACCGCGGCCTGGAGGGCGATCCGTCTCACCCACCCACCATCAGGTCCGCACACCTTCTTCACTCCCCCGGGGCAACGCCCGTGGGTGGTGCGAGAGTCGGTGCGAACGTCGCCGCGGGCACCGGCTCCGGCCTGGTGGCGGCGACGAGGCGCGAGCCCCACTTCGGGTCGTGGAAGACGTCGCGGAGCACGGTGACCAGGGTGCCCGTGTGCTCGGAGTGGACCATCGCGCCGTTGCCCAGATAGAGGCCGACGTGGTGGATCGGACCGCCCGGCTCGGCGAAGAAGAGCAGATCGCCGGGGAGCAGGTCCTCTCGCCGCTTGATCGGGCGGCCCTGGAGGGACTGGCCGCCGCTGAAGTGGGGGAGCGTGACGAAGCCCGCGCTCGCCTGGAACCAGGCGTAGCGGACCAGGCCGCTGCAGTCGAAGCCGATGGTGTGGTCGGCCGAGCAGGAGCCGTCGGGCAGGTAGCCGTTGACGCCGTCGCAGAAGCCCAGGGTCGGGCCGGTGAGGCTGCCGCCGCCCCAGGCGTAGGGAGTGCCGAGCTGGGCGAGGGCGACCTGTGCGGCCTGGAGGCCGCGCAGGCGCTCGCCGATGGTGGAGCCGGTGTCGACAGCGTGAGCGGCGTAGACGGGCATGAGCAGGCAGGTCGTGAAGGCCAGGACGAGCGCCGTGAGGAGGCGGGCGAGCCGGAAGGGGGACCACATGCGGGCGATGACTACCCCGATCGCCGCGCGTGCAACGGTCTGTCATGCACTGTGCCCCCGTCGGACGAACCGGCGGGGGCACAGCGAGGCACAGCGGGGTGGAGCAGGGTGGAGCGGGGTGGAGCAGGGATCAGAGCGCGGCGAAGGCGTTCTCGAGGATGTCGAGGCCCTCGACGAGCAGCTCCTGCGGCATGACCAGCGGCGGCAGGAAGCGCAGGACGTTGCCGTAGGTGCCGGCGGTCAGGACCAGCAGGCCCTGGTTGTGGCAGAACTTCGCCAGCGCGGCGGTCGCCTCGGGGTTCGGGTCCTTGCTGCCCGGCTTGACCAGCTCGATGGCGATCATCGCGCCGCGGCCGCGCACGTCGCCGATGACGTCGAACTTCTCGGCGAAGGCGCGCAGGCGGGTGAGCATGGTCTCGCCGATGGCCTGGGCCTTGGCGTTGAGGTCCAGCTGCTTCATGGTCTCGATCGAGCCCAGCGCGGCGGCGCAGGCGACGGGGTTGCCGCCGTAGGTGCCGCCGAGGCCGCCGGCGTGGGCGGCGTCCATGATCTCGGCGCGGCCGGTCACGGCGGCCAGCGGGAGGCCGCCGGCGATGCCCTTGGCGGTGGTGATCAGGTCCGGGACGATGCCCTCGTCGTCACAGGCGAACCACTGGCCGGTGCGGCAGAAGCCGGTCTGGATCTCGTCGGCGACGAAGACGATGCCGTTGGCGCGGGCGTACTCGACGATCGCCGGCAGGAAGCCCTTGGCCGGCTCGATGAAGCCGCCCTCGCCCTGGATGGGCTCGATCACGATCGCGGCGACGTTGTCGGCGCCGATCTGCTTGTTGATCATGTCGATCGCCTGGGCCGCGGCCTCGGCGGCGCAGTTCTCCGCACCGGTCAGCCAGCGGAAGGGGTAGGCCACCGGAACGCGGTAGACCTCGGGGGCGAACGGACCGAAGCCCTGCTTGTAGGGCATGTTCTTCGCGGTCATGCCCATGGTGAGGTTGGTGCGGCCGTGGTAGCCGTGGTCGAAGACCACGACGGCGGTGCGCTTGGTGTAGGCACGCGCGATCTTGACGGCGTTCTCGACGGCCTCGGCGCCGGAGTTGAACAGCGCGGTGCGCTTCTCGTGGTCGCCCGGGGTCAGCTCGTTGAGCTGCTCGGCGACGGCGACGTAGCCCTCGTAGGGGGTGACCATGAAGCAGGTGTGCGTGAACGCGGCCAGCTGCTGCGAGGCGCGCTCGACGACCAGCTCGGCGGCGTTGCCGACGTTGGTGACGGCGATGCCGGAGCCGAAGTCGATCAGGGAGTTGCCGTCGACGTCCTCGACGACGCCGCCACCCGCACGGGTGATGTAGACCGGCAGGGTGGTGCCGACACCGGCGGCCACCGCGGCGAGCTTGCGTGCCTGCAGCTCCTGCGACTTCGGCCCGGGGATCGCGGTGACGAGGCGGCGCTCCTGCGGGAGCGAGGGGCCGCCGGGAAGCTGAGCAGCGCTCATGAGATGGTCTCCCATGCGTTGTGGGTCGGGTCCGAAGTGGTTCCGACGGGGGCGAGGGGGGATCGTCCCCTTTGAGCAGGCTACGGCGGGGCTGGGGCGCGGGCATACGCCGAAGGGGAGTGATCCGCCCGTGGAGTTGTCCGGTGCGGACACTGATCATGATGCGTGTGCTTCCGCACGGGGAGCGGGTCCGCTCCACTAGATTGAGTGCTTCGAGGCGGGC
The DNA here is from genome assembly GCF_000787855.1 of Streptacidiphilus anmyonensis. Taxonomy (GTDB): domain Bacteria; phylum Actinomycetota; class Actinomycetes; order Streptomycetales; family Streptomycetaceae; genus Streptacidiphilus; species Streptacidiphilus anmyonensis. The sequence continues at coordinate 13,180 of NZ_BBPQ01000115.1, read as the reverse complement.
TTGTGTGCGGGCGCAAGGGAGCGGGACGGCGATGTCACTCGACGGGCATACGGCACATCCCTCGGACGCCGCGATCCCTCCCATGCCGAGCGCGCCGCCGCGGGTACCCGCCCCTGGAGGGGCGGCGATTCCGCCGCAGTACGGCGCGGAGGGCGCGCACAGCGCGCAGGGCGGGGGATTCGACCTCGTCGGGTGGGTCTCGGCGAAGCGCCACCGGACGCCGGCCGGCGTCTTCGGCCTCGGCCCGGAACCCCGCCCGTCGGACGAGAAGACGCTCGCGGACGACGCGATCCCGGGGTGGAAGCTGTTGTTGCGGGCGGCGCTGAATTTCGTGGTCGCTCTGGAGCTGTACATGTGGCTGACCGGCGGGACGCTGGTCTGGGCATTGCGGTTCGTCTGGCCGAGCCTGATCAGCGCGGCCGGGAGGAACGAGTTCTGGGCGGTCACGCTTCTCTACTTCCTGTACCTGCCCCTCGCTCTCCTGCTTGTCTTCGTCTTCGGTCGGATGGGGCGTTGGAAGGCTGTCTGGCGTCGCTTCGGTTCGCCGCTCTGGGTCCAACTGCGCGCAGCCGGAGCGTCGGCGCCGACGGGGGCGCCACGCCGTGAGCCTTCCGAACAGCTCGACGTGTGGGCGCCGTTGCGGGCGGTGGCGGGGGTCGGGGCGTTGGGGTTGCTGGATTCGGAGACCGCGCAGGGGCGGGTCGGGGATGTGGACCACCAGCGGTTGCTGCGGGCGCTGGAGTGTGTGCGGCACGACCCCGCGCGGCTCGGGGCGCTGGTGGACGCGGTGCGGGAGTACGGCGCGGTCGCGTGTGCGCATCCGTCCGGGGCGCGGGATCTGCCCGGGAGGAGTCCGGCGAGCGATCTGCTGCTGCGTCAGCTCCGGTTGGGCGCCGCGGAGAACGTGCCGAAGAACCCTGCCGGGTACCGGGGCGCGGACGTCGCGCTCGATCCGCTGCTGCTCGGGACCTCGTTGCTGGCCGTCGGGCCGGCCGGGAGCGGGAAGACGACGCGGCTGACGCGTCCCGTCGCCGAGGCGCTGTGTCTGCAGGCGTTGACGGGGACCGCCGTCGTGGTCGTCGTCGGCGCGGCCGACGCCGATCTGGGGCCGGCGGCCTGGTACGACGTCGTGGTCGCGCCCGGCGATCCGGGGGCGCGGTACGGGCTGGACCTGTTCGGCGGCGCGCTGCACGCGGACGAGGCGGCGGCGCGGCTCGCGGACGCGCTGCTGCCCGACGAGTTGGCGCTGCGCACGGAGGCGGCGCGGCTCGCGCTCCAGCAGATCGTCGGCCCGTTCGAGGCGGGTTTCGGCCGGCTGCCCGGTGTGCGGGAGTTGGTGCTGCTGCTGCGCGGCGAGGAGCGTGCGTGGACGGGGCTGCTCGCCGCGGTGCGGGAGAGCGGCGCGCTCGAGCGGCACCAGCACGAGCTCGCCCAGCGCGAGCGGATGCACGGTCTCGCCGACGATCCGGGTGCGCTGCTCGCCGACCGGCTCGCGCTGCTGGACCGTCCCGTCTTCGCCCGCTGCTTCAACGCGTCGGCGGGCGACGCGGAGTCGCTGCCGCTGTTCGCGCTGCGCGCGCTCGACCACCCGCTGCGGGTGAGGATCGCGCTGCCGGACCACAGCCATCCCGAGGCGGCGCGGATCCTGGGCCGACTGGTGGTCGGCCAGTTCCTGCACGCGGCCGCGAGCCGCGCGGACCGCTCGCTCTTCGCCGGGCTGGTCGTCGACGACGCGTCGGCCGCGGTGGACACGCACGCGATTCGCGGCCTGCAACGCCTGCGGTCCGCGAACGGCGGCGCGGTGCTGGGGCTGCGGACGCTCGTCGACGTGCCCGAGTCGCTGCGGGCGCCGCTGTTCGGCGCGGTCGGCGGCCGGATGGCGTTCCCCGGCCTGGCGCCGTGGGACGGCAGGCTGTTCGAGGAGGCGTGGGGCACGGTCTGGGTCGACGAGCGGGACGTGACGCGCGCGGTGGACACCTCGGGAGGCATCGTCCGGCGTTCCCTGCGCGGGATGCGGGCCCTGCTGGAAGGGGAGCGGGCGCAGACGGAGAGTGTCACCACACGGAAGGTCGAGCGCCGTCGCTGGTCGGCGTCGGATCTGGCCCAGGTGCTGCCCCGCGGTCACGCGGTCGTCTCCCTGACCTCGGTGGACGGCACGCAGGTGCCGCCGCTGCTGGTGCGGCTGCCATGAGCGCGGCCGCCTCGGACGTGGCCTGGACGTGACGCGCGAGTAGCTGCGCCGCTGAGGCAGAATCGACGGAGAGGGCTTGGACGTGCCGTCCAAGCCCCGCGCCCGACCGGGGTGCCGCAACGAGGCGGCACGCCGCCGCCCCCGCTCCGTCGAAGGTGTCATGTCTCACGAGAAGCCTCCGCGCCCCGACGACGAGGTGCGGCACAGCAGTGTCACGGTGGCCTCCCTGGTCGCGATGCCGGGGCTGGGGCTCGTCGTGCGCGCGGGTGAGACCGCGCTCGAGCGGCCGGTCCGCTGGGTGCACACCAGCGAGCTGGACGACCCGGTGCCCTACCTCGAGGGCGGCGAGCTGCTGCTGACCACGGGGCTGAAGCTCGGCAAGGGCAAGGAGAAACTGCGCCAGTACGTCCACCGGCTGGCGGACGCGGGCGTCGCGGGTCTGGGCATCGGGGTGGGGCTGACCTACGACGAGGTGCCGCAGACGCTGGTCGACGCTGCGGCCGAGCGCTCCCTGCCGCTGCTGGAGGTGCCGCAGCCGACGCCGTTCATCGCGATCAGCAAGGCGGTCACGGCGGCTCTCGCCGCCGAGCAGTACAAGGCGGTCACCACCAGCTTCGAGGCGCAGGAGGAGCTGACCCGCGCGGCTCTCGGCAAGGACGGCACGACCGCCGTCGTCGCGAGGCTCGCGGCCCGGCTCGGCGGCTGGGCGGCGCTGTACGACGCGACCGGCGGGGTGGTCGTCGCCGCTCCGGACTGGGCCGCGCGCCGGGCCGGCCGGCTGCGGCCCGAGGTGGAGCGGCTGCGCGGCCAGTCCGCGCCCGCGAGCATGGCGCTCCAGGGGGACACCCCCGACACACAGGACTACGTCGTGCTCCAGTCGCTCGGCGCGGACCGCCGCGCCCGCGGCTTCCTCGCCGTCGGCACCGAGGACCGGCTGACCTCCGGCGAGCGCTATGTCGTGAACGCCGCCGTCGCCCTGCTGACGCTGACCCTGGAACGCTCGCGGGACCTGCGCCGCGCCGAGGACCGGATGCGGACGGCGCTGCTGCGCCTGGTCCTGGCCGGGGAGACGGTGATCGCCAAGGAAGTGGCCGGCGCGCTGCTGGGCGGGCTGCCGCAGGGCCCCGTGCGGGTGCTGATGGCCGAGGGCGGCGAGCTGGCCGAGCTCGGCGACCGCGCCGAGCAGGCCGCGGCGCGCTCCGGCGAGCCGCTGCTGCTCGCCCCGGAGGGCGAGCGGCTGGTGCTGGTGGCCGTGGACGGCGGGATGGTGCACCAGGTGTGCACGGATCTCGCGGGGGACCTGGAGACGGTCGCGGTCGGGATCTCCTCCCCGACGACGCTGGAGTCGGCGGGGTCCGCGGCGGCGGAGGCGGAGCGCGCGCTGGCGGTGGCGCTGCGCAGCGGCCGCAGGAGTGTGGACCACGCGGAGGTCGGTGCGGGCTCGCTGCTGCCGCTGCTCGGCGAGGAGGCCGTCCAGGCGTTCGCGGAGGGCCTGCTGCGGCCGCTGCGCGAGCACGACCGCACCTCGCGCGGCGATCTGGAGGCGAGCCTGCGCGCCTGGCTCTCCCGCCACGGCCAGTGGGACGCGGCGGCCGCGGACCTCGGTGTCCACCGGCACACGCTGCGGTACCGCATGCGGCGGGTGGAGGAGCTGCTGGGGCGCACGCTGGACGACGCGGACGTGCGGATGGAGCTGTGGATGGCGCTGCGCGCCTCCGGCGAGTGACCGGGCCCGGTCGAGGTGGCCGCGGTGTCGAGTTCGGCGCCCGGGTCTCGTACGTTCCGGACAAGTGGAACAGGTGGTCTCCGGCCTACCGTTGGGGCTGAAGAGTCCTGGATTTGACGACGGAAGGGCCGGTGACCGCGGTGACCACCACCTACGCATTCTGGCTGGCGGGGCGGCAGGAGACCGGCCCCGAGACGCTGGACGTGCACCACCCCTATGACGGGCGGCTCGTCGCCAAGGTGAGCATCGCCAGTGACGCGCAGGTCGAGGAGGCCGTCGCGGCCGCCTACGCGGTGAAGGACGAGTTCGCCGCCACCCCCGCGTACCAGCGTGCCGCCGCGCTCGACCACGTCGCGAAGCGGCTGGCGGAGCGCACCGAGGAGATCGCGCAGCTGATCACCGCCGAGAACGGCAAGCCGATCAAGTGGGCGCGTGGTGAGGTCGGCCGCGCGGTGAGCGTCTTCCGCTGGGCCTCGGAGGAGGCGCGCCGCTTCAACAGCGGTGAGGGCCAGCGTCTGGACACCGACGCCGGCGGCACCGGCCGTCTCGGCTTCGTGCGCCGCTTCAACCGCGGCGTGGTCCTCGGCATCGCGCCGTTCAACTTCCCGCTGAACCTGGTCGCGCACAAGGTCGCCCCGGCGATCGCCGTCGGCGCGCCGATCATCCTCAAGCCGGCTCCGGCGACGCCGGTCTCCGCGCTGATCCTGGGCGAGATCCTGGCCGAGACCGACCTCCCGGCCGGTTCCTGGTCCGTGCTGACCGTCCCGAACGACCGGATGCCGGCGCTGGTGCAGGACCCGCGTCTGCCCGTCATCTCGTTCACCGGCTCGGACAAGGTCGGCTACGCGATCCTCGACTCGGTGCCGCGCAAGCACGTGACCCTGGAGCTGGGCGGCAACGCCGCCGCGGTCGTGCTCGGCGACTGGAACTCCGAGGCGGACCTGGACTGGGCCGCGACCCGCATCGCGACCTTCGCCAACTACCAGGGCGGCCAGTCCTGCATCTCCGTGCAGCGCGTGATCGCCGACGCGTCGATCTACGACCGCCTGGTCGAGAAGGTCGTCGAGAAGGTCGGCACGCAGGTCACCGGTGACCCGACCGACGACGCCGTCGACGTCGGCCCGCTGGTCAGCGAGGACGCCGCCAAGCGCGTCGAGGCGTGGGTGGACGAGGCCGTGAACGCGGGCGCCAAGCTGCTCGCCGGCGGCAAGCGCGAGGGCGCGAGCTACGCGCCGACCGTGGTGGCCGAGCTGCCCGGCGGCGTGACGCTGGCGACCGAGGAGGTCTTCGGCCCGGTCCTGTCGCTGCAGAAGGTCGACGGCGTGGACGAGGCGTTCGCGGCCGTCAACGACTCGAAGTTCGGTCTGCAGACGGGCGTCTTCACGCACGACGTGCAGGTGGCCTTCCGCGCCCACCGGGAGCTGGAGGTCGGCGGTGTGGTGATCGGCGACGCGCCGTCCTACCGCGCCGACCAGATGCCGTACGGCGGCGTGAAGGACTCCGGCGTGGGCCGCGAGGGCGTCGCCTACGCGATGGCCGACTACACCTACGAGCGCGTGCTCGTGCTCACCGGTCTGGCCCTGTAGAACGTCTCACCCCTGGTGACCATGGGGGCACTCAGCGTACGGTCGGAAGAAGATACTGGCAGGTATCCCACCGTGAGGTGATGCCACATGTCCGGCTCCGTCCCTCAGCGCTCCGCTCTTCAGCCTGACGCTCCCAAGGTCACCGAACGCGAGGCCCGTCGCGTCGCGGAGGAGGCCCGGGAACAGGACTGGCGCAAGCCCAGCTTCGCCAAGGAACTGTTCCTGGGCCGTTTCCGTCTGGACCTGATCCACCCGCACCCGCTGCCCGACGAGGGGGCGGAGCTGGAGGGCGCGGAGTTCCTGGCGCGGCTGCGCGCCTTCTGCGAGACGAAGCTCGACGGGGCGGTCATCGAACGGGATGCGAGGATCCCGGACGAGGTGGTCAGGGGTCTCCAGGAGCTCGGCGTCTTCGGGATGAAGATCGACCGCGAGTACGGCGGGCTCGGTCTCACCCAGGTGCACTACAACCGGGCGCTGACCCTGATCGGCAGCGTCAGCCCGGCCGTCGCGGCGCTGGTCTCCGCGCACCAGTCGATCGGCGTGCCGCAGCCGCTGAAGCTCTTCGGCACGCCCGAGCAGAAGCGGGCGTTCCTGCCGCGCTGCGCGACCACCGACATCACCGCGTTCCTGCTGACCGAGCCGGACGTGGGCAGCGACCCGGCCCGCCTCGCGACCACCGCCACGCCGAGCGAGGACGGCTCCGAGTACGTCCTCGACGGCGTGAAGCTGTGGACGACCAACGGCGTCATCGCGAACCTGCTCGTGGTCATGGCCAGGGTGCCGAGGTCGGAGGGGCACCGGGGCGGCATCACCGCCTTCGTGGTGGAGGCCGACTCGCCCGGTCTGACGGTGGAGAACCGCAACGCCTTCATGGGCCTGCGCGGCATCGAGAACGGGGTGACCCGCTTCGACGGCGTCCGCGTTCCGGCGGGGAACCGGATCGGGGGCGAGGGGGAGGGCCTCAAGATCGCGCTGACCACGCTGAACACCGGGCGGCTCTCGCTCCCGGCGATGTGCGTGGCGGCGGGCAAGTGGTGCCTGAAGATCGCCCGGGAGTGGTCGGCCGAGCGCGAGCAGTGGGGCAGGTCGATCGCCGCGCACGAGGCGGTCGCGACCAAGATCTCCTTCATCGCCGCGACCACCTTCGCGCTGGAGGCCGTGGTCGAGCTGGCCGGCCAGATGGCCGACGAGGACCGCAACGACATCCGGATCGAGGCCGCCCTCGCCAAGCTCTACGGCTCCGAGATGGGCTGGCTGATCGCCGACGAGCTGGTGCAGATCCGCGGCGGGCGCGGCTACGAGACGGCGGCCTCGCTGGCCGCGCGCGGGGAGCGGGCGGTCCCGGCCGAGCAGGTGCTGCGCGACATGCGGATCAACCGGATCTTCGAGGGCTCCACCGAGATCATGCACCTGCTCATCGCCCGCGAGGCCGTGGACGCCCACCTCAAGGTCGCCGGTGACCTGATCGAGCCGGAGGCCGACCTGCGCCGCAAGGGCCGCGCCGCCGCCAAGGCGGGTGCGTTCTACGCGGCGTGGCTGCCCAAGCTGGTCGCCGGACCGGGCCAGGTGCCGACCTCCTACCGCGAGTTCCACCGGCCCGGCCACCGCGACCTCTCCGCCCACCTGCGCTACGTCGAGCGCAGCGCGCGCAAGCTGGCCCGCTCCACCTTCTACGGGATGTCGCGCTGGCAGGGCCGGATGGAGACCAAGCAGAGCTTCCTGGCCCGGATCGTCGACATCGGCGCGGAGCTGTTCGCGATGAGCGCCGCCTGTGTGCGGGCCGAACTGCTGCGTACGACGGAGGGCCCGGACGCCGGGCGCGCGGCCTACGAGCTCGCCGACGTCTTCTGCCGGCAGGCGCGGCTGCGCACCGAGGAGTTGTTCGGGCGGCTCTGGGAGAACAGCGACGACGCCGACCGGCGCCTCGCCAAGGCCGTGATGACGGGTCGTTACGGCTGGTTGGAGGAGGGGGTGCTGGACCCTTCCGGCGAGGGAGCGTGGATCGCGGAGGCAGCGCCCGGCCCGGCCGAGCGCCCCAATGTGCACCGTCCGATCGGGGGTTGACGGGGTAACGGACGAGACACGCGGTTGGGGAGATCCGTTGACGGTGATGCACCCTTGACGCACCTGACGCGCGCTCACCACTACGATGCGCACTGGCGTGCGAGAAGAGGAGCTGCCACCGGGGGCTCGCACGCCAGGGCGTAAGTGTTCGCGCGCAAGGCTCCCGGTGTTTCGACGACGAGGAGCAGGTCCAGCGTGAGTTACCCGCCGTACGGGCAGAACCCGCAGCAGCCGCCCGGAGGCGGCAATCCGGCGCAGCCGCCGTACGGCGGCCCGCGGCCGCCCCAGGGCTACCCCCCGCAGCAGCCTGCCGGCTACCCCCGGCCGCCGCAGCAGGGTTACCCGCCGCAGCCGCCCCGTCCGCAGCCCCCGCAGGGCCCGAACCCGTACCCGTACGGAGCTCCGCAGCCGCAGCCCCCGCAGCCGCAGCCGCCGCAGGGTCCGAACCCGTACGGCGCCCCCCGACCTCCGCAGGGTCCCAACCCCTACGGAGCGCCGCAGCCCCCGGCCGGCTACCCGCAGCAGCCCCGGCCGCCGCAGCAGCCGCCCTTCGGAGGCGGACCGGGCGGACCGGGCGGCCCCGGCGGACCTGGCGGCCCTGGCGGCTTCGGGCCGGGCGGGCCCGGCGGACCGGGGGCTCCGTATGGCGGCCCCGGCGGTTCCGGGGGTGGGCCGCGTCGTAAGCGCGGGATGGTCATCGGCGCCGCCGTCGTCGCGCTCGCCGTCGTCGTCACCGTCGTCGTGGTCGCCTCGCACGGGGGCAAGAACGGCAAGGGCGGCAGCAGCGACTCCGCGAGCGGCGGCACCATGGCCGCGCCGGCCAACGGCAAGACCTGGAACCCGCCGTCCTGGGCCGATCCGGCCAACGACATCGGTCCCGCGAACCCGAAGACGGTGGTGACCGGCCAGGTCTGGTTCGCCAAGGCCAAGCCGCAGAACCTCGCGCAGTACGCGCAGGAGGTCGGCACGCCCGGCGACCCGAACTACCACAAGTTCCTGAGCCCCGACGCGTTCTCCACCACCTTCAGCACCGGCCAGGGCGCCGGTCAGGCGGTCAGCCAGTGGGTCCAGCAGGACGGGATGAAGATCGTCAGCCAGGACTCGGAGTCGATCGTGGTCTCCACGACGATCGCCAAGGTCGAGGACGCCCTGAAGGTCCAGATCCACCGCTACAAGCACGACGGCCGCGTGGACATCGCGCCGACGACGCAGCCGCAGTACCCGCAGAACGTCGGCGACTACGTCTCGGCGGTCACCGGTCTCACCACCTCCAGCCCCGTCGGCCGCGGCGGCATGTTCGTGGCCGCCGACAACCCCGAGTGCAGCAGCTTCTACGGCCAGCGCCCCTCCGGTCTGCCGGACGGGCCGGACGGGCCGTCCTCGCAGCCGCTGTGCGGCTACACGGCGAAGCAGCTGCGCGCCGCCTACGGCGCGAGCGCCAGCGGCATGACCGGCCAGGGCGTCACCGTGGCCGTCGTCGACGCCTACGCGTCGCCGACGATCGTGCAGGACGTCGACCGCTGGTCCCAGGAGATGGGCCTGCCGCAGCTGAAGCCGGGTCAGTTCACCCAGCACATCCCGCAGTCCTACGACCCGGGCAAGACGACGGCGTCCGACGCGTCGGGCTGGTGGGGCGAGGAGACGCTCGACGTCGAGGCCGTGCACGCGATGGCGCCCGACGCGAAGATCGTCTACTACGGCGCCGAGTCGGAGACCAACGCGGACTTCTTCCAGGCCTTCCAGGAGATCATCTCGAAGCACACCGCGGACGTCGTCTCCAACTCCTGGAGCGGCCCGGAGCTCGGCACCGACCAGAGCTCGATCGCGGCCGCCCAGCAGATCTTCCAGCAGGGCGCGGTCGAGGGCATCAACTTCAACTTCTCCACCGGCGACTCGGGCGACTTCACCGCCGGCGACCGGCAGAAGATGCCGAACCCGTCGGTGGGCTACCCCGCCTCGGACCCCTGGGCGACCGGCGTGGGCGGCACCACCCTGGGCACGGACGCCGCGGGGAACTACAAGTTCGAGACCGGCTGGGGCGCCATGGACTACCCCGGCACCGGCGGCGGCTGGGCCTCGCAGGGCACCTTCGACGGAGCCGGCGGCGGCGGCGTCAGCCAGATGTTCCAGCAGCCGCCCTACCAGGTCGGCGTGGTCCCCGACGGGCTCGCCAAGCCGGACGGCCAGGGCCACCGGGTGCTGCCGGACGTGGCGATGGACGCGGACTCGTGGACCGGCATGGACGTCGGCATGACGGTCGGCAACGCGGTCGCACGGCAGACCTCCGGCGGTGTGGTCTACGACCTGAGCGGCGGCGTCTGGAAGGACGAGACCATCGGCGGCACCAGCCTCGCCTGCCCGCTGTTCAGCGGGATGGAGGCGCTGGCCATCCAGAGCTCCGGCTCCGCACTGGGCTTCGCCAACCCGGTCCTGTACAAGCAGTTCAACTCGCCGAGCTTCCACGACGTCAAGCCGAACCCGCTGGGGGGCCACGAGCCGAGCTTCGCCTACAACGGCGACCAGGGCCCCGTCCTGGTCCGCGAGGACGAGGACACGAGCCTGAAGACGACGGACGGCTACGACGACACCACGGGCATCGGCAGCCCGGCCGAGGGGTTCATCACCTGGTTCAAGGACCACCCGACCGGCCAGTGACCAGCGGTCACGACGCGGACCGACCCTCCACGCAGCTGCCCCCGGCGCACCCCGGCGCCGGGGGCAGGCGCGTCTGTGACAGGAGACCCCGCGAGGGCGCTGCGGCCCCGGGGCGCCCCCGGCCCGTGGAGAGTCCGACGACGCCGACCACCCACGGGTGCTCGGCGGCTCGGCCGGACAGGACAGAATGGCCCCATGACACTTCTCGCCGACCCGCATCTGCGCTTCGAGCCCGTCGTCGCCGACCCCGAGGGGCCCCGGGAGCTGGTGATCCTGGGATCGACCGGTTCCATCGGGACCCAGGCCATCGACATCGTGCTGCGGAACCCCGACCGCTTCAGGGTCGTGGGCCTGTCCGCCGCCGGGGGACGGGTCGCGCTGCTCGCCGAGCAGGCGGTGCGGCTGGGCGTGAAGGTCGTCGCCGTCGCGCAGCCGGAGGCGGTCGCGCCGCTCAGGGAGGCGCTGGCCGCCGCCGCGCCGAAGGGCGCGCCGCTGCCCGAGGTCCTCGCCGGGCCGGACGCCGCGACCGAGCTGGCGGCGAGGGAGTGCCACTCCGTACTGAACGGCATCACCGGCTCCATCGGCCTGCGGCCGACGCTCGCCGCGCTGCGCGCCGGGCGGGTGCTGGTCCTGGCCAACAAGGAGTCGCTGATCGTCGGCGGCCCGCTGGTGAAGGCCCTGGCCGCGCCGGGGCAGATCGTGCCGGTGGACTCCGAGCACACCGCGCTGTTCCAGGCCCTCATGTCGGGCTCTCGCCGCGAGGTCCGCAAGCTCGTGGTGACCGCCAGCGGCGGTCCGTTCCGCGGCTGGAGCCGCGAGAAGCTGGCCGGGGTGACCAAGGAGCAGGCGCTCAACCACCCGAACTGGGACATGGGCCCGGTCATCACGATCAACTCGGCGACCCTGGTCAACAAGGGCCTGGAGGTCATCGAGGCGCACCTGCTCTACGACATCCCGTTCGAGCGGATCGAGGTCGTCGTCCACCCGCAGTCGGTCGTCCACTCGATGGTGGAGTTCGTCGACGGCTCGACGCTGGCCCAGGCGAGCCCGCCCGACATGCGGATGCCCATCTCGCTCGGCCTCGGCTGGCCCGACCGGGTGCCGGACGCCGCGCCGGGCTGCGACTGGACCAAGGCCGCGACCTGGGAGTTCTTCCCGCTCGACACCGAGGCGTTCCCCTCGGTCGGGCTCGCCCGCGAGGTGGGGGAGCTGGGCGGCACGGCGCCCGCCGTCTTCAACGCCGCGAACGAGGAGTGCGTCGAGGCGTTCCTCCAGGGCAGGCTGGCGTTCACAGGGATCGTGGATACGGTGGCCAAGGTGGTCTCCGAGCACGGCACCCCGGCGCCGGGAACTTCGTTGACCGTCGAGGACGTCCTGGCTGCGGAGGGCTGGGCGCGCGCCCGTGCCCGCGAGATCGCCGCGGGCTGACCGCGGACGCGGCATGATGTTGGTCGGGGTGGCCGCAGCGGCGGCCGGCATGGAACCAAGAGGAGCAGACGCACGATGACGACACTGATGACGATCCTGGGCATCGTGATCTTCGTGCTCGGCCTGCTCTTCTCCATCGCCTGGCACGAGCTGGGCCACCTCAGCTGGGCCAAGATCTTCAAGGTCCGGGTGCCGCAGTACATGGTCGGCTTCGGGCCGACGATCTGGTCGCGCAAGAAGGGCGAGACCGAGTACGGCATCAAGGCCATCCCGCTCGGCGGCTACATCCGCATGATCGGGATGTTCCCCCCGGGCCCGGACGGCAAGGTCGTCGCCCGCTCCACCTCGCCCTGGCGCAGCATGATCGAGGACGCGCGCGAGCAGTCCTACGAGGAGATCCTGCCGGGCGACGAGACACGGCTGTTCTACACCCGCAAGCCGTGGCAGCGGGTCATCATCATGTTCTTCGGCCCCTTCATGAACCTGATCCTGGCCGTCGTGCTGTTCCTGGTCGTGCTGATGGGCTTCGGCGTGCCGCAGGCCCAGCCGACGATCTCCTACGTCACGCAGTGCGTGGTCGCCAGCAACTCCAGCGCGGCCACCAGCGACACCTGCCCGAAGGGCGCCCCGGAGAGCCCGGCCGCGAAGGCGGGACTGAAGGCCGGCGACACCATCACCTCGTTCAACGGCGTCGCCATCACCGGCTACGACCAGCTCCAGAACGAGATCCGCAAGCACCCGGACGACCAGGTCACCCTCGGCGTCAGGCGCGGCGGCCAGACCTTCACCGTCCCGGTCACGCTGACCAGGAACAACCTGTACGGGCTGGACTCCAACGGCAACCCGACCACGCAGATCGTCCACGCGGGCTTCCTCGGCATCCAGCCGATCCAGCCGACCACGCAGCTCGGCCTCGGCGAGAGCCTGGACAAGATGTCGGGCATCGCCAAGCAGGGCGCCTCCTCGATCGTCTCGCTGCCCTCGAAGATCCCCGGCCTGTGGGGCGCGGCCTTCGAGGGCAAGAAGCGCTCGCTGGACTCGCCGGTCGGCGTCGTGGGCGTGGCCCGGGTCGGCGGCGACGTGCTGGCCATGCACGCGCCGGCGAGCGCGCGGATCGCGACCATGCTGCAACTGCTGGCCGGGCTGAACCTCTCGCTCTTCCTGCTCAACATGCTGCCGCTGCTGCCGCTCGACGGCGGGCACATCGCGGGCGCGCTCTGGGAGGCCGTGCGGCGGCAGTTCGCGCGCCTGGTCAAGCGCCCCGACCCGGGGCCCTTCGACGTCGCCAAGCTGATGCCCGTGGCCTATGTGGTCGCCGGGATCTTCCTCTGCTTCACCGTGCTGGTGATGATCGCCGACGTGGTGAACCCCGTGCAGCTGGGTTGACCCCCGGCAGCGGCGACGGCCGTTAACCGGAGCGTTCAGAAGCGTCGGGTAACGTTGGGTCGGGTGCGCCGACGGGTACCGCGCGCGCCCGGCTGGCCTGGAGTGACCGGGCAGCCGCCGCCTCACTGTGGGGATTACGCAAGC
>NZ_BBPQ01000116.1 GCF_000787855.1 Streptacidiphilus anmyonensis | reverse complement strand
GCTCACGCCGGACTTCGGGCACCCGGCGATGGCCGACCAGGACCTGGAGCTGCGGGTCCGGACGGCGATGACGACCCAGGTGGGCGAGTCGCTGATCGAGCGCGGCGACCTGGCCGCAGCGGCGCGGGCGCTGGCCCCGGACGCCGGCCACGACCGGGTCGGCTGGGCGTGGCAGGGCCCGATGCTCCTGGTCCGCAGCCGCTTGCACGCCGAGCGGGGCCGTCCGGCCGCCGCGCTCGCGGTCCTGCTGGAGTACGGCGCGCAGGAGCGGTGGGCCGGGGTCACCAATCTCGCCCTGGCGCCCTGGCGGTCGCAGGCAGCCCTCGCGCACCATGCGCTGGGGCATCGGGAGGACGCACTTCGGCTCGCCGCAGAGGAGTTGGAGCTGGCGCACCGCTGGGGCACCGAGCGGTCGATCGGCGTGGCCTCGCGCTGTCTGGGCGTCGTGACGGGCGGGGCCGAAGGAGCCAGCCTCCTGGGCGAAGCCGTCGCCGTGCTGGGGCAGTCCCCGGCCCGACTCGAGCTGGCCCGGGCCCGGTACGAGCTGGGGGCCGCCCTGGCGCGCACCGGCGAGGCCCATCAGGCCCGGCACAGCCTCGCCAGGGCGCTGGACCTCGCGCAGGCCTGCGACAGCGTCCTGCTGGCCGGCCGGGCCCGGCGCGCTTTGACCGAGCTGGGCGTACGCCCCGGCCCGGTGCCACCGCCCGCCCCCAGCCTGTCGATGACCGAGCACCGCATGCTGGAGCTGATCGGTGCGGGCCACAGCGACCGGCAGATCGCCCAGGCCCTGCTGCTGACCCCGCAGGACGTGACCGTACTGGTCGGCCGGGTGGCCCGCACCCTGGGCGCGACCGACCGAGCCGACCTGGCCGACCTGGCCGCCCGCGCCCAAGGCATCGCACCCTGAAGGGCTCATTAACAGGCCCTTCAATCCACGATCCTAAAATCGGAGATATTGGCGGGGCGATCCGGCACGGCCGAGCCCCTGTTGCCCTGACGCTCCGGCATGTCAGACGCAGAAGCGGTGCTCCCACCGTCGAGCTCGAATGCAGCGACGCCGGAAGTGGCAGGTTGCCCAGCGCGTCGTTCGACGTGCAGCGCAGTGATCCGCTGCCCGCCTGCGGGTGCGGCCTGGCGATCGTCGCCGCCCTCGCCGCCCGTTGGGGTGTGGCCGACCGCGAACCCGGCGTCACGGTCTGGTGTGCGTTCCCCGCGTCCTGAGAGAACCTTGATCCCTCGGCAGGACTTCGGTTGAGCTTCGGATGAGCTATGGCCTGAGCGCCGTGAAAAGGGTCGCCGCACGGCGGTCCGTGGCGGCACGTCCAGGCGCCGAGATCTCCAGCGTCGCCGCCCCGACGCCGCGCGACAGGTCCCACAGCCCCCGAGGCCGTGGCGAGCTGGGGCCCGCGGGCCGGTCGGCGCTGGATCGTGTCCTGGCGGGCGCCTGACGTCATTGAACGGGCGCGCGCGGGTCAGTGCGGCGACAGAGTGGCTTCGACGCCGGCCAGGACCAGCGCCAGGCCCTGCTCGAAGCCCTGCTCGTAGTCCCGGAACATCTCACTGCCGGCGGCCGCCGCGAGTGGGTAGTCCGCCAGGCGCTCCGCGCGGGCGTCGAGGTCGTAGCCGTCCGTGCCGTCGAACGGGTTGGGTCCCATCGCCTGCTCCTCCACGACGTAGCCGATCGTGTAGGTGTAGCCGGTGTACCAGGCACGGCTGGCCGCCGCCACGCTGAAGCCCGCCCGCACCAACAGGCGCAGGCTCGCGTCCAGGTTCGGCGCGTAGGAGCGGTCGGTGAAGCGGGCGCCGCTATAGACGCGCGCGCCGTCGCGGTAGCGCAGCAGGTGGGCGCGCAACGTGCGCATGGTGCCCAGATAGGTGGGCCGCCAGTCCTGCTCGCCTGCCCACTCTCCCGCCTCGGCCGGCACCCCTTGTGCTGTCGCGTTCGCCTGCGCCTGCGCCGGCGCCGAGGGCTCGATCAGGTGCGACAGGTCCGCCGTCATGCGGCGCATGATCTCAGTCGCCATCTCGTCGAGCAGCGCCTGCTTGTCTTTGAAGTGCCAGTACAGCGCGGGCGCTTTGACGTTCAGTTCGGCGGCGATCGCGCGCAGGGTGACGCCCTCGAGGCCGAGCTCGCCGAGGAGCCTGAGCGCGGTGTCGGCGACCAGGCGCCGGTCGAGTTTCGCGGTTCGCTGCGGAGTCACGGTTGACAGTTTAACGCCGTTAAGGGCAGGCTCGGAAGCGCATCAACTTAACAACGTTAAGGAGGCTGTTCGTGGCCACCCCTCCCCCGGCTCCCCGCCCCGGCGCGGACCTCGACACCGACGTGCTCATCGTCGGCGCAGGCCCCACGGGCCTCACACTCGCCGCCGACCTCGCCCGGCGCGGCGCCGCCGCACGCCTGGTGGAGCAGGCCGACGCGCTGTTCCCCGGCTCACGCGGGAAAGGGCTCCAGCCGCGCACCCTGGAGGTCCTGGAGGACCTCGGCGTCCTGGCGGAGATCCGCGCCGTGGCCGGCCCCTACCCGGCGAACCTGTTCTGGAAGGACGGCGAACCCCGGCGCGCGAGCCGCATGTACGACGAGACCGCGCAGCCGTCCGAGCCCGAGCCGTACCCCGCCACTTTGATGCTGCCGCAGTGGCGCACCCAGCAGGCACTTCACCGTCGGGTGTGCGAGCTGGGCGGCACCGTCGAGTTCGGGCGCGAGCTGGTGGCCCTGCGACAGGACGCGGACACCGTCACGGCCCGGTTCGCGGACGGGACTGCGCTGCGCGCCCGTTACCTGGTCGCCTGCGACGGCGGACGCTCGACGGTGCGCCGGCTGGCGGGCGTCCGGATGTCGGGCGAGACCGTGGACCCCGACCTCATGATGGTCGCCGATGTCACGGTCACCGGCCTGGACCGCGACCACTGGCACGTCTTCCCGTCGGCCGACGCGTCCTCGGCCGACGCCGTTCCCGGCGCGGGGCTGCTGGCGCTGTGCCCACTGCCCGGCGGCGAGCAGTTCCAACTCGTCGCCCAGTTCGCCGAGGGGTCACCGCTCGACCTCACCCTGGACGGGATCCGACGCCTCGTCACCCGGCGCTCGCACCTGAGCTCCCAGGACGTCACAGCCGTGGGCTGGGCCTCGGAGTTCCGCCCCCGCGCGGCGCTGGCCGACCGCTTCCGCATCGGACGGGTCCTGCTGGCGGGCGACGCGGCGCACGTGCACTCACCGGCCGGGGCCCAGGGCCTGAACACCAGCATCCAGGACGCGTACAACCTGGGCTGGAAGCTGGGCTCGGTCCTGGCCGGCGCGGCCACGGACTCCCTGCTCGACACCTACGAGGAGGAGCGGCGGCCCAACGCGGCACGGATGCTGGAACTGTCCACCCGAGTGCACCGCGGCGAGGCCCGCCGAGGCCGGGCCACCCAGCAACTGGACCTGGGCTACCGGGAGTCGTCGCTGGCGGCCGAGACCCGTACCGGCCTGGACCCCCAGGCCCTGCGGGCCGGCGACCGGGCACCCGACGGGCGCCGCGGCGGCGTCCGTCTCTTCGGCGCCTTCGCCGGGCCGCACTGGACGCTGCTCACCGTCGGACCCCGAGGGCTGACCTCCGCCGAGGCGCCCGTCGGAGCCGACGTCCGCAGGATCTGCATCCCGTCCTACGAGGCCTACGGGGACGGCGTCTTCCTCGTACGCCCGGACGGCTACGTGGGCTGGGCCGGGGCGACCGGCCTGGGCCTGGCCGAGTACGCCGCGCGCGTGGGACTGTCAGGTCACTGATCCAGGCCACTGATCCGCCGCGACAGAGCAGGAGTGCCGCCGGGACCCATGATCCGAAGTCAGCCAGGCGGCCAACTCTCGGATCATCGGGCAGGCTTCGGGAATCACCTTTGCCGAGGTCGGGTTGAGTTCTTCAGGATGCCGCAGGACATCGCAACCGCACCCTGCGGGACCCGATGTGGGCTGGGAGGGGTCACCGTCGTGGGCGTGTACGTCGCCGTCAGGGGGTGGCTGGAGTGCGACCGCGAGCAGCTCACGAAGATCGGAGAGATCATCGCAGCTGGTGACGTCGATCGCGTGTACTCAGGAGGCTGGACGTTTCCTGAGCGCCAGTGCGCCTGGACCAACGTGGTGTTCTTCGGCGCCGACATGCGCGAGCAGCACCTGGAGTCGGTTCTCGACCAACTCCGCTCGATCGCGCGGGTGCCGGCTACCGATGCGGACAACGACCTGGTCCGGGGCCTGTTCATCGTGAGCCATGAGACCGAAGGCACCGCGCAATGGCTGGTCCACGGCGGGAGCGTCGAGATCGCAGACGCCAGTGCCCAGTACGGCTGCCTCGACGAATAGCTGGATCGAAAGCGCCTGGCGAAGAGGACGGAGAGCCTCGTCGTGATCCAGAATGATCGGATGGTCACGCTGGAGACTCCCCGTTTGATCCTGCGTCGCTGGCGCGAGGAAGACGTTGCGCCGATGGCTGCCGTGAACGCCGATCCCGAGGTCATGCGGTGGATCCGTGACGGCAGCGTCCTCGACGAACAGCAGACGCGCGGCCGGGTCCAGGCATGGAAGAGCGAGTGGGAGTCACGGGGCTTCGGCCTCTTCGCGGTGGAGATCCGGTCGACTGGCGAGCTGGCCGGGTTCACCGGCCTTTCGGTGCCCGAGTTCTTGCCCGAAGTACTCCCCGCGGTTGAGGTCGGCTGGCGGTTGGGGCGTTCCCACTGGGGGCAGGGCCTGGCCACCGAGGCTGCCGCGGCCGCGGTACGGTTCGGGTTCGAGGAGCGAGGGCTGGAGCGGATCGTCAGCATCGCCCAGGTGGGCAACGACGCCTCCGAACGGATCATGACCAAGCTGGGGATGCGCCCGGTCCGTGAGACCGTCAATCCCACCGGCGGTCGTCGAGTACGGGTGTTCAAGTTGTCGTCGAACCAGTACGTCGCCACCCCTCGTTGATGGCGGCAACGACGACGCCGGCCTCGTAACGGACCGCCGGTTCCCGATGCCCGACCTGGGCCAAAGTCCTGCCCGGACTCCGCCATGCCCTTCGCCCCGATGACGTGACCCGAGCCTCCCGATGCCACGTCACATTCCGAGCGCGGCCTGCCGCGCGCCGCTTCCCGCCCGAGCCCGCTGCCGGCCGCGGCGCCGTGCCGATTGGCTGATGAGTCGACAAGGTGGCGCGCCACTCCCCTGCCCGGAGCGTGGCGCGCCTTGTCGTTCTTGGCGTGGCGCGTCGGTGTGTGGCGTGGCGCGGTGGCTCGCGTCGCGCCACGGGCGGATGGCGTGGCGCAGACTGCCGGTAGCTGTGTCGCAGCCTGCTGACATGATCGTCCGAACAGCGTAGACGAGAGGCGGGTATGGACGTGTCGGTGGAACTTGCCGCGCGGGAGATCACTGCGGAGGTCGTGGCCCAAGCCCCGGAGGGTTGGACGGAGTGCGTGCTGCGGGGGGCCGGGAGCCGGTCGAGCACCGGACTGGCCGGCGGCGGTTACGTGGTGCCGAGCCGGCCGGGCCTGTTCTTCGGACTGCCGTCCCTGCACCAGGGCCTCGCCTCTCTGACGTCCTTGTTCCAGGAGAGCCACGGCTGGGAATCCATCGTCCTGGAGTTGACCTGCCGCCCGACGGGCGCCTTCGAACTGGTCGTGTTCCGTGGCGCGCTGCAGCCCGGCAGCGGGCCCGAGGACGGTTGGACACTGACCATCGACCCCGGCTTTCAACTGTCAGAACCCGGGACGGCCGAGAGCGCTGAACCGTCCGAGCTGCGCCAGGCCGGGGATCCGGCCGAGGCGGTCCAACGGCTGAAGGCCCTACTCCGGCAGCACGCCGAACGCGTCGGCGCAGAACCGGAGATACCCGCGCCTGTCACCGAGGCTCAGCTCGCCGCCGCCGAGCGCCACCTCGGCCGGCGACTGCCCGCGGATCTGCGGGCGCTCTACCTGGAGGCCGACGGGGACGGTAGTAGCGAGGCCCTGGCGGGGTACGCATGGCTGTCGCTCGAAAGTGCTCTGGCCAAGCGCGACGAGTACATCGGAGTTCCAACCTGGTTCGGCTGGGGGCTCGGCTGGAACCAGGTGGTCTTCGATGCCGACCCGCCGAACACCGTGCGCCGTTGCTCGGGACATCCGGGCTGGCTTCCGTTCGCCACCTGGTTCGACGGCAACTACTTCGCGGTGGACCTCGCGCCTGCCGCGAACGGCCGCCCCGGCCAGGTGATCAAGGTCGGCCGCGACTACAACGACGGTCCGCGCTATATCGCTTCCTCCGTCACAGCCTGGCTCGGCCAGGCCCTGGGTCACCCTGATCCCCACGCCCCGCAGCAGTCAGGGGACAGCCCGCGAGAGTTGGTGGTCTCAGCTCTGGACAAGCAGCTCACGCCGGGCGTCCAGGCGATCCACCTCAATGACGCCACGTCACCCGTTGACCTCGTCCCACTCGCCGCCACCCCCAACCTGCGGCTCCTGCACCTCAACCGCTGCGCCACCGGCGACTTGTCACCCGTGGCAACACTCCCCGTCGAGGCCCTGGCCGTCGACCTCGCCTCCCAGGCCGACCTCATGCCGCTCGCCAGCCACCCCCACCTCTCCTCACTCGCCGTCGGCTCCGAGACCCCGATCGACCTCGCCCCGCTGCGCACCCTGCCCGCGCTGCACTCCCTCGACCTGTCCCGTTGCTCCACGCCGGACTTGGCGTTGCTGGCGGATCTCCCCGGCCTGCGCTACCTGGCCCTCTCCGCCCCCCAGTGGACAGCCCTGGTCGCCGCCGACCGCCTCCCCGCCCAGCTTGCCGCTGCCCGCCTGGCCGGAGCCCCGCCCCTCACCGCCGCCCTCGACCTGCTCGCTGCCCTCGGCGTCGACACCGCCACGGCCTACCGCCTCTCCGGCACCGTCGACGCCTCCTCACTCTGGTTCTAAGAGGTCATCTCATTTGGTGGGTGTACAGCGGATGGTGAGGGACGGGTGACCGTGGCGAAGGCGAGGAGACCGTCTCGAAGTGCCACAAGATCAGATAGCGTGCACGGCTATGGGTGAGCTGATAGTGATCAGGCACGGCCAGACCGAGTGGAGCCTGTCGGGCCAGCACGCGGGACGGACCGATGTCGCCCTTACCGAAGCCGGCGAGGCAGCGGCCAGGGCTCTTGCTCCGAGGCTGGCCCGCCGCAGTCTGGTCGCCGTATTCAGCAGCCCGCTGAGCCGCGCCATGCGAACGGCCGAGCTCGCCGGCCTGGCCAACGCCAAGCCCGATCCCGACCTGTTGGAGTGGGACTACGGCGGCTACGAAGGCCTGACCGCCGAGCAGATCCGCGAGTCAAGGGCAGGCTGGGACCTGTGGCGCGACGGCGTCGTTCCCGGTGACGCCGACCACCCCGGCGAGCAACTGGAGCAGGTGGCCGCGCGCACGGACGCGGTGCTGGACCGCATCCGCCCGCTGCTGAGCGAGGGCGACGTCGCCGTCGTCGCGCACGGCCACCTGGCGCGCGTGCTCACCGTCCGCTGGCTCGGCCTCGATGCGTCCGCGAGCAGGCTGCTCGGCCACCCGCATCCGGGCACTCTCAGCTTCCTGGCCACCGAGGATGGGCAACCCGTCATCTCCGCCTGGAACGTCCCGTAGGGCAAGGCCGCCGCGTCACATCTGACGCGAGAGGCGTCGGAAGCAGATGAGTGCCGCGGCGATACCGGCGAAGGCCAGGAAGTGCTCGGCTTTGCGTTCGTAGCGGCGGTGGAGTCTGCGGCATCCGGCGAGCCGGGACACGGTGCGCTCCACGGTCCAACGGTGACGCCCCAGCCGTTGGGAGGATTCGATGCCCCGCCGGGCGATGCGCGGGGTGATGTTGCGCGCGCGAAGCCATCGTCGCAGGTGGTCGTAGTCGTAGCCTTTGTCGGCGTGGAGCTTGGAGGGCTTCCGTCGGCGCGGCCCTCGGCGCGAACGGATCGGCGGAATCCCGCGTACGAGCGGCTCCAGGCCTTGACTGTCGTGAGTGTTCGCCCTGGAGATGCCGATCGAGAGGGGCAGACCGGTGCGCTCGGTGATCAAGTGGATCTTCGAGCCCAACTTGCCTCGATCCACAGGATTCGGACCCGTCAGCTCCCCCCTTTCAGGGCCCGCATGTTCACGGAGTCGATCGCGCACCGCGACCAGTCCAGACTCCCTCGGGCGCCAAGTTCGTCGAGGACCAGGCGGTGCAGCTTCGCCCACACCCGGGCCTTGCTCCACTCCGAGAAGCGCCGATGCGCGGTGGGACCGGAAGGCCCGAAGCACGGCGGCAGCTGCCGCCAGGTGCAGCCGGACGTCGCCACGAACACGATCGCGGCCAGGACCTCCCGATCCCCATAGCGTGGCCGTCCTCCGCCCTGCGGGCGCGTCGGCGCCGCTGGCACCACACGCTGAAACAACTCCCACAGCCCATCAGGAACCAGCCGCTCCACGATCGTCACGATCGCAGACTACTGATCCAAATGAGATGACCTCTAACTCTGTGATCACGCCGGTCAACCGGGTTGAGGCCACTGTTGGACGACTCTCAAGATCCAATCCCTACAACTAAGGGCTGTCCCGTAAACGCAGGTGAGCCCCGGCCGAGGTCGCGGTACCGTCCCGAGTGTGGAGCCCTCGAACCCCGCTTGCCCTGCTCACGGACCCGGAGTCGACCCAGCGTCGCTGATCGGCCGGCGCCTGGTCCGCCTGGCGGCGGCCTGGCATGTGTACGCGGGCCGGAGGGACGACACGCCGGTCGACCTGTGGCTGATCGATGATCACGGCGTGTCCACCCACGTGACGACTGGAACGGACTGGTGCCTCGTAGTTGACCGAGAAGAGCTCTACGAGGGCTACGACATGGGCGACTGGGGGCGAATCGACATAGAACCAGCTGTCGAGGAAACCCCCTTCGCCCGTCATCTCGGGGACACCGTGCTCGCCGCCAGAGAGGAATGGGAGCCGCGCACGGGACGCATGGCACTTGAACTGGACTTCGACTCAGGCACTGTTCGCTGCGAGAGCTGGGCCGGCGACCTTCGCATCACGGCAGTGGACGCGTCAGAGGGACGAAGCGCACCAGTGTCATGATCTTCCTGTGGCTCACGTGATCACGGCGTCGGAACCCTCCTGGATAACCCCGTTCACCGGACTGAGGCCAACCGACTTCCGCAAGCTGATCACGATGCTGCGCCGCCAGGGCCTCGACCGGCCCCGTCCAGGACGCCCGTGGTCGTTGCCGTTGGAGGACCGGGTCCTTCTGGTGGCCGCCTACTGGCGCACCAACCTGACACTGCGGCAGCTTGCCCCACTGTTCGGCGTCTCGAAGTCCGCAGCAGACCGCATCGTCGACCACACCGGGCCGCTGCTCGCACTCAAGCAGCGCCAGCGGTTCCGCGAGGGCACTGTGCTCATCGTGGACGGCACTCTCGTGCCCACCCGCGACCACGGCATCGCCGAGAAGTCCAAGAACTACCGCTACTCGACCAACCACCAAGTTGTGATCGACGCCGACACGCGCCTCGTCGTCGTGGTCGGACGCCCGGTGCCGGGCAACCGCAACGACTGCAAGGCCTGGGTCGAGTCCGGAGCAAAGGCGGCGGTGGGGAAGACCACCACGATCGCCGATGGCAGCTACCCAGGCACCGGCCTGGTCATCCCGCACCGCCGCCCGACTGGCGGCGAGCTCTGCGACTGGAAGCGCGAGCACAACCGCACCCACAAGCAGGTCCGGGCCCGCGTCGAGCACGTCTTCGCCCGGATGAAGACCTGGAAGGTCTTGCGCGACTGCCGCCTCAAGGGCGACGGCGTCCACTACGCCATGCTCGGCGTCGCCCGCCTGCACAACCTCATCCAGGCCGGCTGAGCAGACGGGAACCCAGCCCCCCAAAGCGCCCAAACGCACCCCAAGATCCATTACGGGACAACCCTTAGGCCCCGCCAGCATCAGGCAAAGCGGCCGCCACTGTCAGTCTGTTCTGGAAGCGTGGCTGCATGCGTTTGAAGCATGCGGGCTTCGGCCCCACCATCGACAGCTTGCAGCGCCTCTTCTACGAGAACGGGAATGCCCAGAACGGCCACGGCGCCCCGGCCCTGCAGGACAACTACCTCAGGTGGGTCGAGGACGCCGAGCGCGTCTTCGAGGGGAACTTCTCGGACACTGCCCTGCTGGACGGGCTGCACTCGCGGCACTACTGGGAGATCCGGCACATCAACGGCCAGACGCCTCGACCCATTCCGCTGATCCTCGGGGAGTTCAAGGCGCAGGCAGCGCGCATCGAGGCCGCCATGGCCAAGCTCAGGGAAATGCAGGCCTTCGCAGAACGCGTCGGCGCAGTCATCGTCCCGGACACCTCCGCGCTCATTCAGGGCAAGTTCTTCGAGCACTTCGACTGGTCGGTGGAGACGGGATGCGGAGCCTCCGTGCGCCTGGTCATCCTCTCGATGGTCTTGGAGGAGCTCGACCAGACCAAGGATCGCGATCGCGGCCGTGCGCAGAAGCGTGCTCGCAGCGTGACGAAGCGACTCCGGGAGCTGGCCCGAAACGTCTCTCCGGGCGAGCCCGTCCCGTTCCGCGACGGGGGCGCCTTCGAGGTCTACTTCGAAGACGAGTGGCACATCCGCCGCCCCATCCCGGACATTGAGATCATCGACCAGGCGCTCAGTATCCAGGAGATCACGAGCGGCAAGATCCTTCTAGCCACGGCCGACGCGACCATGGAATTCAGGGCACGTCTGCAGGGCTTGGAGGTCTTCGACATGCCGACGCCGGCGGATGACGAGTCGGACAGTTGAACGAAGAGGCCCCCGTGCACGAGCCGGTGCACGGGGGCTCCTTGCTGTCCGCACGCTCCTCCACGATGAATGCGGACAGGCCCACCCTGGGCGCGCAGCGGCGCGACGGGATCCCCAGAGCGGGCAGCTCATCCGAAGGCGCCCCGCTTCCACTCGGGCCTCTCCCGGATCTCGTCCCACCACGGAACCGCCGGCCGCGGCTCCGGCTTCCTGCTGGCTGCCTTCTCCCGCTGTTCGTCGTGGCACGGGCAGTCACAGCCGTGCGGACCGCCGCCGAGCGTGGTGATCACACCCACGGGGCAGGCACTGCGGCCCTCGCACGAGGATGCTCCAGTGCACGGCCCGAAGTACGACTTCTCCGGCGGAGTCCATGTCCGCACACCAGGCTCAGGCCACGTGAACGGCGGCACCTCGGGG
The DNA here is from genome assembly GCF_000787855.1 of Streptacidiphilus anmyonensis. Lineage (GTDB taxonomy): Bacteria > Actinomycetota > Actinomycetes > Streptomycetales > Streptomycetaceae > Streptacidiphilus > Streptacidiphilus anmyonensis. Next base: position 5,546 of record NZ_BBPQ01000116.1, on the reverse strand, counting down.
TACGGGTGCGAGACCTTGAAGTAGGCGCCCACGGTCACCGCCCCCGCCTGGCGTAGAAGCCGGACGGCGCCGGCGACAGCCGCAGCTGGATGTCCTTGCACACTTGGCAGCGGGCGCCTGTCGCACGCTGTTCGCCACGGCACCTGGGCTCGCGGTCCAGCTCGGCGCCGCAGCCCGGGCAGCGCGCGGCCGCCTCCTCATCGCCTCTCACAGGAGCCGCTCGCCCCTCTCGCGGGCGGGGCGCACCTCTCTCAGGAGGTAGGCGTGGCGCTCGGCTCGCAGCTCGACTTCGTCGTCGGCCTGGATCCGGGTCTCGTAGGCGCACGGGTTGCCGCCGTACTCCGTGCCCAGCAGGACCCCGGCCGCGGTGCGGATCCGGTAGACCTCCCACTCGCGGTCGTAGATGACCTTCTCCTCGCCGCTCACGACGCCCGCTCCTCGGCCGCCTGGTGGCAGTCGCAGGCGCACTTCACCGGCACCCAGCCGAGCACGCGGTCGCGGTAGCCCGGGGCGCTGCACATCCCGTGCAGGTCCGGCCAGCGGTCCGCGCCCGTGCGGCATTCCGGCGTCTTGTAGGCGCGCGGCAACGGTCCTGCGGTCTTGGTCGTCACCGTTGCCCCCAGCACGCGGAGCACTTCACGAACGCGACCGTCCGGCGGTGCACGCGGCGCAGACCGGCCGGTATCAAGAGGACGGCATTGTTCCCGCACGGAACGCACGACTCGCCCAGGATCTGCGCCCTCGTCAACGCCCCCGCCCAAGGCGGGTTGGCGACAACGGTGGTATCCACGGGTCAGCCCTCCACTACGCTGAGTTGCTGGTGAATGCGTAGGTACGACGGTAGAAACCAGCGATCTCCGCCAGAAGTGACCCCCAGTACAGGTTGCGGAGCCCGCGCAACGGCACGGAGGCGACACCATGCCCGCCGACCCCAGGACAGCCCTGACCGGCAGTCAGGGCTCCCTCCCGCGCGCCCGAAGCGGCATCGTCTGCGGCTACGTCCTCCGGCTGATCCGGGAACACCTCGACCTCACCCAGGAGCAGTTAGCGCAGCACCTCGCGGTGTCACTCGACACGATCGCCGCATGGGAGACCGGACGCCGGCCCCTGACCGCAATCCCGGTCGGACAGATGCTCATGCACCGGCACGTCCTGCTGAACCTGGGCGCGACCCCGAACCTGCTGGCCGCACTCGACCGCGCCATGGAAGCCGACGTCCTCCTCGCATCCGCGCTCGACGAGCAGCCCACGGCAGCCAGTCCGCTCGGTGCCTGGGTCATGCAACGCGACCTCGCGGACATGCTCACCTGGCCGCTGCACGGCCGCGCCCCGGAAGCCGTCACCGTGCCAGCGGCACGCCCGCGCCGCGGCCCCGTAGCCGCGGGCCCGTCCCTCGGCAGTCAGGAGCGAACCAGGTTCTTCACCTCCGTCCGGGCGACCGTCGAACAGGCCCGCCAACCCGGGCAGTTCCTCCTGCGCCGCCAAGCCCTCTATCTGGCCGGGTACGACCGCAACCCGGACACCGCCGACTGGGTCGCCGAGCAGGAACGCGAGACCAAACCCGGGGACTGGCTGCAGCGCTGGCTCACCGCCCGCTCCGTCACGTCCGTCGGCGCCCGCCGAGGCGACCACGACCGCGTAGCCAGCTTCGTCCGGACCGCCGTCGCCGACGACGACCGTAGCGAGGCCGCGAACCTCAACTACTGGGCGTACTGGGTAGGCGAGACCTCCACGATCCACCTGGACGACGCGTTCATCGCCACCGGGCAGCCCGGCGACTGGACCGGCCGCCGACTCCTGCAGCACCTGGTCGACCGCCTCGAACCCCGCTTCGGCTACCGCGAGCTGTACATCCACACCCTTTGGGCACTGATCGCCGCCCGCCCCCAACTCCTGCAGTCCACCGACCGCACGGTGCTGCGCGAGCGCGCCGAGATCCTGTTGGATAGCGGCGTGATCTCGGCCCGCGCCGGCCGGGAACTCGACGGAGTCAGGTACGCGCTGCGCCTCGCTCAGGGGTGAGCGCGCCGGAAGAGGGGCTCACGATGGCCGAAGACCTGTCCAAGGTGGCGGACTTCCTGTTCGAAACCGGCACGCTGAAGAACGCCCGCCGCACCGGCTGGTGGATGGCCGGCGTCCGCGACCCCGAAAGCATTGCCGAGCACTCCTGGCGCACCTCGCTCCTCGCGTCGGTCATCGCCAGCCTGGAAGGCGCCGACCCGGCCCGCGCCGCACTGATGGCGGTCTGGCACGACTCGCAGGAGTCCCGTACCGGTGACGTGAACCACCTGGGCAAGAAGTACATGGGCCAGGAAGCCGACCCGGTCCAGGTGACCGCCGACCAGACCGCCGGCATGCCCGAGTCGCTGGCGAAGTCGATCCAGGACACGGTGGCCGAGTACGAGGCCCGGCAGTCCCCGGAGGCGGTCTGTGCGCGGGACGCGGACAAGCTCGAGTGTCTGCTGCAGGGCATCGAGTACAAGGCGCAGGGCTACGAGCATGCGCAGCGGTGGATCGACAACAGCCGCGCCCGCCTCGTGACGGACTCGGCGAAGCGGTTGGCCGACGAGCTCCTCGACAGGGGTTCGCTCGGCTGGCTCAAGACCGTGATGGGCGAGAGCTGACCGCTGAAGGTGATCGCCTACGCCTGGGAGAACATCGACCCGACCAGCTGGCGTCGGCGTCAACGGTCCGGATCGGCCACCGGCCCTGAGACGAGCACGACCGGTCCCCACACTGGGCAGCCGAGGTCGTGCGGTTCCGTTCCGCCGTGACCGTGGCAACGCGGGCAGGCTGGCCGGCTGGCGCCCGTGGTACCGGGCTGGTAGCCCCAGCCACGGCAGACGGGACACAGGTCACGGTCAGGCGGCGGACAGTCGCAGGTGCTCATGACCGGTGAACGAGCCGCCAGCCGCCCGGTTGTTCACCCTGCCGAGCGTCTCGACCAAGCCGGTCAGGTGTACGGACTTGTACGGGAAACGGGACTCCGTGGGGCCACTCCCGGCAGCCTGGTCTTGCTGCTTCGCGCACGGCTGGCCCAAGCAGCGAAGCGCCAAGGGAATGTCCAGTCAACGCCGTTCCGACGCCTAGCCGTGTATCGGCAAGATGATGGGCGGACGAAGACGGGGAACGTCCAACGGCCCCGACAGCGGCCACCACACTGGGGGAGAACACCATGCTCAAGCTCGGAAAGACCAGGCGCTCCGTCGCCCTCGGCGCTGGCGCCCTCGCGCTCGCAGGCGTCGCCACCATCGGCCTCGGCGGGACCGCCAACGCCTCCGTTGGCGCGCCGAACCCGGCTACCACGGACTGGTTCTCGCTCTACCTGATGAACGACTCGGGCGGTCGCTACTTCGAGATTTGCAGCGAGCAGTCGAGCGCCAACACCATCCACGTCGCCGTGCAGGATGACTCCGCCGAGGGAGCGACCGTCCTGTTGCTGAACCCCTGGGGCGGCCAGAACTACGGGGGGTACGTCAGCTTCAACCCTGGCCAATGCCTGACCTGGACGATCCTCGGCGGCAGCCTCGGCGACAAGTACAACGGCTCCATCCAGACGCCGAGGGTCTACAACACGGGCGATGTGACATACAACTGACCCGGCCGCGCGGGGCAGGTGGTCGCGGGTCCAGGCCAACCGGCGAGTGACCTGAACAGCGGAAAGTGGGGGAAGCACATGCCCAGCTGGACTGGTGGCGGTGCCAACAAGGGCGACGCCAACACGAACACCACCGAGGAGACCAGCGCGGCCACCAAGGCGGACACGACTGCCGAGGGGCTGGCGAGCGCCGACACGGTGATCGAGATCGGCGGCGAAGGCGCGACGTCGAGCGAGTCGACTGAAGCGGACTGAGACAGACGCGAAGCCCCGGCGCCCGAGTGGGCAGCCGGGGCCTTCTGCTGTGCTGGGATCAGCCGCGGACGATGTTCGCGGCCTGCGGACCCTTCTGGCCCTGCTCCACGTCGAAGCTCACGCGCTCGCCCTCGGCCAGCTCGCGGTAGCCACCGCCGCTGATCGCCGAGTAGTGCGCGAACACGTCCGGGCCGCCGCCGTCCTGCTCGATGAAGCCGAAGCCCTTCTCGGCGTTGAACCACTTCACAGTGCCCTGAGCCATGCTGATCTCCCGTTCCGGGACGAAGGGGTACTCGGATCGTGAGTACCCCTGGATGGGTCGCGTCCACGAACAGCAGGTGAAGGGGTACGGCGGACAGCGAACTACGACGATCACGCTACGCTGAGCCATCCTTCGGTGTCCTGAGGGTTCTGGATCTGCGCCACAAGATCGACGATCAGAACAGGAGCCCGCCCGTGACACCAGAGGTCCCCGAACCCACCGAACGGTTCTACGTCCCGTCCACAGGGCCAGTCGACCAGTTCGTCCCGCCGCCTGGCGCTATGCCGCGGCTGCACCTCGTCGAGTACGAAGGGGGCCTTCGGCTCTGTGAGGACGCCACGGGCCTGCTCGTCGGCCCGACCGACCGAAGGCTGACTCGAGCGGGCCTCTACGTGGAGAACCTGCGCGGCACAGCCCACTACGCGGCCGCCGCGAAGAGCGCCGATCTCCGCGCCGGCAGCCTGCTGCGCCTGGTGCCCGAGCCCGAGAACCCACACGACCGCAACGCGACCGCCGTCCACGACGCCGACGGCGTCGGCCCGGTCGGCTATATCAACAAGCAGGACCGTCAGCCTGCGCGGCACAGGACCGGGGCGCCCCTGCCACGCCGTAGCACTGCTCGCCGCGGATCCGAAGGTCGTCGACCACCTGCTATCGCGGCGCCCGATGACGCTGCCGCCCCCGGTCTTCCAGCGCTGAGCCTCCGGGCGTCGGGCGGTTCTCAGTCCTGGAGCGCCCGCGTGTCGAAGACCACGACGCGGTTGATGGCGTCCGGGCGGTCAGGCCAGACTGTCCGCTCCGCCTCGACCTCCGCCGCGCGGTGGGCCTCGATCAGCTCCCGGTGCTGCTCGGCGATGTACTCCACTTCAGCCTCCTCAGAGAAGTTCGCACCGGGCACGGTACGCCGGATGGCGGCCGCCCATGGTTCGGTCGGGTGACCTGACGGGCGCGACCAGCCCGATCGGGTGCGTCCTAGAGACATGGAGTACCCGATCGTGCGACTCACCGAGCTGATGCGCCTCACCGAGGACCTCGAAAAGGCCACGGCAGCCGCCGTCGCCAGTCGCGTGTACAACGGTGGCTTGAAAGCAGGGCGCGCTTGGGATCCACCTAGTGATTTCGATGAGTGACGCCATGGCAGCTCGACCAACGGGTCTGTGATCCGGTGCTCTGGCTCGTCCCTGTGACTGGCGTGGCCTGCTACGCCTGGGAGCTCGCGCACAGCCGAATCGACATGGGTGATGCGCCGACGTGGATCGCGGCCGTGGCGACCGTTGCTGCCGCCGTCTTTGCCGCGCTGGCGGCGCGTGCGGCCTGGCAGCAGCTCACCAGTCAAGCCGAGGAGTAGAAGCGCGTTCGGGCACTCCAGGAGGTTCAGCTGCAGCAGCTGCACCGCGACGCAGCCACCTTCTGGCTCTGTTCACGAGTTTC
>NZ_BBPQ01000117.1 GCF_000787855.1 Streptacidiphilus anmyonensis | reverse complement strand
CCGTCTGAGCGAACTCCTCCAGTTCCTCCAACCGCTGCGCCCAGGTGTCCTCGGGGCGGCGGGGCGAGCAGCTGCGCGCGGGCCTGGCGGGCAGCCTCGAACATCAGGGCCATGTTGCGCGCAGCGTGGTTTGTCAACAGGCGCGTCGCCCGGCCCGGCTCGGTACCCTCCTCCACCCATTCCCACGACGTCGCCCCCCGCCCGGCTCCCCCGCGTCCTCGCTGGCGTCTCCGCCGTCATCGTCCAGATCCAGGTCTGCGGCCGTGCCCGGGCCCGGGGCATCTGACGGGCTTCGACGTGTGCGGCCTTCGCCGCCGCTTCCAGTTGCTCCCACTCCCGCGCACGGCCGCGCCTGTAGGCCCTGGACTGGCAGCCACGTCCGCACCATTTCCTTGGCCGCCCCGACTCGAGCCGGACTCCCGGCCCGGAATCGCCTTCCCGCCCCCGCCGGCCTCCACCTCGTCCATACCGCCGACACTATCCGCGCGCGTCGCCGCCTCCACACGCCATCGAGCCGAGCCGACGGGGGCTGTTGGCATGGTCCGCCGCGTCAAATTACCGTGGGTTCGTAGAGCGCGGCGCACATACGTCAGTCGCACCCGAAGAGAATCATGCCCCACGGCAACGGACGTTCAGCAAAACCGGCGCACCAGCGTGGGACGGCGGCCCTGTGCACGCGTGCGCACTGAACGGAGCCTTCCATGAGCATGCTCTACCTCGCCCAGCCCGAACAGCACCAGCAGCTGGAATGGCTCGACGGCGGCACCCTCGCGCTGCTGCTCGACGCCAAAGCCACGGATGGACAGCTCATGATCGGGCGCTTCGACGTCGCCGAAGGCGAAGCGCCGCCCTACCACAAGCACACCCGCGAGGATGAGATCTTCCTGCTGATCAAGGGCACTGCTCTGGTGTGGTGCGATGACCAGGAGTACGAACTCTCCGAAGGCGGCGTGGTCTTCCTACCCAAGCTGATCCCACACGGATACCGCATTACCTCGAAGCAGGCCGACCTACTGATGATCAACACGCCAGCAGGCATCGAGGGAATGTTCCGGGAAACCGGTCGCGACAAGTCCACGCCGCGCCCGCCCGATTTCGAAGTGCATCCCGACCCCGCGGTCTCCGAGAAGTACGGCAGCATCATCGTGGGCCCACCACGCTGACCTGCCCCTCGCGAAACCGCCGGGCTGGAATCAGGAGACAGTGGCTGCACGAGCATGTCGGGCCGGGCTTCTCCTTGCCTCAGCCAGGAAGGCTTGCACGTCGATCACGTGCTTCGTGGGGAGAGGCGCTGCTCCATGTCCTCGTCAGTCAGCGCCACCATGCCGCCGCCACGCTCCTGGCCCCGCACGATCTCGCCGCCGGCCAGCTCGCGGTCCTCGACCTCGCAGAACTTCCGGTACCTGATCCGGCAGGTCGGTGGCGTGGTACTGGTGCGTGACCGGCCCGGCGAGCCCTCGGTGGCCGGGCAGGGACGGACGAGGACGGCGACCAGGCTCAAGGTGATCGCGCCGGTCCAGGCGGATGAGCGCATCGGATGCGGGCGATCAGGTGACGCCTCTGCTGCCGGAGCGTCGGCCGGGAAGCTGCATCCTCGGCCCGCTTGCCACGGCGCGTCCCGGCGCGCTTCGCCGCGCGGTTGTCCAGGGCCGCGTCGCGCGCGACCTCGGCGCCGGCGCACGCCCGCATCGCCTTCACCGCGCGCAGCCCGTCCTCGATCGCGCGCTGGTCGGCCGGCATCCGCGCGCAGCAGCTCCAGCGCGCCGCGACGATGGCCGCGCGGTCCAGATCCTCCTGCTCCTGGCGGGCCTGCTCGGCCGGGGCGACGTCGGCAGCGACCGCGCACTGCTCTTCGGCGGCTTTCCGCTCCGCCGCCCAGCTGTCCTCTTGGACCGCACGTTCCACCGACGCCTGCTCCTGGGCAGCCCACGCCGCGGCGCTCGCGTGCAGCTTCTCCGCGTTGCCCTGCGTCTCGGTCACCGCTGTCGTCAGGTCCTCGGCCTGCTTCGCCAGCCGGGCGGCGTGGCGGCGGGCGTCGTCACTGCCCATCCGCTTCCGGCCACCCTCCTGCTGGTCCTCGCCGAGGGCGAGTTCCGGATCTTCTCGTCCACGAGTTCACTCAGCCGCTTGGCGCGGTCCTGGAGCGCCTCGGCCGTCTCACGGTCCGCGGCGATCTGCTTGAGCATCTCGGTGTGGGCGCGGGCCAGCAGCTCTTGAGACCGAACACCTCGGCTATGCCCTTCAGCTCCTGCTCCTGTTCATTGCGGCGCTCGCTGGCGGCCACCCAGTTACGCCGCATCTGCTCCAGCACCGCCGGAACCGCCGCCTGTTCGGGAGTGACCAGCGTACGTATCCCGCGGTGGAGGTCAACGGCCACTTGGTCCATCCGGCCCGTCGCGAGGATCCCGGCAGCCTGCATCACCTCAGCCGCCACCTCACGCTTCAGTAGCTCCTCTTCCGCGTCCGGCTCGATGATGCCCAGCTGACCCCCGGACGCGGCGAAGTCCGTCAGTATGTCCTCGTGGCTGGCCAGATAGTCGGGTGCCCGCTCGGCGAGCCGGTCCGGGGCCGGTGTCATCCACCGCGCGTCCGATCGACGGGATCCGGGCGCTGGAGCCCCTCGGGCCATGCGGCGGTCACCGCGGAAGGCCCGTGCCCGAAAGGACCTCAGCGACCTCCCCGAGCTGGCTGGCCGCCGCGCAGGACGCGCTCGAGCAGCTCGACCCCGAAGCCGACTTCGGCTTCGGGCTCAGGGGCGTGATCGCCAGACTGTCGGCCGCGGCAGCGGAAGCGGCGACTGCGAGACCCCTGAGCCCGATTTCTGCCAGGGATGGTGGCGGCCATGGTCGACGGCTCGGGCGTTCGTCGCAGCGGTGCAGTTGTCCGGCCCGTGCCAGCTGAGCGAAGTGCGGCACCAGCCGCTGGACGGCACCGCTGAGCGAGCACAACCGCCGTGGACCTGTTCGGCGCGTTGCGTCGCCCCTTCCGCCGCGCGCCTCGGTGTCCTGCTCGTTCCTGCCGTCTACAGTCCTGCGTCATGTCGTTCAACGAGAACAGCCTGCGTGTCGACGACCGCGAACTCGCCTACCGGGCCGCTGAGGATGAGATGCGTGCATATCTCGACAACCTCTCGGCCAGGCACCGTGGGCATCAGGCTCACGGGTCGCAGGAGGAGCGCCAGGAGTTGGCGCGTCTCGGCGCAGCCGCGCGGGCGGCCGCCGAGGCCTTCATCGAGGCCCGCGAGGGCGTCGCACTGTGGTCTGGCCGCCAGCGCAGCGGCACCGGAGAGCAGCCCTAGCCCGACGCTTGCGCGCGCAGACGGTGATCCACGCGGTCGCGCCCTTGGCTACCCGGCGCGCCCGGCGGGCGCGCCGCGGGGCACGCGACCGGCACGACTTCCCGACGGCGGATTTGCGAGAATCGCCAGGTGTCAGCCGTGAAGGAGATCTCGCGCCAGGCCCTGCTGCGTCGGGGCTTCGCCCTGGAGTACGCAACGCTCGGCTGGAACGTGATCGGCATCGCTGTGCTTGCCGTGGCGGCCGCCTCAGCGAGGTCGGTGGCGCTGGCTGGATTCGGCATCGACTCGTTGATCGAGATCGGCGCGTCCACTGTGGTGATCTGGGAGCTGTCCGGCACCGGCAAGGCCCGCCAGAAGCGTGCGCTCAAGCTGATCGGCACAGGATTCGCCCTGCTTGCGCTCTACTTGCTGGCCCTGTCGACCCTGGTGCTGGTCGTCGGTTTCCGCTCTGGGCACTCGCCGTTGGGCATCGTGTGGACCGCGGTGACCGCTGCGATGATGTTCGCCCTGGCCGCGGGCAAGGTCCTTACCGGCGCTGCCCTGGACAATCCGGTGCTCAAGACCGAGGGCCGGGTCACGCTCACCAACGGCCTGCTGGCTGCCGCGGTCCTGGTGGGTCTGGTCCTGAACAGCACCTTGGGCTGGTGGTGGGCCGACCCGGTGGCCGGCTATGTACTGGCCTACTACGCGATCCGGGAAACCCGCGAGATCTTCTCGTCCGATCACTGAGCGGCACTACCTCCTGCCACAGCCAGGCCACAGGCCGCGCCGCTGGCACCAGGCCGTCGCCAGCCGCTGCCGCGACCAACGCCGACGGGGGCGCCGAGCCGTCACGTCGCACGACAACGACCGGACGGCAATGCAGGGCACCCCCGCGACCGAATACCGCAGCACAAAACGCGTGAATTCCCCGCTGCAGACGCTCCGCAAGGGCTGGTGGGACTGCAACGGCGGGTTCAGCGACAGCAACACCGCGGAGGTCGGCAACGCCGTCTCGGAGATCCAGTCAGGCGGAGCACTGCCGATCCACGCGAAGCAGCTCATCACCGGCTAGCGTGATCGCCGTGGTTCGCCGTCCGCCGTACCGCCTCACCTGCTGTTCGAGGACGCGACAACCCCAGAGGGCTGCAATGGGTCCCGTCCTCGTCCTGAACAGTTGATCAGCATGGCCAGTGGCACCGTGAAGTGGTTCAGGCTTCGGCTTCATCGAGCAGGACGGCGGCGGACCGGACGTGTTCGCGCACTACTCCGCGATCAGCGGCGACGGCTACCGCGAGCTCAACGAGGGCGAGCGCGTGAGCTTCGACGTGGAACAGGGCCAGAAGGGTCCGCAGGCGGTGAACACCGTCCGCGGCTGACCACTGGGCGGTCGGCCCCGCTGGCATCTGGCGGGGCCGACTCATGTTCAGGGGTTGCTGCAGCTGACATAGGTCGGGGTGATCTGGTAGCCCGAGAAGTTCCAGGCGGCCCCGCCCTCACAGATCGTGCTGCCGTTGTTGTCCAGGTGGAAACTCGCGTAGTACGCCCGGTCGCTCGTGGGGATGGAGTAGATGCTCACCATCGGTGTGTCCCACCACAGGTTCCCGGTGCCCTGGATGTGTTGGAGCGTGGTCGTGAAGTCGGTCCCCGAGTGGTCGATCGTGATCTCGCTGGACGAGTTCCAGACGTTCGGCGAGGACTTGAAGTGGAACTCGGCGTAGACGACCTTGGTGCAGGAGTTCCACCCCTCGTAGAACGTGCCGATGTCGTCACCGTCCGGCTCGACGGCCTCCACGGCCTTTCCCAGAGTGCTCAGGCAGCTGGATGTCGCCGACGCCGTTGAAACGGGAACGGCGACCAGGCCGCCGGAGAGCGCGAGGACGGCCACAGCCGAGGCCAGCTTTCCGCGGATACCGAGCACGAGATTCCCCCTGATCGCTTGGACTGCTTCCTGGTTCGGGCTGAACGTAGTCGGCCATCACGGGACCCGAACAACAATTCGGCCCTGCCCGAAGCGATGCTGGTGAGTCAGCGGAGGACCGCCGTTCATGGCCGACCAGAGCACAGCAGAAGACCCCGGTCGCCCGGTACCGGTACCGGTACCGGGCATCGTGCTGCTCAGATCGCACTCGCTATCCAGTGCCACCTGCTCCTCGGCAGCCAGCATGTCCTCGGCAGCCGTGTCCGCCGCGGCGGTCTCCTCGGCCTCGTCGTGTTCGTGGACGTCGCCCTCCTTGGCGGCGCAGCCTCCAATCTCCCCGCGGCCCAGATCCGCGACCCGGCCGCCCCGCGCTGTCTCCAGACCGGCGAGTCGCTCACCCCGTTCGAGCCGGTCGGGGTCGGCAAGACCCACATCGCCCAGGCCCTGGGCCACCCCGCGGTCCGCCAGGGCGCGAACGTCCGGTTCTCGAAGACCAGCCGGATCCCGGCCAAGCTCGCCGGCGGGCACGCGGACCGCGTCGATGCGTGCCTCGATCGCGGCGACGTCCTGCTCGTCGAGCATGCGGTGACCGGCGATCCGGGAGACGGCCTGCCGTTCCCGGGCGCTGCCGCGCAAGTGCGAGGCCAGGGTGTTGCAGGCGATGCCGTACAGCCAGGCGGCGGGCGTGCCGCCCCGCGGGTCGTAGTGTCGGCCTGTTCCAGCGCGGCCAGGACAATGCCGGCGGTCAGGTCGGCGGCCAGGTGGACGCTGTCGGTACGCCGGGCGACGAAGCCGAGGACCGCGTCGAAGTCGTGCCGGTAGAACTCGGCGAACCCGGACGGAGTCGGCACGGGTGGGGCCGGCAGGTGCTCCGTGGCCACGGACGCTCCTTGCAAGGAACGAGTGACTGCCCTACGTCTCTACTTGGTTCCGGCGCCGGAAAGCGTCAGTGTCCGTGGGGGTGCCACTCGCGCCGGAGGAGGCCGAAGATCCAGGAGTCGGAGACTTCGCCGTTGACGACGCAGTCCTCGCGGAGGGTCCCTTCACGGACGAAGCCGAGCTTCTCCAGAACCCGGGCGGACGCCACGTTGCGGGTGTCGGTCTCGGCCTGGACGCGGTTCAGGTCCAGGCTGTCGAAGGCCCACCTCAGGACGGCGTGCGCGGTCTCGGTTGCGTAGCCGTGGCCCCATGCGGCGGCGTCGAAGACGTAGCCCAGGGAGGCACTGCGGAAGTCCGGGTTCCAGCCGGTCAGGCCGCACCAGCCGATAAACGTGCCGTCGGAGACGAGTTCGACTGCCACCCGCGCTCCCCTGCCCTCCTCCTCGATCGTCCGGCAGGCCGCGATGAAGCGCTGGGCGCGGGCCGGTTCGGTCCACGGCGGGGAGTCCCAGTAACGCAGCACGTGGGCACTGCTGTGCAGTGCGTAGAGCGGCGCGGCGTCGCCGTCGGTGAACGGCCGCAGTCGCAGGCGGGCGGTGGACAACTCGGGGGTGGGCAATGTCATGCGGAGCATCCTGCCGCGTCACGCGCACCCCCGACCATCCGTTTATCCGCACGGTCAGGGGCACGCACGCCCCCGTGACGCCGGATACGGGCGCGATGATCCGGCCGCCGACGCTGCAGACGTGGATCCGGCGTATCCCGGCCGTTCCTGACGGCGGGTCATTTGATGCTGTTGTCGGCTTCGCGCTCGCGGCGTTGGGCTTCCTCACGGATGGTGTCGACCACTTCGGGTTCGCCAGGGTGATGACGCAGCCGACGTCAATGAAGTTGGCAATGCTGGTCGACACGACACACGTCGCGCAGGCTCTCGGACACCTTGCCGTCCGGCAGGGCGCCCACGCCCGATTCGCGAAGACCAGCCGAATCCTGGCCGAGCTCGCCAGAGGCCACGCCGACGGGACCTGGGACAAGCGCATGCGCGAGCTGATCCGCCCCGACGTCCTGATCCTCGACGACTTTGCCATGCGCCGGCTGACCGCGGCCCAGGCCGACGACCTCTACGAGAGCGTCTCCGAGCGGCAGGGACGCTCACTGATCACCACCAGCAACCGGGCACCCAGCGACTGGTACCCCTCTTCCCCAACCCCGTCGTCGCCGAGTCGCTTCTGGACCGGCTGATCAACACCAGCCACCAGGTCATCATGAACGGACCCAGCTACCGCCCGAACAAGCGCCCCAAGACCCCCAGCGAGAAGACCTCAAGCGGCTGACCGGCCTGGCCGCAGCCACCCGTGAGAGGATCTCGTCCGTGGGTGAGCCCTTTCTTCGACGACGGCACGGCGGCTGAGCCTGCCGAAGCGGCACTACAGCGGCTGCGGGAACTCATCGCGGGTGGACGGCTGGAAAGCTGGCTGACCAGCTCGAGAAGCGCAGCCGCTTCGGCATGGACAAGGCCGTCGTCGGGTGGGTGGACGGCGCCAGCGGCTGGCGAGTCCAGTACGCGGAGCCACTCATGAACTTGATCTAGGCATATGCCACCCGCACGAGTGATTGCCTGGGCGGCGGAGGAATCAGTAGAAGTAAGCGGGTGAGAAACAATGCAACGCGTGCAAACTGTGAGTCCCATCCACTGGTCGGCATGCTGGCTACGGACACTCTGACCGGCTGCTGCGGGGTGGTGACCGGCCAGGTGGTGCACTACTCGCGGTGGACAGGACGCGCAGTGCGCAGGGAGGTGTATCTGCGCCCCGAGCGTGGTGGACGCGAGTGGTCCGTCCACGAGGACTGCGTGGTGCCGGTGGACACCGAGGAGCGCGGGGGCGGTCTCTCGTGAGGCCGACGGTCTTGATGCCGGAGGGTTTGGCAGGGAACCCAGTCGACACCGGTGTGCCACCGTGCTGGTCTCTGCTCCCTGACGCGGTCCGCGCTGAGGTCGAGGCACTCGCTGGCAGTCGGCTCACCGGCGCCACGGTCCAACGCAACGGCCTCCACCCCGCCCCTTGCGTGCGCCTCACGTTCGCCCGCGGCGTCCGGATCCTGCTCAAGTGCCTTCCCCTTGACCACCCTCTGCTGCCGCGGTACAGGGATGAGGCTGCGATCAACCGGCAGTTGCCCGGCCGTGTGCCAGTCCTGCGGTTACGCCGCGCCTGGCAGAGCGGCGACTGGTGGCTGATGGCCTTCCACGACCTCACCGGCGCCCGGCACCCCGAGCTGGCGCCCGGCTCCCCCGACCTCTCGCGTGCCCTCGCGCTCCTTGACCGACTGACCTCCGCGGCCACCCCTGCGCCGCTTTCCGACGCCGCTGGCTTCGTCGACTCCCTCGACCAGGTGCTCGGCGGGTGGCAGTACCTCGCCGACATCGGCGCGGACCTCGAGCCCTGGTCCGCCCGTAACCTCGACCGGCTCGCCGCGACAGAGCGCTGCTGGCGGCACCATGGCGGCGGCGCCACTTTGCTCCACGCAGATCTGGGCCCCGACACCATGCTCCTGGCCGACGCCGGCGACGTCGTGACCGACTGGGCCTACCCACACCAGGGTGCAGCGTGGATCGAGGCGGTCCTGTTCCTTCCGCACCTGATCCGTGCCGGACACAGCCCGCAGCAGGCCGAACATCTCATGAAGGCCTCAACGGCCTGGATGGAGGCTCCCGGTGAAGGCCTCACCTTCCTCGCGATCGCGCTGACCGGCTACTGGGAGCGCGCCTCCCGGCTCCCCACCCCATCCAACGCCCCCTACCTGCGCCTCTACCAGGCCCAGATGGCTGTCGTCGGCCGTGCCTGGATCCAGCACCGCACCGACTGGAACTGACGACATCCGGCCCGACAACAGCAGCCAATACGCCGTGAGACAGCCGCTGCTGAGGATGTGTCAGTGATTTCCTGCCCTGCTGTGGAGTTTTCGAGAGGCTGAGTCGCCCCCGAAGAGGAGGCGGCGGCATCGCGACGTGGACGGCCGCGCTCAGCGAACGCGGCCGTCCATGTCCACTCCGGCTGCCAAGCAGAGGGGCTGGGACGCCGGACGCCGGAACGGGTCTCCGCCCACGGCGGTCGGTGTGGACGATCGCCCAGGCCGTATCCACTGGCCGGTTACGCCGGCTGACAGCTCGTCAACGACAGCGTCGGATCAACGCATGTCGGATCCTGTGGGAGCGCCGTGCTCGCCACTATGACGCGCGGGAGTCTCAGGTGCGGGCAGGGACGCGGGCGCCGACGACGCGGCCTGCCGCCGCAGCGGTGTTCAAGGCACAGAGCTGGGCGGCCTGATCGCCGCCCGGGATCGCGGGCAGGCCTACGTCGCCCAGATACAGCACGAGCCAGCCCTGGCGTTTGACCGCGTCCAGGAAACCGGTCGGCAGCACGACGGTGTCCGAGCAGGTGATGGCACCGTCGCCGTCACAGATCGCCGTGTGGGCGCAGGCGGCCGTACGCGGGATCAGTCGCACCGACCAGCCGGCCGCGCCGCCTGGCGCCTCGTGCAGGTCGGCGGTCCGTCTGAAGCCCTGCCGGAGCAGGTGGCCGAACGGATCAGAGCCCTGGCCGGATGGCGGAGCCGGCTGTGGGGAGGGCGGCAGTTCGGCGATCAGGGTCGGCAGCGGCGTACGGCCGTGCCAGACCATCGCCGTGGTGAGCTCTCCCGGCCGGGCGGCAGTCCCTCGACCGGTCGCGGAGCCATCGGCCTGGATCACCGCCGCTCCTGACTGCCTGGTGCTGAGGCCTGCGTGTGGTCGGTTGAGGCGTTCGGCTCCGGTTCCTCGTCCCGCTCCCAGGTCCAGGTTCCGAACGGTCCGGGCAGACCCGGTGCCGGGGCGCCCAGGACGGCGCATCCCTTACCGCGGTGAATGGGCAGGTGGATCACTCGGCGGCCTCCAGTTGCTGGGGAACGTATCCGCCTGCGCGCGACTGCCGCAGGTCGGGGAAGTAGTCGCTGAGCGTGCCAGGGCAGAAGCCGGGCATCGCCGCGATGGAGCCGATGGGCTGTCCGGGTTGGGCAGTAGGTCCCGGGCCATATGAAGGATCTTCTCGTCTACGAGGTTCGGGCGGCTGCCGACGCGCCCACGGACCGGGGCCGCGTCCAGTCCTTCGGGGGTGGCGGTGATGCCAGGCGTGCGGATCGGCTCCGCGGGCGTGGCCAAGACGTGGAGGACCAAGCGCCCTGCCAGCACATCGAGAAATCCTGTCACCACTTGCAGGCCTGACGGACGAAGGCTACTTGTCAGGTGGGTCGCCGCTGCTGTCTTCGGCGATGCGAGGTGATTGACCATCTCGTGTGGCTGACTGGCGGCCAAAGGGGCGGTGCGCCATGTGTGTGCGGTCCCTGGGTGGGGAGTTCCACAGAGCGTGCGAGAGCCCCCAGCAGGGGGTGGCCGATTTCAACGATCGCGGCGGTCATCGGGCTTCATGCCTTGTCCGCTGGTTGAGTGATCCTGCGCTCCCGTCAGCGAGGATGCCGCAAGGAGGGGCGGGTTTGTCGCAGCCTTATGTCACGCTGAGCCGCCTGCCGCTGCACAGAACCGGCCGACCGCTCGGGGCCGGCAGACATCCCTCACCTTCCCTTCGCACGTGTGCCGAACAGTGCGAGGCGACGCTGCGAATCTCAGGAGGTCATCGAGCCATGCCACTCCCCTTGAAGAAGGCGGTCGGCCGGGCGAGACCGGCTAGCTTGTGTCTCTTCGTCTGCCTGGTCCTCCTCTCGCCGTTGTGGGGACCCGTGACGGCGGCGTCGGCTTCCTGGCAGACAGGCGCCCAGATCACCGCCGTCAAGCAACTCGACACCCGAATGCTCGATCTGACCGTCTGGTCCCCAGCCATGCACGGCTCCGTGCCGGTGCGTGTCATCCTCCCCAAGAGCTGGAGCAGGGACAAGGCGCGTACCTTCCCCGTGCTCTACATGCTCCACGGTGGAAACGACGACTACACCTCCTGGACCCGGGAGACGGACGTCGAGGCGCTCGCACGCAGTTCCGAAGTGCTGATCGTGATGCCCGACGGTGGGAAAGCAGGCCAGTACTCCAACTGGTACGACGGCGGGCCCCAATGGGAGACCTTCCACACCCTTGAACTTGTTCGCCTCATGGAGCAGGAGTTCCGGGCGAATTCCCACCGGGCCATCGTCGGCTTGTCGATGGGCGCTTTCGGCGCTCTGAACTACGCGGCACGTCATCAAGGTATGTACCGGTACGTGGCCGCCTTCAGCCCGACCGTCGACCTCGACGACCCCGTGACCCGCGCCTTCCTCCTCCTGGGCAATCTGTGGGCCGGCACGGACGTCGACTACAGCCAGGTCTGGGGCGACCCGACCACGCAAACCGCCAACTGGGAGGCGCACAACCCGTCCGCGATGGTGCGGGCCTACCGCGGCATGAAGGTGCACCTCTCCGTCGGGGACGGAGAAGTGGGGCCACTGGATCACAACCCCGACCCGCTCGCTACCGCTGCCTCGAGATTGGAGGGCACCCTCCTGCCGGATGTCGAGAAGTTCGCCGCCTCGCTCCGGGCATCGGGTGTCGACGTCAGCGCGCACATCTACGGGCCAGGGACACACTCGTGGCCCTACTGGGAACGCGAGCTCCATCTCATCTGGGACACGGTGACAAGAGAACTCGAAAGTTGAACGCCTGCAGATGACGACTCGACGCTTGGGCCGGAATCAGAGTTGGGGTGGTCCTCCTGCCGGCCATCACGGGCTACCGGGGTAGCAACCTGTTCAGGGCGCGGCAAGCGTGTGCGACTCCGTCCTCGGCGTTCAGCGCAAGACTCAGCCGGCGGGCCGCCTCCGTGTGACCACCCTCGGCGGTGACATCACGCACCCGGTTGCTCATGGCCTCGACCGTGATGTGGCGAGCCGGCAAAGGTTTCGGGCCTGCGCCCAGACGGTGGACGCGCTCGGCCCAGTAGGGCTGGTCGCCGAAGAAGGGGCAGACCAGCTGCGGAACTCCGGCCCGCAGCGCCGCGGCGGTGGTCCCTGCCCCACCGTGATGAACCACTGCGCTCACCCGTGGGAACAACCAGTGGTGGGGGATCTCCTCGGCCACGAAGGTGTCGTCATCGCTTGCGCCAGGGTCCCCGGCCAGTACGCCGCGCAGACCGGCGCGTCGAAGAGCCACCCGCACCGCGCGGTCGGTTGCCTCGGGGTCAGCGGCGCGCATGCTGCCGAACCCCACATACACAGGCGGGGGTCCGGCGTCCAGGAAGTCGACAAGCCGTTGCGGCGGAGTCCACCGGGGCTGTTCGTGGAACCAGAAGCCGGTGAGGTGGACGTTCGCTCCCCAGTCCGCGGGCCGGGGCACGACGGCGGGACTGAACGCGCACAGCACGGGCGCCCGACGGACCTCGCGGAACGGGGCGGGCAGGCGCATGGGGGCAAGACCGAGGCTCTGGCGTCGCCAGGCGTTGACGGTGCGACGGCTCACCATCCAGGAGGCCAGGTCGACCGCCTCGAAACTGCAGCGGTTTCCCAGCCTCCCCAGGAACCGCGCGCCCGGGGTCAGGGGGTGGGGGAAGGCCCCTGTGGGCTGGCTCGGCTGGAAGTGCATGACCGCGTGGGGGACGTGGAGATGCTGGCTCAAGTGAAGGCCCAGAAAGCCGAACGAAGGGGCCAGGACGAGATCGGCCCCCTCGGCACCCGTCTGAACCTCGCTGAGCATGCGTGCCAGCAACGGCCCCAACACCCGCTGGAAACCCCGGATGAATCCAACAGGGTTGCGTCCGGCGGCCAGCAGTTCCTGTCCTTCGGGCGACGCGACGATCTGCGTCGGATCATGAGAGAGACCACGGAACTCCAAGCCCGCCCCGGTGATCAGGTCCTGGTACCGGGGACTGGCGATCACCCGCACGGCATGCCCTTGGCTGGCCAGCCCTCCACCCAAGGCCAGACACGGCTGGACGTCCCCGCGGGACCCTGCGGCAAGCATCACTACTGTCCCGCCCATCTCCACCTCGCTCCGTGTGGGTGCCGCTCCCGCTTCACGGTAGGAGCGCCCCTGCGCCTGCGCCACTTGCACCGCAGCCGTGGCCTCCTGATCTCCACGGTCCCCACACGGTTGAGGGATTCAACCGCATGGGGAAGGAGACTGAGCCTGAGGAATTTCACAGATCGTTGTCGAAGCATGTGTTGCGCGCCAGACAGTGCTTCAGCCTTGTGTAAGGCTTGTTGGGTTCTTGTGGCCCGGCGTACCAGATTTGCTACTTCCTGTTTTCCTCGATGAAGGGAAACGCGTGATGACGCATGTTCATGACCCGTCCGCCGCAGGTGGCCGTGGTGCGGGAGACCGGGGTGTTGCGGGATCGCGCCTGGCCTATGAGAGGGAACTGGCTTATGGAACCGGGCGCTTCTTCTGCGACCGTCAGCGGGATTGCCCCTGGTGCGGTTCCCCGTGGCTGCGCGAGCGGCTGCGAACCACCGATCTCATTCAGCGCAAGCCGGGTCGTTTCGTCCTTGACCAGTGCCAGGGCTGCGGGCACATCTTCCAGAATCCTCGACTCAATGCCGAGGGTCTGGAGTTCTACTACCGTGACTTCTACGACGGTCTGGGTAAGCAGCGGCTCGGCGGAGTTCTGAAAGCCTTCAACACCCTGGTGCGTACGGTCACGGCGGCGGGTCACCGTCGACGCGCCCGCTCGGTCCTACCCTTCGTTGCAGCGCCGCAAAGTTGGCTGGACGTCGGCACCGGCAGCGGCGACTTCTGCGAGGCAGCCCGGGAACTCCTGCCCTCAACGGTCTTCGACGGCCTGGACCGAAGTGAAGGCGTGGAAGACGCCGAGCGGCACGGCCGCGTGGCTCATGGTTACCGAGGCTCCTTCCCGGAGCTGGCCCCCCAGCTGGCCGGGCGGTATGACGTCGTGAGCATGTTCCATTACCTGGAGCACAGCACCGACCCCGTCCGGGAACTCGCTGCCGCCCGGCATGTCCTGCGCCCCGGGGGGCTGCTGGTGATCGAGGTTCCCGATCCGAGCTGCTTGTACGGCCGCCTGCTGGGCCGCTGGTGGATGCCGTGGCTGCAGCCGCAGCATCTGCATCTGATCCCGGCCGGCAATCTCGGACGCAGACTCGGCGATATGGGCTTCAGTGTCGTAGCGGAACAGCACCGCGAGGCCCACTTCCCCGTCGATCTGTTGGCCGGATGCTGGCTTGCGATCAACTCTCTTGCTCCGCCGAGTGATGTGCCCTGGCTTGAGGAGGCCTCCCCCCGAGTTCGTCTGGGTCTGCGCAGTGCCGTGCGTCTTGGCAGTGTTCCCCTTCTGGCGCTGGCCTGCCTGCTGGATCAGGCGGCCGCGGTGTGCGCCGGCTCGACCAGGTTGTCCAACGCCTACCGCATCGTGGCCTGCCGGGAGAAGGCGTCCGAGGAGGATGCGGCCGCAGTCCCGGGGCTGCTCGCGGGCATCTGCGGAAACCCGCCCGGCTGAAGGCGAGAACCAGACGGGCGAACCTCCACTCGGTGGAAAGCCCCGTGTACATGAGCAACCGGGCACATCGTCCTCCCCAGGCCCGCACCGGAATCCACCAGTATTTTCCAGAACTGGAGTTGCATTGGAATCAGCCCTGTCCAAGGCAGTCATCGCCGGCGCGGACGCTGCGGAGCTCGAGTCGCTACCTGTGCCCGACAGCTTCCCTGCGGCGACCGTGAAAGCGTGCGATGTCAACCTGTTCGAAGGCGTCAGCGACAAGGACGTGCGCAGAACTCTGTCAGTTGAAGACGTGCCGATGCCGGAGCTCGCCCCCGACGAGGCGTTGATCGCGGTGATGGCCAGTGCGATCAACTACAACACGGTATGGACTGCCATGTTTGAGCCGCTGCCCACGTTCCAGTTCCTCAAGGAGATGGGGAAATCCGGGGGATGGGAGGCGCGCCACGACCAGCCTTATCACGTCGTGGGGTCCGATGCCTGCGGCGTGATCGTTCGTACGGGTTCCTCGGTGCGGAAGTGGAAGGTCGGCGATCATGTCGTCATCGCGCCGGCCTACGTGGACGAGCAGGATCCCGACACCCATCGCGACGGGATGCTCGGACAGGGGCAGAAGGCCTGGGGCTTCGAGACGAATTTCGGCGGGCTGGCGCACTACGCTGTCGTCCGCGCAAGCCAGTTGCTGCCGAAGCCTGCCTCTTTGACCTGGGAGGAGGCAGCCGTCAATCCCCTGTGCGCCAGTACCGCCTATCGCATGCTGGTCAGCGACCGGGGCGCGCAGATGAAGCAGGGCGACATCGTGCTGATCTGGGGAGCGACCGGGGGGCTGGGCTCCTACGCCGTTCAACTGGTACGCAACGGCGGCGGCATTCCGGTGGGCGTGGTCAGCTCCGACGCGAAGGCACACGTACTGCGGTCACTGGGATGCGAAGCGATCATCAACCGCGAGCAGGTCTGCGGCACGGACGACACCGTCCTCCAGCGGCCCGAGGGGTGGAAGAAGCTGGGGCGGGCGATCCGCCAGGCGGTCGGCGAGGATCCGCACATCGTCTTCGAGCATGTGGGAATGAAGACCTTCCCCGCGTCGGTGTTCCTGGCGAGGCGTGGGGGAACGGTGGTCACCTGTGGCTCGAGCACCGGCTACGAGCACTCGTTCGACAATCGCTATCTTTGGATGCGTCTGAAGCGGATCATCGGCAGTCATGGAGCGAACCTCCACGAGCAGTGGGAAGTCAACCGTCTGATCGCACTGGGGCACCTGGTTCCCGCCCTGTCGAGGACCTACCCGCTGGCCGACGTGGGAACAGCCGCCAGGAGCGTGCAGACCAACCAGCACATCGGAAAGGTCGGTGTCCTGTGTCTGGCCCCTCGTCCGGGGCTGGGAGTCACCGATCCCCGATCGCGAGCCCGGGTGGGTGAGGAGCGCCTGTGCGCGTTCCGCAGCGGATGAACCCGCCGTGGCGGCGCAGGGGTCCGCAGCTGCTCCGCTGGTTCCCCAGATGTGACCGAGCACTTCAGGCCAGGGCGGGCGCCTGGTACGGCGGGGCATTTCGGCACGAGCCTACGAGCGTCGACCCCACCCCTTGATCCCAACGGCCAGGAGGCCGAGTGCGGCGCGTGCGACAAGGTGCGGCGAGCGGTACCATGCTTCCCCCTCGGGGTCGACGTCGCTGCGCCGTATTGCGGACGCAACCGCGACTGTGGTGAGTATGCGGACGTCATCGGCGGGGCCGCCGCCACCCGTCAACAACAACACTGGGACTCGCCGACTGAAGCGCCCAGGCGCACCAGGATGGCGTCCCATGATGTGGTTGTAGCCGATCACGGCTCGGGCGTACGCCGGGGCGTGTGTCGGGAGGTGCGGGGTGGCCCTGTCTCAGCACGACTGACTGCGACTGTT
>NZ_BBPQ01000118.1 GCF_000787855.1 Streptacidiphilus anmyonensis | reverse complement strand
CGCCACGACGGGGCCGGGCGCGGTGCCGCGCTCCGGGGCGGACCTGCGGGAAGATGGCCGTATGCGCTTTCGCTCCACGCTCGCCGCCTCCGTGGCCGCCGCCGCGCTGGTGGCGCTGAGCGCCTGCTCGTCCGGTGGGGGGCCGGCGGAACCGGCCGCGGTGTCGTCGTCGCTTGCAGCGCAGAGCGGCTCCCCTGCGGCCTCAGGGGCGGCGGCCACGGTGCCGAGGCCCGCGCACGTGGTGGTCGTGATGGAGGAGAACCACTCCTACGACGAGATCATCGGCAGCGCGGACGCCCCCTACATCAACGCGCTGGCCGCCCAGGGGGCCTCCTTCACCGCCTCCTACGCCGTGGCGCACCCGAGCGAGCCGAACTACCTGGCGCTGTTCTCCGGCTCGACACAGGGTCTGACCGACGACTCCTGCCCGCACAGCTTCACCGGTCCCACCCTCGGCTCGGAGCTGCTCGGGGCGGGGTTCGGCTTCGCCGGCTACTCCGAGTCGATGCCCTCGACGGGCTTCACCGGCTGCAACAGCGGCGACTACGCGCGTCGGCACAACCCGTGGGTCAACTTCCCCGGCATCCCCGCCTCCGACAACCGCACCTTCGACGCCTTCCCGACGGACGCCACGGGCTATGCCGCACTGCCCACGCTCTCGTTCGTCATCCCGAACGTGCAGCACGACATGCACGACGGCACCGTCCGCCAGGGCGACGACTGGCTGCGCGCGCACCTCTCCGGCTACGCGTCCTGGGCACGCACCCATGACAGCCTGCTCGTCGTCACCTGGGACGAGGACGACAACGGGCCCTCCAACCACATCCCGACCCTCGTCGTGGGCGCCGGTACGAAAGCGGGCCGCTACGGCGAACTGCTGGATCACTACCGGCTGCTGCGCACGCTCGAGGCGGCCTACGGCCTCCAGCCGATCGGCGAGAGCGCGCAGCGTAGCCCGGTCACCGACATCTGGGGCGGATGAGGTCCCCCGTCACGTGACTCGCAGTCACCCGAGGGCCCGAACGGCCCAGCGAGGCGTGCGCACGGGCCGGGTGGAGGGTCTCCTGGCTGGGTAGGGACGGTCGCGGCAGAGGCCGTCGCGCGCCGCCGTCCCCGAGGGGGAACACGCCCGTGCCTCGCTACCGGATACCTCGCCGACTCGTGATCGGCCTCGGCGGCTGCGCGCTGTTCCTGCCCCCGGCGACGCTGGTGACGCCGCAGCAGGCCGCGGCGCACTCGCCGTCCGTACCGGGACCACACGCCTCCCTGGTCTTCGGTGACGACTTCCACGAACGCGACTGGGGCAGCCGGGGAGCCACCTGGTCCACCTACTCGACCGCGTACCCGAACGGGCGGACCAATCCCGAGAACTGGAAGCTGGACAAGGTCACGCCCGGCGCTGTGAGACTCGGCAAGGGAGGCGGCGTCCAGTTCCGCGCCACCCCGGTCACGCGCAGGCCCGCCGGCGCGTGGGCCGCCGGCCTGCTCACGACCGAGCCCTGGGGCGACGGCTCCCGCGGGGGCAACGGCTTCACCCTGCGCCCCGGCGACTTCGTGCTGGTCCACCTCCGTCTGCCGACCCGCGACGGGGGCGGCGGCCATGGCGCCTGGCCCGGCGTGTGGACGTGGAAGGACGGCGGCAACGAGGTCGACATCCTGGAGTGGCACGGCGAGACGCCCGACGTCGCGGAGGTGGTCAACCACGTCGGCGGCAACGCCTACGCGTGGGTGCACAGCCGTCTGCTCGGCTTCGGCCGGTGGGTCTACGTCGGCGCGCGGCTGGGGAGGGACACGGTCACCTGGTATCTCGGCAGCTCGCCCGCGCACATGCGGGCCGTCTTCAGCGACGGGCGGGGCGTCCCGTCCGACTGGAGGGCGTACCTCGTCGTCAACCTGAGCGTCTCGGCCCAGGAGGGCCGCGTACCGGACGCGCTGACCCCCATCACCAGCGAGCTGTCGAGCGTGCGGGTCTACCGCTGACGCGCGGCCCGCACGGGGTGGTCGACCCGCCCACGGCCGCCGCGTCGGCCGGAGCCGCTCCGTCAGGTGGGGCGCGCGCCGGGGTGGGTGACGCAGCGCGCGGCGGCGACGCAGCCGGCCTCGGCGGCCGGGACGGGGAGCGCGCCGGTCAGGAGCGCCGCGAGGAAGGCGCCCGCGAAGGCGTCGCCCGCGCCGGTGGTGTCCACGACCTTCGCCTTCGGTGCCGGGACGCGTCCGAGGACCGTGCCGTCGGGACGGCACAGGACCACACCGTCCGGGCCGCGCTTGACCACGACGAGGGCGCCGGTCCGCTGCGCGAGGCGCAGGCCCGCCGTCTCGGCGTCGGCGTGGCCGCCGAGCAGGCGAGCCTCGTCCTGGTTGGGGAGCAGCACGTCCGCGCCGTGCACCAGGTCGAGGAAGGTCTGCGGTCCGAGGTGGGCCAGGGGGCCGGCCGAGGCCGGATCGACGCTGACGGGAACGGACCGGGCGCGGCACTCGGCGAGGATCAGGGCGGCGAGGTCGCGGCCGGGCGCGGAGAAGAGCAGGTAGCCGGAGAGGTGGACCCGGACCGCGTCGTCGAGCAGGCCCTCGTCCCAGTCGGCGGGGCCGAGCGCCGCGCCCGCGCCGCGGTCGTTGAGCATGGTGCGCTCCCCCGTCGCGTCGACCAGGCAGACGACGGTGGCGGTGGGTCGGTCGGGGTCCTCGCTCAGGGCGGCTCGGACGCCGGCCCGCCGGAGTTCGGTGCGGTGCTGCTCGGCCGTCGCGGCGCCGACCCGGGCGAGCAGCGTGGTCTCCGCTCCCCGCGCGGCGGCCCAGGCCGCGACGTTGGCGGCCGCGCCGCCGGGGCGGAGCACGACGTGGGCGGCGGTGTCGGTGGCCGCGGCGAGCGGGTGGTCGTGCACCGCGACGACGTCGGTGGCCAGGTCGCCTACGACCAGCAGTCGGCCGGTGAAGGCCCGGCCCCCGACCGCGGGGACGGCGGCCGGGCTGCCCGCGTCCGCCCGACCGGCCTCGGGCCCGCGCGCGGCCTGCCCGCTCATGCCGCGCTCGCCGCGTAGGCGGCGGCGATCCGCGCGGCGAGGGCCGCGTTGCCGCGCACGGCGGTGAGGTTGGCCCGCAGTGAGGCGCCGCCGGTGTGTTCGACCAGGTGGGCGAGGAGGAACGGGGTGACGGCCTGTCCGGTCACGCCCTCCCGACGGGCGGCGGTGAGGGCGTCGGCGAGGACGCGGTCGTGCAGGGCCGGGTCGAGCTGCTGCTCCGGCGGGACCGGGTTGGCGACGATCAGGGCGGAGCGGTCCGTTCCCAGCGCCTCCTGGGCGCGCATCAGCAGCGCCGCCTGCTCCGGGCTCTCCAGAGTCCAGTCGACCGGCAGGCCGGAGCGGGTGAGGTAGAAGCCGGGGAACTCGGCGGTGCGGTAGCCGACGACGGCCACGCTCAGCGTCTCCAGGCGCTGGAGCGTCGCGGGCACGTCCAGGATGGACTTGACGCCGGCGCAGACGACCGTGATCCCGGTGCGGGCCAGCAGGCCGAGGTCGGCGGACTCGTCCTGCTCGGTGACCCAGTCGCGGTGCACGCCGCCGAGGCCGCCGGTCGCGAAGACCCGCACGCCGGCGCGGGCGGCGAGGTGCGCGGTGGCGGAGACGGTCGTCGCGCCGCTCGCCCCGAGCGCGAGCGCGGGGGCGAGGTCGCGCACGCCGAGCTTGCGCAGCCCGTCCTGGGTGCCGAGGCGTTCCAGCTCCTCCTTGTCGAGGCCGACGCGGGCGACGCCGTCGAGCACGGCGACGGTGGCGGGGACGGCTCCCCCGTCCCGGACGATCTCCTCGAGCTCGAAGGCGAGGCGCAGGTTCTCGGGTCGGGGCAGCCCGTGGCTGATGATCGTGGACTCCAGGGCGACCACGGGCCTGCCCTGCTCCAAGGCCTCACGCACCTCGGCGGACGGCTGCGGCACGGTATTCACCATGTGGGTGATCCTCGCCCCGGACCGCCCGTGCGAAACCGGCGGGGGAGATTGGGAGTTCGTTCTGAGGGGTCTCTGGGTTACCTCAGGGTAGTCCCCGAACGCGTGCATGACATGGCGTCATCAACGAGAGTGGAAGGGAAGGCCAGCGACACCACTGACCGGGGTGCCGCTGACGCGTGCTGCGCGCGAGAACGAGGAGGACGTCATGAACGACAGATCGACCGCACAGTCCTGGGTCCGGGCCTGGACCGCCGTGCTGTGCCTGGCCGTCGCCTGGATCCACGTCCAGGACCAGGGCGGCTTCCCGGGCGACAAGACGCCCGGCTACGTCGGCGTCGGATACTACCTGCTGGAGGCGGCCGGCATTCTCAGCGCCGTGGTCCTGGCCTCGCGCAGCGACCTGGGCGAGCGGGCGCTGGTCTGGGTGACCGCGGCCGGCGTCGCCATCGGCCCGCTGCTCGGCTACGTGCTCTCGCGCGGACCCGGCCTGCCCGACTACGACGACGACCGGGGCAACTGGACCGAGCCGCTCGGTCTCGTCTCCATCGCCGTCGAGGTGCTGCTCCTGGTGCTGGCCTCGCTGCGCCTGCGCGCCCTGATGCGCGGTGGCGCCGTGGCACCGCACGCGATGCCCGCGAGCCGAACCACCGTCAGCGCCTCGGACAGCGCGGCACCTTAGCATCACCGTCCCTTCGGCGTTGCCGGATCGGCCAAGCCGGTCCGGCAACGCCGCCGGGGCGCGGAAGAGGTAGCAGCTCAGGGCGCGGCCCCGGGGGCGCGCGCCGCGCCGTGCTCCTGACAGACCCCTTTGATGTGTACCGACCATAGGAATCGCCACGGCGCTGCCTCGATAATGACGGCGTGGAACCGATGCAGACCCCGGCGGTACGGGCAGGCGAGGACTTGGGCACGCTGCTGCGCCATGTCCTGGCCGAGAACCCGGGGCTGACGCAGAAGCGGATCGCCGAACGGGCCGGCATCCCCTACGCCACGCTGAACGCCTGGGTGACGGGTCGTCGCGGCGCCGGCGGCCGAATAGCCGGCGACGACCTGCGCGCGCTCGCGGACGCCCTGCCCGCCGGCTACCCCGCCGCGCGGGTCTTCGCCGCGGCCGGGCGCCGCACCCCCGCAGACCTCGACGCGGAGCGGGAGGCGCGACTGCTGGAGATCTACCGCGACCTGGACACCGACCAGCAGCGCGCCCTGGTGGAGATGGCGCGGGCGCTCGCCAAACTCCCCCGGGCGCGGCGGGCCGGGTAGCCGCCCTCGGCAGGGTAGCCGTCCGCGCCCGCGCAGGGCGGCGGGTGGGCATCGGGTACGCCGGTCGGCGGGGCGCGCGGGCCCGGCCTTCGCTCCCGAATATCCCGCTTCGCCCTTCACGACTCCCACACAGGTCACTCCGGTGGGAGTAGCGTCTTTCCCCCGGTTCCGTCCACCGGGACGCGGCACCCGGCGCCACCGCGTCCTGCCCGCGCGTCCTGCTCCTGGTGAGGAGCCTCCCCATGTGCATCCGGATCCGCGTGGTGGATCTCGCGACCCATGCCGTCGTCTGGGACCCGCTGGAGGTCAGCGTGCTGGTGCGCGACGGCCCTGACCCCTCGCTGGCCCTCGAACAGACCGCCGCCGTCCTCGGGGATCTCGGCGCGCAGCGCACCTGGTCGGGGTTCCGCTGCTTCTGCGGCGAGCCGGTCGTCCTGCCGCCAGAGCTCGCCGCCCACGCGGACACCGGCTGACGTGGCGAGGTCGCGTTCCACGGAGGCGTGCAGCTCCTCCAGGCACGCGGCGAACCAGTCGCGGTCGCGCGCGACCGCGACGGGCCGCAGCAGCTCGACGTCGCGGGCGAAGCGTCGGGCGCGCACCCGGTAGAGGTACCAGGCGGACAGGGCCCAGGTGAGCCAGCCGAGCACGGACAACGCCGTGAGAACCACGAGCAGCCGGGCGAGCAGCGCGTTCATGACGCGTCCACGGGTGCGACGGGCGGCTCGGACCGGTCGGCGGCCTCGGACTCCTGCGCAGGCAGGGCAACCTGGGCGGGACCGGAGGCGTCGACAGGCTCGGAGCCTAGGGGATCGGAGCACCGGGTGTCGGAGACGTCAGCGGACTCGACGGCCTCGGCCGGGGGGTCGGCAATCGGCTCCGGCGACCTGGGCTCCGGCGACCTGGGGGCGGGCATCACCGACGGGGACTCGTTGACGTTCCACACCTGGACGCGGACGCGCTCGACCTCCGTGGCGAGCTCACTGTAGACGACGGCGCGCGCCTCGCCGTCGCGGCGGCGGCTGCGGGTGACGAGCCCGCCGAACGCCTGCTGGTAGGCGGAGAGCTGCGCGTCGTCGGGGTCGGGATAGAGATGGATCTGCAGCCAGGGCGCCGACCAGTGCTCGGCGGTGAACAGCTGCACACTCTCCGGGCGCGGGACGCGCTGGAGCAGGTGGGCGAGCACCTGGCAGGCGTGGAGCGCCTGGGCGGGGAACGGATCTGACGTGGGTGCTTCCAAGGGGCTGAAAACGGGTTGGGACATCTGACGGTCCTTCGATCGGTCCGTTCGGGGCCGGGAGGGGGCCCGGCGGGACGTCAACCTACGCGTAGATGTAGATGCGTTCCAGGCTTTCGCGGATTCGACGGAGCGCACGGCCCGGTCGCGCGCCCCCGCTCGGAGCACGCGCCGGACATCCCGCTTTGTCCGCACTGTTGACGTCCCGTCGGCCGACCGCTATATCTCTACAGGCACATGTCAGGAAGTAAAGTTTCCTAACCATATGGATTTCGGAGGCTCCACGTGCGCCCCACCGCTCCCCTGTGTGCCACCGCCGCCACCTCGTTGGCCCTGGTCGCCGCGCTCGCGCTCACCGCCGCGCCCGCCGGGGCGTCGACCACCCACCCGGCGACGAACCACCCCGCCACGACCCACCCCGCGACGACCGTCCCCACCCATGTCTTCGCGCCCTACGTCGAGACCTACACCGGCGACGACCCGGCCACCGTGGCGGCCGAGTCCGGTGCCAAGTGGGTGTCGCTGGCGTTCCTGCAGACCGCCAAGAAGGGCTCCTGCACGCTGTACTGGAACGGCAGCAGCTCGCAGCCGATCTCGTCCTCCGTCTACGGCTCGTCCTTCACCAAGCTGCGCGCCGCCGGCGGGGACGCCATACCCTCGCTCGGCGGCTACACGGCGGACACCACCGACACCGAGCTCGCCGACAGCTGCACCAGCGTCAGCTCCATCACCTCCCAGCTGGAGAAGCTGATCTCGACGTACAACCTCTCGCGGGTGGACTTCGACGTCGAGCAGAACTCGCTCACCAACAGCGCGGGCATCGACCGCCGCAACAAGGCCATCACCGCGGTCGAGTCCTGGGCCGCGGCCAACGGGCGGCACGTGCAGTTCTCCTACACGCTGCCGACCAACGACAACGGCCTCGACTCCGGCGGCACCGCGGTGCTGAAGAACGCGGTGGCCGACCACACCCGCATCGATGTCGTGAACATCATGACCTTCGACTACTACACCGGCTCCTCCCACGAGATGGCGACGGCGACCGAGACGGCCGCGCAGGGCCTGGTCAACGAGCTCGGCACGCTCTACCCGACCAAGAGCTCCGCCCAGCGCTGGGCCATGGTCGGCGTCACCGAGATGCCCGGCATCGACGACTACGGCAAGCCCGAGACGTTCACCACCGCCGACGCCAAGACCGTCTACAGCTGGGCGCTCGGCAAGGGGATCGACGAGATCTCCATGTGGGCCTCCGAGCGCGACAACGGCGGCTGCCCCGGCACCGGCGGGTCCGACTCCTGCTCCGGGGTGAGCCAGTCGACCTGGTACTTCAGCCACGCCTGGGAGCCCTACACCCACTGACGCCCTCGTCCACCCCGTGACACGCCAGGGTCGTCCCCGGCATCAACCGACCGGGTGAAACGGGGCTGGACGGCATGTCCTCGGGCCGCGGCCGCGCGTTGGCAGGAAGTCGACGCGGCGGCCAGCGGCGCCGGCGGACCTGATCGATTCTCAGTTCCCGAAGGGACGACCTCACATGAGCAGCACCCAGCGCGGCCTTGCGGTGACGGCGGCGGCAGCCGGTCTTGTCGCGGCGGCCGCCGGCATGGCGACTGCCAGCAGCACCGCGAACGGCGCGGCCACCAACTCCCCGGGCTTCCTGTCCGGCAACCTGGTCCAGGTTCCGCTCCACGTCCCGGTCAACGTCTGCGGCAACACCGTGAACGTCATCGGTGCGCTGAACCCGGCCTTCGGCAACGGCTGCGCGAACGCGGGCTGACCTCGAGCCTCTCCGTAACACCGGGCCGGGCCCGCGCGTCGTCTCGCGCGGGCTCGGCCCGTTCGTTCGACGCCCCGAACCTCAGGACGCCGACGGCGGCGCTGTCGGCGGCTGCGCGGTCGGCGGTGAGGTGGGCGGTGAGGTCGGCGGCTGCGCGTCCGGCGGAGGCAGGCCCGACGGCGGGGTGTCGACCGGCGGGGGCAGCGCCTGACCGGCCAGGCAGCCGGCGTAGAGGGTGTAGCCCACGCCGATGAGGAAGGACTGCACGATCAGGACGGTGCCCACCGTGCCGTAGGAGACGGCGTTCATGACCAGCAGCGGCGCCAGCACGAAGCGCGAGAACAGCCGCAGCCCGGCCAGCGCGGTGACGGTGGCGATCGCGCCCGGCAGCAGCCGCGACCACGGGATGCGCGAGCCGAGCAGCAGCCACTGGAGCCACCAGAACAGCGCGACGCCGCCGATCACCGTCGCGGCGACCCGCAGCGCCGGCTGCAACGGGGTGTGCTGGCCGGGCGTGCCGCTCCACTCCGCGAGCAGGATGTAGCCGATCAGGCCCGCCAGGCCGACGGTCTGCCGCCAGGTGGTGTGCCAGGGTCCGCGCGGCAGGTTCCAGATCCGCTCGTAGGCGGCCTGGACCGAGGCCATCAGGGAGATCCCGAAGACCGCGAGCGCCGCGAGGCTGACGGCGGTGGTCGTGCTGAGCGTCTGGCGGCGGGTGACGAACAGCCCTTTGACGGCGGCCGAGCCCTGGCCGGAGAGGCCGAGCGCGTCGGTCACCCACTGGGCGATGCTGTTGCTGTGCGAGCCCTCCGCCGCGGCGATCACCACCAGCAGCGGGACGAGGGTGACGAAGAAGAGCGCCGCGAAGGCCAGCGAGCGCTGCATGATCTCCACGTGGCGGCCGTGGTCCCACAGCCGCCGGAAGTACGCGCCCCAGTAGGCGTGCGTGGTCCAGGGCTTGCGGTGGTGCTCCTGGTCGGCCACGACCCCCGGTCACCTCCTCCGCGCCGCCGTAGCTCCACCTTCGCTCTCCCCCGCCGACCCCGCCACGAGCCGCCGCCGGGCGGGTGACCGGGACTCCCAGGGAAACCACAAGATCGGTGCCTAGCCTGCGGGGCAGAACGGCGGAACGTGGACGGGAGTGGCCATGACGGTGCTGGAGCGCGAGGACGGCGTGGTGTCGGGCATCGGGCGGGTCGACGGGGCCCTGGAGCTCGGCGACGGGTGGGCGGTCCGGCTCGCCCAGGGCTCGCGCGGGAGGCTCGCGCTCGAGGTCTACGCCGACGAGAGGCTGCTCGACGTCGTGGTCGAGAACGCGCTGACCGCCGAGCTGCTGCGCGGCGCCCGCCGCGCGGCGGCGGGCGCGTCGGTGCTGGCCTGGGGCCTCCTCCCGGCGGACGGGGCGGCACCTCAGGTCCGCTTCGGGCGCGCCGCGGGCTCGGGCGCGACCTCCGGTGCGGTCACGTCCGGCGGCGCCGGTGCGGGGGCGCGGGTCGTCGCGGGCCGCTTCTGGGTGGCCTTCTGCGCCGCTGGCACGGACCGGGTCGCGGTCGCGGCGGGCGTCGGGACGCCGTGGGAGGAGCTGCGGGTCACCCAGGTGCGCTGACCGCGCTCCGCCGCCGGTGGCTGCACGGCCCGCTGTCGGTCCCGGGTGCGAGGATGGGCGCAGTTGGGGGCGAGAGGCGGCAGAGGCGGGAGGAGCCCGGTGCCCGAGGGTGATTCGGTGTATCGGACGGCGTGGGAGCTGCGGCGGGCGCTGGAGGGGCAGGTGCTGACGGTCGCCGAGCTGCGGGTGCCCGCGCATGCCACGGCCGACCTGGTGGGGCGCGAGGTCCTGGACGTGACGCCGCGCGGCAAGCACCTGCTGACGCGGATCGAGGGCGGGCTGACGCTCCACACGCATCTGCGGATGGAGGGCCGCTGGCGGGTCTTCTCCGCCGGTGAGCCGTGGACCGGCGGCGCGCAGCACCAGATCCGGGCCGTGCTCGGGAACGCCGAGCGGACCGCGGTCGGCTACCGGCTCGGGGTGGTCGAGCTGCTGCCGACAGCCGCCGAGGCGCGGGCGGTCGGCCACCTGGGGCCGGATCTGCTCGGCCCCGACTGGGACGAGGCGGAGGCGCTGCGCCGCCTCGCGGCCGCGCCGGGCCGCGGCATCGGTGAGGCGCTGCTGGACCAGCGCAATCTCGCCGGGATCGGGAACGTGTACGCGAACGAGCTGTGCTTCCTGGCCGGTGTCTCGCCGTGGACGCCGGTCGCCGAGGTCGGGGAGCTGCCTCGGGTGGTGCGGGCGGCACACCACCTGCTGCTGGCGAACAAGCTGCGCCACGGCCATGTGACGACGGGCGACGCGCGGCGCGACCGTCAGCACTGGGTCTACGGCCGCGCCCACCGTCCCTGCCGCCGCTGCGGCGCGGCCGTGCGCCAGTCCCGCCTGGGCGCACCGCCGCAGGACCGTGTCGTGTACTGGTGCCCGCGCTGCCAGCCCGGCCCGACGCCCGGCGGCGCCTACTGACGGCCTGCGGCGAGCCGTTCGGCGATCTCGGCCCTGACCGCCTCCCGCAGGACGTCCGGCGTGAGGCCGAGATCGCGCAGGATCCGCGCGGCCGGGCTCTGCTCGGCGCGGATCAGTCCCAGCAGCATGTGCTCGGTGCCGACCCAGTCGTGGCCGAGGTCGGCGGCGGCGGCGCGGGCGAGGTCGATGGCCTCCTTGCTGTCCGGGCGGAACGCGATGTGACCCCGCAGTGCCTTCTCCCCGCCGGGCGGCAGCGCCTCCTCGACGGCGTCGCGGACGCGCTGCTCGGGGCCGGCCTCGGCCAGCAGCAGCTCGTACCCGAGGCCCCGCGGTTCGCCGAGCAGGCCGAGCAGGAGGTGCTCGGTGCCGATGGAGTCGTGCCTGTGCGTCCGAGCGGCCTCCTGCGCCAGCACGACGACGTGGCGGCTGAGGTCGGTGAACCCCTCGAACGCGGCGGGCTTGTGGCGTTGCTGGGCGGCCTGCTTGGACACGCCGATGGCGTCGCCGATCTCGCTCCACGACGCGCCGGTGCTCCGGGCCTTGCTGACGTAGTGGTCGACGAGCTGGTCGCCGAGGTCGGACAGGGTCTGGGCGCGCAGCCGCGCCTCGCTGATGCGGGCCAGCCCGTCGGCGTCGGGGAGTTCCGCGTCGAGACGGGCGATCAGGTCCGCGAGGCTGATGTCGAGTGGACTCATGCGTCAACTGTAAGTTGACGATCATCGATCGTCAAGAAGAGATTGACGCTTCCGACGGACACTCAGCGGTGCGTGATATAGGTGGCGGCATGTACGAATCCATGATCGCAACCCTGGTCCGCATGCCGGGCCACGCCGGTGACGAGATCGAGGCCTACGTGGCCCGTCCCGAGGCGGAGTTCCGTCGCGGCGGCGTCGTCGTCATCCACCACATGCCCGGCTGGGACCGCGGCTCGAAGGAGATCACCCGCCGGTTCGCCGAGCTGGGCTACGACGCCGTCTGCCCGAACCTCTACACCCGCGAGGCGCCGGGCGCGTCGCCGGACGACGCGGCCGCGGTCGCGCGCGCCCAGGGCGGCGTGCCGGACGAGCGGCTGGTCGGCGACGTCGCCGCGGCGGCCGCGTACCTGCGCGCGCTGCCGACCTCGAACGGCAAGGTCGGCGTGATCGGCTACTGCTCGGGCGGACGCCAGTCGGTCCTCGCGGCGTGCAACACGGACGTGGACGCCGCGGTGGACTGCTACGGCGCGTTCGTCACCGGCGAGGTGCCCACCGAGTTCCCGCTCAAGATCACGAACCTGGTCGAGCAGCTGCCGAACCTGCGCGCGCCGCTGCTCGGCCTGTTCGGCGCGGAGGACCGCTACCCGAGCCCCGATCAGGTCGACGAGCTGGAGCGGATCCTGACCGACCTGGGCAAGCCGTTCGAGTTCCACCGCTACGAGGGCGCCGGGCACGCGTTCTTCGCCAACGAGCGCCCCAGCTACAACGTGGCCGCGGCGAACGACGGCTGGGAGCGCATCGAGCGCTTCTACGCCACCCACCTGGGAGCCTGAGCATGTGCACCTACACGACGGTGCACGCCGACATGGACGGCAGCGCGAAGGGACCGGGCAGCTCCTGGTTCCACGCCGGCCGCGCGACGGTCTACTTCGACCACCCCGTGCACGCCATGGCCGAGCACACCCTCAACATCGACCTGACCGACCCGGACGGCGACCCCGCCCGCCGGGTCGCGTTGGAGCTGACCGCAGAGTCGGCACGGGCGCTGGTCGCCGCGATCCAGGAGGCGCTGGCCGCCGTCCCGGATGAACTGAAGGTCTGAGCACGGAAATTGAGGTGCGGGACGAGTCGGCCCACTGCCAGACTCGTCCACGTACCGAGCGCCCCACCAGTAACGGGGCCGAGACCGACTGACTGAACTGCTTTCGACGACGAACCGAGGGGAGCCGTGCCGTGCGTGACCACAACGCCGCTGTCGCGGGTTCCCTGTCGCGGTTCGAGGTGATCCTGGTGTCCCGGGTCCTCCGGTGCCGGCTGCGCGGCCGGAACCGGAGGACCGCGGTGCGCGCCTGACGTTCCGGAGCCCTGTGGGCTCCGTCTGACGACTCAACTCTTTCGCGCCGCCGCGGGGTAATCGCGCCGTCCTTCGCCGGGATCACCCTGAAAGGCCTTCGGCCGTGCGTACCACCGTTCCCTTCAACCTTTCCGCCCTCTCACGTGTCCGGAACCTGGGCATCCTCGCGCATGTCGACGCCGGGAAGACGACCGTCACCGAGCGGTTCCTCTTCGCCACAGGCGCCGTCCACAAGCGTGGTGAGGTCCACGACGGCACCACCGTCACCGACTTCGACCCGCAGGAACGCGACCGCGGCATCACGATCTTCGCCGCGGCCGTGAGCTGCGAGTGGGACGGGCACCGGATCAACCTGATCGACACCCCCGGCCACGTCGACTTCGCCGACGAGGTCGAGCGCGCCCTGCGCGTGCTCGACGGGGCGGTCGCCGTCTTCGACGCGGTGGCGGGCGTCGAGCCGCAGAGCGAGGCCGTGTGGCGGCAGGCGGACCGGCACGGCGTGCCGCGTCTCGCCTTCGTCAACAAACTCGACCGCGCGGGGGCGGACCTGGACGCGGCCGTGGCCTCGATCCGGGCGCGGCTGCACACGGTTCCGCTGGTGGTGCAGCTGCCGATCGGCGCGGAGGAGCACTTCACCGGCGTCGTGGACCTGGTCGCGCTGCGCGCGCTGACCTGGCCCGACGCGGTGTCGGGCCTGCGTGTGGACGAGATCCCGCACCCGTTGCGGGACGAGGCGCTGCGCAGGCGCCGACTGCTGGAAGAAGCGGTCGCGGAGCTGCATCCGCGAGCGCTGGAGGAGTTCTGCGCCGACGGCCGGCTGGGCGACCAGTCGCTGGCCGCGGCGCTCCGAGACCTGACCTGCACCGGAGAGGGGGTGGTGGTGCTATGTGGATCCGCCTATCGCAACCGTGGGATCGAGCCGCTGCTGGACGCGGTGGTCTCCTACCTGCCTTCGCCGCTGGACGTCCCTCCGGCGAAGGGGATGTCGGCCCGGACGTCTCGTGACGTCTCGTCGGCCGTCGCAGAAGACGCCGACGGCGCGCGCGGGGACGCGGTCGAGCGCGCCGCCGACCCCGGAGCGCCGCTGGCGGCCCTGGTCTTCAAGGTGGCCCAGGCGCCGACCGGTCGGCTGACCTTCCTGCGCCTGTACTCGGGCACGCTCCGCAAGGGCGACCCGGTCCTGGACGCCGGGACCGGCCGCACCGAGCGGGTCGGCCGCATCCTGCGGGTGCAGGCCGACCGGCACACCGACGTCGACGCGGCCGTGGCCGGCGACATCGTGGCCGTCGTCGGCCCGAAGGCGGCCCGCGCCGGTGCGACGCTGTGCGCGCCGGACGCGCCGCTGCTGCTGGAGCCGCCGGGAACGGCGGAGCCGGTGGTCTCGGTCGCGGTCGAGGCCGTGCGCGGCACGGACTCCGAGCGTCTGACGGGCCTTCTGGCCCGGCTGGCCGAGGAGGACCCGTCGCTGTCGGTGCGGACCGACCCGGAGACGGGTCAGACCGTGCTGTCGGGCATGGGCGAGCTGCATCTGGAGGTGGCGGTGGAGAAGCTGCGCCGTGCCCACGCGGTGGAGCTGCGGGTCGGCCGTCCCCAGGTCGGCTACCGGGAGACGGTGCTGCGCGGGGTGTCCGGTGTGCTGTACCGGCACGTCAAACAGGACGGCGGCGCGGGTCAGTTCGCGCAGGTCGTGCTGGACGTCGAGCCGCTGGTCCCGGCGTCCGGCAGCGGCACCGGCGCCGGCGCCGGCGAGGGCTTCGTGTTCGCGTCCACCGTCACCGGCGGGCGGGTGCCGCAGGAGTGGATCCGCGCGGTCGAGGCGGGCTGCCGCGACGCACTGGCCGAGGGTCCCCTCGGCGGGCACCGGGTGACCGGCGTCAGGGTCACCCTCACCGACGGGGCCACGCACGTGAAGGACTCCTCGGATCTGGCCTTCCGCACGGCGGGTCGGCTGGCGCTGCGTCAGGCGCTGCGCTCCTGCGCGATGGTGCTGCTGGAGCCGGTGGCGGAGGTCGCGGTGACGGTGCCGGAGGAGGCCGTCGGCTCGGTCCTCGGCGACCTCGCGGCGCGTCGCGGCCGCATCGGCGACCAGACGACACGCGGCGCGACCAGCACCGTCCTGGCGACGGTGCCGCTCGCGGAGCTGTTCGGGTACGCGACACGCCTGCGCAGCCGGACCCAGGGCCGCGGGACGTTCACCGCCCGCCCGGCGGGTTTCGCCCCGGCGCGGTCCGAGGCGTCGGAGTCCGCTCTACGCCCGTAGGTGTTCGAGCGGCACTCAAGGCCGATTGGGCTGCGGGCAACGGATGATGCATGATCGTCATCTGGTGGACGCCTGAGCGCAAGTGGCCCGTCCTCCAGCGCGGGGACAGGCCACTTGCGCGATCAGTAGTTGAAGGATCACTGCTCGCAACCGGGGCCCACCCTCTGATATGAGTGGTGCATGACACCGGCAGCATGTTTTAGCGAACGGGCGCTCGAGACCCTGGGACTGACGTCGTACTCCTCCCGCGCCTATGTCGCTCTGGCCCGGCTCCCGCAGGCGACGGCCCCCGATCTGGCCGACGCCACCCGCGTCCCACGCCAGCGCATCTACGACGTCCTCGGCTCGCTGATCGACCAGGGACTCGTCGCCAAGACCCCCGGCAAACCGGCCGCGTACCGGGCGGTCGACCCGGCCAACGCCGCGGCGGCCCTGATGCGGGCCCACCGCGACAGCCTGGCCCGGCTGGAGGTCGTCGCGACCGACCTCGTCGCCGAACTGCGCACCGACTGGCTGACCGCCCGCAACGGGCACCCGCCGTGCACGCGACGCCTGGAGCGCAGCGGCGTCGCGCGCATGGACCACTGGCGCGAGTACGCCCAGCACTCGGTGCTGGCCACCGCCCGGCCGCCGTTCGACGGCCTGGCCGACGAGGGCTGGGTGCACCGCGTCCAGACCATCACCCGCGGCGGCGGCACGGTGCGCTGCGTCTACCACGCCGACCTGCTGAGCAACCCTCAACTGGTGGCGCGCGCCGCGCGGTTCGCCGCGGCCGGCGAGGAGGCGCGGGTGACGGCGGCGGTGGAGACCCGCATGATCCTCACCGACCGCGAACGCGCCCTGCTGACCCTGCCCTCGGCCGACCCGGCCCCGGGCGCCGAGCCAGGGCCGGTACTGATGGTCGACGACGCCCACACGGTGGCCGAGCTGGAGGAGAACTTCGACCGGCTCTGGGCCCGCGCGACGCCGTTCAGCTCAGCGGCCTGAGCGAGCACGAACCG
The DNA here is from genome assembly GCF_000787855.1 of Streptacidiphilus anmyonensis. GTDB lineage: Bacteria > Actinomycetota > Actinomycetes > Streptomycetales > Streptomycetaceae > Streptacidiphilus > Streptacidiphilus anmyonensis. The sequence goes on along the minus strand of NZ_BBPQ01000118.1, from coordinate 293 downwards.
CCCGAACCATCACGCTGAAGCTCAGCTTCACAGTTGAGCCCCGGCAGGCGCCGGGGCAGCAGCCTCACCCACCCATTCCGGCAAGGGCTCACGGCGTGACCGCCACAGTGCCGGAACCGCGTCGAGACCGGTCCGCGCGGCGACCACCCCACCAGTGATCGCGCAGGTCGTGTCGACGTCCCCGAGCCCCGCCGCCGTGGACCACAGCGCGCCGGGAAGGTCGTCCAGGTGGTGCGCCGCCGACCAGAGGGCGAACGGAACGGTGTCGCTCGCACGGAGCCCCTGTCCGCTGC
>NZ_BBPQ01000119.1 GCF_000787855.1 Streptacidiphilus anmyonensis | reverse complement strand
GCCCCCGTGCCCGCGCCCGCGCCCGCGCCCGCGCCGGACGTCGTGCCGACGAGCCCCGTCTCCCACGCCCGTCGCCGTCCGCGGCGTCGGTTGCTTGTGTCGGCGGGGCTGGCGCTGGGCGGGGCGGCGGCGGCCGTGGGCGCATGGGTGTACGTCGGGAGCGCGCACACCACGTCGCCCGCGCCCGCGAGCGCCGCCACGACGGTGACGGCCGTCGACGCGCAGACCCACGTGACCGCCTCGGCGGCGCTCACCCCGGAGAACTGGGGCACGCAGGTGCAGCTCAAGCTGGGGAACCTGCCCCAGGGGATCACCTGCCATCTGGTCGTCCACGCCAGTGACGGGCGTACCGAGACGGCCGGGACCTGGGGCTCGGGTTACAGTTCGGCCGCGTCCGTGCCGGCCTCGACCTCCATCGGGTCGTCCGACATCAGCGCCATGGACGTCGTCGACGGCAGCGGGACCGTGCTGGTCCACCTGCCGGGCTGAGCGGAGCCGGGGCGTGTAAGGGGCGGAAATTGGGATGAGGGCTGTCAGTCCCTGCGTCTACAGTCCGAAAGGTGTCGACGCAGCAGGATTCCCTCCCCGCCCCGCAAGCCCCCGACCAGAACCCAGAGCAGAGCCCGCAGCAGACCCCGCCACAGCCCGTGCCGCCGGCCGCCGCGCCGGCCGCTCAGCCGCCCGCGCGGCACTCGGCGACGCGGTCGCTGCTGCGGCTGTGGCCGTACGTCCGGCCGATCCGCTGGTTCCTGACCGCGTCCACGGTCTCGGCGCTGCTCGCCTCGCTCTCGGCACTGGTCATCCCGCTGGTGCTGAAGAACATCGTCGACGGCCCGGTCGCCCACCACGACACCGCCGGGCTGTGGCGGCAGGGCGTGCTGCTGCTGGTGCTCGGCCTGCTGGAGGCGGGCCTGTTCGGGCTGCGCCGCTGGTTCGTCGCACGGCCGCTGGCCGGCGTCGAACGGCAGATGCGCGCGGACCTCTACGCCAAGCTGCAGCGTCTGCCCGTCTCCTTCCACGACCGCTGGGCCTCGGGCCAGCTGCTGTCGCGGGCGACGTCGGACATGTACACCATCCGGCTGTTCCTGGCCTTTCCGCTGGTCTTCCTGATCGTCAACTCGATGGTCTTCCTGACCGGGATCGGCATCATGTTCACCCTGGACTGGCAGCTGGCGCTGATCACGGTCCTGCCGGCCGCGCCGCTGATCATCCTGTGCTCCTACTTCGAGCGCCGCTACTCCGCCGCCGCCCGGCTCGCCCAGGACCAGAACGGCGACCTGGCCACCGTGCTCGAGGAGTCGGTGCTGGGCATCCGCATCCTCAAGTCCTTCGGACGGCACCGCACGATGGCCGCCCGCTACCGTGCGCAGGCCGAGCTGCTGCGCGAGACGGAGCTGAAGAAGGCCCGGCTGCTGGCGAACCTCTGGGCGGTCATCGTCGGCCTGCCCGAGCTCGCGCTCGGCACCTCGCTGGCGGTCGGCATCGTCCAGGTCGCCCACGGCAGCACCACGGCGGGCACGCTCGTCGGCTTCCTGTCCACGGCGCTGTCGCTGCGCTGGCCGGTGGAGTCCCTCGGCTGGCTGCTGGCCTACAGCAACGAGGCGGCGACCGCGACAGACCGTTTCTACGAGGTCATGGACGCCCGGCCCGCCGACTCCGAGGACGGGCCGGTCCCCGACGGCGCGCCGGAACGCGCGTCCGCGCGGGCGGGGGCCCGTGACGGCATCCGACTGGCGGGCGTGCGCTTCCGCTACCCGGACGCCCCGGCGGACTCGCCCGACCTGCTCAGCGGGTTGGACCTGCACGTCCGCTCCGGCGAGACGATGGCCCTGGTCGGCCTGACCGGCAGCGGCAAGACCACACTGACCGCACTGCTTCCGCGCCTCTACGAGATCAACGGCGGCCGGATCACCCTGGACGGCACGGACATCCGCGAGATACCGCGCGCCCGGCTGCGCGAGCTGGTCTCCATGGCCTTCGAGGATCCGACCCTCTTCTCCGCCTCCGTCAGCGAGAACGTGCTGATGGGCGCGCCCGACGCGTCCGAGGAGGAGCTGGAGCGGGCGCTGGACGTCGCGCAGGCGCAGTTCGTCCGCGCCCTGCCCGAGGGATCAGGGACCCAGGTGGGCGAGCAGGGCCTGAGCCTGTCCGGCGGTCAGCGCCAGCGTCTCGCGCTCGCCCGCGCGGTCGTCGGCGCCCCGGAGTTCCTGGTCCTGGACGATCCCCTCTCGGCGCTGGACGTGCACACCGAGGCGCTGGTCGAGCAGGCGCTGCGTCAGGTCCTGGCCGAGACGACGGCGCTGGTCGTCGCGCACCGTCCCAGCACGGTGCAGCTGGCGGACCGGGTGGCGCTGCTGGCCGACGGCCGGATCGCGGCTGTCGGCACCCATCACGAACTGCTGGAGTCGAACCCGGAGTACCGGGAGCTGATGTCGGGCGAACGAACCGGCGAAGGAACCGAGGACGGGAGCCTGGTGCGATGAGCGTCGCCGAGACGGACCTCACCGAGACGGAACAGGGCGAGCTCCTGGAGGAGCCACACCGCAGGGAGCCTCGGCTCCCGCAGGAGGAGGACCGGGCCCCGGCCCCCTCCGGCGAGAGCGAGGACATCCCCGTCCCGCCGGGCGCGCCCCGGGCGCTGCTGCGCTCGCTGCTCGGCCCGCACAAGGCCCGCGTCGTGCTGGCCATGCTGATGATCACCGTCCAGCAGGCGGCGCTCCAGGTCGGCCCGCTGCTGGTCTCCTACGCGATCGACCGCGGCATCCCCGCGCTGCGCGCCCATGACTGGGGTCCGCTGGTCGCGGTGACGGCGGGCTATCTGGGCTGCGCGGCGGTGGCCACGCTGCTCCAGCGCAGCTTCATCCGGCTGTCCGGCGTGATCAACCAGGCCATCCTGCTGGAGATGCGCCGGCGGATCTTCCGCCACGCGCAGGCGCTCTCGCTCGACTTCCACGAGCGCTACACCTCGGGCCGGATCATCTCCCGCGCCACCAGCGACGTCGACACGGTGCGCGAACTGCTCAACGAGGGCCTGCAGGAGCTGCTGTCGGTCATCCTGTCGGTGCTCTACATCGCGGTGCTGCTGGTCGTCATGGACTGGCGGCTGGGCCTGGCCTCCCTGGCCTCGGTCGTACCGATCTACGTGTTCACCCGCGGCTACCGGCGCCGCTCGCAGATCGTCTACCGCCGGTCGCGCACGGCGGTGGCCCAGGTCATCGTCCGCTTCACGGAGACGATGAACGGCATCCGCCCGGTCCAGGCGTTCCGCCGCGAGGCCGCCAACGAGGAGGCCTTCTCGGTCTCCAACGGCGAGTACACCGACGCGAACGCGCAGGGTCTGCTGTCGATGGCTCAGTTCGTCGCCTCCTCGCGGGCCACCGCGAACATCTGGATCACCGGTGTGGTGGTCTGGGGCGCGGTCCTGGTCACCCAGGGCAGCCTGGAGCTGGGCGTGCTGGCCGCTTTCGTGCTCTACCTGCGGCGGCTGTTCGACCCGGTCGACCAGGTGGCGATGTTCCTGAACAGCTACCAGTCGGCCTCCGCCGCGCTGGAGAAGATCGCCGGCCTGCTCGCCCACGAGCCGTCCGTCCCGGAGCCGGGCGAGCCCGTCGCGCTGCCCGCCAAGCCGGAGGACGCCATCCCGGGCCGCGCGGTCGACTTCGACGGCGTCGCCTTCTCCTACCGCACCGGCAAGCAGGTCCTGCCCCGCTTCGACCTGCGCATCCCGGCCGGGCAGAGCGTCGCCGTGGTCGGCGCGACGGGCGCGGGCAAGTCCACCCTGGCCAAGCTCCTCGCCCGCTTCTACGACCCGACCGAGGGCCGCGTCACCCTCGACGGCGTGGACCTGCGTGAACTGGCGACGCCCGAACTGCGGCGCGGCGTGGTGATGGTGACGCAGGAGTCGTTCCTCTTCTCGGGCACGGTCGCGGAGAACATCGCCATCGGCCGCCCCGAGGCCACCCGCGAGGAAGTCGAGGAGGCGGCGCGGGCCATCGGCGCGTACGACTTCATCGCCGCCCTCCCGGAGGGCTTCGACACCGACGTCCGCAAGCGCGGCGGCCGCATCTCGGCCGGCCAGCGGCAGCTGGTCGCCTTCGCCCGCGCCCTGCTGGCGGATCCGGCGGTGCTGATCCTCGACGAGGCGACGTCCTCCCTGGACGTCCCCGGCGAGCAGGCGGTCCAGCGCGCCATGGCCACGGTCCTGGCGGGCCGCACGGCGGTCATCATCGCCCACCGCCTCTCCACGGTGGAGATCGCCGACCGCGTCCTGGTCATGGACCAGGGCCACGTCGTCGAGGACGGCACGCCCGCCGACCTGATCGGCGGCACCGGCCGCTTCGCCCGGCTCCACGCCGCCTGGCGCGACAGCCTGGTGTAGCCACGTGCGACGCCCGGGGGGCGTGGGGCTGCTCAGCAGCCCCACGCCCCGTTCGCGTTCAGCCCCGGGTGATGCGCAGCACGCCGGTCTCGGTCCCCTGGTACAGCGTGCCGTCCGGCGCGGTGGTGCCGGTCATCTGGAGCGGGTTGTAGAGCAGGCCGAGGCCGATCCAGGAGCTGGAGAGCTGCGCGCCGGTGGCGGGGTCGACGGTGGCGTAGGAGTACGACGCGAAGGTCTGCGCACCGAGGGTGCCGGTGGGCCCGGCGACGGTGAGGGTGTAGATCCTTCCGTCCGCCAGCGAAAGTCGCGGCAGGGCGGCCGACTTCACGTCGCTGTTCCAGACCGGGTGGCAGCCGTCGCCGCCCGGGTTCAGGTCGACCCGGCTCATGCCGCCGTCGAAGGACGCCGACGCCGGAACGCTCGCCGGGGCGCCCGCCGGAAGGGCCGGATACGGGTAGCCGTAGGTGTCGGTGACGAAGACGCTGGAACCGGAGGCGATGACGGCGTCCTCCGTGCCGCTCTGCGGGTACTGGGTCAGCACGGGTGTCGAGCAGACCGGCGTCGGACCGCCCGCGACACGGTAGACCAGCAGGTTCTCGTGGGGCGCGGCGTTGTCGGTGAGAGTGACGTACTCGGTTCCGTCGCCGGGGCCGAAGAAGCTCGGGGTCGCGCCGGTGCCCCAGCTGAGCTGGCCGGGCTTGCGGCCGGGGCCGCGGTCGTAGGGGGCGCGCCAGTCCACGACCGGGGTGCCGTCGGGGGCCTCGCTCAGCAGGTAGAGGGCGTGGTCGGTGGCGACGGCGGTGTGGCCGGGGACGGTCGAGATGCTGTTCGCGACGCCCTCGCCGGTCGCGAGGGTCCGCACCGCGCCGGTGGAGGTGTCCACCGTGCCGATGACGCCGCCGGCCGTGGCGAACCAGATCCGGCCGTCCCAGCCGGGGCTCAGCCCCACGATGTCGTCGCCCGACGGTATCGCGCCCGCGAGGGAGGTCGACTGGTCGACGGTCAGCGACCATGCGCCGCCTGCGAGGTGGTGGCCGATGCGGAGCAGGTCGTCGTCGCCGTCCACCACGACCAGCGCGTTCGTGGCGTCCAGATAGGCGTAGACACCGCCGAAGAGGCTGCCCTTGGGCAGGGCCAGCGAGGCGAGGTCGGCGCCCGTGGCGGGATCGAGCAGGTGCACGGTCGGGGTCTGCCCGAAGATCGTGGTGCAGAGCGCGACCGGCCGGCCGTCGCCCCCGATCACCACCGTCGGGCAGGCGGAGGCGAGTGCGGTGCGGCTCCAGCTGACCGGGCCGCTCCCGGGGCCGGGATAGGGCGTGGTGTCGCTGGAGGCGGAGTCCCCGTGCATGGTGGCCGTCCCGTTCCCGGCGGTGCCGGGGTTCTGCGGCGGCAGCGGGCCGAAGGCGCAGAGGGAGGCGACGGCGGCGAGCACGGACACGGTGGCGCGCAGGCGCATGGCGGAGTCCTTAGGTCATGGGTCGGACGCCGTGCGGCCGCGCGGGGGCGACGAAGGTGCACACGCCGATGAGGGCCGCTCGGCTCGAAGAAGCGAAAGCGGCCCTCGTACGTGCGAGGAAAGGGAACGAAACGAGCACGCCGCGTCAGCTGACGCGGCGACAACCCGTCGTGGTGGCACGGCCATGGTCGACATGGCGTCGGCTCACCAGCAAGGTCATGGCTCCGACTCTAGGGCCGCGGCCGAGGCGGCACGAGAGGGTGACCACGGTCCGAGACGGACAGTCGGGGCCGCGCCCTCGGGCACAGCCCCGCCTGCCTCACCTCAGGACGCCGTCCGAGAAGCCCGTCGTCTCCGCCGGGACGGTGACCAGCCCCAGTTCGGCCTCGGCGGCGAGAAGGCGGTGCTGGGGAAGAACGCGGACGGTGTAGCCGAACGGGCCGGTGCGGCTGAGCTCCAGGGGGCCCTCGTAGCGCCACCGGCCGTCGACGTCGGCGCGGTCGGCCGGCTTGAGGGAGACCGTGGAGACGTCCGAGATCACGTCGGCCTCGTCGACCCGGCCGGAGACCGCCTGGACGTCCACGTCCGACGGGTCGAGCCCGTCGAGGTGGACCTGGACCCGGAGGGTGAGCGTCGAGCCGAGCTCCGGCGCGTCCGCGCCGCCCGCCGCCTCGACGTGCTCGACGCGGACCTGCGCCCAGCGGGCGCGGATCCGGGTCTTCCACTGCGCCAGCTCCCGCGCGCCCTCGAACGGCTCGCCGCTCCCGCCCACCGCCGCCAGCGCCCGACGCGACTCGGCCGCGGGGGTGTAGAGGCGCTCGACGTACTCGCGGACCATGCGGCCGGCCAGCACCTTCGGGCCGAGGGTGACCAGGGTGTGGCGGACCATCTGGATCCAGCGGCGCGGCAGCTCGGACGCGTCGCGCTCGTAGAAGCGCGGCGCGACCTGGTGCTCGATCAGGTCGTACAGGGCGCCGGACTCGATCTCGTCGCGGCGGTCCTCGTCGACCTCGCCGTCGGCGGTGGGGATCGCCCAGCCGTTGGCGCCGTCGAACCACTCGTCCCACCAGCCGTCGAGGACGGAGAGGTTCAGCGCGCCGTTGAGCGCGGCCTTCATGCCGGAGGTGCCGCAGGCCTCCAGCGGGCGGAGCGGGTTGTTGAGCCAGACGTCGCAGCCCGGGTAGAGCTTGGCGGCCATGTCCATGTCGTAGTCGGGCAGGAAGACGATCCGGTGGCGCACCGCGTGGTCGTCCGCGAAGGCGACCAGCTTCTGGATCAGCGCCTTGCCGCCGTCGTCGGCGGGGTGGGCCTTGCCCGCGACGACGATCTGGATCGGGCGGGTCGGGTGCAGCAGCAGCGAGCGCAGCCGCTGCTGGTCGCGCAGCATCAGGGTGAGCCGCTTGTAGGAGGGGACCCGTCGGGCGAAGCCGATGGTGAGCACGTCCGGGTCGAGCACGTCACCCGTCCAGCCCAGCTCGGCGTCACCGGTTCCGCGCTGGCGCCAGGAGGCGCGCAGCCGGGCGCGGGCCTCGGTGACGAGCTGGGCGCGCAGGCGGCGGCGCATCTCCCAGATCTCGGTGTCGCCGATGGCGTCGATGCCGTCCCAGCGTCGGGCCTCGCCGAGCACCATGGCGTCCTCGATCCGCTCGGGGCCGATCTCGCGCGCGGCGAGCCGGACCACCTCCGGGTCGATCCAGGTGGGCGCGTGGACGCCGTTGGTGATCGAGGTGATCGGCACCTCGGCGGCGTCGAAGCCCGGCCACAGGCCGTTGAACATGCCCCGGCTGACCTGGCCGTGCAGCTCGCTGACGCCGTTGGCACGCTGGGCCAGCCGCAGACCCATCGCGGCCATGTTGAACAGCGACGGGTCACCGCCCGGCCAGCTCTCCGCGCCGAGCGCGAGCACCCGGTCGACGGGGACGCCCGGCAGACCCTCCGTCACGCCGGCGACGCCGCCGCCCGTGCCGCCGCCCCCGCCGCCGGTGGCGAAATGACGCTGCACGAGCTGCCGCTCGAAACGGTCGATGCCGGCGGGAACGGGCGTGTGGGTGGTGAACAGGGTTCCGGCGCGGACGGCCTCCAGGGCCGCGTCGAAGTCGAGCCCGGCGCCGCCCTCGTCCTCCGGACGGGTGAGTTCGCGGATGCGCTCCAGGCCCAGGAATCCGGCGTGTCCCTCGTTGGTGTGGAACACCTCGGGCTCGGCGTGTCCGGCGAGGCGGCAGAAGGTGCGCACCGCGCGCACCCCGCCGATGCCGAGCAGCATCTCCTGGAGCAGCCGGTGCTCGCTGCCGCCGCCGTAGAGGCGGTCGGTCACGTCGCGGGCGCGGGCGTCGTTCTCCTCGATGTCGGAGTCGAGCATGAGCAGCGGCACGCGGCCGACCTGGGCCTTCCAGATCTGCGCGTGCAGCGCGCGCCCGCCCGGCAGGGCGAGGGCCACGACGCTGGGGCTCCCGTCCGGCTCGCGGACCAGGCTGACGGCCAGTTCGTTCGGGTCGAGCAGCGGGTAGCGCTCCTGCTGCCAGCCGTCGCGGGAGAGCGACTGGCGGAAGTAGCCGTGGCGGTAGAGGAGGCCGACGCCGATGATGGGGACGCCGAGGTCGCTGGCGGCCTTGAGGTGGTCCCCGGCCAGGATGCCGAGGCCGCCGGAGTACTGGGGAAGCGCGGCGGTGATGCCGAACTCGGGCGAGAAGTAGGCGATGGCGGCGGGCAGCTCCCGGCCGCGCTGCTGCTGGTACCAGCGCGGGCCGGTGAGGTAGTCGCGCAGATCCTCTTCGGCGTCGTGGAGCCGGCGCAGGAACCGCCGGTCGCCGGCGAGGGCCGCCAGCCGCTCTCCGGAGACGGCGCCGAGCAGGCGGACGGGATCGCAGCCGGTCGCCTCCCAGATCTCGGGGTCGACCGAGCGGAACAGCTCACGCGTCTCCGGATGCCAGGACCAGCGCAGGTTGAGTGCCAACTCACCTAGGGCCTGGAGCGGTTCGGGCAGGACGGTGCGGACCGTGAAACGTCGGATTGCCTTCACCCAGCCGAAGATAGCCGCGCGATCAGGCCGTCGCCGAGCGACAGGGAGGCGCACTGCCGCCGTTCGGCGCATTGGTGCGATCGGCGGCGCACCTGTTCACTCTTCCGGGGGTAGCGTGCGCGCGGGCGCACGCCGGAGTGCGGTAGCGCACGATCGTAGGAATTCACGACTCCGACACACGGCAGTCCACCCAGGCACGGCCAACTGCCGTGATCCATGGCTGAAATACGCCGCTACCCGCGCGTAGCCCCGGCGTTGGGTGCGAGGATCGGAGCAGGTCGCTACGGGCGCGCCGACCTGCGTGGCGCCGATGCGGAACCGGCGGTTCTGCGTGTCCACGCGTCGCGCGCGATCGTTGTCAACACGACGGCGTTCGACAGGTGGCAGGTTGCCGGGCGGTGAGGCCGGGGAAGGCTCTCTTGGTCGCTCCCCCGACGCTCCTGTCGGTCGCCGCGCCGCCGCAGAACACCGTGCTTCGCCGCGTCCCCCGTGCTTCGCCACTCTCCGTTCGACCCTCACTCAGCGTCACGTTCACTCAGCGTCACACCCTTTCGGCTTCACCCGTTCTGGTTCACCGTCGGCTCCTCGACGCCCGTCGACACCCCTTTTGTCCTGACTTCTGCTGGACTCTGGTTCTGCCGCAATCTCGCTTTACCTCAGCTTTACCCCTCTGACGCCTGCGGCACCCCCGCACCACCGACGCCACACGCCTCACCCGCAGCAACCGCAGCACCCGTTCCGCCCCCGCACCCGCCCCCGTGCACCAGCGCCCTGCGTGATGCCCGCACGAAAGGACGACCAGCTCCAGATGATCGGCCGTATTCCCGTACTGGATGTCAGCCCCTCGGTGGACTGCGGACGGCGTCCGGCCAAGTCCGTGGTCGGCGAGGTGTTCGAGGTCAGCGCGACGCTCTTCCGCGAGGGCCACGACCTGATCGGAGCCAATGTGGTGCTGCGCGATCCGCGCGGCCGCAGCGGCCCGTGGACGCCGATGCGCGAGCTCGCCCCCGGCACCGACCGCTGGGGCGCCGAGATCACCGCCACCTCCCCCGGACGCTGGACCTACGCCGTCGAGGCCTGGGCCGACCCGATCGCCACCTGGGAGCACGCCGCCCGCATCAAGATCGAGGCCGGGATCGAGCCCGGCCTGATGCTGGAGGAGGGCGCGCTGCTGCTGGACCGCGCCGCCGCCGGGGTGCGCAAGAAGGACGGCAAGGCCCACCTGCTGGCCGCCGCCGAGCTGCTGCGCGAGTCCGAGCTGCCGCCCATGCAGCGGCTGGAGGCCGCGCTCGGGAGCGAGCTGCGCGACACCCTGGCCAGGCACCCGCTGCGCGAGCTGGTCTCCGCCTCCCGCCCGCTGGCGCTCCAGGTCGACCGGCCGCGCGCCCTGTACGGCTCCTGGTACGAGTTCTTCCCCCGGTCTGAGGGCGCCCAGGTCGACCCGACGGGCCGTCACGCCCCCGTCCCCGGCACGCTGCGCACCGCCGCCGAGCGACTGTCCGCCGTCGCCGCGATGGGCTTCGACGTCGTCTACCTGCCGCCCGTTCACCCGATCGGCCGCGCCTTCCGCAAGGGCCCGAACAACACCCTGGAGGCCGGCCCCCACGACGTCGGCTCCCCCTGGGCGATCGGTTCGCCCGAAGGCGGCCACGAGGCGATCCACCCGGACCTCGGCACCATGGCCGACTTCGACGCCTTCACCGACCGGGCCGCCGAGCTGGGCCTGGAGATCGCGCTCGACTTCGCCCTCCAGTGCTCCCCCGACCACCCCTGGGTCGAGAAGCACCCGGAGTGGTTCACCCAGCGCGCCGACGGCACCATCGCCTACGCCGAGAACCCGCCCAAGAAGTACCAGGACATCTACCCGGTCAACTTCGACCGGGACCTCGACGGCCTGGTCGCCGAGACGGTCTCGCTGCTGCGCCACTGGATGTCGCACGGCGTGCGGATCTTCCGCGTCGACAACCCGCACACCAAGCCCGTCGTCTTCTGGGAGAAGGTCCTCGGCGAGATCGCCAAGAGCGACCCCGACGTGCTCTTCCTGGCCGAGGCGTTCACCCGCCCGGCGATGATGCACACCCTCGCCAAGGTCGGCTTCCACCAGTCCTACACCTACTTCACCTGGCGCAACACCAAGCAGGAGCTGACGGAGTACCTGACCGAGCTCTCCGGGGACGCGGCCGCCTACATGCGGCCCAACCTGTTCACCAACACCCCGGACATCCTGCACGCCTACCTCCAGCACGGCGGCCGGGCCGCGTTCGCGATCCGCGCGGTCCTCGCCGCCACCCTCGCCCCGAGCTGGGGCGTCTACGCCGGCTTCGAGCTCTACGAGAGCGCCCCCGTGAAGCCTGGTTCCGAGGAGTACCTCGACTCGGAGAAGTACCAGCTCCGTCCGCGCGACTGGTCGCGCACGGACACGCTCGCGCCGCTGCTGACCACCCTCAACCGGCTGCGCCGCGCGCACCCCGCCCTGCAGGAGCTGCGCAACCTGCGGTTCCACCCCACCGACAACGACCAGATCCTCGCCTACAGCAAGACCCGCGGCGAGGACACCGTGCTGACCGTGGTCACCCTCGACCCGCACCACCCGCAGGAGGCCACGCTGACGCTCGATCCCGCGGCGTTCGGCGAGGCCCTCGGCGACGAGGCGCCTGACGGTCCGTGGGAGGTCCTCGACGAGCTGAGCGGCGCCGTCTGGCGGTGGGGACGCCACAACTACGTCCGGCTCGACCCCCACACCACGCCGGCACACATCCTCACGGTCCGGAGGGCCGCTCAGTGATCGTCAACGAACCCGTCCCCGACACATTCGCCGACACCCCACAGCGCGACCGCGACCCGGAGTGGTTCAAGCGCGCCGTCTTCTACGAGGTCCTGGTCCGGTCCTTTCAGGACACCAACGGCGACGGCATCGGCGACCTGAAGGGGCTCACCGCCAAGCTCGACTACCTCCAGTGGCTCGGCGTGGACTGCCTCTGGCTGCCCCCGTTCTTCGCCTCGCCGCTACGCGACGGCGGCTACGACGTGGCCGACTACACCGCGGTCCTGCCCGAGTTCGGGGACCTGGCGGACTTCGTCGAGTTCGTGGACGCCGCCCACCAGCGCGGCATGCGGATCATCATCGACGTCGTCATGAACCACACCAGTGACCAGCACCCGTGGTTCCAGGCCTCCCGCAACGACCCGGACGGCCCCTACGGCGACTACTACATGTGGGCCGACAACGACAAGCTCTACCAGGACGCCCGCATCATCTTCGTCGACACCGAGACCTCCAACTGGACCTACGACCCGATCCGCAAGCAGTACTTCTGGCACCGGTTCTTCGCCCACCAGCCGGACCTCAACTACGAGAACCCCCAGGTCCAGGAGGAGATGCTGGCGGCGCTGCGGTTCTGGCTGGACCTCGGCATCGACGGCTTCCGCCTCGACGCCGTGCCCTACCTCTACGCCGAGGACGGCACCAACTGCGAGAACCTCCCCGCGACGCACGATTTCCTCAAGCGCGTGCGCGCGGAGATCGACGCCGAGTACCCGGACACGGTGCTGCTGGCCGAGGCCAACCAGTGGCCCGAGGACGTGGTCGACTACTTCGGCGACTTCTCCTCCGGCGGCGACGAGTGCCACATGGCGTTCCACTTCCCCGTCATGCCGCGCATCTTCATGTCGGTGCGGCGCGAGAACCGCTACCCCGTCTCGGAGATCCTCGCCAAGACCCCGGCCATCCCCTCGGGCTGCCAGTGGGGGATCTTCCTGCGCAACCACGACGAGCTGACCCTGGAGATGGTCACCGACGAGGAGCGCGACTACATGTACGCGGAGTACGCCAAGGAGCCGCGGATGCGGGCCAACGTCGGCATCCGCCGGCGCCTGGCCCCGCTCCTGGACAACGACCGCAACCAGATCGAGCTCTTCACCGCGCTGCTGCTCTCCCTGCCCGGCTCGCCCGTCCTGTACTACGGGGACGAGATCGGCATGGGCGACAACATCTGGCTCGGCGACCGCGACGGCGTCCGTACGCCGATGCAGTGGACGCCGGACCGCAACGCCGGCTTCTCCACGGCCGACCCCGGCCGGCTCTCGCTGCCGGCGATCATGGACCCGGTCTACGGCTACCAGGTCACCAACGTCGAGGCGCAGATGGCGAACCCCAGTTCGCTGCTGCACTGGACCCGCAGGATGATCGAGATCCGCAAGCTCAACCCGGCCTTCGGGCTGGGCTCCTACGCGGAGCTGCCCTCCAGCAACCCGGCCGTCCTCGCCTACCTGCGGGCCTACGGGGACGACCTGGTGATGTGCGTCAACAACTTCTCGCGGTTCGCCCAGCCGACCGAGCTGGACCTGCGTGAGTTCGAGGGCATGCACCCGGTCGAGCTGATCGGCGGGGTGCGCTTCCCCGCCATCGGCCAACTGCCGTACCTGCTCACTCTCGCGGGTCACGGCTTCTACTGGTTCCGGCTGCGGCCGGGCGACACGCCCGTGCCCGCGCACAGCCGCCGAACGAACGCGCGCCCCTGACCCCGACGCTCATCCCCCGTCCTGCGCAAAGCCGTCCTCCACCGGGCGTGCCGACGATGCCACGTCCGTCCGTTTCCGGAAAAATGGTTCAACCGGTGATGACCGCTCTCATCACCGGTTGTACCGGCCTTTCCGGGGAAAGGGAGACATGTCCGACACCTCCCGCCCGCGTGCCGTGACCACGCCGGTCCCGCCCACTCCCGCGGCCGGCTACCGCCCCCTGGTCGAGGCCACCCTGCCGATGCTGCGCGACTGGCTGCCGCGCCGCCGCTGGTTCGCCGGCAAGGGCCACCCGATCTCCGCCATCACCCCGCTCGCCGTCACCGCCCTGCCCGGCCCGACCGGCCTGGCCCGGGGCACCGGCACCCTGCTGCACCTGCTGCTGCGCGTGGAGCAGCGCCAGCCGGGCGGCGGCGCGCCCGTCGTCGACGTCTACCAGCTGCTGCTGGGCGCCCACCCCGACGGGCTGCCCGGCCTGCACGGCGCGGCCGTCCCGCAGGACGCGGTCATCGGCCGGATCACCAGCGGCCCGCACGACGGGCTGGTCACCTACGACGCAGCCTACGACCCGGCACTGACACGCCGCCTGCTCGCCCTGCTGACCTCGCCGCAGCGGCTCGGCCCGCTGCGCTTCTCCACCCTCGGCGGACGTCTTCCCGCCGCGGCCCCCGGCCGGGTCAGCACCGCCGAGCAGTCCAACACCTCGATCATCTACGACGGCGGCAGCCCCGCCGAGGCCGCGATCCTCAAGCTGTTCCGTCGGGTCTCCCCCGGCCTCAACCCGGATCTGGAGCTGTCACTCGCCCTCGGCCGGGCCGGCAGCAGCCGCATCCCGGCCCCGCTGGCGTGGTTCGAGGCGGAGCTGCCGGACTCCCCCCAGGAGGCCCCGGCGACGCTCGGCGTGCTCACCCACTTCCTGCGCGAGGCCGAGGACGGCTGGGAGCTGGCCCTGCGCCAGATCCAACTGCTCGACAGCGATCCGACCCGGGTGGGGAACTTCGCCGCAGAGTCGTTTCTCCTCGGCCGGGCCACCGCCGACGTGCATCTCGCGCTGGCGCGCAGCATGCCGGTGACGGTGCTGCGCCGGGCCGAGGTCGAGGCCATGGCCGAGACCATGGCCCTGCGCCTGGACGCGGCCTGCCTGGCCGTCCCGGCGCTCGGCAGGCACCGCGACGCGCTGCGCCGGATCTTCCGCGACCTGGCCTTCGCCGCGCGCGGCGGCCTGCGGTTGCGCGCCCAGCGCGTCCACGGCGATCTGCACCTGGGCCAGGTGCTGCGCAGCACGCGCGGCTGGGTGCTGCTGGACTTCGAGGGCGAACCGGCCAAGACCCTGGAGGAGCGGCGCCTTCCGCAGCCCGCGGTGCGGGACGTGGCCGGGATACTGCGCTCCTTCGACTACGCCGCGGCCCACGCCCGCCTCGCCGACCCGGCCGTCGCGGCGGCCTGGGCGGCCCGCAACCGCGAGGCGTTCTGCGCGGGCTACGCCGCGACCGGCGCCGAGGACCCCACCCTCGACCCGGTGCTGCTGCGCGCGTTCGAGACGGACAAGGCGATCTACGAGGTGGTCTACGAGGCCCGCCACCGCCCCGACTGGGTCGCCATCCCCCTGGCCGCCTGCGCCCGCCTGGCCACCACTCCCGCCACACCGACCCCGACGGAGGCATAGATCGTGACCCGGTTCGACGTACCCGCAACCTTCCTGGGAGCGAACGCCGCGAACAACGGGGGCGCCGCGGCCCCGAGGGAGGCCACCTCGGGTTACCGCCCCGCGACGCCCCGGGGTCGCACCACCCCCCGCCCGACCCCGAAGGCCGCCGACTCCCCCGAACCCGCAACGGCCCCGGCGGCAGCCCAGGCGGGCGCGGAAGCCACGACGGCGCAGCCGGCCGAGCCGCGAGGCGGGGCGGTGTCCGTGCCTGCGCGGGGTGAGGCGGGCACGCGGTCGGCCGCGTCCGCCTCCGGCGGGGAAGCATCACGCAGGGCGGCGCAGCCCGCAACGGCCGAGCAGCCTGGCGGCGCGGCGGCCGCGCCGGAGGCGGCGCGGGCAGGCGTGGGAACCACGGCAGCGAAGCCGACCGTGGCGCGTTCCGCGACCTCGGCGCGGCCGGCATCCGCGGCTGCCGCGCGCACGGCGGCACAG
>NZ_BBPQ01000120.1 GCF_000787855.1 Streptacidiphilus anmyonensis | reverse complement strand
CCGGGCATGATGCCGCAGCGTCCCGGCCCGCGTCCGGGCCCCGGTGGCGCCGGTCGTCCCGGTGGCGGCGGCCCCGGCGCCCGTCCGGGCGGTCCCGGCGCGCGTCCCGGCTTCCAGGGTCGTCCGGCAGGTCCGGGCTCCCGTCCGGCCGGCGGCGGCTTCGGCGGCCCGCGTCCGGGTGGCGGCGGCGGTGGCGGCGGCTTCGGCGGCGCCCGTCCCGGTGGCGGTGGCGGCTTCGGCGGCCGTCCCGGCGGTCCCGGTGCCCGTGGTGGCACGCAGGGCGCCTTCGGCCGTGGCCCCGGTGGCCGTCCGGCCCGTGGCCGTAAGTCGAAGCGCGCGAAGCGCCAGGAGTACGAGGCCATGCAGGCCCCGTCCGTCGGCGGTGTGATGCTGCCGAAGGGCCACGGCGAGACCGTGCGCCTTTCGCGTGGCGCCTCCCTGACGGACTTCGCGGACAAGATCAACGCCAACCCGGCGGCGCTCGTCTCCGTGATGTTCAACCTCGGTGAGATGGTCACCGCGACGCAGTCCGTCTCCGACGACATCCTTCAGATGCTCGCCGGCGAGATGGGCTTCACGCTGGAGATCGTCTCCCGTGACGACGAGGACCGCGAGCTGCTCGAGTCCTTCGACATCGACTTCGGCGAGAACGAGGGCGACGAGGACGACCTGCGTCCGCGTCCGCCGGTGGTGACCGTCATGGGTCACGTCGACCACGGTAAGACCCGACTGCTGGACGCGATCCGCAAGTCCAACGTGGTCGCCGGCGAGGCGGGTGGCATCACCCAGCACATCGGCGCCTACCAGGTCGTCACCGAGGTCAACGGCGAGGAGCGTGCCATCACGTTCCTGGACACCCCGGGTCACGAGGCGTTCACCGCCATGCGTGCCCGTGGTGCCAAGTCCACCGACATCGCGATCCTGGTGGTCGCGGCCAACGACGGTGTCATGCCGCAGACGGTCGAGGCGCTCAACCACGCCAAGGCCGCCGGTGTGCCGATCGTGGTCGCCGTCAACAAGATCGACGTCGAGGGCGCCGACCCGACCAAGGTCCGCGGACAGCTGACCGAGTTCGGTCTGGTGGCTGAGGAGTACGGCGGCGACACCATGTTCGTCGACATCTCCGCCCGCCAGGGCCTGCACATCGACTCCCTGCTGGAGGCCGTGGTCCTGACCGCGGACGCCAGCCTGGACCTGCGGGCCAACCCGGAGCAGGACGCCCAGGGCATCGCGATCGAGGCCCACCTGGACAAGGGCCGCGGCGCCATGGCGACCGTCCTGGTCCAGCGCGGCACCCTGCACGTCGGTGACTCGATCGTGGTCGGCGACAGCTACGGCCGCGTCCGCGCCATGCTCGACGAGAACGGCAACGCCCTGCAGGAGGCCGGTCCGTCGCGTCCGGTGCTGCTGCTCGGTCTGACCTCGGTGCCCCGCGCCGGCGACAGCTTCATCGTCGTCGACGAGGACCGCACGGCCCGCCAGATCGCCGAGAAGCGCTCGGCCCGCGACCGCAACGCCATGTTCGCGCGTCGTCCGGTCCGCGTCTCGCTCGAGGACCTGGACAAGGCCATCGCCGCCGGCGGCATCCAGCAGCTCAACCTCATCATCAAGGGTGATGTCTCCGGTTCCGTGGAGGCCCTGGAGGACGCGCTGCTCAAGCTGGACGTGGGCGAGGAGGTCGAGCTCCGCATCCTGCACCGCGGTGTGGGTGCGATCACCGAGTCCGACGTCGACCTGGCCATGGGCTCCGACGCCATCATCCTGGGCTTCAACGTCCGGGCCGAGGGCCGCGCCCGTACGGCGGCGGACCGCGAGGGCGTCGACATCCGCTACTACTCGGTCATCTACCAGGCGATCGAGGAGATCGAGGCGGCGCTCAAGGGCCTGCTCAAGCCGGAGTACGAGGAGGTGCGCCTCGGCGCCGCGGAGATCCGCGAGGTCTTCCGCTCCTCCAAGTTCGGCAACATCGCCGGTGTCCTGGTCCGCGACGGCATCATCCGGCGCAACGCCAAGGCCCGCCTCATCCGCGACGGCAAGGTCGTGGCGGAGAACCTCACCATCGAGGGTCTGCGCCGCTTCAAGGACGACGCGACCGAGGTCCGCGAGGGCTTCGAGGCCGGTGTCACCCTGGGGTCGTTCAACGACATCAAGGTCGAGGACACCATCGAGACCTACGAGATGCGCGAGAAGCCGCGCTCGTAAGTCCGTAAGGCCGTGAGAGGGGGCCGGGAGACGGAGCCAATTCCGTCGACCGGCCCCCTCCTCGCTCGGTACGGTGAGGACAGAGCAAGCCACACCAGTCCCCGAGGCCTCACAGGTCGGCGTGACCTGTCACACATGTTCGTGGGAACACTTACGTTCGATCTGCTTCTGGGTGATATTCACTCCCTCAAGGAGAAGCGGTCGATCGTGCGGCCCATCGTGGCCGAACTGCAGCGCAAGTACAGCGTGTGCGCTGCGGAGACCGGAAACCAGGATCTGCACCGCCGGGCCGAGATCGGCCTGGCCGTCGTCTCCGGCGAGGCGTCCTACGTCGTCGAGATCCTGGACAGCTGCGAGCGGTTGGTCTCGGGCAGGCCCGAGGTGCAGCTGCTGTCCGCGAGGCGCAGGCTTCGCGACGACGAGGACGAGTAGGACAATCGGACAGGTCGCCCCAAGGAGGGCGTCCGCGGGTACCGTTCCCATGGTGCCCACCAGCACGAGGAGGACCAGTGACCGACACCGCGAGGGCGCGCAAGCTCGCAGACCGCATCCGGGTGGTCGTCGCGGAGACGCTCCAGCGGCGGATCAAGGATCCGCGGCTCGGTTTCGTCACCATCACCGACGCCCGAGTGACCGGTGACCTGCGCGAGGCCACCGTCTTCTACACCGTCCACGGCGACGAGACCGCGCGCGAGGCCTCGGCCGCCGCGCTGGAGAGCGCCAAGGGCATCCTGCGCTCGACGGTCGGACGCGAGACGGGGGTCAGGTTCACCCCGACGCTCACCTTCGTCCTGGATGCCATCCCGGACACCGCCCGTCACCTGGACGACCTGCTCGTCAAGGCGCGGGCCCAGGACGCCGAGGTGCGCAGCGTCGCCGTCGGCAAGACCTTCGCCGGCGAGGCCGACCCGTACCGCAAGCCGGGCGAGTACGACGAGGAGCTCGAGGGCTCGGTCGACGCCGCCGACGAGGCAGAGGACGAGTAGTCGTGCCCGGCCGGCCGGAGCACGTGGCCCCGCACGTCGACACGGAGACGCCCACCGGAGCGGTGGGCGTCTCCGCCCCGGCGCTGCCCTCCCCGCGCGGGGAGCTGCGGCGGCCTGCTGAGGCGGACTGGCAGGCGGTGCTGGACGCGATCGCCGGCGCCTCCTCCGTGGACCTGCTCGCGCACGTCCTGCCCGACGGCGACGCGCTCGGCTCGGCCCTGGCCGTCGGGCTCGCGCTGCGGCAGCGCGGCGTCGACGTGCGCGTCTCCTTCGGCGACGACCCGCAGGTCGTGCCCGCCTCCCTGTCGTTCCTGCCCGGCCAGGAGCTGATCGTCCCGGTCTCGGCGGTCCCCGAGCGGCCGGAACTGATGATCAGCTTCGACGTCGCCGACGCGCGGCGCCTCGGCCTGCTCCAGGCCAAGGCGGAGGCCGCGCGGCAGCTGGTCGTCGTCGACCACCACACCTCCAACGCCGGCTTCGGCACGCTGCGCCTGATCGACCCGCTGGCCCCGGCCACGGCCGTCCTCGTCGACGAGCTGCTGCGCCGCCTCGGCGTCCCGCTGGACCAGCAGATCGCCACCTGCCTGTACGCCGGGGTCGCCAGCGACACCGGCTCGTTCCGCTACGCGGCCACGACGCCGGCCACCCACGAGTTCGCCGCGCGCCTGCTCGCGGCGGGCGTCCCTCACGACGCCATCTCCCGGCGGCTGTGGGACACGCAGTCCTTCGGCTACCTGAAGGTGCTGGCCGCCGCGCTCGAGCGCGCCGAGCTGGAGCCCCAGGCCGCGGGCGGCCGCGGCCTCGTCTGGACCTGGGTGCCCTGGGCGGACCTGCTCGCCCACGGCGTGCCGCCGGAGCAGATCGAGGGCCTGATCGACACGGTCCGCAAGGCCGCCGAGGCCGAGGTCGCCCTGGTCCTCAAGGAGGACCCGGACGGCAGCCTGCGCGGCTCCTCGCGCGCGAACGGGTCCGTCGACGTCGCCCTGGCCTGCGCCGCGCTGGGCGGCGGCGGGCACGCCTACGCGGCCGGGTTCACCTCGCACCGCGGCGTCGCGGCCACCGTCGCGGCCTTCCGTACCGCGATCGACGAGCAGTCCGCTCCGATCTCCGACTGAGTCCCCGAAACGACCGAGTCTCCGAACGAAAGACTGAAACCCCTCGTGAAGCGCAAGGGCACCGGCCCTGACGGTCTGGTCATCGTCGACAAGCCGGCCGGGATCACCTCCCACACCGTCGTCGCCCGCATCCGACGCCTGGCCGGAACCCGCAAGGTCGGCCACGCCGGGACGCTGGACCCGATGGCGACGGGCGTCCTCGTCGTCGGCAGCGAGAAGGCGACGCGCCTGCTCGGGCACCTGGCGCTGACGACGAAGACCTACGAGGCGACGATCCGCCTCGGTCAGACCACGGTCACCGACGACGCGGAGGGCGAGGTCACCGGCTCCGCCGCGGCGGACGCGGTCACCGACGAGGCCATCGCCGCAGGCGTGGCCAAGCTGACCGGCGCCATCGAGCAGGTGCCGTCCAGCGTCAGCGCCATCAAGATCGACGGCAAGCGGAGCTACGCGCGCGTCCGCGAGGGCGAGGAGGTCGAGCTGGCCGCCCGTCCGGTCACCGTGTCCCGCTTCGAGGTCCACGCCCGGCGGGACGGGGTCGCCGAGGACGGCACGCCCGTCGTCGACCTCGACGTCACGGTGGACTGCTCGTCCGGCACCTACATCCGCGCCCTCGCCCGCGACCTGGGTGCGGACCTCGGCGTCGGCGGCCACCTCACCGCGCTGCGGCGCACCCGGGTCGGCGCGTACGGGCTGGACGTCGCGCACACGCTGGAGGAGCTCGAGGAGTCCTTCGCCGACAACGTCCTGCCGATCGCCGACGCCGCCGCGGCCGCGTTCCCGCGCTGGGACGTGGACGAGAAGCAGGCGCGCCTGCTGGCGACCGGCGTCCGCATCGACGCCCCGGGGATGGGCGTCAGCGAGCCGATCGCGGTCTTCGACCCCGAGGGCCGCTTCCTGGCGCTGATCGAGGAGCGCGGCGGCAAGGCGAAGTCGCTGGCCGTCTTCGTCTGAGACTGCGGCACGTCAGACGTCGATCGGTGGCGTCAGACGCCGCGCAGGGCCGTCGTCGTCTTCCCGGTGCGCTCGCGGAGCAGTACTCGCAGGGTGTGCGGGTGCTCGTAGCCGACCTTGCGGGCGATGGCCTCGAGCGACAGCTCGCTGGTGCGCAGCAGGTGGGACGCCTGCTCGACGCGCAGGTCCTGGACGAAGCGGATCGGTGAGGTGCCCAGGCACCGCTGCACGGACCGCTGGAGGGTCCGGTTGCTGACCCCGATGGCCCTGGCGGCGTCGGGGATGCTGATGGGGTCGGCCAGGCGCGCGCGGGCCCAGCGCTCGAAGGCGGCGACCGTCGGGTCGTTCTGCGCCAGCGCGCTCGGGATGGTGTAGGCGGACTGGGACGGCCGCTCGTCGATCACCAGGTAGCGGGCCACCAGATCGGCGAGCGCGGGGCTGCCCGACCGGATCACGTGGAGCGCGAGGTCGACGTGTCCGAAGGCCGCGCCCGCAGTCGTGATGCCGTCGCTGGTGACGACCATCCGGCTCTGGTCGATCCGGACCTCCGGGTAGCGCCCGCGGAAGACCGGCGCCAGCCACCAGCTCGTCGCGGCCCGACGGCCGTCCAGGATCCCGGACTCGGCGAGCAGGAAGGTGCCCGTACAGGCCGAGGCGATGGCTGTGCCGCGGGCCCGGGTCCGCGCGATCCGCTCGCGGACGGGGGCGAGCTCCGACGAGGCGACGCGTTCCAGCAGTGCCTCCGGCTCGCGCTCGGCGAGCGCGGGGACGATCAGCAGGTCCGCCGCGTCGGCGCGGTCGAGGGGCTCCGTCTCGACGAGATGCCGGGCCCCGGTGCGCACCTGCGGTCGGCAGCCGACCGTCGTCACGTTCCAGGCCGGCGCCCCGCCGACCTCACCGCGCATCGCGTTCGCGCCGTCCAGCACGTCCAGGACCGCGGACAGGCCTGAGTCGAACACGCCGTCGTAGACGAGAACCGCGATCTCCATGGCGAAAACGCTATCATCCGTGGCGTTTCTGCCACTGATCTTGGTGTCGGCCCGGGCGTAGTTTCGAGGTGTGCCGGAGAACCGGCGACCTTCCACCTTCCACGTCAGGAGCCCACCATGAAGATCGGTCTGCTCGCGCGTATCGAGGCCAAGCCCGAGTACGCCGACAAGGTCGAGGCGATGCTGCGCGACGCGGTCACCCTCGCGGAGCAGGAGCAGCACACCGTGACCTGGTACTCGTTCCGTCAGGACGCCACGACCTTCGGCGTCTTCGACACCTTCGACGACGAGGAGGGCCGTCAGGCCCACCTCCAGGGTGCGATCGCCGCGGCGCTGATGGGCGCGGCCGAGACCATGCTCAGCGCGCCGCCGGTGATCACGCCGATCGACCTGCTGGGCGTCAAGGTGGCGTGACGGCGCCCGGCTGCTTCCGTCGTCTTCCGTCGCCGCTCTCCCGCGAGCCGCCTCGCCGTCCCGCCGCCTCGCGGCCAGCCGAGAGCGCGGTCGGCACGGCCCGCGCGGCAGGAGCGGCAAGAATCCCGTCCGCAGAGGTCGGCTCGCCCAAGCCGAGCCCACGCCCCTGACGTGCAGCGGTCGCCTCCGCTCGAAACGTGTTCCACCCCATCGAGCGAGCGCGCGAAGCGTGTCAGGGGCGGGCGGAAGGACGCCCGGCGGAACGCCGTGCGGCCGTGGGCAACCTTCCGCCAGGCGGTGCCCGTGTGCGCACCGCAGGGCGAAAGGGTGGGGCGGTGGGGCCTGGGCTGGTGCGTGTCAGTGACTCGCGGGGGACGTTGCGGGGGCTCGCCTTCGGGGTGGATCACGACGGCACGCTGGTGACGGCGCACGAGGTCGTCGACGGCCTCGCCGGAGTCCGGCTCGCCTACCCCGACGGGCGTTCCGCCCGCGTCGACGCGGGCCGGATCGTGCCGCTGCCCGAGCACGGCCTCGCGCTGCTGCGTTCCGACTTCCCGCCCGGCGCGCCCTGGCCGCTCGCGGACGGCACAGGGACGCGTCTGGTGTGCGTTCCCGGACAGGGCGCCGCCTTGCAGGGAGCGGTCACGAGGCTCGTCACCGCCCGCTACGAGGCGTCCGAGCGCTTCTGGCTGCTGCCCGACGTCTGGCAGCTGAGTCTGGAACAGGCCCCCTCGGGCCTGCCCGTCCACGCCGCCGGCGGGCCGGTGGTCGACGCCGAGACCGGTGCGGCGGTGGGCGTCGCGACCGCGGCGCTGCGCAGCCGTCGGCGCGGCGCGGTGCTGGCGGTCCGGCTCGGTGCGGTGGCCGGGGAGCCGCTGCTGGCGGACCTGCTGGCACGCAACGCGGAGACGGTCCCCGCGCACGGGCGCGCGCTGAACCTCGCCGGAGTGCTGGAGCTGGCCGCCGCCGGGATCGACGCCGCGGCGACCGAAGCGGGGGCACGGCGCGTCCCGCGTGCGGACGGACTGCTGGAGACGGTCCAGGGCCAGGGCTGGGATCCGGTGCGGACCGTGCTCGCGGTCGTGGGCGAGGCGGGCAGCGGGCGGACGACCGAGCTGGCCGCCGTGGCGCTGCACCGTACCCGCGCCGCGTACCGCCTGCCGACGCTCTGGCTGCGCGGCGCGGACCTCGCCGCGGGCGACGCCAGTGTCCTGGACGCGGCGGACCGCGTCCTCGGCCGGGTGCAGGCGCTGCTGCGGCACCCCGCGCCCGCCCCGTTGGCGGGCCAGGCCGCGCGCGTGGCCGCCGCCGCGCACCGACCGCTGCTGATCGTCCTGGACGCGCCCGAGGAGGCCCCGCCCCAACTGCTGGCCCGCTGGCGCGGCTGGTGCGCGCAGACCGTGCGCCGACTGCGAGCGACGGAGAGCCGGCTGGTGCTGGGCTGTCTCCCGGAGTTCTGGGAGCGCACGTGCTCGTACCTCGGCCCGGACGACGTGCAGGGCGAGTGTCGGCTCGGTCCGCTCGATCCCGGGACGGCGGGGGAGTTGGCACTACTACGGCAGGCGCCTGGGGTGACGCCCGGAGTGGTGACGCGTGGAGTGGTGAAGCCTCTCGTGGGGACGGAGCCGGGCGTCGCCGGACTGGTCGCGGCGGGCGACGCGCTCGCGCTGCGGCTGCTCGGGGAGGTCCGTGCGGCGCAGCCGGCCCTGGCCCTGCCGCGCTCCCGCGCGGTGACCCGGACGGACCTGCTCTCCGCCCGGCTGGACCTCGCCTGCCTGCAGATCGCCGAGCGGCTCGCCGCCCAGGCGGTGCGGCCTGTGCCCGCACCCGAACCGGCCCTCCGGCCGGGGGCGGCGGACGTGGCCTCGTCCGGGCTGAGCATCCTGTGGCGGCGGTCCGCGCAACGCGCGGATGCGCAGGCCGCGCAGGCCGCGCACGCCGCGTCGCCGACCCCCGCGGCGGAGATGCCCGGAGCGGACCTCCGGCGCCCGTGTGGCCACGCGCACGCCCTCCCGCGCGCGGTCCGACGGCTGGCCGCCCGGGTCGCCGGACGGTGTCACGAGGCGGCCCGGCGGACGCTGGGCGCACCGGACGGCGGGCTGACGGCGCGGGAGTTCGACGAACTGTTCCCCTGGGCCGAGGGATGGGCCCAAGCCGCGCTCGGCGAGGGCGTGTTCGTCGCGGCGGGGAACGGCTACCGGTTTGCCTCCGGCGCTCTCGCCGACTGGCTCCAGGGCTTCCACCTCGACCTTCCCGTCGCGCTCACGATGATCCTCGCCGACACCGCGCGGCCTGCGGAGGAGCCGCCGCCGGGGCGCCCGGTCGGCGCCCACCGGCGCGGCGGACCGCTGGGATGGCCCCCGCCGGTACCGGTCCCCGGCCAGCCGACGGGCGGCGGCGTCCCGCGCTGGCGTCTCGCCGTCGTCCGGCAGGCCCTGCTCGGGCTCGACGCCGACGACCCGGCCGCCCTCGAGTCGCTGCTGAGCCGCCTCGTCCTCCGCCTCGACGGCCCGGAGGCCGCGCCGCCGGGCTCCGAGGCGCACTGGTGGGCCGAGCGCCTCCTCACCGACACCCTCCAACGCCTCCCGGACGCCGCCCCCTACGCCCCGCTCCTGCGCGCCCTGGCCGGCCGCATCGTCTCCAGCACCTCCCCGCAGCACGCCGCGGGTGGCGCGTGGTCTGCGCCGATCGGGGTGTGGGGCGGAGGGCACGGAGAGCGGGGAGGGTTGGGGAGCGACCTGTCCGGGTGCGGGGCTGTGCAGGGCGTCCCGGGTGTGGGGGCTGCCGAGGCCCACGCCGTGGGTGGCGCGTGGTCCGTGCCGATCGGAGCGCGGGGCGGGGAGCACGGAGAGCGGGGAGGGTTGGGCAGCGACCTGTCCGGGTGCGGGGCTGTGCAGGGCGTCCCTGGCCCGAGGGTCGGCGAGGCCGAGGCCGCGGGTGCCGCCTGGTCCTCGCCGTCCTGGCTGCCGGACGGCGACGACGGTGAAGGCAGTGGCGTGGGGACGCCCGCTGCCCTCGCCCTCGGGGCGCACGGTTCCGCCTGGTCCGCGGCTGCTGCGGGTCGGCACAGGGATGGGCAGGCCGCGGACGACCGCGCGGCCTGCGGGCCGGGCTTTCCTGCGGCTGGGGCCGGCGGCGCACCCTCCGACTGCTCCGTTCCCGACGGGTTGCGTGATGGCGGCGAGCCGGTGACCGGGGCCCGAGCCGCCGGAGCGAAGCCGTCACGCGGTGTCCCGTTCCTGCCCTGGGACTTCTGGCGGCGCCTGCCGCTCACCGTCGAGGCGCGGCTCGACGTGCTGCGGGTGCTCGTGCGGGCCGGGAGGGAGGAGCCGGGGCGGCTGCTGGGAGAGGTGGTCGTGCAGGATCCTGCGGCCGCGTTGCCGCCGCTGTGCCGGTGGCTGGCCGACGAGCGGGTCAGCGGCGTCGCCGCGGAGACCTTGTTCGCCTACCGGCACGTCGCGCTGGACGAGCTCGCGGAGGCGCTCGTCGACGCCGCGCATCCGCGCGCGGACGCGCTGCTGCGGGCGCTCGCGCAGGCGGAGCCGTCGGCGTTGGGGCGGGCCGTGGACCGCTGGGCGCACGACCCACGCCCCGAGCGGCACGTGGCGGCCGCGACCGTGCTGCCGTTGCTGGCGCGTCAGCCTGCGGTGGGGGCGCCGGCCGAGCGGACGCTGGTGCGCCTGGCCGCCGAGGCGCTGCTTGCGCGCGGCGAGGAGGAGTCCCTGCACGGTGCGGCCTACGTCGCGCTGGTGAGCGATCCCCTCGCCCGGCCGAAGCGGCTGCGCGCCGCCGTCGCCCGCTACCTGGCCGGGGACCCGCTGCTCGGCGCGGCGGCACTCGCGCCCGCGCTGGACGGTGATCCGACGCTGGTGCTGGCCGGGTACGCGGGGCGGCTGCGCGAGCCGGGGGAGGAGGCCGCGGCCGTGCTGCGCGTGCTCGGGGCGACGCCCGCGCCGCGCGCCAGGGCCGCCGCCGCGCGGCTCGTCCGGGAGCACCTCCAGCGTCGCCCGGAGGCGGCCGCCCAGGTCGGCGGGGGGTTGCGGGCCAGGCTCGCCCACGGACCGGCCGAGCGCGAGACCCTGCTCGCCTTCGCCCGCGCGGCGGCGGCCGAGCAGCCCGAGCCCGTGCGGTGGCGTCTCGCCGAGGCGCTCGCGGACCTCGACTGCGTTCTCGCGCGGGAGTTGCGCGGACTGCTCCGCCCGGCTGTGACGAGTCCGATGAGGATCCAGGACCAGGCCCATGGCAAGGTATAGGGGGTTGGAACCACTGGGGCCTGCGGCGACGCGCAGGACGGACGAGGAGCGGTCAAGGTGCAGCGCTGGCGGGGCCTGACAGAAGTGCCGGAGGACTGGGGACGCAGCGTCGTCACCATCGGGTCCTTCGACGGGGTGCACCAGGGCCACCAACTGATCATCGGACGCGCCGTGGACCGCGCCCGCGCGCTCGGGGCCCGTTCCGTGGTCGTCACCTTCGACCCGCACCCGAGCGAGGTCGTCCGCCCCGGCAGCCACCCGCCGCTGCTGGCCCCGCACCACCGCCGGGCCGATCTGATGGGCGCGCTGGGCGTCGACGCCGTGCTGGTCCTGCCGTTCACCTCGGAGTTCTCGCAGCTGTCCGCGGAGGAGTTCGTCCGGCAGGTGCTCGTCGACTGCCTCCACGCCCAACTGGTCGTCGAGGGCCCCAACTTCCGCTTCGGGCACCGTGCCGCGGGCAACGTCGAGCTGCTGGCCGAGCTGGGCGGGCGGCACGACTTCACCGTCGAGGTGCTGGACCTGCGGATCACCGGCGCGGCGGGCGACGGAGCGCCGTTCTCCTCGACGCTGGCCCGCCGCCTGATCGCCGAGGGCGACGTCGTCGGCGCGGCCGAGGTGCTGGGCCGCCCCCACCAGGTCGAGGGCGTCGTCGTGCGCGGCGCGCAGCGCGGTCGCGAGCTCGGCTACCCGACAGCGAACGTCGAGACGCTCCCGCACACGGCCATCCCCGCCGACGGCGTCTACGCGGGCTGGTTGACGGTGGGTCAGGAGCGGATGCCGGCCGCGATCTCGGTGGGCACCAACCCCACCTTCGACGGCACCGAGCGCACCGTCGAGGCCTACGCGATCGACCGCGTCGGCCTGGACCTGTACGGGCTGCACGTGTCCGTCGACTTCCTCGCCTACCTGCGCGGCATGGAGAAGTTCGACACGATCGAGGCGCTGCTGGACCGCATGGCCGACGACGTGAAGCGCGCCCGCGAGCTCACCGACGCGGTCTGACGCGGTCTGACGTGGTCTGAGTCGGTTCGAAGCACGCGCCTGAACCGGGGCGTGGCGCGCAGCGAGGAGGGGCGGACCGCCGATGCGGTCCGCCCCTCCTCGCGTCTGCCGCCTACTGCTGCGGCGGCGGGTAGCCGTAACCCCACTGCTGGCGCGGGTCGTAGCCCTGCTGCGGCTGGCCGGGCTGCGGAGCCTGCGGCTGCTGCGGGTACGCCGCAGGCTGTCCCGGCTGCGCCGGGTAGGCCTGGGGCTGCTGGTAGGGCGGGCGCGGGTCGTAGCCCTGCTGCGGCGGGCCCGGCTGCGGCGGCACGCCGGGCTGCTGCTGCCAGCCCATCTGCTGCGGCTGGATCCGGGAGAAGTCCGCGGCGACCATCGCGGCCAGGTTGAAGTAGGCCTCGCGGGTCTTGGGCTTCATCCGGGTCAGCTCGACCTCCGCGCCGGCCGCCAGGTGCTCGTCGAACGGCACGACCACGACGCCGCGGCAGCGGGTCTGGAAGTGCGCGACGATATCGTCCACCTTGATCATCTTGGAGGTCTCGCGGACCCCGGAGACGACCGTGATGCTGCGCTGGACCAGGTCCGCGTAGCCGTGGGCGGTGAGCCAGTCCAGCGTCGTGCTGGCGCTGCTCGCGCCGTCCACGCTCGGCGTGGAGACGACGATCAGCTGGTCGGCGAGGTCCAGCACGCCGCGCATGGCGCTGTAGAGCAGTCCCGTGCCGGAGTCCGTGAGGATGATCGGGTACTGCTCGCCGAGGAAGTTGATGACGCGGCGGTAGTCCTCGTCGTTGAAGGTCGTCGAGACGGCCGGGTCGACGTCGTTGGCCAGGATCTCCAGCCCGCTGCTGGCCTGCGAGGTGTACCGGCGCACGTCCATGTAGCTGCGCAGGTACGGGATCGCGGTGACCAGGTCGCGGATGGTCGCGCTGGTCTCGCGGCGCACGCGGCGGCCGAGCGTGCCGGCGTCCGGGTTGGCGTCGATCGCGATGACCTTGTCCTGGCGCTCGCTTGCGAGGGTGGAGCCGAGCGCGGTGGTCGTGGTCGTCTTGCCGACGCCGCCCTTGAGGCTGATGACGGCGATCTTGTAGCTGGTCATCACCGGCGTGCGCAGGATCGCCAGCTTCTGTGCGCGGTCCGCCTCGGCGGCCTTGCCGCCCAGTCGGAAGCGCGGCGGACCCTGGCGACGCTCGGGCGCCTGGTTCTTCAGCAGCCGGTCCGAGGAGAGCTCGACTGCGGCCGTGTAGCCCAGCGGCGCGCCCTGGGCGACGGGCCCGGCGGGCGCCCCGCCCCAGCCCTGCTGCTGCGGCGGCGCGGCCCACGGGTTGGGCCCGGCCTGGCCGGGCACCCCGG
>NZ_BBPQ01000121.1 GCF_000787855.1 Streptacidiphilus anmyonensis | reverse complement strand
TCGATGAATTCAGCTTCGACAAACCAGACCACCATGGCTCTTGCTCCCACCGGCCCCCACCGCCGCGCTCACCGTCGGGTGCAGCAGCCGTATCGCGATACGGCCCGCACCGTGGGCACGGCACCGGAGTCACGGCCACGCGGAGCAGGGTCTCGACGCCCCCGAATTCGCGCAGCGGAGTGAGAACGAGTTCTGCGAACCGGAACGGCACTTCGCGCCCGCCGGGGCATCATGTTTGATCTTGCTCGGGCAAAGGACCGTTTTTGAGACCGGCGCAGACTCGGTAGAGCTTGAGGTCGCAGTCTCGCGAGCGGCCGGTCGTTCAGCGGGGCAGGATGCGCAGTACTGCCTCGTGTTCGCCGCTGAGCCGCAGGCCTTGCTGTGCTGCGGCGCTCAGATCGAGGTCGCCGAGCAGGGTCGCGGCCAGCAGGTGCGGCGGTCCGGTCAGGGACGCGGTGGGGTAGTCGACCCGGCCGGCGTGGGTGTGCACCGAGCCGTCCTTGACTTCGATGACCAGGTCTTCGTTGCCGTCGGCGTGCAGTTGCAGGGCGATTGCCGGCTGGTCGGGGCGGTGGTCGGTCAGTGCCCGGGCGGGCATGTCCAGCCAGTGGGTGCGGAAGGTGTCGCTGCCGGCCGGCTCACGCAATAGCGGAATTCCCCATCGGCTCAGTTCCTGCAGCACCGGCTCCAGCGCGCGGCCACGCTCGGTGAGGGAGAACAGGGTGGTGGCCACTGGCGGCGGGGCGGCCTCGCGGTGGATCAGGCCGGCTTCCTCGAGTTCGCGGAGCCGGTCGACCAGCAGGTTGCTGGCGATCCCGGGCAGCCCGTTGCGCAGGTCGGTGTGCCGGCAAGGACCCAGGGCGAGCAGTTCACGGACGATCAGCAGGGTCCATCGGTCGCCGATGGTGTCCAGTGCTTTCGCGATGCCGCAGTACTGCCCGTAGGTGCGCATGCCACCACCCTACATCGTGACGTTGAGATTCAAAACTCTCTTGTTGACTTTCTCAACAACGTCGGTCTAGCGTCGCTGCCATGACCCCCACCCTTTCCGTGCGTCGGCTGGCCTGGGCCGGCATCGAGATCCGTCTCGGCGACACCCGCCTGCTGATCGACCCGCTCGAGAACGTCGCTCCGCTGGCGCCGGTGATGGGGCCGCCGCACCGGCCGGTCGACCCGGTCGACACCCCGCCCGGCACCCACGCCCTCATCACCCACCTGCACCCCGACCACTACGACCACGACCTGATCGCCCGGATCGCGGCCACCGGCACGATCGGCTGCCACACCCCGAGCGCGGCGGCGCTGCACGAGGCGGGCATCACCCCCGTTGCCCAGGACCTGGGCCAGTCACGCCGCATCGGAGCGCTGACCGTCACCCCGGTGACCTCGCTGGACTGGCGCGGCAACGACTGTGACCAGGTCGCCTGGGTCGTCGAAGGCACCGGCCGGCGGGTCATCCACTGCGGCGACACCCAGTGGCACGGCAGCTGGTGGCAGATCGCCCGCGACCACGGCCCGTTCGACGTCGCGTTCGTCCCGGTCAACGGCGTCATCGCCCACTTCGAGGGCTACGCGGCCAACGTCCCGGCGACCATGACCCCCGAGCAGGGCGTCGAGGCCGCCGTCGCACTCGGCGCCGGCACCGTCTGCGCCATGCACTACGGCCTGTTCCACAACCCGCCGTTCTACACCGAACAACCCGACATCGAGCAGCGCTTCCAGCACGCCGCCAACGAGCGCGGCATCACCGCGGCCATCATCGCCGACGGCCAGCCCGTCCTGTGACCATCAGAAACAAGGAGCAACACATGAAGATCGTCCTGTTCGGTGCCAGCGGCAACATCGGCCGGCCCACCACCGAGGAACTCCTGCGTCGCGGCCACACCGTCACCGCGGTCACCCGAGCCGGCCACGTCGACGGACTCAAGCACAAGGCCCTGACCGTGACCACCGGTGACGTCACCGACGCCGCCGCGGTCGCCGGCCTCGCCGCCTCCCACGACGCCGTACTGTCGGCCGTCGGCCCCCGGATCGGCCAGGAGAACGACCGCGCCACGATCGTCGGTGCCGCCCGTGCGCTGATCGACGGACTCCGCCGAGCCGGCGTCACCCGCCTGGTCACCATCGGCGGTGCCGGTAGCCTGCGCACGCCGACCGGCACCCGGGTCATGGACGACCCGGACTTCCCCGCGCTGTGGAAAGCCAACGCCCAGGCCCAGTCCGAAGCGCTCGACCTCTACCGCGGCGTGCACGACCTCGACTGGACGTACGTGTCGCCCGCCGCGGTCATCGCAGCGGGCGAGCGGACCGGGGCCTACCGCAGCGCCGGGGACACCCTGCTCACCGACGACGACGGCAACAGCCGCATCTCGTACGCCGACTACGCGATCGCCTTGGCCGACACGATCGAGAACGGCACCGCGATCCGCCGCCGCATCACCGTGGCGTACTGAGCCATGAGCAACGACGCCGCCGGCCGGCACACCCAAGTCATCGTCCTGCTCGCAGCGCTCGTGGCCCTGGGACCACTGTCCATCGACGGCTACCTTCCCGGACTGCCGGACCTCGCCGGCGACCTGCGCGCCAGCGCCGCGGCCACCCAGCTCACCATCACCGCCTGTCTGGCCGGGCTGGCCATCGGGCAACTGATCGCCGGGCCGCTGAGCGACACCTACGGCCGGCGGCGTCCGTTGCTGGCGGGCCTCGCCCTCTACACGATCGCCAGCGCGCTCTGCGCGGTGGCACCCGACGTCCGGACCTTCGTCGGCCTACGCCTGGTCCAGGGCATCGGCGGGGCGTTCGGCATCGTCATCGCCAACGCCATGGTCCGCGACCGCACCTCCGGAACCCGCACCGCACGCCTCTTCTCCGCACTGACCCTGATCACCGGCCTGGCGCCGGTGTTCGCGCCGGTCCTCGGCGGCCAGCTACTGCGCGTCACAGGCTGGCCGGGGATCTTCGTGGCCCTGGCCGTACTCGGCGCCGTGATGCTGGCGGCCTCCGCCGCAGGACTGCCGCAGACCCGGCCCTCCGCGTCACGCCAGCCGCTGCTGGCTGTCGTCCGGCAGCTGCTCAGCGACCGGGTCTTCACCGGGTACGTCCTGGCCAACGGCCTGGTCTTCGCGGCGATGTTCGCCTACATCTCCGGCTCGCCGTTCGTCCTGCAGGAAATCCACGGCCTGTCACCGCAGCAGTACAGCGCCGTGTTCGCCGTCAACGCCGCCGGACTCATCGCGGCCGCCCAGATCAGCGGCCGGCTGGTGGCCCGGGCCGGCGCCCGCGTGCTGCTGCTCGCCGGTCTGCTGGCCGCGACAGCCGGTGGCACCACGGTCCTGGGCGCGGTACTGACACGGGCACCCCTGCCCGTGCTCCTGATCGGCCTGTTCGTCCCGGTCTCCAGCGTGGGCCTCGTCATGCCGAACGCCGCGGCCCAGACCCTGGCCGACCACGGCGGACACGCCGGGTCGGCCGCCGCTCTGCTCGGCTTCAGCCAGTTCATGTTCGGCGGGGCACTTGCTCCGCTGGCCGGCGCGGGTGGCCCCACCGACGCCTTGCCGATGGCAATCATCGTCGCCGTACTGCCGGCGCTCGCTCTGCTCACACTCGGCGTCCTCACCCGGTCGATGCCCGGTGAGC
Source organism: Streptacidiphilus anmyonensis (assembly GCF_000787855.1). Lineage (GTDB taxonomy): Bacteria > Actinomycetota > Actinomycetes > Streptomycetales > Streptomycetaceae > Streptacidiphilus > Streptacidiphilus anmyonensis. The sequence goes on along the minus strand of NZ_BBPQ01000121.1, from coordinate 8,890 downwards.
GCACTCGCAGGCCGGCCCGCCAAGGACCTGCCGGGCACCGGCAACCGCGCCGGCACATCGATCGCAGACGAGCCGGCATCCAGTGAATCGGGCCAGCGTCTGGCGAACAGGGTGATTCCGCGATCAGCGTGACAGACGTACGACGACGGTCGGGTGCAGCGACGCGTGGAACGCGTCCCCGCCCATCTGGGCACCTGCTCGCATCCCTGCAGCTGCCCGCCTTCGTAAAGGGCCGTCAGGGATAGGACACCGGGCCTCCTCGACGGGCACGAGAAGGAACGTCACGTCGAGATGGCCGAGGACCTGGCCAGCAAGCTGCGTGACGCCCTGCGCTACGCGCACGCCCACTGGGCCTCGCTCCAGAACAACGACCAGCTCGCCGCCCCCACGTCCGAGCGGGATCTCGACCTGCCCGGTGTTCAGCAGGCCGTGGCCGGCGAGACCGTACTCCAGCTGTCCCTGCCGGTCGGCCGCACCATCAGCTGTCACCCTCGGCGAAGAGGACTACCGCAGTCCGAAGAGGGGCTGGACCACCGTGCGGAGCGTACAGCGAGCTGCTGGACGCCACGATCAGGGGCGCCGACCACCTCGCCATCAAGGACGCCCTGGACAGCATCGCGGAACTCCTTGCCGCGCACCTGCGGGACGCCTTCGAGACGGACTGACCGGGGCTACTCCTGCTCGTCACCGTCCTCGGGCGCGTCCGGGTCGCGGAAGGGGCGCAGGCCCTGGCCGGGGCCGCTGGCGGTGATGTTGAACAGGTAGCGGCCCAGGATCTCCCTATCTGGACACTTGGCAGCTGTCGATGAGGCGGGCAAGGACGCTGAGGGTGGCCAGTAGTTCCAGTGACTCGTGCTCCGTCCACTCGCCCGTTTCGTGTGCGGCGGGGTTGCGGATTGCGAAGAACGATCCGAAGAAGCCCGCGGGGTAGTACTCGACGACGAGGACGATGCGGGTCAGGTTGGGCGTGAGCTCGTGGAAGCTCGCGGTGCCGCGGGTGCTGCCCTTGCCGCCTTCCGAGGTCCACACGATGCGCGCGTCCGGCACCTGGGCGTGGCGGCGATCGGAGGGTTCACAGGCGGTGGCCTTCCAGGCGGGCCGGGGTGGGCCAGCGCACGTTGGTGGCCCAGCCGGCCCGTTCCAGCAGGCGGATGACGGCTGCGCTCAGGTCGACCTGATGAGGGTCGACGCCGTGGCGGGCGCAGGTGGGGTCGGCGTGGTGCGGGTTGTGCCAGCTCTCGCCGAAGGACGGCAGGGCGAGGGGCCACAGGTTGGTGGCGCGGTCGTGACGGCGCGTCCGGAACGGGCGCTCGCCGATCATGTGGCACAGCGAGTTCACGCTCCAGGTCACGTGCTGGAGCACGGTGACGCGGACCAGGCCTGCCCAGAGCAGGGCCGTGAGAGCGCTGTGGAGTGTTCCGCCGATGGCCCAGCCCAGGCCGAAGGGCAGGGCGAGCGACAGGACGCACAGGGCGGGGAAGGCGGCGGATACCCTGCGCATGGCGCGGTCGGCCAGGAGGTCGGGGGCGTACCGCTCGGCCGGTGTCGGGTCGCTGGTGAACAGCCAGCCGACGTGGGCGTGGGCCAGGCCGCGAAGCTCGCCGCGCAGGGTGGTTCCGTAGCGGAAGGGCGAATGCGGGTCGCCGGGCCGGTCGGTGAAGGCGTGGTGGCGTCGGTGGGTGGCGACCCAGGTGATCACGTCGCCTTGGAACGCCATCGACCCCGCGACTGCGAGCACGACTTTGAGGGTCGGGGTGGCCGTGAAGCTGCCGTGGGTCAGGCAGCGGTGGAAGCCGACGGTGATACCCAGGCCCGTGAAGATGTAGAGGGCCAGAGCCAGGGCGATGTCGAGCGGGCCGATCAGCTGCCCCCACGACGCCCAGCCCGCCAACAGGACCGCCAGGAGTGGAAACGCCACGATCATCGCTGTGACGGCCACTTGCCAGCCCGGCGGCTGCTGGTCGGGGGTGGTTCGGGTCGCGGGGAAGGGCTCGGTGCCGGTGTAGACCGGCCGCGGCGGTGCGCTCGCCGTCACCGTAGTGGGCGGTGGTGTCGATGCTGCTTGTTCGGTGGTGGACACGGGCACTCCTGGCTGTCTCGAATGCGACGCAGCCAGGGTCAGGGGCAGCAGGGGGACACCGTCGGGGAGGTCTCACTCGCGCCAGCCGAGTGGATCGCGTTCCGGAGGGTGCCTTTGGTTCCAGACTAGCGCGGAATCCCGTGCAGGAACTGGAACCGCCGCGGATCGGATCGGCCATGGGACTTCGAGCCTGGCGAACCGTCAGCGCTGTGGGTGGGATCGAGGCCGGGGGCGCGGTGTCGACTTCGCCGTCGTCCGGTCAGGCGGCGTGCAGATACGAGGTGGTGAATGCTCGAACCAACCCGCCCTGCCGCAGCTCCTTCGAACCGGACCGCTCTGCGTACTCGGCGCCGTCGCCGCGTCGCCCACCAGGGTGGCGGGCTACTCGTGTGCGCTGGGGACCTTCAGCGGGTCACGCGGAGCGGTGGACTTCGCCGCAGCAAGTTCCTCGCCGAGTTCGACCAGGCGGTTGCGGCCCATGGCGGAGCGCACCTGGGGGAACCACTCCTGCTCCTCTTCCTCGACGTGGTGGCGCACGTTCTCCATGAGAACGGTCATCTTGGCGTCGAAGCGCTCGTCTTTCGGGTCGAGCCCCGTCAGCTCGGAGAGCATCCACAGCACGACGTGGTGCTCCTCGACACTCTCCAGGACGTGGTCCTTGGTCTGAGGCACGGCCGCGCGGGCCGCAGGGTAGAAGATCTTCTCCTCGATCCAGGTGTGGACGGTCAGCTCCTCGATGACCTCGTCGGCGATGTCCCGCTTGGTCTTGTGCGCACGGTCGCCTGCCTTCTCGAAATCCTTGAAGAGCCGTTCCACCGTGTTGTGGTCGTCTTTGAGCAGCACGATCGCATCCATACGAGGCATCTCCTTTGTTCTGCGGGTCCCTGGGGCCCGTCGACACGGGCCCGGATGTCTTCGCGCCTACCCATATCCCGGAGGTCGATTCACCCGGAATCGTCTGATTCATCCAGCAATTCAGCCGCCCTCGTCCGGCACCAACGGCCGGACGGAGGACTGCCGGGCTTTCGGTTGCCTTGCCCGCTGTGGCTACCAGCGGTACCAGCGGCTGCGGCCGTCGGCGCCGGCGCGCTCGCCGCGGAAGACGAAGCCGAGCAGCCACACGGCCAGGACGACCAGCGCGATCCACCACAGGGCGTGCAGGGCGAACCCGGCGCCGCCCAGGATCAGTGCCAGGAGAAGAACAGCGATCAGGAGAACCATGGAGAACACCTCCTTTCCCTCTGTTGTGCGGGCGCGTGGTCTCAGGCTCCGAGCGTCCGGCCCGGATGCTCAGCGGGATCCGTAGTAGCTGCCGAGGGTGGTGCGGTAGCCGGTGTCGTCCCTGTGGGCGTCGCGGTCGTATTCGGGCGCGTTCTTGATCTGGTCCTTGGTGAGGGCAACGCGGATCGTCTCCTGGCTGTGGTCGACGAGGGTGACGGTGCCGGCGGGCAGCATCACGTGCTTGCCGAAGAGCCACGGCTTGCAGTTGACGACGATGAACGCGGAGCCGACGTCGTCGGTGGCGTCGTCGACCTTCCCGACGTGGCCGTCGATCGCGTCGACCTGGTAGCCGGTCAGGTCGGTGCCGGCGGTGTACCGGGCGGCGGGGCGGTAGCCCCAGATGTCGTTCATGCGGATTCCTCTTTCGCGATGTGGCTGCCGGCGGGGGCCGGCCCCGGCCCCGCGGCTGGCGTGGTGCCCTGCCCGCCCGAGTGACGGCGCGGCAGGTTGCCGGTCGGGCGCCGGTCAGTGCTTGAAGGCGTCCTTGACCTTGGCTCCGGCCTGCTTGGTGTCGCCCTTGGCCTGGTCGGCGCGGCCCTCGGCCTCGAGGGACCGGTCGCCGGTGGCGCGGCCGACGGCCTTCTTGACGCCGCCCTTGACCGTTTCGGCCTTGTGCGCGGCCTTCTTGCTGACGCTCATGACTGCTTCCCCTCGCGGGATTGCTTCTTGGGGACTGGCGCCTGGAGGCCCGGACGGGCTCAAAGGGAGGCCGGGCGATTTCCGAACGGGTTCTCCTTGCGGTGCTGCTCCTCGTCCGAGGGGGCCGGGTGGCTGTCCGCCGCGTAGCGGTCCGGGACGGCACGTGAACTGGTCGGCGTGGCGCGCAGGCGCGCGTCCCGGTCGAGCAGGTCCTCGCGCTGCTTGAGCAGGTTCTCGCGCTGTCCGGCGAGGTCGTCCCGCTCTTCGGCGAGATCGTCGCGCTGCCGGGTCAGGTCGTCGCGTTCCTGGGCGACGGTCGCCGTCTTGGCGCGGGCCGTGTCGCGCTGCCCGGCCAGGGCCTCGCGGTCCTTGTCGACGGCGGCGGTCTCACGGCGGGAGTGCCGCAGGTCGCGTCGGGCGGCAAGTCCGCGGCGGGAGGTGCGGCGGGCGCCGGTCAGGAGCAGGCCCAGGCCCAGCATGGCGGCGGCGCCGACGATGATGCCGAACAGGAACAGTGTTCCGGTGGAGCCGTTCAGGTGGTGGCCGAAGACCGAGAACGCGCCGTTCACGGCGTGGGCGCTGCCGGTATTGCCGAAGATTCCTGCCACGGCCACGATCGCCGCGACGACGAGGATGATGAGTCCGAGGATAATGATCATGACCTTTTCCTCCCAAAAGGGACATACGCCGTAGACCTACAGTTAACTCCTTGGCTAGACTGATGTCTACACCGTAGGTCTACTGATTTGCAGCACGCGGCCTTCCACCCGCTGGCGGGCCCGTCGCGACGAGAAGGAAGGTGCTTGGCATGGATGCGTCCCCAGCCGGTCGCGCGCTGCAGGAGGAAGCGGAGCCGCATCCGGACGGCAAGCTGACCCGCGAGCGGATGCTGGCCTGCGCCCTGGAGATCGTGGACCGGGACGGGGTCGAGAAGCTCTCCATGCGCGCCCTGGCCCGGGCATTGGGCCGCGACCCGATGAGCCTGTACCGCCACGCGGACAACAAGGCCGCCCTGCTCGACGGCATCGCCGAGACCGTCCTGGCCCAGCTCACCGTGGACCCCACCGACCCCGACTGGGTAGCCCAACTGCGCGCCGTGGCCCACCGCTTCCGCCACCTCGCCCTGACCCACCCGCACGTCGTACCGCTGCTGGTCACCCGCCCCCTGGCCACACCCCTGGCCCTGCGCCCCCGCGGCACCCTGCGCCCGCTCGAGGACATCCTGGCCCTGCTCACCCGGGCCGGCTTCACCGGCGCCGACGCCCTGCACATCTACCGCGCCCTGTTCGGATTCCTGCACGGACACGTCCTCAACGAACTCCAGGAGATCGTCGAGAACCCCGACGAGACCGACGACCTGCTCCGCCTGGGCCTGCACCGACTGCCGATCAAGGAATTCCCCCACCTGCGCGGCCTCGCCACCACCCTGGCCACCTACGACGGCACCGCCGAACTCGAACGCGGCCTCGACATCCTCCTCACCGGACTCACCACCACCACACCCGCCACGTAGCAGCCCACCGCTGCCCGGGCAGTCGCCCGCGGCGGGTGGGAGCGAAAAGAAGCGTTTCATCTCGCCGGTGATGGTGGGCGGGGCGAAGGTGACGAACTCGACGCCGCGGGCGGGGTCGTCCAGGCCGGCGCAGCGGCAGAACTCCGCCAGACCCTCAAGCCCGTGCGCCTTCCCAACATCTCGGCGAGGTTGTCCACCCGCCGGTGGGATCCCGCCGTAGATTGCCAGTTCCCGCCCTTCGTGGCCCACCCGGACGGTCCGCAACTGGCCCTGGCGTGTTCGGGTCCCCTCCCATGAGCCGTGGCGTCAGGAACCTTTCCAGCATCAGCGCTGACGATCGGCGTTGGACACTGTCGTGTGATCGGGTAGTGGCGCCGGGGTTTCGATGTCCGCCGGTCGGCGCAGTTGACAACGGCGGATTCGTCTGTCCCGGGGGTACCGGCCTGGCACCACCTTTCAGTAGGAGCCGTTGCGGCGGAGACACGGATCGGTGTGCGCGCGCAGGACTCGGTCTGCGAGCCCTATCAGCCGGCTGAGCGGGCAGCCGGAATCAGCGGCCAGGGACGGTGCGGTATGCCAGGCCTCGACGAAGACCTGCTCTGTTACCTTGCGGGCGGCACCGTCGTCCCCGGACATGGCGAGGGCCGCGCCTCCTCGCCCCCGGCACCGGGCTGGTCGACCGGGTCCGCGACCTGCTCTCCGGCCGCGGCCGCTCCTAACCCCAGCCCCGGCCCGCGCCCGGCTGGTCCCCCCAGCGCCCGAGCACCGCCAGGGGACCAGCCGGGTTTCGCTGCTGGGCTGCCCACGTGTCTGCCCGGAATTCGGCCGCCCCGGGGCCAGGATGGGGTCATGAGCACCCCCGACGAGCGTGACAACGACCAGGTCGACGAGGAACGGGAGCGGTCCGCAGAGCAGCGGAACATCACAGCACCCACCCCGAAGGACGTCCGCGCCAAGGGCGATGACGAGGACGGTGACGCGAACGAGCCTCCATCAACCGACGGCTAGCCGATGGGCGCCAGCTCACGGGGGAGACCTCCATGGCGACGCTCGCGGTGGCCTTCGCGTGCGGCGCCGCGAGTCCTTTCCGTCGGCAGCGGGGCGGCCGGGAAGCCGAGTTGGGTGAGTACGACCGTGCCGTCACCGGAGCGCCCCGAGGCGTGGACCGCTCGATCTGCAGCACCAGGCGGGTGCCCGGCCAGGTGAACACGTCGGTCGGCCTCGCGCCGACCCGGTGTAGGTGCCGGCCGAGGGCCGATAGCTTGAGGTGTGGCGAGTTGGAGGCGACGGCGGTGAGCTGGGACGACGATGATCGTCACTGGAAGGTGGGTCAGTCTTACGTCAGCCCGGACGACCGGCGCGTACTGGTGCCCAAGCGAATGGGCTTCGGCCGCACTTTGAATTTCGCCTCCCCGTGGCCTAGTTGATGTTCGCGGCGCCGATCGTGATTGCCGTCCTCGCCGCCGCCTACAAGGGCTGAGTAAGCACAGCTGTCCGGAAAGGGTCCTCGCACCGACGGCGGGCTGTCAGATCCCGCGTCGTTGGGGCGCGTGGGTCGCCGCCGTGCTGAAGCTGCGGTCGAGGGCGGGAACAACTGCCGCAGGCGTTGCCGCTGGCGGTCGCTGAGTTCACTGACGGTGCAGTGCTCGCCGATGTGAAGGGCGCGCAGCAGTTGCAGGGGGTGGATCCGGTCCACTCCCGGCAGGGCCTCCAGCAGGTCGCGCACCGCCATCGAGCGGGCTGCGGCTTCCCGTCCCGCACCTCACCCAGCGGTCGGCTTGCGGTCAGCTCGGCCTGGACGCTCACCCACTCGGCCGCGCCTGCCGCAGGCGCGGGTCGGCGGCGCTGCCGGTGCGGGAAGCGCGATCCATCCACGCCTCCTTCCATGCCTGGACTATTCAGCTTTCCCCTCACCGAGGTGGCCGGGCCTGGGTCGCGTGAGCGGGCGGCCGGCGTTTGTCCCTCTACGTGCGGGCGGGGCAGCGGGCACCGATGAGGTGTCCTTGTGCTGCGGCGGTGGTCAGCGCGGCGAGTCTCCCGGCTTGGTCGTCGGCCGGGCACTGGGACAGGTTGACCTCACCCAGGTACAGCACGGTCTGCCCCAGGTGCCCGACCGCCTCGAGGAAGCCCGGCGGCAACGAAAGCGCGTTCTTGTCCGTGATCGGGCCGCTTGGGCCCGAGAGCTGTGCGCGGGCGAGGGTGGAGGTGCGCAGGAGCAGCCGTACGGACCAGCCCGGCGCCTCGCGGGGGGCTTGGTGCAGGTCGACGGCGGTAGTGAAGCCCCGCCGGACCAGGGGCGCCAGCTGTCCTTGTCCGCGGGCGGGGAGTTCGGCGATCAGCGTGGGCCACGGCGTGCGGCCGTGCCAAACCATCGCGGCGGTGATCCCCTCAATGAGCACGGCGGCCAGGTCACGGACGGTTTCGGGCGAACCCATCACGCCGCCGGTCCGGAGGGTGCCGTGGGCGGGGCCGGGGCGGGAGCCGGTTCCTCGTCTTGCTCTTCCTGGTCTCCCCAGGTCCAGGTGCCGAACGGTCCTGGCAGTCCCGTCGCCAGCGCGCCGAGAACGGCGCAGCCCTTGCCGCGGTGGATGGGGAGGAAGATCATTCGGCCGCCTTCCGGGAGCTTCCGGGATCGGTCCGTGCGCCTGTTTGCCCGTCTTCGCGCTGAAGGGTTCCGTGGGTGGGCGGCAGGTCACGAGCCATGTCCGAGATCCTCTCGCCCGGCGCTGCTGCGTGCGGGCGACGCGCCCGCACGCAGCAGCGCCCGTCCCCCGTGCAGAGGCATACAACGGACGTCCGCGTGCGTTGCTGGCACTCTGCGCGAGCTGACCGGCCCGCTCGGGCGCTTGAGGCGCCCACGGGGTGTCGGTCGCTCACCAGGCCGCCCCGCGACAAAAGCGTGCGTGAAGCCCGGTGTTTGACCGTCTGCAAGTAGCCGCCGATAGTCTGACGGCGTGCCACCCGTGAGGGCTGTCCGGTCGCCATGTGCAGGGCGGCCCTCGGCGCGGATGCTCTCCTGCGACATGCCCAGCCGACGGGACGGTGACGGCCTTCATCCTCCTGGCCGGCGCGGCCGGCCGAGGCGACATCGTGGGGTTCAGGCTTGCTCGGGCCCGGGCGTGTTGGCGAGGGCCGACCGCACGGAACGTCACGCGCTGGTCGTACCAGAGCAGAGCGACCGTCGTAGCGGTCATCGCCAAGGGCCCCGTCGTCTCCCCGTCGTCCCTTCCACCTGCGCGCCGGCCGCGCCCAGTGCGGCGGGCACGCCGACCTGCGGGGGCGATCGGGCGACGATGTCGGCCAGCGGCCTGGAGCTGGCCTGAGGCCGCGTTCTGGCGGTTCATGTCGGCTCCGTCACGGTTCGGGGCCCGGGCAGA
>NZ_BBPQ01000122.1 GCF_000787855.1 Streptacidiphilus anmyonensis | reverse complement strand
GCGGGGACGAGCGCAGGGGCGCGCGGGTCGCCGTCGCGTCCCGGTCGGAGGGGTCGGCGCGCGGGAGCGCGCCCGCGCGGTCCAGGCCGCCCGCGCCGAGGAGGCCGGGGCCCGGCGGGCCGCAGCAGCTGCGGCTGGGGGAGCCGCGGAAGCGGCTGAAGGGGATGTGGATCGCCCTCGGGGTCGTGTTCGCGCTGTTCGCGGGGCGGTTGGTGCAGCTGCAGTTCCTGGACTCCACCGCGCTCGCCGAGGAGGCCAGCGCCAACCGGTACGTGACGACGCCGCTCTCCGCGCAACGCGGGACGATCACCGACGCCGAAGGCAACGTGCTGGCGACCACCGTCACCGCGTACGACGTCACCGCCGACCCGACCATGCTCACGCCCGAGCAGCTGCACGTCACCGACGGGCCCGCGCAGGCCGCCGCGCTGCTCGCGCCGATCCTCGGCCAGGACCAGAAGACGCTCCAACAGGCGCTGACGGCGAAGAACCCGAAGACGGACATGTACCGTCTCATCGCCAAGCAGCAGAGCCCGCAGACCTGGAACCAGATCAACACGCTCGGCAACCAGCTGGCGTACAAGGCCGGTACGGGTCACTGCCTGGTCGAGAACACCCTCGCGCTCAAGGCCGGGGACGACGGGCGGGTCGACGACGCCTGCGCCAACCCGCTGGCCGCGATCTTCCACGCCCGGCACGACAAGCGCGTCTACCCGGACGGCGGCCTCGCCGCCAACGTGCTGGGGTTCGTCAACGCCGACGGCGTCGGCTCCGGCGGGCTGGAGCAGCAGTACGAGAAGCTGCTGCGCGGCGTGGACGGCAAGGAGGTCTACGCGCAGGCGAACGGCCGCGAGGTGCCCACCGCGGGCGGCCAGCACGAGACGGTGCCGGTGCCGGGGTCGAGCCTGCGGCTGACGCTGAACCGGGACATCCAGTGGGAGGCGCAGAAGGCGATCTCCGACCAGGTGTCCAAGAGCCAGGCGCTCGGCGGCTACGTCATCGTCCAGGACGTGACGAACGGCCGGATCCTGGCCATGGCGACCGCTCCCGGCTTCGACCCGAACGACCTCGCGCACGCGGATCCGAACGCGATCGGGAACACGGCGCTGAGCGACGCGTACGAGCCCGGCTCGGTCAGCAAGCTGATGACCATGGCCGCGGTGCTCCAGCAGAACGTGGCGACCCCGGAGACGCATGTCACCGTGCCGGGCGCGCTGCCGCGCGCGGACCGGGTGTTCCACGACGACGTGGCCCACGGCACCGAGCAGCTGACCCTGAACGGCGTGCTGGCGCAGTCGTCCAACATCGGCACGATCCTCGCGGCGGAGCACCTGGGCTCGACGCAGAGCCAGGCCGACCAGGTGCTCTACGACTACCTGACCAAGTTCGGCATCGGCCAGCCCTCGGGGCTGGCCTTCCCCGGGGAGACGCAGGGCATCCTGCCGCCGCCGCAGCAGTGGAACGGCTCACAGCAGTACACCATCCCCTTCGGTCAGGGCCTGGCGGTGAACGCGCTGCAGACCACCTCGGTCTACTCGACGATCGCCAACGGCGGCGTGCGGGTCGCGCCGACGCTGGTGGAGGGCGTCACCGGGCCGGACGGCCGGTACACGCCGACGCCCGCGCCCACCAGCACGCGCGTGGTGAGCACCGGGGTGGCCCAGCAGTTGGCCGAGATGCTGCAGTCGGTGGTCGGCAGCGAGCAGGGCACCGGCACGATGGCGCAGATCCCCGGCTACCTGGTGGCCGGCAAGACCGGCACCGCCAACAGGGCCACGGCGAACGGCTACAGCGGCTACACGGCCTCCTTCATCGGTTTCGCGCCCGCGGACAGGCCGCGGCTGACGGTCTCCTGCGTGGTCCAGAAGCCGGTGGGCGCGCACTTCGGCGGGCAGCTGTGCGGCCCGGTCTTCAAGCAGGTGATGGAGTTCGCACTGAAGACACTCGACGTCCCGCCGACCGGCGCGGCCCCGGCGAACCTGCCCGTCAACTGGTGACATGGGTCACAGCAGGGTGGCAGACGGCGGAAAAGGATGGCGATACCCTCACATGACCAGCACGGATGGCGGCATGCACATGGCAATCAACTCCCCACTTGGCTCCGAGAGCACCGGTACGGGTAACCTCACCGCCGTGCCCCATCGTGATCAGCCCTCGCTCCGCCCCAGGACCACCGACGGCCTCGCCCTCGCGCAGGTCGCCGAGCAGCTCGGTCTGGGTGCCCCGGCGAGCGCCGACACACTGGTGACGGGCATCACCCACGACTCCCGTGCCGTCCTTCCGGGGGACCTGTACGCCGCGCTGCCCGGCGCCAACGCGCACGGCGCGGACTTCGCCGCCCAGGCCGTCGCGAACGGCGCCGTCGCCCTGCTCACCGATGCCGAGGGCGCCGAGCGCGCCGCCGACGCCGGGGTCCCGCTGCTGGTCGTCGCGCAGCCGCGCGCCCGCGTCGGCGAACTGGCCGCCGCGATCTACGGCCGTGCCGCCGAGCAGCTGCTCTCCATCGGTGTCACCGGCACCAGCGGCAAGACCACCACCGCCTATCTGATCGAGGGCGCGCTGCGCGGCGCCGGCCGCACCCCCGGTCTGCTCGGCACCGTCGAGATGCGCGTGGGCGAGACGCGGATCAAGAGCGAGCGGACCACGCCCGAGGCCACCGACCTGCACGCGGTCCTCGCGATGATGCGCGAGGCGGGCGCGGACGCGGTCGCGATGGAGGTCTCCAGCCACGCGCTGGTCTTCGGCCGGGTCGACGGCGTCGTCTACGACGTCGCGGTCTTCAACAACCTCACGCCCGAGCACCTCGACTTCCACCCGGACATGGACGACTACTTCCGGGCCAAGGCGCAGCTGTTCACCCGGCGCCGGGCTCGCGTCGGCGTCGTCAACCTCGACGACCACTACGGCCGCCGTCTGGCCGCCGAGTCCGAGATCCCCGTCGTCACCTACTCCGCCCAGGGCGACCCGGCCGCGGACTGGCGCGCCGAGCACGTCCAGCTGGGACACGCCGACTCGCACTTCCGCGTCGTCGGCCCGGACGGCCAGACCGCCGACGCGTCCTCGCCGCTGCCGGGTCCGTTCAACGTCGCCAACGCGCTGGCCGCCGTCGCCGCCGCCGTCACCGCCGGACTGCCGCTCGCCGAGGCCGTCGCCGGCGTCGCCGCGGTCCCGGGCGTGCCGGGCCGGATGGAGCAGGTCGACGCCGGTCAGCCGTTCCTCGCCGTGGTCGACTACGCGCACAAGCCGGACGCGCTGGAGGGCGCGCTGCGCTCGCTGCGCGAGGTGACCAAGGGTCAGGTGCTGGTCGTCATCGGCTGCGGCGGCGACCGCGACCCCTTCAAGCGCGGCCCGATGGGCGCCATCGCCGCCCGCTACGCCGACACCGCCATCCTGACCAGCGACAACCCGCGCTCGGAGGACCCGCTGGCGATCCTCGCCGCGATGCTGGCGGGCGCCGTCGAGGTGCCGGAGGAGGGCCGCGGCGACGTGCTGGTCGAGCCCGACCGCGCCCGCGCCATCGCCGCCGCCGTGGCCCGCGCCCACGCCGGGGACTCGATCCTGGTCGCCGGCAAGGGGCACGAGGTCGGCCAGTACGCCAAGGGCGAGACCCGCCCGTTCGACGACCGCGTCGTGCTGCGCGACGCCATCGCTTCTCAGACAGCAGAGTCCTCGCAGACAGCGCAGTCCTCGCAGACAGAGCAGTCCAGTCTCATTGCCCAGTCCGCCCCCATGGACGTCGAGGAGTAGAGCCAACGTGATCCCCCTGACCCTCGCGGAGGTGGCCGAGGCCACCGGAGGGACGCTCGTTGACGCACCGGACCCGCAGGCGCGGGTCACCGGCCCGGTGGTGCACGACTCGCGCCAGGTCACGCCCGGGGCGCTGTTCGTCGCCGTGGCGGGCGAGCGGGTCGACGGCCACGACTTCGCCGAGCGCGTCGTCACCGGGTCCGGCGCCGTCGCCGTGCTGGCGAGCCGTCCGGTCGGCGTCCCCGCCGTGGTCGTCGACGACGTGCTGGAGGCTCTGGCCCGGCTGGCCCGGGCCGTCACCGCGCGACTGACCGACACGACCGTCGTCGCCCTCACCGGATCGACCGGCAAGACCAGCACCAAGGACCTCATCGCCCAGGTCCTGGGCAGCAAGGGCGCCTGCGTCTACACCGAGGGCTCGTTCAACAACGAGATCGGCTTCCCGCTGACCGCCCTCAAGGCCCGGCAGGACACCGAGTTCCTGGTGCTGGAGATGGGCGCGCGCGGCAAGGGCCACATCGCCGAGCTGTGCGGGATCACCCGGCCCAAGGTCGGCCTGGTCATCAACGTCGGCACCGCGCACCTGGGCGAGTTCGGCAGCCGTGAGGGCATCGCCGAGGCCAAGGGCGAGCTGGTGGAGGCGCTGCCCGAGGACGGCGTGGCCGTGCTGAACGGCGACGACCCGCTGGTGCGCGGCATGGCCCCGCGCACGCGGGCCCGCGTCGTCTACTACGGCGAGGCCGAGGACGCCGCCGTGCGCGCCACCGATGTCCGATTCGACCATCTGCAGCGTGCCTCGTTCACCTTGAGCACACCCGCCGGTTCCGCGCCGGTGGCCCTGAAGCTCTACGGTGAGCACCACGTGAGCAACGCCCTCGCCGCCGCCGCGGTCGCGACCGTGTGCGGGCTGGGCGTGGAGCGGATCGCCGCCGCGCTGAGCGAGGCCGGGAGCCTGTCCAAGTGGCGGATGGAGCTGACGGACCGTTCGGACGGCGTCACCGTGATCAACGACGCGTACAACGCCAACCCCGACTCGATGCGGGCCGCCCTGCGCGCGCTCGCCGCGATCGGCGGGAGGGGCCCGGAGGCCCGCCGCACCTGGGCGGTCCTCGGGGAGATGCGGGAACTCGGCGAGGACTCCCTCGCCGAACACGATGCCGTGGGCCGGCTCGCGGTCCGACTGAACATCGCGACCCTGGTCGCGGTGGGCGGTCGGGAAGCGGCCTGCATGGAGCTGGGCGCGAGAAACGAAGGTTCGTGGGGTGAGGAATCGGTGCTGGTGCCCGACGCGGATAGCGCGATCGAGCTGCTCCGGGAGCAGGTCCGGCCTGGGGACGTGGTCCTGGTGAAGGCGTCGCGTTCGGTGGGTCTGGAGAAGGTCGCCGCGGCCCTGCTCGCGCAGGACCCGATGGCGGGCACCGTCGGGGAGGCTGGTCGTTGATGAAGGCGATCCTCTTCGCCTCGGCGTTCGGCCTGTTCTTCTCGCTGGTCGGCACCCCGGTCCTGATCCGGATCCTGGCCCGCCACGGCTACGGCCAGATGATCCGCGACGACGGCCCGCAGGCGCACCACAGCAAGCGCGGCACGCCCACCATGGGTGGTATCGCCTTCATCCTGGCGACGCTCGTCGGCTACGGCCTGACGCACCTGATCATGGGCACCAAGCCCACCATGTCCGGCCTGCTGGTGCTCTTCCTGTTCGCGGGCATGGGCCTGGTCGGCTTCCTCGACGACTACATCAAGATCGTCAAGCAGCGGTCGCTCGGTCTGCGGGCCAAGGCCAAGATGGCCGGCCAGCTGATCGTCGGCATCGTCTTCGCCGTCGGCGCGCTGCGCTTCCCGGACCCGGCCGGCACCACGCCGGCCTCCACCAAGCTCTCCTTCGTGACCGACTTCGGCTGGTCGCTCGGCCCGGTGCTGTTCGCCATCTGGGCGCTGTTCATGATCCTGGCCATGTCCAACGGCGTGAACCTGACCGACGGTCTGGACGGTCTGGCCACCGGCGCCTCGGTGATGGTCTTCGGCGCGTACGTCTTCATCGGCATCTGGGAGTACGGCCAGAACTGCGCCACCGCGGCCACCGCCGGAGCCCAGTGCTACCAGGTCCGCGACCCGCTCGACCTGGCCGTCGTCGCAGCCGCGCTGATGGGCGCCTGCTTCGGCTTCCTGTGGTGGAACACCTCGCCCGCCAAGATCTTCATGGGTGACACCGGGTCCCTCGCCCTCGGTGGCGCGCTCGCGGGCCTGGCGATCTGCTCGCACACCGAGATGCTGCTCGCCATCCTCGGCGGCCTCTTCGTGCTGATCACCCTGTCCGTCATCATCCAGGTCGGCTCGTTCCGGATGACCGGGAAACGCGTCTTCAAGATGGCACCACTCCAGCACCACTTCGAGTTGAAGGGCTGGTCGGAGGTGCTCATCGTGGTCCGATTCTGGATCATTCAGGGACTGTGCGTCGCCGTGGGCCTCGGTCTCTTCTACGCTGGCTGGGTCACGTCTTAACAGTCAGCGGGGTTTGATGAGCAGCGGTGAGGTCGCGGACGGTATGACCGGTATGAACTGGGAGAACCTGCATGTCACGGTGGCCGGGCTGGGCGTCTCCGGCGTCCCGGCGGCCAGGGTGCTGCACGGCCTCGGCGCGGTCGTCACCGTCGTCGACGGCGGTGACGGCCCACGCCAGCAGGCCCAGGCCGAGGAGCTGCGCGCCCTCGGCGTCACCGTCCGCCTCGGCGACGGCGACTCCCTGCCCGACGACACCGAGCTGATCGTCACCGCCCCCGGCTGGCCGCCCTACGCGCCGCTCTTCCAGGCGGCGGAGAAGCTGGAGATCCCGGTCTGGGGCGACGTCGAGCTCGCCTGGCGGCTGCGCCGCCCGCACCCGGAGACGGGCGAGCCCGCGCCGTGGCTGGCGATCACCGGCACCAACGGCAAGACCACGACGGTCCGCATGCTCGCCTCCATCCTGACGGCGGCGGGCAGGCGGACGGCGGCCGTCGGCAACGTCGGCGTCTCCGTGCTGGACGCCGTGCTGGCGGAGGAGCCCTACGACGTCCTCGCGGTGGAGCTCTCCAGCTACCAGCTGCACTGGGCGCCGAGCGTGCGCCCGTACTCGGCGGTCGTCCTCAACCTCGCCCCGGACCACCTCGACTGGCACGGCTCGATGGAGGCGTACGCCGCCGACAAGGGCCGGATCTACGAGGGCAACGTCGTCGCCTGCGTCTACAACGTCGCCGACCCGGCCACCGAGCACCTGGTCCGCGAGGCCGAGGTCGAGGAGGGCTGCCGCGCCGTCGGCTTCACCCTCGGCGCGCCGGCCCTGTCCCAGCTGGGCGTCGTGGACAACCTGCTGGTCGACCGCGCCTTCATCACCGACCGCCGCCACGCGGCCGCCGAGCTGGCCTCCGTCGAGGACGTCCAGCCCAGCGCCCCGCACAACATCGCCGACGCGCTGGCCGCCGCCGCGCTGGCCCGCGCCTACGGCGTCGAGCCGCGCGCCGTCCGCGACGGCCTGCGCGCCTTCCGGCCGGACGCCCACCGCATCGCCTTCGTGGCCGAGGTGGACGGCGTCGCCTACGTCGACGACTCCAAGGCGACCAACCCGCACGCCGCGGCCGCCTCGCTGGCCGCCTACGAGTCGGTGGTCTGGATCGCCGGCGGCCTGGCCAAGGGCGCCGAGATGGGCGACCTCGTCGCGGCGGCCGCCCCGCGGCTGCGCGCCGCCGTCCTGATGGGCGCGGACCGCGCCGTCATCAAGGCCGCGCTGGACGAGCACGCCCCGCACGTCCCGGTCTTCGAACTCCCCGACGGCGTCGTCGGCGCCGCCGCGATGGAGTCCGTCGTCAACGCGGCGGCGGGCTTCGCCGAGTCCGGCGACACCGTGCTGCTCGCCCCGGCGTGCGCGTCGATGGACATGTTCACGAACTACGGTGAGCGCGGCGACGCGTTCGCCGCGGCGGTCCACGCGCTGTAGGCGCCGCCTCCGTCACGTAGGCACCGCCTCCACACGGGCACTGCCTCCACGCTCATCGGCGGACGACCCGGTAGGGTCGTTCGCCGATAGTCGTTGTGCCGGGGAGAGGACCACCGAAGTGCCGGAAGCGAACGTCGCAACCTTCCGGTCCTACAGCCGGCTCGCGGGGCCGAGGGCGGCCTGGAGACGGTTCCAGCGGGGCCTGGAACGGCCGTTGACGCCGTATTACCTGATCCTCGGATCATCCGCGCTGATCCTGGTCCTCGGTCTGATGATGGTGTTCTCCGCCTCGCAGATCGAGGCGCGGCTGGACGGGCTCCCGTTCGACTACTTCTTCAAGAAGCAGCTCATCTCCATCGTGATAGGCGCGGGCCTGATGTACCTGGGCGTGCGGATGCCCGTCCGGGCCCACCGCGCCCTCGCGTACCCGCTGCTGCTCGTGGTCGTGGTGCTGCTGCTCGCCGTGATGGTGCCCGGCATCGGCGTCGAGGTGAACGGCAACCGGAACTGGATCCGGCTGGGCGGCTTCTTCCAGCTCCAGCCCTCCGAGTTCGCCAAGCTCGCGCTCGTTCTCTGGGCGGCCGACCTGCTCACTCGTAAACAGCAGATGAAAACTCTCGGCGAGTGGAAGCACCTGCTCATCCCGCTCGTGCCGGTGGGCTTCCTGCTGCTCGCGCTCGTCCTCGCCGGCGGCGACATGGGCACGGCGATGATCATCTGCGCGCTGCTCTTCGGGCTGCTGTGGATGGCCGGTGCGCCCGCGCGCCTGTTCAGCGCCAGCGCGCTGCTCGCGCTGCTGGCCAGCGCGGTGCTCATCATCACCGTGCCGCACCGGCTTTCACGTCTCGGCTGCATCGGGGCGACGCACGTCGGCGCGGACGGCTCCTGCTTCCAGGCCGTGCACGGGATCTGGGCGCTGGCCTCCGGCGGCATCTTCGGCACCGGCATCGGCGCGAGCGTGCAGAAATGGGGTCAGCTGCCGGAGCCGCACACCGATTTCATCTTCGCCGTGACCGGCGAGGAGCTGGGTCTGGCGGGGACGGTGTCGGTCCTCGTTCTCTTCGCGGCACTAGGGTATGCGGGTATCCGCGTGGCCGTACGCACGAAGGAACCGTTCATCAGGTACGCAGCGGGAGGCGCCACCACCTGGATCATGGCCCAGGCCATGATCAACATCGGTGCGGTGCTGGGACTTCTGCCCATCGCGGGCGTCCCGCTCCCGATGTTCTCCTACGGCGGGTCCGCTCTGCTGCCGACCATGTTCGCGATCGGTCTGCTGCTCTGCTTCGCGCGCAGCGAGCCGAGGGCGAAGGCGACGCTCGCCGCGCGGAGCACGCGCAAGCGCAGGAGCAAGGGAAACAAGCAGGCTCGGCGCCGGTTCCTCCGGCAGCCCCACAAGGAGCGGTGAATTTCGGTGCATGTGGTCCTCGCCGGCGGTGGCACCGCCGGTCATATCGAGCCCGCACTCGCGTTGGCTGACGCGCTGCGGCGCAACGACCCCACGGTCGGCATCACCGCGCTCGGCACCGAGCAGGGGCTGGAGACGCGGCTGGTGCCCGAGCGCGGGTACGAGCTGGCGCTGATCCCCAAGGTCGCCCTGCCGCGCAAGCCCTCCGGCGACCTGATCACCCTGCCGGGCCGGCTGCGCAACACCGTCAAGGCCGTCCAGGACATCCTGGAGCGCACCAAGGCGGACGTCGTGGTCGGCTTCGGCGGCTACGTCGCCATGTCGGCCTACTTCGCCGCCAAGCGCAGCGGCGTGCCGATCGTCATCCACGAGGCCAACGCCCGCCCCGGCGTCGCCAACAAGATCGGCTCCCGCTACACCGACTACGTGGCCGTGGCCACGCCGGACAGCAAGTTCCAAAAGGCCCGCTACATCGGCATCCCGCTGCGGCACACCATCGCGAACCTGGACCGCGGCATGGCCCGCCCGCAGGCGCGGCAGTACTTCGGCCTGGAGCAGAACCTGCCCACCCTGCTGGTCTCCGGCGGCTCCCAGGGGGCCCGGCGCCTGAACGAGACCGTCCAGGCCGTCGCGCCGCGCCTGCAGCAGTACGGCGTCCAGATCCTGCACGCGGTCGGCCCGAAGAACGAGCTGCCGCCCGTCAACGACCTGCCGGGCATGCCGCCCTACCGCGCGCTGCCGTACCTGGACCGGATGGACCTCGCCTACGCCGCGGCCGATCTGATGCTGTGCCGGGCCGGTGCGATGACGGTGGCCGAGCTCGCCGCGGTCGGCCTGCCCGGCGTCTTCGTGCCGCTGCCGATCGGCAACGGCGAGCAGCGGCTGAACGCGCAGCCGGTGGTCCGCGCGGGCGGCGGCCTGCTGATCGACGACGCGGAGCTGACCCCGGACTGGGTGCTGCAGAACGTCCTGCCGGTGCTGACCGACCCGCAGCGCCTGTGGCAGATGTCCCACGCCGCGGCCGAGTTCGGCCGCCGCGACGCGGACCAGCTGCTGGCCCAGATGGTCTACGAGGCGATCGAGGCACACCGGAGCGGCCGCCGTCGTGGCTGAGACCCTCGGGGCCGAGAAGTCGGTCGGGGCGGGCGCCGCGCAGGAGCGGCCGCCCCGACCGCCGGTCAGGCTGTCCCGCCGGGGGATCGTCGTGCTGTGCGGCCTGGTCGCCGTGCTGCTCGGCACCGGCGTGTGGCTGGTCTGGTTCTCCTCGGTCTTCGACGTGCGCACGGTCACCGTGGTCGGGTTGAAGGCGTTGACCAGGGATCAGGTGCTTCAGGCCGCCCAGGTCCCGCTGGGCGGCCCGCTGGAGCAGCTGGACACCGGCGCGGTCGAGGCGCGGGTCGAGAAGGCGCTGCCGCGCGTCGACCACGCCGACGTCTCGACCTCCTGGCCGCACGCGGTCAGGATCGCCGTCACCGAGCGCGTGCCCGTCGCGGCGGTGCGCGGCGCCGACGGGCGGTACGCGCTGGAGGACACCAGCGGCGTGCGGTTCGTGACGCTGTCCGCTCCGCCCGCGGGCGTGCCGGTCGTGCAGCTCGCGCTGTCGGACGCGGGCAGGGGCGAGCTCGCCCAGTTCCCCGAGACGGTCCTGGTGGCCGGCGCGGTCGAGGTGGCCAAATCCCTTCCGCCGGCGATCGCGGGGCGCACCGCGGCCGTCGTCGTGCACTCGTACGACGACATCGAGCTGACCCTCTCCGGTCCTTCGGGCACGGTCTACTGGGGCAGTCCCGAGCAGAGCGCGCGCAAGGCCGTCGTGCTGGCCGCGCTGTTGAAGCAGCAAGCGCACGGATACGACGTGAGCGCACCGACGGATCCCGCGCTTCGGTCTTGACGGACCGTCTACTGAGCCCTGACGCTTGTTGACCCCCGTGTACGCGCGGAGACCGTAGATCACATAGGCTCACAAGAAAAAACCGCTTGCTCGGCGTGTCCGTTGAACCGGCATGCCCAGATGCCTACTGTCCTAGTGACAGTGGATAATGCAGCAGTGACATAGCATTAACTCTAAACCTCATGTTTAGGGTTCGGGTCGGGAGCAGTCGAAAGCACCGCCCCTTCGGTATGAGTAGACAGATCCGAGGCGAGAGGCCTTCGACGTGGCAGCACCGCAGAACTACCTCGCAGTCATCAAGGTCGTCGGTATCGGCGGCGGCGGCGTCAACGCCATCAACCGGATGATCGAGGTCGGGCTCAAGGGCGTCGAGTTCATCGCGATCAACACCGATGCCCAGGCGCTGCTGATGAGCGACGCCGACGTGAAGCTCGACGTGGGCCGTGAGCTCACCCGCGGCCTTGGCGCCGGAGCCAACCCCGAGGTCGGCCGCAAGGCCGCCGAGGACCACCGCGAGGAGATCGAGGAGGTCCTCAAGGGGGCCGACATGGTCTTCGTGACGGCCGGTGAGGGCGGCGGCACGGGCACCGGCGGCGCCCCGGTGGTCGCCAACATCGCGCGCTCGCTCGGCGCGCTGACGATCGGCGTGGTCACCCGCCCGTTCACCTTCGAGGGCCGCCGCCGCGCCAACCAGGCGGAGGACGGCATCGCGCAGCTGCGCGAGGAGGTCGACACCCTCATCGTCATCCCCAACGACCGCCTGCTCTCCATCTCGGACCGCCAGGTCAGCGTCCTTGACGCGTTCCGCAGCGCCGACCAGGTGCTGCTCTCCGGTGTCCAGGGCATCACCGACCTGATCACCACCCCGGGCCTGATCAACCTCGACTTCGCGGACGTCAAGTCCGTGATGAGCGGCGCGGGTTCCGCGCTCATGGGCATCGGCTCGGCGCGCGGCGAGGACCGCGCGAAGGCGGCGGCGGTCATGGCGATCTCCTCGCCGCTGCTGGAGGCCTCCATCGACGGCGCGCGCGGCGTGCTGCTCTCCATCTCCGGCGGCTCGGACCTGGGCCTGTTCGAGATCAACGAGTCGGCCCAGCTGGTCAGCGAGGCCGCGCACCCCGAGGCGAACATCATCTTCGGCGCCGTCATCGACGACGCCCTCGGCGACGAGGTCCGGGTCACCGTCATCGCGGCCGGCTTCGACGGCGGCCAGCCCACCCCGATCGTGCGCGAGCCGATCGTCCGCTCCGCGTCGAGCGACCGTCCGGCGACGCCGGAGTTCCCGCGGGCCGGTGCGGGTTCCTCGGCGGCGGGCTCCACGGCGACGGGCCGCAGCATCCACACCCTCGGCAGCGTCCCGCGCGCCGAGGACACCCCGCGCCCGGTTCCGGCTCCCGAGCCCACCATCCCCCCGGTCCCGCAGCAGGCC
>NZ_BBPQ01000123.1:7196-12367 GCF_000787855.1 Streptacidiphilus anmyonensis | reverse complement strand
GCCCGGGGAGCCGCAGGCCGCAGGCCGCAGGACCCGGGGGCCCGGGGGCCCCAGAGGCCTTGGGGGCCGGAAGATCGCGTGCCAGGTGGCGCGGCCGGGCGGGTTGGCGAGGGGGGCCGAGGGGTCGCGCCGGGCTCCGCCCGCCGGCGGTCGCTCAGTCGTCGGCCGAGCGCGGTCGGCTGGCCGCGGCGGCCAGGCGCGCGGCGGCTTCGACGAGGTCGGCGGGCTCGGCCGCGGCGGCGAAGCCGAGGCGCAGGTGAGCGGCGGGTGGCTCGGCGGCGAAGTACTGGTGCCCGAGGTTGACGGCGACCCGGTGCGCCGGGACGGCGTCCGCGATGTCCGCCTCGGTGAGGCCGGCCGGCAGCCTCAGCCACAAGTGCAAGCCGCCCTCGGGGAGCTGAAGCAGCGTCCAGTCGGGCAGTTCACGGGCCAGGGCGTCGGCCAGCACCGCGCAGCGGTGGTTCAGCGCGGTCGCCAGGGTGCGCAGATGGCGGTCCCACGCCGGAGTGCTCAGCAGTTCGACCGCGGCCTCCTGAAGCGGGCGGGCGATGAAGAAGTCGTCGACCCGCCGCATCCCGAGCAGGCGCCGCATGACGGGGCCCCGGGCGACGACGCCGCCGATCCGCAGACTGGGCGAGGCGGCCTTGGTCAGCGAACGGACGTGGATGACGGTGCCGTCGCGGTCGTCGGCGACCAACGGGCGTGGCACCGTGCGGCCGTGGCCGAGGTGGCGGGCGAAGTCGTCCTCGATGACGAACGCCCCGGCCGCGCGCGCCACATCGACGACCTGCCCGCGCCGCTCGGGGGCGAGGACGGTGCCGGTGGGGTTGTGGAAGGTGGGCTGGCAGTAGAGCAGCCGGGCGCCGGTCATGGCGAAGGCGTCGGCGAGGAGGTCGGGCCGCAGGCCGTGCTCGTCCATCGGCACGGGCACCGGCCGCAGTCCGGCGGAGCGCGCGGCAGCGAGCGCCCCGACGTAGGTCGGCGACTCGACCAGGACCGGGTCGCCGGGCGCCGCGACCGCGCGGAACAGCATGGACAACGCCCCCTGTCCGCCTCCGGTCACCAGGACGTCCTCGGGGTCGACGTCCCCGCCCGCCTGCTGGGCGAAGATCGTGCGGAGCGTCGAAAGGCCCGCCGCGGGGGCGCGGTGCCAGGCGTCCGGGCGGCGGGCGGCCCGTGCCAGCGCTCCGCCGAGCAGCCGGGTGGGCTGGAGGTTCTCGTGCAGGTAGCCGCCGGACAGCGCGATGGTGCCCGGCGCCGGCGTGCCCGACTGCTCGTCGGGGCGCTCCGGCTGGAACTGACGGCCCGCCAGGGCGACGGCCTGCCAGGAGGTGTCCGGTTCGGCGTCGGCCGGGCGCGGCCGTCGGGTCGCCACATACGTGCCGCTCCCGGGGCGGGTGACCACCGCGCCCTCGGCCGCCAGGAGGGCGATCGCGCGCGAGACGGTAACGGGGCCAACCCCGTGACGCACGATCAGATCCCGGCTGCTGGGCAGGCGGTCGCCCGGGGCGAGACGCGCGATCAGATCCCGGAGGCTCGCTACCAGCGTCTCGATACTGCTACCGTCATACATGAAGAACCACGATAGCGCTTTCGCCCGCAGCCCGGAACCGCTCCTCGACCTCGCCGCTCTGCGGGCCGACACCCCCGGCGTCGAGCGGGTCGTCCACTTCAACAACGCAGGCAGCGGTCTGATGGCCCGTCCGGTCCTCCAGGCGATGCTCGACCACCTCGAACTGGAGGCGACCATCGGCGGCTACGAGGCCGCCGCAGCCAGGGCCGCGGAGACGGCCGACTTCTACACCTCGCTCGCCGAGCTCCTCGGCACCGGCCCCGGGAACATCGCCTACGCTGCCAGCGCCACCCACGCCTACACCAAGGCCCTCTCGGCGATCGACTTCCGCCCCGGCGACGTCGTCCTCACCACCCGCAACGACTTCATCTCCAACCAGATCGCCTTCCTCGCCCTGCGCAAGCGCCACGGCGTGCAGATCGTGCACGCCCCCGACCACCCCGACGGCAGTGGCGTGGACGTCGACGCGATGGCGGCGCTGATGCGCGCCCACCGCCCGCGCCTGGTCGCCGCCACCCACGTGCCCACCAACTCCGGCCTGGTGCAGCCGGTCGCCGAGATCGGAAAGCACTGCCGTGAGCTCGACCTGCTCTACCTGGTCGACGCGTGCCAGTCGGTGGGGCAGTACCCGCTCGACGTCGAGGAGATCGGCTGCGACCTGCTCACGGCCACCTGCCGCAAGTTCCTGCGCGGGCCGCGCGGTTCCGGCTTCCTCTACGTCTCCGACCGGGCCCTCGCGGCCGGTTACGAGCCGCTCTTCATCGACATGCACGGAGCGCGCTGGACCGCTCCGGGCGCCTACACCCCGGTCGCCACGGCCGCCCGTTTCGAGGAGTGGGAGTTCCCGTACGCCACCGTGCTGGGCTGCGCGGCCGCGGTCCGGTACGCGCTGCGGGTCGGCCTGGAGCCGGTCGCGCAGCGCACACCCGCCCTGGCCGGGCGGCTGCGCGGGCAGTTGGCCGAGATCCCGGGCGTGCGGACCCTGGAGCGGGGTCCGGCCCGGGCCGCCCTGGTCACCTTCACGATCGAGGGGTGGCAGGCGCGGCCGTTCAAGGCGGCGCTGGACGCACGAGGCGTCAACTCCGCACTCAGTTACCGGGAGTTCGCCCAGTACGACTTCACCGACAAGGAGGTGGAGTGGTGCCTGCGCCTGTCGCCGCACTACTACAACACCGACGACGAGGTCGAGGCGGTCGTCGCGGCGGTCGCCGAGCTGGCCGGGAGCGCCCGATGACCCAGGTCGCGAACTCTGCGGACGCGACCACGCAGCAGACCCCGCTGCAGGCGAGCCTGTGGCGCAACGGCGACTTCGTCAGGTTCTGGCTGGGCGAGACCGTCTCGCTGCTCGGCACCCAGGTGACCAACCTCGCGCTCCCGCTGACCGCCATCGGCGCGTTCGGCGCGAGCGACGAGCAGGTCGGGCTGCTGCGCTTCCTTCAGCTGGTCCCGTACCTGGGGCTGGCCATGCTGATCGGCGTCTGGACCGACCGCGCCCGCCGGCGACCGGTCATGCTGGGCGCCAACCTGGTCCGGCTGGTCCTGCTGGCCCTCGTGCCGCTGCTGTACTGGCGGCACGCGCTCGACCTGCCCCTGCTGATGGTGATCGCGTGCACGGTCGGCATCGCGTCGGTGGTCTTCGACGTGAGCTGGATGTCGTACGTGCCGGTGCTGGTGAAGAGCCCGGCGCACTACGTCGAGGCGAGCGCCAAGATGGGCGCCAGCTCCTCGGCGGCCGACGTGGCCGGTCCCGGACTGGCCGGCCTCCTGGTCTCCGCGGTCGGCGCTCCGGCGGCCGTGGTCGTCGACGCCTGCTCCTACGCGGTGTCCGTCGCCTCCCTCCTGCTGATCCGCACGCCCGAGCCGCGCCCCGAGCCGGTCGCCGAACGGCGGTTGCGGCGCGAGCTCAAGGACGGTCTGGCCTGGGTCCTGCGCGACCGCGTGCTGCGGGCCCTCGCCCTGATCGGCTTCTGCTGCAACTTCTCGATGATCACGGTGTGGACGATGTTCCTGCTGTACGGGACCCACGACCTCCACCTGGCGGGGGCGACACTCGGCGCCGTCTTCGCGACGGCCTCGGTCGGCGGCCTGGTCGGCGCGCTCGTCTCGCGCAAGGTCATCGCGCGGTTCCCGCTCGGCCGCGTCTACCTCGTGGCCCAGTCCGCCCTCCTGCTGGGCCCGTCCCTGATCCCCGCGGCGGCCGGGCCGCGACCGGTGATGATCGGGCTGTTCGTGCTCTCGTTCTTCACCACCTACCTGGGCCTCGGCGTGGCCGGGGTCGTCATCGTCAGCCTCCGTCAGGCGGTGACACCGCAGTCGATGATGGGCCGGATGACGGCCGCGTTCCGGACGCTCCTGTTCGGCGGCGGCGCACTCGGCGGGCTCTGCGCCGGTCTGCTCACCGGCCAGCTCGGCGGCCGAGGCGCGCTGACGGTGGCCGCGGCCGGTTCGGCCGTCGTCGTCGTGGGCCTGGTGCTGTCCCCGGTCAGCCGCCTGAAGGAGCTGCCGGCCGGGCCGGGGCAGACGCTTCCCGCCGGCTGAGCCCGCCCGACGGCCTGCGCGGCAGGCGGACGACCACCGGGGCCCTTCAGCGGCGGGCCCCGGTCCCGACCGCCTGCCGCGCCGGTACCGGCCGGTGCAGGACGGCGCGGTGCAGGACGGCGGCGCGGGACGGGCGGTGCACGCAGGGCGTCAGCGACCGAAGGGCCACCACCCCTTGCGGGCCGGCTTCGGCTCCGCCGCGCAGCCGCAGCGCTGTGCGGCCGGGACGCCGGACAGGACCTGGTCGACGTGCTGGCCGCAGCCGGCGTAGGTGTACTTCCCGCAGCGGCGGCAGGTGACGCGTCGGCACATGGGGGTTCGGCTCCTGGTTCGGATGTCGGTGTCGGGTGTCGGTCTCAGACGAGCGCGGCCAGCGCCGCGTCCAGGCGGGTCGTGGCCTCATCGGCGACGACCCGCAGACCCTCGGCGTCGGACAGCTCGACCATCATGCCGGGATCGACCGCCTGGACCAGGACGTGGTCCTCGACCCGGCGGACGACCACGTTGCACGGCAGCAGCAGGCCGATGTTGCGATCGGCGGAGATCGCACGGAAGGCGAGCGCCGGGTTGCAGGCGCCGAGGATCAGGTAGTCCTCCAGCTCCTCGCCGAGCTTGGCCTTCATCGTGGCCGTCAGGTCGATCTCGGTGATCACACCGAACCCCTGCCCGGCGAGCGCCTCGCGGACGTCCGCCACGGCGGCAGCGAAGTCGGTGGTGTCCAGCCGGACGGTGCGGTCGTAGCTCACGATGCGCCTCTCTCCCTCGTACTCATCGATCCCCGCAGTCCACTATACCCCTGGGGGTAATAAGCAGAAGGTCAGCACCCGCCCGTACCTCCGGCACGGACACTCCTGGCGCGACCGGCCCGACCAGCCCCGCCGCGGTCACCCGCCCGTCTGCCTGGAGCTTCGCCACGGCGCGCGCCGGAAAGGCGGTGCTGCACCGACGCACCGCACTGGGAGCCTGCTGCTCCGGGGCGGCGTGGCGGGGTACGGCGGCCTGGCGGGGTATGACGGAGATGGCACGTCCTGACCACCCCCGCCATTGCACCGACCCGGCC
>NZ_BBPQ01000123.1:0-7176 GCF_000787855.1 Streptacidiphilus anmyonensis | reverse complement strand
GCCTGGCGGGGTATGACGGAGATGGCACGTCCTGACCACACCCGCCATTGCACCGACCCGGCCCGCGCCCGTGCCCGCGGCCGCCGGGCCGCCCCGCCGTCGTCACAGCCGAACCGGGAGTCACCGCCATGCACGACGACCGTGCCACCGTCGAACGCCGTCTGCGCCGCGTGCTGCGCGAGCGGATCGAGCCCGCCGTGTACGGGGAGTCCGTGCCGCTCCAGGTGGCGCGCTGGGACGCCGAGGGAGAGCCGCCGAAGGTCGCGGACGGGCTCGCGGCGGACTACGCGGACTGCCCGGCGGACGCCGCCTGGGGGCCCGCGTGGGGCACGACGTGGTTCCGAGTGCGGGGCGAGGTGCCCGCCGCGTGGGCGGGGCGGGCGGTGGAGGCGCGGATCGACCTGGGCTTCGACCCGAACCTGCCCGGCTTCCAGTGCGAGGGCCTGGTCTACCGCTCCGACGGCCGGCCGGTGAAGGGCCTCAACCCGCGCACGGCGTGGGTGCGCGTCACCGACGACGCCCGTGGCGGCGAGCTCGCGGAGCTCTACGTCGAAGCGGCCGCCAACCCGGTGCTGGTCGCCCACTCCCCCACGTACCAGGGCGACCGCCTCACCGCCGACCGCACCTCCCAGTACCGGTTGGCCCGGATGGAGCTGGCGGTGTTCGAAAGCGAGGTCTGGGAGCTGGTGCAGGACCTGGAGGTGCTCGGGCAGCTGATGGAGCAGCTGTCCACCGACGACGCGCGCCGGTTCGACCTGGTGCGGGCGATCGAGCGGGCGCTGGACGCGCTGGATCTCGCGGACGTCGCGGGGACGGCGGCGCAGGCGCGCGCCGAACTGGCCGCCGCGCTGGCCGCGCCCGCGCACGCGTCCGCGCACCGGATCAGCGCGGTCGGGCACGCGCACATCGACACGGCGTGGCTCTGGCCGCAACGCGAGACGGTCCGCAAGGTGGCCCGGACCTGCGCCAACGTCGTCGGGTTGATGGAGGACCACCCCGGCTTCGTCTTCGCGATGTCGCAGGCCCAGCAGTTGGCGTGGTTGAAGGAGCACCGGCCGGAGGTGTTCGCGCGGGTCGCGGAGCGGATCCGGACCGGCTCGTTCGTGCCGGTCGGCGGGATGTGGGTGGAGTCCGACACCAACATGGTCGGCGGCGAGGCGATGGCCCGTCAGTTCGTCTACGGCAAGCGGTTCTTCCTGGAGGAGTTCGGCGTCGAGACGCGGGAGGTGTGGCTGCCGGACTCCTTCGGCTACACCGCGGCCTTGCCGCAGCTGGTGAAGCTGGCCGGGAACCGCTGGTTCCTGACCCAGAAGATCTCGTGGAGCCAGTCCAACCGCTTTCCCCACCACACCTTCTGGTGGGAGGGCATCGACGGCACCCGGGTCTTCACCCACTTCCCGCCCGTCGACACCTACAACAGCGACCTCAGCGGCGGCCAGCTGGCGCACGCCTCCCGCAACTACCGGGAGAAGGGCCGTGGTTCGCGTTCCCTCGTGCCGTTCGGCTGGGGTGACGGCGGGGGCGGCCCGACCCGCGAGATGCTGGCGCGCGCCGCGCGTCTGCGCGACCTGGAGGGCTCGCCGCGCGTCGCGCTGGAGCCGCCCGCCGCGTTCTTCGCGGCGGCGGAGGCCGAGTACCCGGACGCGCCGGTCTGGGTCGGCGAGCTGTACCTGGAGCTGCACCGCGGCACCTACACCTCGCAGGCCAAGACCAAGCAGGGCAACCGCCGCAGCGAGTCGCTGCTGCACGAGGCGGAGCTGTGGTCCGCGACAGCGGCCCTGCGGGTCCCTGGATTCGCCTACCCCTACCCCGAGTTGGAACGACTGTGGAAGACGGTGCTGCTGCACCAGTTCCACGACATCCTGCCGGGCAGCTCCATCGCCTGGGTGCACCGCGAGGCGCGCGAGACCTACACCCGCGTCCACGCCGAGCTGGAGACGCTGATCGCCACGGCGCAGGCGGCGCTGGCCGACACCGGGGGCGACGGCACGCTGCTGTTCAACGGCGCGCCACACGCCCGCGACGGCGTCGCGGCCGGCAGCGCGGCGCCGCTGCCCGCGCATGGTGCGGCCGTCGGTCTCGGGCGGCAGGGCGACGGCCACGTCCTCGACAACGGCCTGCTGCGGGTCGTGGTCGACGGGCGCGGGCTGGTCGTCTCCGTGCACGACCACACGGCCGACCGCGAGACCCTCGCCCCCGGCCACGCGGCGAACCTGCTCCAGCTGCACCCCGACTTCCCCACCATGTGGGACGCGTGGGACATCGACGAGTTCTACCGCCACCGGGTCACCGACCTGGTCGGCGTCGACTCCCTCGACGCGGGCCCCGGCCCGGACGGCGCGGCGGTGGTCACCGTGAGCCGCCGCTTCGGCAGCTCGCACGTCCGGCAGACGGTGACGCTGCACCCCGGCGCGCGGCATCTGGACTTCGAGACGGAGGTCGACTGGCACGAGTCGGAGCAGTTGCTCAAGGCCGCCTTCCCGCTGGACGTCAAGGCGGACCAGTCCGAGGCGGAGACCCAGTTCGGGCACGTCGCGCGGCCCACGCACCGCAACACCTCCTGGGAGGCGGCCAAGTTCGAGATCTGCGCGCACCGCTGGATCCGCGTGGCGGAGCCGGGCGCGCCCGGCTTCGGCGTCGCCGTCGCCAACGACTCGACCTACGGCCACGACGTCACCCGCGACGTGCGCCCCGACGGCGGCCAGACCACCACCGTGCGGCTGTCGCTGCTGCGCGCGCCGCGGTACCCGGACCCGGAGACCGACCAGGGCCGGCACCTGCTGCGCTACCGCCTGGTCCCCGGGGCGAGCGTCGCGGACGCGGTCCGCGCCGGCCACGCGCTGAACCTGCCCGCCCGGCGGGTCCCCGGCACGCGTCCCGTCGCGCCGCTGGTCACGGTGGACGGCGACGCGGTGGTGCTGGAGACGGTCAAGCTCGCGGACGACCGCGGCGGCGACGTGGTGGTCCGCCTCTACGAGTGCCTCGGGGGCCGCGCGGGAACCGTGCTGCGCACCGGGTTCCCCCTGGCGCGGGTCACCGAGACGGACCTGCTGGAACGCCCGCTCCCGGAGGCCGCGGCGCACACCCCGGCCCCGGACGGCGGCCTCCCGCTGCGCCTGCGTCCGTTCCAGATCCTCACCCTGCGGCTGACGCCTTCGCCGCAGGGCTCGTCGTCGCCCCCGGCGGACGCCTCATGAAGACGTCGATCGGATCCTGGGTCTCCACGACGAATCCGTGGCGCTCGTAGAGCCGACGGGCGGCGCTGCCCTGGAGGACGTTCAGGCGCACGGTCGCGCCCTGCGCGTCCGTGCGCTCCAGGACCGTGCGCAGCACGGCGGAGCCGAGGCCCTGACCCTGTCGGCGCGGGGCGAGGTAGAAGTGCTCCAGCCACTGCCCGCCTTCGGCGGGCCGGACCGTGACGCAGCCGGCGAGCTCGCCGCCGGTCATGACGACCGAGGTGTGCTCCGGGGAGAACGAGTCCCGCAGCCGCCGGCGCACCCGGTGCTCGTCGTAGCGGCCGAGGCGCTCCAGGTCCGGCCGCATGACCTGGGCCCGCAGCTCCGCGATCACCTCGACGTCCGCCGCCACCGCGGCACGCAGCACCCACTCCCCGACCATGGCCGGAGTATCCCAGGTCACCCCGCAGACCCCGCGACCCGGTCGGTCGGGAGCCACGTCACGCAGGGCTATTGACGGGTCATCAGCAACTGCCTACTGTCACTTTTCGGCGATATCAGTTGCCTTCTGTTTGATCCGAGCGCGTCTCCTCGTTCCTTCCTGTTGGATTCGGAGGCACCGCCATGCCAGCACGCTCCCGGCGACGCCCGTTCCGCCTCGCCGCCGCCCTGCTCTCGCTGTTGCTCGCGCTGGTCCTCGGCCAACTGCCGGGCGGCGGCCGGGCCCACGCCGCGACGACCACGACCGCCGTCACCGTGGACGGCAACGCCACCGGCCGCACCTTCGACGGCGTCGGCGCGATATCCGGCGGCGGCGGCAACTCCCGCCTCCTCGCGGACTACCCCGAGCCGCAGCGCGGCCAGATCCTCGACTACCTGTTCAAACCCGGCTACGGCGCGGCACTTCAGATCCTCAAGGTGGAGATCGGCGGCGACACCAACTCCACCGACGGGTCCGAACTCAGCCACGAACACACCCGCGGCGTCGTCGACTGCGACGCCGGCTACGAGTGGTGGCTGATGGAGCAGGCCAAGGCCCGCAACCCCGGCATCAAGCTCTACGGGCTCGCGTGGGGCGCGCCCGGCTGGGTCGGCGGCGGGAACTTCTGGTCCCAGGACATGATCGACTACCTGCTGTCCTGGCTCGGCTGCGCCAAGTCCCACGGCCTGACCATCGACTACCTCGGCGGTTGGAACGAACGCGGCTTCAACGCGAGCTGGTACGAGAACCTGCACGCCGCCCTCGCCGCGAACGGCTACGCCACCAAGGTCGTCGGCGCGGACAGCGACTGGTCGATCGCGACGAGCATGCGCTCCGACTCCGCCCTGGACTCGGCCGTGGACATCATCGGCGCCCACTACCCGTGCAGCTACATGTCCGCGATGACGAGCTGCTCCAGCAGCGCCGACGCGCAGGCCACCGGCAAACAGCTGTGGGCCAGCGAGAACGGCTCGGAGGACTTCGACACCGGCGGCGCTCCCATCGCCCGCGCGATCAACCGCGGTTATCTGGACGCGAAGATGAGCGCGTTCATCAACTGGCCGCTGGTCGCCTCGGTCTACCAGAACCTCCCCTACAACACGATGGGTCTGATGACGGCGACCCAGCCCTGGTCGGGGAACTACCAGGTGGGCCAGAGCCTCTGGGCGGTCGCGCAGACCACCCAGTTCACCGCCCCCGGCTGGCAGTACCTCGACAGCGGCAGCGGCTACCTCGGCGGCAACCGCGCCGACGGCAGCTACGTCAGCTACCGCGCGCCCGACAAGTCCGCGTGGAGCACCGTCGTGGAGACCCTCGACGCGTCGGCCCCGCAGACCCTGACGTTCCAGGTGACCGGCGGGCTGCCCGCGGGCGCGCTGCACGTGTGGTCCAGCGACTTCGGATCGACCAGCCAGAGCTCCTACCTGGTCAAGGGCCAGGACCTGACCGCGAGCGGCGGCGTCTACACGCTCACGCTGCAACCCGGACGCGTCTACACCGTCACCACGACCACCGGCCAGGGCGCGGGCACCGCCGTCTCCCCCAGCCGCTCCGTGCTGGCGCTGCCCTACACCGCCGCCATCTCCTCCACGCCGACCGGCGCCGAGGTGCCGTATCTGGCCGCGATGAACGGCGCGTTCGAGGCCGAGCCCTGCCTGGGCGGCCGATCCGGTGACTGCGTCCAGCAGTTGGCCACCCAGGCGCCCATCTCCTGGGACACCGCGAGCGATCCGTACGCGCTGCTCGGAGACCTGTCCTGGTCCGACTACACCGTCTCCGTCGACACACTGCTCCAGCAGTCAGGCTCAGCCGTCCTGTACGGCCGGGTCGGACTGCAGAAGGGCTTCTCGCCCGCCGACGTCGACGCCTACCAGCTGAAACTCTCCGACTCCGGCGCCTGGTCGCTGCAGCGCAACAGCTCCGGCGGCACCGTCACCACGCTCGCCTCCGGCACCGTCGCCGCGCCCGGCACGGGCACCTGGCACACCCTCGCGCTCGGCTTCGCCGGCAGCGGCATCACCGCGACGATCGACGGCGCGCAGGTCGGGTCCGTCACCGACGCGAGCTACGGCTCCGGCCAGGTCGGCGTCGGCACCTCGGGCTGGATCGGCGCGCAGTTCGCGAACCTGAAGGTGACGCCGGGCGCGGCCACCGACCTGTCGGGCACCTACGTGCTGGTCAACCGCAACAGCGGTCAGGCGATGGACGCGAAGGGCCAGGGCACCGCCGACGGCACGCCGATCATCCAGTGGACCCGCAACGGCGGCGCCAACCAGGAGTGGACCCTCTCCCCCGCCGGCGGCGGCTACTACACCGTGACGGGCGTCGGCAGCGGCAAGGCGCTGGACGTGCCGAACGTCAGCTCGGTGGAGGGCACCGGCCTGGACCTGTGGACGCCGAACGGCGGAGTCAACCAGCAGTGGCTGGTGGCCCCGGCCGGCAACGGGTACGACACCCTGGAGAGCCGCTCCGACGCCCAACTCGCCGACGTCAGCGGCGGATCGCTCACCATGGGCGCGACGGTGCTGCAGTGGCCGCTGAACGGTGGAACGAACCAGCAGTGGCAGCTGGTCAAGGTCGGCTGACCGGGACCTCCCGCGTACGCCCGTTCCCTCCCGGCTCCGGCAGCGGTCGGGAGGGAACGGGGCTTCTCATCGTCGTCGACTGCCCGTATGTTCGGCTCCCGGCGCCACGACGGACCGACGAGCGGGCGGGCGAGCGGACCAGCGGACGAGGAGTGGACGGATGGACCAGGCGGGGTTGCGGGGCCGTGCGCTGGTGCTCGGCGGCGGCGGGCTGACCGGCATCGGCTGGGAGTGCGGCCTGCTGCACGGACTCGCCGAGGCGGGCGTCGACCTCGGCGCGACCGCCGACCTGGTCGTCGGCACCTCGGCCGGGTCCGTCGTCGGCGCGCAGCTGACCTCCGGCCTGCTCGACGCGGCGCAGCTGTACGAGCGCCAGCTCGGCCACGTCCCCGGCGAGACCGGCGAACGGCTCGGCGCGGGCGTCCTGGCTCGTTACGCCTGGGGAGCCGTGCGGTCGCGCGACGCGGCCGACTTCGGCGCCCGCATGGGGGCGCTCGCGCTGGCCGCGCGTCCCTCCGGCGCGACGGCGCACCGGGAGGTGCTGGCCGGGCGGCTGCTGAGCCACGACTGGCCGGAGCGGCGGCTGCTCGTCACCGCCGTGGACGCCCGCACCGGTGTGCGCACCGCCTTCGACCGCGAAGGCGAGGTGGGGCTGCTGGACGCCGTCGCGGCCAGCTGCGCGGTCCCCGGCGTCTGGCCGCCGGTCAGCGCGGCGGGCCGGGACTGGATCGACGGCGGCATGTCCTCCTCGGCCAACGCCGACCTGGCGGCGGGGTACGCCGCCGTGGTCGTCATCGCCCCGGTCGCGGTCGGTGGCGGGCCCGTCCCGTCGCCGCGCGCCCAGGCGGCACGGCTCGCCGCCGCAGGCGCCAAGGTCACGCTGATCACTCCCGACCGCGCCGCGCGCCGCGCCTTCGGCCGGAACGTCCTCGAC
>NZ_BBPQ01000124.1 GCF_000787855.1 Streptacidiphilus anmyonensis | reverse complement strand
GCGATCACCCAGTCATCGCATCGGCAGGACACGGAACCTGGCCCGTTCGAGCCAGCGACCAGCGAGGCCCGGACCTGAGCGCAACCGCCGTCGTGCACGGGTCACACGCCGGAGGCAGGCCCGGATGCTCCAACCGCCGCCAGACGCACCCGCGGGAAAGCGACGCCCCTGCCGAGCCTCGTCGTGTACTCGACCAGCTCGATCCCGAGCGAGCAGGCGGTCGGACCGTCGTTCTCCATCAGGCGGCTCAAGAGGGTGTGGAGGTCGGACTTGCCATCCGTCAGAAGCGTCCATCCCGAGGTCCGGTACTCGAAGTCCCCAAGCTCTGGCGCGGCGGCCAGACGGAATCGGATGCGGATGTCCGGCCGCGGGCCGCGGTCGGCCAGGGCTCGGGCCTTGAGCTCCGCGATGCTTGTCGGGCAGCCGCACGGAGCTCCCTCTCGCTCGGCCGGGAAGAGGAAGAAGCGGGTGTCGCAGTGATGCGCGAGTCGTCCGTCGATCCACTGCTTCATGTCGAATCGGATCGAATCGACCGAGTCGACCACGATCGCCGCCTTGTCGGCCGCAGTGGACACGTGCACCGCGCCGTGGGTCAGATACTCGATCGGCGCTTCTCCTCCCAGCAGCGCGCGGATCACGAGGGCGGTCTCGGGAAGGCGGGTGGTGACCAACCAGGTGGCCCGCATCTCCACGCTGCGAGTACCCGACACGAGGTAGTTGCAGAAGCGGCCCGCACACGCTTCCCATACCCCTCCTGTCCCCCGGACACGAGCCACGGTCTGGCTCAGCACGTGATCAACACAGTCATCATCGACTGACAGCTTTCGACGGGCCTTCAAGGCGTTGGTCGACTCGACGAGGTACTCCTGGGGTCGTTGGGCGCCCAAGCCGAAGAGGATCCGCACAAACGTGGCGGCCTGCATAGGACCCGGTCGCACGGTGCTGCCGGACAGGTACCCGTCTGCCGGCCGGCGTTCAGACGCGCGAACGGTTCCGCTCCTTGCCTCCGACTGGTGGCTACCGCTTTGGACCGTCCGCTTGGGGAAACCAGAGAAGGACGGGACGCGTCGGCCCGGTTGCTGGCCGACGGTGGACACGTGGGTGCCCAGAGTCCGTTCAGCCAAGGCGTGGCCTTGCGTTGTCAGATGGAGTTCCAGCGTCAAGAACTGGGCTCATGGCTCAAGGGGGAGCACTCCTGGTGCCCCGCCAGCAGACGGGCAGGGCAGCAAGGGCCAGCCCACAGGGCCATCCGATGTACGGTGCCAAGACGTTGCACGCGTGAGCCTCCACGAGTCGGAGTGATCGACCTACCGGTACGGCAGGTCGGCGGGCGTCGGATCCTCGGCTTCTCGTGCCGACGACCAAGCCGTCCTCTCACCCGAAAGAAACGCATTTTTCCGGTCGATCCAAACGCTCGAATTTTGATTCGATGACGACTCGGACCAGTAGGACCGGCTCCGTCACCCCTCAAGGCCGGAGCTGCCCCGCCAAGAGCGCAAGGCACGTCTGCAAAGGCCGAGCCGACAGGTACACCAACCCTCGGAGGCACCACGTTGCGCCGGTCGTCGGCCCGTCAAAGACCCCGGCGAGGCCCCTCGGGTCACTCCCTGCTGCTTTCCTTTACGCGCCGACCGGAACGATCCCCCAGCTGATCCGACCCGGCGGGTGCCCGATCGTTTGTCCGGGTACACCCTCAGTCACCCAGCTCGAGTGCGATGCCTGTCTTCACCAGTCCATGGCCAGCTGCTGCGTGAGGACACACACGCTGGCGACGAGCAGAGTCGCTCACCTCGGAGAGACGCATCCACGAGAGGTACGAAATTGAGAAGACAGCCGCGACGACCCAAGAGCAGGGGACATTGGAGGAGATATAATGTCCTCCCAAATTGACTCCGCGACAGCGGCGAGAAATAACCGTGACAGCTTGACTGGGGGTCAAGGGGTCGCAGGTTCAAATCCTGTCGTCCCGACTCGGACGCTAGTCCAGAGTCGCAGTTCAGAGCCGGTGTCTGATTCATCAGACACCGGCTTTCGGCGTTTTTCGGCGCACTTCGGCTGGGAGCGGATTGGGAGCGAGGCTGGGAGCACTCGGCTCCCAATCCGCTCCCAAGTCAATCCATGTTGACCGCTATCGCCCACAACGGTCGAGATGCCCAGAGTTCTTTCGCGCGCGGCCCCGTCGTACCACCAGATCCCGCGCCACCTGCGGCGCTTTTGACGACGCACCATATGTTGTCAACTACACGAGGGTCGAGTTGAGCTCTTGACGACATGCGCCTGGGTGCACCTTCGCGCTCCCAACGACTTCGCCGCATTTCACACCACCAGCCCAAGAGAGGGCTCGCGGCACTGCCTGAGCAGCCACGACTGGACTTCATCGCGGCGAGCGTAGGGGGCACGTCGACCTCCGACTGGGCGCGGCGTTAGACGATCAATTCCAAGGCATGCCTGCGGAGGGCGCGTGGTGCGCCGCGGCCGCAGCCACCGCGAGTCGGTCAGGGGCGGTGATCCCTCCAGATGTGCTCCCCAGAGGAGCGGACCTACTCCGCACAGCGCCGCCAAGTGCGCAGCAAATCGATCTGAGGCGGGGCCGCCGGGCCCGAGGGCATTCCCGAGGGCCCAACGTGAGTCCGGCCCTGCGTGCCGGGCCTCGGATGATCAGAGGAGGGCTGCGAGCTCGGGATAGCGGTAGTACTCCTCACCCTCTGCAGCGAGAGCGTCAACGCGCGCGACGAAGTTCCGCCATGTCTCCGGAGCGGACGGCAGTTGCCGGGTCGCCCGGTAGAGGGTGACCGCGTGCCGCGGCATGGCGGCCGCCATCCGGCAGTCATAGGTCTCAGCCCAGGCATCCAGGATCGACGCGAGGTCCTGAGCGGTGAACCAGGGCGCGCAGGTGAGCACCGCGGCCTGACACACCGACTCGGCGGAGCGGTACGACGTCGCCCCTCGCAGCAGGTCGGCCAGCCGGGGCACGAAGTAGCGGCCGGGCCGACGACCGATCGCGGATGCCTGGTTCGCCTCGGGAAGGTCTTCGAATTTGGCCTCAAGGGCTGGCAGGGCCTCGCGGGCCCGGTCCTGCGAGACCAGCGACAGCACTGCGAGGTCTTCCGGCTTCAGCCCGCCGAAGGCCGCGAACTGCACATTGAGTGCGGCGATGACGCGATCCAGCTGCTGATGCATCGCCTGTTCGGTCACCTCCCAGAACAGGTCCAGGTGGCCCAGCCGGGCGGCGGCGCGCATCTGCACGGCCACGGCCTTCTGACTCAAGCCCGGCGCCACCTGGGCGAGCTGCTGTCTCACGAGCACACGGTCGCGTGCGGCGAAGGCGGCAACGCAGACCGCGCAGCGATCTGCCAGCTCCTGGGGGTCCAGGCCCTCGGCATCAAGTTCGAGCAGCGCGTGCTTGACGACGAGGTTGACCAGGCTGCGCCGGACGGCAGGCTTGACCCTGTCGAAGTAGGTGTGGGCGATGAAGTCCTCACTGCCTGGGAATGACGGGTCCGAGAGCAGGGCGATCATGCGCTTCACCACACTGCGGCCCTGGCTGGGGGCGTGGGTCAGCAGAGCTTCCAATGCGACCGCGAGATGCGCGCGGGCATCGTCAAGCGTGGGAGCGAACACGTCGCCGAGTGGGCCGAGGGAGGGGTGCGCGCACAGGTTGCGGTCGAGGCGAAGCTGGTCGAGCTTGCGCTGTTCGACCTCGTCAATCAGTTCCATGGCCAGCGCGATGCCAAGTAGTTGGCCTTCCACCTCCTGCATCGTCTTGATCGCGTCCTGGGTGACGCGACCTTGGACGCTCTCGACCCTGTCAACCAGGGTCTTGGCGTCCCCGTCGCCGTCTTCGGCGAGCCGGCGCAACTTGTCGATGATGTCCGCACACACGGCGGTCCAGGTCAGCACGATCGCCGCGCGCGCGGAGCCGGTGACGTAGCACCGGTGCGCCTCGACGACGAGCGGGCGCACGCCCGGCGACCAGCAAGCGGTGACACGCTCTTCCAGGCTGTTCAACTGACGCTGCTCTCTTCCTTCGGTGGATAAGATCAGGGGCGCGAGAGCCGTGGTGCGGGCCCCGGCCAGTCCTCGGGTAGATCGAATACTTCGTACATCGGTTCGGCTCGGCCGGGCCGGACGCCGGTGGATGTCACTTCCATCCGAGTGAGCCATCCAGGCTGCCGAGGCGGTGAGATGCCGGGCTCGGGTGTCGTCCAGAGGCGAGGGCGGACCTTGGCGGCCTTCCAGGGGGACAGGTCTTGGGCGGCGATGACTTGCGGGACATGACTGTGCTTCCAATGGCCCTCACCTCGCCAGAATCCGGGCGCGGTCAGCGTGACCAGCTGGGGCAGCTCCGTCACCGACTGGCGGCCGATCGCGGCGCCAAAGAGTGCTCGCTCGACGTCCTGGTCGTCAGTGCCGATCTCGGTGTTGCTCAGAACCGCGATGACGAGCGGACCGTCGAGCTGGTAGCGGTTGACCTTGCTGTCGAGCGCCATCGTGATGCGCATGGCGTCATTGGCCCACCCTCCCCTGACCTCCGCTCCGATGAGGGGTCCCCCTCTGCCGGGAAGCGGCAGAGCGTCGAACCCCAGTCGCCAGCCGTCCCACGCCCATGGCAACTCTCCTTGCGCTCCAGCCTCCAGCCAAATCTGCAGGGCACCCCTGAGCGCACCTACCTTGAGCGGCTTGGGACCGACCGAGTAGACGGTCATGCTCACCATCGAGTGTTCGCCGCGGACCGCTTCGAGAGCTTGCCGGACAACCCCGTAGAGTTTCGCCGCACGCGAGTCTTCTTCAGTTGATCCGGCCCGGACCGCTTCAAGGTAGAACCTCGTGCCCTCGCCCTCGATCAAGAAGTCTGGACGCTTGGTGCCACGCACTCTCGGATGGATCGTCACCGAGTAGCCGCTGGCCCGGTATGCCTCATGCAGGTAGAGCTCCCAGAAGGCGCCCTCAAACTGGGCATCGTCCTTGCTCTGCAGTCGCCCACGCAGATCGGCGTTCTCGGCCAGAGGAACATGGCCGAACCACCGCGTCATCAGGCTTCGGATCGCATCCACGTATGGGTCATCAGTTCGATTCAGGAAGGTGTAAAAGCCCTCGTCGAACCGCCGCACCGTGCGGTCTGTGCGTGGTCCAAGCCCAAAGAGATCCGTCACCCGTCCAATCCTCGCAGCCTCCCAAGCTCTCGCCTTATCGCCGCCAACGCGTACGAGTCCATCCACGTGCATCCTGACGACGATCCGCTGGCCGGACTGACCCTGCCCGAGCCGGGCACGCTGTTCAAGGCTCATCGACGGCATTCCTGAGCTGCGGCGCTTTGGGGAGCGACCAGCCAACACACGCACCCGGCAACGCCGGTGATCGCAAGATCAGGTGCCCACGGCAGTGCCCTGCACGGTGCTGTCCTACCCGCATTCTAGGATCGGACCGTGGACGCGCTGCCTATCCCCGATGACCTGGTCGAGTTGCAGCGTGCCGTGTACGCGGCACGCGCGCTGTCGGCGGCGTTCAGTAGCACCATCGACCGCGAACTCCGAGATGTCTTCCCAGGCGAGACACCTCACAGCGTTAGCGCGTCAAGCCAGTCACCAGAATCGCCCCGTGAGGTCGAACGAGATGTGGCCGTTCCCTCCCCTAAAGCGCCCTGGCGGAGTCGCTCTGCCACCTGGGCCGGGGTGTCGTAGTAGCCCGGCTTCGCCAGCAGTACTGAACTGAAGTAGTAGCCCTGTTCTTCGTCCGGTTCGTCGTCGGCCGCGAACGGTCGCCAGAAGCTCAGTAGCAGGTCAGGCGCGATGAACGAGGCCGGTTCGTCCGCGCTCGCCTCGATGGTGGTGTACTCGCTCATTCGCTCGACGACCTCTCGGGCCGGATGCGCGAACACGTCCAGGTCTCGGAATACGACGTGGTCCGTTGGAGCCGTTGGTCTCCACAGTTGGATGGCTTGAAGGGTGTTCCTCGTGCACTCGATGCCGATCATCAGGCCGCTGGGGCGGAAGACGTGCTGGCCTGGGCTGTCTGACTCTGAAATCGCCCTGAGGTCGCGGAGCGAGTCCAGGGCTGAGCTGGCCGCGTCCCTGGTCATGCCGATCAGCAGGGGGCCAACGCCAGTGGGTGGCGCAAGGTCGAATTTCATGCGGGCATGATGCCAAAGAGCATCCAGCGACCGAGCCCCGGCAGATTAAGCAGCCGCGATGAGCGGGCTGGGGAAGGCCACGGTTTCGTTGAACGGGATGTGCTTCTGGAGGCAGTGGTAGAGCTGGCCGATCATCTTGTTGAAGAGATTGCGCTGGGCGGCCGCGTGCCAGTCGCCGGCCTCACGGCGGCGGTCGTAGTGCGCCTTCGCTCCTGGTGAGCGCGTCAGTGAAGAGAAGGCCCAGAGGTGCCCGGCATGGTTGAGCCGGTCGTTCTTGACCCAGCGTCTGGTGATGCTGGACTTCTTGCCGGACGCCCTGGTGATGGGTGAGGCGCCCGCGTAGGCCTTCATGCCGCGGGCGGTGGCGAACCTGGTGTGGTCGTCACCGATCTCAGCGAGGATCCGGGCGCCGAGCTGGGGCCCCAGGCCGGGGAAGCTCAGGATGATCTCCGCGTCCGGGTGCCGAGGGAAAGCCTGCTCCACCGCCTCGGCGAGCTGGTCGGCTGCGGTGCAGGCGGCGTCGAGCTGCCGCAACAGGGCGAGCATCTGCTTGCCCAGCGCGTCCTCGACCAGAGCAGGCTGGTGCGCGTAGTCGCCGCGGAGGATCTCGCGGATGCGTTCTGCCTCGGCTTCGACACGAAGCTGGCGGCCGGCCCGCTTCAGGGCCGAACGCAGCTGGGCAAGCGACAACCGAGCCGCTCGTGACGGGGTTGGGGCAAGCTCCAAAAGGATGCGGGCCTCGGGGCGGCACAGACCGTTGTCCCACTTCGCGAACGCGTCGATGGCCGAGGGGAAGTACTCGCGCAGCAGTGAGCGGAGCTGGTTGGCGAGCTGCTGGCGGTTCCAGACGGCATCCTGCTGGGCGCGGGCCAGGACCGCGATCGCCCTCGCGAGTTCGCTGTCCTGCGGCAGTGGCCGGTGGGCGTGACGGTCGGTGCGAAGGATGTTGGCCAGGACGAGGGCGTCACCGGGGTCGGACTTCTTGCGGGTGACCGCGTGCCGG
Organism: Streptacidiphilus anmyonensis; assembly: GCF_000787855.1. Lineage (GTDB taxonomy): Bacteria > Actinomycetota > Actinomycetes > Streptomycetales > Streptomycetaceae > Streptacidiphilus > Streptacidiphilus anmyonensis. Next base: position 4,262 of record NZ_BBPQ01000124.1, on the reverse strand, counting down.
TCGCGGTAGCGGGCCGCGGCCATCGGGTTGATCGCGTAGACCTGCCGCTTCCCGGTCCGTAGGACGGCGACGAGCAGGCCGCGGGAAGTCGGTTCCCTCCAACTGGTGCTGTCACCCGACGTGCTTGCACAGCTCGGCGGCACGGACGTGGTCCGCGCCGCGCTGCGAAGTGCCGCGCGGTGGCCGGGGTGGAAGGAGCACGTCTACGGGGCGACTACATCCCTCAGCGCCGCGTCGACCACCGGGGTCGGTGTCCTCGACACTCGCAGGCCGCCGTACGCGTACCAGGAAGCAAAGTTCCAGGCGATGATGCGAATCGCGGAGACGCACGTGCGGGCGCTGAGAGGGATGGCGCTCCTGGACGACACCTGTGAACCACCTCCCGGTGCCCGGTCACTGCGCGGGACTCCGGTGCTCCAGACGAAGGAGTTCCTGGCGGCGGCGGCCGAGCAGGGACTGCTGGTGCAGCCATGCTGATGCCGCCCGTCGAACCGATGCTCGCGGTCCCGCAGCTGGCGCTGCCTCCTGAAGGACGCCCTTCGGCGTGCTGGTGGTGCTACACGGCGATCAGGTGCCACCCCGACGCCACCCACGTGGCGCGCAAGTGCGACAAGATGGCTGGCCGTGCTGACATCCCTTCTGCCCGGTCTGCGCGACCTGCGAACTCCTCTTGCCACTGGTTACATTTGGCTCATCTCTGCCTGCCTCGCCCTACGAGGTCACCTTCCCCACAACGGCGCGCTGGGCGACATCGCTACCCAACTGCACCACCTGTCGAAGTACGTGGGTAAGCCGACCACCCTGGCCGGACTGAGCTTCCTCGGATACGTCCTGGGCGCGACCCTTGAGATCAGTTGCCTGGCTGCATACAGGGGTGCCAATAGGGCACTTGTTGTTCTCCGGCGGAAGAGGCGCGTGCCATGGACGACGCTGGCCGCGAAGAACGATCTCCGCGCGTTTGCCATCGACGCTTCGGACACCCAGCCCGTCGTCTCGTTCGACGGGAAGCAGATGCAGCTCGCGGACGCGGTGGTGGATGTCGTCAGTGGAAGCCTGGAGCAGGCCGCTGTGCGGCTGCAGGCGAAGAACAAGGAGCTATACAGCGAGTATGACCGGCTGCGGTCGGAGGCTGACTTCAGGATCAACGTCGGCATCGCATTCACGGCTGCGACCGCCATCCTCAGCTGTACCTACGGCGCCCAACTTGCCGTTGCCGTGGTCGCGTCGGCCTTGCTCATATCCCGCGGCTGGCGGCGCTTTGTCCAGTCGAACGAAGTACTGGTTCAGGCACTGGTCTCCAAAGAGATCGACTCATCTGCGGCGGATTACCTGCTAAATCTGGCACGAGAATCCGCCCAGCAGCGGAGACTCATGGACGACGAGGAAGCCGCCACGAGGGCCAAGGCTCAACGCCGGTGGAGGAGGATACTCCCGAAGGCATGACCAGCGGCGTCAGGAGACCACCTGGCCGCGAGCCGAGCCGGGTAGGCTGAGACTACGTCGGCGGTCCCCAAGGAGCCGTGCGCGCGCGACGAGCGGATCGCCTAGGACGACCGGGCCGCGCTGGCCTTCGGTACCATCCCCGAGCGGATGCTGGCGTTGCGCGCCGAAGAATACTGGCCGGTGCTGTGCGAGCGGCGATGGAAGCGGATTCGCAAGGCTGACCGAAGTGGGCTGCGATGGTGGAGCGGATCACCGAGCGGGCTCCCCGCCGCCAGTCCGTCCCCGACCCGCGAATTCGCCTAGTCGCGGCGCTCGATGCAGGAGAGGTACCGCCCTGCACCCTCGGCCTGGATAGCATCGCCTCCACGAGGCTGGGCGTCGCGCGACGTCACACATTCAAGGGGGGAGCACGCACATGGGCGGGGCAGGTACGACGAACCCAGACCGGCAGGTGCCTTCGGGCGTAGGCTTCACAGCCGTCCAGAACGGCATGGACTACATCACCGTCGCGGTTCAGCAGTTGACGTGGCGTCCAGGAAGACAACGACTGCCGAACCCCGGACCTCAGCAGTTCAAGTATGCGGTGCTTCATCTGCAGGCGGCCGCCGAAATCCTGCTCAAGGCGATGCTGCTCCAAGAGGACTGGACCCAGATCTTCCGAAATCCAGAAGAGGCCACGCGAGAGGCACTGGAGAGTGGGGTTTTCCAGAGCTGCAACCGGAAGGACAGTATCAAGCGCTTGAAGCGGGGCGGCGTTGACATCGGAAGAGCTGAACAGGATCTGGATAAACTCGCGGCCTTCCGCAACCCCCTGCAGCATTTTGGTCTACCTGCGCCGATCGCGGAAATCCGGGCCCTTACGGCTTCAGTTCTGGACTTCCTGGTGTCCTTCGTCGACGAGACCCTGATTCCCCGACTCGGGGGCCAGGACGCGGGGGACGCAGAATTTGATCTGGCTAACATCGTCGATAAGCTGCCCGAGCTCAAGGAATTTATCACGGTGCGCATGAACCGCCTCCAAGGAGAGGGACTGCGGAAGCTGGAAATCCGGACCGTCGTGTGCCCCTTCTGCAAGCAGTGGGCGCTGGTCGTCGACAACGAAGGTCCCGGCTGTCTCTGCTGCACGCGCTATAAGAGAAACTGGGGAGAAAACCTGCCTGCGGATTACGCGGCGTCGGTCTTGGGCGTCACAACCCAGTTTGGGGAGAATTCACGGATCGCCGTTGCATGCCCACGATGTGGTGATCGCGCTCTCGTGCCCGACGTCGTGGTGGCGGCTGCCCGTGCGACGCCGCGCCGATTCTGCTTCAGCTGTGGCTCGACCGACGAAACCTGATCCGTGTCTGCTCTCGGGGGCAGAGCCCGGTCAAGGACGCAGGAGCCGTTGAGGCAGGCCTGGCCAATCTTGGGGGGAGACCGAAGACCACGTGCATCGGGTCGGCTTGGGTAGGCTGAAGGCCAGCGGCCTCCACCTCCGTTCGGGCCAGCCAACCGGGCTGGTCAGGCGTCGGCATGCCCCGCTCGGGCATGGTCCAGAGGCGCGGATGAACCTTGCCGACTGGCCAGGGAATGATCGCGGTACACAGCAACTGAGGCCCCTGCGGCGGCCCCGCTTCCATCGGCGGCCGCGGTCACACGATCTCGGCCTCGGCTTCGTCGACCTGCGGAACCCGGACACCGTGGTGAAGGAGACCGCAGCCGAGACCAGCGACGGCGGCCCGGCCGCGTCCGCTCACGGGGCGAACGCGGCCGGGGCCTCCTCACATCAGCTCTCTGGGGTGCCCGACGGTACGTCCGCGTACAGGCGCTGAACCTCCCAGGCAGCCGGCCGGCAGCGCAGGCGTTCCCAGCAACGTGCCACTTCGGCTGGCAGCATCAGCAGGCCGGCGGTGAGCATCAGGCTCGCGAGGGGCGCCGCCAGGACGTGCGTGACCGTCGCGTACACGCAAAGCGCGACCAGCACGCCTGCCAGGTTGAGCTCGCAGCGTCCCACCAGGGCGACGATCCGCCCCATGGATCGTGCCAGGGCCATTGGCCCTTCACGGTCTTCCGGCATGTGGGCCATACTCAAGGTTGTACCTCCTCATCCAGTTGGGTTGGTGCAGCCGTCGACCCCCGCCTCCCCTGATCAGTTGGAGGGGGTCGACGGAGTCTCACTTGAGCGACTCGGGCTCTCCCTCCGCAAGCCGCTCCAACCTGGTAACGCGACTGCTCAGCCCCTCAAGCCACTCGTCCGTCGTGTGCTTCCACTGACAGTCCGAGCGTGCGTCGAGCGACAAGCCCTTCGTCTCGCGCGACCCCAGAAAGTCCTTGGGGGTGGGGATGGTGCCGGCGTTCATCACGAACCACTTGGACCGCAAGTACGACTGCTGCATGTCCTTGACGATGTCCGCGGGGTCCCAGATGCCCCCGTCTCCTGAGTCCAAGACGAACACCACTGTCCCTGTCCCGTGATCAGTCGACCGGAGCCGCTCGTAGTCCGACCGCAGACCCATCTCGGCTCGTGAGGTGTCACCGCCTGCCGGATCGCTGGCTGCGGCCTGGGGCGCGATCTCGGCGGCGGCCTTGCGCAGGCCTAGGGCGACCTGCCGGCGACTGGTCAGCGTGTCGATATCCGCCCACGCCTCTTCAAGGCGGTACAGGGCCCTTCCGAGGCGGTCAGCTGCGGCGAACCCCGGCGTCTCGTCGTAGTCGGGATGGCCCGGGCCCCACGTGTCCAGGCTCGGCTTGTACCGCGTGATCGCCGTTGCCTTGCTGCTAACGCCGATCTTCTCGGCGACCGCATCCCAGGGAAGGCCCCGGAGCCGGTCGACGATGAC
>NZ_BBPQ01000125.1 GCF_000787855.1 Streptacidiphilus anmyonensis | reverse complement strand
AACACACACAAGGGGTACAGGGCACGCAAAAAGGGGGTTGTCAGACCAAGAAACAGCCCCCACACCCCAACTGACCAGGCGCAACGCCGAGTTGAACACGAGATGAGGAAAACCCAGCAGGCCCTGACGGGCCTACACGTCGGTCAGAGGCGCGGGGGCGGGGCCGGAGGAGCCCCCGCGCAGAATGCGCGCCCGGCGAAGCCGGCCGCTGACCTAGCCTTCGCGAGAACGGCCTTGACGATTGCCCTGGAGCGGTACTTGACGCGCGCGCAGACCAGGCGCGCCACGGCCGATCGCCCGGAGGGCGATGCCGGGAGGCTCCCTCCTAGTCGCTGTCCGCCTTGGCCAGCGGCGGTGCGCCTTGATTGGCAATCAGGTGAGGTGTAGAACGCGCGCGCACGCGCGATATAGATAGGGTTGGAGCGCTCGAAAAACCGCAGGTCAGAGCCTTGTTTACTGGCGAGTAACGTCCGCGCGAGACGACAGATGTAGCCGTCATCTATCTACACGCGCGTGCTAAGCGCGCCCAGAGTGTGGGATATATGCACACCCGTGTGCTTCGACGTTTCCGGTGGTTCGATTCGGAGGCCGACGTCATCATCGCCAGGGGTCGGAGAAACGAACCTCCCAGGCGACACTCGACACGCCGAGTGTGGGAATAGGGCACACGGACTGTGGTGCATCTGCACACTCGCTAGGCTGCTCCCGTCTGGATTTCGACGTAAGGAGCACCTTCCCTCCCATGGCAGCACAACCGCTACCAAACCCGACACCTGACAAAGGGTCGGCCGCGCCACCAGGCCGACGTCGCCGCGTCGCGCCGAGCCCCTACGACGCTCCGGGCGCTCTGCATACCGGCCACGAGGTTATTGAGCTGCCTCCCGGCGCGACCGCCTTCGTGGACATGCCGCCGGCGTCCGGCGAGTTCATCGGCGGGCTCTTCAGCATGGACTCGCTCGCCTTCCTGCGCTGGAGCTGCCGGTACTTCCGCCACGACCTGGTGGGGCTGCTGATCCTCGTGTACCTGATCGGCAGCCAGGAAGTCGGCGGCACCATCAAGCTCACGCAGCAGCAGCTCGCCGACGAGCTGGAAGTCTCCCGGCAGCACGTCAACCGTTTCATGGTGAAGCTCGGGGAACTGGGCGTCGTGTGGCGCCAGCAGCGCGGCGTCTACCGCCTGAACCCGGCAGCGGCACTGCGGGGCGGAACCGTTGCCGTCGAGCCCGTGCCCGGGTTCCGGACGCCACGGAAGGGCCTGCGCGTCGACCAACGGGCGCTCATGGAGGAGTTGCGCCAGATGGGCGACGTGCCTGAGAGTTTCATCCAACTGATGTTGCCCGAACCCGACCTCCCCGAGCCCCCACTGGCACGGCCGCGGCGAGGGCGGAGCAAGAACGCACAAGCCGAGGAGGCGTGACCGCCATGACTGCTGCTGCCGCCGAGCACGCCCCCGCGCCCATTACCTGGGGCAGCTTCAACGTCTTCCAGTACATCCCCCGGATGCCCGGAGCTGCCCTGCAAGTGCTGTTCCACCTCCTCGGAACACAGGAGCCGGGAGGGCGCTGCGTCTGGACGCAGACCGCCCTCAGCGATGACCTCGGGCTTGAGCGCACCCAGGTCAGCCGAGCGATCCAGCACCTGCAGTTCGCAAACTTGCTGACGCCCGTCCAGCGGGGCATCTACCAGCTCAACCCGATGCTCAGCGCCTACGAGAACCCACGCGACCAACGCGCGGCAGTCAAGGCCCTGTCCCGGGAGCAGCGGCTCGACGTCGCTGACTTCGAAGAGCGCTACCAGCGCCGGATCGCCGAGCACGAGGCCCGCAAGAGCCAACGCCCCCGCCGGGCCACGGTGACCCAGCTGTCCGAACGTCGGCTCAAGTCGGTCGACTAGCCGCTGCGCCCGCGCAAACCGTGGAGGCCCCCGTTTCCGGGGGCCTCCAACGTGTCTGGATTTCGTGGACACTGTACCGCTGCGCCGCTCAGCCCGGCCACCTTCCCTCAGGTGACCCATTCGGCTGGCCGGAGTAGTTGCCCGGACGCTCCCGGCCTCCAGGGATGGCGGTGCAGGAACCGGGTGCGCGCGCTACCGCCGACGAAGCGCTCCTGCCGGTGAAGCAGGTCCTCGTAGGGCGACGGCGTGCCGGCGCTGCCCGGGTCGACTCGCACTCGCACGTATCGCGGCAGGGTCTCGTCCTGCCCGGCCGCAGCGCAGCGGCTGGCAGTCTCCCACGGGTCTCCCGCGTGCCGGTGGGCGGCGTCCGCGGTCACCTTGCGCGCCTGCTGGAAGGAGAGGCCGGTGAAGTACTCCCCGCGTGGAGTTCGCGAAGGGGAGAGCGACCGGCAATCTGCTAGGGCCCGCTTCTCGACCAACCGGAAATCCGGGTGGGCGGGAGAGAGCCAGTAGCCCGTGAGCTCCAGCCACTGGGCGGTGCCCTCGTAGAAGTGTGTCTCCAACCGCGTTCGCGGCGCGGTAGTCGACCCGACCTTCACGTAGCCGTCCGGACCGTCGAAGCCGATCACGTAGACGTAGCCGACGCCGGAGGCCGCCACTGCGGGTACGCCCTGATCGCGGAGCAGACGCGGGAAGCTGGGGCGTTGGCCCGGCGGCCTGGTGGTGATCAGTGTGAGCACACTGCCGATTGAACCGCCTTGGTCTGACAAGTCACCGAACCGACGAGCTGCTCGCCCCGGTATCTAGGGGCGAGCAGCGTTCCCGGGGCAGCCGAGGAGGACAGCTTAGGCACACCCTTCGACACTGATGGTCGGCCTGAGAACGACCTGGTCATTCGGTCGCTCGTGTCAGTCCTTTTCAGCAGTGCGTGCCGCGAGCCCTACCAACCACTCTTCGTAGGCGGCCAGGTAGTCGTCAGCAATCGCCTTGGCTTTCGTGAGCGCTTCCTCGCTCGGCTCGCCCCCGTCGCCCAACGCGCCGTGGGCAATGGTGCAGTGAAACCCCCGTGCGAAGAAGTCGAGCAGCTTCTCCCGTTCCTGGGCCGCTTCTTCCCGTGTCGTGATCGGTTCGGGGGAAACGTGCACCGTATGCCTCCTATTGGAAAAGCTGTGAGGCGCCATCGGGACAGCGCTCAGGGCAGGTGCGATTCTCCTCCACCAGCAGCACGTACCCCTAATCGGCTGACAGCCTGATGACGATCTCCGCTGCCACTCCCCCGCCGGCCGTCACGCGCCAGCCTGCGCAAGCGGCGTCACCTCCTCCGGCTGGGAACCCCTCCGATCTAGCGAGACGGCACCTGGTAGGGCAGTGGCTGACAGTGGTGGGTGCCATGCTGACGGTCACCGCACGAGAAGCCCGTGACCTGGAGGCGTGTCGATGTTGGAGACGGCCGTAGCCGCGACGCAGCAGGAGACCGCCGTGCCAGAAGCGCTCGGGGCGCGCCGGATCGCGGCCCTGCTTGCTGAGCGCACCGAGCTTCCGGTGACCAGCGACGACATCCAGCGGCTCGTCGCGGACGGGTACTTGGTGGCGAAGGACGAGTACAAGGGCTGGCCGATGTATCTCACGGCCGACGCGCTAACCGTCGACGCCGAGCTGCTGCGCAGGATCGTGGACGAGCGCGTGGCCTGGATGCAGGCGAGCCTGACGCGGGACCAGGCGGCCGAACGAATTGGCTGGCACTGGCGTGACATCGACCGGATGGGCCGCGAAGGCCGGATCACCGTCGGCGCGCTGGACCGGTACCTCGTCGAGGACCTGGACCGGCTCGCCGCCGAAGCCGACGGCGAGCAGTACATCACCGCGCAGGCCGCAGCCGACGTGCTGGAGATCCGTCCCGCCGACTGGAAGTACGTCGAGGCGGCCGGCTGGGCGGCCCCGGTGGCCACCTACGAGCAGCCGGTGGGCCGGGAGCGCACCGTCACCGTCGCCCTGTTCCGCCTGGGTGACGTCAGGGCGCTGCGCGAGATGCCCGGCGTTGACTGGGAAGCGGTGCGGGGGCTGCCCAAGGGTGCCGCCTCCCCGCTGCGCGAGTACGCGCGCCTGGCCCCCACCCGGGCCGCGGCCATCAAGGGGTTCTGCCAGGGGATCGCGGACCGGCACGGTGTGGAGGTGTGGGCCTGGTGCTCCCCTTACAGCGGCGGGTGGGAGGTGGACTGGGAGCGGGTGGGCGGCGCTCCGACCCGCAAGCAGGTCGCCCAGGAGCTTGCCGACGATCCGGCGGCCGCCGGCTACGCGCCAGAGATCACCCTGTCCCCGGAGTGGGGAAGGATCACGCGTTCGGCCCGGCGCCTGCTGGAGCCCGACGTCGCGGTCATCGTCGACACCGAGACCACGTCCTTGGACGGGCAGACCATCGAGATCGCGATCATCGACGCGGCCACCGGGAGGAAGCGCCTGGACACGCTCGTGAAACCCACCGAGCGCATCTCCCACGGCGCCTACTGGGTCCACGGCATCAGCGACGCCGACGTCGCCACGGCGAAGCCCTGGGAGGCCGTACTCCCGCGAGTCCGCAAGCACACCCGCGACCGGATCATCTGCGCCTACAACGTCGCGTTCGACCGCACGATCATCCTCGGCGACACCCACCGGGCCGGGAAGAAGCCGCTGCACCTCGAGCCTCGCGAGAACTGGTTCTGCCTCATGAACGCCTACGCCGACTGGCTCGGGTCCAACCGCTGGCTCCCGCTCGGCGGCGGGCACCGGGCGCTTGGGGACTGCGAGTCCGCGCGGACGGTGCTTCAGACGATGGCCAAGGGCCGCGGCACCGCCTTCGCGCCCGGCCAGAAGGCACGCCCGCGCGCCCTACCGCGTGATAGGGCTTGACCCATGCCCGACACTCCCGACGCCCCGGATGCCCCCGCGATCCTGATCCTGGAACCCTGGACGCTCACCGATCCGGTCGACCGCGAGAAGGCCGTCGAGCAGCTGCTTCGCTACCAAGCTCAAGTCCGCACCAGCCACCTGAACCTGAACGAAGGCGACCGGGTGCAGCTGCTGGAGCCGGTGCACGCCTCCTGGATCGACGAGGAGCTGGCCGACGAGGAGTACTGGGAAGAAAACGCGCGCGTCTACGCCCACGTCCCGGCCGGCACCCTCGGCGTCATCACCCGGGTCCGCCGCTACCCGACCCCATACCCCTACGTGGTGGCCTTCGACCGCGGCCCGGAATGCGGCGTGCGCGACCTTCAGCTCACCCGCTGCACCGACCAGTCGCTCACCCCAGCACCGCAGCCCACATCGGCGACAGACCTTGGTGACTACACCGGCCGACGCCAGTGGGCCACAGCTCGGCAGGCGAACCGCCACTGAGCAGGGCCCGGCCGCCGAGCGGCCCGGCCCTGCTTCAGGACGGAGATCGGCATCACGTGCTTACTCGCTCCGGAAGGGTGCGCAGTCCCAGCACGCCCATGAAGCGTCAGCAGGGGTTTCTGGAAGGAGGCTTGACGACCCACGAGTTGGCGCGCAGACAAGGGTGAAATGCCGCCGCGGACACCACCGACGCGGCCGTTGATGATGCAGATCAGCAGCGCATGGGACTCCGCCGAAGGGCTGCGCGAACTGGTCGAGCTCGCCGAGCAGCACGCTGAGCGCGTCGACGGCATGCCGGCCGGTGACCTGGCTGCGCAAGCCACGACAGCCCCCGCCATCCCGGGTATGCGCGAGGGCCTGGAGGCGTTCTTGGCCAAGTTCGAGCAGGAGCAGACGGACGCCCTGGACGCCCTGGACCTTGCGGAGGCGGACCTCGCCAGCTTCGAGCGCGATCCGATTGCGGCCGCGATGAGGCTCCTGCCGTCCGGGTCCTTCCCGGAAGTTGCGCAACGCCTGACAGGCCTGGCGCAGCAATCGGTTCGGGCCCCGGGCGGGACCGCCTACCTGCATTCCTTCCTGAAGGCTGTGGCTCGTCGGCCGCGCCGGCCTCGCGTCTTCCCAGCGATCTTGTCCGCGATCTGCAGCGAGGCGGAGCAGATCGTCGCGAACGTGCTGCGCCGGCACTTCTTCGACGGGGGCGGGTGGCCGAGCCTCTTGGACCCGGGCCTGGACGACGAAGTGCACAAGCGTCTCGGGACCGGGGGCTCGCTGGAGAAGTGGCGGCAGGAGATCGAATCCTGCGGTGCGCCGATCAAGGATCTGGTGATGGAGTGGGCGCAGCTGGACGAGGTGTTCGCGCGGCGCAACCTGTTCGTGCACCGGCGCGGGGTTGTTGATGCGCGGTACGCGAAGCGGGCGCCAGCTCCTGCGCCGGAGATCGGTTCGCTGCTCGACCTGGACGCGCAGTACCTGCGCGACGCGATCGACCGGGTTGAGTTGTTGACGATCGGGATGACCATGGGCCTGCTCAGGGCCAAGGTGGACAACTTTAGCGAGATGCTGGCCGGGTCGGCGGCCGAGTTCGGCTTTGCCGCGGTCGACGCGGGCGCCCTGCTGCGGGCGGAGGGGTACTACCACCTGGCTGGGGCCCTCAGTGAGGACCAGGAGGAGAAGGAGCGTCAGCGGGTCAACGCCTGGCTGGCCCGGGATGTCCGACTCGGACCTGGCGCGGTCCACGCCGAGGTGGACGCCTGGGGAGCAGACAAGCTCCCCCGCGTGTTCCAGCTCGCCCGGCTCATCCTGCTACGCAGAGACGAGGAGGGCCTGGCGCTGTTCGCCGACCTGGTGGCCGACGGCACCCTGGCGCCCGACGACGTGCAGCAATGGCTGCTGTTCGCCCGATGGCGCGATCAGCAGTTGGTCTGACCGGCCTCCAGCACCGCGGTGGGGGCCGCGAGGCGACCACGCTCAACGCCATGGTGGCCAGCCTGCTTGCCCGGATGGTCGCCGCCTTGTCTTGTCCAACGGGCGGAGACTGAGCGCGAGCGTCGCGGCGGTAGGCCGTCCGGGAGGGCGCGAGGAACCCGAGCGAACGGGCAGGGGCTGAGCGGACGACCTCACATGGCCGTGCCCCTGAAAAGGGCGCCAGCCCGGCAGCCGGGCGACGAAGTCGGTGGCGCGCGGTAGTGTCCTGGTCAGCCCGAACACGGGCTCGTGGGGCAGTCGGTGTCAGATCGGATGGGATGTGTCGCGGAAGTTCTGGGTAGGCACCGCAGTCGCGAGCGGGGTGGCCAGTGTGGCCTTGGTGGTGCTGCCCTTCGTCGTGGACGCGAGCACGTTCGGGGTGGTGTCCTCGGATGTCATCGCCGTTGGAACGTTGCTCCTTCTCGTTGTCGCGGTCGTCGCCCTCCGTCGTGACAGCGGCGAGGGCGCGGGCAGTCGTCGTGTAGCGGCCCGTGGGCGGGGAGCGATGGCGGCCGGCCGCAACATCACCGGCAATGCCACCGGCCAGGGTTCCAAGGTGACCGGCCAGGCCGTCCCGATGCCGGAGCCGGCTGCGGCAGACGGTGAGCAGTTGGCAGTCGAGGCGCGCGGGGACGGTGCGATGGCCGCCGGCCAGGACATCAGCGGCAACGCCACCGGCAGCAGCGGCGAGGCGAGCTGACCCCGTGACATCTTGGTGGGCACGAATCCTTGGCCGCAGCACGATGACTCCGGCTGACACCGTCAAGCAGCCCGATGCTGGCACAGCCCCTGTGCGACCCGCGGAACAGGGTGCGCCCGCAGAGCCAGGGCCGGGAGCTGTTCAGCAGGCGGGGCCCGCCACCGTGAGCGCCAAAGGAGCCAATGCCGTCGCGGCTGGAGGCGACGTCAAGCTCAACGCGCTGGGGCCCCACTCCAGGGTCAGCGTGGAGGCGTTTCCCGTTCCGCGCTTGAACGTGAGCGTGGTTGCCAACATTGAGCTGCTTGAAGGGGAACCGGTCACCGGCCCGGAGATCGACGCACGGGTGGACGCAGAGCGGGCACGCCTGGCGCGTCCGGAGCCAAAGCCTGCCGCTCCCCCCGGCGAGCCTGATCTCATGGCACCTTACCGGGACCTCCTCGAGACCCAGGCGAAGGCCGTGAGCGCCGTGCTCCAGTCACTCGCCCAAGCGGGGATTACGGGGCCGGAAGACCAGCGCACAGAAGCGCAGTTCGACGCCGAGTTGGAAAGGCACCTCGCATCGTGCCGGGAAGTGTTGACTCAGCGCACCGACTTCCTCTTGCTGCGCAACCCGGGGAACTGGCTGCGTCTGTCCGTGGTCAACAACACCGAGACGGTCTTCCGCGACGTGGAGGTCATCGTCACGGTCCACAATGCCCGGTCTCTCGAACCGATCGGATCGTGGCCGAAGCTGCCTGACATGCGCCCGTGGCGCGCCCCCAGGGTCTCGGGCGGGTGGTGGGACGCGATCAGCCTCGACCGTGGTCTGGTGCCCTACGCCGTCCTTCCTGCGGTCCCCCGCCGCCGGGCACGGGTCAGCATCGACGGCGGCGAAATCCGGGTTGTCTTTCCGGGCCTCGATCTGCGGCCGGGCGGAGGCGCCGATCTCCCGGTCGTCCATCTGGTGCCGCTCGGCCCCGAAGGTGGGCCGTGCCTCATCGAATGGGAGGCGACAGCGATGAACGCGGACGGCCGGGAGAAGGGGACGCTCTCCGTCAGCATGGCCAGTTCGACCGTTTCTCTGGCGCAGCTCGGTGAGGACCGCGCTCCGCACGCGGAGTCTCCCTGAGCTGCGGCGGCGGTGCAGTATGGCGTGGTTACAGGGTGCGCAGGGCGGCTGCCGCGCCGGTCAGATCGGTGCCCGGCAGCGCGGCGATCACATCCAGGGCCTTGGCGCGGTCAGCCTCGTGGGCGAGTACGTAGGCGGCCGGAGAAACAGCAGGGGTCCCTGCCTCGCGGGTGGCCAGCGCGAGAACGGCTGCGCGCGGGCGGGCCATGCCGGCTTTGTCGTTGGTCTTCGGGTCATGGGCGGGGACGACAAGCTGCCAGGCGCGGTCGAGGTGGTCGTAGACCGTGCGTTCGGCGGGCCCGAACGGTTCGTTGCCTCGGGCCGGCTTCGGCAGCTGGTAGAGGAAGCCGGTGAGGTCGTCGAGCGCGGTGTAGAGCGGAGGCGGGGCGAGGAAGTCGCTGAGCGGACCGTCGAGCCAGGCGTGGTACAGCGGGTCGAGGTCGCTGTGCTCGGCACACCAGGCCTTGAACGCGGGTTCCTGAGCGAACTGCTCGTACAAATGCCGGGCGCGGTCAGCCAGCGTGGTCAGCTCGACAGCCAGGTAGCGCTCGCCCGCCATCCCGACCGATTCCCCGCCGGTGTGCATGCTGACGTCGCAGCAGCGCTGGATCGCGGTCTCCAGCTCCGCCTGAGCGTCGGCCAGATCGGTGCCGGCTTCCGCGTCCTCCCCGAAGTGCTCCCGGCGGATACGGGCCATACGCTCGGCGTTCTCGACGTGGGCCCGGGCGCCGCGGCGTGCAGCGGCGAGGTCGAGCGCGTGGCGCAACCAGGAGACCCGCTCGCGGCAGATCATCTCCTCAGCACGCAGACAACACACGATGTGCGCCCACACCAACCGGGGGATCCGCTGGTCGCCCTGGCCGGCCTTCGTGCGGCCGCGGCCCGGGCGCGCAGTCCCGGCGTCGATCTGGCGGGCGAGCCTCGCAGACGCCTGTCCTGCGCCAGCACCGACGGAGAGGAACTGGTGGATCAGATCTCGGTCCCGTTCGCTGTGCCACTGGGCGTAGGTCTCCTGCAGCCGTGCCTCGGGCAGGCGGGCTGCTCGCGCGAGCTGCCGGATCTCGTAGAGGTGCAGCAGGGCTTCCTCCACGAGCGGGCCGTCCGCGATCGAGGCGGCAAGTCGGCCGTGGGGCGGCGTCAGCTGTGCCGGCATGCGCTGGCGCAGGCTCAGGTCGGAGGTCGCGAAGGGGGTGAACTCGGCAGAGTTGGCGGTGAGCTGCCGGATCGGGTCGGGGTGCTGGGACTCCGGTCGCAGCTGGACCTCGAGCCGGAAGTCGGTGCGGGCGATGATGCGCTGCAGATCCGCGAAGGACGGCTCGCGCGCGCCGCTCTCGTACTTGCTCAACGTGCCCTGGCCGATGCCGAGTTCTTCGGCCAGCGCTGCCTGGCTCAGGCCCGGAGTGGCTTTGCGCGCGCGAGCGATCAGCCATCCTGCCCGCAGCGCGGCGAACGGATTCGGGTAGTGCGCCATGATCCCCTCCGCATCATCAACATTCCATTATGGAATGACACCATGCCACTATGGAATCACCGCTGCAAGGCTACCCGGCGCACCTGCTTTCCCTTCCATGCCTGGTACTTGACTGGGCATCGGGGGTGAACCGCGGTGCCGCAGTGCTGTACAGGGCCATGTCTGAGGGTGAAGCGGGCAACGATGTCGGCCCGCCGCAGCACGGCGACGATCGAAGCCCCCGGTCGGCTGACGCGATGCACGTCCTGCTCGGGTCGTTCTCCGTCGCGCGAGGCCTCGCCCAGGGCGTACCGGTTGAGGACCCCTTGGATCACCGTGCGCTACAGCGGCGGGTGAGCGAGGTTGCGCTCACTTCGGAGCGGTCCTGGACCGGGCGTACCGGCGGATTCGATGAGCAGGCCGGTGAGAGGGCGGGTCCGAGTGGGGTGGATGATCTCCAGCCAGGCCCCTCCGTCTGGCACGACCCTCGGGATGGCCCGGTAGCCGCTCCACTTCCAGTTGACCCGCCACTCGGCATCGACTTGCCGTCCGGCCCTGCGCCCTGGGGTGGGGAGCCGCTGCCCGGCCAGATCGACCAGGTCGAGATCGGCTCCGCCCTGGGCAAGGTAGGTCAGTCCTGCCAGTGCAGCACGTCGAAGCGGACTGTCTGTCTGCCAGCGGCGGTTGACGGCCCAGCGCATCTCGGGGGTGGCGAGGAGCTCGCTGTCGTCCGGCGCGTCGGGCAGCTGAACCTGGCTGATGCTGATCAGGCCCTCGTTCTGCCATTCGATCAGCTCCGCGCGTACCTGACGCGGGATGTAGCGGTCCAGGCCGGTGAACGCCTCGATCATGTCGTGGCGCTCCGCGCGGCCCGCCGCGGGGTCTTCGGCGATGCCGTGCAAGACAGCCCGAGCGTCTTCAAGGGTGTCTCCGCGCCGCCACAGCGGCACCATGACCGTGCCCTCGGCAACGAGCTGTTCGCGCGCCTGGTCCTCGTACTGGAACTGCAGTCCCCGCGAGGTGCCGGCGAGCGCACGTCGTACGGGGGCGAAGGGATTCCCGCCGGACATGATCGCACTGACGATCTCCTGAACCAGGCGCTCGTCCCGCTCGATCCGGAGGGCGACGTCGACGTCATGCGGGTCT
>NZ_BBPQ01000126.1:6243-11463 GCF_000787855.1 Streptacidiphilus anmyonensis | reverse complement strand
AAGCTTGAAGAGCTTGCTGAAATGCGTGGGATCGGAGAATCCCCACCGGGCGGCCACGGCGGTGACCGTACGTCCGCTTCCGGTCAGCTCGGCCCGGCAGCGCTCCAGGCGGCGACGGCGGATCAGGGCCGCGACGGTGAGCGGCTGGTCCTCGAACAGCTTGTGCAGCCGGCGTACGGATATGTTGTGGGCGGCGGCGATGCCAGGCGGCGACAGATCGGGATCGGCCAGCCGGGTCTCGATGTAGCCGGCGATCCGGCTCCGCAACGACTCGTCCGGGGCCGGTTGTTCGTCGCCGAGCCGGGCCTCCAGTGCGACCGCGATCAGCTCGACGACGGCCGCCGCCGACCGCAGCGCCTCCGCCTCGCGGAACTCGGTCGCCGACCACACCGACTCCCGGGCCAGCACGGAGACGAGAGCGCCCGGGCCGTGGCTGCCGTCGATGCGTACGCCGACGAGCCGGTCGATCTGCGCGGGCCGCATGCGAAGCTCCCGGCGCGGAACCAGGATGGTGACGTGCGCCGCGGCGGTGCTCTCGAACCGGAGCGTACGCGTGGGATCGAGCAGTACCAGGTCCGTCGGCCCGAGTTCGGCGTCGCCGCGCCCTTGCTCGATCCGCGTCCGGCCTCGGATCATCACCTTGACCGCCAGGTTCTCGCCGTCGGAGGCGTCGCGCTCCCGCCCGATGCAGGCGCTCTCGGGCGTGTCGAGGGAGACCAGCCGCAGCGGCCCGAGGTCACGGGTGGTGATCCCGCCCCGGAAGCCGGCACCGGCCAGCTTGTTGATCAGCGGCGGAAACCCGCTGGCGGCCAGCTCGTCCTGGAACGACTCAAGGTTGCCGATCACCGGTCAATGCTAACGGCGACACTTCTGCTCAGGGGACGCTGCTGCCCCGGCCACCAGTGGCCGGGGCAGCAGAGGGAGATGTCTGCAGATCTTCAAGGCAGAGGGCATCGACCCGGCACCGGGTCGCGGCGCGACCACGCGGGCCGACTTCCCTCGATCGCAGGCGGATGCGCTGCCGGCCTGTGACTTCATCGAAACCGTCATCTTGAACGCGAAGAGGCCCCGCCCGGCCAGGCCGCTGTGCTCGCTGCTACGGCCACGGTGGGCAGACCCCGCACGACCTCCTCTGCCCGGTATGGGGCCCGTCGTGCTCGCTCCGGAGCTGGCGGCCGACTCGGGGTAGCTGCCCGTCCGAAGCGATCGCTGCGGCATCGGGCGCGGCCCTTTGGGCTGTACCGGCATCGAGGAGAGCGCCCCGCTGGCAGGATGCTCCGGTGAGCATCCTGCAGTTCGTCGTCGACACCCAATGGTCCCTGATGCTCCTGGTCCTCGTAGTTGTGGGCATCGTGTGGGTGCGGCGCATGTCTCCCGAGACGCGCCGCGTGGTGCGCGGAGCGCTGATGGCACGTGGGGTCAAAGCCTCCGTAGGGAGCGTTTCGCTGGAGGTGGGCGCGCCAGCGAATGTCGAGACGTTGGCCACGGCCGCCGCGACAGACGATCAGCTGACCAAAGAGCTGGAACCGTCGGAGTCCGAGACGACTGAGGAGCAGGTCCAGCAGATCCGTCGCGACGCCGTCGAGCGGCTGATGCGCGAGGCCGCCGAATGGGGCTGGACCACGGCCCAGGTTGGATTCACGAATCCCCCCGTGCCGCAGATCGCATGGAATGGCGACCACCCGGAGATCAACTATGCGTTCAGCTCAATGGAGCAGGCCACCCTGCAGATGACGGCCCCCCAGGGCTCGCGGCTGTATCCGGGGTGGCAGCGATTCTTTGCTGGTCAACAGGTCAGTAGGGGAAGTAACGGTGGTCGCAGTGACTCCTGAGCATCGGCGAGGGCGCACCAACCTCGGCACCCTTCGCGTACGGCGGCCCCCGTCCCGCATCTTGCTCGTGTGCACGTCCATCCTGTTCGGATGGTAGCTGCCTGTTGGCCTGCGTGCCGGAGGTCGCGCGAGGTCAGCCCCCTGCGGTGATCTGTCGGATCCGCGCCGTCGCTGCGCTCAGCTCGCTGCTTCCTGCGGTGAGCTCTGTGGTCGCCTTGTTCATCAGATCGGTGTTCATGGTGGAGGTCGCCGCGACGCAGTCCGTTGCGGCCTGCTGGTAGTGGTCGAGGGCTGCGGACCAGTGCTGCTGTGCCTGGGCGTCGGGGATCGGCGCGTTGGACTGCGCGGTGGTGATGTCGCCGGAGAAGGTGTTGCAGGCGTTGCCCATGGTGGTGGGATCGTTGCTGGTGGTGGCGATGATCGCGGACATGTCGCTGGCGAGCTTCGTGGCCTGTGCCTGCCCGCCGCCGGTCCACCAGTTCGCGACCTGAGTCAGGGCGCTGCTGATGACGGGTGTCGGGGTGGCGTTGCTGGTTGCGACGGCGCTGGTGGCGATGCCGCTTCTGGGGTTGGCGGTTGTGGCCGGCCCGGCCTGGGTGGTTGTGGCGCAGGCGCTGAGCAGGCTGGCTGCGGCGGCGGCCAGGGCGATCCGGACGCTGGTGCGTGCGCGCATGGGTGGTCCCCCTCCATGACGGTGTAGTGGCAGGCTCCCACCGCCACGGCAGAGCCGAGGGGAGTGTGTTCGGATTGTGCCCATTCGGTGACTGGCTGTGCGTCATCCTTGGGGCGTGGACGGCGCGGTGACGGTCACGGTGCGGGGGTCTGTTTGCGGAGCGTGTGAGTTCGAATCCCGGAGGGGAGCGTTCCGAGGACTGGGCCAGGTGGCCGCGCTCGATTGGGCGGATGGACCCCGGCCCGGTTGAGGGTCGGACCGGTGCTCTGGCCGCTCGCTGCCTGGTCGGTGAGCGTACTCGGGTCGCTGCAGTCCGGGGATCGTTTCGGTCGGATCGCCCATCGGGGGTGATCGAGACGCGATCGTTCGCGGACGGTCGTCGCGTGAGCTCATGAGCACCAGCAGCCCCGAAGGCCCCCTCGGCAGACCCGTCTGGAGCGGTAGCATCACGTTCGGACTGGTCTCCTTCCCGGCCAAGCTCTACAGCGCCACCGAGGGAAGCACCGCACGCGGCCGAGCCGCTCCCGGCCGGGGACCCGGCCATGGACATCATGGCCGCCTTGAAGGCAAAGGCCGCGGCGAAGAGGCGGGCACCCCGGAAGGCCGGCTGACGCAACGGGACTAGGCACTGTCCTGGCGATCACAGACTGGGCTGGGTCCTCGGTCGCGATCGCCGCGCCGCACCACCGGCTCTGGCCCGGGCAGAGGCGGGTCATACGATCGGACCCATGACGAGCACTCCGGAGTCCTGGGCGATTCGCCACTTCTCTCAGGCCAATCCTGCAGGTCCGGGTTGTGACAGCGTGCCGGCGCTCTTGCGGCGGCTAGCCGATTCGATCGAAGCGTTGGGCCCTGTTGAAGTTCAGGATGTCGTCATCGAGTCGGAGGTGACTGAGTACGGGCCGTGGCGGTCGGGGACGGTCTACTTCCACCTGCTCGAAGACGTCTGAGCACGGCTGTGGCGCTTACGAGCGGAGCCAGACCACGAGGGCCGCTGCAGTGAGTGACTGTTGTCTTTCCGATCTTGAGTGGTGTCCGTCGAACGTGGATCTCGTTTGGTGACCGTCGGCTTCGCGCATGACGATGAGGGTTCCGAGCCAGCTATTAGCGCTGCTCGGTGTGCAGCGTGTACCGATCAGACGGGAGCACGGCGTGGATCGCAAACGACCGAACCCTCGACCCGGTGTCGCAAAATGCTCTGAGGGATGGTCAGGAACTGGACCGGGTGGCCATCGATGAGCATGGAATCACCATTCTCTGCCGCGATGACGACCTCTGGATGAGTTCCCGGGGCAGAACTGCTGCCACTCTGATACCTCCGCGAGGCCTGGACATAGGAGTGCGCAGCGACGCTGAGCCGACCGCGATCGATCGCCTCCGGCTCAAGCTGGTGTCCCAAAGTGCAGGTCAGCCGGCTGAGACGGTTGGGACGTCTCACCCCTTCCAGCAGCCCTTGATCAACTCCGTTTAGGTGTCTCAAGGTGTTCAGTGTCGCGTTGCACCTCAGCACGCACCACGCCTGATTGGAACACCACTTGCTTATCGTCAGGAAGATCGGCCGCATAGCGGCCACGCTCGCCGTCATTGTCGGAAGTCTGCTCGGCCTGTCCACCGCCGCGCACGCCGCATCCAACGGCCAGCAGATCATGGTGATCGACAACACCTACCGCGGCGTTTCTGCGTGGGTGTCCGGCACCAACCAGAACGGCAACAGCGCCGCCACCTGCATGCCGATATCGGGCTTCGAGAACCCGCTGAACGGCTGGTACTGGAAGGGCACCGTCTACGTCACCGTCTACGACGGGAGCGGCTGCCGAGGCCTCTACAACTCTTCACAGAGGGATGTTCCGACCTACGACTCCACGGACTACTGGGTCGTCCCCGTCTCCAACGACAACGCTTTTGGCAACCAGCAGATCGTGTTCTACGACAATCAGCACATCGCGAACTCCTTCAGCATCACTGGCTACAACCAGGGCGGCGCGTATGTGACGGGTTGCTGGAACACGCCCGGCTTCAAGACCATTGCCTCGGGCTGGTGGTGGAAGGGTCGGGTCACCGTGTCCACCTACCCCCAGACCGGCTGCAATGGCGGCGCCACTGGGCAGTTCTGGAATGTCGGGTCGCAGGATGGAACGTACTTCGGGGTGGACGACTGACTTTGCGGTTTCCTATGCGGTTGAGCAGTCGCCGGGCTGCTCAACCGCAAGTCGGCTTTCGGCAGCGTCCTACGTCGTCTCCCGTACGGCCCTGCGAGATGATGCGAGACGGCGGTGGCCCCGGCGTTCTGGCGGCAGGCAAGTGGCGATGGTTCATCTCGGCACTGATCAGCCGGACGACCGAGCCCTTCGACTCCGCCGCGGTACCGGACGTGACCCCTCCAGCCCAGCGGCGCGAGGGGCGTGTGGCTCTGAACACGTGATCGATCCTGGCGCAGATCACTTACTGGAATGATCTCGACATGGCTGGTGTGATCACTGCGTCAGAGCCGTCGTGGATAGTCACGTCTGCAGGGATGAGCCCACGCTTCGGCAAACTCGCCTCGGCTCTGCGTCGCGAAGGGGCTGACAGGGCTCGCCTCGGACGTCGATGGTCCCTGCTGCTGGAGGAGGACAGAGTGCTGCTGGTAGCTGCCCACCCGGAGGCCCGGCAGGCACGCTGGGCCGCAGCGCCCCGCCGCGGCCCACGCACCGGGCCCCCACCCCCTCCACCCGA
>NZ_BBPQ01000126.1:0-5823 GCF_000787855.1 Streptacidiphilus anmyonensis | reverse complement strand
CCCGGAGGCCCGGCAGGCACGCTGGGCCGCAGCGCCCCGCCGCGGCCCACGCACCGGGCCCCCACCCCCTCCACCAGAGCATCCGAACAGACCAGCTCTGGCACACGCCCCCGCGCCACACCCCGTTGTGACACCGCCCGACGGCGATGCGCAACAAAGTCGCGCGCGGAGCGCCCCGCGCGCACCAGAGGGGAGGAACCTCACCAAAGGCGGTTCGGGGCGACGGGAGTACGCGCCCACGCCCCGCCGACCGGGAGTGCCCCACAGCACGCCCACAGCACCCGGATGGGTCAGTTGATGGTGGGAATGACGTCCCACCACTGCTGGGACTGCCAGTTCTTCGTCCACAGCTGTGCCCGGGCTCCGTCACCGGTGTCGGTCGCGTCCCGGTCCAGCACGGTGTTGTAGTTGTTGTAGAAACGCTGGTTGTAAATCGCGGCGTCGTTGGGACGGGTGAACCACACCTGCTGCGTGGTGCCGTTGCACTGCCACAGCTGGACCCGGGTCCCGTTGCCGCCGTTGGTGGCGTCGGCGTCCAGGCACATCCCCGGGAAGCGGACGCTCTCGAGGCGGCCGTCGCTGTACTGGTTCCACAACTGCTGTGCGGACCCGTTGCACCGCCAGACCTGCACCTTGGTGCCGTCGGCGCCGTTGTTCGCGTCGGCGTCCAGGCACTGGCCGGGGGTCACGGTGTAGAGGCTCTTGATGATGACGGTGACCTGCCACGTCGCGGCGGGGTTCACGCGGCCGGCCGCGTGGTGGAGGACCTTTGCGTGGGCTCCGGTGGCCGCCTCTCCCAAGGTGAGCGCGCCTGCGGGCATGGGCGCCCGCGCCGAGGCGGTAGCCGTGGCGCCCGGCCCGGCGTGGGCGGTGGCGGCGGTCGCCGTGCTCGTGGCAGCCAAGGCCGTGCTGCCGGCGAGCGCGAGCGCGGCCGCCGCCGTGGCGATGGCGCGTCCCATCATGGCTTGGTTCTTTCCGTACAAGACTCTCTCCCCGATCGTGTGCGGCCACGACGTGAGCGGCCGCTGTGGATGCGTCAGGACTTCGCCACGCAGGGCGCGGCGACATGCCCTGCCGTGCCGCCTGGTCCGGTCCGGCGCGAGGCAGCAGATCCAGGGTGAACACGGGAGGTGGCCGCAGTCGCGTTTCCCACACGAACCCGCACACCCCACTCATAGACCCGGGTTCGGCAAAGACATGACTTCACGGGGGCGTGGTGGCTCAGCGGGGTAGGTCCGTGCCGGACCCGGGCGAGGCCGGGGATCGGTGAGCTGCGCGCGTGAGCGGGGACACCGTCGTACCGGGTGCTGGTCAAGCGGGTCGGGCCGTTCATGCGGCACGCACGGGTGGTGTCGCCGTCCACCGTGGTGGACGTTTTCAAAGTGGGGCGCCGTCGGCTGGATCTGGATCTCGTGGTCGCGATCGTTCGCGCGCCCGGCGTGGACGAGCCCGCGGTCGACCGCTGGCGCCTCACCGGACGCCGCGAGGAACTTGCCCCGGCTGTTCGTCGCCGCGTCGAACCCGCGCGACGGCGACAGCGACGGCACGAACACGGTCGTGATCCCCTCGATCGAGGGCATGGCCTGCGTCGGGAAGGCCCAGCTGGCGATCCACGCCGCCCACCCTAGGAAACCGTGTAAGGCTCGACTCGGCCTGTGGCGAGCCTCTCCCTGGCTACCTCGGCATTCCGGTGCCCGATGCCGGCAAGGATCGACTCCGCCTCTTTCCAGGCTGCGCGGGCCTCACCGATCCGATTGGTGTCGGCCAGAGTGTCGCCGAGGCCGAGGTGCGCGAGGCCTTGGAACACCAGGCTGTCGATCTCACGGGCGCCCTTCAAGTACGTGGTAAAGGCCTCAAAGGCACCATCGTGATCGGCCAACCTTAGGCTGCTCAACCCAATGTCGCCCCACGAAGCGACCACTCCTCGCCTGTCTCCTGCCTGCTGGTACAGCGCCTGGGCGTGGCGGAAGAACTCGACGGCCTTGGCATGGTCACCACGATAGAAATGAGCGGCAGCGATGTTGCTGACCATGCTGCACTCCATTCGGGTGCGACGGTCCTCGGGGCATATCCGAAGCGCTTCCTCCAGGGAAGCCACAGCATCGTCGTAACGGCGCAGGATGTTGTAGACGACGGAGAGGTTGTTCAACGCGACGGTCTGGCGCCACATCATCGCCGGGGCCTGGTTTAGCCGGCACAGCTCGATGATTTGCAAGAGGTACGACTCGGTTTCCTCCAGGCGTTCCTCGTCGCGGCTAGCCCTGGCGAGCCCATGGAGCATCCATGCTTCTCCAAGAGGGTCGCCAGCGATCCGAGCCGAATCTAGGCCCAGCTCCACGAATCGGGTGTACTCGGTCATTCGGTACCTGAGGCCGCGCAGGCTGTGCAAGCTGGCGGCCAGACGCCACACGAGCGCGTACAACTTGTGCTCGGCTGCTGTGTCGATGACGGCGCGTAGGTTGCCGTACTCGATGTCGAACCAAGCCAGCGCCTCTTCGTACGTTGTGAGGCTCAGGGACTCGACCCCGTAAGTCTGTTCAATTTCCGCCTCAATAGGTGGCTGCTCCAGCAGGTGGTTCGCATCCTGAGCTGTGAGCACATACCACGTCGCCACTCGCGCCAAGGCTGATTGCTCTGGCTCAGCCAGACCGCGTGCGTAGGCTCGCACCAGGTCGTGAAACTCGTAGCGGCCAGACTCACGCTGCTGCAGCAGGTGCTCGTCCAGCAGCAGTTCGAGTAGTTGCTCTGCCTCTTCGACAGCGCATCCAGCCGCTGCTGCTGCGGAATCTGCGGTGAAGTCGTCACCCGGATGCCAGCCGCAGAGCCGGAACAGTCGGCGCGCAGGCTTGGGAAGCCCAAGATAGGAAAGGTCGAAAACGGGCGTCAGCGCCCTGCCACCGAAGGCCAACGCGCCCACGCCACCCCGCAGCAGCCGTGCCAGGTCCGCCAGCTTCCAGGCAGGCCGTGACCGCAGCCGCGCCGCCGCGATAGAGATCGCCAGTGGGACGTGACCGCATGCCTGAACGATCTGCTCGGCGATCGGACGCTCGGC
Source organism: Streptacidiphilus anmyonensis (assembly GCF_000787855.1). Lineage (GTDB taxonomy): Bacteria > Actinomycetota > Actinomycetes > Streptomycetales > Streptomycetaceae > Streptacidiphilus > Streptacidiphilus anmyonensis. The sequence goes on along the minus strand of NZ_BBPQ01000126.1, from coordinate 2,771 downwards.
CTCGACACGATCGGGGCCCACGATCCGCGCCAGCATCGCGATCGCCTCGTCCGAGGTGAACACGTCCAGCCGACACAGATCCGCCCCCTCGATCCCAGCGAGGCTACGGCGGCTGGTGACCAGGACAAGGCAGCTGGGGCTGGCCGGGAAGAGGTCGCGGACCTGTTCCTCGTCAGCGGCGTTATCGAGCAGGATCAGTGCGTTGCGATCCCGTAGCCGGTCGCGGTACATCCCTGCCCGCTCGTCCTGGCTCGCGGGGATCTGCTGGGCGGGCACACCCAGCTGGCGTAGGAACGCCTCGAGTACCGCGGAGGGGTCGGCGGGCGGAAGTTCGGGGTCGAAGCCACGCAGGTTGACGTGTAGTTGGATGTCGGCGAAGTGGCCGGCGCGGACGAGCTCGTGGGCGATGTGGATGGCGAGCTGAGTCTTGCCGACGCCAGCCATACCTTCGATCGCGGAGATCACGACCGTGTTCGGGTGGTCGGCGTCGCGGTGCTGCTTCGCGGCGGCGATCAGGCGAGAGAGTTCCTCGCGGCGCCCGGTGAAAGTCGCCAGGTCGCTGGGTAGTTGTCGGAATACTCCGACCGGGCCTCCGGTCTTGGCCAGTGAGTGGACCTTGATGCAGGTCTCGCGCCATCTGCCGACCGTGGGCTCGTCCGCCCCGAGCGCGCGGACGATCGCCACCACGAGGTCCAGGTCCAAGCGGCGGCGCTCGGTTTTGAAGGCGTCCACGACGGTGAACGGTGAGACGGTGCGTGGGGGCCTCATCAGCGGGCCGACGCGTTGGGCCAATGAACGGTAGGACGGCGAGCCCGCCCACGCGCGCAGTTCACCCAGCAGGCCGATGAACTCGGCCAGATCGTCGGCGCTGCCCGGATCGGGCAGGCCGCCCGGCTGCTTGTCCACGGTGTCCCCGCCTGGTAGTGCCGTGCTCCTGACAGACGGAAGTCTACGAGTGAGGTGTGTGGGCTTGTGTGGGAAACGTGACCTGGCCAGGCCGACTCGAGCAGCCTGGTCATGCCGCTTGGCGCAGTCGGCCCAAGCGGCTTCACGCCACGCCAGACCAACATCACAGTCAGGGATCCAACGTGCGTCTTCGTGCCATCAGCCGCAAAATGACCTACACCGCCGCCGCCTTCGCCCTCGCCGCCGGTCTGGGCGTCGCCGGGACCGGAACCGCCGATGCCGTCCCCGCCAGTGGCTGTGGCAGCACCGCCAGGCCGATCATGGTCGACCATCCGCTGACCCTGAGCACGATCACCAACATCGGCGGCGACCTCGGCATTCTCTACCTGGGCTACTTCCCCGACTGCCGTGGCGTCTACGCGGAGGTCCACTGGAACAGCCCCGAAGGCTACAACGCCTATACCGGTGCGCGATGGCTGGACGCGCATGTTGAGGGCCGTGTCTACCTGGAGGACGAGAACAGCAAGATGTTCGGCTACGTGCCCTTCAACATGACAGCCAACGGGTCATACACCACCTCGCAGATCGTGACCATCGACAAGGACCCGAACGGGAACAACTACGCCGCTCCCAAGGCTTTCTACCCCCGAGTCGACCTGACTGTCGCAGAGATTGACCAGCCAGGCGGTCTGACCTACGGCCCCCACCCCTGCTACATCTCCGGCAGCAGCCACACCTTCAGCGACGGTGGCTGGCAGAACAACGCCGGCGGCGGCTACTGCGCCTGACGGACACCGCGCCTGAGCTGGTGCCGACCTGCTCAGCCCGATCCGTCGCTCCGTGCAAGGACGGTCCCAGGCAGCGTTGGACTGCTGCCTGGGACCGACCGCTGGACCTTCCGTCGGGGATGCTGCCCTGACACGGATGGCCTTGTCCGCGAGCGGGGAACTCCTACGGCTCTGATCAACATTCCGGGATCGCCGAGAGTGTTATGGCTCGACAGGATGGTGGCCAAGCCGCTGTCAGAAGGCGACCCTTACGGCGTCGTCGGCCCGGGCTGCGCCGGCGTACAAGCTCGCTAGGCTCGACACATAGGACTGGGGCTCCTCCTGCAGCGCGGCTCTGTTGACTCCGCCAGCCGCGGCCTCAACAGCAGTCCCGTTGCGCTCCGATAGATCTGTGAAGCGCGCATCCTCTAGGAACCGGGACGCCGCTGATACCGCGCTGCGACTGGAGCCGTGTTTTCCCGGTCACCCCGGGGACACTGCTGGCGTGGCACCGCATGCTGATCGCGAAGCGGTGGGACTGCTCCCACCGACGTCGACGTACCGGCCGCCCACCGACGGCGGCCGCGCTCAGGAGGCTGGTGCTGCGACTGGCACAGGAGAACCCGGGGTGGGGTCACCGGCGGATCCAGGGCGAGCTGGCCAGGTTGGTGCATTCGATCGCGCCGTCCACGGTCTGGCAGATCCTGCACACATCCGGCATCGACCCAGCCCCGCGTAGCGCTGGGCCGAGCCGGCGGGAGTTCCTCACTGCCCAGGCAGAGGGGATCGTCGCGGCGGACTTCTTCCACTTCGACACAATCACCGGCAAGCGGCTGAATGCGCTGGCGTTCCTGGAACACGGCACCTGCAAGCTCCACATCAAGCCGCGCACCAACAGTCGGACCTGTCCGTGGTTGCACCGCGCAAGCTCCTGCGCACCCGTGTCCTCGGCGGAGTCATCAACCAGTACCAGTACGTGGCTTGAGCTGCGGCGATGATTTTTCGAGCCCGACGGGTTCGGGCGCAGTCGCGGACCGGCCTGGTTGACCCCGCCGAGTCGGCCGGGAAGCGGGGGCGCGCCGGGTGCGCCGGGACCGG
>NZ_BBPQ01000127.1:8132-10588 GCF_000787855.1 Streptacidiphilus anmyonensis | reverse complement strand
CCTGGGTCGCCTGCTGCGCGGGATCCCCGAGGGCCGCCGCGGCCTTCGCGCCGAGGGTGAAGACCTCGCGCCAGTGCGACCCGTGCGCCCACCGGTCGGAGAACCAGTGCATCGACTCCGCGCAGTCCAGGACGAGGGCGTCCGCGGTGTCCGTGCCGCTGCCCGCCGCGAGACGCAGCGCTCCCAGCCAGTTGCCCACGTTCACCCGCAGCCACCGCTCGGCCTGCGCCGCCGAGTCCATCGGGAGCAGGTCGGGGTCGGTCCGGTCGGGGCGGCCGTAGCCGGGTTCGAACCACCGCCCGGCCGTCGTGGCCGTGCGCAGCAGCCACGAGGTGACCCTCCGCGTCAGGGCCTCGCGCTCGGCCGGGGTCTCCTCGGCCTGGAGCCGTTCACGGGCGAACAGGCGCACCAGGTCGTGGAAGCGGTACCGGCCCGACTCGCCGTCCTGCAACAGGCCGAGGTCGACCAGGCCGTCGAGCGCGGTCCAGGCGTCCTCGACCGTCGTACCGCCGGCGACGGCGGCCAAGTCGGCGTCGAAGTCCTGGCCGGGGACGACGGCGAGCCTGCGGAACACCCGCCGCGCCGAGTCCGTCAGCTGGTCGTACGACATCCCGAAGGCATTGGCGATCTTCAGGTCGCCCGCCGTGAACTGGTCGAGCCTGCGCTCCTCGTCCGCCAGTCGGACCGCGAGCTCGGCGGCGTCCCAACTCGGGCGGCTGACCAGGCGGTTGCCGATGATCCGCAGAGCCAGCGGCAGGCCGCCGCACAGGTCGGCCAGCCGGGCCAGCGCCGACGCCTCGTCCGAGGCGGAGCGCTCGCCCAGGATCCCGGTCAGCAGCTCCGTCGCCTCCGAAAGCGGCAGCGGTCCGAGGGCGAGCCTGCGGACGCCCTCCAGGCCCGCCAGCAAACGGCGGGTGGTGATCAGCGCCCGTCCCGGACCGCCGCCCGGCAGCAGCGGGCGCACCTGCTCCTCCGAGGCGGCGTTGTCGAGCACGACCAGGGCGCGCCTGCCCAGCAGCAGCGACCGGTACAGGGAGGCGCGGCCCTGCGCGTCGGCCGGGATCTGCGGGTCGGCGACGCCGAGCGCGCGCAGCAGCGACCCGAGCGCCTCCTCGGCGGCGACCGGCCGCTGGGACATCCCGAACAGGTCGAGGAAGAACACCCCGTCGGGAAAGCTCGGCCGCACGGCGGGCGCCGCGCGCACCGCGAGCGTGGTCTTGCCCAGGCCCGCCGAGCCGGTGATCAGCCCCACCACGCCGACGCCCGGCGCGCTCTCGGTGTACACCAGCTCGCTCATCCAGACGAGCTCGGCGGTGCGACCGGTGAAGTCCTCGACCGAACGCGGCAGTTCGCACAGCCCGCTGGGGCGCGCCCAGTGGTCGCGCAGCCGGCCGTCGCGTGCCAGCCCGAGCAGCTGCTCGCGTGCCTCGTCCTTCAGCGCGAGCGCGTCCGCGAGGGCCGCGACCGTCCGGTGCTGCGGGCCCTTGCTGCGGCCGCGCTCCATGTCCGACAGCGTCCGCGCGCTCACCCCCGACGCCTCGGCCAGCTGCTCCAACGTCAGCCGCGCGGCGCGTCGATGACCGCGCAGCACCTCTCCGAACCCCGGGCCACCGGTAATGGCGCCCCACCCCCTCGTACTCCGTGCTCCCGTGCCGTCGTGACCAGCCGCGCTCGCGCTGGTCTCGCCACGTTAGTCGTCGGACAGGGGTGCTGGATTGCGTCAAATGACGTAGACGCCACCGGGACGTGGGAGCAGGGCCCGCGCCTCGGCAACCACGGCCCTCCCGGAGCGGGAGCGTCACTGGTTGACGCGGGGGCTCTGCACGTTGCCGTAGTACTGCAGCTGGTTGTTGGCGTTGTACGCCCAGAAGCCGACCTGGACCACGTACGCGCCCTTGCCCACGTCGACCCAGCTGTCGCGCCAGCCCGAGTACGTCTCGTTGACCGCCTTGTCGGAGCCGATCCAGCCGATGCAGCCGTAGTCGTGGACCCGCGCGCCGGTCACGGCGTTCACCAGCTGGGCGCAAGGGTCGATGTCGATGCCCAGCTTCGACTGGAAGCCGATGTTCGCCTCGATGTCGGAGTTGTCGGTGTCCTTGATGGCGGCGCAGGAGTCGAGCGAGACCCCCAGCGGCTCTCCCGCCCACTGCCCGGCAGGGCTGGTGAACCAGTTGCGGCAGCCACCCCCGGTCGCCGCCTGGGCGCCGGGGGCCAGGGCGACGGTGCCGGCGAAGGCGGCGCCGAGAACGACGGCAGTGGTGGTTGCCTTGGCGATGGCGGGGCGGACGGATCGGAACTCGGGCATGGTCGACTGTCTCCCAGAGAGGCGATGGATGCCTGCCGGCCGAGAAGGACGGCCGGCGGGTCGGATGCGCAACCGGCGGCGCACAGCCAGTCTCATCCGCCCCGCCCGCCCCACCCAAGGCTTCCGGTCGGATCCGGACGAACCCGGTTAC
>NZ_BBPQ01000127.1:0-8108 GCF_000787855.1 Streptacidiphilus anmyonensis | reverse complement strand
GTCTCATCCGCCCCGCCCGCCCCACCCAAGGCTTCCGGTCGGATCCGGACGAACCCGGTTACCCCCGGCCCGCCGTCCGTTCAGGTGCGTTCGAGCTGCTCCAGCAGCGCTACCGCCTGCGGCCAGGGGCCGTAGCCGGAGGCGGGGTTGAGGTGGCCCACCGGGCCGAGCTCGACCAGGCGACCGCCCCAGTCCCGGGCGAGCTCGACGACCTGGGCGAAGGCGGCCAGCGGGTCGTCCGCGCTGGCGGCGACGGTGCTCGGGAACGGCAGGGGCTTGCGTGGCACCGGCGTCCAACCGTGCTCGGCCAGGACCTCGGGGGAGGGGTGGCCCTCCGGCAGCGGGGTGTCGAAGTCGGGCGGCGTGGCCAGCAGCGCGCCGGTGACCTCGGCGTGGTGCTCCTGCGCCCAGTGCACGGCGGTGATCACTCCGGCGCTGTGGGCGACCAGGACGACGGGGCCGTCGACGTCGGACACGACCCGCTGGAGGGCGTCGACCTGCGCGGCGCGGCTGAGCCGGTCCCGCGTCAGCGGCGGGACGGTGCGCACCGCGCGGCCGGCGGCCGTGAGGGTGGCCGAAAGCGCGGTCTGCCAGTGCTCGGCGACGTGGTCGCGCAGTCCGGGGACGAGGACGACGGTGGGCTGCCGGGGCCCGGTCATGCGGGGAGCTCCGTCTCGGTGAGGCGCGGCGCGTCCGCCGGCGCGGGCCGGGCCGCCGCCGTCAGGCGCACGAGGTCGCGGGCGTAGCAGCGGCGGCCGAGGAGGAAGACGGCCACCGTCACGACGGACACCAGCGGGACCAGTCGGAGCGCGCCGCGCAGCCCCGCGTGGTCGGCCAGCACGCCGGTCAGGGACGGTCCTGGGGCCAGGCCCAGCAGGCTGTTGGCCAGGGTGAGCGTCGCGAACGCGGTCGCCGAGATGACGGCGGGGGTCAGGTTGGCGACCATCGCCGCCGCCGGCCCGGCCGTGCCCGCGCAGGCCAGGCAGCCGGCCGCCAGCAGGACCAGCTGCGCGGCCCCGTCAGGGAGGCTGAACGCGCCGGTGAGCAGCACGAGCGAGGCCAGGCTGCTGCCGATCGCGACAGCCCACTTGCGTCCGGGCACGGCCTGGCTGATCCGGTCCGACAGAACGCCGCCCGCGATCATGCCGACGCCGATCAGCAGCGTGAAGAGCCCGGCGGCGGCGCCGGACTTGGCCGTGGTCAGGTGGTAGTAGCGGTTGAAGTAGCTGGGCAGCCAGGAGATGAGCGCGCCCGGGACGAGGAACTGCAGGCCGCTGCCCACGTACGCGCTGACCACCGACACGGAGGAGAAGAGCTGAGGCAGCAGCGAGGGGAGCGGGGCGGAGGCGCGCGGCCGGGCCCCGGCTGTCGCCGCGCCTCGCGGGTCGAGCCGCTTCTCGGTCACCACCAGGGCGTAGACCGCGGCGAGCACCAGACCGAGGATGCCCATCGCCCCGAACGCCCAGCGCCAGCCGAACTGCTGGGCGAGGGCGCCGCCCAGCGCGACGCCGAGCACCGATCCGAAGGCGCCGCCGGCGATGAACGCGCCGGAGAGCGTGGCCCGCAGCGCGACGGGGAAGACGCTGAGGACGACGGCGATGCCCACGCTGCCGTACGCGGCCTCGCCGACGCCGACGAAGACGCGGCCGAGGAAGAGCTGGCCGTAGCCCGCCGACACCGCGCAGCCCACGGTGGCCAGGCTCCACAGGACGGCCGCGCACAGCAGACTCCTGACCCGGCCCCAGCGGTCCGCCAGGAACGACATCGGGAAGGTGAGCACCCCGACGGCCAGCGCCACGACGCCGCTGAGGGACCCCAGCTTGGCGTCGCTCAGCAGCCACTGGGCTTTGAGCAGCGGGAAGACGGCGTTGAGCACCTGCCGTGACATGTAGTCGGACAGGAGGAGAGCGAAACTGAGGGCGAAGACGACCCAGGCGTAGCGTCTGGGCACGGCCGGTGCGGCGGAGTACGTCTCCGGCGACGTCCCGGCGGTGGTGGGGAACCTCATTGTTGCCACCTCACCTCGTGGGGGTGCCTGCATGGGTGTGACGAGTGACGACTGCTCAGAAGGGCCGGTCGCCGACGATCTCCGCACGCTCCATCCGGCGGACGGCGGGCCAGTAGTCGTTGACGGCGTAGTGCTGGGTGCTGCGGTTGTCCCAGACGGCGACGGAGCCCGGCTGCCAGCGCCAGCGCACCTGGAACTCCGGGACGGCGGCCTGGCTGGTCAGGTACCGCAGCAGCTCGCCGGCGCCGGGCGCGTAGTCCTGCCCGAAGCGGACGCGCTCGGGCGTGTGGTAGTTGACGAAGTGCGTGGTGAAGCTGTTGACGAACAGGACCTTCTCGCCGGTCTCCGGGTGGGTGCGCACCACCGGGTGCTCGGCGTCCGGGTACCGGGCCTTGAGCGCGTGCCGCTGCTCGGGCGGCATGACGGCCCCGAAGGTGGCCTCGATGCTGTGACGGGCCCGCAGCCCCTCGATCTGCGCTTTGACGTGGTCGGGCAGACGCCGGTAGGCCGCGGCCATGTCGACCCAGAGGGTGTCGCCACCGACGGGCGGGCACTCGACGCACCGCAGCACCGCGCCCATGCCCGGGGCCTCGCGCCAGGTGCCGTCGGTGTGCAGGGCGTTCTCGTAGTCCGCCGTCCGCTCCGGACCCTTGTGGATGCGGACCAGGCCGGGGTGCTCGGGGTCGCTGCCGGCGACGGGATGGTCCATCAGCGGCCCGAAGCGCCGGGCGAACGCCACGTGCTCGGCGCGGCTGAAGGTCTGGTCGCGCAGGAACAGCACCTTGTGGCGCAGCAGCAGCGCGCGGATCTCGGTGAACAGCTCGTCGTCACCGATCGCGTCGGCGAGGTCCACGCCGTGCAGCTGCGCGCCGATGGTGCGGGTGAGCGGTTCGGCCTCGACGATGCCGCGGACCTCGGGCGGCGTCGCGGAGGCGGTGTCCAGGGTGTCGGTCATGATGCTTCCTCCCGAAAGGAGTGACCACCAAAGGAGTTGGTCAAAGGACGAAGACGGAGGAACCGGTGGTGCGGCCGGACTCCAGGTCGCGGTGCGCCTGGACGGCGTCTTCGAGGTGGTAGCGCTGGCCGGTCCGCACGGCGATGCGGCCGGAGGCGAGGTGCCCGAACAGTTCCGCCGACAGCTCGTCCCGCTCGGCCGGATCAGCGATGTAGTCGGCGAGCGCCGGGCGGGTGACGAACACCGAGCCCGCGAGGGCCAGTTGCACGGCGTCGATCGGCGGGACCGGCCCGGAGGCGGTGCCGAAGCAGACGAGCACGCCGCGGCGGCTCAGCGAGGCGAGCGAGGCGGCGAAGGTGTCCTGGCCGACGCTGTCGTAGACGACCGGCACGCCCGCGCCGTCGGTCAGTTCGCGCACCCGGTCGGCCACGTTCTCACGCCGGTAGAAGACGACGTGGTCGACGCCGTGGGCGCGGGCCAGCCCGGCCTTCTCCTCGCTCGACACGGTGCCGATCACCCTCAGGCCCAGCAGCTTGGCCCACTGGGCCACGATCAGGCCCACGCCCCCGGCCGCGGCGTGCAGCAGGATCGTGTCGCCGGGCCGCAGGTTCCGCATCGGGGCGATGCGGCGCATCAGGTAGGCGGCGGTCAGGCCGCGCATGGTGCTCGCGGCGGCGGTCTCGAAGTCGATCGCGTCGGGCAGCGGGATCAGGTGCGCGGCGGACAGGACCCGTTCGGTGCTGTAGGCGCCCAGCGGGCTGCCGGTGTAGGTGACCCGGTCGCCCGGTGCGACGGCGGTGACGCCGGAGCCGACGGACTCGACCACACCAGCCCCCTCCACGCCCATCCCCGCCGGGAGCGGAGCCGGATACAGGCCGGTGCGGAAGTAGGTGTCGGCGAAGTTGAGGCCCACGGCCTCGTGGCGCACCCGGACCTCGCCGGGGCCCGGATCGCCGACGGCGACCTTCTCGTACGTCAGGACGCTCGGGTCCCCGGTCTGGTGGAAGCGGACGGCGTACGCCACAGGGGTCTCCAGGGCTGGGTGGTGTGCGGGGCAAGGCGCGGCGTGGGCGTGGATGGGGGAGTGGATGCGAGCGCGCGGATGCGCGGGCGCGGTCGGGTGCGGGTGCGGGATGGCGCGCGTCCGGGTGGGGGCGCGGGCGCGCGCTCAGCGGTGGTTACGCGGGCCGGGGCCGCTGGAGGTCGCCGCCGGAACCCTCCGGGCGGAGCATGAACCCGCGCTGGCCGGGCTGGCGGTTGGGCACCATGCCGAGCCGGGCCAGGGTCTCCTCGGCGCTGCCGTAGTGCTCGCCGATCCGGTAGATCTTCCGGGCCTCGGCGCCGCTGGCGATGTCGCGCCCGAGGGTCTCGGAGATTCTGACCATCTGCTCGATCTGCTTGACCGTGGTCATCCGCTCGCCCTTGCGGAACCACAGGTTGTCCTCGTTGCCGACCCGCACGTGCTGCCCGAGCGCGATGCCGACGGCGTTCATCGGCGCGACCGCCCGCATCGAGCTCTCGATGGTGAGCACGGCCCCGTCCGGGACGCGGCGGATGAACTCGACCAGGTCGGCGGGGTGCCGCCCGGCGAAGCCGCCGCCGATGGCGACGTAGTTGAGCACCAGCGGACCGGTCCAGATCCCCTTGCGGATCAGCCGCTCGACGGTCTCCAGCTGCGCCAGGGTGGCGAGTTGGAAGTGCGGCTGGATCCCGTTGGCCGTCAGCCGCCGCAGGTGCTCCAGGTAGAACTCGGGCCCGGCCTCGACGACCATGTTCCGGTACGCCTTGTACAGGGCCGGGTTGTCCCCGATCGAGGTGCCGTCGAGGTCGTCCGCGGTCATGATCTCGACGATGTTCATCTGGTAGGTGTTGATCGCGATCGTCACCTGGTCCGGCCTGGGGTCGAGCTCGGCCAGCAGGTGGCGGGTGTCGTAGCTCAGCCACTTCGCCTCGTCGCCGCCCTCCTCGGGGGCGAACGAGATCGAGCCGCCGATCTGGAGCACCATGTCGGGCACGGCCTCGCGCAGCCGGGTCATCAGCTCGTTGAACATCGACATCCGCTTCGAGCCGTGGCCGTCGAGCTCGCGCACGTGGATGTGCAGCACGGTGGCGCCGGCGCTGTAGCAGTCGACGGCGGCCTGCACGTGCTCGTCCATGGTGAGCGGGATGTCCTCGGCGTCGCCCGGCAGCCACTCAGGGCCGTAGGGGGCGGCCTGGATGACCAACTTCTCCTGGTTCTCCGGGAACAGCGAGTCGTCGTGGAAGTGCACGGTCCCTCTCCTTCACAGGAACGGCCGACCGCTCGTCGGCGCCCGACAGAAGGGGCGCACGGAAGAGGACGAGGATCGGAGCGGTTCCCCCTCGCCGGGGGTGCGCCAACCGTAGATCCGGGCGGCGGGCTCCGCTTTACCGATGGAGACGGCTCACTTGCCATTTCGGGACAGGGGGAGGGGGGAGGACGGGACCGCGGCGCGCCCGGAAGCCTGCTCGGAGGCCCGCCCGGACGCCCGCGCGGAGCGCCAGTCCCGCGCGCTGCACCCGAACTGCTGGGCGAACCAGCGGGAGAAGGCGCTCGGCGAGGCGAAGCCGAGCAGCCCGGAGATCTCCGTCAGCGACCGGCGCGGGTTCGCCACCAGCTGCTCGGCCAACTGCCGACGCGTGGCGTTGAGCAGCGAGGAGAAGGTCTGCCCGGCCTCGGCGAGCCGACGGTGCACGGTGCGCCGGTCGACGCCGAGGCTGTGGGCGACCTGCTCCACCGAGCAGCGGCCCGTCGGCAGCAGCACCTCGATCAGTTCGCGCACCCGGTCCTCGGCGGTGCTGTCCCGGGGCACGGCGATGGCTTCGAAGTACTGGCGCGCGTAGGCGCGCAGCTGCGGGTCGGCGAGCGCGTTGGCGGAGTCCAACTCGCTCGCGTAGAAGACGAATCCGTCGAACTCGCGGTCGAACTCCACGCCGGGGCCGAAGAGCCGCCGGTGGGTGCCGGAGTCGGCCGCCGGGGCCGGATGCGTGAAGCACGTCGTCAGCGACTGCCAGCGTTCGCCGAGGAACCCGCGCACGACCCGGTGCAGCGCGGCCACCGCGAGTTCGGTGGCCTGCCGGTGCGCGAGCTCCTCGCCCAGGTCGAGGGTCACCTTCAGCGTCGCCAGACCGTGCGCCTCGGAGAGCCGGATGTGCAGCAGCTCGTTGTACATGTGCTCGTGCCGCAGCAGCAGGCCGAGCGCGCTGCGGACGTCCGGCTCCTCCCGCACCACCAGTCCGATCGGCCCCAGCGTGGACAGGCGCCGGTACTCGGCCAGCAGCAGCCCGAAGTCCGGCCGCCGGGCGGCCGCCGCGGACAGCTCCAGCAGCTGGACCGCCGCCGAGCCGGCGATCCACCGGTCGGGCACGGCGAGGGCGGCCGCGTCCAGGCCCACCTGCCGCAGCAGCGGCTGCGGGTCGATCCCGACGGAGCGGCTCAGCTCGACGTAGCCGTTCAGTGACGCGGTGCGGACCAGGGGTTTCACTCGCTCGCCGCCTCCCGGTCGCTGCCTGCCTGTCCCCAAGAGGTAAGCCATCCGTCTCGTGCCGTCAAGTACGACAGCGCGGTTCGGATCACTGACAGGAGATGTCAGGGGAGTGTCCCTAGCCTGCGGCCCATGAGCATCGTCGAACTCCGGCAATACACCCTGCACCCCGGCGCCCGGGCGACCCTGATCGAGCTGTTCGAGCGTGAGTTCGTGACCGGCCAGGAGGCCGTCGGCATCACCCTCGGGGGCCGGTTCCGCGACCTCGACGACCCGGACCGCTTCGTCTGGCTGCGCGCCTTCCCCGACATGACACAGCGTCGGCGGTCGCTGGAGGCCTTCTACACCGGCCCGGTCTGGCGGGCGCACCGCGACGCCGCCAACGCCACCATGGTCGACAGCGACGACGTCCTGCTGCTGCGCGGCCCGAACTTCACCCCCGCACCGGACACCCGCGAGGTGTCGGTGACCGTCTGCCACCCGTCCGACGCGGCCGCGTTCGACGCCTACGCCGCCCGGAACCTGACCGCGAGTCACGCCCTGCACCGCACCGAGCACGCCGAGAACGACTACCCCCTCCTGCCCGTCCGCACCGGCGAGGACGTCCGCGTCTGGTTCGGCCCTGCCGCCGAGACGCCGCCGTGGCCGCATCGTCCGCTGCGCCTCGAACCGGTGTCGGACCCGTCGGATCCGTTGGCCCCGCCGGCTCTGTCTGCGCTGTCGGCGCTGTCGGCGCTGCAATGGGAGGGCGGGGGCGGTCGCGGCTAGTGGGTGCTGCCTCCGGGCACGTGCAGGTCCTCGCGCCCGGTCGCGGCGGTGGTGAGGAGGGCGCGAAGTCCGTGGGCGACGGTCGCGGCGGGCAGGGAGGGCACGGCCTGGTCGAGCACCTGCTCCGGACCCGCCGGGACGTGGACGAAGCCGCCGCGCAGGCGCGGGCGCTCGGTCGCTATCAGGTGCATCAGGGCGTAGAAGACGTGGTTGCAGACGAACGTCCCGGCGGTGTGGGAGAGGGAGGCGGGAACACCGGCCTCCCGCACCGCGGCCACGCACGCCTTCACCGGGAGCGCGGCGAAGTACGCCGCCGGACCGCCGACCACGACCGGCCGATCGACGGGCTGCCGCCCGGCGTTGTCGGGGATCCGCGCGTCGCTCAGGTTCACCGCCACGCGCTCCACCGAGATCCCCGCCCGCCCGGTGGCCTGCCCCAGCGCCAGCACCAGGTCCGGCTCGGTGTCCCGTATCGCCTCGCGCAGCACCTCCACAGAGGAGTCGAACACGCACGGCAGCAGCACGCTGGTCACCTCCGTCCCGGCAGGCCGCGGCCCGTCGGCGACCAGCCGGGCCGCCTCCCAGGAGGGGTTCGTCGTCTCGCCGCCGAAGGGCTCGAAACCGGTGAGCAGGACGCGGGTCATCGGCGGCGGGCCTTCCAGGGCGGCGAGTGAGGGCTTGCGGCGGATCACGATAGTGGGCGCCGCCGACTCAACCTCGGCCGTACTCCTCTTCCTCCCTCCAGAAGAAGACATATCCGCCGAGGCCGCCGACCACGGCCCAGGCCGTGGCCATGATCCACACGTGGTGCGGCAGGCTGCTCGCGGGCACCGAGTCCATGAGCGAGTAGCGCATGAGCTCGATGTAGATCAGC
>NZ_BBPQ01000128.1 GCF_000787855.1 Streptacidiphilus anmyonensis | reverse complement strand
CGATGACGGCGTACCTTTCCGCGCGGCTGTGCGCGTTGCGCAGTTCGGCAACCCAGTCGAGCGCTTCGCCCCGCTCACCCCGCCGAGAGAGCTCGGCCTCACCGCGCAGGCGTGCCTGGTAGGCGGCGGTGCCGAAGGGGACGTCCGGGCCCGCCAGCGGCTCCAGGGCGGCGGTCCGCGAGGCCCCTTCGCCACGTTGTGAGTTCGGCATGGTGCACAGAGTGGCGGACGGCCTGACCGGCGGTCAAATTCTTGTCCCGGTGCGGTCCAATCTGTATACCGTCCAGCTTTACGAGCTAGCGGGGTGGCACTAGCCAGGGGCGACGAGCGGACAGCGCCGCGCACAGGGGCGCAGCCCCTGGCGCCCCATCTCGATTCAGCCAGTTCCTAGTTGAGGATCCCTGTGGGACGGCACCGTTAGAGAAGCGGAACCGCTTCTCTAGAGAGCTTCTTCGCTTCTGCTTGTTTGCTTCTCCACTTCTGCGGGTAGCTTGACGGCATGTCACCCGATGCTGAGACGCTCCGCACCGCTCCGCACACCGCAGCCCAGTTCGCCCGGCGCGCCGGGCTGAAGGAGGGCTCCCTGCGCAAGCTGCTGGCCGACGACAAGAAGCGGCCCGCGTCGGCCCAGCCCGTGCTGCCCCCGCCCGACCTCGCCGACGCCGACGGCAACCCGCTGTGGTACGGCTCCACCATCGACGCCTGGACCCTGGCCCGCGGCCGCGAACTGCCCGAGGACAGCCTGTGGTTGTTCCGTGCCCCAGCCGCCGCCGAAGCCGCCCCGCTGCTGTTCGCCGGCCTGGCCCAGGCGCCGCTCGCGCGCCACCGGCTGCCCGCCGGCGCCCACGTGCTCGCTTTCGACACCCCCAGCGGCCCGGTGCTGTGGGCAAGCCCGCTCACCGACACCACGGGCCGGCTCTCCGCACACGACACCGCCCGGGTCGCCCTGTCGGTGCTGCCCGCCGCCGCACGCGCGGACGCGGTGGTGGGCGTGCCCACCCTGCTCTCCTGGCCCAGCCGGTACGGCGGTTCCTCCGCTTTCGAGGGCGATCACAACAACATCGACCTGTACACCCTGCGCCCCGAGCCGGTCCCTGAGACGCCCAGGGCTGCCCGCCGCCTGCTCGGGAGGCTGGGCCGCCCGACCGCCGGGACCGTTGCCTCAGCGGACGCGGACGACGTCGCGGTCGAGGTCGCCCACGCCGGGCTCACCATGGGGACCGACGCGTTTGCCCGGGTGGTGGGCCGCCGCCTGCCGCTGTGGCTGGACGGCTCGGTGACCCGCCGGGCGGCCCGCGCCGTGCTCGGCTACGAGCGCACCCTGGTCGAGCCGGACACCACTACCGAGTGGCCCGCCTGGCAGCAGCGGCTGACCGCGGCCAACCAGGAACGTCTGGCCGGCCGTGCGCCCCTGGGCTACGCCTTGCTGGCGGCCGAGGCCACCGAGGTCCTGACCGGCATCCGGGGTGAGCACGGGCTGCTCTCCAACCAGGGCGAGAGTTGGTACCTGGCGGCCCGTCCCGCCCCGCCAGACCTGCCGCTGAACATCGAGCACCAGGTCCGCGGCGCGATGATCGCGACCACCGGCCGCGACACCGTCGAGCAGGCGCAGCAGGAACTGGAGCACCTGGCGGCCCGCCGAGACGCGGCCGAGGCGGGCAGCGCGTTGGCCGACCTGCTCGCGGAGGTCTGTGCGCTGCTGGTCGGCGTGCTGCGCGAGCACGGCGCGCCGGTCCCCGCCCGGGAGACCTGGGACACCTACCTGTGGTCCGACCTCGACGGCCCGGTGACCCGCGCCTTCCGCCAGAACCTGACGGTCCATCCCGACACGGAGCAAGCCCTGCGCACCCACCGCGGTGCCCTGCTGCGCCGCGGCGCGGACATCGCGGACATCACCGGGCTGTGGATCGACCCTGCCGGCCGCTGGGTGGCCGAGCAACGGGCCAGCGGAGGTCCGCTGCTGCTGGCCGAGTGGCCCACCGAGCACTCCCCGATGCCAGAGCTCACCGACGCCACCGTGATCGCCGCCGACGAGACGCAGGGCGGCACCGCAGTGTTCGCGCTGATCCCCGGCCCGGACGGAACGCTCACGTGCGAGCCGCTGCCGTCCCCCCACGCAGGCGCCTTCTCCTACGGCTACGCGGGCGGCAGCCCCGGGCACCTGTACCGAGCGCTCGGGCGACTCGTCCCCGAGCACAACGGCCACCACCTCCTGCGCAGCGACGCCAGCGAGCTGTGGCGCGAACTGAGCAGCCCCCGCACCGACCTGCGCCTGAACTGGACTGACGTGAAAAGCTGGCTCACCGCCGACGTCGCCCGCCGGCAAGAGGCCAACTGATGAGCGACGACCCGAGGACGAGCCGGGGGGAGCACCACCCCGACCCGAGCCAGCGGCGCCCGTACCAAGCCGTCGCCGACGCCCTGCGCAGCTCGATCCACAGCGGACGGTACCGGCCCGGCGACCAGCTGCCGTCCGAAGCGGCGCTGCAACGCCGCTTCGGTCACGCGCCCATGACCATCCGCGCCGCCATCCGGGTCATCAGAGACGAGGGCCTGGTCTACACGGTCCAGGGCCGGGGCACCTTCATGTGCGACACCGGCATCGCTGCGGCCACCCCCGGCGCGAGCGGCACCCCCCTGGACCTCCAGCCCTTGATTGCTGAGGCTCAGGAGATCGCCCGCGAGCTCGCCGCACTGCGTGGTCGCGTCGACCGCTTCGCCAATGCACTCACCGTGGCTGGGGAGAGCGGGGCCGCCTGATCGGCCCCGCTCTCCCGGTTCTGCGGAGTGTGCGGCCAGCCCTGGACGCCAGTGCGAAACGCTTCGGTCGAAGTGTTTCGCGGAGACGTTCACGGAGCGGCCGTTCACCCTGAACAAACTTCCAGAGATGCACCGCTCTGGCCGATAGTTCAGGGTGAACGAACCCCACGCACGCCAAGCAGGGACCGCTCAGGCACAGGCGGGACCAGCGCGTCAGCTAGTGGCTGACGACGGGGCCGCGCGGGCAGCCAGGGCACTCTGCCGCTTGTGCGCGGACTGCTTGGTCAATGATCCGCTTCGGCGGGTTCTGCAACTCGGACCGCTGCGCTGGTCGGTGGCTGACCCGGTGCGATCAGTTGATCTTCCCGACTGGATGACCTGCGGAGAACGGATCTAGCGCCGGGCTTGGCTGGCACCTGCTCGACCTTCCAACGGCATCGAGCGCCGGGGCACCCGTCCACCAGTGGCGCTACCCGCAGTACGCCCTCACTCAGCAGTCGTAGCTCTTGAGCGTCTTCGAGGCACCAGTGGCCGACTTGAGGTAGTCGTTCTCCGACTTCAGGCTCTGGTTCTCCGCCGTCGAATCCGCCAACTGCACGACCAGTCCCGCAGCCATGGACAGGAGCCCCTCGTGCTCTTTCTGAAGCCCCTTGTACTTCCAGGCGAAGACCCCGATGGTGGTGGCGGCCAGAACGCTGGCGCCAGCCTTAACAACAACCCTGGCTTTGCCGAACTTACCTCCGGCTGGCCCGGCATCGTCCTTGCCGATGCAAACGTGGCCCGTCTGGTGCGAGTGCCGTTGAGCCTCGCCGAGATGGTCGCTCTGATACGAGCACGATCCGCATTGGTAATGGATCATCAGTCATTCCTCTTCCCGGGGGAGATGAGCTTGCCACAGCTCGCATGCCTCCGGCGACCACTTGGTCATCCTCCGTACGCCCACCGACGCTCCTCCACCGCCCACTCACGTACCCAGTCGTCCACCCGCCGCAGCGGGGGAGGTGCGGTCAACCGGTTGGCCACCAGCCTCTCGATGACCTGGCCGTCCGCCAGGTGGGCGATGTCCCGGCCCGGGCACAACCGATCGACGGTCCCGGCCACATCCAAACGGCGCAGAAGCTCGGCAACGACAGGCAGAACGCCCAGATGCTTCTCCACCACGCCACTGACCACGCCTTCCATGCGTGGACGCCCCGTCCGTGGCCGCGGGGACCAGGAAGACTTCGTCACAACCCATCAACGCGGCCACGGCCCCAACAATTATCCCCACAGGCCCCGAACCGGCCGATTCAGTCACCTGCGAAGTACGGGGCTAGCAGGGCCCCCAACGCCACCTCCGGTCTCAGTCTGCCCATGCAGGATGAGAGCAGGCCGACGGGTCAGGAAAGTGCCACAACTCGCCCTACCCGTGGGCCCTTCTCACGTCGCGGGCCGACTGCCACCGCTCTCACGGTCGTTAGCGGAAGTCGTAGTCCTCATCCATGCCACTGGAGAGCCAGATTTCCTCGGCTCCAGCGAACGAGAAGTCCTCAGGCTCCTCCTCGTGGTCAACCGAGTCCGGACCCTCGATGTGATCCTCGCCGATCACGCACCGGCAGGGGAAGATCTCCTGGGTTAGTTCACCGTTGACGATGCTATTGACGGCGCGGTCGTGCAAAGGTCCCGTGGGCATACCCCGATGCTACCGAGTCGGACCTGCGCTCCCCTAGCCGTTATACAGCTGACGTCGTGGGTGCCTCCTCCGAACTGGTCTCGTCGTCGATCAAGCCGTACGGCGGCCGGTCTTCGCTCCTGCTGTAGCGGACCACGACGTCGCCTTCAGCGATGAGCGGCGGGCTGTTGTCGGCGATGATGAGCTGTGCCCCCGAAAGGCTGTCCCGTAACTGATCTTGCCGCCCTGCGAGCAGTGGGGAGCTCGGGCTGATGGGGTGGCCTACGCGGCCTGGAGCAGGTTGTGGAGACGGGCGATGCCGAGCATGGCGGTATGGACACCGTCGCCCTTGAGGCGGCAGTCGCGGAGAATCTTCCAGGTCTTCATCCGCGCGAAGACGTGCTCAACGCGGGCGCGGACCTGCTTGTGCGAGTGGTTGTGCTCCTTCTTCCAGTCGCACAGCTCGCCGCCGGCCGGGCGGCGGTGCGGGATGACCAGTCCGGTGCCCTGGTAGCCGCCGTCGGCGATGGTGGTCGTCTTGCCCACTGCGGCGGCGGCACCCGACTCGGTCCAGGCCTTGCAGTCATTGCGGTTGCCGGGCAGCGGGCGGCCCACGGCGACGACCAGACGGGTGTCAGCGTCGACGACGACCTGGTGGTTGGTCGAGTATCGATAGTTCTTCGACTGTGCGGCGATGGAGCGGTCCCGGGTGGGCACCAGCGTGCCGTCCACGATCAGCACGGTACCCGGGCGGAACCGGCTACGGGACTTGAGCGCGAGCAGTGGCCCGATGTGCTGAAGCATGCGGTCGGCTGCCGACTTGGACACTCCGAAGAGCGGTCCAAGCTGTCGCAGCGTCAGATTCGTCCGCCAGTAGGCAGCCACCAGTAGAACCCGGTCCTCAAGCGACAGTCCCCAGGGGCGTCCCGGACGTACTCCATCGGCGCCCTCGCGTCGCAGCGCCACGGTCAACGTGCGGAATTCCCGCGGAGTCACCCCGTGAACGGGAGTATCCACGAGGGGTCCGAGGCGGTGATCACACGAGGCATCCCGTGATCTTCGCATTGGCCGGCAGAGTCCGGAGGCAGGCAGCGGGGTCCCGGACGCTGCTGAGGGAATGTCCTTGTTCTCTGCCATGCTGCGCGCGTGGCTTCTCCTGGCTCCCGAACGAAGACGACCGATGTGTGGTCACTGCCCGAAGACGAGCAACGCATCGGGCAGCGCATCAGCGAAGCCCTGCCGCGATCCGGTTGGCTGTGCAGCCATCCCGGCCCGAAGGGCCTTCACCAGGTGCATCTGCATCGCCAACTCGGTGAGGCCCTGGGCTGCGGTGGCCGGCAAGCGTTCCTGCTTCTGCCGGATGGGGCTCAGGCACCCGAAGATGTCCTGGTGGACGACGCAGTCGCACCCAGATCCGACATCAGGCACTCGGCCGTCGTGCAGTTCCTTCGCTCCCGCCGCCTACAGGACGGCGAGGGCGAAGTCTTCGAAGCCGGCCGTCTCGCGGTGCGCTGGTTCGAGCAGGAGGTCGGGCCCAAGAGGCACCAGCTCCTGACCGAGGAGTCCAGCCTGGTCTGGAAGGCCCTGCGAGCGGCGACCCGGCCGGCCATCGTCGAGAACGCGCAGGGCCGACGAATCTCCGGCATGAGGATCGGCCTTGCCGCCCATGACCTGGTGACCGGCAGCGGGATGCTGCTGACACGAGGCGGCATCCAACGTCTGCATCTGGGCGCCGAGCCTCCCGCCGATCAAAAGCGGGACAGGCTTGAGCCTCGTTCGGCAGCCAGGTGGACAGGTGATGGTAGAAGTCGTCAATGGTGACGGCATCGGCGATGGGTGCAGTTCCTCTGAAGGGAGCTGCTGAGCTCTGGGAACGGTGAGCGGGGCTGTGCTCTGGGCCGGTCGTCTCTACCTTGATGGTGGAGGAGGGGTGGCCGATGGGCTCGCTGTTCGAGGAGTTGGAAGCGCGCGAGGCAGCCGCGCGGGTTCGGGTGGAGGAGCTGGGAGCCGAGCTCGCTGAGCTTGCCGGGAAGCTGGAGCTGGCCCGGGAGGGCCTGGAGCGGTTGCGGATCGCTCGCGAGACGGTCGCCGAAGTGCTCGCGGAGATGACTCCGGAGAGGTCGGCGGCGGACGCCGCCGACCCGCCGATCCCGGGTGAATGGGTGGCGTCGGCGTATGCGGGAGCCGAGCGGCAGGTGATCGGGGTGCTGACGGTGCCGAACTGGCAGCCCGGGATGGGGGCGGAGGTCCTGCCGCGGGTGTATCGGGACATTCTGGAGGTGGTGGCGGACGCGCCGGGGCCGGTCCGCGCCAAGCAGATCGTGCCCAGGATCGGGCTCCCGGCCGAGACCGGGAAGATCGAGGGCACCCGGTCGAAGCTGAAGCGGCTGGTGGAGCGGGGCTGGCTGGACGAGGACAACCCGGGCATGTTCACCCCAGCCCGCCGCCGAACGGGACGGTCGCCCAACTCCCGTTAACAGCAGGGCTCTTCCGCGCCTACATTCGAAGGTGCGACCCAATACGAAGCACGACGGGAAGAGCCCTGGAGATGACACGGTACAACACTCATGCCACCACTGACCCGTTTGCGCGCTCCCTCAGCGCCTTCGAGACGCTGACCACCACCCTGTCGGGCAGCGATGCGAGCACGTGGACCCACGCTGACCTGGAGGAATACCTCGACGCGGCCGGGCGGGACCTGCTTCGCCTGCTGCTGCAGGACCACCTGGACCTGCGCGCCCAACGCGAGGAGAAGCAGGTCCGAGCCGGCGCAAGGCCGGTGGTGGTCGGGCCCGAAGGGCGGGTGCGGCCCTGGCGGGAGACGGGACACTCGCGCTGGCTGGCCAGCGTGTTCGGGATGGTCAGGGTCACCCGGGTCGCCTACCGAGGCCCGAGCGTGGGCAACGTGCATCCCGCCGATGCCATGCTGTCGCTGCCGGCGGGCCGGCACTCGGCAGGATTACGGCGGCTCGCGGTCACCGAAGCCGTCCGCGGCTCGTTCGACCAGGCCCACGACGCGATCGAGCGCCGATGCGGAAACGTACTCGGCAAACGCAGGCTGGAAGAGCTCGTGGTCGCCGCGGCAGTCGACGTCGACGGCTTCTACCGCACCCAGATCCCGGTCCCGTGCAGCCGCGAGATGCCGCTGGTGATCCAGGTGGACGGCAAGGGCGTGGTCATGCGCCCGGAAGGTCTACGGGAAGCCACCCGACGAGCCGCTGCCAGCAAAGCCGGCGGCCACCGGGGTCGGCTCGCGCCCGGCGAGAAGCCGAACCGGAAGCGGATGGCGACCGTGGCCTGCGTGTTCGACACCCGCCCGGCGCCCAGACGTCCCCACGATGTGATCCACCCACCCGGCGGTCGCAGCGGCGAGCGCTCCGCTCGTCCGGGGCCGAGGGCCGAAAGCAAGTGGTGCACCGCTTCCCTGGTCCGGCCGCCCGAGCAGGTCATCGCCGACGTCTTCGACCAGGCCCAGGCCCGTGACCCGAACCACCTGCGGCCGTGGGTGGTCCTGGTCGACGGTGCCCGTCACCAGCTCGACCTGATCGACGCGGAGAGCATCCGACGCAGCGTCACAGTGCATGTCCTGCTGGACTTTGTGCACGTCGCCGAATACGTCTGGGCTGCCGCCCACGCGTTCCACAAACCCGGCACCACCGCGGCCGAGGCCTGGGCAGCCGACCATCTGACGGCGATCCTCGCAGGTCAAGCGGACCGGGTTGCCCAGGAGATGACCGCCGAGGCAGAGCGGGAACACCTCTCGGCCGCCCGTTGCGAGGCCGTCGATGCCTGCCACCGCTACCTGACCGGCCACCTCGACCAGCTCCACTACGACACCGCGCTCGAAAGCGGCTGGCCGATCGCCACCGGCGCGGTCGAGGGCGCCTGCCGCCATCTGATCGCCGACCGTCTCGACATCACCGGCGCCCGCTGGAGCCTGCACGGGGCCGAAGCCGTCCTGCGACTGCGTGCCGTCGTCTCCAACGGAGACTTCGACCCCTACTGGCGCTTCCATGCCGCTCGCGAGCACGAGCGGCTCTACTCAACCGCCGGCCAGCGGAAATATGCGCTGTCCGCTTGATCGCGGCAGCACCTTCTCAGGCGGTTCGTGACGGGTAATCCGGAACCGGCTATCACGCCAGGGCCGAACGCAGGGCTCGGTGAGCTGCCGCGGGGTCGTCCGCAGCGAGGTGGAGACGTCGGACGATGAATCGTGCGCCACTCGCCAGGCGCAGGCTCACAGGCTCGCGCAGTTCCACGACCAGCTCAGCGGTTCCACTGACGTTGCACGCAACAGATTCCGGGCGGTCAGGCACAGGCCGCACCCCTCGTCCCTTGATCGACAGACGCTCGCGCCTGACGCTCTCCACGAGGTCCAGTGGAAGGGTGAGCTCGTCGAGCAGACCCGCGCGCACGGTCAGAGTCTCCGCGCTGACCTGGTGCGGATTGCGGCGGGTGACGGCGCCGAAGGCGATGGCCGCGTCCACCATAAGCGCGATCCAGAGAAGATGCACGAACCTCCAGGCGGGCGGGATCAGCGACACATCCATCAGCCCTTCGACCAGCACCTCGGCGCCGACGAGCAAGTAGACGATCATGCGGAGGTCCGCCGAGTGGCCCAGTGAGATTCCCTCACGGATCTGTCAACGGACGTGTAGTTCTGGCT
>NZ_BBPQ01000129.1 GCF_000787855.1 Streptacidiphilus anmyonensis | reverse complement strand
CCGAGTGATCCACGGCGCCTGATTCGTCGAGCCCCTGGGGTTGACGTGACCCGGCTGCCCGGGCCACCGTCGACCCCAGGCTGATGTTCTGTCGCGCCTTGGCTCAGGGGGTCGCCAGGGTCGCATGAGGAGGTAGGGTGCCCCCGTGTTGAGCAGTTCTGTGGCGACCACGCGTGTGCTGACGCCCGCGGACCTGCCGGCCGCACTCGAGGTGCTGGACCGCGACCCGATCGAGAACGCCTTCGTGGCGGCCCGCGTCGCCGTCGCCGGACTCGACGCGTGGCGGCTCGGCGGCGAGATGTGGGGCTTCTTCGAGCACGGCAGGCTCGAGTCGCTGTGCTACTCCGGTGCCAACCTGGTGCCGCTGAGCGCGTCCTCCGCCGCCGTGCGGGCCTTCGCCGACCGTGCCCGCAAGCAGGGACGCCGCTGCTCCTCCATCGTCGGCCCTGTCGAGGCGACCGCCGAGCTGTGGTCCCTGCTGGAGCCGCATTGGGGGCCCGCCCGCGAGGTCCGCGCCCGGCAGCCGCTGATGGCGACCTGGGAGCCGTCCCGCGAGGTCGCGCCCGACCCCCGGGTGCGGCGGGTCCGCCGCGACGAGATGGACCTGCTGCTGCCCGCCTGCGTCGCGATGTTCACCGAGGAGGTCGGCGTCTCGCCGCTCGCCGGTGACGGCGGCCTGCTCTACCGCGCCCGAGTCGCCGAACTCGTCACCAGCGGACGGGCGTTCGCCCGCTTCGAGGGCGAGCGCGTGGTCTTCAAGGCCGAGATCGGCGCGGCGACGGAACGTGCCTGCCAGATCCAGGGCGTCTGGGTCGCCCCCGAGTTCCGCGGCCGCGGCCACTCCGAGAGCGGCATGGCCACCGTGGTCGACGTCGCGCTGCGCGACGTCGCGCCCGTCGCCAGCCTCTACGTGAACGACTACAACGTCGTCGCACGCGCCGCCTACCGCCGGGTGGGGTTCACCGAAATCGGTGCGTTCATGAGCGTACTGTTCTGAAAATCGCGCGTGATGTGAGCGTCATGTGTGCACCTGTGGTGCTTGTGTGACGATTGTGGGTTGGCCTCTCTCGCACGGGCGTCCGCCGTGCATACACTCGCGCCGTCCTCGCCTCGGCCGACCGTGCGTGACCTGTCCGCGTCCGTCGCCGTCCCCCCCGAGGCGCCCTCGAAGGAAGGACGGCGTGTGTTAAACCACCGGCGCAAGTCCCGCCGCCGAATCCCCCTGCTGGCCGGCCTGCTGACCGCTCTCCTGGGCATCGTCGCCCTGGTGGGCAGCGCCCTCGCCGCGACGGCACCGGCCGGACCGGGCGCCCCCGCCGCCCAGGCCTCCGCCACCCAGCCCCCCGCGACACCGAACCCCGACTGCACCCTCCGGGTCCCCGCCGGCCCGCTCACGGCCGCCGGCCTGGCCACCCCCTACCAGCTCACCGCGACCGACGCGGCCAAGGGCCCGTGCCACGAGGCCGATCCGGCCCAGTCGGCCTTCGTCCAGGCCACCGTGGTGGATCCGGCCACCGGCGCGCTCTTCGTCTACAACCCCCTGGTGGTCGACCGCGGCACGAGGCCGGCCCGCCCGCCGGTCGTGCCGAAGCTGCCCGCCCACGCCGTGGTCGGGCTCTGGTTCGGCTTCAACGGCGACAATCTGACGCTGCGTGGGAACACCGCCTCCGGACACTGCGTCAACGGCACACCCGGATCGATCTTCGGTCAGTTCGCCTACTGCAACGCGCCCGCCTTCTTCACCGCCGCCAACCGCGCGCGGCAGGCCGGGCGGCTCAGGGTGCCGCGCCTGGGCGTCGGCCGCGACGGCGCGCCCTGCCCGACCACCCGCGACTTCGGCATCGTCGACCAGGACCAGAGCGACAACGTCACCACCGCCTACCTGGCCGAACCCGACGGCCGCACGGCCCAGCACACCTCCGCCAACACGAGGGCGCTCAGTCCCCGGGGCGCGGTCGCGCTGGACAACGGCAGCGACAACCTGCTGCTCACCGCGTTCGTCGACCCGCCGCTCGGCTGCACCCCGTGGGCCGCGCCGGACCTGGCCGACCCCGGCCACAAGGCGACCGCCCTGGCCCTCGACGAGCTCCAGGCCGCCGCGGACCAGGCGGCGCCCGTGGCCCTCGTGCCGAGCAACGACCCCATGGTGCTCGGGTCGGGCGGGACGAAGAGCCGGGGCAAGACCGATCTCTACCGCGTCGGCGTCGACCAGCTCCCGGTCGGACGCGGCAGGGGGACGGACCCGGGTGACGGGCCGACCTACTGCCGTCGCCTGGCCACCTTGGGCGCGGCCCGGCTCAGGACCGACGGATCGTTGTTCGCCGCCTCGGTCTCGCCGACGGCGGGGCAGAACCTGCTGGACTTCCTGACCCAGCGTCTGACCGCGTCCCTGCAGAACCTCGGCTGCCCGCAGCAGTTCCCGCCGGGTGGGGCGAGCGCCACGGCGAGCGCGTCCGCATCGCCCTCGGCGTCGGCGTCCGCCACCGCCCCGGCGGCGGGAGCGTCGGCGACGGCACCCGGCACCGGCCCGACACCGCCGGCACCCTCGCCGACGCCGTCCGGCTCCGCGTCGACCGGTCCGGCGTCGGTGCTGCCGCCCACGGGGGCGCCCACGCAGGCGGCGGCCCAGGCCGCGGCCGGTGCATCCCGCTCACCGGCGGTGGCCCTGGTGGGCGACGTGGTCGTGAGCCCGGACCACGTCGCGGTCGGCTCGACCGGCGCGGCCTCCGCTGCCGCCGCACGGTCCGCGACGCAGCTCGGGCTCGCCGACACCGGGGTGAGCCCCCGGTTGTGGCCCTTCGCGGGGATGGGCCTGGCGGTGCTGCTGCTCGGCTGCGCCATCCGTCTGCTGGCGGGCGCCCGCCGGCGCTGACCGCCGGCGCGGCCCGCGCACCGTCCACGGCCCGGCCGGCCTCGTGCCTGCCGGGCCGTATGGTTGGTCGTCCGTCGAAGGCGGTAGCGTCCAGCCATGGACGAAGTTCGGATCGAGCCCATCGATCTCGCCGTGTACGCCGCCGCCGCGCTGGACGTGCAGGCGGTGGCGTTCGGCCTCGGTCCGGAGGAGGTCGCGCTGCGGTTGCAGATCGTCCGCCGTCACGCCGAACTCCCCGGTGTCCACGCCGTGGGCGCGCTCAAGGGCGGGATGCTCGTCGGCTTCGGCTACGGGATGCCCAACGACCGCACGCACTGGTGGTCCACCGTCATCGAGCCCTACCTCGCGGTCGGCGGCAACGACGGCTGGCTGGACGACGCGTTCTCCGTCACCGAACTGCACGTGCACCCGCGCTACCAGCGTCTCGGGCTCGGGCGCGGGCTGATCACGACGCTGTGCGCGGCGAGCCCGCTGCCGCAGAGCATCCTGTCCGCCGTGGACCGGGAGACCCCCGCCCGCGCGCTCTACCGGTCGCTCGGCTACCGCGACCTGGCCCGGCGCGTGCTGTTCCCCAACACGGTGCTGCCCTACGCCGTCATGGGCGCGCCGCTGCCGCTGCCTACGCGCTCTTCCCGTCGTCCGGACGCTGCTCCGCGTGAGGCTGCTCCGCGTGACGGTGCTCCGCATGCCGCTCCGCGTGGGCCCGTCGGGCCTCCTTGAGCTGCTCGGTCACCATCGAGAGCCGGAACAGCGCCAGCACCAGTGCGGCGGCGAGGAAGCAGCCCAGCGGGCCGTAGACGATCACGTCGTACTGACTGCGCATCCACAGGGTGAGGGCAGAGAGCGCGGGGACGCCCAGCAGGACCATCAGGTACCAGCGTCCCGGGGCGACCAGCGCCAGGGCCACGGCGAGCAGCGGGTAGAGCAGGAACGCGTGCGGCAGTGCCCCCGCCAGCAGCGCCGTGACCGGGACCAGCAGCGCCGCGAAGACCATCGGCAGCCGCGTGTGGTGCAGCCGCGGACGCAGCGCGGTGAGGACGGTGCCGCAGTACAGCACCGCGAAGACCCCCAGCACCAGCATCGCCAGCGTGGGCCGGGGGTACTGCCCGTGCAGCACGTCCGAGACGAGCGGGACGAGCGCGAGCAGGACCCAGGGCAACAGCAGGTAAGGGCTGAAGCGAGGGGCGCGCGCGATCTCCTCGTCGGTCAGACGGCGGCGGCGTGGCGGCTCTGCCACAGGAACATCACTCCGGGTCGGGGTTCTGGGAGTCGGGTCACAGCATGGCGGCGAACTCGAGGAACAGCGAGGCGTGCCGGGTGTCGCCCACGTCGAGGCTCCACAGGCCCGCCTCGACCGTGCGGAACAGGGTCCAGCCGCGCAGCCGCTCGGGATCGACGGCGGCGTCGGACGCCAGCCGCTGGATCCGCCGACGGGCGGCGGCCTCCGGTCCCGGCGAGCCGGCGAGGGTCTCCAGCCGGTCCTGGGCCAGCCATGCCAGGTCGTAGGCGCGCTCGCCGACGAGCGGCTTGGGGTCGATCGCCAGCCAGGGCGAGCGGTCGGCGGCCAGCACGTTGCCGTGGTGGTAGTCGCCGTGCAGCAGCAGTGCCTCCTCGCGGGAGACGGAGTCCTGAAGCAGCGTCGCGGAGACGTCCAGCGCCTCGTCGACCAGCGGGCGGAGCTCCGCGGCGGCGGGCAGCGTCCGACGTCGCGTCAGCACCTCGCGCAGGCCGCCGACGTAGTCGGGGACGGTGGTGAACGGGTGCGCCTCGGGCGGCGCGACCCAGAGCCGGCGCAGCGTGCCGAGCGCCTCCAGCATCGCCTTGTTCTCCGGCAGGGAACGCAGCGAGACCTCGCCCTGGGCCCGCTCCAGCAGCATGGCCCGGTCTTCGGGCGCGCACGCGTACACCCGCACGGCCCCGTGTCCGTCCCAGTGCGCGAGCGCGGTGTGCTCCTGCTCGCCCTCCGGGTCCGGGTAGCCCAGCTTCAGCGCGGCGGGCGAGCCGTCCGCCCGGCGCACCAGCAGCACCAGGCTGATCTGCCCGCCGGGCTCGCAGACCCGCTCCAGCGTCAGCTCCCACCGGGCGAGGTAGGCCGAGGCGAGCTCGGGCAGCGCGTCGAGCCACGCCTGCCCGGCGTCGGGCGCCCAGCGGCGGACGGTGTCCTGAAGCCGTGCGGGAATGCTGAAGGCAGGTGCCGTCATGCTCGCCCTTCGTCGTGATCGGGTGCTGCCATTGTCGGCCATCCGGCTGTGAGCCCGGCAAGAGGCCCAGGGCTACGGATCTTGCGGGGCCATCTTGCGGGGCCGGAGCTGCGCCCGGTCGGAGGCGTGGAGCCCGGCACGCAGCCGCTTGCCGTCGGCCCTCGGCCCTCGGTCCTCGGCCCGGGATGGCCGCGGACGCGGGCGCGGGCGCGGCATCCGCCCGCCCAGGGCGTTCGCTCGGCGGCGGGCCGCTTCGGGAGGGGTGCCTTCCGGCCGCTGGTGGGGACGCGGCCGCCTGGTGCGGTGGGGGCGGGCGTTCCGCTCAGCGCTCCGGGAGCCCCGGGAACGGGGTGGGCGCCGCACCCCAGGAGAGGGCGCGGAGAGCGGCGGCGCGCAGTTGGATCGCCGCGTCCGCGCGGAAGGCGTTCGCGCCGGCCTGCACCGCGTTCGCGTAGACCGCGGCGAGGCGGTCCTCCAGGAGGGCTGCCAGGCGGCGGGCCGAGGAGGAGTCGGTGACCTGGAACGGCAGGTCGTAGGCGGCCGCGGCGGCGTGCGGCGCGGCGCCCGCCGAGGTGATCACGGCGTCGAGCGCGTCCCGGCGGGCACGGTGCAGCTGGTAGTCGGACGTCGCCTGGGCTCGGGGTCCGCCGCCGAGGAGTGCGCCGAGGACGCCGTAGCCGTAGACGGTGGCCTGCTCCGCGGCCAGCGACGCCTGGCAGGCGTCCAGCTCGGCCGCGCTCGGACGGAGCCGGTCCAGGCCGGGCGGGGTGGGCGTGGGCAGGTGTCCGCCCAGTTGCGTCGCACGCTGGGCCGCGCCCGCACCGATCGAGGCCAGCAGCCGGGCGAGCGCGGGGGAGACGGTCGGCAGGGCAGCCGAGCACAGCGAGACCAGCCCGGCCTCGCCGCTCGCCAGCGACGCCTCACTCGTCCGGACCCCGACCGCCGGGGAGCCGGAAGCGGTGGCCGAGGCCGAGGCCGAGGTCGAGGCGGTGACGGCGGACGCGGACGCGGTGACGGCGGAGGGGGACGCCGCGACGGCGGAAGGGGTCGGAGTCGGGGCGGAGACCCCGAGCGCGGCGGCCTGCGCCGCGAGCCCGCCGCGCAGATCGGCGCGCGGCTTGGCCGCGTTGTCGTACCCGGCGAGTAGCGTCCACATCGCGGCGCCGATCTGTCGGCGCGCGGCGGTGTCGGGGTCGACGGCGGTCGGCCGCGGCCGGACGTGTCCGGCGTGCGTCGAGGGGGACGCGCTGCTGCCGCACGCGGTGAGCGTGGTGAGCGCGCCGAGCAGCCCGGCCGAGAGCAGGCTGCGGCGGCGAAGAGAAGCGGCCATGAGCAGGGACGTTACCGCGTACAGCACACATGTGTGAGAGCCGAGGGGATTTGTGCCGAATCGGCGGCGGGCGGGCCGACCGGTTAGGCTATGGGCGCACTTGAGACCTTCCGACAACAGCAGACGCGGCCGAGGAGTATTCGGATGAGCACCACCCTGAACGACCGGCTGCACGAACTGCTGGAGCCGCTCGCCGCCAAGGCGGGTGCGGACCTCGAGGAGGTCAAGGTCGCCCGTATCGGGGGCAGCCGGGTGCTGGAGGTCGTGGTCGACGCCGACGGCGGCGTGGACCTGGACACCGTGGCCGAGCTGAGCCGGGAGTTCGGCGAGGCACTGGACGCCACCGACCTGATGGGCGAGTCCGAGTACCGACTGGAGGTCGGCTCCCCGGGCGCCGAGCGCCTGCTGACCCAGCCGCGCCACTGGCGCCGTGCGGCCACCCGCCTGGTGAAGGCCCAGCTCACCGCGGGTGGCGACGTCACCGGTCGGGTGCTGGAGTCGGACGACGAGGGCGTGCTGCTGGAGATCCCGCCGGTGAAGGGCCGTGGCAAGGCCACGGAGCGTCGTCTCGCCTTCACCGAGATCGGCAAGGCCCGCGTGCAGCTGGAGTTCAACCGCAAGGACTCCGCTGCCGAAGAAGAGATTGTGGACGACATCGAGCTGGACGACGTCTCCGACGAGGCGTGAGTCCCTAACTTAAGAGAGAAGAGGAGGCGTAGCCATGGACATCGACATGAGCGCCCTGCGCGGACTCGTCCGCGAGCGTGAGATCAACTTCGATCTGCTGGTCCAGGCGATCGAGTCGGCCCTCCTCATTGCGTACCACCGCACTGAGGGCTCGCGCACCAAGGCCCGCGTGGAGCTGAACCGCGAGAACGGCCATGTCACCGTCTGGGCCACCGAGGACCCGGACGAGGTCGACGAGGGGGCGACCCCCCGCGAGTTCGACGACACCCCGACCGGCTTCGGGCGCATCGCGGCGAGCACCGCCAAGCAGGTGATCCTGCAGCGTCTGCGCGACGCCGAGGACGAGACCACCTTCGGCGAGTACGCCGGCCGTGAGGGCGACATCGTCACCGGTGTGGTCCAGCAGGGCAAGGACCCGAAGAACATCCTGGTCGACATCGGCAAGATGGAGGCCATCCTGCCGACGCAGGAGCAGGTGCCGACCGAGGAGTACAAGCACGGGCTGCGCCTGAAGTGCTACGTCGTCTCGGTGAAGAAGGGCGTGCGCGGTCCGTCCGTGACGCTCTCGCGCACCCACCCGAACCTGGTGAGGAAGCTGTTCGCGCTGGAGGTCCCGGAGATCGCCGACGGCAGCGTCGAGATCGCCGCCATCGCGCGTGAGGCCGGCCACCGCAGCAAGATCGCGGTCTGGACGAACAAGCCGGGCCTGAACGCCAAGGGCGCCTGCATCGGCCCGATGGGCCACCGGGTGCGCCAGGTGATGGGCGAGCTCATGGGCGAGAAGATCGACATCGTCGACTGGTCCGACGACCCGGCGGAGATGGTCGCCAACGCGCTGTCGCCCGCTCGGGTGACGAAGGTCGAGATCGTCGACTACGACACCCGTTCGGCCCGGGTCACCGTGCCGGACTACCAGCTGTCGCTGGCCATCGGCAAGGAGGGCCAGAACGCCCGCCTCGCCGCCCGGCTCACCGGCTGGCGGATCGACATCCGGCCCGACACCGAGGGCTCGGAGACCGGCGGGGAAGGTTCCGACGCCTGACGGCGTTGGAGTGAGCAGTCACACAAACGAACGGCCCGGTTGCGGTGCGCTTGATCGCCTGCGGATAAACCGGGTCGGTCGAAGACCATCAGAGGGGTAGACTTGGACGTGTCTGGCCGGACGCGTATCGCAGCATGCCCGGAACGCACCTGCGTTGGGTGTCGGAAGCGAGCGGCCAAACACGATCTGCTGCGTGTCACGGTGGTCGAGGACGTCTGCGTCCCCGATCCTCGCGGCACGTCGCCCGGTAGGGGAGCGTATCTGCATCCCGAGCCGGGCTGCCTCGTGTCGGCCGTGCGCCGACGGGCGTTCCCGCGGGCGTTCCGCCGGCAGGGGCCGCTGGACACCGCAGAACTGGAGCGGTTCCTCGAGGCGTGCGCGGCTGCAGCAGTGGTCGCACAGTGAGAAGTGTCAGGTAACAGGTACCTCGCGAAGTCGAAAGTAGGTCGAGATTGCGATGAGCACTCGATGAGTACGCGATGAGTACGGCATGAAGCAGTAGAGACGGTCCGGCGGAGAACCCGGACCAGAAGGAGCGAAGTGGCTAAGGTCCGGGTATACGAACTCGCCAAGGATCTGGGCGTTGAGAGCAAGGTCGTCATGGCCAAGCTCCAAGAGCTCGGTGAGTTCGTCCGTTCGGCGTCGTCGACCATCGAGGCGCCTGTTGTCCGCAAGCTGGAGCTTGCGTTCGGCGGTGGCAACACCGCCAAGTCCGCGTCGGCGAAGTCCGCCGCGGCCCCCAAGCCGGCCGGTGCCGGCCCGAAGCCGGGTGCGCCGCGCCCGGCCGCACCCGTCGCCCCCAAGCCGGGTGCCCCCAAGCCCGCCGCCGCGGCCC
>NZ_BBPQ01000130.1 GCF_000787855.1 Streptacidiphilus anmyonensis | reverse complement strand
ACTGATCTACATCGAGCTCATGCGCTACTCGCTCATGGACTCGGTGCCCGCGAGCAGCCTGCCGCACCACGTGTGGATCATGGCCGCGGCCTGGGCCGTGATTGGCGGCCTCGGCGGTTTTGTCTTCTTCTGGAAGGCAGAGGAGGAGTACGGCCGTGGATGACCAGGAGATGATGGACAGCGTGCTGGAGCCCGAAGGGCCTCCGCCGCCGCCCACCGAGAAGATCCCGACGGTGATCGTCGACAACATGCACATCGTGTACAAGGTCTACGGCGCGGGCGCGGGCAAGGGCAGCGCGACCTCCGCGCTGTCCCGGATCGTGCGGCGCAAGGCCTCCCCGGCGCTGACCGAGGTGCACGCCGTCAAGGGCATCAGCTTCACCGCCTACAAGGGCGAGGCGGTCGGTCTGATCGGCTCCAACGGCAGTGGCAAGTCCACGACGCTGGCCGCCATCGCCGGCCTGCTGCCGCCGGCCCAGGGCGCCGTCTACACCGACGGCCAGCCGGCCCTGCTCGGCGTCAACGCGGCGCTGATGAACGACCTCACCGGCGAGCGCAACGTCGTGCTCGGCTGCCTGGCGATGGGCATGACCTACGCCGAGGTGCGCGAGAAGTACCAGGACATCGTCGACTTCTCCGGCATCAACGACAAGGGCGACTTCATCTCGCTGCCGATGCGCACGTACTCCTCCGGCATGGGCGCGCGGCTGCGCTTCGCGATCTCCGCGGCGCGCACCCACGACGTGCTGATGATCGACGAGGCGCTGTCCACCGGTGACATGGCCTTCCGCAAGCGCAGCGAGGCCCGCATCCGCGAGCTGCGCAAGGAGGCCGGAACGGTCTTCCTGGTCTCGCACAGCAACTCGACGATCCGCGACACCTGCAACCGGACCATCTGGCTCGAGCACGGTCTGATCCGCGCCGACGGCCCCACCGAGGACGTCGTCAAGGAGTACGAGGACTGGACCAACAAGAAGTAGCCGGCGCCCGGGCGAAGGCCGGAGTCACCCGCTTGCCGAAGCCGTGCGCACACCGTCCATAACGATCCGGCAGCCGCCGGGGCCACCCGCCCCGGCGGCTGTCCGTGCGGGGACGTAGGCTGCGGGCATAGGGTATGAACAAGATCGTGTGTCCGGCGGGCGAGGCAGCCCGAATGCCAAGGCGTGTCCCCTGTGGGCAGCCTGTCAAGATCGGTGTAGAACGGGGGGGTGGCGGTCATGGCGGTGCGCGAGCAGCAGTCGGGTGAACTGATGTCCGATGGGGGATCATCGGGGGCGGTTCTCGACAAGGCGGCGCGGGAGAACTTCCCCGTCGCCCCCTTCTTCCTGCCGCCCGCCATGCGCGAGGGCCTGATGGCCGTCTACGGCTTCGCCCGCCTCGTCGACGACGCGGGCGACGGCGATCTCCCGGACCCGCGCGGCACCGCCGAGCTGCTCGGCGTGGAGTACGGGGACGCCCCGGCCGGCAGCGAGGCCGCTGCGGACAAGGACAAGGAGGGCTCCTTCCGGCTCGCGCTGCTGGACGCCCTCGACGCCGACGTGGACGCCGCCTTCGAGACCGTCCTCGGCACGCCGGGCGCGCGGGCGCCGCGGCACCCGCTGATCGCCGCGCTGGTCCCGGTCATCGGGCGGCACGGGCTCACGGTGGAGCCGTTCCGCGGCCTGATCGAGGCCAACCGGATGGATCAGCGCGTCTCCCGCTACGAGACCTTCGACGACCTCCTGGCCTACTGCGAGCTGTCCGCCAACCCGGTGGGCCGGCTCGTGCTCCAGCTCGCCGGCCTGGCCACGCCCGAACGCGTGCGCTGGTCCGACGCGGTGTGCAGCGCCCTCCAGGTCGTCGAGCACCTTCAGGACGTCGCCGAGGACCGCGCCCGCGACCGCGTCTACCTGCCCGCGCAGGACATGAAGCGCTTCGGGGTCACCGAGAAGGACCTCGACGCCGCCCGCGCGGGAACGCCCCTGCGCGGGCTGGTGCTGTTCGAGTCGGAGCGGGCCCGCGCCCTGCTGGACGAGGGCGCGCCGCTGCTCGACTCCGTCAGCGGTCGGCTGCGGGTGCTGCTGGCCGGCTTCTCGGCGGGCGGCTACGCCGCCCTCGGCGCCGTGGCCGCCGCCGGCTACGACGTCCTGGCCGGCGCACCCAAGGCCGGCAAGGGTCGCCTCGCGCGCGAGGCGGCCCTCGCTCTGGTGCTCGGCGGCCGCCGAGCCGCCACACGTGGCAGTCGTTCGAAAGGCATGAGGTGAGTCCGCAGAGCTACGGATCCGGCACGATCGCGGCGGCGCCGTCACCGCAGGTGGCGGCGGCCTACCAGTACTGCGAGGCGGTGACCGGAAGCCAGGCCAAGAACTTCTCCTACGGCATCCGGCTGCTGCCCGCGCCCAAGCGCCGCGCCATGTCCGCGATCTACGCCCTCGCCCGGCGCATCGACGACATCGGCGACGGCGGCTGGTCGGACGAGCGCAAGTTCGAGGAGCTCGGCCGCACCCGGGCGCTGCTGGACGAGATCCGCGAGGGCACGGTCGAGCCCGAGGACACCGATCCGGTCAAGGTCGCGCTCGCCCACGCCTGCTCGCTGTTCCCGATCCCGCTCGACAGCTTCGACGAGCTGATCGACGGCATGGAGATGGACGTCCGCGGCACCTCCTACGCCACCTTCGACGAGCTGCGCCACTACTGCCGCTGCGTCGCCGGGACCATCGGCGTGCTCTCGCTCGCCGTCTTCGGCTGCACCGATCCCAAGCGCGGCGCCGAGTACGCCGACACCCTCGGTCTCGCCCTCCAGCTCACCAACATCCTGCGCGACGTGCGCGAGGACGCTGGCAACGGCCGCCTCTACCTCCCGGCCGAGGACCTGGCCGCCTTCGGCTGCCGGCCCGAGGGCTTCGGCCTCGCCGTGCCTGCCGCCGGACGGACCGCGTCCGTTTCCCCGGCCTCCGGCGAGGACTTCCGCGGCCTGATCCTCTTCGAGGCCCGCCGCGCCCAGGGCTACTTCGACGAGGGCCTGAAGCTGCTGCCGATGCTGGACCGCCGCAGCCGCGCCTGTGTCGGCGCCATGGCCGGCATCTACCACCGGGTGCTCGAGCGCATCGTCGCCGAACCCGAGGCGGTGCTGCACGGCCGCGTCTCGCTGCCCGGCTGGGAGAAGGCCTACGTAGCACTCTCCGGGCTGGTGGGAGGGCGTTCCTCTTGAAGGACCGTCCGTTCGTGTCGAACCCGTTTGCCCGTCCCGTCCGACGGGGAACCACACGACGCCGCGCCGCGTCGCGGCCGTCGGGAGACCGGAAAGGGGGGTGGCTCCGATGAACAGGACGCGTCAGGGCAGGGCCCTGGTGATCGGCGGTGGGCTCGCGGGCATCACCGCCGCGCTGCGCCTGGCCGACGCCGGCCTCGAGGTCACCCTCGCCGAGGCCCGACCCCGCCTCGGCGGCCTCGCCTTCTCCTTCCAGCGCGGCGCGCTGACCGTCGACAACGGCCAGCACGTCTTCCTGCGCTGCTGCACCGCCTACCGCGGCCTGCTCCAGCGGTTCGGCGTCCGCGACGAGGTGATGATCCAGCCCCGCCTGGACGTGCCCGTCCGCGACGTCAACACCGGCCGCCAGGGCAGCATCAGCCGCGACCCGCTGCCCGTCCCGCTGCACCTGGGCCGCGGCCTGCTGCGCTACCCGCACCTGAGCCTCGCCGAGCGCGCCGCCACCGGGCGCGCCGCGCTGGCGCTCAAGCGGCTCGACCTCGCCGACCCGGCGCTGGACCGCCGCTCCTTCGCCGACTGGCTGCGCCAGCACGGCCAGTCCGCCCGCGCCGTCGAGGCGCTGTGGGACCTGGTCGGCGTCGCCACCCTCAACGCCACCGCCGAGGAGTCCTCGCTGGCGCTGGCCGCCATGGTGTTCAAGACCGGCCTGCTGACCGACCCGGGCGCCTCCGACATCGGCTTCGCCAGGGTCCCGCTCGGCCGCATCCACGACGACATGGCGCGCGCCGCGCTCGACCGCGCCGGCGTGCGCGTGCTGCTGCGCACCCGCGCGGCGCAGATCACGCCCGGCCCCGACGCCCGCCACGAAGTCCAGTTGGAGGGCGAACGCCTCGACGGCGGCGCGGAGACGCTGCGCGACCTCGACGCCGTCGTGCTGGCCGTCCCGCAGGACGCCGCGCACGACCTGCTGCCGCCCGGCAGCCTGGCCGAGCCCGAGGCGCTGCTCAAGATCGGCTACGCGCCGATCCTCAACGTCCACGTCGTCTACGACCG
This sequence comes from Streptacidiphilus anmyonensis, assembly GCF_000787855.1. GTDB lineage: Bacteria > Actinomycetota > Actinomycetes > Streptomycetales > Streptomycetaceae > Streptacidiphilus > Streptacidiphilus anmyonensis. The sequence continues at coordinate 4,391 of NZ_BBPQ01000130.1, read as the reverse complement.
CCCGGTGCTGGACCGGCCGTTCCTGGCCGCGCTCGGCTCCCCGATCCAGTGGGTCTTCGACCGCACCGGGCACTCGGGCCTGCGCGGGCCCGGCCAGTACCTGGCCCTGTCCCAGTCCGCCGTCCGGACCGAGATCGACGAGCCCGTGGCCGTGCTGCGGCAGCGGTACCTGCCCGCCCTGGAGCGGCTCCTGCCCCGCGCCCGCGAGGCCGAGGTCACCGAGTTCTTCGTGACCCGTGAACGCACCGCCACCTTCGCGCCCACGCCCGGCAACGGCGCGCTGCGGCCGGGCCCGGCGACGGGCACCCCGGGCGTGCACCTGGCCGGCGCGTGGACCGCCACGGGCTGGCCCGCGACCATGGAAAGCGCCGTGCGCAGTGGGACCGCAGCGGCCCGGAACGTCCTGAAAGAGCTGCGATGACCGACATCAAGACCGCTGACACGAAGTCTGCTGACACGAGATACAGCCGAGCGAACGGAGAGGGAACGAGCGTGGTAGCGCGCCCTGATCAGGCACCGACGGCCCCGGCGGCGGACGTGCCCGCCCTGCTGGACCACGGCAGGACCTTGTGCACCCCCGTGCTCCGGGAGGCCGTCTCCCGGCTCGCCGCTCCCATGGACGCCGTCTCCGCCTACCACTTCGGCTGGACCGACGCCGAGGGCAACCCCACCAACGCCGACAGCGGCAAGGCCGTCCGCCCGGCCCTCGCGCTGCTCTCCGCCCGCGCGGCCGGCGCCCCGGCGTCCGTCGGCGTCCCCGGCGGCGTGGCCGTCGAGCTGGTGCACAACTTCTCGCTGCTCCACGACGACCTGATGGACCGGGACGAGACGCGCCGCCACCGCGCCACCGTCTGGACCGTCTTCGGCCCCGCCCAGGCGATCCTGGTCGGCGACGCGATGTTCGCCCTGGCCAACGAGATCCTGCTGGAGGCCCCCGGCCTCGGCACCACCTCGGCCGTCGACGCCGGGCGCGCCGTCCACCGCCTGACCGTCGCCACCCGTAAGCTGATCGACGGCCAGGCCCAGGACCTCTCCTTCGAGCACCGCGACCACGACCGGGTCAGCGTGGAGGAGTGCCTGGAGATGGAGGGCAACAAGACCGGCGCGCTGCTGGCGGTCTCGGCCTCCATCGGCGCGGTCCTGGCCGGCATCGACGACACGGCGGCCGACGCGCTCGAGCGCTACGGCTACCACCTCGGGCTCGCCTTCCAGGCCGTGGACGACCTGCTCGGCATCTGGGGGGAGACGGAGGTCACCGGCAAGCCCAACTTCGGCGACCTGCGTCAGCGCAAGAAGTCCCTGCCGGTCTGCGCCGCCCTGGCCGACGGCGGCAAGGCCTCGCGCCGCCTCGCCGAGCTGCTCGCCGACCCGGAGGGTCGCGGCGACGAGGACGAGGAACAACTCGCGGTGCGCGCGGCGCTGATCGAGGAGGCGGGTGGCCGCGCCTGGACGGCGGAGGAGGCCCGCAGGCAGCACAGCACGGCTCTGGCGGCCCTGGACGAGGTCGCCATGCCGACGGAGGTGCGGGCGCAGTTCGCGGCGCTCGCGGAGTTCGTTGTTGTCAGGGAGAGGTGACGAGATGACAGCATCCGCGGACGGCCGGCTCGACCCACAGTACGAAGCAGAGCCGGCCGCGGAGAGCACCACCACGGAGTCCGAGACCACCCGCCTGGCGCGCGAGACGCTCGCCAGGGCCACCACCCACCTCCTCGGCCTCCAGGACGAGACGGGCTGGTGGAAGGGCAATCTGGAAACCAACGTCACCATGGACGCCGAGGACCTGCTGCTCCGTCAGTTCCTCGGGATCCGCACGGACGAGCAGACACAGGCCACCGCCGACTGGATCCGTTCGCAGCAGGGGGAGGACGGCACCTGGGCCACGTTCTACGGCGGCCCGTCGGAGCTGTCGACGACGGTCGAGGCCTACGTCGCGCTGAAGCTCGCCGGTGACGACCCGGAGGCCCCGCACATGAAGCGGGCCTCGCGCTGGATCCGCGAGCAGGGGGGCATCGCCGCCACCCGGGTCTTCACCCGCATCTGGCTGGCGCTGTTCGGCTGGTGGCCCTGGGAGCGGCTGCCGGAGCTGCCGCCGGAGGTCATCTTCCTGCCGCGCAACTTCCCGCTGAACATCTACTCGTTCGGCTGCTGGGCCCGGCAGACCATCGTCCCGCTGACGGTCGTCTCCGCGCACCGCCCGGTGCGGCCCGCGCCGTTCGGCCTCGACGAGCTGCACACCGACCCGGCCAACCCGTACCGCAGCCGCCCGATCGCGCCCGCCTACACCTGGGACGGCTTCTTCCACCGCCTGGACAAGGCGCTGCACTACTACCACAAGATGCCGGTCAAGGCGCTGCGTCGGCTGGCGCTCCAGCAGGCCGCACGGTGGATCGTCGAGCGGCAGGAGGCGGACGGCTGCTGGGGCGGCATCCAGCCCCCGGCGGTCTACTCGCTGATCGCCCTGCACCTGCTCGGCTACGACATGGAGCACCCGGTGATGAAGGCCGGCCTCGCCGCCTTCGACCGCTTCACGGTCCACACCGACGAGGGCCACCGCTGGATCGAGGCGTGCCAGTCGCCCGTCTGGGACACCTGCCTGGCGCTGACCGCGCTCGCGGACGCCGGCCTCCCGGCCGACCACGAGGCGCTGGTGCGCGCCACCGACTGGCTGCTCGGCGAGGAGGTGCTGCGTCGCGGCGACTGGGCCGTGCAGCGCCCGTCGCTGCCCGCGGGCGGCTGGGCGTTCGAGTTCGACAACGACAACTACCCCGACATCGACGACACGGCCGAGGTCGTCCTCGCGCTGCGCCGCATCGCCCACCCGGAGCCCGGGAAGGTCGCGGGGGCGACCCGGCGCGGCATCGACTGGGTGCTCGGGATGCAGTCCAAGAACGGCGCCTGGGCGGCCTTCGACGTCGACAACACCTCGACGCTGCCGAACAAGCTGCCCTTCTGCGACTTCGGCGAGGTCGTCGACCCGCCGAGCGCGGACGTCACCGCGCACGTCGTGGAGATGCTCGCGGCCGACGGCAAGGCCGGGGACCCGCGCACCCGCCGCGGCATCGACTGGCTGCTGAAGGAGCAGGAGGAGGACGGCTCCTGGTTCGGCCGCTGGGGCACCAACTACGTGTACGGCGTCGGCTCGGTCGTCCCGGCGCTGGTGGCGGCGGGCCTGCCGACGGAGCACCGCTCCATCCGGCGCGCGGTGGCCTGGCTCACGGAGAAGCAGAACGCCGACGGCGGCTGGGGCGAGGACATGCGCTCCTACCAGGACAAGTCCTGGGCCGGTCGCGGCACGTCGACGGCCTCGCAGACCGCGTGGGCGCTGATGGCGCTGCTGGCCGCCGAGGAGAGCGGCGAGGTCGTGGACCGCGGCGTGCGGTGGCTGGCGCAGACGCAGCTGGCCGAGGGCACGTGGGACGAGCCGGAGTTCACCGGGACGGGCTTCCCGTGGGACTTCAGCATCAACTACAACCTCTACCGGCTGGTCTTCCCGGTCACGGCCCTGGGCCGCTACCTGTACGGGACGCCGCACCTGACGCCGAGCGAGGTCGACCACGACACCCTGCGCAACGTCCCGGCCCCGACCGGCGGCGCGTCGGACGCCCCGGCGCCGAGGCGGCTGCTGCCGTCCCTGGCAGGTCGGCGACTGCGATGAGCTGCGACCACCTCAGGAGCGCGGGGAACTGCGCGAGCGACCACCCCGTGCGGATGGCCCTGCTCGAGCGGCGACACACCACTTCAGTGGCTTGTCGCGCACTTCCTCGCGCCCCCGGGTGTGAAGGTGGTCCACGTGAGCGGTGACAGATCCGGGCCTCTTGTGGCGTGCGCCCTCGGGATCGAGGCGCTCGCGCTGCGGGAGGCGCGGCCGGTCAGGACCGGGATGGGACCGGCGCGCGCGGAGCGCGCGATGCGCGAGACGCTCCGCGCGCGGGCGCACGCGCCGTCCGCACTGGTCTTCGCGGGCCTCGGTGCGTCCGTCGTCACGGGAATCCGTCCGGGGGACGTCGTGATCGCCACCGAGGTGCGCGACGATCGGGGTGTGGTCGCGGAAAGCACCCCCAAACTGCTCGAACAGTCGCTCGTGGAGGCCGGGCTGAGCGTGCACCAGGGCGTTCTCCACTCCAGCGACCACGTGGTGCGCGGAGCGGAGCGCACGCGCCTCGCGGAGGCGGGCGTCACCTGTGTCGACATGGAGACCGCCGCCGTCTGCCGGGCCGCGCCGGGCGTGCCCGTGCTGTCGGTCCGCGTCGTGGTCGACACACCCGAGTACGAGCTGGTCCGCCCGGCCACGCTCGCGCACGGAATCAGGGCGCTGCGCGCCCTCAAGCAGGTCGGGACCGTGCTCGCGACCTGGCACCCGAACGTTGTTGTGGGTTGAGGAGAGTCCTGCC
>NZ_BBPQ01000131.1 GCF_000787855.1 Streptacidiphilus anmyonensis | reverse complement strand
AGGCGTTTTCCGCGCCGTTCTTCAGGGGTTTTGCCCGGACCGCGCCGGGCACAACGAAGAAGTTACACACCTCCGCGTCGGGGAGCAAATCGGCGCTGGTCACCCGGATGACGTACAGTCGACGAGTCGGATAGTGGTCTAGACCTCTTAGGGATCCCATCTGTCCGGATTGACATGATTTAGGCTGATCAGCGATGCGCGCCCCTCGCGGCTCGCACGCGGGTTCCGCCGCTCGACGAGGAGGCTCAACCATGACGACCGTGACGTCCCCGCTGGCGGGCGAGGCGATCGGGCTCGCGAACGTTCCCGACCCGGTCTTCTCCGGAGCGATGGTCGGTCCGGGCACGGCGATCAAGCCTCAGCCGGGTGCGGGCGAGGCGGTCTCCCCGGTCGACGGGACAGTGGTGTCCCTCCATCCCCACGCCTTCGTCGTGCTGGACGACGAAGGCCACGGCGTGCTGATCCATCTCGGCATCGACACGGTCCAGCTCAACGGCGAGGGCTTCGAGCTGCTGGTGGAGAAGGGCGACACGGTCAAGCGCGGTCAGCCGGTCATCAGGTGGAACCCGACCGCCGTCGAGGCTGCGGGCAAGTCCTCGATCTGCCCGGTCGTGGCCCTGGAGGCATCTGCCGACCAGCTGGCGGACGTGGCGGAGACGGGTCCGCTCGCGACCGGCGACACGCTCTTCACCTGGAAGCAGTGAAGCGGCGCAGCAGCCCTTCGACGGAGACTCAAAGCGGAGACCGGTGACATGACACAGACCCTCCAGGGCGTCGGCGTGAGCCACGGCGTGGCGATCGGCCAGGTGCGGCACATGGGCACGGCGGTGCTGGAGCCCGAGGCCCGGCAGATCCCGGCCGAGGACGCGACCCGTGAGCAGGCGCGGGCCCGTCAGGCGGTCGACGCGGTGGCTGCCGACCTTCAGGCGCGCGGCATCCTCGCCGGCGGCGAGGCGCAGGCGGTGCTCGAGGCGCAGGCACTGATGGCGTTGGATCCGGAGCTGATGGCGGACGTCGAGCGGCGGATCACCGTGGGCAGCTCGGCGGAGCGCGCCGTCTACGACTGCTTCGCCGCCTACCGGGCGCTGCTCGCGGCGGCCGGCGACTACCTGGCCGGACGGGTCGCGGACCTGGACGACGTGCGCAATCGCATCGTGGCGCGGCTGATGGGCGTGCCGATGCCGGGTGTGCCGGACAGCGACGAGCCGTACGTCCTGTTCGCCCGGGACCTGGCCCCGGCCGACACGGCGCTGCTGGATCCGACGCTCGTGCTCGGGTTCGTGACCGAGGAGGGCGGGCCGACCAGCCACAGTGCGATCCTGGCCCGCGCGCTCGGAGTCCCGGCCGTGGTGGCGCTGCCCGGCGCGACGAGGACGGCGGAGGGTGTGCTGGTCGCGGTCGACGGGAGCACGGGCGCGGTCATCGTGGAGCCGTCGCCGGTGACGCAGGACGCGTTGCGGGCCGAGGCGGAGCAGCGCAGGGCGGCGCTGGCGGCTTCGACCGGTCCGGGCCGGACGTCGGACGGGCACCGGGTGCCGCTGCTGGCGAACGTCGGCGGTCCGGCGGACGTGCCGGCGGCGGTCGAGGCGGGGGCCGAGGGTGTCGGTCTCTTCCGGACCGAGTTCCTCTTCCTGGATGACTCGAAGAAGGCTCCGTCGGAGGAGGCCCAGGTCGAGGCGTACCGGAAGGTGTTGGAGGCGTTCCCCGAGGGCCGCGTGGTGGTCCGTGTGCTGGACGCGGGCGCGGACAAGCCGCTGGAGTTCCTGACTCCCGCCGACGAGCCGAACCCGGCGCTGGGGGTGCGCGGTCTGCGCACGCTGCTGGAGCATCCGGAGGTGTTGGGGGCGCAGCTGCGGGCGCTGGCCCGGGCCGCGGAGGGCCTGCCGGTGCATCTGGAGGTGATGGCGCCGATGGTGGCCGACCGCCAGGACGCGAAGGCCTTCGCTGACGCGTGCCGGGAGGCGGGGTTGCGGGCGAAGTTCGGCGCGATGGTCGAGATCCCGTCGGCTGCGCTGCGGGCGCGCTCGATCCTTCAGGAGGTGGAGTTCCTGTCGCTGGGCACCAACGACCTGGCGCAGTACACCTTCGCGGCGGACCGCCAGGTGGGCGCGGTGGCGCGGCTGCAGGATCCGTGGCAGCCGGCGCTGCTGGACCTGGTCGCCTTGTCGGCGGAGGCCGCTCGGGCGACGGGCAAGAGTTGCGGCGTCTGCGGCGAGGCGGCCGCGGATCCGGTGCTGGCGTGCGTGCTGACCGGCCTGGGGGTGACCAGCCTGTCGATGGGCGCGGCGTCGATTCCTTACGTGCGGGCGAAGCTGGCCAAGGTCACGCTGGCGCAGTGCGAGCGCGCCGCGGCGGCGGCCCGCGCGACGGACAACGCCGCCGACGCGCGTGCGGCGGCGAACCAGGTGCTGTCCGGGGAGTGACCCTCCCCGGACCGCCAAGGGCTATCCCTGGGTCGGGCCCTCGTCCTTCGGGACGGGGGCCTGCTTCGTTCGGGCCTCGGTGCTGACCACCAGGAAGACACCGGCGACGACGACGGCGCCTCCGAGCGCGATGGACCAGGTGACGGGCTCGGAGAGGATCAGCCAGCCCAGTGCCACGGCGACCACCGGGTTGACGTACGCGTAGGTGGCGACCAGTGACAGCGGGGCGTTCTGCAGCAGCCACGCGAAGGCGCTGAAGGCGACGATCGACCCGAAGACGACGAGGTAGGCGAGCGCGACCCAGGAGCTGGTGCTGACCGCGCCCAGGCGCAGGTGTTCGTGCCGGATCAGACCGAGCGCCAGGTCGCCGACGCCGCCGGCGAGCATCTCGTAGGAGCTGGCGGTGAACGGGTTGGCCGGCATCGGCAGGCGGGAGGAGGCGAAGGAGCCGATCGACCAGAGCAGCGCGGCGGCCAGCACCAGGACGATCCCGGTCAGCCGGACACTGCCGGAGCTGCCCGGAAGCGTCAGCACGGCGAGGCCGCAGAAGCCGAGCAGGACGCCGCCGAAGGTCGCGGCGCGCGGGCGGTCGCCGAAGAGGGTGCGCAGCACGATGACCCAGAGCGGGACGCTGGCGACGAGCAGCGCGGCGAGGCCGGAGGGGATGTGCGTCTCGGCGAGCACGACGAGCCCGTTGCCGCCGACCAGCAGGAGCAGCCCGACCACGACGACGGTGGCGAGGCGGCGGGCGTCGATCTTCAGGGCGGCCGGACCGAAGCGCCAGGCGACGATCCCGGTGAGCAGGAGGCCGGCGACGAGGAAGCGGATGGCGGCGGAGAGGAACGGCGGCATCGTCTCGACGGCGACGCGGATGGCGAGGTAGGTCGAACCCCACACCACGTAGACGATCGCGAGGCCGGTCCAGAGCATGGCCTGCGGTCGACGGGTGGACTGGTTCGAGGAAGGGGCGGGGGCGGCGGTGGCTCCGGTGCGGGTCGAGGCGGTGGCCGCGTCACGCGTCATGTGCGTACCTCTCTGACAGGTCTGTACACCGCATCGTGGCGCAAAGGAGCGTCCCTCCGCTACGGCAATGACGACGCCGTCTCGTATGACAAGACATTGCTTCTCGATCACTGAGACATGATCTAGCGTCGAATCCGGGAGGTAGACATGACCGAGCATCAGAACCACTACACCCACGGCTTTCACGACTCGGTGCTGCGCTCGCACCGGTGGCGCACGGTGGAGAATTCAGCCGCGCATCTGCTGCCGGAGTTGAAGCCCGGCCGGACGCTGCTGGACGTGGGCTGCGGACCGGGCACGATCACGGCGGGGCTGGCCGAGCGGGTGGGCGCGGGGTTGGTGACGGCGGTGGACAGCTCCGCGGAGGTGCTGGCGCAGGCCGAGCAGGCCGTCCCGCAGTCGGCCGGGGTGCGCTTCCGGACGGCCGACGTGCACGCGCTGCCGTTCGCGGACGCGTCGTTCGACGTCGTCCACGCGCACCAGGTGCTCCAGCACGTCGCCGATCCCGTCCGGGCGCTGCGCGAGATGCGACGCGTCTGCCGTCCCGGCGGCATCGTCGCCGTGCGGGATTCGGACTACGCCGGTTTCACCTGGTTCCCGGCGCTGCCGGAGCTGGAGGCGTGGAACGCGCTGTACCACCGGGTGGCGCGCGCGAACCGGGGCGAGCCCGACGCCGGGCGGATGCTGCGGGCGTGGGCGCTGGAGGCCGGCTTCGAGGCCGGCCGCATCGAGGCGTCCTCGTCGACGTGGTGCTTCGCGGCCGACGAGGACCGCGCGTGGTGGGGCGGCATGTGGGCGGAGCGGATCGTCTCCTCCGGCATCGCCGAACAGGCCGTGGCGGACGGCTTCGCCACCCGCGCGGAACTGCGCCGCATCAGTGACGGCTGGCGGGCGTGGGCGGCGGACGAGCGCGGCTGGCTCAGCGTGCTGCACGGCGAACTGCTGTACCGGGCGTAGGCCCGGCACTGTCCAGGGGCGCGGGGAATTGCGTGACAAGCCACGACGCGACAAGCCACCCTGTGTGGTGACTCGCCGCTCAAGCAGGGCCGTCCGCACCGGGTGGTGGCTCGCGCCCACGCTGGGGGCACCTCCCGGCCGAAGGCTGGGGGAGGAGCCGCGTGTCAGCAGAGCCCCGCGCCCCTGGATGTCGCCTCTAGCCGTCCGTTCGGCGGAAGCCCTCGAAGGCCCGCAGGGCGTCGGGGTTGTCGAGGGAGCCCGGGTTGACCGCCTTCTCCAGCGGCGTGCCGCCGAGGATCCGCTTGACCGGCACCTCGATGCGCTTGCCCGTCAGGGTGTGCGGGATCGCCGGCACGGCGATGATCTCGTCCGGCACGTGGCGCGGCGAGAGCTGCGTCCGCAGCGCGTCCCGTACCGCCGTGCGCAGCCGGTCGTCGAGTTCGGCGCCCTTGGCGAGGACCACGAACAGCGGCATCCAGTAGCCGCCGTTCGGCTCCTCCAGGCCGATGACCAGGGACTCCTTGATCTCCGGGAGGCGTTCGACGACCTCGTAGATGTCCGCCGAGCCCATCCGCACGCCCTGGCGGTTCAGCGTCGAGTCGGAGCGGCCGTGGATGACGACGGTGCCGCGCGAGGTGACGGTGATCCAGTCGCCGTGGCGCCACACGCCCGGGAACATCTCGAAGTAGCTCTCGCGGTAGCGCACGCCTTCGGGGTCGTTCCAGAAGCCGATCGGCATGGACGGGATCGGCTTGGTGACGACCAGTTCGCCGACCTCGTCGACGACCGGCTTGCCGTTCGCGTCCCACGCCTCCACCGCCGCGCCGAGGCTCGGGGCCTGGATCTCGCCGAGGTGGACCGGCAGCGTCGGGACGCCGCCGACGAAGCAGCTGCACACGTCCGTGCCGCCGCTGACGGAGGCGAGCCAGACGTCGGAGCTGATCTCCTCGTAGATCCAGCGGAAGCCGTCAGGCGGCAGCGGCGAGCCGGTGGTGCCGATGGCGCGCAGCCGGGAGAGGTCGAGGTCGGTGCCCGGGTGCACCTCGGCCTTCTTGCAGGCCATCACATAGGCCGCGGAGGTGCCGTACACGGTGACGCCCGTCGCCGCCGCGATGCGCCACTGCGCGTCGGTGGTCGGGTGGCCGGGGCTGCCGTCGTAGGTGACGATGCTCGCGCCCACCAGCAGACCCGCCAGCAGGAAGTTCCACATCATCCAGCCGGTGGAGGTGAACCAGAAGAACCGGTCCTGCGGTCCGAGGTCGAGGTGGAGGCCCGCCTGCTTGAGGTGCTCGACGGTGATGCCGCCGTGGCTCTGCACGATCGCCTTCGGCAGACCCGTCGTGCCGGACGAGTAGAGCACCCACAGCGGGTGGTCGAACGGGAGCTGCTCGAAGACGGGAACGGTCGGCGCGGAGGTCAGCGCCTCCCATGCCAGCGCACCCTCGGGTGCGTCCTTGCCGAGCAGCGGGATGTGCACGACGTGGCGCAGCGACGGCAGCTCGCGGCGCAGCTCGGCGACGACCTCGGTGCGGTCGTGCTCCTTGCCGCCGTAGCGGTAGCCGTCGACGGCGAAGAGCAGGACGGGCTCGAGCTGCTGGAACCGGTCCAGCACGCTGCGCGCGCCGAAGTCAGGCGCGCACGAGGTCCACACCGCGCCGACGGCGGCCGTGGCCAGCAGCGCGATGGCGGCCTGCGGCACGTTCGACACGTAGGCGGCGACCCGGTCGCCCGGTCCGATGCCCAGGCGGCGCAGCTCGGCGGCGAGCGAGCCGACCTGGCGGCGCAGCTCGGACCAGGTGGTGACGCGCGGCTCGGAGCTGCCCTCCTCGACGTGGAGGATCGCCGGGGTGTCGGCGTTGTGCGGGTCCTCGCCGTGGCGCAGCACGTGCTGCGCGTAGTTGAGCCGCGAGCCGGGGAACCACTCGGCGCCCGGCATCGAGGTGTCACCGAGGACCGCGCTCGGCGCGGTGGTGAAGCGGACGTCGAACCACTGGGTCAGGGCGCTCCAGAAGGTGTCCAGGTGCTCGACGGACCAGCGGTGGAACTGCGCGTAGTCCGCCTCCGGCTTCCCGTCCGCCAGCGGCTTCGGCGCGCCGTAGTACTCGGCGGCGAAACGGTGGAACGCGGCGAGCCGGGAGGCAGCCGCTCGTGCGGGGTCGGGCTGCCACAGAGGGGTGATCTCGTCGCTGCTCATGCGCTGTGCGTGCCTCCGAGCTCAGGCGCCCTGCACGCCGGTGGGCAGGTTGGGAACGCCTGTGCAGAATCTGCCACGAAGGCAGGTCGGCACGCCAGGCAACCCGGGGTCTCATTCCTCGTAAGCTGTGCCGCGCCGCCCGGCGGAGGCGGTCCAGGAGGGGGACGCCCATGCTGTTCAAACACACGAACCAGTTGCACCGTCTGCGCGAGCACGGCCGGTCCGCGGCCGCCGAGATCCTCTCGGTGAAGACGGTCGGCGGCGGCAACCACCTGCGCGCGATGTGGGCCCCCGACGAGGACCTGACGGCCGCGTGGATGGACTGCTGGATGCACCTGCGCGTGGTGCCGAGGAACCCCGGGGAGCCGCCGTTCGAGGCGACGGTGCTCACCCGCATCCACACGCTCCCGCTCCAGGGCGGCTCCGTCCCGGTCTGGTACGACCCGGCGGACCACGCGAAGGTGGTTGTCGACTACGAGGCCGACGTCCAGGGGAAGATGCACGCCCTGGCCCACGCCGATCTGCTCGGCCACCGCTACGACCAGCGCCTGGGCATGGCCTGGACGCCCGTCGCGGGCGAGCTGCTGCCGGTCGCGGTCATGGTCCAGGCCGGACGCGGCCGGGTGAAGGCGAGCGGGCGCCTGGGCGCGCTCTTCGGTGCGACCGCGGAGGCGGCGGTCGCCGCGGTGCGCGGCCGGGCCGCGCAGGTGTTGCCGCAGCTGGCCCCGGACTGGTTCGCCCGCCACGACGTGACCGTCGAGGAGCCGTACGGGGACATTCCGCCGCATGCGACGCCGGAGGACGCGGCGGGGGCGGGCCTCGCCATCGCGGCCGGGCTGGTCTCCCTGCTGGGCGGCCATCTGACCCGCGCCGAGGTCGCCCTCACCGGTGCGCTCGCCGCCGACGGCGCGCTCCAGCCGGTCACGGGCTTCCACGAGCGCGAGGACGCCGCGCGGAAGGGCTACGCCACGCACCTGGTGGCCCCGGCAGGCAACGGCTCCGACGCGGCCCACGCGCAGGCGCAGCAGCGCAAGGGCCTGGAACTGACCTTCGCCCCCGACCTCGAATCCGCCCTCCGGGCCGCGCTCGCCCGTCACGCGCTGAAGACCTTCACCCCACCGGCCTGACGCCGGGTCGCACCCACACCTTCAGCCCGCCGGGACGAGGCCCCGCTGGGCGGAGGGACACGTCCGAGGCAGGCCCGCTCACGCTGCGGCCGACGACGGGCGAAGCAGGAGGCCGAGCAGACACGAAGTCCGCACGATCCGCGCGCCGCGGAGCGCGGGAGTCCGGCAGCCATCCGCGACTCGCTTGGCACGTGGGCCCCG
>NZ_BBPQ01000132.1 GCF_000787855.1 Streptacidiphilus anmyonensis | reverse complement strand
GGGCCGGCCCGCGCCGGTCTGCGCGCCGCCGGTCTGGACCGCGCCGGCCGGGCCGACCGCGAGCGCGAGGCCGACGACCCCGCAGAGGCCGGCGGCGGTGGCGATCCAGTGCAGGGGTTTGCTGCGCGCATGGGCGGGGAGTCGCGACGCGGTCCGCGCCGACGCCTCCTGGTCCCCGTCCGTCACGTCAGCGCCGCCCGACCCCGCCACCACCTGGACCACCAGGGCTACCTCTTTTCCCGCATTGCACGCGCGATTTGTGGGCAGCATCGTCCCACAGTGCGAACAACGAAAGAACCACCGGGAAGCGACTGTTCGGTCGCTTCCCGGTGGTCGAATGGTGAAGGCCGGCGGGGGCCTCGTCAGTCCTGGTCGGACCAGGTCGGACCAGGTCAGTCCTCGTCGCCGCCGCGGTCGAAGTCCTCGACGTAGTCCTCGCCGGAGGAGTCCGAGCGGGACTCGGCCAGGCGCAGGTAACGGCCCGGCTTGGTCTTCTCCGGCACGATCGTCTCGCCGTAGGCGCCCTTGGCCGGGCGGCGGCGGCGCAGCGGCGGCTCGACGCCGTCCGCGAGCCGGCGGGAGGTGAGCAGGAAGCCGGTGTGCCCGATCATCTTGTGGTCCGGACGCACCGCCAGGCCCTCGAGGTGCCAGTTGCGCACCATCGACTCCCACGCCTGCGGCTCGGTGAAGCTGCCGTGCTCGCGCAGCGCCTCGACGGTGCGCGAGAGCTGGGTGGTGGTGGCCACGTAGCAGCAGATCACGCCGCCCGGCACGAGCGCCTTGGCGACGGCGTCCAGACACTCCCACGGCGCGAGCATGTCCAGGATGACGCGGTCGACGTCCGTCTCGACCAGGTTGTCCTGAAGGTCGCCCAGGGTGAGCTTCCAGGCCGGGTGGGCCCCGCCGAAGTAGCGCTCCACGTTGGCGCGGGCGATGTCGGCGAAGTCCTCGCGGCGCTCGTAGGAGAAGAGCGCGCCGTCGTCGCCGACGGCGCGCAGCAGGCTCATGCTGAGCGCGCCGGAACCGACACCCGCCTCGACGACCCGGGCGCCCGGGAAGATGTCGGCCATGGTGACGATCTGCCCCGCGTCCTTCGGGTAGACCACCGCGGCGCCGCGCGGCATGGAGAGGACGTAGTCGGGGAGCAGGGGGCGCAGCGCGAGGTACTGGGTGTTCCCGGTGGTGCGCACGACGGAGCCCTCCGGGGCCCCGATCAGCTCGTCATGGGAGAACGCACCCTTGTGGGTGTGGAACATCCTCCCGGCCTCGAGCGTGATCGTGTGGTGGCGTCCCTTGGGGTCGGTGAGCTGGACCTGGTCCCCGACCTGGAAGGGCCCGCGACGGCGGGCGGCGCCGGTCGGTTGAGTCATGCGGATCAGTTTAGGGCCTGAACAGGAGTGCTCTTCGGGCTCCGTCGGTTGCAGCAGGCCGGGGGCGCGCGGAACCGCGCGAGTGGGTGGCTTGTCGCGCCCACGCTGGGGGCTCCTCCCGGCCGAAGGCTGGGGGAGGAGCCGCAAGTCGGCACAGCCTCGCGCCTCCAGTGCCCTACGGGCGCTCACTGCCCTGCGGGCACGGGTACCGGGTCCTCGCCTGCCATCGCGCGGGCGAAGGCGCGTTCGACGTCGACCGCCGCCAGGACGCCGAGGGGGGCTCCGGACTCGTCGACGACCAGGTACTCCGCCGCGGGGGCTGCCCGGAGGGTGTCGAGGAGGTCCTCGCCGGACAGCGCCGCGGCGACCCTGCTGCCGGGCCCCAGCGGGGCCGAGACCTCGGCCACCCGCATCCACGGGCGGCGGTGCTCCGGGATCCCGCGGACCTCGCGCTCGCGGACCACGGCGATGGGCGTGCCCGCCGAGTCGGTGACGATGATGCCGAGGGCGCCCTCCGCCTCCAGTCGGCGCAGCGCCTCGGCCAGCGGGGTGTCCCCGGTGACGCTGATCGCGGGCCTCGTCAGCCCGGAGGCGCTGAGCTGCGGGAGGCGTTCGCGCAGCCGCGCGGCGCGCAGACTGCCGCCCGCGCCGTTCCAGATGATCGCGGCGAGGATCGCGCCCAGGACGGCGTCGGTCAGCAGCGAGGCCGTGCCGAGCCCGGGGGCCTGCGCCGCCGACCAGGCGGGCAGCAGGACCAGCACGGCCACGGCCAGCGCCCGACCCGCCCAGGCCGCGGCGACGGTGCCGGCCATCGGGCGGCCGGTCGCCTTCCAGACCAGGGCGCGCAGGATCCGGCCGCCGTCCAGCGGCAGGCCGGGCAGCAGGTTGAACGCGGCGACGACGACGTTGCTCAGCATCAGCGAGGTCAGCAGCACGCCGGGCACGGTGGCCGGGGTCACGAACTGCATCGCGCCGAGGAAGACGCCGCCGAGGACCAGCGAGAGCAGCGGTCCGGCGAAGGCCAGCCAGAACTCCCGGCCGGCGCTCTGCGCCTCCTTGGTGATCTCGGAGACGCCGCCGAAGAACTGGAGCTGGATGCGGAGCACCGGCAGGCCGAAGCGGAGCGCCACCACGGTGTGGGCCAGCTCGTGCACCAGGACCGAGCCGTAGAAGGCGACCGCGAAGAAGAGCGAGACCAGGTACCGGGCGCTGCCGAGGCCCGGCAGCACGGCGTCGATCTGGCCGCCGAAGAGCCAGGTGATCAGCGCCGCGACCAGGAACCAGCTGGGCGTGACGTAGACGGGGACGCCGAACGGGCGGCCCATCCGCAGGGCCCCCGTCGGACGCTCGGCATCCTTGACGGGGGCTCGGGGATCCTTCGTCTCGTCCTGCTGGTCGCTCAACGTGTGTCCGCCCCTTCAGCCGGCCGAACCCGGGCCCGCCCCGTGGCGCGCCCGCGGTGGTGCCCGCGCGCCACACGCTACGCGATCGTCGCGACGAGCACGTGTGCGGCGGGCCGACAGCCCGTTCCTTCCCTTCCTACCCGCTTACCCACGAGATGTCGGTGCCAGGCCGTAGGGTCGGACCCATGCAAGCCGCCGACCCGACGACGACCGACAGCCCCGTGCCGCCCGGGCCCCGCCCCGCGGAGGCCGAGCCGCTGGAGACCCCCGCGCACCCCGAGGCGCCGGCGACGCAGCCGCCCGCCGGGCCGACGCATCCGGTCTCGCTGTCGCCCTCGCGCGCGTCGGACTTCATGACCTGCCCGCTGCTCTACCGGCTGCGGGTGATCGACCGGCTGCCCGAGCCGCCCAGCCCGGCGGCGACGCGCGGCACGCTGATCCACGCCGTGCTGGAGCGGCTCTTCGACTCCCCCGCCGGCGAGCGGACCCCGGACACCGCGCGCGCCCTGCTGCGTCCCCAGTGGGAGCGGCTGCTGGAGGAGCGGCCGGAGGTCGCGGAGCTCTTCCCCGCCGACACGGGCGCACAGGAGCTGGCGGCCTGGCTCACGGACGCCGAGACGCTGCTGGAGTCCTACTTCCGGGTCGAGGACCCGAACCGGCTCCAGCCCGCCGAGCGGGAGCTGCTGGTGCAGACGACGCTGGAGTCGGGTCTGACGCTGCGCGGCTACGTGGACCGGATCGACGTCGCGCCGACCGGCGAGGTCCGCGTGGTGGACTACAAGACCGGCCGCGCGCCCTCGCGGGACTTCGAGGGCAAGGCCATGTTCCAGATGAAGTTCTACGCGCTGGTGATCTGGCGTGAGCGCGGCGTGCTGCCCAAGCGGCTCCAGCTGCTGTATCTGGGCGGCGGCGGCCAGGTCGTCAGCTACGACCCGGACGAGGGCGATCTGCTCGCGGTCGAGCGCAAGCTCCAGGCGCTGTGGCGGGCCATCCAGCGGGCGCTGGAGACGGGCGAGTGGCCGGCCAGCCCCAACCGTCTGTGCGACTGGTGCGCGCACAAGTCCCTGTGCCCTGCGTGGGGCGGCACGCCACCTGCGTACCCTTTGGCTGACAGCGTCAACTGATCAATGGAGCGTTCCGTGACGATCCGCGTGCTGCTGGTCGACGACCAGCCGCTGCTGCGCACCGGTTTCCGGATGATTCTGGAGGCCGAACCCGACATCGCCGTGGTCGGCGAGGCAGGGGACGGGCAGCAGGCGCTCGACCAGGTCCGCGCGCTCCAGCCGGACGTGGTCCTGATGGACATCCGGATGCCGCGGATGGACGGCGTGGAGGCCACCCGTCGCATCGCCGGCCCCGGACGCGACGGCCCGGCCAAGGTGCTGGTGCTGACCACCTTCGATCTGGACGAGTACGTCGTGGAGGCGCTGCGCGCGGGCGCGAGCGGCTTCCTGCTCAAGGACGTCCCGGCCGAGGAGCTGGTGCAGGCGATCCGGGTGATCGCCGAGGGCGCCGCGATGCTGGCTCCGAGCGTCACCCGGCGCCTGCTCGACATGTACGCCGGCCGGCTGCCCTCGGGGGACGAGGCGCCGCCGCCCTCCCTCGGCACCCTGACCGAGCGCGAGGTGGAGGTGCTGAAGCTGGTCGCCAAGGGCCTGTCCAACGCCGAGGTGGCCGGCGAGCTCTTCGTGAGCGAGACGACGGTCAAGACGCACGTCGGCCATGTGCTGACCAAGCTGGGTCTGCGCGACCGGGTCCAGGCGGCGGTGTTCGCCTACGAGAGCGGCCTGGTCCGCCCCGGCGGCAGCTGACGCCGCCCGCGCGCACCCCGCGCGGCAGCGCACAGCGAAGGGGCTGGGCGACACCTTCCGGTGCCGCCCAGCCCCTTCGACGTTCAGCCGCTCAGGAGGAGGTCATGCCGATCATCCACCAGCGCACGATGCCGGAGCTGTCCAGGGTGAGCGGCACCCCGGTGACGTCCGACTGCGCGGCGGCGAACTGGTTGTTCTCCCAGATCGGGATGACCGGAACGTCCTTGGCCACGAAGTTCTGGATCTTCTTGTAGGTGGACGCGGCGGTCTCGCGGTCCTGGAAGGTCAGGCCGGTGGTGATCAGCGACGCCACGCTCTGGGCGTCGGTGCCGCGCCAGCCGTTGTACAGGGCGTTGTCCGGACCGACGAGCGGGTTGATGAAGTCGTCGATGTCCTGGTAGTCCGCGGACCAGGCGACCATGAACGCGTCGAAGTTGTGCGTCTTCAGCACGGCGGTCTGCATCGCGGTGTAGCTCGGGTAGCCCTTGAGGGTGACCTGGAACAGCCCGCTCTGCTCGAGCTGCTGCTTGATCATGGCCACCTCCTTCTCCTTGGCCGAGTCACCCTTGCCGTAGGAGAGGGTGAACTTGACCGGCAGCGAGACGCCCGCGTTCTCCAGCTCGGTCCTGACCTTGGAGGCGGACTCCGGGTTGCGGCCGTAGAGGTTGGCGAAAGAGCTCGCCGCGTTGGTGATGCTGGACGGGACGACCGTGTAGGCCGGCGAGACCGTGTGCTGGAAGTCGGTGTCCGCGATGGCGTTGCGGTCGATCAGGGCGGCGATCGCACGCCGGACCGCCACGTTGGACAGCGGCCCGGAGACGGTGTTCAGCGACATGACGCGGACGGTGCCGCCGGCGCCGCTGGAGACCTGGAGACCGGTGCCGAGCTGCTGGTCCTGCTGCATGGTGACGATGTCGGACGCATTGAGGTCCTGGAAGACGACGTCGACGGCCTTGCTGTCCAGGGCGGCCTTGGCGTCGGCCTGGCTGGCGTAGTACTTCAGGTCGATCCCCGAGTTGCGCGCGGTGCTCGCGGCGCCGCCGTACTGCGGGTTCCCCTCGTAGTTCGGGTTCAGCGAGAGCTTGACCTCCGAGGGGGTCTTGCTCGCGCCGGAGCCGGTGAAGCTGACGGAGTCGATCTTGTAGCGACCGGAGCCCACCACGCCGGTGAAGTCCGTCGCCTCCTCCTTGGTGGCGGAGAAGACCTTGGGGTCCACGATCGAGGCGACACCCGAGGTGAGCTTGTCCGGCAGCGTCGCGTCGGGGCCGGTCAGGTGGAAGACGACCTGGTTCGAGCCCGAGGTGTCCACCGACTTGATGGTGCTGAGGATCGAGACGGCGCCGTTGGGGTCGTTGATCTTCTGCACGCGGTCGATCGAGAACTTGACCGCCGCGGCGTCCAGCGGGTCGCCGTTGGAGAACTTCAGGTTCGGGCGCAGCGTGCACTTGTACGTCACGGAGTCGCTGAAGGCACACGACTGCGCGGCGTCAGGCGCCGGCTGGTTCGCGCCGGCCGGGTAGCTCAGCAGGCTCTGGTAGACGTTGTAGAAGACGGCCCACGCGCCGACGTCGTACGCCTGCGCGGGGTCCAGCGTGGAGTACGGGTTGGCCGAACCGACCTTGATGATCACGCTCGGGACGCCCGACACGGGGCCGGTCGACTTGGAGGAGCCGCAGGCGGTGGTGGTGGCGATGAGGCCTACGCAGCTGAGCGCTGCCAGCCGCTTGAGAGCTGACATCAGTTCTAATCTCCTTGCCGGCGCTGAGGGGTGTCGCCGCCGCGCCACGACGCCGGGGCACCACTCGCTGGGGTGTAGCCCGGGCTCGCGTGAGGTCGAGTGGTCGGTAGCCTGCCATACCATCGCACGAAACACGCACTCAGCACTCACCCAGGGTTCGCCCAAAGACCCCAAGTGGCTAGAGATTTGAGGGACTGTATCCGAGAATGTCCGATTTGGCGTTAGCAGGTAGTTACTTTTTCCTGCTCACGTCAGGTCGGGCTCACCCGCGAGCAGGGCCCGCAGCAGCGCCGCGTCCACACCCTCCAGGGTGGCGCGCACGGTCGTGCGCGGCCCCGGCTCGATGGCGGCGACGGAGGGCACCGCGAGCACGTGGCAGCCTGCGGCCTGACCGGACCTCACGCCCGTCGGGGCGTCCTCGATGACCACGCAGCGAGCCGGGTCCGCGCCCAGCCGGGCGGCGGCGAGCAGGTAGGGATCGGGGTGGGGCTTGGTCCGCTCGACCTCGTCCCCGGCCACGGTGAAGCCGAAGTAGTGCGCGCCCAGGGTCTTCAGCACCTGGTCGATGATGCGCCGGTGCGACGCGGAGACCAGCGCGGCCGGCACGCCCTGCGCGGCCAGGTCCGCCAGCAGCGCCTTGGCGCCGGGCCGCACCGGCACGCCCTGGCCGATCAGCTCGACGAACCGGTCGTTGATCGCGTGACCCAGCGCGGCCGGCGTCAGCGGCGCGCCGGACACCTTCAGCAGATGGTCGACGACCCGGCTCATCGGTCCGCCGACGACGATCTCGCGCTCCTCGACGCCGATCGGGTGGCCCAGCTCGGCCAGCAGGGTGCTCTCGGCCTCCCACCAGAAGTCCTCGGTGTCGACCAGAGTGCCGTCCATGTCGATCAGGACGGCCTGCAGGGTGCGGGAAGCGAGAGTGGTCACGGGCGGCTTGCTTTCTCGGTGCCGTCTTCCGACGGGAGGACGGTTCGGGCCGACCACCATGAGGGGTGACCGGCCCTGGGGACCCCCGACCGGAGGCCAGGGGGTCCTACAGCTTACGCCCCGCGCGCCCCGTACGCCTCACGCGCGCCCCCGCGCGTGGCGGCTCAGCTGGGCAGCTCAGCTGGGCAGCTCGGCGGGG
>NZ_BBPQ01000133.1 GCF_000787855.1 Streptacidiphilus anmyonensis | reverse complement strand
AGAGGGCGCGCTTGCGGCGGGTGTCGCGGATGACGGTGGCGGTGCCGGTGATCAGGATGAGGCCCACCGCGCCCAGGCCCACGGCGAACAGCCCCGTGCGCTCGTCGCGCTGCTGCGCGGTCTCGCCGAGTTCGAAGGGGCGGGCCCGGACCGGCGCGGCGGAGGCGCCGCCGACCGGGCTGGGGTTCGGGGACTGCTCGGCGGGCGACTGGTCGGTGACGGCCGCGACCGGGTCGACGACGCCCCAGCCGACGTACGGGTTCCAGCCCGGGTCCGTGCGGATCGCGGTCTGCTCGATGCGGGCCGCGATCTCACCCTCGGACCACTTGGGGTACTCCTGCCGCAGCAGCGCCGCGACGCCCGCCACGTAGGGCGCGGCGAAGCTCGTGCCATTGTCGACGCACTGACCGCCGCCGGGAACGGTGGAGACGATGTCCACGCCGGGAGCGGCGACCGAGACGGACTTGCCCGTCTCGGAGAAGCCGTCCGCGCGTTCGTCGTTGCGGTCGGACGCGCCGACGCCGATCACGCCGGGGATGGCGGCGGGGTAGGTGGGCTGGTCCAGGCCCTCGTTGCCCGCCGCGGCGACCACGACGACGTCGGCGCTCAGGGCGCGTCGGACGGCCTGGTAGAGCTTGCTCGTCGGCGTGATGCCCTGGTACGGCCGGCCCTGCTTGTCCGTCAGGTCCTGGGAGATGTTGATCACGTCGACCTTCTGGCTGACCGCGTAGTCGATCGCGGAGGCCAGGCTGTCCTCCGTCGCGTCGTTCTGGCCGTCGTTCTGCCGGATGGCCAGGATCGTGGCGGCGGGCGCGATGCCCTCGAACCCGGTCTTGTGCTGCGGGTCGGGACGGGCGGCGATGACGCCGGCCACCATGGTGCCGTGGCCGACCGCGTCGGTCGTGGAGTCGCCGGTGACGCCCGACTGGCCCTTGAGGAAGTCCTGCCCGGCCTTCACCGCGCCCTGGAGCTGCGGGTTCTTGTCGTCCACGCCGGAGTCGATCACCGCGACGGTGACGCCCTTGCCGTTGTACCTGGCGTGCAGCTGGGAGAGCAGGATGCGCTGGAGCGCCCACGGCTCCCCGGGGATCGGGTCCGCCGGGAAGTGGCACTGCCCGTCCGAGGCGAGGGCCGCGGTGGCGGCCGTCGCGGCGCCCACCGGCAGCACGGGCACGGCGGTGCACGCGAGGGCGCCTGCGGCGACGGCCAGCGCGCCGCGGTGGAGCCTGTTCACTGCTGCACTTCCCCCAGTTCCCGGTTCGGATGTCGCGGACCGGACGTCGGCCGGACAGCGCTGCGCCGACCCGCGGGCAGCGGACCGGCGCAGCGTCAGATGGTCACCGTGTGGTGGATCAGCCCCAGAGCCCCGCGTTGCGGTTCTCGGTGGCCTGGTAGTTCTGCGCGGCGCTGTCGAGGGCGCCGGCGATCTGGACCAGCACGGAGTGCAGGTCGGCCGCGGCGGAGTCCCACTCACGCTGACGGGCCTGGTAGCCCTCCTGCGCCTTGCCCTCCCAGGACGCGGCGATGCGCTGCACACCGGCGCGCAGGTCGTCCAGCTGGGACTGGACGTTGGACGCGGTCTGGCGGACGTCGGAAGCGGCCTGGGAGACCGTTCCGAAGTTGACCATGATGTGGCCGTTGGAAGCCATGAGCTCTCCTCTTGGGGCAGTTCAGCTTGAAGCGTTCGACGGTGAAGCGAGGCCCGGCGTCAGCCGAGGGCGGAGGTGATCCGGCTGAGGCCGGAGTGCTGCTCCTGCTCCGTCTGCGTGTACTGCTGCGAGGTGTTGTCGATCGCGTCCTTGATCTCGCTCAGCACGCGGTTGAGCTTGGTGGCGTCCTCGACCCACTTCTGCTGGAGCTGCTGGTACGACGTGGCCGCCGTGCCCTGCCAACCACTGGTGATCCCGCTGACCACGTTGTTCAACCGGCTCAGCTCCGTCTGGATCTGAGAGTTGACCTCGGAGATGCGCGCCGAAAAGGCCCGCATCTCGTCGCCGGTAGTCCTGAACTGACCCGACATGTGCACCGTCCCCCATGAGACAGACCGATGGCGGTCGGGTGTCGTGCTTCGGATCCCCCGACCGGCACCACCTGAGCGGTGATGTCCCGTAGAACTCTAGTCCTCCCGTCCGACGGTCCCAACACCGACCTGTGGACAATCTGGGCAGGACACCGTCACGGACCCACCACCGTCGGCGGACAGACGGACCGTCAGGAACCCTGCTGCTGCGCGGCCGCGTCCTTGGTCAGCTCCGGGCCGGTCGGCACCAGCTGTGCCCAGCTCAGCGGCACCGGGAGGGGGTTGACCTTGCCGTAGCCCAACCGGGCGGCCGGGGTGTCGTTCTGGCCGTTCGCGCTGCTCTGGCCGCTCTGGGTCGCGTCGGCCCCGCCGCCGGTCTGGCCGGCCGTCGCCGCGCCGCCCTGGCCGTTCACGCCGCCGTTCGCGCCGCCGCCGTTGCCGTCACTGTTCATCTGCAACGGGTAGCGAAGGCCGGTGTCGGTGAGGAGGTACACCTTGCCGCCGCCGCCCGCGCCGCCGCTGACGGCCTGGAGCAGCAGACCGGTGCCCGGCGTCACGTAGACGCCCGCGGTGCCGGACGCCTGCGTCCCGGTCACCGGGTAGTCCTGGCCGAGCCAGACCCCCAACTGCGGCGCGCTCTGCCCCATCTGGCCGCTGTAGACGGCGCAGGCCGCCATCTGTCCGTTGGAGACGTTCAGGTTGGCCTGGCTGACCTCCAGCTTGGGCCAGTTGAAGTCCGACGCGAAGGGCGAGACGAGGTTCGAGTCGAGCAGCTTGAACTGGTTGGCGTCGTACTCGGCCGCGCTGCCGTGCATCGCCTCGACCAGGCGGCGGGCGAAGTCGGAGATGCGGTGCGGGCCGTCCTTCATCAGCACGTAGTGCAGCGTCGTGCCGTTGTCGGTGACCTTGAGCAGATCGCCTATCTTGTACTGGTTCCCGGCCAGGTCGGAACCGGTGTAGGCGTGGCCGAAGCCTGTCAGCAGGTCGTACGGCAGCGAGATCGGACTGCCCGCCGACAGCGTCTTCAGCCACTGCGTGGTCACCTGCTGCGGCACGCCGTCGGAGGGGCCGAAGACCGCCTTCGCCAGCAACTGGCCGCCCGGGTCCGCCTTGCCCGCGACGAGCTGGTGGTAGGACCCGGCCGCGTCCACCATGTAGCTGTTGCCGTCCGGGGTCTGCACGTACAGCGCCTTGTCGGGCGTGAGCCGGTTGCCGGAGACCACGCCGGCCTGGCTGCCGCCGAGCACGAAGAGCCGCTGGCCCACGCTCGCCGTCGCGTCCGCGCCCGAACGGTCGCACGCCGCCCAGGTCTTCGCCGCGCCGGCGTCCGCCGCCGTGGGCAGGCTGTCGGGGGCGTACGGGATGCCGACGGTCGCGCCGCGCGCCACCGACGGGGAGTTGAGCGCGGAGTCGTCGATGTACTCCACCCCGGAGTTGACGCTCAGCAGCAGCCGGGCCGAGGACATGTTGAGCACCGGGTGCAGCACGCCGCCCAGCATCACGTAACGGGTCGTCGTCTGCTTGTCGACGATGACGTCGTTGGCCTGGTCCCACCCCTTGGGGGCCGAAGGACGCAGCATGCCGTAGGCGCCGAAGGCCGCGACCGCGATGGCGCCGAGCACCAGTCCCGGCACGACCGCACGGACCGGCCGTGGCGCGTCCTCCACGCTCCCGCCGCCTGCCGGCCGCAGGAACGCGGCCACCGTGCGCTTGCGCGCGAACGTGTAGGCGCTGAGCTCATCCCGGCGTGAAGCCATCCCTTTGCTCTCCCCCGTCCTCTGACGTCCTCGGGCTGCCTCCGGGCACGGACCTGACCCGGCACCGCCCCGCGTGCGCTACGTACGGTACGGGTACCGTGTTGCGATCAGCCAACCGGACCCCGGCGCCTCGCCCCGGACTCCGCCTGTCGCGACGTCAGGGCGAGGCACCAGGGTTTGGCTTCGGCCCGCTTTTCCGGAAAGCTGCAATCGCCCACCGGTCGCGTCGTTCGCACGACCGATGCGGCCGAAACCAGCGAATCAGTTCATCGCGACACAGCTGACGACTCGAAGGGGTGCTCGGGGGATGCCCAGTCAGACCGCTTCGCGCCGCGCGCAGCGGACGCCCGCCGCGACGCCGTCCGATCACGACCGCGCCGTGCGCGACGCGCGGCCCGCCGCCACGAGGGCGACCGGCACGGCCACACCGCGCGTCCGACCGCGTCCGGGACGACTCGGACCGGTGCGGTTGACCCACGTGATCCTCGTCGAGGCCATCGCCGGTGCGCTGCTGCTCGGTTGGGCGCACGGCCGGGTCGCGCTCGTGGTCGGCGGCGTGGTCGGCGTGCTGCTGCTCGTTCCGGTGCTGCCGCGCTTCGGCGGCCTCACCCTCGTCGACATGCTCGGCGCGCGTGCGGCCTTCCGCCGCCGCGCCCGCCGGGCGTCGCTCGCCCCGCAGGGGCAGGACGTGGACCCGGTGCTGGCGCCGGTGCTGGAGTGCGAACCGGCGCTGCGTGTGGTCGCGCACTCCGTGGAGGCCGACGGCGGCGCGGGCCGGCGCGAGCGCCGCGAGATCGGCATGGTCGGCGACGGCACCTTCCTCAGCGCGCTGATCCAGGTCGAGGCCCCGGACAAGCCGCTGCGCCCGAACTCCGCCGCCTTCCCGCTCCCGCTGGCCATGCTCGCCGACGGGCTGCGCGCGGACGACGTGACGCTGGACTCGGTGCAGCTGCTGACGTACGCGCAGCCCGCGCCCGCCCCGCACCTGCCGGAGACGGCCCTGGCCGCCCGCGCCTACCGCGAGCTGCCGGCCGGCTCCACGACGCCCGGCCTGCGGCTGACCTGGGTGGCCGTCAGGCTTGACCCCGAGCTGTGCCTCAGCGCGGTCGCCGCGCGCGGCGGCGGCGAGACCGGCGCCCGCAAGGCGCTGCAACGCGGCGTCGACCAGCTCGCCTCCCGCCTGACCGAGGCCGGGCTGCGCGCCACCGTGCTGGACGCGAGCCAGGTCACCGCGGCGATCGGCACGGCCACCTGCCCCAACCCCGTCGCCGTCACCAACGGCCGCGGCGGCGCCGGCAACCCGGCGGGCGGCCAGTCCGCGCCGCGCCGCAGCGCGGAGACCGCCAAGGCGTGGAAGTGCGACGACCGCTGGCACCGCAGCTACTGGATCGGCCGCTGGCCCTCGCTCGGCGCGGAGAGCACCGCGCAGCTGGTGGACCTGCTCACCGGCACGCCCGCGCTGGGCAGTTGCTTCTCGCTGACGCTGCGCCCGGCCGGGGCGGGTGCGGTCGCGCTGCAGGGCCACGTCCGGGTCACCGTCCGCGGCGAGAGCGAACTCACGGCGACCGGACGCCAGTTGGAGACCCGGGCGCGCAGCGCCGGGATCTCGCTGGTGGGGCTGGACATGGAACAGGTACCGGGCGTCCTCGCGACGCTTCCGCTCGGGGGGACTCGCTGATGGCCATCTCCACGCCGCGTAACGCCGCGCCCGCCGACCACGGCTCGGGCACGGGCCTGCTGGGACGCGCCCTCGCCGGGTTCGGCCTGCCCGGTCCGCGCCGTGAGCAGCATGTGCTGACCGTCGACCAGCTCGGCGCGGTCGCGCTGCCCGTGGGTGGCGACGGCGTCGTGGTGGGCGTCGAGGGCGACGGCAGCCCGGCCGTGCTCGGCCTGTTCCGGCCGCGTCCGTACCACGTGGTGCTGGTCGGCGGCGTCTGGACGGCCCAGCTGATCGCGCTGCGCGCGGCGGCGACCGGCGCGCGGGTCGCCGTCGAGACCGGCCGCGGCCAGGCCTGGAGCCCGGTGGCCCAGGCGGCGGGCGGCGGCCAGCCGTGCATGACCGTGCACCCCATCGGCCGGCTCGGCCCGCAGGGCGCCTCGGTCGCCGGTCCCGTCCTGGTCATCCGCGACGCCGGCCCACGCCCCTCGCGCACCCGGCTGTCGGCTGCGCCCTGGCAGGCGATGCTGACGCTGCTGCCGTATCTGGCGGACGGCGCGGACCGCTTGCTGTCCCAGGCGGACCTCGTCGGCGTGCAGCGCGTCGCGCCGCAGGAGGCGACGCAGATCGCCCGGGTCCTGGACCTGCCGGCCCAGGAGGCGGCGGCGCTGCCCAACCTCGGTGACGGCGTCACACTGTGGACCGACCGCCGCACCCGCACCTTCGTCCAGGGCGGTCCTACCGCCGCCGAGGCCCATGTCCTGGGCCAGGCACGGCGCGTGGACTGAGTCGCCGGACGGGTCCGCGGGGGGCCTCGGCCGCAAGCCGGGAAGGCCGCGGGGCCGCACGGGTTCTGACGTCGGCCGCACCCGCGCACGCTGGGCGTGCACGCCGCAGACCGCGCCGGACGGGGGTCCCGGGCGGTCAGAAGGGGCGGCTAGTCTGAGAGTCCCCGAGGCGAACGAGAGGCGAGCTACTGTGACCAGCGATCGCGACGACGTCTACGTCGGCGACCAGGCGCCGGACGAGGACGAGGAGTGGTCGGACGCGCCTGACTACACGCCTCCCGCCTGGTACATGCAGAACGCGCCGCAGGTGGGCGCGCAAGCCCCTCCGCCGACCCCCCATCAGGGTGGCTATCCCGGGAGCCCGGCACCGCCCGGGGGTGAACCTGGTGCACAGCCGGGTGCACAGCAGCCCGGCTTCGCGCCCCCGCCGGGCCCCCCGCAGATGAGCGGTACGCCGCTGGGCACGACGCCCGCGCCCGGCTTCCCCTCCGCACCGACGCCGCCCGCGCCTCCGGTCGGCGTCAACCCGGTTCCGGCGGCGGGTCCTGTCGCCACGCCAGGTGTCGGCGACGCTGCGCACGCGGCGGGTGCGCCGGGCACCGCTCCCTCCCCCGGCTTCCCTGCCGCGCCGACGCCTCCGGCGCCTTCCGCGGGCCTCAACCCCGGCCCGGCGCCGGTCGGTTCGTCCGCTGCCGGTGGGCCCGTCACTCCCGGCGCTCCCGGCGCGCCGGAGCAGCCCGCGGCCGCCGGCACGGTGTCGTCCTCCTCGGGCGAGGACCCGGGCCTCGCCGCCTTCGCGCCCCGCCCGCCCGCCTCCCCCGAGACGCCCTCGCACTCCGGCGCTGTGGATCCGGGCCTCGCCGCCTTCGCACCTGTCGCGCCGCCTGCCTCCGTCGAGCCGGCAGCGCCCGTCGGGCCGACCGGGCCGGACGCGCGGTCGGTCGCCGCGCAGGAGCCCGCTGCCGACGTCGCACCCCCGCCCTTCCCTGACGCCGACTCCGGGACTCCGGCCATGGCCTCCCCGGCCGCCCCGGTCGCTCCGGCTGCTCCGGCTGCTCCGGCCGCCCCGGTCG
>NZ_BBPQ01000134.1:4330-7098 GCF_000787855.1 Streptacidiphilus anmyonensis | reverse complement strand
TTGTGGACCTACCGCAACAACCCGCCCACGCCGACCGGCAACACCGCGGACGCGGACGTCACCAGCTACGGCTTCTCCTACGTTCCTGGCGGCACCAGTTCGACGACCACCGACGCCACCGGCAAGAACACCTGGACCACCACGACCACCGACCTGCTCGGCCACCACATCACCAAGGCTGACCCGGACGTCGGGACCAGCTACACGGTGGAGGACAACGCCGGCCTGCTGGTGCAGACCCAGGACGCCCGCGGCCAGTACCTGTCGTACTACTACGACGCGTTGGGCCGGAAGACCGCCGAGTACAACGCCCAGCGGCCGGACAGTGGTACGCCGGC
The DNA here is from genome assembly GCF_000787855.1 of Streptacidiphilus anmyonensis. Lineage (GTDB taxonomy): Bacteria > Actinomycetota > Actinomycetes > Streptomycetales > Streptomycetaceae > Streptacidiphilus > Streptacidiphilus anmyonensis. Next base: position 6,760 of record NZ_BBPQ01000134.1, on the reverse strand, counting down.
TGCCTCCACCGAGTTGGCGTCGTGGAGCTATGACACCGCCTCCTCCTCGGACGGCAAGCCGAACCGGGGCCTGCCGGCCGGCTCGACCCGCTACACCGACGGCGGCGTCAACGCCTACACCACCGGCGTCACCGGGTACGACACGGCGGGACGCTCCCTGGGCGACGCGGTGACCATCCCGGCGGCCGACGGCAACGGCGCCCTGGCGGGCACCTACCAGACCAACAACAGCTACACCCCGGTGACCGGCCTGCTCGACCACACCGACCTGCCCGCGGCGGGCGGCCTGCCGGCCGAGACCGTCTACAACTCCTACAACGTCAACGGCCTGCTCCTGGCCGCCGGCGGCAACGCCGACTACGTCGTGGCCACCTCCTACGACCAGGTCGGCCGGATCCTGTCCCGCACCCTGGGCGACTACCCGTACCAGCTGGTCCAGCAGAACCTCTACGACGCCGCGTCCGGCCGGGTGAGCAACACCTTCACCGACACCACCGCCGGCCAGAGCACCGTCAATACGGGCCAGCTCAACACCTACAGCATCGACGACGTCTCCTACACCTACGACGCCGCCGGACAGCTCACCTCCACCGCCGACCTGCAGAACTGGACCGTCTCCGGCTCCTACCAGCCCGGCCCCCAGGCCCGCGACCTCCAGTGCTACACCTACGACTACGCCGGCCGCCTGACCAGCGCCTGGGCCGACAAGGGCGACCAGACCCCGTCCGCCACCACCAACCTCAACAGCCCCACCACCGCCACCGGCGCCCTCGGCTCCTGCGCGTCCTCCACCAGCAACAACCCGCCCGCGAACGCCTCCTCACTCGGCGGCCCTGCGCCCTACTGGCAGAGCTACGGCTTCGACGCAGGCGGCTCCCTGACCGGTGACCGCTCCTCCGTCACCGACCACGACCCGACCGGCAACACCGCCAAGGACACCACCCGCACCTCCACCTACCCGGCGGCGGGAAGCACCGGCCCGAACCTGCTGAGCAGCGTCACCGCCACCGGCGGCACCACCGGCACCGACAGCTACGGCTACGACGCGGCCGGCAACACCACCACCCGCACCCTGGCCGCCGGCCCCAAGCAGACCCTCACCTGGGACCCCGAGGGCCACCTGGCCACCGTCACCGACAGCAGCACCACCCCGGCCACCACATCGAGCTACCTCTACGACGCCGACGGCAACCAACTCATCCGCCGCGACAACGCCCTCACCACCCTCTACCTCGGCTCGACGGAACTCCAACTCAACACCAAGACCGGCGCGATGACCGGCAACCGCTACTACGACTACCCCGGCGCCCCCTCCATCGTCGCCGCGAGCAGCGGCGCGCTCACCTACGAGATCGCCAACAACCAGGGCACCGGCAGCACCACCGTCAACGCCACCACCGGCCAGGTCCTCGCCCGCCGCTACTTCAAGCCCTACGGCGACCCCCGCGGCACCGCCGCCACCACCTGGCCCGACGACCACACCTTCCTCGGCAAAACCACCGACACCTCCACCGCGTTGGTGGACGTCGGAGCACGCAAATACGATCCGACCACCGGCCGCTTCATCTCAGCCGACCCGGTATTCCAGCCCGGTCAACCTCAATCGATCGGTGGCTACGCCTACGCCGGCGACGATCCGGTGAGCAGCTCGGACCCCACGGGCCTGAGCCCCACCTGGCAGCAAATCATCGCTTCCGTGGTGGCAGTGGTCATAGCAGTGGTGACAGCAGTAGTCGCCGCAAACCACTCACATGGCGCCTCGACTCTCTCGGCGTCGGCTTCGTATCAGCCGAAGGAACCGACCTGCAAGCAGGGCTTCCACTACAACGGGCACGGCTGCGGACCGGACGGCGGCGTGGTCACCAGTGGTCTTGCCCAGGGAATCGACCCCACCGGAAAGCGCCCGCTCTTCCCCAGTTCCGACAACCTCTACGATCCGAACCGCTGTGTGGCGGTCTCCGAACAGGACCAGCACTGCCTCTACACCGAGTACACCGAGCCTGCCAACTGGCTCGAGATGGAGAGCAACGGCATCTGCGACGGGATATCCGACGGCATGTGCCAGCTCAACATGATCCCGAATCCGCACCCGAACAATGTCGGTGGAGCCGGAGCGCCGGGGGTCGTCAGCTCGGCGAAAGGTCACATCCCTGACTGGTATCCGAGGCTGATGCACGACATCCAGTACGTGCCGATCATCGGAGATGTGGGTTCGATCACCATGCTTCCCCTCGACGCGGTGCAGGGCAATTCTGATGCAGCGTTCAGTGACGCCTTGGGCCTCATTCCGTTGGTGAAGGACGAAAGCTTTGGAGGCAAGGTTGCCAACGGTCTCGCACACGACCTCATGAGCGTCGTGATGAGCCTCCGCCCCTCGGGCGTCCGGGGCGCCGTGCTACCGCCCCCCGCCGCCCCGCCCCCCCCCCCCCC
>NZ_BBPQ01000134.1:0-4075 GCF_000787855.1 Streptacidiphilus anmyonensis | reverse complement strand
CCCGGGGCGCCGTGTCCCACCGCCGAGTCCCGGCCCGCCCCCACCCGGATCATCGACGTCCGTCACGCCGGCCCAGCCGGTCGTTCCGCCACCGTCGGTCACGCCGCCCCAGCCGACACCGTGAAGCAGCTCTGATGCGCGGGGGCCCGAGGGGATCTCACCCTCGGGCCCCTCGCGACGGTTTCACCAGCCGTCGACCGTCTCCACGTCGCTCCCAGGAAGCACGCCTTCGGACGCGGCGAGGACTGCCGTGGGGGCTCCGGCGCGCGCTCTCGCGGCTGGGCGAAGCCGACTGAACGTCCTGGAGGACGTGAACCTGTGTCCGCCTGGCCGCCGGTCACGGGCTCTCCGGGCTGAAGCCCTCCACGAGCCGTTCGGGTGCAGCCTGCTTCCAGGAGTCCACCAGAATGTCGTACAGCTCGGCGCTGCCCTCCAGGGCGTCGAGTCGCACACGGACCCAGGCGGAAGACGCCTCATGCGGCGGCACCCAGAACTTCCGCGGCTCCGCAGCGATCAACTCCGCCCGATCATGCTTCGGACACCGTACGGCGAACGACGTCTGGTCGTCGGGAACCGTGACGAACATCTTCCCGGCGACCCGAAACGTGGGCATGCTCCATGCCTCCTTCTCGACGGTCGCCGGGAGGGACAACGCGATACGGCGGACATCATCGGCATCGACCATGTTCGCCACCCTAGACGCGCACCGTGGCTGCGCCGGCGTCAGCCACCCGTTCGGGCCCCGGCCTCTTGGTCCAGTCTCGCCATGCTGCCCCGATGGTGGATCAGCCGTCTCCCGGGTGGGTGGGATCGACCCACGGAACAGTCTCAGGCGCTACGACCCCGGTGATGTCCAGGTCGACCACGATGGGTTCCTGACCACTGCGGATCACCACGCACTCGAGCGGCTGGTCGTCGAGAGCGTTGATCTCCTGGTGCGGCACGAACGGTGGAACCAAGATGAAGCTTCCGGGTCCCGCCTCGGCCGTGAACTCCAGGTTCGCCCCCCACCGCATGCGGGCACGACCACGGATCACGTAGATCACGCTCTCCAGCTCGCCGTGATGGTGGGCACCCGTCTTGGCCCCGGGGTGGATGGTGACGGTGCCGGCCCACAGATTCTGTGAGCCCGCCCGGGCTTGCGTGACCGCGGCGGCTCGGTGCATCCCGGGTGTCTGCGGTGTGTTCGGGTCGAGCGCGTCCGCGGGAATGACCCGCACGCCTGCGGTTCGCCAGTCCGGGGCCGCGCCCGGTTCGCCTGTGCCCATATGCCCAGGATAGGTTCCGACGCAGCGTGTCAGCCGGTTGTACTCGTCGCGTCAAGGACGCCGACCCCATCACGATGCCCCCGACGGCGATTCGCCCGCAACGCCACCGCCTTCTCCCGCGGCCCGCAGCATGGGGAACCGCTGGACACCCGGTCTGACCGCACCGTCTCGGCCGTCGGTCCGGCCGCTGACGCACCGTCGGCAGCCACTCCCGGCGCCGGTTCCGGCCGGTCCTGCCGACCTAAGATGACGCGGTGAAGTTCGTGATGGTGCCCGGTGGTTGGCAAGGCGGATGGGCGTTCGACGCGGTGGCGGCCGAGCTGCGCCGGAACGGTCACCAGGTCGAGGCGGTGACCCTGGCCGGGCTGGAGCCGGACGGGCCGGTGGAGGCGGACCGGCCACCGAACCTCGACAGCCACATCGACCAGGTGGCCGGGATCGTCGACAGCACCGACGGGGGCCCGCTCGCGCTGTGCGGGCACAGCTACGGCGGGATGGTGATCGCCGGTGTCGCGGACCGGGTCGGCGACCGCCTCGACCATCTCGTCTTCATCGACGCGTACGTCCCGGCGGACGGGGACTCCTGCTGGTCCCTGACCAGTGACCACTTCCGGGAGCTGTTCGTGGCCGGCTCCTGCGCCGACGGCCGTTGGGTCGCGGTCCCCGACGGGTTGGACCCGCGGGCGCGACCGCACCCGCTCGCCAGCTTCGTCCAGTCGGTCAGGCTGGGCGGCGCCGCCGGGAAGGCGCTCCGCCGGACGTACATCAGTGGGGGCGGGTGGCCGGGCAGTCCGTTCGTGACCCTGACCGAACGGCTGCGCAACGACCCGGGGTGGCGGGTCCACGAGATCCCGGTCGGCCACAACATCGCCCGCCGCGACCCGTCCAGCCTCGCGGGCGTGCTCAACGGCCTCTGACACCCACGGCGGCCACTGGACGCTGGGACGGTTCGAAGTGGCCCCACTCGGCAGGTGCCGACTGCTTAGATATGAGCATGACAGATTGGTCGAAGCCCAGCGACGCGTACGGCCCGGCCGACGTGCTGGAAGGGTTCACGGCTGACCGCTCTCCCCTCTCCCTCCTCCCCGGACGTCCGCTCAGACGAGCCGACTGCCGGGGCGATCCATATCCGAGTCAGCATTCTGTGAGGGGACGGGTAGCTGATGGGGAGTGCCGCATCTGCAGGCGGCGGTGAAGGCCGGAACGGGGCGTGGCTGCGGCGGTTGAGGATCAGCGCGGGGCTGACTCACGCGCAGCTTGCCGCGCGGGCCCGGGTGGGCGAGCGCACTGTGCGTGATCTGGAGCGGGGGGCGCGGCCTCGGGCCGTCACGCTGCACCGTCTCGCTGCTGCGCTGGGGATGGACGCCGCGCAGCTCGACGCGCTCGTGCACGCCGCCGAGCGGGAAGACCGCCCGGGAGGCGGCCAGAACGGCGACAGCAAGACAGGTGGCGGCGCCACAGGCGCCCATGCCGGCGCGGAACTTCGTGTGGACGTGCTCGGTCCCCTTCAGGCGCGGCGCGGCCGGGACTTCGTCGTCATCCCTTCGGGACTGCAGCGCACGCTGCTGGGGCTGCTCGCCTCTCAGCCGGATCGGGTGGTCGGCGTCGAGGAGATCATCGACGTGCTGTGGGGCAGCGAGCCTCCGCGCACCTGTCGCGAGCTCGTGCGTTCGCATGTCAGCAGCTTGGGACGGCTGCTCGCGATGCCTGGTGCGTCCGCGCCGGCCGCGCCGCTGCGGCGGGAGCGGCCCGGGTACCGCCTGCGGCTCGGGCTGGACGGCTCGGACGCGGCGCGCTTCGAGGATCTGGTGGCGCGGGCCCGCCGTGCGGCGGCAGCCGGGGCTGCGCAGTCCGCCTGGCAGCTCCACGGCGAGGCGCTCGGCTGCTGGCGCGGTCCGCTGCTGGCGGGCGAGGGTCCGTGGCGGCTTCAGCATCCGGCACCGGTCGCCCTCACGGCACTGCGGACCGCGGTCGCGGTGGAGTGGGCCGAGATCGCTCTCGGGCTGGGCAGTTACGCGCCCACGGCCCAGATGCTGCAGACGCTGTGTGTCGAGGAGCCCCTCCATGAAGGGCTGGCCGCCCGGCTCATGCTCGCCTGGGCGGGCGAGGGGCGCCAGGCTGCGGCCCTCTCCCTCTACGGAGAGATGCTGCGGCGGTTGGACGCGGGGCTTGGGGTTGAACCAGGTCCGGAACTGCGTGAGGCGCAGCTGCGGGTGCTGCGGGGGCGGCTTCCCGCGGTGACGCGTCCGGTCGGGGACGGCCGCACCTCCGCGCCGACGGCGGAGGACCTCGCGGCTCGGAAGGCGTCGTCGAGCGTGGCGGAACCTGAGAGGCCCGCGTTACCCGCGGGTCCCGGTCCCGCAGGGCTCACGGCGTCCGTCGCGCCTCCGGTGGAGGGCGTCGGGCTCACCGAGCCCCCCGGCCGGGAAGGAAGCGTGCTGCTCGACCGGGGCGAGCAGCTCGCGGTGGTGGAGCGTGCGGCCGCTGCGGCGCGGGCCGGTCGGGGTGCGGTGGTGCTGGTGCGGGCGGGTGCGGGGATGGGGAAGACTTCGCTGCTGAATGCTTGGGCGGGCGCGGAGCAGGCCGGTGGGATGCGGGTGGTGCGGGCCGACGGTGGCGAGCTGGAGCAGGACTTCGCCTTCTCGGTGCTGCGGCAGCTGGTTGATCCGCTGCTGGCCCGGGCCGGACGTGCCGGGCGGGAGCGCCTGCTGTCGGGCCCGGCGGAGTCGGCTTCGTACGCCCTGCGGGTGGCCGACGTGGCCGACGCCGGCGGGGGGCCGGGGCTGTCGCCGGAGGCGTCGCTGGGT
>NZ_BBPQ01000135.1:1538-6576 GCF_000787855.1 Streptacidiphilus anmyonensis | reverse complement strand
CCTTTCGGACAGCAGCTGCGCGCGCAGCCTCGCCAGGGTGCGGGAGAGGATGCGGGACACCTGCATCTGCGAGATGCCCAGCCGGCTCCCGATCTGCGTCTGGGCGCCCGACCGACCACCCGCCCGACCGCCCGACCACCCGCACGAGCGCACGACCGTGCCGTGTGCCCTCCCTGATCGCGGGGCAGACGCTCCCTGACGCAAGCCGATCCAAAGAGCGCTCCTGGCCGCCTGTCTGACGCATCGTCGGCCCGCGGACGGGGGAGGTCTCCGGGCTGGCTCGACAAAAGGAGGTCCCGCACATGCCCACCGACGCGAACGAGGACTCTGTCACCGACGCAGTCCGGGCCCGCAGCGCCTCCTTCGTCAACGATCACGCCCGCACGTGGGTGGCCGGGGAGGAAGGCGGCGTCCAGGCTCTTGGAGCAGACGACGCGACGCTGGTCTGACCGACCCGTCCCGCTCGGGTTCGAAGCGACGAGGGCAGCCGTGAACAGGCGTGCCGTCACACCATGACCATCAGTGCTGGGAGGCCGGGGTGCAGATCTGGCGGGAGAGCGCGGACATCAGTCGTCGACCGGGGCGGGCGTGGCCGTTGGGAGCCACGTTCGACGGTGCGGGCACCAACTTCGCGGTGTTCTCCGGTGCGGCCGAGAACGTGGAACTGTGCCTGTTCGACTCGGACGGCGGCGAGGAGCGCGTCCTGCTGAAGGAGGTGGACGGATTCGTTCACCACATCCACCTCCCCGACGTCGGCCCGGGGCAGCGGTACGGATTCCGTGTGCACGGTCCGCACCGCCCCGGGCAGGGCGTGCGCTGCAACCCTGCCAAGCTGCTGCTGGACCCCTACGCCAAGGCGATCGAGGGCAGCGTCGAATGGCACGAGGCCCTGTACGGCTACCAGTTCGCCAACCGGGGCCGGCGAAACGACCTCGACTCCGCCGCGTACGCGGCTCGTTCGGTCGTCGTCAACCCGTACTTCGACTGGGGCAACGACCACCCCCCACAGACCCCGTACAACGAGTCGGTGATCTACGAGGCCCACGTGAAGGGCATGACGCGGCGCCACCCGGCCGTCCCCGAGGCGCTCCGCGGCACCTACGCGGGCCTCGCGCACCCGGCGATCATCGACTATCTCACCCAGCTCGGCGTCACGGCGGTGGAACTGATGCCCGTCCACCAGTTCCTCCAGGACCACACCCTGGTGGAGAAGGGGCTGTCGAACTACTGGGGCTACAACACCATCGGGTTCTTCGCGCCGCACAACGCCTACGCGTCCTCCGGGCAGCGGGGCGAGCAGGTGCAGGAGTTCAAGGCGATGGTGAAGGCTCTGCACGAGGCCGGCATAGAGGTCATCCTCGACGTGGTGTACAACCACACCGCCGAAGGAAACCAGCTCGGCCCCACGCTGTCCTTCAGGGGGCTGGACAACGCCGCCTACTACCGGCTGGCCCCAGACAACCCCCGCTACTACTGGGACACCACCGGCACGGGCAACAGTCTGCGGATGGATCACCCGCACACGCTTCAACTGATCATGGACTCCCTGCGCTACTGGGTGACCGAGATGCACGTCGACGGGTTCCGCTTCGACCTGGCCGCCACCCTGGCCCGCCAGTTCCACGAGGTCGACCGGCTGTCCTCCTTCTTCGACCTGGTGCAGCAGGACCCGGTCGTGTCGCAGGTCAAACTGATCGCCGAACCCTGGGACCTCGGCGACGGCGGCTACCAGGTGGGCAACTTCCCACCCCTGTGGACGGAATGGAACGGCAGGTACCGTGACTGCGTCCGCGACTTCTGGCGGGGCGAGGGCGGCACGCTGGGCGAGTTCGCCTCCCGGCTGACCGGCTCCGCCGACCTCTACCAGGACGACGGCCGACGGCCGCACGCGTCGGTGAACTTCGTCACCGCACACGACGGCTTCACCATGAGGGACCTGGTCTCCTACAACGGCAAACACAACGAGGCCAACGGCGAGAACAACCGAGACGGCGAGAACCACAACCGCTCCTGGAACTGCGGCGCCGAGGGGCCGACCCACAAGCGCACGGTCCTGGCGCTACGGGCTCGACAGCAACGCAACATGATCGCCACGCTGATGCTCTCGCAGGGCGTGCCGATGCTGCTCCACGGCGACGAACTCGGCCGCACCCAGCACGGCAACAACAACGCCTACTGTCAGGACAACGAGCTGACCTGGATCGACTGGCCGTCGATCGTCGAGAACGGCAGCGAACTCCTCGACTACACCAGCAGGCTCATCCGGCTGCGCCGCGAACATCCGGTCTTTCGCCGGCGGCGCTTCTTCAAGGGAAGGGCCCCGCGGGGCAGCCGTGACGGGCTCAAGGACATCGCCTGGTACACCCCGGGAGGGAAGGAGATGTCCGACACCGACTGGAGGACCGGCTTCGCGAAGTCACTGATGGTTCATCTCAACGGCAAAGCCATCACCGAACCCGACCCGCGCGGCCTGCCGGTCGTGGACGACTCGTTCCTGATGCTGTTCAACGCGCACTGGGAACCGCTGCCCTTCACGATCCCGCAGGACGTCGACCCGTGGTGGGCCGTCGAGGTCGACACGGCCATTCCCTACACCGAGTTCCGGCCGCTGATCAAAGCCGGCACGTCGGTCGAGGTGGAAGGACGCGCGCTGCTGGTGCTGCGCGGCACCGCCGAGACCTGACACCGCCGAGACCTGACACCACGACGATGCGCCCCGAATCCCTGCCCCAGCGGGTCCGACGGGGCGCACGCGCCGACCGGGCCTCAGGCGCAGCGCCCGGTCGAGGAGGCAGCGCTGGCCGCCGGCCGGAGACGACCGCCCACCCTCGCGGTCCAACCCGGGAGGACTCTGGACGACGGTGCCGCCATCACCTCGGAACCGCGTCGAGGCAGGACCCGGCGGCCCGCTGTCCGCTCCGCGCAGGACGCCCACCTGGTTAAACGGGCCCGTTTGAAGGCGGGAGACTGGGGACAGAAGTGGCCTGATGGCCTCCATGGCCTGTCGACCACCGATGCGCTGGAGCGTGCATGCATGTCCGAACGGCCGAACACGTCGCCCACCCATTCCGAGGCGGATCGGCTGGCCGTCTCGGTTCGCAGGGTGGAAGAGGCGGGGATCGTCCTGCTGTCGGGCGAGCTGGATCCCGACACCGCGCCCGCGCTCGCGCTCGCTACGAGTTCGCTGACGGACGCGGGAGTGACCAGGATCGTCGTCGACTGCTCACAGCTGGGCTTTTGCGACTCCTCCGGGCTCAACGTGCTCTTGAAGGCCCGACAGCAGGTGAGCGACGTCGGCGGACGGCTGATCCTGGCCGCGCCGACTCGGCAACTGCTGCGTCTGCTCGAACTGACCGGGGCCCTTTCCGTTTTCGAGACCCAGCCGGAAGCTGGCGGCGCCGTGGCGGAAGCATGAGCGGCCCGAGCATCGAGTCCGAGGCGCCGATCCAGGGGGCTCCCTCCCGGCAGGTCCGACGGCTTGGCCTGCACGGCGTCGCCGGTGCCGTGGGTCGTGCCCGTGACTTCACCGGCGGCATTCTGCGCGAATGGGGCTGGCTGGACCCGGTGGGCGGCGGCCCCGAGGCGCGGGAGCGGGCAGAGGACATTCTGCTTGTCGTCTCCGAGCTGGTCGCGAACGCGATGGCTCACGGCGCCGGTGCTCGGGAAATCGCGATCACAGGGGATGGGCGTGGTCTCACCGTGGCCGTGACCGACGGCGAAGCCGCCGTGCCCACGCCGCTTCCACCGAGTGACCCGGCCCGACCCGGCGGACACGGACTCCACGTGGTGGAGCTCCTGAGCCGGCAGTGGGGAACGACGCTCCACGTGTCGGGCAAGACAGTGTGGGCCGCGTTCGACCGCTGAGGCGCTCACCAGGTGACCGGCCGCGCCCCTGGTGGTCCGCAACAGGTGTTCCCCCGCGGCCGAGGAAGCTCCTACGACGGGCAGGGGCAGGCTCGTCCGCACTGTCTTGGATGGGGGCCGCCCAGCTGGCGACCCCGCCCCGACGCCAGCTCAGCCTGACGCCAGCTCAGTCAGGCGTCTCATGAGGCCGAGGCTTTCCCGGCTCGTGAGGAAATCCCGATGGCACCCGGTGCTCGTCCACACCGCTGACGGGCCGTGACGGCTCTGGCCCTTCGGGAGTGCCGGGCGGGGCCGGAAGGTCCGGAGTCAGTAGCGCCTTCTGCGTCCCAGATGGCTGCGGCGCTTGCGGCTCCGGCGGCTTGGGCGAAATCGGCACTGTCGCCTGGTTGATCATCTGTTCCCCTGTCCAGTGGTTCGGACCCCGGTCCTGTGACGCCTATGCGCCGGACGGTGCCAGGCCCGTCGGGTCGGCTCGGTCTGCGTCTACCCCTCAGCTGTTGATCGACACGGTCCGCGAGGTCGGCTGTCGCGTTCCATCACACCGACACTGCAGGTGAGGTCTCCGTGTCCGGATGTGCGTCCGCGCCGCGAGCGACTGGCCGGGTCCGCTGAACGGAGCGGAAGGACGTCCCTGACCTTGTTCTGTCTGTCCGTCGGTTCGGCTCCCTGATGCCGGATCACCCCTTGGAGGCAGGGGGCTATGCTCCCGCTGACCGTGATTGACGTCCGATCCGCAGGGGAGACGCTGCCCATGAACGAGCGGACAGCCGACACCATCAGACGCCCCGCTGAGGGCCGACGGCCGGCCGTGCCCGTCCCCACCTTCCTGTCGTCGGCTGCCGCCATGACCTGGCGGACGTCCAGCCGCGGGGAACGGGGGCCGATTTGAGCGCGCTGGAAACCGACCGCATGACCGTGCCGGCGCGCCAGGTGCGGCGCCTGTCACTACGAGGCGTCCAGGCACCGGTCGGCCGGGCCCGGGACTTCACCCGGCAGGCCCTGGCTGACTGGCGATGGCACCCCGACGGCCCGGCCGGCAGCGAGGCCGTCGAGGACGTGCTGCTGGTGGCCTCGGAACTCGTCGCCAATGCCACCGCCCACGGCGGGGGTGCCATCGAAGTCGCCCTGGTGCTCGAAGGGTTCCAGCTGACGGTGTCTGTCGCTGACACGGACC
>NZ_BBPQ01000135.1:0-1095 GCF_000787855.1 Streptacidiphilus anmyonensis | reverse complement strand
GCCCTGGTGCTCGAAGGGTTCCAGCTGACGGTGTCTGTCGCTGACACGGACCCGCGCCCGCCGGTCGTCCGCCCGGCCGAGCCCTCCCGCCCCGGCGGACACGGACTGCATGTCATCGACACGCTCGCCGCGTCCTGGGGCTCCACGCAGGGCCCGCACGGGAAGACGGTGGTCGTGTCCCTTGTTGTGGTGTAGCCGATCAACCGGCGGTCGTGTTCGTGGTGTTGGGTAGTGCGGGGGCGCTTTCGGGGAGCTCGGGGTAGAGCTGGTCCATGCTGCCTTCTGGAAGGTAGCGGCGGGGGAAGGCGATCCACTCGTCGTGCAGTTCGAAGAGCACGGCGGTGACCAGTCGCAGGAGCGCGTCGTCGTTGGGGAAGACCTGGACGACGTCGGTGCGGCGTTTGACCTCGCGGTTGATCCGCTCCAGCGGGTTGGTCGACTGGATCTTCTTCCAATGTCGCTCTGGGAAGGCGGCGAAGGCGGTCAGGTCGTCCTTCGCGTCCAGCAGCATCTCCTTGACCTTCGGGAACTGCTTGCCGAGCATGTCGGCGACCGTGTCGAGCTGGGTGCGGACCGCGTCCGCGGTGGACTGGGCGAAGATCGTGCGGATCGTCGCGGCAACCATCTCGCCGGCTTCTTTGCTGATCACGGCGAAGGTGTTGCGCAGGAAGTGAACGCGGCAGCGCTGGTAGGCGGCGCCGAGCATGACCTTGCGGATGGCTTTGACCAGGCCGAGGTGGTGGTCGCCGATGACGAGCCGGACGCCGGTCAGGCCGCGTTCGCGCAGGTGGCGGAGGAACTCGGTCCAGAACAGTTCGGTCTCGCTGTCGCCGACCATCACGCCGAGGACTTCGCGGCCGCCGTCCTCGGTGATGCCGGTGGCGATGACGACGGCCCGGGAGACGATTTGGTGATCGACTCTGGCCTTGCAGTAGGTCGCGTCGAGGTAGACGTAGGGGAAGCGGACGTGGTCAAGGGGCCGGGTGCGGAACGCGGTCAGCTGGCCGTCGAGGTCCTGGCAGATGCGGGAGACCTCGCTCTTGGAGATTCCGGTGTCGGCTCCGAGGGCTTTGACCAGGTCGTCGACGGATCGGG
>NZ_BBPQ01000136.1 GCF_000787855.1 Streptacidiphilus anmyonensis | reverse complement strand
AGGACCGGGTCAACCCTCCCTGAGCGGGAACTCGCACCAGACGGCCTTGCCCCCGTCGGGGGTCCGTCGGGTGCCCCAGTTGGAGGCGATCGTGGCGACGATCGCCAGGCCACGACCGGACTCGTCGGCCGGCAGGGCCTGGCGGCGGCGCGGGAGGTGGTCGTCCGCGTCGGTGACCTCCACCGTGAGGCGGCGGTCAGTGCGGCGGAGCCGGAGGCGCATCGGCGGGTGGCCGTGGGTGAGGGAGTTGGAGACCAGTTCGCTCACGGCCAGCACGCTCATGTCGCGGATGTCCTCGCCCACGCGCCAGCTGCACAGGACGCCTCCGGTGAAGGCGCGGGCGCTGGACGCCGCCTCCGTGCCGCCGAGGAGGTCGAGCGAGGCACTGCGGAAGAGGTCGGCGGAGTCCGGCTCGCGCTGGGGGAGCTGGAAGACGAGGGCAGCGACGTCGTCGTCGTGCTCGGGGGTGACGCCCATGGCGCGCAGCAGCCGGGAGCAGATGACGTCGGGGGTGCCCGTCGCGCCGCCGAGGGTCTTGGCGAGGGCGTCGAGACCGCGGTCGATGTCGCGGTCTCGACGTTCGACGAGTCCGTCGGTATAGAGGACGCCGGTGGCACCGGGTGGGAAGGGCAGGGTGCCGGAGGTGTGCATCCAGCCGCCGGTGCCGAGCGGCGGGCCGCCTGGTTCCTCCGGACGGGTGACGGTGCCGTCCGCGGAGCGGACCATCAGGGGGAGGTGACCGGCGGAGGCGTAGGTGACGGACTCCTCGCTCGGGTCGAACACCGCGTAGAGGCAGGTGGCGATCTGCATCGCGTCGATCTCGGCGGCGATGCCGTCGAGGAGTTGCAGGACCTCGTGCGGGGGCAGGTCGAGGCGCGCGTAGGCGCGGACGGCCGTGCGGAGCTGGCCCATGACGGCGGCGGCGCGCATGCCGCGGCCCATGACGTCGCCGATGACGAGGGCGGTGCGGCCACCTCCGAGGGTGATGACGTCGTACCAGTCGCCGCCGACGGCGGTGTCGGCCCCGCCGGGTTGGTAGGTGGCGGCGACGCGCAGGTCGTCGGGCTGTTCCAGCTTCTGCGGGAGCAGGCTGCGCTGGAGGGTGACGGCGGCCTCGCGCTGGCGGCGTTCGCTCTCCCGCAGCCGCTCGGTGACGCGGACCTGGTCGGTGACCTCGGCGCCGAAGACGAGGACGCCGCAGACGTCGGAGGCCCCGGTGCTGCGGCGCAGCGAGGCGAAGCTGCCGAGGCCGAGGGAGGAGAGGGAGGAGAGGCCGTGCGAGGGACGCTCGCCGGCACCGACACCTGCGTTGGCGCCGATGTCCGTGGCGGTGGCGATTCCCGAGGCCGTGCTCCGGCCTGGGCCCGGGCCCAGGCCCACGACGGTCTCGCTGAGGGTGAGCTGGGTGAGCTGCCGGCCGAGGTCCTCGGTCTCGCGGATCGGCGCGCAGACGAAGGTGAAGTAGCGCGGCTCCGCCACGCCGGAGGGCGACGCGGAACCGGAACCGGAACCGGACGGCTGGTGGTGCACCTTGCGCGCTTTGACGGTGCGCGGGCGGCCGGTCCGGTAGACCTGGTCCATGAGCGGGAGCAGGCCGAGCTCCTCCAGTTCGGGCATGACCTGGTGGGCGGGAACGCCCGTCGGGCGGGAGCCGAAGACCTCGGTGTAGGCGCGGCTGAGGTAGCCGAGGCGGTGGGCGGGGCCGTATCCGATGGCGATGAGAGCGGGCAGGTGGCCGAGGACGTCGTGCACGGCGAGGTGCTCGTGGCCGGCGTGTTCGTGGGCGATCCGTGCCTCGGGGAGCTCGCGGCTGGCCGGGACGCTGGGGGTCGGGCCGGTGTCGCGGTCCGTCGGCGCGGAGGCGCGCCGCTGGCCGCCTGGGAGCCGGGCGCTCCAGCGTGTGAGGTTCAACGGAGTCCTTCGGGCTGCGGGCACGCCGTGTTCAAAGCGGCCCTCGGTCGAACGGGCATCGGTCGAGCGGGCTCGATCGAGGCAGGCTTCGGTCGAGGCAGGCTTCAGGTCGCGCGGAGTCGGGGTCCAGTGTGGCTGAAAGCCGCGTCACGGGGAATCAGCTGCCCTGGGGTGTCTTGAAGATCGGCGAATCCAGACGGATCGGACACTGATCCTTTACACACCTGTTCGTTCGGGTCGTTCGTACCTTCCGAATGTGTGTCGTGCCGGGACGCCGCTCCCCGGTCCCGCGCTCGCGTCAACGCTCGTCCATCAGTTGTTCGAAGCCGGCGCGCGGTTCCTCCAGCTCACCGAGGGAGACCATCTCCCGTCCGGTCAGTCCAGCGAGCAGCCAGTCGGACAGCACGCGCGCCTTGCGTTCCCAGGTGGGGATGCGGCGCAGGTGCACGGCCCGGTGCAGCAGCCACGCGGAGCGTCCGTGCAGCGAGCGTCCGCGGAGCTGGGCGACGCCCTTGTGCAGGCCGAGGGAGGTGATCGAGCCCTTGAGCTCGTGGCGGTATTCGGCCGTCGGTTCGGCGCGCAGGCTGGCGACGAGGTTGTCGGCCAGTACGGCGGCCTGGTGCACGGCGTGCTGGGCGTTGGCGCGGCAGGTCTCTCCCGGGCGGGCGAGGTCGGGAACGGCGGCGCAGTCGCCGGCGGCGTAGACGTCCTGGGCGCCGAGGACGCGCAGGTGGGTGTCGCAGCGCAGCCGGCCCTGGGCGTCGACGGCGAGTCCGGTCTGCTTCAGCACCGGGTTGGCGCGGACGCCGGCGGTCCACACCAGGGTGCGGGCGGCGAAACGGCTGCCGTCGGTCAGTTGGACGATCCCGTCGGGGCCGACGGCCGCGAGGCGGGTGCCGAGCCGGACGTCGACGGCACGCTCGCGCAGTTCGGCGGTGGTGCGCTCGGCGGCGTGCGCTTCGGTCTCGGGCAGGATGCGCTTGCCCGCCTCGACCAGGATCCAGCGCAGGTCGTCGGGCTGGATGGTCGGGTAGTGGGTGAGCGCGTGGCGGGCCATGTCCTCCAGTTCGGCGACGGCGCCGGTGCCGGCGTAGCCGCCGCCCACGAAGACGAAGGTGAGCGCGGCCTGACGGACGTCCGGGTCGCGCGTGGAGGCCGCGGCGTCGAGCTGGCCGAGCACGTGGTTGCGCAGCTTGACGGCCTCCTCGACGCTGCGGAACCCGATGCCGTGGCGGGCCAGGCCAGGGACGGGGAGGATGCGCGAGACGGAGCCGGGTGCGAGGACGAGCCGGTCGTAAGGGACTGTCAGGTCCACCGTCGGGCCGTCGCGGTGCAGCGGCGAGGGGAGCACGAGGTGCGCGCGGCGTCCCGCTGTGTCGAGGGACGTGAGGCGTCCTTGCACGATGCGCACGCCGGGGAGCGCACGCCGCAGCGGCACCACGACGTGCCGTGGGTCGATGGCGCCGGCGGCGGCCTCGGCCAGGAACGGCTGGTACGTCATGTAGGAGGTCGGGTCGACGAGTGTGACCTCGGCCTCTCCATGCCGTAGTCGCGACCGCAGGCGCAGGGCGGCGTTGACGCCGACCTGGCCGCCGCCGATGAGCAGAATGCGCGCGGGTGGGAGCACGCCACTATTCCGCACCCGCGTACGCCCGCGCGTCCATACTCCGTACCTGAATGAGTGGACCGCGCGCATCCGCCCGCTTGCGCGCCTCGGGGGCGTGGCGCAGGGGTGGGACGCTCGGAGGCCACCCCGTGACTCCACTGATCTGCGCAGATGACCTACGCTGCGCTGCAAGGGTGGTGTGCGCACGGCCGATGCGGAGGGGGCGAATCCTTTCGGGTTCCCTGTTCGCGTCGATGCGCAGTCAACTATCGTCAATGGATCTGTCTACGGGGGAGGACGAACCTCATGGTTCAACAGGAGCAGGTACTGCCGCGAGCGGTGGACGGGGCGATCCCGGTCCAGCGGGGGGTCGCGGTGAACGGTGTCACGCGGGGGGCGGGCAACGGCGCGGGCGGCGGTTCGGGCACGCGGTTGCGGGTCGACGCTCGGCGGAACCTGGAGTCGGTGCTGCGCGCCGCCCGCGAGGTGTTCGGCGAACTCGGCTACGGGGCGCCGATGGAGGAGGTCGCCCGGCGTGCGGGCGTCGGCGTCGGCACGGTCTACCGGCGCTTCCCCAGCAAGGAGGTGCTGGTGCGGCGGATCGCCTCGGAGGAGGTGGTCTGGCTGACCCAGCAGGCGCGCGAGGCGATCTCGGTGCAGGTCGGCGGGGCCGGGGCGTGGGAGGCGCTGGCCTCGTTCCTGGCCCGCGCGGCGTCCTCCGGGGCGGGCCGTCTGCTGCCGCCGGAGACGTTCCGTCAGGCGGAGGCGCTGGTGCGCGTGCCTCTGCAGCGGACCCCGTCGGCGGCCGGTTCGGTCGGTGCGGTCTCTGAGGGCGTGGTGGCGGGGACGTCGGGCTCGGACGAGGAGTACGGCGCGGACGCGGACCCGGGGCGGCTGCTGGAGCTGCTGTCGGAGTTGGTGGAGTCCGCGCGGGACGCGGGTGAGCTGCGGGCCGGGGTGACCGTCTCGGACGTGGTGCTGGTGCTGACGGCGGCGGTGCCGCAGCACACCTCTTCCGACGGGAGCGCCTCCGGGCGGCTGCTTCAGCTGCTGCTGGACGGTCTTCGCGGCTGACGCGCCGCCGGGTCGGCTCGCGCGGATCCCCCACGCCTCCCGCTGCGGCTAGGCAGGCGGACGGGGATTGCGGTATTCCCCGAAGGAGTGGCGTAGCGGTCATCGCCTCCCTTGTGCTCACCGTCGTGTGGGAAAGTCTTCCCGGTCGAGTGAGTGAGCGGGGGTCGGTGTCATGGCCGCAGAGGAGTCGGAGGCGACCGCCGCCGCTGCCAAGGTGCCGCCGCAGGGCGATGGCAGCGGGCGGCGTCGCGGTGAGGTCGCGCGCGGGCACAGGCACGAGCACGACGTCGTGCACGAGCAGGTGCGCGACGCCGCGGCGCCTGACACGTCGGTACCTGACACGGCCTCCGACGCGGCCGTGCCCGGTGCGACCGTGCCCGGTGCGACGGTGCCCGCGCCCGGCGGGCCGGTCGACGAGGGCGCGCCGCTCGGGCCGTCCGACGCCGAGCTGACCGCGGCCGTGCGTGCGGGGGACGACGCCGCGTACGAGGAGCTGTACCGGCGTCACTCCGCCGCCGTCCGCCGCTACGCCCGGACCTGCTGCCGGGACTCCTTCACCGCGGAGGACCTCGCGGGCGAGGTGTTCGCCCGCACCTTGCAGGCGCTGCGCGCAGGCAAGGGGCCGGATGTGGCGGTGCGGGCATACCTGCTGACGGCGGTGCGCAACATCGCCGCCTCGTGGAGCCGGAGTGACCGGCGCGAGCAGCTGATCGACGACTTCCAGGTGTTCGCCTCGTCCCACACCGTCGTCGCGACGGTCGACGTGACGGACCCGGGCGCGGACGCGCAGGCCATGTCCGGGGTGGACCAGTCGCTGATCGTCCGGGCGTTCCGGAACCTCGACGCGGACGACCGGCTGCTGCTGTGGCACACGGAGGTCGAGCAGGAGCCGCCGCGCGAGGTCGCGGTGCTGCTGGGCAAGACGGCCAACGCGACGGCCGTGCAGGCGCACCGTGCCCGCGAGCGGCTGGCCACGGCGTTCCTTCAGGCGCACGTCTCCGACACCCAGGCGTCCGACTGCGAGCGGCACGCGAGCAAGCTGGGCGGGTTCGCGCGCGGGCAGCTGGGCAAGCGGGCGTCGACGGACGTGCGCGCGCATCTTCAGGAGTGCGACCGCTGCTCGGCGGCCTACCTGGAGCTGGTCGACCTCAACCACAGCCTGCGCGAGCTGCTGCCGGGCGGTCTGTTGGTCTGGCTGGGCACGGGCTACGGCACGGCCGTCGCGGCGGGCCTCGTGGGCGGCGCGGCGGTGGCCGGGGGCGCCGCCGCCGTGGGCGCCGCGAGTGGGACGACAAGCGGCGCGGCTGCGGGCGGGGCAGTGG
>NZ_BBPQ01000137.1 GCF_000787855.1 Streptacidiphilus anmyonensis | reverse complement strand
CAGCTCGGTGCCGCGTGCGGCACGGATGACGTCAGGTCGGGTCATGTCGAAGTCCTTTGCGAGCGGGTGGTGCGGCAGGCGGGTCAGTGCAGGCGGCCGGTGACGGACTCGGCGGCGGCCAGGGCGCGCCCGTCGGCGACGTAGCGCACCGCGGCCTCGATCTCGGGGGCGAGGTAGCGGTCCGTGCCGGGGCCCTGGACGTGCTCGCGCAGGCCGGCGCGGACGGCGTCGGTGGCCGGGGCGGGCGTGAGCGGGGCGCGCAGGTCGAGCGCGCGGGCGGCGGTGAGCAGCTCGATCGCGAGGACCCGGGTGAGGCCGTCGACGGCGCGGCGCAGCTTGCGGGCGGCGGACCAGCCCATGGAGACGTGGTCCTCCTGCATCGCCGAGGAGGGGATGGAGTCCACGGACGCGGGCGCGGCCAGGCGCTTGAGCTCGGAGACGATCGCGGCCTGGGTGTACTGGGCGATCATGTGGCCGGAGTCGACGCCGGGGTCGTCCGCGAGGAAGGCCGGGAGGCCGTGGCTGCGGGCGACGTCGAGCATCCGGTCAGTGCGGCGCTCGGCCACCGAGGCGATGTCGGCGACGGAGATGGCGAGGAAGTCGAGGACGCAGGCGACGGGCGCGCCGTGGAAGTTGCCGTTGCTCTCGACGCGGCCGTCGCGGGTGACGACGGGGTTGTCGACGGCGCTGGCGAGCTCGCGGTCGGCGACGGTCTCGGCGTGGGCGAGGGTGTCGCGGGCGGCGCCGTGGACCTGCGGGGTGCAGCGCAGCGAGTAGGCGTCCTGGACGCGGGTGCAGTTCGCCGGGTCGCGGTGGCTGGCGACGACGGCCGAGTCGGCGAGGACGGCGCGCAGGTTGGCGGCGCTGGCGGCCTGGCCGGGGTGCGGACGAAGCGCCTGGAGGTCGGCGGCGAAGACGGCGTCGGTGCCGAGTTGCGCCTCGACGCTCATGGCGGCGGTGATGTCCGCGGTGGCGAGCAGGCGGTGCAGGTCGTGGGCGGCGAGGACGAGCATGCCGAGCATGCCGTCGGTGCCGTTGATGAGGGCGAGGCCCTCCTTCTCGCGGAGCACGACCGGCGTCAGGCCCGCGGCGGCGAGCGCGTCGGCGGCCGGCATCTGCGTGCCGTCGGCGTCGCGCACCTCGCCCTCGCCCATGACGGCGAGCGCGCAGTGGGCCAGCGGCGCGAGGTCGCCGGAGCAGCCGAGGGAGCCGTACTCGCGCACGACCGGGGTGATGCCCGCGTTCAGCAGGTCGGCGTAGGCCTGGGCGGTCTCGAGACGGACGCCGGTGCGGCCGGTGGCGAGGGTGGACAGGCGCAGCAGCATCAGCGCGCGGACGACCTCGCGCTCGACCTCGGGGCCGGAGCCGGCCGCGTGGGAGCGGACGAGGCTGCGCTGGAGCTGGGCGCGGAGCTCGGTGGGGATGTGCCGGGTGGCCAGCGCGCCGAAGCCGGTGGAGACGCCGTAGTGGGGGGTGACGTCGTCGGCGAGGTCCTCGATGACCTTGCGGCTCTGCCGGATCTCCTCCTGCGCGTCGAGGGAGAGCTCGACAGCGGCCCCGAGGCGGGCGACGGACACGACTTCGTCGGCGGAGAGGGGGCCGATCCCGATGAGCACCTTGTTCATGGCACCTATGAAGCACCAGGTCAGCCACCCTTCACCAGGGGTTTCCCGAGGCTTCTGTCTGGGATCCCAGACATTTGGCGGCTCAGCCGTCTGGGATCCCAGACGCTCGCGGGGATACGCTGCGGCCATGTCCATCGTGCCCGCGGCCGCCCAGGTGCTGGCCGTCCTCAGGTATCTGGCCCGCCAGGCGGCGCCGGTCCCAGCGGCCGCGATCAGCCGCGACGTGGGGTTGCCGCGCTCGACGACGTACCACCTGCTCGACACGCTCGCGGCCGACGGCTTCGTCGTCCACTTGCCCGAGGAGCGGCGCTACGCCCTCGGCGTCAGCGCGTTCGAGCTCGGCTCCGGGTACACCCGCCAGGCCCCGTTCCAGCGCCTGGCCCGGGTGCCGCTGGCGCGGCTGGTGGACGGCACCGGCCACAACGCGCACTTGGCGGTGCTGCACGGGCGGGAGGTGCTCTACCTGATCGAGGAGCGCGCCCCGGGCCGCGCGCCGCTGGTCACCGAGGTGGGCGTGCGGCTGCCGGCCCAGCTGACCGCGAGCGGCCGCGCCATGCTGGCGCTGCTGCCGACCCCGCAGGTCCGGGCGCTGTTCCCGGACGCCGCCGCCTTCGTCCAGCGCACCGAGGTCCGCGGGCCCGGATCGCTGACAGCGCTGCGCACCCGCCTGGTGGAGGTCCGCCGACGCGGCTACGCCACCGAGGAGGGCGAGGTCACCCTCGGCTTCTCCTCCGTCGCGGCAGCGGTCACCGACCGCGCGGACCACCCGGTCGCGGGTGTGGCGGTGACCTTCGAGAGCGGAGCGCTGGACGCGGACCAGCGCGAGGAACTGGCCCAGGCGGTGACCCGCACGGCACGCGAGCTGTCCCGAAGGGTCGGCGGGCGCTGACGGGCGCGACAAGGCGGCCCGGTTGAACGGTTCTCAACCGGGCCGCCTCAGTTCACTTCCGGTCAGTTCAGTTCCACGGGGTGCAGACGACGTTTCCGGCCATGTCCTGGCCGCAAGCCCGCACCCAGAAGCCCGGGCCGTCGTACAGCGGGTCGCTGTCCGCGCCCGCGGTGACGGCGTTGAACTGACCGTTGACGCAGGTCTCGCGCACCTGCCCGTCCCAGGTGCGCTGGGTGGGATCGGTGGTCTGGTCCTCCCAGACGCAGCCGCTGAAGAAGTCCTGCCAGCGGATCTCACCCCAGGTGTGGTCGTGCCCGTCCAAGGTGAAGACGTGCAGCGTGACGGTGGCCATGCTGCCGTAGCCGTGCAGGGTCAGCCGGTCAGCGGGCGCGGCGCCGGCGGGACCGGCCGTACCGAGGGTGATCCCCGCGGTGGCGGCCAGCAGGGCGGCCGTCGCCGCGACGAGTCGGGTTCGGGTCATCATGGGTCAAGGTCCTTTGGTCGCGGGCCGGTCACTCGTACAGGTGGTGGCCCCTGACGTGGCCGTCACCGCTGTCGTCGGCAGGTTTCTGGTCGACGGTGCTGTCCTTGGCGTGCTTGGGCTTGTACGTGAAGTCGTGCCAGGGTCCGTTCCGGAACCACTTGGCCAGCGCCTTGAACCAGGTGGCGGCCATAGCGCCAAGAACAATCGCCGCCTGCACGTCCTGGCTCACCTGGATGGCGTGCTTGGCCGCCCCCATCGGGGTCCGTGTCTCGGTCAACGTGTCGCCGACGGCCCCAGAGTGGGCGTCGATGGCGTCGTTGGCGTCCTGCACGGGCTTTCCGGCCTTGTTCTGGTTGTCCTCGTACGCCTTGGCCTGGTCGTCGCCGTGGTCGACCGGGCCACCCGGATCCGCGCCGGTCCCGTTCGGGTCCATGGACGGATCGCCGCCGTCGTCCATCCCGATGTCACCGAGCTTGCTGGTGCCGTTCATGGCGTCGTCGGCGTCGCGACCGACGCGGAAGATGTCGTCCGCCTTGGCACCGAACTTGGCGAAAAGACCGACCCCCCTGCCGAGGGGCACTACCGACACCACGCCTGAGGCGCACCGCAGGTCGATCGAGTCGGTGCAGTGCCAGATGTCGGGCAGCGGGTTCAGATCCTCGGCCGCCGCCATCATCGGCTTCTCGAGGTACTTCTGGGCCGCGTTGTTGGTCGTGTCGAAGAGGCTGTTCCAGGCGCAGCTGATCGGGAACCAGGGATCGCACCCGTCGTCCAGACCGCTCGGGTCGCTGGCGCTGACCGGGTCGTCGCCGGCGTAGGCGTAGCCGCCCAGGGACTGAGGGTCGTCGGCCTCGAACAGCGGGTCGACGGAGATGAATCGTCCGGTGGTGGGGTCGTACTTGCGGGCCCCGATGTCGACCAATCCGGCGGACGTGTCGGTGGTCTTGCCGAGGAAGGTGTGGTCGTCGGGCCAGGTGGTGGCGGCGGTGCCGCGGGGGTCGCCGTAGGGCTTGAAGTAGCGGCGGGCGAGGACCTGGCCGGTGGTGGCGTTGACGGTGGTGCTGCCGGTGCCCTGGTTGTTGGCGATCTCGTAGGTGAGCGCGCCGCTGCTCGCCGCGACGATGGACGGGGCGCCGGGGTAGTCGTAGTAGCGGTTGCCCGTCACCGCGCCGGTCTTGGTGTTCAGGTAGAGCTCGGTCGAGCCGAGGTAGAGCGTGGTGGTGCCGTTGTCGCGGCGGATGAGTTGGTTGCCGTCGGCGTCGTAGAGGTAGCTCGACGTCGTGGCCGGGGTGGTGCTGCTGTCGGTGACGGTGGCCAGGTGGCCCTCGGGGTCCCAGGTGAGGGCCTGCTTGGGCCCGGCGGCCAGGGTGCGGGTGGTGGTGTTGCCGGCCGCGTCGTAGCCGTAGCTGTCGGTCCCGGTGGTGCCGCCGGTGGCGGTGACGCTGCTCAGCAGGTTCGGGCCGGAGCTTCCCGCCGCCGGGTAGGTGGAGGTGCGGGTGGTGTCCTTGGCCGTGTTGCCGGTCGGGTCGTGGTCGGTGACCGAGGAGCGGTCACCGGTCAGGGAGCCGCCTGCGTCGAAGCCGTAGCTCTGCCAGTAGGGTGCCGGGCCGCCGAGGGAGGAGGCGTTCGCGGGCGGGTTGTTGCTCGTCGAGGACGCGCAGGAGCCGAGGGCGCCGGTGGCGGTCGTGGGGCTGTTGAGGTTGGTGGTGGCGGACGGAGTCTGGTCACCCTTGTCGGCCCAGGCGCTGGTCAGGCGGCCGGCGTAGTCGTAGGCGTAGCACTGGAGGTCGCGGGCCTGCGGGCCGGGCTGGTAGGAGCCGGAGACGGTCCAGTTCTGCAGGTCGGCGGTCGAGGTGAGACGCCCGGACGCGTCGTAGGTGTAGGAGACGTCGTCGATGCTGTAGGTGTTGAGCTGGTTGGGGTTGACGGTGCTCTGGCCGGCGGTGGTGTCGGTGAAGGTGTTGCTCACCCGGCCGGTCGCGGCGTCGTAGAGGTTCTGCTGGACCATCTGGTACGGGTAGTCGCCCAGGGTGCGGGACAGGATCCGGCCGACCTGGTCGTAGGAGGTGGCCACGACGTAGTCGGCGTTGCCGCCGGCGGCCAGGAGCAGGCCGTTGACGTTGTAGGAGTTGTAGACGGTCTCGGCCGGCAGGCCGCCCGCCGCGGACAGATCGGTGTGGTCGAGCAGGCCGGTGACCGGGGTGTAGCTGTTGTTGGTCTGGTAGGTGCCCGCCAGGGCTCCGTTGCCGTCGGCCGCCGGGATGGTCACCGCGTCGCCCAGGGAACGTCCCGCCGCGTCGTACCCGGTGACGCCGGTGGTGTAGGCGTTGACGCCGCCGTCGGTGTAGCGGGTCGAGCCGGCCGGCAGGCCCCGGTTCGACTTCCCGTCCGAGGAGGGCGCGGTGTCATAGGTCCAGCCGGCCAGCTGCGTCGACGACGCGGGGAGCGTGCTGTTGGAGCCGGTCCAGGCCGTGTTGTACTCGGCGGCTTTGCGGCCGAGGTTGTCGTAGTAGTACGAGAGGTACTGGCCGCGGGCGTCCTGGGTCTGCACCAGCAGGCCGGCGTTGTCCTCCACCGTGTAGCTGGTCCCGGCATCGGGGTCGCTCTTGGTGATGTGGTGGCCGAGCAGGTCGGTGGTCGTGGTGGTCCAGGTGTTCTTGCCGGTGGCGTCGGTGGTCGTCGAGCTGGTGCCGCCGGGAACGTAGGAGAAGCCGTAGCTGGTGACGTCCGCGTCCGCGGTGTTGCCGGTCGGCGTGGGCGGGTTGTTGCGGTAGGTCCACAG
>NZ_BBPQ01000138.1 GCF_000787855.1 Streptacidiphilus anmyonensis | reverse complement strand
AAGGACGGGTCAACCCTCCGCCAGGATCTCCTCGATCACGCGACCTGCGATCGCCGCCATCAGGGGGTTCGTGCCCCGGTAGTAGCGGAGTTCCATCAGTGCCACCGACAGCGCCCAGCCCCGTCCGCGGGCCCAGGCTGCGTCGTCCGCCCCCACTGCGGCGCGGAAGCCCGGCCGGACCACGGCGGGCAGCACGTACCAGGCCGGCATCAAGTCGACGGCGGGATCGCCCAGGCCGAGGCAGCCGAAGTCGATGACACCACTCAACCGGCCATCGGAGACCAGGAGATTGCCGGGCTGCAGATCGGCGTGGATCCATGCCGCTGGGCCGTTCCATTCCGGCGCACGCACTGCGTACTCCCAGACCGCGAGAGCCGCGTCTGCGTCGACGAGCGCCTGGAGGTCGGCGATCGCGCGACGGGTGGAGGCGTCCCGGGCGCTCAGGGGTTCGCTCCGGTAGGAGTCGGGGCCGCCCATCGGGTCGATGCGGCGCAGCGCCGTCGTGAACGCCGCGAGGTCCGCGGCCAAGACGTCGCCGTCACGGAGCTGCCCGACGACGGGGTTGGCTCCCTCGACCCACCCGTACACCGACCAAGGCCACGGGTACCCGTCTCCCGGGACTCCCTGGCCCTGGGGCACCGGAATCGGGACGGGCAGCTGCGGCGCCAGACGCGGGAGCCACCGGTGCTCCTTTTCGACGTCCTCGGCCGCCCCGGCCATTCGGGGAAGGCGCACGACCAGGTCGTCCCCCAGCCGGAACATGGCGTTGGAGGTTCCGACGCGGTCCACCGGCTCGACCGGCAGCGCGGCCCACTGCGGGAACTGCGCGCTCAGCAGTCGGCGCACGAGTGCGGCGTCCGTGTCCGCCTCGTCGGCGTGCATCTTGGCCATGCGGGTGAGCACCGTCCACTTCCTCGTCCTCGTCGGCTTCGCGGCGTCCGCCATGGGAGCTGTCGGGGACGGATCCGGTCAAACGAATTCCGCCGAGCCACCAGGTGGCTCGGCGGTCGATATCGGCTGCGGTTCAGGCGACGGGGCGCAGTTGGCCGGCGGAGCTGGGGGCGGCGTCGGTCAGGTGGGCCCGCGTCGCGCGGCGCCCCTTGGCCAGCAGGACGGAGGTGCGGGCCACCAGCATGCCGACCGCCAGGAAGACCAGTGCGTCCGTCAGCGCGTCGGCGGTGACCTGGTGGGTGAACATCCAGTGCCCGAGCTGCGCGGGGAAGAAGTGGACGGAGCCGTAGGCGAAGAGCAGGCGGGCGCCGATCACCGCGACCCACAGGGCGGCGTACCAGCCGCCACCGGTGGAGAAGGCCGCCTTGCGGTCCCCGTCGTAGCGGACCTTCAGCAGTACGGCGGCGATCAGGCCGAGCAGCAGGCCGGCGGCCGCGCCGGCGATCTCCAGCGTCAGTCCGTTGCCGGAGGTGGCGATGTTCTTCGCGAACATCGGGACGACACCGGCGGCCAGCAGGACCGGGCGGAGAATGCGCATCCAGGCGATCTTCTTGGTGCCGAGGTCGGCATGGAGCACGGTGACCAGGACAGCGAGGTTGACGATCCAGACGCTGGCGTTCATGACGGGGTCCTCTTCGGGGTCGAGGGGTTCTGTTCCGGCTGACCTCTTCGACGCTACGAGCGGGCCCCTGCCTGGTTCGTCGGTCTGCGGGTGGGCGCCGGGTGGAGGCCGGGTGGAGGCCGACGCAGCCGGCCGGTCGGCACGTCCGGCGCGTCCGGCGCACGACCGTTGCGGCGGGGCGGGAGCGCGGTAGGGTCCGGGGCACGGAACCGGTCCGCCCCAGGCCACCACCTGGGCTTCGGGCGGCCCTCGCCCAGACTCCGGGAGCCCGCATGCACGCCCCCGACGCCCCCGCTCCCTCCGAGGCATCCCCCGCCGCGGTCACCACGGTGCGCGACCGGCGCGCATACCGGTGGGGGATCAGCGCCATGCGGCTCGCCGGCCTCGCCGCGCTGCTGCTCAGTACCGCGCGCGCGAATCCGTCGCCAGGAGCACACGGACGCGGGCTTGCGATCTCAGTCGCGATGGTCGTGACGGGTGCGGGGTGGTTGATGTGGTTGGCCGTCGAGGGTCGGCCGAAACCCCTGACCGTGGCGTTGGCGGCGACGGCGGTCGGCGGAGGCGCGCTGGGTGGTCTGTCGCCGCACGGGCTGGGCGTCGCCGCCGCCCCGGTGGCGGCGCTGGTCGCGGCTGCCGCGCTGGTTCCGGAGGTCTCCGTCGCCATCGCCGTCGCCGCCGCACTCTCGCTCGCCGTCTCCACGATCGCCGTCGGCGGCGGCACCGTGGACATGCTGGGCTATCTGATCCTGATCGGAGCGGGCCTGGGCACCGGCATGATCCGCCTCGGCTACGTCCAACGCGCCGACCAGGCCGAGGAGTTGCTGGAGCAGACGCGCCGTGCCCAACAGGCGGAGGCGGAGGCCGCGGTCCTCGGCGAGCGCACCCGGATCGCCCGCGAGATCCACGACATCCTCGCCCACTCGCTGGGCGCACTGACCGTGCAACTCGAGGCCGCGCAGGCGCTGTTGGAAGGCAGCGAGGCCACGGCCGGGGATGCGGCCCTGGGCAAGGCCCTCGGCTGCGTGCAGCGCGCCGGGGACCTGGCCCGGTCCGGACTGACCGAGACCCGCCGCGCGGTCCACGCCCTCCGCGAGGACAGCGCACTGCTCCCCGAGCTGCTCGGCCGCCTCATCACGGGCGCCGAACACCCTGGGCGGGAAGCGGTCCAGGACGGGTCGGCGCGAGAGACGCGAGAGAGCGCCCCAGGGGGCGGCACAGCGCCCGAGGGGGCCCGGGTGACGCTCCGCGTGGAGGGAACGGCCCGGCACCTGGAGCCCGACGCGGCCCTCGCGATCCTGCGCACCGCACAGGAGGCGGTGACCAACGCGGCCAAGCACGCCCCGGGCCGGCCCGTCACCCTCGTGCTCGCCTACACCGCGAACGAGACCTCGCTGACCGCGAGCAACCCGCTGCCCGAGACGACGACGGACCGTCCGCTCGGCGCCACTGGCGGCGGATACGGGCTCACCGGCCTGCGGGAGCGCGCCCTGCTGGCCGGCGGCACGCTCGAAGCCGGGATCGTCGACAACACCTGGCGGGTATGCGTCACAATTCCCGGGTGACCGGTACCACGCCCCCGATCCGGGTCCTCATCGCCGACGACCAGGCCGCCGTCCGCGAGGGCCTGGCCCTGCTGCTGGACACACTCCCGGGCCTGGAGGTCGTCGGCCAGGCCGAGGACGGCAACGCGGCCGTCGACCTCGCCCGCGAGCTCACCCCGGACGTGGTGCTCATGGATCTCAACATGCCCCGCAGCGACGGCATCGAGGCGACCGCCCGGATCCTGGCCGAGCGTCCCGCCGCGCGCGTGGTCGTGCTGACCACCTACGAGGACGACACCTCGATCATCCGGGCGCTCCAGGCCGGAGCCCTCGGCTACCTCACCAAGGCCGCCACCCGGGCCGACATCGAACGGGCCGTGAAGGCTGCGGCCGCCGGCCAGTCCATCCTCGACCCCGCCGCCCAGCGCACCCTGCTGGCCGCTGCCGCCGGCGCCACAGCCACCACGGCGGCGGCCGACAAGGACAGCTCCGCCGACGATCTCACCGCACGCGAGGCGGACGTGCTGCGTCTCATCGCCGAGGGGCACTCCAACCGCGAGATCGCCCGCCTGCTGTTCGTCAGCGAGGCCACGGTGAAGACGCACATCAACCGCATCTTCACCAAGACCGGCAGCCGGGACCGGGCCCAGGCCATCCGCTACGCCTACACCCACGGCTACGCGGACCCCGGCGCCACCTCCTGACCGGCGATCCCTCGTCTCCACCCGGTCTCCACCCGGCCTGCAACCGTGCGGCGATGTCCGGCCCGTGGCCACCTCCCTAGCGTGAAGGGCGTGCGGTCGAACCGAAGGACCGCCGGAACAGAGCCCGGAACACATCAGGGAGTACGCCATGTTCTTCGCACACGACATCGCCACCTGGATCGGCCTTCCGACCGGCCTCGTCATGGCCGCCATGTTCGTCCTCCGCAAGCACGCCAAGGACCTCCACGGCTCTCGCCGGCAGAGCCGCCAGTCCGGCTCCGACACCCGCCGGGACTGAGTTCTACTGACCGTCAGCTCGACGGCGCGCCATGAGGATTCCCCCGAGCCTGCTCTCCGCGGAGGCGAGGGTCATCTGCGCCTCCACCTCGAAGCCGGACTCGTCGAGCCAGCCTGCGATCTGGTCCGGCCGACGGCGGTGTACGACGACGCGGATGGGGTGGCCGCCGTATCCCCGCGTCTTCAGCTCCGGGCCCTCCCCGACGTGGAAGCCCAGCAGCAACGGAGCGCCCGGACGCAGGAGACGACGGAACTGCGCGAACACCGTGCCGATCACGTCGTCGGGGACGTGGATCAGCGAGTACCAGGCGACCAGGCCGGCCAGTGAGCCGTCGGCGAGGTCGACGGCTCGGTCCAGGTCGGTCATGGACGCGACTTCGAACCGAAGACCGGGGTGCTCCCGCCGGGCGACCTCGATCATCGCCGGGGACAGATCGAGGCCGAAGGCCTCCACGCCGAGTCCGCTCAGGAACCCCGTGATCCGCCCCGGGCCGCATCCCACGTCCGCGACCGGTCCACCGCCGCCGCGCTTCACGAAGTCGGCGAAGAGCGTCAGAAGCGCACGCTCGTAGGGCGTCTCCTCAAGCAGGTCACGCACCGCGTCCGCATAGCTCGAGGCCAAGGTGTCGTAGGACGCCCGGGTCTCCGCCAGCCACTCCGCCGCACCGCTCACAGCCAACCCCCGTCTTCAGACTGGCAGTACGGTAACCGGACTTCCGCAGAGGCGGGTCAGATCATCGACATCGGACCGGACGTCAGAACGGCGACGCCCCGTAAC
>NZ_BBPQ01000139.1:5188-5813 GCF_000787855.1 Streptacidiphilus anmyonensis | reverse complement strand
TTGGTCGCTGTCTCAGAACAGCACAGTGGACGCGTAGCAGCTATGGACAAGCCCTCGGCCTATTAGTACCGGTCAGCTCCACCCCTCACAGGGCTTCCACATCCGGCCTATCAACCCAGTCGTCTACTGGGAGCCTTACCCCATCAAGTGGGTGGGAGTCCTCATCTCGAAGCAGGCTTCCCGCTTAGATGCTTTCAGCGGTTATCCCTCCCGAACGTAGCCAACCAGCCATGCCCTTGGCAGGACAACTGGCACACCAGAGGTTCGTCCGTCCCGGTCCTCTCGTACTAGGGACAGCCCTTCTCAAGACTCCAACGCGCGCAGCGGATAGGGACCGAACTGTCTCACGACGTTCTAAACCCAGCTCGCGTACCGCTTTAATGGGCGAACAGCCCAACCCTTGGGACCTACTCCAGCCCCAGGATGCGACGAGCCGACATCGAGGTGCCAAACCATCCCGTCGATATGGACTCTTGGGGAAGATCAGCCTGTTATCCCCGGGGTACCTTTTATCCGTTGAGCGACGGCGCTTCCACAAGCCACCGCCGGATCACTAGTCCCTGCTTTCGCACCTGCTCGACCCGTCGGTCTCACAGTCAAGCTCCCTTGTGCACTTACACTCAAC
>NZ_BBPQ01000139.1:2947-4921 GCF_000787855.1 Streptacidiphilus anmyonensis | reverse complement strand
CCTGATTGCCAACCAGGCTGAGGGAACCTTTGGGCGCCTCCGTTACCATTTAGGAGGCAACCGCCCCAGTTAAACTACCCACCAGACACTGTCCCTGATCCGGATCACGGACCCAGGTTAGACATCCAGCACGACCAGAGTGGTATTTCAACGACGCCTCCACACCAACTGGCGTTGATGCTTCACAGGCTCCCACCTATCCTACACAAGCCGAACCGAACACCAATATCAAGCTGTAGTAAAGGTCCCGGGGTCTTTCCGTCCTGCTGCGCGAAACGAGCATCTTTACTCGTAATGCAATTTCACCGGGCCTGTGGTTGAGACAGTCGAGAAGTCGTTACGCCATTCGTGCAGGTCGGAACTTACCCGACAAGGAATTTCGCTACCTTAGGATGGTTATAGTTACCACCGCCGTTTACTGGCGCTTAAGTTCTCAGCTTCGCCCCGTCGAAACAGAGCTAACCGGTCCCCTTAACGTTCCAGCACCGGGCAGGCGTCAGTCCGTATACATCGCCTTACGGCTTCGCACGGACCTGTGTTTTTAGTAAACAGTCGCTTCTCGCTGGTCTCTGCGGCCACCCCCAGCTCGGAGTGCAAGACTCGTCACCAGGAATGGCCCCCCTTCTCCCGAAGTTACGGGGGCATTTTGCCGAGTTCCTTAACCACAGTTCACCCGAACGCCTCGGTATTCTCTACCAGACCACCTGAGTCGGTTTAGGGTACGGGCCGCCATGAAACTCGCTAGAGGCTTTTCTCGACAGCATAGGATCATCCACTTCACCACAATCGGCTCGGCATCAGGTCTCAGACTATATGTCACGCGGATTTGCCTACGTGACGTCCTACACCCTTACCCCGGGACAACCACCGCCCGGGCTGGACTACCTTCCTGCGTCACCCCATCGCTCAACTACTACCCTGTTGGGCCGGCGGCTCCACCACTCCCTTCGGTCCGAAGACCTCCGGGCGGCTTCACGGCCTTAGCATTCAGAGGTTCATCGCTGGCGCTTCAAAGCGGGTACGGGAATATCAACCCGTTGTCCATCGACTACGCCTGTCGGCCTCGCCTTAGGTCCCGACTTACCCTGGGCAGATCAGCTTGACCCAGGAACCCTTGGTCAATCGGCGCAGGAGTTTCCCACTCCTGTATCGCTACTCATGCCTGCATTCTCACTCGTATACCGTCCACCACTAGGTTCCCCTGCGGCTTCACCCGGCACACGACGCTCCCCTACCCATCCACACACCCGTTGGGGCTGTTGTGTGAATGACACGGCTTCGGCGGTGTACTTGAGCCCCGCTACATTGTCGGCGCGGAATCACTTGACCAGTGAGCTATTACGCACTCTTTAAAGGGTGGCTGCTTCTAAGCCAACCTCCTGGTTGTCTCTGCGACTCCACATCCTTTCCCACTTAGCACACGCTTAGGGGCCTTAGCCGGTGTTCTGGGCTGTTTCCCTCTCGACCATGGAGCTTATCCCCCACAGTCTCACTGCCGTGCTCTCACTTACCGGCATTCGGAGTTTGGCTAAGGTCAGTAACCCGGTGAGGCCCATCGCCTATCCAGTGCTCTACCTCCGGCAAGAAACACACGACGCTGCACCTAAATGCATTTCGGGGAGAACCAGCTATCACGGAGTTTGATTGGCCTTTCACCCCTAACCACAGGTCATCCCCCAGGTTTTCAACCCTGGTGGGTTCGGTCCTCCACACGGTCTTACCCGCGCTTCAACCTGCCCATGGCTAGATCACTCCGCTTCGGGTCTTGGGCATGCGACTCAGACGCCCTGTTCGGACTCGCTTTCGCTACGGCTACCCCACACGGGTTAACCTCGCCACACACCGCAAACTCGCAGGCTCATTCTTCAAAAGGCACGCAGTCACCCCTAAAGGCTCCCACGGCTTGTAGGCACACGGTTTCAGGTACTATTTCACTCCGCTCCCGCGGTACTTTTCACCATTCCCTCACGGTAC
>NZ_BBPQ01000139.1:1935-2243 GCF_000787855.1 Streptacidiphilus anmyonensis | reverse complement strand
TACTGAGATGTTTCACTTCCCCGCGTTCCCTCCACATACCCTATGTGTTCAGGTATGGGTGACAGCCCATGACGACTGCCGGGTTTCCCCATTCGGACACCCCCGGATCAAAGCTCGGTTGACAGCTCCCCGGGGCCTATCGCGGCCTCCCACGTCCTTCATCGGTTCCTGGTGCCAAGGCATCCACCGTGCGCCCTTAATAACTTGGCCATAGATGCTCGCGTCCACTGTGCAGTTCTCAAACAACGACCAGAAGGTCCAGCTGCTCACACAGCCGTTCCCTCAGGACCCAACAACGTGCCCGACAC
>NZ_BBPQ01000140.1 GCF_000787855.1 Streptacidiphilus anmyonensis | reverse complement strand
CCAGAACTGGAGCAGCTCCAGGGTGTGGTGCACCGCCTCGTGCGTGGCCGCCACCACGTCCGCACCCTCGTACTGCGGAAGCACCGGCACGACGAGCGTGTTGGGCGTCAGCTCCACGGCCGCGGCCGGATCGGTGCAACGCGTCGCGTCGGCAAGGCGGAGGTCGTCGTCGCCGAGCACCACCACCGCGCCGAGGGATCCTGTGGCCGGCAGCGCCACGGGCGTCCACTCCTGACGGAACAGCGCCTCGGGCCCACCCGCGCCGGAACCCGCCAATTGCTCAGCGGAGAACGACCGCAGGACCAGGGATTCGATGGACGCCACCGGCGCACCGGTCCCGTCAGCGACCGCGAGCGAGACGGCGTCCGCACCGGCAGCGGCAATCCGCACCCGCAGCTCGGCCGCGCCCGCCGCATGCAGCGACACGCCCGACCACGCGAACGGCAGCCGGCCCTGCCCGGTGTCCTCCAGCAGGCCGCCCAGCCCGATCGCGTGCAGCGACGCGTCAAGGAGCGCCGGATGCAGACCGAACAGGCCCGCCTCCGCACGACTCTCCTCCGGCAGCGACACCTCGGCGAACACCTCACCACCGAGCCGCCACGCCGCCCGCAGCCCCTGGAACACCGGACCGTAACCGAACCCGGCCGCAGCAAAGGTCTCGTACACCGACTCGACCGACACCGGCTCAGCCCCGGACGGCGGCCACTGCACCAGCTCGAAGCCCGCCGACCGCTCACCCTCCGCCAGCAGACCGGCCGCATGCCGCGTCCACGGCTCATCCACCTCGGCGGTCTCGGAGCGCGAGTACACGCTGATGCCGCGCCGACCGTCGCCGTCGGGCGCACCCACCGACACCTGCACCTGGACCCCGCCGCGCTCCGGCAGAACCAGCGGCGCCTCCAGCGTCAACTCCTCCACCAGCGAGCAGCCGACCTGGTCACCCGCACGGATCGCCAGCTCCACGAACGCCGTCCCCGGCAACAGCACCACCTCGCCGACGGCGTGGTCGGCCAGCCATGCGTGGGTGTCCAGCGCCAGGCGCGCGGTGAAGAGCAGACCGTCGGCGTCGGCCAGGCCGACGAAGGCGCCGAGCAAAGGGTGCTCGGCCAGGTCGAGGCCGAGCTGCCCGGCCGCCGCCTCGCCGACCAGAATCGGCGGCGCCTCCAGCCAGTACTGCTCGTACTGGAAGGCGTAGGTGGGCAGTTCGACGCGCCTCGCGTCCGTGTCGGCGAAGACCGCCGACCAGTCGAGCCTGACCCCGCGCACGAAGAGCTGGGCCAGCCCGGCCGTGAACGTCTCGGCCTCCGCCCGGTCGCGGCGCAGCACCGGCGCGAACACCGCGTCCTCGGTCACGCACGCCTGGCCAAGGGCGGACAGCGTGCCGTCCGGACCGAGTTCCAGGAACGTGCGGACGCCTTCGCCCTCCAGCGCGCGGACGGCGTCGGCGAAGCGAACGGCCTCGCGGACGTGACGCACCCAGTACTCGGGCTCGGTCAGCTCGGCGGACCGGTCCAGCGTCGAGACGATCGGGATCCGCGGGGCGTGGAACTCCAACCCCTCGACCACCGCCGAGAACTCGTCCAGCATCGGGTCCATCAGCGGCGAATGGAAGGCATGGCTGACCGTCAGCCGCTTCGTCTTGCGCCCCTCGGCGGCCAGCCGGTCCGCGACCTCCAGGACGGCCTGCTCGGCACCCGACAGCACCACCGACGTCGGGCCGTTGACGGCGGCGATGCCCACCTCGGCCTCGCGGCCGACCAGCAGCGGCAGCACCTCCTCCTCGGACGCCTGCACCGCCACCATCGCACCACCCGACGGCAGCGCCTGCATCAACCGGCCACGCGCCGCGACCAGGGTCGCCGCGTCGGCTAGGGAGAGCACCCCGGCGACGTGCGCCGCCGCGATCTCGCCGATCGAGTGACCCGCCAGGAAGTCCGGGCGGACGCCCCACGACTCGACCAGGCGGAACAGCGCCACCTCAAGCGCGAACAACGCCGGCTGCGTGCACGCCGTCTCGTCGATCCGCTCACCCGCGAAGACGACGTCCCGCAGCGGACGGTCCAGGTACCGGTCCAACTCCTCGCACGTCGCGTCGAACGCCGCCGCGAAGACCGGGAACGCCGCGTACAGCTCACGGCCCATCCCGGCCCGCTGACTGCCCTGCCCGGTGAACAGGAAGGCGGTACGGCCCGCCGACCCGGCCGTCCCCAGCACCGCGCGCGCAGGCGGCGCGCCGGCCGCCAGGGCGGCCAACTCCGCGTCGAGCAGCTCGCGTGCGGCAACCGGCAGCACGGCACGGTGTTCGAAGGAGCTCCGCGTGGCGGCGAGCGACCAGCCGACGTCCGGCAGCGACGACTCGGGCCGCTCCCGCAGGTGTTCGCGCAGTCGCTCGGCTTGGGCGCGCAGCGCCTCGGGGCTCTTGGCGGACAGCACCACGGGCAGCACGCGCGCGGGCGCGGCCGGTTCCGGCCGAGTGGCTGCGGCGCCGCGCGGCGCGGGCGGCTCCTCGATGATGGTGTGGGCGTTGGTGCCGCTGATCCCGAACGAGGACACGCCCGCCCTGCGGGGGCGGCCGGTCTGCGGCCACTCGCGCGCCTCGGTGAGCAGCTCGACCGCGCCCTCGGTCCAGTCCACGTGCGTGGACGGCTCGGTGACGTGCAGGGTCTGCGGCAGCACACCGTGCCGCATCGCCATGATGACCTTGATGACGCCGGCGACGCCGGCGGCGGCCTGGGTGTGGCCCAGGTTCGACTTGACCGAGCCGAGCCACAGCGGCCGGTCGGCCTGGCGCTCGCGGCCGTAGGTGGCCAGCAGCGCCTGCGCCTCGATCGGGTCGCCCAGGGTGGTGCCGGTGCCGTGCGCCTCGACCAGGTCGATCTGGTCGGGGGTGAGCGCGGCCGAGGCCAGGGCCTGGCGGATGACCCGCTGCTGCGAGGGTCCGTTGGGGGCGGTCAGACCGTTGCTGGCGCCGTCCTGGTTGATCGCCGAGCCGCGCACGATCGCCAGCACGGGGTGGCCGTTGCGGCGCGCGTCGGAGAGCCGCTCGATCAGCAGCATGCCGGCGCCCTCGGCCCAGCCGGTGCCGTCCGCGGAGTCGGAGAAGGACTTGCAGCGCCCGTCGCGGGCCAGACCGCGCTGGCGGCTGAAGTCGATGAAGGTGCTGGGGGCGGCCATCACCGTCGCGCCTCCGGCGAGCGCCAGCGAGCACTCGCCGGTGCGCAGCGCCTGGATCGCCCAGTGCAGCGCGACCAGCGAGGAGGAGCAGGCGGTGTCGACGGTGACCGCCGGGCCCTCCAGGCCGAGCACGTAGGAGACCCGGCCCGAGGCGATGCTGCCGGAGTTGCCGGTGCCGAGGTAGCCCTCGACGCCCGGCGGGATGGCGGGCAGGCGGGAGATGTAGTCGTGGTACATGATCCCGGCGAAGACGCCGGTGCGGCTGCCGCGCACGGTCTCCGGGTCGATCCCGGCGCGCTCGAACGCCTCCCAGGACGTCTCCAGCAGCAGCCGCTGCTGCGGGTCCATGGCCAGTGCCTCGCGCGGGCTGATGCCGAAGAACGCCGGGTCGAACTCGCTGGCGTTGTGCAGGAATCCGCCCTCGCTGGTGTACGAGGTGCCGGGGTGGTCCGGGTCGGGGTGGTAGAGGTTCTCCACGTCCCAGCCGCGGTCGGTGGGGAAGGACGAGATGCCGTCGGCGCCGTCGGCGATCATCCGCCACAGGTCCTCGGGGGTGCGCACGCCGCCCGGGTAGCGGCAGGCCATGCCGACGATGGCGATCGGGTCGTCGTTGACGGCCGCCGCCGCGACGGGCGAGGCCTCGGCCGTGGCCTCGCCCAGCCCCAGGGCCTCGGTGAAGAGGTGACCGGCGAGCGCGGCGGGCGTCGGGTAGTCGAAGACCACGGTGGCGGGCAGCCGCACGCCGGTCGCGGCGTTGAGGCGGTTGCGCAGCTCGACCGAGGTGAGCGAGTCGAAGCCGGTCTCCCGGAAGGCCTTGGCCGGGTCGACGACGTGCGCGCCCGCGTGGCCGAGCACCTGGGCGACCTGGGAGCGGACCAGTTCCAGCAGTTCGCGCTGCTGGTCCTCCTCTCCCAGTGCCAACAGCCGTTCGACCAGCGAGGCGCCGGCGGCGGTGGCCCCGGCGGCGGCGAGTCGGCGGGCCGGGGTGCGGACGAGACCCGTGAGGACGGCGGGCAGTCGGCCGGTGCGGGCCTGCTGGCGCAGGCCCGCCGCGTCCAGCCGGATCGGGACGAGGGCGGCGGCAGACTGGCCCAGCGCGGCGTCGAAGAGGGCCAGGCCCAGGTCGGCGGTGAGGGGGGCGACGCCGCTGCGGGTCATCCGCTGCACGTCGGCCTCGTCCAGGGTGCCGGCCATGCCGCCCGCCCACAGGCCCCAGGCCAGCGAGGTGGCCGGCAGAACTGCC
>NZ_BBPQ01000141.1:3298-4433 GCF_000787855.1 Streptacidiphilus anmyonensis | reverse complement strand
GTTATCTAGAGTTGCTGCACGTTTTAGCAGGTCAGAGCCACTATATCGTGTGAGTCACGTAGGTCACGTCGCCGTGTCGAGTTCACCTCGCGAGGGGTGGTTCTCGTCGCGGATCATGCGGCGGAGGCTGGTCCGCGTTGCCGCGAGGTCCGCGTCGAGGGTCGTGACCTGTCCCCTGAGAGTCTCCGCTTCTGCGAGCGCCTGGTCCCGGGACTGCTCCAGCTGTCGGCAGGCTTCGGTCAGTTCGGTGATCCGGTCAACCAGATGCCGGTTGCTCACCTGGTCAAGTTGCTGGCCGAGCTGCTGACGGACGGCTTCGCGCAGGCGGTCCCGCTCGTTCCGGAGCGTGCCGATCTCTTGGCGGGCGATCGCCAGCTCGGCTTTTAGGCCTGCGTTGCTCGCTTGGCGTCCGTCCTGACGTGCCGTTGCCGGCGCGTGCTCCTGCTTTCGGATGGCGGAATCGATGTGCTCTCGGACGCCCTCGGCGTAGACGAGCCAGGTCGACACGCCTGCCTGGCGGGCGACGGCCTTGAACGTGATCCGATCGCCGTCGGCGATCATGCTCTGAAGGGCCGCCAGGACGTTCTGGCGCTTGCGCAGGCTGTCCGTGCGCCGGGCTGCGGCCAGGACCTCGGCGGGGGTTCTGGGGCTCATGAGGGGTCCTTCTGGACGATGGTCAACGGGAGGAGCTTGCGATCGCCTCCGGATCTGACTTGGCGGAGTACTGCTGACGCAGCCTCGATCTCGGCGCGCTCGTCATCCGGCAGGCCAGCCAGATCGGCGCGCATCGTCTTGGCGATGCTGTCGTAGGCCGCGATCTGGTCGGTGAAGTTGTCGATGACGAACGCGGCGGCGTCCATGGCCTGTGCAGTCTCGCGGTCCGCCCGCAGGCTGTTGGTGTGGTCCTCGATGGCGGGGAGGTAGGACGGGTCCGGACGGTAGAAGCCGCAGCCGGCGCACTGGAACCGGATGGGGCAAGCGTGACCTCCGGCCTTGACGTTGGACGGCTCGACGCAGCCGCCGAAGGGGACTGAGACGGAGCGTCGCTCGTAGGCTCGTGGCGAGCACGGCTTCGGGGCTCCGTGCCGGTCGACGACCCGTAGGCTGAGCGTCTTGACGGCTTGGCGCTTCCGTT
>NZ_BBPQ01000141.1:0-3278 GCF_000787855.1 Streptacidiphilus anmyonensis | reverse complement strand
CAGCCTCGATCTCGGCGCGCTCGTCATCCGGCAGGCCAGCCAGATCGGCGCGCATCGTCTTGGCGCCGGTCGACGACCCGTAGGCTGAGCGTCTTGACGGCTTGGCGCTTCCGTTCGAGGGTGACGCGGTAGTAGCCCATGGTGGTCTTTGGATCTTCGTGGTCCATGAGCTCTTTGAGCACGTCAAGCGGGGTGTCGGCATCGGCGTGACGTTGAGCGAAGGCGTGCCGGAAGGCATAGGGGAAGATCAACGACCGGTCGAACGGGAGCAACTCCCCGTCTGATCCGAGGACGTCGCTGTCCAGCTTGGGCAGGCTGTCCGCCCACCTGCGCAGGTTCATGCTCAGGGTGGTCGACGCCATGTGGTCGTATCCGCTGACGTCGGTCATCGCCGGGAACAGGTAGTCGTCGCTCTGCGCCGGAGCGGCGATCCGGTCCCGGATTGTCTGCCAGCGTTCGAGTGCCCTGACCGTCGAGCTTGCGATGGGCAGGCGCCGCCGCCGGCGTCGGCCCTTGTGGTTGTGCCAGATCAACTCCGCTTCGTCGCCGCTGCGTTCGAGGCACTTCCGAGGGAGAGAGACGATTTCGAGCGGACGGCGGCCTGAGTCGCGCATGACGACGTAGAGGCACTGGAACATCTCTGCGGTCTCCTCGCCGGTGAGCTGGCCATAGCTGTCCGGCGCGAAGGAGTCCATGGCCGCATCGAGTTGGGCGATGACATGCTCGGGTATGGCCTTGCCGATCTCCTCCTCGTTGGTGTCCTCCGAGGGGATGCGGTGGCTCGGTTGCCGGGCGAAGGCTCCCGGTGCCTCGTCGAGCAGCCCGGCGAAGCGCCCGAACTCGATGGTGGCGGTGAAGTGGTGCAGGATCCCGGAACGGTAGCGGGCCGTGCAGAGTCGGCCGTCCTTGCGCCGGTCGGCAGATATCTCGTCGAAGACGGCCTGCATGTGAGGAAAACCTAGGCCGGCCAGATCGTTTCCGCCGCCTGGGAGCCGGTTCATTCCGTCGCTGGCGAGCTGGGCCGCCCGGTGCCAGCGTGTGAACGCGCTGCTGGTCGGCCGCTCTGCTTCGGTGCGGCGGCGAAGGAGGTCGCGTAGCCAGGGCTGGGCGATGGTTGCCAGGTCCACCACCCTTGCTTGGCGACGGCGGCCGGTGCGGGTGGCCGACTTGAGGCCCAGGGCCCGCAGGTCGATCGTGTTCTCGCCCCAGGGGTCGCTCCGTGGAAGCCGACGGACCGGTGACGATCTGCCGGATGCTCCGTGGGTCGAGGTTGCTGCCCAGTTCGTCGCGGTGCTGAAGCGCGTAGGCCAACTCCAGCCGTAGGAGCGTCGGGAGCTGGACCAGCGAGAACTGGTAGCTGTTCATGGCGGGGGCCTGCGATAGCGACCACTGCCGCATCGCCTGCGGCGCCGATTTCCACGAGCC
Organism: Streptacidiphilus anmyonensis; assembly: GCF_000787855.1. GTDB lineage: Bacteria > Actinomycetota > Actinomycetes > Streptomycetales > Streptomycetaceae > Streptacidiphilus > Streptacidiphilus anmyonensis. The sequence goes on along the minus strand of NZ_BBPQ01000141.1, from coordinate 1,853 downwards.
CTTCTCGATGAACCAGCGGCGGACGTGGAACGTGCAGAGCGGGGTGTCCTCCCGCAGTGTCTTGTTCCCGCAGCCGAGCACTGGGCATGCGGGCGGCACCTCGAACGGTCGGGAGCCGGCCTGGAGGGCCCATTCCTCCGGTGACAGGGGCGACCCCGAGTTCGACGCGTACTGCCAGTTGGAGCTGTGTGATCGACAAAGGCCTCTGGTCTGCGCGACGCGCCCGCAGCGCTGCCCGCCCGTCGTCACCAGGCAGTCCTCCGGGTCCTGCCCGTTGCGAAGCCCTCGGGTGACGACGTGAGTGCTGTCGAACTCCTCCCAGGAGACCTTGGCGCTGCCCCGCGCGCGAGAACAGGCAGCGCAGCGACCTCGTCTGGAGGTCACACCGATGTCGCAGCCCTGCGTGAGGCACTCCCAGACAGCGGTGCGGGGGTTGTCCTTGTCGCCGTTGAAGAGCCAGGTGTCCTCGGTCCACTCGCCTGGGCGCCAGGTGGGGTTGACCTGCCCGCGGAGCCATCGCTCCCACCCTCGCCAGTCGACGTCCAAGATCGCGTGGCCCACCGCGGGCCCTGTGAGGGCGGTGACGGTAGCCGTGCTCATCGCTTCACCGCCGCGACGCGCTCAACAGCGGCCCGCTTCCGGCTGGGGCTGGCGTGCAGGTAGGGCTTGAGCGACGACGGGGATTGATGCCCGAGGAGGTCCTGGACGACGTCCTCGGGAACGCCCTCGGCGATCCACTCGGTGGCCGCCGTGTGTCGCAGCATGTGCGGCCGAGCGACGATGTCAGCCCACTTGGCAAGCCGGTCGAACATCTGCTTCGCGTTGGGGTAGCTCATCGGGCGGCCCAGGGGCGCGCGGAACAGATTGACGAGGACCATGCCGCAGTCAGCCGCCTCGTCGACCTGGTCGCGCTCGTACTGGTAGTCCCAGTAGAAGTCGATGACCGCCTGGGTGACGGGGATGGTCCGCGACTTGCGGGACTTCGCGAGTGCGTTGTTGCTGTTGTCGGTCCGCCGGCGGACGTGAAGGTGAGGCCCGGGCTCGGCGCAGCCGAGCAGCCGGGAGTCCGGCAGGAGATGGAGGTCCTCGCGCCGCAGGCCCAGGGCCTCGCCGATCCGCATCCCGGTCGCACGCATCAACATGATCAAGAAGCGGTCGCGGGCGTTGCGGGCCATGCGGATCATCAGGTCGACCTGCTCGGCGGTGAAGCACTCGATGCCGGGGTCCTCGCTCCTGAACTTCAAGGTCCTGACTTCGACGGTTCGGTATCTGCCGTCCTCTCCGGGCGCGTAGCCGGCGGGAAGGTGGGTCAGGTATTTCGCCTGCGACAGCGTGCTGACCACTGCGTCTGTCACCCATCCGGGCCCGACGCCGAAGCGCATGAACTCGGTCAACGTGATCAGCACCGCGTCCGCGCTGCCGTCCTTGCGGAACCGCGGTCCCGCCGACGACTTCCTGCCGCGCGTCGGCAGCGGGGTGCTGACGAGCCAGTCCCGGAAGCGCAGGAGGTTGTCGAAACCTGGATCGGCCCAGTTCAGCCCTCGCTCACTGCACCAGGTCAGGTACAGGGCGAGCCGACTGGCGTAGTTGCGTTCGGTGTTCCATGAACAGTGCCGCCCACGCAGGCTGTCCAGGTAGGTGCTGGCCTCGACGTGCAGTCGGAACATCTCATCAACGACTACCCAGCCGACGCCGCCCGCGACGGCAGGGAGTGTTGCCTTCTCGGCTATGAACTTCACAAGGTCCTTACGTGCCTGATGTGCCACCGACCTTGTGGATACTAGGAAGTCACACAGGTCGAGATCAACTGAACAAACGTCCCTGACCTGCAAAAACAGCCTCTAGATAACGAC
>NZ_BBPQ01000142.1 GCF_000787855.1 Streptacidiphilus anmyonensis | reverse complement strand
TCTTGGCCTCGCCCGGGTAGAGGTCGGCGATCCGGCGCATCGTCAGGCCGGGCAGATAGGCGACCGGGCAGCCCATGTCCCGTGCCACCGCGAGCGGCAGGGCGCCGATGGAGGCGGGCTGGTCGACCACGACCAGCACCGTCCCGTGCTTGGCCTGCAACTTGCCGAAGACCTCGCGCAGCCTGGGCTCGCTGTTGGGCAGCCGCTTGTCGAACGCCTTCTTCCCGGCCGGGGTGACGGCGGTGGCGTGGTGTTCGCCCTTGCCGACGTCCAGGCCGAGGAAGACTCCGATGTCACTGGTGTCGATCACGCGCGTCCTTCGGTCGTCCCCGCCCGGCCGTCCCGCGGCACCGATCGCCACATCCACATTACAAAGAGCCTCCCGACCTGCGGACAAGCCGGTGGTCATGCCCCTCATCAGCGGTCTGTCGATGCCTCCGGGCCGGTGACACCACCCCCCCAGGCCATGCGTTCGACAGGGGGAGACAGTCATGCCGGACCCGGAGGCCGGGCGCCCCGTTGCGGGGCCACCCAAGAAGGTAATGGGGGGGACGCTCTGTCGCGGGTTCCTCACGTGAACAAGAAGCGGCGACGGTTCCCCGACGAACTGGTGGGGTTGATCGAGGAGCTGGCGTTACGGACACCGGCGTCGGTGGCGGCGATCCACCGTCAGGTTATGTGAGGAAGGTGCAGTGCAAACTTCCGTGCGGTGCGGAAGATTCGGACCGGACCCGCGCAGCCCGACAGGGGCTGCGCGGGTCTCCTGTTCGGGCAGCTCAACCACGTGGAGGGGCATTGCTCTCTTGCCGCCCGGGGCGTCAGAAATCACCACAGGGCCGAGGGTGGCCCCGACGGTCATCGGCTGAGACAGGAAGCCTTCGGGGTGCTGCCCGTGCCACGCGGTCCTGCTGTGCAGGGCCTTCGGCGCGGTCATTCGGTGCGGGGTGCCGAAGAGGCCGTGGGGGCGTGGTTCGCGGTGTGGTTGGTGTAGGCGATCGCAGTGAGGGAGAGGCCGATGGGGGCCGCCCAGTTGAGCAGGAGGTTGGTCGTCTGGGTGCCGGTCCCGGCCGCGGTGAGGTGTCCGGCGAGCAGGTGGAGGCCGGCGATGGCGAGGACGGCCAGGCCCCAGGCGGCGCTGATGCGCCGGTTTACGGCTCGGAAGATCGGCGATGTCCGGTGCTGAAGGGGGACGGTCTCCCGTGCGTACTGTTCGGTGAACGGCCGCACGGGTACGGAGGCCAGCATGACCACCGCCAGTGCCAGTGTGGAGGCGCCGCGGCCGTAGTCGGTGATGTGCACCCGCAGGTCGTGGCCGCCGGCGAATGCGGCGAGGGCCAGGAGCAGGAAGGTGGCCACGCCGGTCGCGTCGATGATCCTGATGCCGGCGGCCTTGTCCTTGATGATCAGCCAGGTGGCCGCGGCCGCGGCCACGAGTGCCGCGTACCCGGCCGCGTCGGCTCCTCGGCGCTGCACGATCACGCTGAACAGCGCCCAGGGGATGAGGCTGATCAGCATCTTCTTGGCGTTCATGGTGGCTGTTCCTTCGCTGCTGCCTGTCGTGCCTGGTGCCGGTGTCAGGGGAGGGTGACGGGCGGGTAGTCCTCGGTGTAGGAGTCGCCGTCGGCGCCGTGGTAGGTGCAGGTGCGGGCGGTGGTGTCGACCTCGTACCAGACGATCCCGGCGTCCCAGCAGCCGCGGACGAACTCGGGGAACGTCGACTCGCCGGCCTGGTCGGTGCGCAGGGCCGCGACCAGGGCGGCCTCGTCGAACCGCGGTGCGGCCGCGAAGCCGGTGACCAGGGGCTCGCCCTGGACCACGACGTTGCCGTGGCGGGTCAGGTACAGGAAGGCGCCCGCGGGGACGGCCATGCGGCAGTGGGTGACGCCGGCCTGGCGCAGGCTCTCGGCGAGGTAGGGGAAGCCGCCGACCTTCGGCCGGACGGCCGCGCCGCGCTCCAGCGCGGCCTGCAGGCGGCTGACAGTGTCGGTGGTCGTCATGGGGGACTCCGTTGCGCTCGGGACTGGTGTGTCAGTGGCTCCGGCACACCTCGGCATGACACCATGATGCCTGAATGACAACATGTTGTCTAGATGAAAGGGATGATTTCGGGCATGCCGGATGAACTGCCACTTCTTGTGGCCGACATCTTCGAGGCCGCGGGGGCGCTGCGCCGCTCGGGCGAGCTCCTGGCCGGAGCGGAGGGGCAGACGCAGGCCCGCTGGCAGCTGATGAGCGTCGTCAGCGAGCCTCCTCAGTCCGTGGCCCGGGCCGCACGCCGCCTCGGCGTCGCCCGCCAGGGCGTGCAGCGCATCGCCGGCAACCTCGTCGCCGACGGCCTCGCGGAGTTCCGGGACAACCCCGACCACCGCACCTCACCCCTGCTCGCCCTCACCGACGCCGGACAGCGGGCCCTGGGCGCTATCACCGCCCGGGCGGACGTCGCGCACCAGGTCATCGGCGCGGGCATCTCGGAGGAGGACCTGGCCCTCGCCCGCTCCGTCCTGCAGCGGCTGACCCGGCAGACCGAAGACTGGGTCCGCGCTGCGAAGCCGTCCACCGAGACCGCGAGCCAATAACCGATCTCGTCACCACTGGCACCGCGGCGTGGCGATACTCGTCCTGTCCTTGAACCGCTTGGGGACCAGCGGGGAGCTGTTCGAGGACCGAGGCTTCACCTCCGGCGCAGCCTCGACGAACCCCACACCTGCCACATGACCGAATGCCGCGAGGCGGAGGAGGCGCTGTGACCAGGAACGAACTCGACGCGTTGGCCGCGCTGCCGCGTGGACACGGGACCGCGCCCTGCTCCGTCGACCAGGCCCTGAAAGCCGTCGACGGCTGCCTGGCTGTGGCCGAGGCCCGGCGCGGCGGCTCCGGCCTGCGGCCGGGCACACACCCCGACCACAGGCTGCGTGATGGACGGCCGGCCGGAGCGGTTCGTACTCCGCTGCACCATCGAGGAAAGCGGCGGCGTGCACGTTGCCCGGCAGCGGGCGCACCCGGCGGGCCGGGCCCCGCCTCCGGGCCAAAGGCCGGCTTCCTTCCCGGTGCGGTGTATGAGGGCTGACTCGGCGGGGACAGTTCTGGGATGGTGTCCAGGCGTGCGATGTCACCAATCGTGGGGGCTGTGCCCTTCACCCCGGCTGGAGCAGTCCGGGCACTTGCAACGGCAGGGACAGGAGCGGGATGCGCGACACGTACCACGCCGAGCTCGCGGCGATCACGGACAGCCTGGAGGAGATGGCCCGGCTCGCCGCGTCCGCGATCGGCCGCGCCACAGCTGCGCTGCTGGATGCCGACCTCCAGCTCGCGGAGAGCGTGATCGCCGCCGACGACCGCCTCGACCGGATGCAGCGTGACCTGGAGGAACGGGCTGTCACGGTCCTGGCACGCCAGCAGCCGGTCGCCACCGACCTGCGTGCCGTGGTGACCGCGCTGCGCATCAGCGCCGAACTGGAGCGTTCCGGAGACCTGGCCTTGAACGTGGCGAAGCTGGCCCGGCGCCGCTTCCCCGAGCACGCCGTCCCGGGCGAGCTGCACGCCACCGTGCTGGAGATGGGGCACATCGCCCAGCGGCTGATGGCCAAGGCCGCCGACGTCATCGCCACCCGCGAGCTCGAGACCGCGCTCGAGCTGGAGGGCGACGACGACGTGATGGACGATCTGCACCGCGCTTTGTTCCGGCGGCTGCTGGACGACCGCTGGCGGCACAGCGTCGAGGACGCCGTCGACGTCACCTTGGCCGGCCGCTTCTACGAACGGTTCGCCGACCATGCCGTCGCCGTCGCCGAGCGTGTCGTCTACCTGGTCACCGGCACCCACACCGGCGACCTAACCGAAGAGCGCGGCCGGAGGTAGGCGGCCGCTCCGCGGTCCATCCAGTCTGTGTCCGGGCTCGGCATGGGTTGTCCGTTGCCCACACCCATGGCGGCGCGGTCCTACGTCGGGTTCCGCTGAGGCAGCAGCCGGGCCCGATCCGGGCGGATGCCATCAGCGCCGGACGGCTGCGCCAGGTCGAGCCCCCAGCCTGCGGGAACGCTGAACAGCCAGGATCAGGACGCGGTCTCGGCCACCTCTAGGCCGCGGGCGGTGACCGGGCGGGCGATGCCGTCGACCAGGCGGCACGACAGGCCCACCACAGCGGTGCGGCCGGAGGCAACTGCCTGGGCGAGCTGGCAGCGGCCCGTCGTTCTTCGTGCGCGAGC
>NZ_BBPQ01000143.1 GCF_000787855.1 Streptacidiphilus anmyonensis | reverse complement strand
AGTCGACTCCCCGGAACCGGGGATAGCCGGGCGTCCCGCCCGACTTGACCCGCTGGAAGAACGCCGCGAACGCCTTGTCCAGACGGCGGAGCGTCGCCTGCTGGGAGGAGAACGACCAGCGGCCCTGATGCTCCGGATCGAACGCCCGGATCTCCTTGAGCTGCGCGGACTGCTGGCCGTACCTGATCGACGTCTTGGAGATGTGTCGGTAGGCGTCGCGGCGTTCTTGCAGCGCCCCGTTGTAGAGCGAGCAGTGATCGCGCAGCATCTCGCCGAGCGCTTGCGTCTGTCCCACGGTGGGCCGCATGAGGAACTTGCAGAAGCGGCCCACCTGACCGCCACCCGAAGCCGCAGAGAACTCCGCCGCTTCGCGGCTCCGGACCAAGAATCGCATTCCCGCCCGGCCTAAAGGCCGGGATTCCCTGCGAAGATCAGGAGATGGAACGGGCCACCACCCTGGGCAGCCTCGCCACGCGCGGCGAAGCCGTCGCCCCGCAGCGCCTCGCCGAACTCGCCGCCGAGTTCGACATACCGGTCGCCGACCTACTCGTCGTGGCAGGCCACCCGGTGCCGGAGGAACTCCTCCCCCCGGAGCGCGACGGCAAGGCCGTGAGGGCCTTCGCCTATCGCGTCAGCCACTGCGGCCACGCCCAACTGACCGTGCTGGACGACTACGTCCGTTCGCTGCCGCGTGTCGCCCCCGCCGGGGGCTTCGTCCAGACGACCTCCCCGCGCCACCCCCCGGCCACGACCGGATTCGCCGCCGTGCTGGGCGGACTGATCCGCAACCGCGGCTTCGGCATCCGTGAACTGCCCTTCATGGGACTCTCCCTCAGCACCCTGTACGGGATGACGTCGCACTGGGGGCCGAGCCCGCACCGCCCGCAGCAGCTCTGCGCCGTGGCCGGCCCGCTGGGCTGGACCCTGTCCGACCTCTTCGCCGTCGCGGCCGAGCCGTACTCGCAGGACTTCCGGCCGATGATGCACTGCCGCCACCTCGGCCGCGTCCTCACGGCGGCCGCCCCCTTGGGCACCGCTCAGCTGGTCCAGGCCGCGAAGGAGGCGGACCGGCTGAGCGTGCGCGCGGACCACGGCGCCTGGCGACCCGTCGCGCAGGGCTTCGCCGCGGACTGCCCCGACTTCGCCTAGTGTGACGATCATGGATTCAGCAGCCCCGCGGCTTCGACCGTTGCTCTTCCTCGACGTCGACGGTCCGCTGATCCCCTTCGGGGGCCCTGCGCCGGGCCGGCCGGGCGCCGAGGGGGCGGGGAACCCGCTGCTGTCGCTGATCGGGCCTGCCCTCGGACGCCGACTCGTTGAGCTGGACTACGAGTTGGTGTGGGCGACGACGTGGGGTGAGGACGCGAACGTGGCTGTCGCTCCCCGATTGGGGTTGCCGGCCCTGCCCCTGCTCCCTTGGCCGGACGACCCAGCGGTGGAGGAGCGCGACGTGCGCGCCGGGCGGCACTGGAAGACGCGGCCGATCGTCGCCGCCGCCGCGGGACGGGCGTTCGCGTGGGTCGACGACGAGATCGGTCGCGCGGACCGCGACTGGGTGGCGGCGCATCACGACGGGCCTGCGTTGCTGCTGCGGGTGGATCCGCGGACCGGGTTGACCGGGGAGGACTTCGAGCGGCTCGCCGCGTGGTCGACGGGTGCCGGGGCGGTCAGGCGGGGGTGAGGGGCGCGGCCTCGCGGCTGAGGCGGAGGACGTCGCGGACGACGCGGGGGTCGGTGGCCCAGCGGGTGGGGGTGATGGGGGTGGTCTCCGGGCCGAGGAGGAGGCCGGTGCGGTCGGCGAGCGAGGGGTCGGCGGCGGCGAGGAGGGACGGGCGGGCGGCCAGCGCGGCCGGGCCGGCCGTGGCGCGTTCGAAGGTGCGGCGGACCAGCGGCCACAGCAGGCGGAGTCCGGGGGAGACGATCCTCGGGTCGGTCATCGTTCCGTCGGTCATCGCGGTCGCCGCGCCGCCGGGGTCGGCGGCGAGGACCGCGACGCCGGTTCCGGCGAGCCGTCGCGCGAGGTCCAGGGTGTAGGCGAGGTTGGCGAGCTTCGCCCGTCCGTACCAGTGGAAGCCGTAGTAGCCGCCGCGCGGCTCGACCGCGTCGAAGCGGTGCTTGGCCGTCCGCACCGCGCCGGAGGTCACGTTCACGATCCGGCTCGGCGCTCCGGAGCCGAGCGTCTCCGTCGCCAGCAGTGCCTCCGTCAGCAGGTACGGCGAGAGGTGGTTGACGGCGAAGGACGCCTCGACGCCGTCGACGGTCAGCCGTCGCTCGGGGAACATCGCTCCGACGTTGTTGACCAGGACGTCCAGCGCCCCCCGCGCGGACAGCCGCGCCGCCAGCGCGCGGACCTCGCCGAGCGACGCGAGGTCCGCGGCGACGAACTCCGGCCCACCGTCCGTCGCGACCGCCTCCAGCCGCTCGACCGCGCGCGCCCCGCGCTCGGCGTCGCGGCCGACCACGGTGACCGCGAAGCCGGCGGCGGCCAGCCCGAGTGCGGTCTCCAGGCCGATGCCGCCGGTCCCGGCCGTCACGACTGCCCGTCGCGTCATAGCGCCCCTCCATGCCCTTGATCGGATGCGTCCCACAGAGGAAGCGGATTACTATCCGCTTCCGGGGGCAGACGTTAGCACAAGCGGATGGATATCCGTTTGAGTCCGATGCGGCTCAGCGCGGCGGGCGCAGGCCCTCGAGCAGGACGCTGAGGTAGACCTCGATGCGCAGCGGGTCGCTGTCGCCCGCCCGCACGGCGTGCTCGATCCCGCACAGCAGCCGCCGCACGTCGTCGGCCTCGACGTCGCCGCGGATGGCGCCGGTCTCACGGGCCCGGCCCAGCAGCCCGGCGACGGCCTGGTCGAGCTCGGCCTTGAGGGCCGAGGTCTGCGCCTCCGCGTCGCGGGAGGACTCCAGGACGGCCGCGAACTCCGGATCGTCCAGCGACCGTGCCAGCGCGTAGCGCAGCAGGCGGTGCAGACCCGCAAGCGGGTCCGGCTCCTCCGCCGCGGCCCGGGCCTCGTCGACGAGCTGGGCGAAGCGCTCCACCGACAGGGCCTCCACCAGCGCGTGACGGGTGGGGAAGTGGCGGTACACGGTGCCCACGCCGACGCCCGCGAGCCGGGCGATGGCGTTCAGCTGCAGCGAGCTGTCGCCTGCGGCGAGCTGCTCGCGGGCGATCTGCAGGACCCGCGCGCGATTGCGCGCGGCGTCCGCGCGCATCGCCGTCCCACGCTCAGGCTTCGGGGTCGCGGGGCTCGGTGTCACGCCGACCAGGATACTGACCGGTCCGTCGGCGCCGCGCTCGTGGTTCGATCGCGCCCGCATCGCCCCGACCACCTGCGGCACGCCGCCGAACTGCTCCTCGAAGCCCCGGCGGTCGACCCCCTCGCGCAGGCGGACGTCGCTGAGCAACTGCATGGTGCGGCCGAAGGACTCACTGCCACGGGGATGCTCGGCGTCGCCTGGCCTGCTGTCCGCGTTGCCGGTGCTGCTGTCCGTCATGGTGTCCTCGACCCACCGGACCGCCGGCGGCCGGGCCGCCGGCGAGATGCTGCGCGGCGCGCTGACCTCCACGGCGGGCACGCTCGGCTTCATGCTGGTCCTCTGCTTCGCCCCGACGCGCCTCGGCCCGGTCGCCGCCTTCGCGCTCGCCTGCTCGGCGCTGGTGCTGGGCGAGCGCGCGCTGCGCCGGGGCGCGCCGCGCGCCACGGCCGGCCGGGCCGCCTGAGCGCCGGTGCGGGCGGCGGCGGTCCCGTGCGGGTGTTGTGCCGGTTCC
>NZ_BBPQ01000144.1 GCF_000787855.1 Streptacidiphilus anmyonensis | reverse complement strand
GGAGCCGGCCGTGGAGGTCTGGACTCGGCCGTGAGGTTTGGGGTTGGCCGTGGGGTCTGGGGTTGGCCGTGGTGTCAGGGCTCGGTGGTGGGGTCAGGCCTCGGCGGTGAGGGACGGCACGTCCCAGTCAACCGCGACGGAGGCGCGGTGGGCGTCCGGGAGCGCGGGCGGGCGCGGCGCCGGATTCGGGGTCGCCGAGAAGCGCGGCGCGGGACCGGGCTGGAGCAGCCCGTCGTGGCTTCCATAGCTGGCGCGGGCGCGCAGATGCGGGTGGTCCGCGGCCTCGTGCAGTGTCAGCACGGGTGCCACGCAGGCGTCCGTACCCTCGAACAGGGCGCTCCACTCCGCCTGGGTCCGGGTCGCGAACCGCTCGGTGATCAGCGTGCGCAGTTCGTCCCAGCGCGCCAGGTCGCGCTGCCCCGGCGCGTCCGGCGGCAGCTCCAGCAGCTTGACGAACTCGGCGAAAAACTGCGGCTCCAGCGCTCCCACGGCCATGTGCCGACCGTCGGAGGTCTCGTAGACCGCGTAGAAGGGAGCGCCGCCGTCGATGATGTTGACGCCCCTGCGGTCGTGCCAGCGCCCGCCCGCCATGAACCCCCAGAGCACGGAGGTGAGGTGGGCCGCGCCGTCCACGATCGCCGCGTCGACGACCTGTCCGGTCCCCGTCGCGCGGGCGTGGTGCAGGGCGGCCAGCAGCCCGACGACCAGGTAGAGCGAGCCGCCCGCGTAGTCCCCGAGCAGGTTGACCGGGATCGCCGGCGGCCCGTCCGCGGGCCCGACCAGGCCGAGTACCCCGGCCGTGGCGATGTAGCCGATGTCGTGTCCGGCGGACTGGGCCAGCGGTCCCTCCTGCCCCCAGCCGGTCATCCGCCCGTAGACGAGCGCGGGGTTCCGGGCCAGGCAGTGGGCGGGCCCGAGGCCGAGCCGTTCGGCGACGCCCGGACGGAACCCCTCGATCAGCAGGTCCGCGCGGGCGGCGAGGTCCAGCGTGCGGGCGACGCCCTCGGGGGTCTTCAGGTCCAGCACGACGCTGCGCTTGCCCCGGTTGGTCACGTCCAGCGCCGGATCGCCGCTGAGCGCCGACCCGCCGGGCCGGTCCACTCGCACCACGTCCGCGCCCAGGTCGGCGAGCAGCATCGCAGCGAACGGCCCCGGCCCGAGCCCCGCGATCTCCAGCACCCGCACTCCGGCGAGCGGCCCGGCGGGCGGCCCGGTCTGCGGCCCCGTGTGCGGCCCGGCGTCAGTGGTTGCGTCGTTCGGCATCGGGCCTCCACGTCGGCGTGGCGAGGACAGGTGTGACACGGATGCTGTCACAGTCCCGATGCTATGGAGTTGACTCGTCAGTAACAAGGGGGCCCGACGAGATGTTGGCCCCATGCCAGGCCGTCGCCTCGAGCGCGCGGCGTCGGGCGCGCGGCGGGCCTGCGGTATCCGCCGACCCTCGCCCGCTGGCCCGCCAGCCCGCTGGCCTGCGAGCCCGCCCGCCTGCCGACCTGCTCGGCGTGTCGGCGTGTCGGCCTGCTGGGCCGACTCGCTCACTTCTCGCGCAGGTCCACCACCCGGCGGATCTTGCCGACCGAGCGCTCCAGCGTCTCCGGATCCACCACCGTCACCTCGACACTGATCCCGACCCCGTCCTTCACGCCGCGCGCGATCTCCGCCGCGGCCGCCTCCCGCGCGGCGGGAGAGGCGTCCGGGCGGGCCTCCACCTCGACGGCCATCCGATCCAGCCGTCCGCTCCGCGTCAGCCGCAGCTGGAAGTGCGGTGCGATGGCGGGCGTGCGCAGCACGATCTCCTCGATCTGGGTGGGGAAGACGTTCACTCCGCGCAGGATGATCATGTCGTCCGAGCGGCCGGTGACCTTCTCCATCCTGCGGAACGCCGGGCGCGCCGTCCCCGGCAGCAGTCGGGTCAGGTCGCGCGTCCGGTAGCGGATCACCGGCATCGCCTGCTTGGTGAGCGAGGTGAAGACCAGTTCCCCGCTCTCGCCGGGGGGCATCAGCTCGTCCGTGACCGGGTCCACGATCTCCGGGTAGAAGTGGTCCTCCCAGATGTGCAGGCCGTCCTTGGTCTCCACGCACTCCTGCGCCACGCCCGGTCCGATCACCTCGGACAGCCCGTATATGTCGACGGCGTGGATGTCGAGGCGCTCCTCGATCTCGCGCCGCATCGCCTCGGTCCACGGCTCCGCGCCGAAGATCCCGATCCGGAGGGAGGTCCCGCGCGGGTCGATCCCCTGCCTCTCGAACTCGTCCAGGAGCGTCAGCATGTACGACGGGGTGACCATGATGATCTCGGGCTCGAAGTCCTGGATGATCTGCACCTGCCGAGCCGTCATCCCGCCCGACGCGGGGATCACCGTGCAGCCGGCCCGCTCCGCCCCGTAGTGCGCCCCGAGTCCGCCCGTGAACAGCCCGTATCCGTACGACACGTGCACCTTGTGCCCCGGTCGTCCGCCGGCCGCCCGGATCGAGCGAGCCACCACGTCCGCCCACATGTCGAGGTCGTCCTCGGTGTACCCGACGACCGTCGGCCGTCCCGTCGTCCCGCTCGACGCGTGGATCCGGCGCACCTGGTCCATCGGGACCGCGAACATCCCGAAGGGGTAGCACTCGCGCAGGTCGGCCTTGGTGGTGAACGGGAAACGCTCCAGATCGGCCAAGGTGCGACAGTCCTCGGGCCGTACGCCTTCCGCGTCGAACTTGCGGCGGTAGAGCTCGACGTTCTCGTAGGCGTGGCGGAGCGTCCACTGCAGCGAGCTCAGCTGGTGCGCGCGCAGTTCCTCGGGCGTGAGGCGCTCGCCCTTGTCCAGGAGATCGGCCGAGGGGGTAGGGATGGGGACGGGCACCGTCGGCCTCCTGCGTGCGCTTGCCAACCGAATGTTCGGTCGATCGTCCAACGGGGCGGGGGCGGTGTCAAGGAGGGTGGGGCGGGCACGATCGGAGGGAGGGCGGGGGTGCGGACGTGCGAATTGAAGAAACGTTCAACCCCTGCGATGGTGGCTGGGGGGCTTCCGGGAGAGAGTTCGAGGAGGTCGCGGTGGACCAGAACGATCAGCCGCTGATCAAGCGGGTCGCCGACGCGCGCGCCGCGCTTGCCGAGGCCGTCTCGGCACAGAATCCGGTCGGCCTCTCCCGAGCCCTGGACGAGCTGGAGGAGGCCCTGCGCCAGGCTCGCGAGGGCGGGATCGAGCTGCCGCCGGAACCCGAGGGCCAGGTCAGCTGAGGTGGCCGGGGCCGGGGCAGGGCTGACGAGGGATCACGTTCACTCGAACAGAATGACTAACTCGTTCGTGTAGGGAAGATGGCCCAGGTGGGTCATGGTGGAGGGTGTGGCGGGGTGTCAAACTTGTTCTATGGACGCCTCGATGTTCGGGGGCGGGTGTGAAGGTGGAGAGGCGTCCATGGGTGGGGGTTTTGCCTCGCTCGGGGATGCTTTTCGGGCCGACCCACTGACCCCTGTCTCTTCCCGCCAGTCTCCCCACTCCCTGTCCTCTTCCTCTTCCGCTTCCTCTTCCTCCTCCTCTGCTTCCTCTTCCTCTGTCTCGTCGGCTGTT
>NZ_BBPQ01000145.1:3439-4039 GCF_000787855.1 Streptacidiphilus anmyonensis | reverse complement strand
TCTCGAACGGTCAGACGTCGGTGGTGGGTGAGGGCTTCGAACTGGGCGGTGCTTCGTCGTACATCGAGACGAGCTACAAGCCGTGCGCGAAGGTCAATCCGACCAGTTGGGCGAGTTCGGGTGACATGTGCCTGGGCGTCGCGAACGCGACGATCTCGGGCGGTTCGCACGCCGGGGAGCTGGTGCGGGACGACACCGACACCTCGAAGTGGCGCCTGGCGGTCGACGACGGCACCCGGGTGCAGTTGCTGTCCGGCACCACGGGCGGTTCCAACAACACCGCGAACCAGGCGTACTGGAAGGTGACCGGCACCGACGGGACGGTGTACCTGTACGGTGCGAACCGGCTGCCGTCCGCGTTCGGCGGCACCGGGGGTGACAGTCCGACGTATTCGACCTGGTCCGAGCCGGTCTTCGGCACGGGTTCGGGTACCTCGTGCAACGATCCGACGGGGACGCAGAACCCGCAGAGCTGCCTGCAGGCGTGGCGGTGGAACCTGGACTACGTCATCGACCCGCACGGCAACGTGACCCGCTACAGCTACGCGCGGGAGCTGGACAACTACCAGCACCAGAGCGCGACCACGGCCTACACCCGCT
>NZ_BBPQ01000145.1:1445-2919 GCF_000787855.1 Streptacidiphilus anmyonensis | reverse complement strand
GTGAACGCGGGCGCGCCGACGGGCAGTCAGCCCTCGGGGACGCCGGCGGGCTTCAAGGCGGTGGACAGCTATGCGTTGAACGAGTCGTTCCCCGCGCCGGTGGACAACGCCACGTCGGGGAACCGGGCGCAGCTGCGGTTGGACTCGGTCAGTCGCACCGGCTATCTGACCAACTCCGACGGGACGGTGGCGACCTCGACCAGCCCCGCGGTTGACTTCGGCTACACGCAGCTGGCGAACCGGTCGCAGGCGTCGAGCCTGTACAACTCGGCGCCGTTCTACCGGTTCCGGCTGGACGACATCACCGACGAGCTCGGTTCGGAGACCGTGGTCGCCTACGGCCGCCCCAGCACGCTGGACTGCGGGACGACAGCGCCGCCGGCCACCACGGCGAACCACACCCTGTGCTTCCCGGAGTACTTCGACAACCAGGGCACGAAGGTGCTGGACTGGTTCAACAAGTACCTGGTCACCGGCGTCACGGTGAACGACAACACCACCAGGAACGCCGGCTACTCCTACGCGGCCGCGCGCAGCACCAGCTACACGTACCTGGGCGCGCCGGCGTGGCACACCAACGACTCCGAGCAGGTCGATCCGGCCTACCGCACGGTGGACGGGTTCCGGGGGTTCCGGCAGGTGCAGACCACCAGCTCCGGCGAGGCCCCCGGCGCGAACGCCAAGTCGGTGACCACCTATTTCCAGGGCATGGACCAGGACCCGACCGGTTACGTCTGCCTGAACGACTCCCACAGCCAGGCCCCGACCAGCACCGCCTGCCCCAGCGGCGGATACCGCGACGACAACGCGCTGGCGGGGGGAGTGCTGGAGGTCCAGACCTACGCCTCCGACACGTCGACCACCGTCACCTCCGACGTGATCACCGTCCCGGAGGACCCGACCGACCCCGGGATGATCACGGCCGTCCACACCCGGGCGAGCGGCCTGCCCGCGCAGCGCGCGCACTTCGCACACCAGCAGAAGATGATCACATACGCGCCTCTGGCCGGCGGCGGGACACGCCGCTCGGAGGTCGACTACACCTACGACAACTCCCTTCCTTCGTTCACGGGTTCGGGCGGGGTCGGTGGCAACGGCCGTCTGATCCTGACCGACGACAAGGGCGACACCGACGGCTCGGGGAAGTCGAACGGTGACGTCCAGGAGTTGTGCACCTTCACCGGCTATGCGGGCAACACCGCGCTCGGGGCCGACGGCGCGCAGTGGACCGCCTACCCGATGACGACCATCACCTCCACGGTGCCGGCGGGGCAGAGCTGCACCACGACGTCCGAGACCGCGGCGACGGCCGTCTCGCAGACCCAGACGCTGTACGACAACCAGCCGCCGGGAACCGTGGCCGTCGGTGACGTCACGACGACCGAGGCTGCGGCCTCCTTCAACGGCGGCTGGACCACCACCGGGCAGGCCGCTTTCGACCAGTACGGTCGCGAGACCAGCAGCACCGACGCGG
>NZ_BBPQ01000145.1:0-1425 GCF_000787855.1 Streptacidiphilus anmyonensis | reverse complement strand
CTACCGCGACGACAACGCGCTGGCCGGCGAGACCCTCGAGATCCAGACCTACGCCTCCGACACCTCCAGCACCGTGACCTCGGATGTGATCACGGTCCCCGAAGACCCGACCGATGCGGGGATGGTCACCGCGGTCCACACCCGGCTGAGCGGGCTGCCGGCGCAGCGCGCGCACTTCTCCCACATCAGCAAGAAGATCACCTACGCTCCGCTGGCGTCCGGTGCTCTGCGACGCTCGGAGGTCGACTACACCTACGACAACTCCCTTCCCTCGTTCACGGGTTCGGGCGGGGCGGGCGGCAACGGCCGTCTGATCCTGACCGACGACAAGGGCGACACCGACGGCTCGGGGAAGTCGAACGGTGACGTCCAGGAGCTGTGCACCTTCACCGGCTACGCGGGCAACACCGCGCTCGGTGCCGACGGCGCGCAGTGGACCGCCTACCCGATGACGACCATCACCTCCACGGTCCCGGCGGGGCAGAGCTGCACCACGACGTCCGAGACCGCGGCGACGGCCGTCTCGCAGACCCAGACCCTGTACGACAACCAGCCACCGGGAACCGTGGCCGTCGGCGACGCCACCACGACCGAGGCTGCGGCCTCCTTCAACGGCGGCTGGACCACCACCGGGCAGGCCGCTTTCGACCAGTACGGCCGCGAGACCAGCAGCACCGACGCCGACAACCACACCACCAAGACCGCGTACAGCCCGGCGACCGGCCTGCTGCCGACCCAGGTGACCACCACCAACCCGGCCGGGTGGACCTCGACCGTCACCATGGACCGCGGCCGCGGCGTCCCGGAGACCACCGTCGACGTCAACGGCCGCCAGAGCGACGCCGTCTACGACGGGCTCGGCCGGGCGGTGAAGACCTGGCAGCCCGACCATCCGAAGGCGCAGAACCCGAACACCCCGAACACCGTCTACGCCTACGGCCTGTTCGGCACCACGCTAGGGGCCACCACGGCGGCGCCGAACCCCTACGTCGAGACCAAGACGCTGCGCGAGGACGACTCCTACGGCCTGTCCTTCTCGATCCTGGACGGTTTCGGGGACCAGGTGCAGACGCAGGCCACCCCGGTGGACGGCTCGGCGGGCTGGTGTCCACCCAGGCCGAGTACGACTCGCTCGGCCAGGTCACCCGCACCGCGACGAACAACTACGACAGCGGCAACACCCCGTCAGCGACGTTCCGCTACTACGGCGACGCGCTCGCCTCGCAGACCGTGACCAGCTACGACGGGCTGTCCCGTCCGCTGACGGTCACGCAGTACCACAATGGCATCGCTGTCCCGGGCGCGACGACCACCACCGCCTACCCCGGCGTGGACCGCACCGACACCACCGCCCCGGCCGGCAACGGCACCGCCACGGCGGGCGCGTCGAGCGCCTTCACCGACGTGCGCGGCCGCAGCACCGCG
>NZ_BBPQ01000146.1:2023-4078 GCF_000787855.1 Streptacidiphilus anmyonensis | reverse complement strand
TCCTTGCATTGGCTGGGTGCCCGGCGATGCTGAAGGAAGCGTCGCCCGATGCCCGCGACGCGGAGAAGGGCGTGATCGGGAAGGAAGACGGCGTCGGCGATGATCATCGCACCGGAGAAGACCGGTAGCCCGAGGAGGACGGCGATCCCGATGTGCATGCCGATCAATAGGCCGAGGAGGACGTATTTGAGCCTGCTGAACAGGGCGAACGGAAACGCCACCTGGACCAGGACAGTCGCGTAGCCGGCGAGTGTGATCAGGAGTTGGTGGTCGTCGGCGAGGTGCGAGAGCGTGGGCCAGGGTCGGAACAGGTCGAGATTGACCACGTAGTGCAGCGCGGTGCCGTCCTGCCACAGGCTTCCTTGCACTTTGTAGAGGCCGGCCGAGCCGTAGAGGATGCACACCTGGGCCGCGATGACGAACATGCCGCAGTTGTGCACCAGCGTGGTCAGCTGCGTCCGGACCGCTGCCGCCTGCTGCCAGGCGGGCCGCGACCGGAGGCCGGCCGTCTCGCGACCGCGCTCGTGGGCGGACGCGCGGAGCCGTCGCCTGCGCGCGTCCAGGGACCAGCGGTCGCCACTGGCCGTGAACATCAGGTAGATGGCCATCAGGACGATCAGGTTGTCCCCACCGTCGGTCATGAAGACGGCGCGGCCGTGGAACGAGGTCACCACGAGGGCGAACAGAACGGACGTCACCCTGGTGTGCCAGCCCAGCATGAACACGGCGGAGGTGAGCAGGGCCAGGACGTAGCAGGCCTCGAAGTACGTACCGTTGTCGGAGAGTGTGAGCAGGCTGAACCAGCCGTTTTGGCGGAACAGCTCGCGGGCCAGATTCGGGGTCCACGGGGATCCCGGTCCCCAGATCTCGTCGCGGTGGGGGAACTCGCGCAACAGGAACGTCAGGTAGAGCAGTCCGTAGCCGATGCGCAGCACGGCCGCCGCGTGGAGCGAGACCGCGTGTTCGGTCAGGAAGGTGAACGCCCTGGTGACGGGGTCGGGGCGCCTCATCGCGCTGCAGGGGGCGAGCGGCGGCCGGCCCTCGTGACGGGTTTCGGTGCGGGATGTCCGGTCAGTGATCACGAGACCTCACTTGCCACCACGGAAGGTACCTGGTGCTGGACGGGGTCGCGGCGGGACGGTTGCCGGACACCTGGGTCGGAGCTGAAGCGATCGGGGTGGTGATGACGCGCAACTGGATGGCGTCGAAGGTGCGGTCACCTCGGGCGGCCAGGCGTTGGGCGGCGATGTTGAGCAGGTACTCCTGGAGCATGCGGGCACGCTCCGAGTACGACGTGTCGCTGTCGGGGTGCGTTTCGAGGTAGGCGCTCCACGCCCGGCGCAGCATGTTCTGGGATGTGTGGCTGGGGAAGGGGTCGTGCTTGATCGCGGCGTCGTCGATGGCGCTCAGGTCGGTCCAGCCGGTGACCTGGGTCAATCCGTCGGGGGACGTGTGTGCTGTGCGTGCGGAAACCTGCTGCTGTACGGACTGCGGGTCCGGCGCGAAGAGTCGCCAGTTCTGCTCGAAATAGGGGTAGATCCAGGCGTTGATCGGCTGCTCGTACTGGGTGGAGATCGTGTTTGAGGGCGCGACATAGAGGAAGAGCAGCAAGACGTGTGTGACGGCGACGATGACGCACACCGCGACCGCGCAGCGACCAGAAGTCCAGCGGGCCGTGACAGCGGCGGACGTTGATCGCTCCCTTGCTCGTCGGTCCGGTGCTCCGCCGAAGGGGCGGTCAAAGGTGCAGTCAGCAGACCGCCGGACGCCTGCCCTTCTTCACTGCCGATCGCTGCGGTGTCGTGGTCGCTGCGGCTCATCCCATCCTCCTCGCTCGTCCTTCGGCTCGTGGCGGCCGTTGGCGCCCAGCGGCCACAGGGCGGGGAGCGTGGTCGGTGCTAGCCCCGTCGTGCGCTGATATGCCCGGCAAGGACGGCCGTGGCGGCATCATGCTTGCGCTCCGCCACGGCCGTCCTTCTGACTCCCGGCTCAACCGCCTTCGGTCAGGACTTCACCAAGCTGCGCGCGTCCGGCTGGTGGGAGTCGCACCCCTGG
>NZ_BBPQ01000146.1:0-1435 GCF_000787855.1 Streptacidiphilus anmyonensis | reverse complement strand
TGGCAGGGACCGCCCGTGGCGCCGCCCGACGTTCCGGCCGTGGCACCGGCGGTGTTGCCGCCAGTGGTTCCGGCCGTGGCACCGGCAGTGTTGCCGCCGGTGGTTCCGACCGTGGTTCCGCCGGTGGTGCCGGCGACCACGCCGCCAATGAGTCCGGTACCGCCAATGAGGCCGGTGCCGCCGATCAGGCCGGTGCCGCCGATCAGGCCACCGGTGGCACCAGCGGTCACGCCCGCGACCACACCCCCAGTGCCGCCGGCGGTGGTTCCGCCGGTCGTACCGGCGATCAGGCCGCCGGTCGTACCGGCTGTGGTTCCGCCAGTCGTGGTTCCGGTCGCGCACGTCGCCCGGGTAATCACGTTCGTGTCCAAAGTGACTGAGCCGTTGCGGGCGAGCGCCCGACCGTCGATGTTGGCTCCGGTGGTGGCGGAGATCGACGTGAGGGCCAGGATGTTGCCTACGAAGGTCGAGTTGGTGCCGAGCGTTGCGGAACTGCCCACCTGCCAGTACACGTTGCACGGCTGGGCGCCGTTGATCAGCACGACCCGGCTGGCGGAGGCCGTCTGAAGGGTCGACCCGATCTGGAAGATGAAGACCGCATTGGGGTTGCCTTGGGCGTCAAGCGTGAGCGTGCCCGAAAGGTTGATCGACGACGCGGCAGTGTAAACACCCGGGGCCAGAGTCTGGCCGACCAGGTCCCCCGGCGAGGTGAGGGTGAAATCCGATGCCTGACCGGCGGCGTTGTTGTACGCGCTGGTCAGATCGCTCTGGGCCTGGGCCGCCACAGCGTCCGTCTGGTGGATGGCCCCATTCACCATGACGGGAGTGAGACCGGTGATCGAGGTCCCGGGGGACACTCCGACGTCCCCGGTGATGGTGGTCGGTCCGGTGTTGGTGACGGACTGGCCGCCCAACACCGCGAAGCTGTCCGCCGCTCCCAGCGGGACGGCCACGCCGATCGCATGCGCACTGCTCGGCACCAACGCGATCCCGGCGGCGGCGAGTGACAGCATCAGGGCCCCGGAGATCCAGGCGGTGAACACGCGCCGAGAACGCGCAACAGAGACATTCAATTCCATCTAGGTGCCCAACTCCTTCAAGATGATTCTGTGAATATCGGGTGGTCCACCATGAAGCCCTGGCCCTAATCCATGAGTCGCATCAGCTGCCTTGGGCTTTCGAGAGCATGCCTAATAGTCAGATGTCGTGAAAGTGGATGGGACACGAAGACATTAGCGTCGGCCGCATCCGCCGAATCTGCACCGAGGGCCAGGCAGACGGGTGACATAAGAAGGATCGTTTCTTCATTCGGGATGGACCCTCGGGTCGCTTCGAGCGAATCCACGGTCCTGATTCCAGAGGGATGGCTTGGCGATCCTGCGGGGAATTTGCGGTCGGGGCTGCTGGCGCTGCATCGGGCAGTCGCTGGTCTGCC
>NZ_BBPQ01000147.1:3962-4658 GCF_000787855.1 Streptacidiphilus anmyonensis | reverse complement strand
CCAGCGGCGTACGGGGTTGCCGAGCCAGCGGCTGCCGGCCGGTACGGTCTCGCCGCGCATGACGAGGGAGGAGGGGCCGACGACGGCGCCTTCGCCCAGCGTGGAGCCGAGCAGGACGATGGAGTGGGGGCCGAGGGTGGCGCCGGCCTCGACCTCGATGGCGTCCATGCGCATGAGCCGGTCGTGGAAGAGGTGGGTCTGGACCACGACGCCGCGGTTGACGGTGGCCGCGTCGCCGATGGCGATCAGGTCGGTCTCGGGGAACCAGTGGGACTCGCACCACACGCCGCGGCCGATGCGGACGCCCAGGGTGCGCAGCCACAGGGTGAAGAAGGGGGTGCCGATCAGGGTGCCGCCGAGCCAGGGCATGGCGAGTTCCTCGACGAAGGTGTCGAAGAGTTCGTTGCGCCACACGAAGGAGCTCCACAGGGGTTTCTGGCCCTCGCGGAAGCGGCCGACCAGCAACCACTTTGCGGCGGTGGTGATCAGACACGCCGTCACCCCGAGCACGAGCAGCAGGACGCCGGCCAGGACGGCGGAGGCGGTCAGGCCGTCCCAGTCGAACAGGGCCTGGAGGGCGGTGGCGGCCAGGTCGCCGAGCAGGACGGTGATCAGGACCGGCAGGATGCGGCACAGTTCGACGGCGGCGCGGGCCCAGACGAGTCGGCGGGGCGGGTCGTAGGTGCGGGCGGTGTC
>NZ_BBPQ01000147.1:3274-3712 GCF_000787855.1 Streptacidiphilus anmyonensis | reverse complement strand
GGGGGTGCGTCGGACAGGACGCCGACGAGGGAGTCGTCGGGCAGGGTGCGGCCGGGGCCGACGATGCCGGAGTTGCCGACGAAGGAGCGTTTGCCGACGCTGGACACGCCGAGGCGGATCCAGCCGCCGCCCAGGGCGAAGGAGCCGACCATGGTGTCGTCGGCGAGGAAGGCGTGGTCGTCGACGCGCATGAGGCCGGGCAGGCCGATGACGGTGGAGGCTTCGACGCGGCGGCCGAGCTTGGCGCCGAGCAGGCGCAGCCAGGTCGGCGTCATGAGGCTGGCGTAGAAGGGGAACAGGGTGCTGCGGGCGGAGCCCATGAGGTTGTGGACGGCCCAGACGCAGAAGCCGACCTTGCCGTGGGCGGGGTGCAGGCCCGGCTTGATCGGGATCGAGAACAGCCGGACCGTCACCACCACCGCCAGCGCGTACAGGACC
>NZ_BBPQ01000147.1:1780-2894 GCF_000787855.1 Streptacidiphilus anmyonensis | reverse complement strand
GTTCCACAGGCGGGAGCGGCGGTGCGCGGGGGCGGGCCACTGCTCCTGCTCCGGCACGGGCCGCTCGTCGGGGACGGCGGGGCTGCCGTGGACGCGGGCGCGGGCCGGGACCCGGCCCAGCACGCAACTGCCGGGCAGCACCTCGGCGTCGTAGCCGATCTCGGCGCCGGGCATGAGCATGGTGCGGGTGCCGACGCGGGCGCCGTTGCCGATCCGGATCGTGCCCAGGTGCAGCACGTCGCCGTCGAGCCACCAGCCGGCGGTGTCGACCTCGGTCTCCACCGCACAGCCGTCGCCGTAGACGGCCATGCCGGTCACCGGCGGCATGCTGTGCAGCTCGACGTCGCGGCCCACCCGGCAGCCGAGCAGGCGCGCGTAGCGGCGGGCGAGCGGGGTGCCGATGACGGAGGCGATGTTGAACATGCCCACCAGCCGCTCGGCGGTCCACAGCCGCAGGTGCGCCCAGCCGCCGCGGCGGTAGCTGCCCGGCTTCAGACCCGCCGTCAGCAGCCGCGCGCCCAGCGCACCGATCAGGGAGCGGCCGAACGCGCTGGACAGCAGCAGCCAGCCGCCCGCGACCAGCGCCCAGGAGGTGTGCGGGGCCCAGGGCAGCGGGCCGATGATGTTGTCGACCGCGGCCAGCGCCAGCACCCAGCGCAGCCCGGTGAGGGTGTACAGGACGGCGAGCACCAGCGCCTGGTACAGGCCCACGTAGCGCGGCACCGGCCGGACCTCGCGGACCTGCTCCTCCTCGACGGCGCCGCCGTCGAGGAGGTCGGCCAACTGCTGGAGCCGGGGCTGCTGGTAGAGGTCGGCGACCGACGCGCCGGGGAAGCGCTGCCGCAGCAGGGAGACGAGCTTGGCCGCGGCCAGGCTGGTGCCGCCGAGCGCGAAGAAGTCGCTGCCCGCGCCGACCGGCACGCCGAGCACGGCCTGCCACTGCTCCCCCAGCCACGCGGCGGTGCCGTGCAGCGGCCCGCCGGCCTCCGCCCCGGCGTCGGCGCCGACGCCCGGCAGCGGCCACGGCAGCGCCTTGCGGTCGACCTTGCCCGAGGTCCGCGTCGGCAGCTCCGCCACCACCGCCAGCACCGGCACCAGCGCCTGCGGCAACCGA
>NZ_BBPQ01000147.1:0-1192 GCF_000787855.1 Streptacidiphilus anmyonensis | reverse complement strand
TCTCCTTCACCGCCGCCGCGGCCGCCCGCACACCCGGCAGCGCCTGCAACGCCGAGTCGACCTCACCGAGCTCGATCCGCCGACCACCCAGCTTCACCTGCTCGTCGGCACGCCCGACGAACACCAACCCCTCCGGATCCGCCCGCACCAGGTCACCACTGCGGTACACCCGCTCCGCACGCCCGTGCCACGGCGCCGCACCGAACTTCTCCCGGTCCTTCACCGGATCCAGATAACGGGCGGTCCCCACACCCCCGATCACCAGCTCACCGGTCTCACCCCAGGCCACCGGCCGGTTGTCCGGCCCGACCACCGCCAGCTCCCACCCGTCCAACGGCGCACCGATCCGCACCGGCCCACCCGCCCGCATCAACGACGCGCACGCCACGACCGTCGCCTCGGTCGGACCGTAGGTGTTCCAGAACTCCCGCCCCGACACCGCCAACCGCTCCACCAGCTCCGCCGGACACGCCTCACCGCCGACGATCAGCAGCCGGACCCGGTCCAACGCCTCCCGCGGCCACAACGCCACCAGCGTCGGCACCGTGGACACCACCGTGATCCCGCGCTCCACCAGCCACGGACCCAGATCCGTACCCGCCTTCACCAGCGAACGCGGCGCCGGCACCAGACACGCCCCGTGCCGCCACGCCAGCCACATCTCCTCACACGACGCATCGAACGCCACCGACAACCCCGCCAGCACCCGGTCACCGGGCCCCAGCGGAGCCTGACGCAGGAACAACCGCGCCTCCGCGTCCACGAACGCCGCCGCACTGCGGTGCGTCACCGCCACACCCTTGGGGCGGCCGGTCGTACCGGAGGTGAAGATGATCCACGCGTCGTCGGACACCCGCGCGGTGCCCGGCTCCCCGCCCGTCGGACTCGGACCCGCCACCACCGACAGACCCGCGCCCACGATCGCGCAGACCCCGGCATCGGTCCAGATCATCTCCGCACGCTCGTCCGGATCGTCCACATCCACCGGCACGTACGCCGCACCGGCCCGCAGCACCCCCAGGATGCCCAGGTACAACTCCGGCGTGCCGCTCGGCACCCGGACACCCACACGGTCGCCCGGCCCGATGCCGTACCCCGCCAACTCCGCCGCCAGGTCGCCCACCGCCCCCAGCAACTGCCGATAGGAAAGGACAACGGAGCCCGTGTCCAGCGCCGGCGCGTCAGGATGACG
>NZ_BBPQ01000148.1:1431-2814 GCF_000787855.1 Streptacidiphilus anmyonensis | reverse complement strand
TGTCGGCGATCACGAAATTCCCCACCTGTGAGCCGGTCCTGAGCACGTAATTCCCCACCCCCGTGAGCACGTAATTCCCCACCGGGATGACGTACGCGTGTCGCTGTGGGTGCGGTCCTCACCAGACGGACGCTTCCTTCGTGCGGATGTGCGAGGGACGGTATGGCGAGGAGAACGTTCACCGTGGTCGATGTGACCGAGATCTTGATCCACTGGTATGCCGGGCGCTCGAAGACCGAGCTCGCGGACTCGCTGGGGATCGACAGGAAGACGATCAGGAAGTACCTGGCCCCGGCGGAGGCGGCCGGCATCGCGCCGGGCGGGCCGCCGATGACCGGCGCGGACTGGGCCGGACTGGTGAAGGAGTGGTTCCCCGAGCTCGCGGACACCCGGCTGCGGCAGGTGACCTGGCCGCAGATCGCCCGGCACCACGAGTTCATCAAGCAGATGCTGCCGGTGCTGACGATGGCGACGATCCATCAGCGCCTGCGGGACGAGCACGGCCTGGACTGCTCGGCCTCCAGCCTGCGCCGGTATGTGCGGGCGAACCTGCCCGAGGAGGCCCGCCGGGACCAGGTCGTGGTGCTGCGCGAGCCCGCGGTCCCGGGCCAGGAGGCCCAGATCGACTACGGCTCGATGGGCATGTGGACCGACCCGCGCACCGGGAAACGCCACCGCGTGTGGGCGTTCGTGATGGTCCTGGCCGCCTCGCGCCACATGTTCGTGCGCCCGGTGCTGAAGATGGACCAGCAGGCCTGGTGCGCCGCTCACGTCGCCGCGTTCGAGTACTTCGGTGGCGTCCCGGCGCGCCTGGTACCGGACAACCTGCGCACCGGCGTCGAACGTCCCGACCTCTACGATCCGAAGATCAACCGCGCCTACGCCGAGCTTGCCGAGCACTACGGCGCCCTCGTGGACCCCGCGCGGTCCCGGAAACCGCGGGACAAGGGGCGCGTGGAGAGGCCTATGCCGTATATCCGCGATTCGTGGTGGCGCGGGCGGGAGTTCACCTCGATCGAGCAGATGCAGCGGGCCGCGGAGCGGTGGTCGGTCGAGGTCGCCGGGCAGCGGCAATGCCGGCCACTCGGCGGGGCCGCCCCTGCGGTGGTGTTCGAAGCGAACGAGAAGGACGCGCTCGCGCCGCTGCCCAAGCGGACGTTCGTGCTGGCGAAATGGTCGCGGGCCACCGTCGGCCCGGACATCCACATCAAGATCGGCCGGACCCTGTACTCGGTGCCGTGGCAGTTCATCGGGAAGAAGGTCGACGTCCGCTCCACCCACACCATCGTGCAGGTCTTCCACAAAGGCGACCTCATCAAGACCCACGCCGCCTGCGAGCGCGGCAAGCGCACCGACGTGACCGACTACCCGCCCGAGAAGATC
>NZ_BBPQ01000148.1:0-1282 GCF_000787855.1 Streptacidiphilus anmyonensis | reverse complement strand
CCTTCCAGATGCGCACCCCCGTCTGGTGCCGCAAGCAGGCGGCCCGGATCGGCCCCGCCACCGCCGCGGTCGTCGAGGACCTGCTGCAGGTCAACGCCCTGTTCCGGCTGCGGGCCGCCCAGGGCGTCCTGGGCCTGGAGAAGAAACACGGACCGGTCCGGCTGGAGGCCGCCTGCGCCAAGGCCGTCGCTGTCGGCGACCCGTCCTACCGCACCGTGAAGGGCATCCTCGCCGCCGGGACCGAGGACACCCCGGTCCCGCCGGACACCGGGGACGCGGGCGCCGCGGCCTTCCTCCACGGGCCCACCGCGCTCTTCGCGAACGTCATCCCCCTGCCCACCGAGCCCGCCCCGGCCGCCCCGGACACCGGCACCGCGGACGTCCCGGCCGCCGTCACCAGCACCTCGGCGGCGGTCCTCTCCGAGCGAGGGACCGCGTCATGACCGTCCTGGTGAACCACCTCGAGCAGTGCCTGCGCCAGCTCAAGCTCGGTGGCATGCTCCAGACCCTGGACGCCCGCCTGGCCCAGGCCCGCGCAGGCGAACTCGGGCACCTCGACTTCCTGCAGGTCCTGTGCCAGGACGAGATCACCCGCCGCGAGACCCAGGCCCTGGACCGCCGGATCCGACGCGCCCGCTTCGAGGACGCCGCCACCTTGGAGGGCTTCGACTTCGCCGCCGCCCCCAAGCTGCCCGCCGCCCAGATCCGCGACCTGGCCGCCCTGCGCTGGCTCCAGGCCGGAGAGTCCGTGATCTTGTATGGCCCGGTCGGGGTCGGGAAGACACACGTCGCCCAGGCGCTGGGGCACCTCGCCGTCCGGCAGGGCGCCGACGCCCGGTTCACCAAGACCAGCCGGGCCCTGGCCGACCTCGCCGGCGGACGCGCCGACCACAGCTGGGACCGCCGCCTGCGCGAACTGGCCCGGCCCGACGTCCTCATCCTGGACGACTTCGCGATGCGCGAGCTCACCCCCGCCCAGGCCGACGACCTCTACGAACTGATCACCGAGCGCACGGGCCGGTCGCTGATCCTGACCTCGAACCGGGCCCCGCAGGACTGGTATCCCCTCTTCCCCAACCCCGTCGTCGCCGAGTCCCTGCTCGACCGACTGATCAACAACAGCCACCAGCTCTTCATGAACGGAGCCAGCTACAGACCGAACAAGCGACCCAGAACCACCACCCACGACACCCGGACGAAGGCCGGGTAGTCTCACCCCCACCGGACCGCACCCTGGGGAATTACCTGCTCACGGGCCCGGGGAATTACGTGACGGACGACA
>NZ_BBPQ01000149.1 GCF_000787855.1 Streptacidiphilus anmyonensis | reverse complement strand
CCGGGTCGGCAGGTAGCCGAGGCGGGTGGAGACCTCCTCCGCTGCCGTGCGGACCGCCCGTGCGACCTCGGCGAGGCGGGGCTTGGCGAGGCGGAAGGAGGG
Organism: Streptacidiphilus anmyonensis; assembly: GCF_000787855.1. Taxonomy (GTDB): domain Bacteria; phylum Actinomycetota; class Actinomycetes; order Streptomycetales; family Streptomycetaceae; genus Streptacidiphilus; species Streptacidiphilus anmyonensis. The sequence goes on along the minus strand of NZ_BBPQ01000149.1, from coordinate 2,353 downwards.
GCCGGAGGCGCTGATGGCCGCCACGACCTGGCCGTTGTGGGCGAAGACCGGGGCCGCGACCGCGTTCAGGCCGGTCTCCAACTCCTCGACGGTGCAGGCGTACCCGTCCTGCCTGGCGGTCTCCAGCTGGCGGCGCAGGCGGGCCGGATCGGTGACGGTGTGGGAGGTGAAGCGTTCCAGCGGCTCGGCGAGGCGCTGGGCCAGCGCGGGCTCCGGCAGGTGGGCGAGCAGCACCTTGCCGCTGGACGTCGCGTGCAGCGGCGTCCGCTGTCCGACCCAGTTGTGCGTGGTGATGGCCGAAGGCCCGAGCACCTGCTCGATGTTGACCGCCGCGTCGACGTCGAGGATCGCCACGTTGATGGTCTCCGCGACCTCGACCGCGAGCCGCTCGCAGACCGGGCGGCTCTGCTGCGAGAGGTCCAGCCGCACCGTCGCCGCGCCCGCGAGGCGCACCAGGCCGAGGCCGAGGCGGTACTTGCCGCGCTCGCCGGGCTGTTCGACCAGCCCGCGCAGTTCCAGTGCCGCGACCAGGCGGAACGCTGTGGACTTGTGCACGCCGAGCTCGGCGGCGATCTCGGTGACGCCGGCCTCGCCGCGGGCGGCCAGCAGTTCGAGGATCGTGACCGCTCGGTCCACGGACTGCACGGGGGACTCGACAGGCTGCACACCGTTGCTCATGGCGCAACAGTATGCCTCGGTGTCGGGCGTGCGGGACCTCTTGACAGTACTTCAGTGCGAAGAAACCATGTTGCGTATACCGCATCCTGTTGCGTGATACGCGACACTCTGGAGGTTCCGAGTGATCACGGTCTGCCGGATCGACGACCTGCCCCCCGGCGAGTCCCTCCGCGTGACGGAGGGCGTCCCCGCTCCCGTCGCCGTCTTCAACGCCGACGGCGTCCTGTACGCCGTGGACGACACCTGCACGCACCAGGACGCGTCCCTGGCCGACGGATGGCTCGAAGGCTGCCTGGTCGAATGCCCCCTCCACGCGAGCTCCTTCGACCTGCGCACCGGCCGGCCGACCTGTCTGCCCGCGAAGGCGGCGCTGCGCACCCACCGCGTCGAGGTCGTGGACGGCCTCGTGCTGCTCCACGTCACCGCCGCCGACGCCGTCATCGAGCCCGCGTGACCGGCCCGAGAAGCGTCCTCGTCGTCGGGGCCTCGCTCGCGGGCCTCAGCGCCGTGCGAGCCCTCCGGGAGGAGGGCCACGAGGGGGCGATCACGGTCGTGGGGGAGGAGCGCCATCTGCCCTACGACCGCCCCCCGCTGTCCAAGCAGTTCCTCACCGGCGGACTCGACGCCGAGGCGCTCGCGCTCGGCGACGCGGAGGAGTACCAGGACCTCGGCGCCGACTGGCTGCTCGGCGTGCGGGCGACGCGACTCGACCCGGCGGCGCGGACGGTCGCCCTGTCCGACGGACGTGAGCTGCGCGCCGACGCCATCGTGATCGCGACCGGCGCCACCGCGCGCACCCTCCCCGGCGCCCAAGGGCTCGCCGGGGTCCACACCCTGCGCACACTCGACGACGCCGAGGCGCTGCGCGCCGAACTCACCACCGGCAGGCCCGCGGTCGCCGTCGTCGGCGCCGGCTTCGTCGGCGCCGAGGTGGCCTCCTCCGCACGCGCCATGGGCCTGGACGTCACCGTCATCGAGGCCGCGGAGACGCCCCTGGAGCGGGCGCTGGGACGGGAGATGGGCCTCGTCTGCGCCTCGCTCCACGCCGACCACGGCGTCCGGCTCCTGTGCGGCGTCGGCGTCGCCGCACTGGAGGGCACAGGCCGGGTCACCGGCGTGCGGCTGGCGGACGGCCGTCTGGTCCCCGCCGACGTCGTCGTGGTCGGCGTCGGGGCCCGCCCCGCGACCGACTGGCTCGACGGGTCCGGACTCCGGATCGACGACGGCGTCGTCTGCGACGCGGGCTGCGCGACGGACGTCCCCGCGGTGGTGGCGGTGGGCGACGTCGCCAGCTGCCTCGACCTGTTCACCGGCGGCCACGCGCGCGTCGAGCACTGGACCAGCGCGACCGAGCAGCCGAGGACCGCCGCCCGCACCCTGCTGACCGGCGTCTCCGCGCCGCCGCCCGCCGCCGCGCCCTACTTCTGGTCCGACCAGTACCGCAGCCGCATCCAGTTCGCCGGCCACGTCCGGCCCGGCGACGTGCCGCAGGTCGAAGAGGGCGAGCTGGACAGCCGCCGCTTCACGGCCGTCTACCGGCGCGAGGGCCGACCGGTCGCCGTTCTGGCGGTCGATCAGGCCCGGGTCTTCGCCCGCCTGCGCCGCACGCTCACCCCCGCCGTCGTCGCCCTTCCCCGCCCCGCCTGACCGGAGGAAGCCACGTCATGAGCCTGTT
>NZ_BBPQ01000150.1 GCF_000787855.1 Streptacidiphilus anmyonensis | reverse complement strand
GGGTTCTGGTCCAAGTTCTGTGGTGTGCATACTCCCTGTGACTGTCGCTCTCGCCCTGGGTCACGCCAGGTCGTCCTAAAACTGACGGTGCTGACCGTGTTCGGGGTCATGGTTCTGGTTGTGCGCGAGGTACTGCTCCGGCTGGAAGAGCTGCTCTTCCTGTCGGATCCGGGGATCAGGGTGGAGTCTGTGCAGGACGACGGTCTGCTGATCCGAGTCGGTGTCAGATGCAGTACGGCTGGCGCTCGGTGCCCAAGCTGCGGAAGCTGGTCCGGGCGCGTGCATGGCTCCTACCTGCGGTTTCCCGCCGACCTCCCCGTGGCGGGACGCCGGGTGGTGCTGCAACTTCGTGTCCGACGCTTCACGTGCGTAGACGTCTCCTGCGGGCGGCGGACATTCGTCGAGCAGGTCGCCGGCCTGACCCGGCGACACAGCCAACGGACCGAACGAATGCGGTCGGTGCTGGCCGAGGTCGGCCTCGCTCTGGCCGGTCGCGCCGGTGCCCGGCTTTCCGACGTCATCGGGGCGAGGGTCAGTCGGAACACGGTCCTGCGGCTGGTGGACGCCCTTCCGGAACCCCAGCCACAGGACCCGCGTGTAGTCGGCGTCGACGAGTACGCGATGCGCAAGGGCCGCGTCTACGGAACGGTGCTGGTTGACGTCGAGACGCGCAGGCCGGTGGACCTCCTGCCGGATCGCGAGGCAGGCACCGTCGCGGCTTGGCTGGCTGAGCACCCGGGGATTGAGGTCGTCTGCCGCGATCGCGCCCCCTTCTTCGCCGAGGGCGCCAGCATCGGGGCGCCCACCGCGGTCCAGGTCGCCGACCGGTTTCACCTCTGGCGCAACCTCGGCGAGGCAGCAGAGCGATGCGTCTCCCGCCACCGCCCGTGTCTCCGCGTGACCTTCACCGATTCAGTGCCGGAGAAGGCTCCGACCCCGGCACCAGCCGAATGCGGGTCGCCGTGGCCGACCGGGCACCGGTTCGCCGACCGTACCCGCACCAAGCACGCCACCGTCCACGCGCTGCTGGCCGCCGGCCACAGCCGGCGCTCCATCCAGCGACAGCTCGGCATGACCTACCACACCGTCCAACGGCTGGCCGACGCCGCGACGCCGGAAGAGCTATTCCAGGGGCAGTGGCAGAACCGCAGGACCAAGCTCGACGACTTCAAGCCCTACCTGCACGAGCGATGGGCCGAGGGCTGCACGAACGCCTGGACCCTCTGGGAAGAGATCAAGACGCACGGCTACACCGGCGGATATGGAGCGATCCGCGCCTACCTCCAGCCGTTCCGCACATCCCCGACCGCACCTGCAGCCCGCCCGCCGTCCCCGCGCACGGTCACCGGCTGGATCCTGACTCACCCCGACATCCTGCCGGAAGGCGAGCAGCTGAAGCTCAAAGCCGTCCTCGCCGGCTGCCCCGAACTGCGGGCCCTCACCGGGCACGTCAGCACGTTCGGGAAGATGCTCACCCAACTGCAGGGCGACCAGCTCCCGCAATGGATCAAAGCAGTCCGCGCCGATGACCTGCCAAGCCTCCATACCTTCGTCAACGGCCTCGAACGCGATCTCGCCGCCGTCACCGCGGGCCTGACACTGCCGTGGAGTTCTGGAGTCGTCGAAGGCCACGTCAACCGGATCAAAATGATCAAGCGCCAGATGTACGGCCGGGCCGGCTTCGGCCTCTTGCGGAAGCGAGTCCTGCTGGCCTCCTGACGGGAACGGTCACGACCCCTGGCGGAGTCGCTCCGCAGCCTGAGCAGGGGTGTCGTAATAGCCGGGCCGCGCCAAGAGGACCGAGCTGAAGTAGTAGCCCTGCTCTTCCTCGGGCTCGTCGTCAGCTGCGAACGGGCGCCAGAAGCTCAGCAGCAGGCCAGAGGCAACGAAAGACGCCGGGTCGTCGGGGTCTGCCTCGATCGTGGTGTGCTCGCCCATGCGCTGCACCAGCTCCTGGGCCGGGAGCGCGAACACGTCCAGGCCCCGGAAGATGACGCGGTCTGTCTGAGTCGACGGTCTCCCGAGCTCAATCGCTTCCAGCATGTTTCGCGTGCAGTGGATGCTGACCATCAGTCCGCTGGGACGGAAAACATGCTGCCCAGGCCGGTCTGATTCCGAGACCGCAGAGAGGTCGCGGAGCGAGTCCAGCGCGGCGTTGGCGGCTTGGCGAGTCATGCCGATCTGCAACGGCCCAACGCCGTTCGGTGGGGCGAGGTCGAAGTCCATGCGGGCATGATCCCAAACAGGTCTGTCAGCGAGTTACGTAGCGCCATCCAGGCTCTGATTTATTACAGATCGTGACGGCTCCACAGAAGTTGGACCAGAACC
>NZ_BBPQ01000151.1 GCF_000787855.1 Streptacidiphilus anmyonensis | reverse complement strand
CTCTACCGAATGTGATCGGCGAGTTCCTGCAGGTCAGGTGTAGCCCCGGGCCGGTGGCGGGAGCCTTCGGCCGTCGGGATTTCGCGTCGGTGGAGGTGCCAGATGGCGTCGGTGCTGGGTCTGCTGGAGGAGCGGGAACTGGCCGCCCGTGAGCGCGTTGAAGTGCTGGAGGCGGAGGTGGACCGGCTGCTCGCCGAGCTCGCGCAGGCGGAAGCGGATCGACAGGGCTGGGTGATCGCGCGACAGCGTGTCGGCGAGGTGCTGTCTGCGTCGCCCGGCGGGGATGCGATCGCCGAAGACGGCCCCGCGTCGTCGGCCGCGGAACCAGTGCAGACCGCCTTCGTTGCCACTGTTGTGGTCCCACCAACGACGAAGGCTGCGCGTGCAGGGTCGATCGTGCCGGTCCGACGGCCCGGAATGGAGCCGGAGGTGCTCGCGACCGACTACCAGCGCATCCTGACGGTGCTGGCGGAGCAACCGCAGGCTGACGGCGATCTCGCGATGACTTGCCAGCAGTTCGCGATGGCGCTCGGGCTGGAGCTGACGCCGGCCCAGGTGGAGGGGGTGCGCTCGAAGGCGAAGCGGTTGGTGAACCGGGGATCGGCTCCAGGGCGGTTCGTGCTCGCCTGACCAGCGAGGAACCTACCCACCCAGGCGACGGCGGACCTCGGCCAGGCGCGCACGCTGGTCCTCGACCCAGCCGTCTGCCGGTTCGAGCACCGCCTTCACGGTCACGCGGGATGTCGGGTTGTCGTGGACGGTGACTTCGATCCCGCCCCATTCCAGTGGCTTGACCGCCAGGCCCGGGGACCGCCCGGTGTTCAGCCAGGAGGCGAAACGGCGAGTGGCAAGGTGGTTGAGCGCTTCCTCCCAGCCGTCGAGATCAGAAGGCGTGACAGCGAGCGGATAACACGCCGTGACCGTCTCTGTGGTCATGACGATTTCGCAGTCCAGCCACTGACTGTCGGGCGTCAGGCCCTTCAGCACTCGCACGCTGATGCTGTGACCACTCGTTCCTGGCGGGTCGACCAGGCGGATCAGGTCAATGGCTTCAGGAACCTCTTCCACGACAGTCCTTCCGGGTCGCCCGCGCTGAGACGGAGCCCCTGTCTGCCGTCTGCTGCGGTCAAGATACTCGGTCGCGCGGACGCCCCAGAGATCGCCGAGTGGGCCGGGCCAGTCGCCGGGTCATGAGCCGGGTCATGGACCAGAGCACCATCTGCTCGTGGACGGCGGGCAGCGTCTCGTAGTCACGCACGAGGCGGCGCGAGCGCAGCAGCCAGCCGAGGGTGCGCTCAATCATCCAGCGCCTGGGCAGCACCACGAATCCCGTGGCGTCGTCCGAGCGCTTGACGATCTGGACGGTCAGGTGCAGCTTCTCGGTCGCCCAGGCGACCAGTCGGCCTGCGTAGCCGCCGTCCGCCCAGACCAGGGTGATGCGATGGAAGCGGGCCCGCAGCTGTTCCAGCAGCGGTTTGGCCGCGTCCCGGTCCTGCACACTGGCGGCGGTGACCATCACGGCCAGCAGCAGGCCGAGGCAGTCGACCACGACGTGCCGCTTGCGGCCGTTGATCTTCTTGCCCGCGTCGTAGCCCCTGCTTGAAGAGGCCACCGTCGCGTCCGCCTTGACCGACTGGGAATCGACGATCGCGGCCGTGGGCTCGGGGTCCCGGCCGGCGTCCTCACGGACAAGGCCGCGCAGCCGGTCGTGCAGCTCGGCGAGCAAGCCCTTCACACGCCAGCGCTTGGCGAATGCGTACACGCGGTCCCAGGTGGGGAAGTCCGTCGGCATCGCGCGCCAAGTGATTCCGCCTGTGACCAGGTACCGCACAGCGTCCAACATCTGCCGGTGACAGTAGCCCTCCGGCTGCCCACCACGGCCCTCCAGCCATGCCGGTACCGGCATCGCGTCCCGCACGACCGCCCACTCCGCGTCACTCATGTCGGAGGGGTAGAAGGGCTGCCGGTCCGGACGGTCGCCCGCATTCCCGAACCGGTGAGCGAGGCAATCACACGACCGAGGAACCGAGTTGGACTCCACCGGCGTGACCACGCAAGACTGCGACACAAGGGCCTCCTGGGCTTCGGGCATTCGACAATCCCGAGCTGACCAGGAGGCCCTACCTTCATGCGCACACCCGCCGAAGATCACCCAACCGAGCCGCGCCAATCGAACCGACGCTCACCATGATCGGAACGA
>NZ_BBPQ01000152.1 GCF_000787855.1 Streptacidiphilus anmyonensis | reverse complement strand
CCACCGCGGGCGCACTGTGCTGCGCCTGGTTCGTCGGCCTCACCCCCAAACCGCTGCCGGCCCAGCCGCCGATCGTCCCCGTGCTCCAACCCGGCGTCCCCACCGTCCAACCGAGCCCATCCGTCACCCACCGCTCCCGGACCCGGCGCATCCACCGGCGCCCCGCAGCCGACTCCCCCGTCGGCACGCCGACGCCGACAGCGACCGCAGGAGCCACGCCGACGGCCGTACCCAGCCCGGCGCCCCAGGCGACGACGTCCGCTCCCGCGTCCGCATCCGGATCCGCACCCTCGACGGGCGCCCGCCTCACGGCCACGCCCACCGGCACGGCAAGCAGTGCGACCCCGTCACCCCGCGCCGGCCCGACATCCGCCGGTCCCAGCACGAGCCCCACCGCGCCCGCTCCAGCCACCCGTTCACCGACCGCGCAACCGATGCCGTCAGGCGCCGCCGCCAGTTCGACCAACCGGACCCACCGAGGCAGCTGACACGCCCGTCCGGACACAAAGGAGACCCTCCCATGACAGCCGCCAACCGCCACCGCGCCCCCGTGCCGCCCTCCCGCGCTCCCCGACGCACCGCCCGGGCCCTGCTGCTGGCCGCCACCAGCCTCGGCACGATCGCCGCCGCCCCCGGCACGGCTCACGCATCCCGCGACGCCGTTATGGACGGCGCCGCCCTCACCGGCCCCGGCGTCGACGCTCCCGCCCCTGTCGCACCCCCGATCGCCGGCCCTCACGCCGACCACGCCAGCTGACGCCCCGTCAACGCCAAGGACGCATCCCTCCATGACCGCACCCACCGGCCATCTGCACTACCCCGCACCCCCGCGGCCGATCGTCGAACCCGACCACCCCCTGCCGCGCTTCGCCGGCACCGAACCCTGCCGGACCCGCCCCGACGACTACTTCCCCACCCACTACAACCACGACCGCTCCGAGGTCCGCGCCGCCGTCCTCGCCTGCCGCGTCTGCCCCCAGCAGAACCCCTGCCTGGCCTGGGCTCTGGCCAACCCCCACCTCGCGCCCACCGGCATCTGGGGCGCCACGACCCCCGCCGAACGCACCGCGCTGCGCAGACTCGTCAACGCCAGCGCCTCTTCGCCGCGGTAGACCGGCGGGAAATCCCCGCACCCCCGCACATGCCCGAACAGCCGCCCCCGTATTCAGGTGGGGCAGCTATTTCGGCATGTCCGAGTATGCCCTGGAGCAGTGGGGCGCACGAGCGTAAGAAGGTACGAGGAATGCTGACTCAGCAAGAAGAACGGGAAGTCCACGTGCTCGCCCGGGCCGGTTACACGATCACAGCGATCGCACGCCATCTGGGGCGGGACCGGTCCACCATTCGCGCTTACCTCAACGGTCGGCGCAGCACAGCCGCCCGCGGTCACGCCCCCGGTGCGCTGGGCCCCTTCGTGGACCGCTGCAGACAGCGCCTCGCCGACAACCCCCACCTGAGCGCCGCCGCCCTGTACGCGGACATCACCGCGCTGGGCTACCAGCGTAGTTATGCCTCCTTCACGCGCGCGCTGCGCCTCCTTGACCTGCGCCCCGCCTGCCCCTGCACGTCCCCACGGCACCACCCGGGCCACCGCGACGTCCCCGCACCGACACGCACGCCGCTGGGGAATTTGGGCGAGCAGAAGCGGCGAGTTCCCACGGCGCCGCTGCGCCCTTCGACCGGCTCGAACACCCGAAATACGCCGCCGTGATCCGCGCGAAAACGGCGGAATCCTCTGAGCGGCGGAAACGGCGCGGCTTGAAAATCCGCAAGTCCGAGCCATAGCTTTTCTTTCGTCGGGCTCCAGGGTCGGTTCATCCCCCTCTCGTCAGCGGCTCCGGAGCCCGGCGCAATTCTCTCCAGATTCCAAACGGAAAGATATGACAATGCTCAACGTCGACGAACTTGTCTCCCAGAAGGCCGGCCTCCTGCCCGGCCGGGAGGCCCTCGGTGTCCTCCGGTTCAACTGCGGCACCGCACCGTCCTGCGTCCCCCAGCATCACGGGGGCGGCGACCCCCGCCACGAGGGTTGGGGCGGTGACCGGCACGAGGGTGGCGACCACCGCCACGACGGCGGGGAC
>NZ_BBPQ01000153.1:2280-2819 GCF_000787855.1 Streptacidiphilus anmyonensis | reverse complement strand
CGTGGTTTGCGGCTGAACGTGCCGGAGGCGACGGCGTTGATCGCCGACACGGTCTGCGAGGCGGCCCGGGACGGCAAGCGGCTGGCGGAGGCGATCGAGGCCGGGCGCAGTGTGCTCGCGGCGAAGGACGTGCTGCCGGGGGTGGCCGACGTGGTGACCACGTTGCAGGTCGAGGCGGTGTTCGAGGACGGGACGCGGTTGTGCGTGATCGACGACCCGTTCCGTGGTGAGGGCTCGCTGGGCGCGCAGGCGCCGGGTGCGGCGCTGCCGGGTGCGGGTGCGGGGTACGAGCCGGCGGAGCCGGTGGTGGTGCTGGCGGTGCGCAACACCGCGGTGGTGCCGGTGACGGTGACCTCGCACTTCCACTTCTTCGAGGCGAACCCGCGGCTGGCGTTCGACCGGGCGGCGGCGTTCGGGTTGCGGCTGGCGGTGCCGGCGGGGTCGTCGGTGCGGTTCGATGCGGGCGCGACGGTGGAGGTCGGGCTGCTGCCGATCGGCGGTGAGCGGGTGGCGATCGGGTTCGCGGGCCTGGTCGACGG
>NZ_BBPQ01000153.1:797-1961 GCF_000787855.1 Streptacidiphilus anmyonensis | reverse complement strand
CCGTGGGGCGCGATCGACCCGCACGACTACATCGCCGTCCACGGCCCCCGGGCCGGGGACCGGATCCGGCTGGGCGACTCCGGGCTGATCGTGCGGATCGAGTCCGACTCCCAGGAGCCGGGCAGCGAGTTCCTGGCCGGGTTCGGCAAGACCGCCCGCGACGGCATCCACCTCAAGGCCACCACCGTCCGCGCCACCTGCGACGTGGTCCTCTCCAACGTCACCGTCATCGACGCCGTGCAGGGCATCCGCAAGACCTCGATCGGGATCCGCGAGGGCCGCATCGTCTCGATCGGGCGCGCGGGCAACCCGGACACCCTCGACGGCGTCGAGGTCGTGGTCGGCACCGGGACCACGATCGTGTCCGGCGAGGGCCTGATCGCCACCGCCGGCGCGATCGACACCCACGTCCACCTGCTGTCCCCGCGCATCATGGAGGCCTCGCTCGCCTCCGGCGTCACCACCATCATCGGCCAGGAGTTCGGCCCCGTGTGGGGCGTCGGCGTCAACTCCCCCTGGGCGCTGCGGCACGCGTTCAACGCCTTCGACGCCTGGCCGGTCAACATCGGCTTCCTGGCGCGTGGTTCGTCCTCCGACGCGGGTCCGCTGGTGGAGGCCCTCGCCGAGGGCGGGGCGTCGGGGTTCAAGGTCCACGAGGACATGGGCGCGCACACCCGCGCCCTGGACACCGCGCTGCGGGTCGCCGAGGAGCACGACGTGCAGGTGGCCCTGCACACCGACGGCCTCAACGAGTGCCTGTCGGTGCAGGACACCCTCGCCGTGCTGGAGGGCCGCACCATCCACGCCTTCCACATCGAGGGCTGCGGCGGCGGCCACGTCCCCAACGTGCTGAAGATGGCCGGCGTCCCCAACGTCATCGGCTCCTCCACCAACCCCACCCTGCCCTTCGGCCGCGACGCGCTCGGCGAGCACTTCGGCATGATCGTCTCCGCCCACGACCTCAAGACCGACCTGCCCGGCGACGCCGCCATGGCCCGCGACCGCATCCGCGCCGGCACCATGGGCGCCGAGGACGTCCTGCACGACCTCGGCGTCATCGGCATCACCTCCTCCGACGCCCAGGGCATGGGCCGCGCCGGCGAGACCGTCCGCCGCACCTTCGCCATGGCCGGCAAGATGAAGCACGAACTCGGCCCCCTCGAC
>NZ_BBPQ01000153.1:0-323 GCF_000787855.1 Streptacidiphilus anmyonensis | reverse complement strand
AACGCCTCCACCGACCGCTGCGAACCCCTCGTCCTCGGCCCCCAGTTCGGCGCGCACGGCGCGACCGCCGCCGACATCTCCGTCGCCTTCGTCGCCGGCGCCGCCGTGGCGAACGGCGACCAACTCCCCACCCGCAGGCGCCGCGTCGCCGTCAAACACACCCGCGGCATCGGCCCCGCGGACATGCTCCGCAACCACCGCCTCGGAGCCGTCGACGTCAACCCCACCACCGGACTGGTCACCCTCGACGGAGACCCCCTCCACTCCCACCCCGCCGAGAGCGTCTCCCTCAGCCGCCTCTACTTCCTCTAGGAGCACCGCCT